>NZ_CP030771.1:6880000-8080000 GCF_006088715.1 Streptomyces sp. YIM 121038
GCAGGCATGAGTAGCGATACATACGTGAGAAACGTGTGCGCCGATTGACTAAGGGTTCCTGGGTCAAGCTGATCTGCCCAGGGTAAGTCGGGACCTAAGGCGAGGCCGACAGGCGTAGTCGATGGATAACCGGTTGATATTCCGGTACCCGCTTTGAAACGCCCAATATCGAGCCCATTAATGCTAAGGCCGTGAAGCCGCCCTGGAGCCTTCGGGCAAAGGGGAGTGGTGGAGCCGCCGATCCAAGGTGGTAGTAGGTAAGCGATGGGGTGACGCAGGAAGGTAGTCCAGCCCGGGCGGTGGTTGTCCCGGGGTAAGGGTGTAGGCCGTGTGATAGGCAAATCCGTCACACATTAAGGCTGAGACCTGATGCCGAGCCGATTGTGGTGAAGTGGATGATCCTATGCTGTCGAGAAAAGCCTCTAGCGAGTTTCATGGCGGCCCGTACCCTAAACCGACTCAGGTGGTCAGGTAGAGAATACCGAGGCGTTCGGGTGAACTATGGTTAAGGAACTCGGCAAAATGCCCCCGTAACTTCGGGAGAAGGGGGGCCACGCCTGGTGATGGGTTTTACATCCTGAGCTGGGGGTGGCCGCAGAGACCAGCGAGAAGCGACTGTTTACTAAAAACACAGGTCCGTGCGAAGCCGTAAGGCGATGTATACGGACTGACGCCTGCCCGGTGCTGGAACGTTAAGGGGACCGGTTAGTCACTCTTCGGGGTGGCGAAGCTGAGAACTTAAGCGCCAGTAAACGGCGGTGGTAACTATAACCATCCTAAGGTAGCGAAATTCCTTGTCGGGTAAGTTCCGACCTGCACGAATGGCGTAACGACTTCTCGACTGTCTCAACCATAGGCCCGGTGAAATTGCACTACGAGTAAAGATGCTCGTTTCGCGCAGCAGGACGGAAAGACCCCGGGACCTTTACTACAGTTTGATATTGGTGTTCGGTTCGGCTTGTGTAGGATAGGTGGGAGACTGTGAACCCGGTACGCCAGTATCGGGGGAGTCGCCGTTGAAATACCACTCTGGTCGTGCTGGATGTCTAACCTGGGTCCGTGATCCGGATCAGGGACAGTGTCTGATGGGTAGTTTAACTGGGGCGGTTGCCTCCCAAAGGGTAACGGAGGCGCCCAAAGGTTCCCTCAGCCTGGTTGGTAATCAGGTGTTGAGTGTAAGTGCACAAGGGAGCTTGACTGTGAGACTGACGGGTCGAGCAGGGACGAAAGTCGGGACTAGTGATCCGGCGGTGGCTTGTGGAAGCGCCGTCGCTCAACGGATAAAAGGTACCCCGGGGATAACAGGCTGATCTTCCCCAAGAGTCCATATCGACGGGATGGTTTGGCACCTCGATGTCGGCTCGTCGCATCCTGGGGCTGGAGTCGGTCCCAAGGGTTGGGCTGTTCGCCCATTAAAGCGGTACGCGAGCTGGGTTTAGAACGTCGTGAGACAGTTCGGTCCCTATCCGCTGTGCGCGTAGGAATATTGAGAAGGGCTGTCCCTAGTACGAGAGGACCGGGACGGACGAACCTCTGGTGTGCCAGTTGTTCTGCCAAGGGCATGGCTGGTTGGCTACGTTCGGGAGGGATAACCGCTGAAAGCATCTAAGCGGGAAGCCTGCTTCGAGATGAGTATTCCCACCTCCTTGAGAGGGTAAGGCTCCCAGTAGACGACTGGGTTGATAGGCCAGATATGGAAGCCTGGTAACGGGTGGAGTTGACTGGTACTAATAGGCCGAGGGCTTGTCCTCAGTTGCTCGCGTTCACTGTGTTGGTTCTGAAACCACGAACAACCCCATACTTCGGTGTGGTGCGGTAGTTCACAGTTTCATAGTGTTTCGGTGGTCATAGCGTGAGGGAAACGCCCGGTTACATTCCGAACCCGGAAGCTAAGCCTTACAGCGCCGATGGTACTGCAGGGGGGACCCTGTGGGAGAGTAGGACGCCGCCGAACAAAATTTGATAAGAGCTGGTCCCTGAACTTCGGTTCAGGGACCAGCTCTTTTTTGTTTTGCGTTACTTCCCGTTCACGTTGCGCGATCAGCATCCGTCACATGGGGACAGAAGCGTTGCTCAGAGCGGCAGGCGTAGGCAGCGGCGACGAGGTCGTCGTACCCGCGTACGGGAGTTCCTCGGTCGCCGAAGCCGTGATCTCCGCGGGAGCCATGCCGGTGTTCGCGGACATCGAACCGGCCACGTACTGCCTCGACGCCGACGCGGTCGACGCCGTCCGCACCGAGCGCACGGCGGCCGTCGTCGTCGTACGGCGCTTCGGGGGCCGGGCCGACATGCCGCGGATGCACGCGCTCGGACAGCGGCACGGGATGCTGGTGCTCGAAGAAGGTGAGCAGGGCGCGACGTACGACGACGTCGCACGGCGACGGACGCACGCCGCGTACCTCACCGCCCGCCTCAAGGGCGTGCACACCCCCGCCGGCGGCGAGAGCCACAGCTACCAGCAGTACGTCGTCCGCGTGCCCGGCAACGGGCGGCCGGACCGGGACGCCTTCGCGCGGGTGCTGCGGGCCAAGGGAGTCGACTGCCGGGTGCCCGTGAAGACGCCGCTGCACCGGACGCCGCAGTTCTGGCGGGACGTGGAGCTGCCGCAGACGGAGCGGGCCGCGGACGAGACGCTGGCGCTGCCCGTCGACGCCTGGCTGTCCCGGCGCGACCTCCAGCGGATCGTATCGGCGTGCAACGCGCTCGGGGGATTGCTCCAGCCGGCGTTTTAGCCACCGGAGCAGGGTGGTTCGAGACCACCGGATGTTCGGGTATGATTTATTTCGTTGCCGCGCGGAAAACCGCGAAAGGCGCAACTGGCCCCTATAGCTCAGTCGGTAGAGCGTCTCCATGGTAAGGAGAAGGTCAGCGGTTCGATTCCGCTTGGGGGCTCCATTCGAAAAGGCCACCGCCTCACAGGCGGTGGCCTTCTTCGTTTCCCGGGCCGGCCTCCGTGCCCTTTCACGGCACGGCGACCAGCCTGTGAGTTCAGCTGTGGAGTTCCGGGACGCGCATCGCCAGGATCGCCATGTCGTCCGACGGCGCGTCCGTGGCGAAGCGCTCCACCGCGCGCATGATGCGCGCCGCCACCGCGCCCGCCGTGAGCCCCGTGCAGGTCGTGAGGACGTCCGCGAGACCGTCGTCGCCCAGCATGCGGGTGCCCTCGCGGCGCTCGGTGACGCCGTCGGTGACGCAGAGCAGGACGTCGCCCGGGTCGAGCGTCATCGTCTGCTCGTACAGATCGAGGTCCTCCATGACGCCGAGGAGCGGCTGCGGCTCCGCGTACGGCTCGACCGTGCCGTCCTGGCGCAGGCGCAGCGGCAGTGGATGGCCCGCACAGACGATCTTCAGGACCGCGGAGCCGTCCTCCTGGGGCCGCAACTCGCCGTACAGGAGGGTGAGGAAGCGGCTGCGGGCGCCCTCGTCGAGGATCGCCGCGTTCAGGCGCTCCAGGACCGCGGGGCCGCCGAAGCCCTCGCGGGCGAGGAGGCGCAGCGCGTGCCGGGCCAGGCCCGTCACGGCGGCCGCCTCGGGGCCGGTGCCGCACACGTCGCCGATGGCGAAGCCGTAGGCGCCGTCGCTGATGGGGAACAGGTCGTAGAAGTCGCCGCCGACCTCGTTGCCCTCGCCCGCCGCGCGGTAGATGACGTCGACCTCCACGCCGGGGACCTGGGGCAGGCCGGGCGGGAGCAGGCTGCGCTGGAGGGACTGGCTGATGGCCGTGCGCTCCGAGTACAGGCGGGCGTTGTCCAGGGCCAGGGCGGCCCGGCGGGACAGGTCCTCGGCGAGTTCCAGGATCTCCTGGCGGAAGTGCTCGTCGGCGGGCTTGCCGAGCGTGAGCATGCCGATGACGCGGTTGCGGGCGACCAGGGGCAGGACGACCGTCTCGCCGCCCACCGCGGACGCCGTGGACAGCGAGGTGCCGATGCCGCCCATGGTGGACACGGGCTCGCCGAGGCCGAGGTTGCGCATGGAGTTGCGCAGCGCCGACTGGTGGGCGGCCTCGGACGGGGCCTTCCAGATGCGGGCGCCCGGGGTGGGCACCGGTTCCGGCGGGTCGACCTTCTTGAGGAGCGCTTTCAAGCCGTCGATGCGCTCCTCGTCCTCGTGCAGGACGTACGAGAGGTACGGCTCCGAGGCCTGGTCGGCGATCGTGTAGACGGCGCACCAGGTGGCGAGCGTGGGGACCGTCATCTGTGCCATGAGCGCGAGGGTCTGGTCCCGGTCGAGCGTACCCGCGAGCAGGTCGGAGGCCTCGACGAGGAAGGAGAGGGAGCCGCGGCGCAGCCGCTGCAGATCGCCGAGCCGGGCCGACTCGATGCCGAGGGCGATGCGGTCGGCGGCGAACTGCAGGCGCAGGGCCTCCTCGTTCGAGTACCGGTTCGGCGCCTCGGCGGCGACGCCGAGGGAGCCCGTGAGGCGGCCCTCGACCTTCAGGGGGACCGTGACGACCGAGCGCATGCCCGTGCTCTTCAGGAGGGGCACCGCGTCCGGGACGACCGTGAGGTCCTCGTGGACGGCGGGCATGCGGGCGGAGCCGTAGCGTCCGGTGCCCGCCTCCACGGGGACGCGGGCGAAGCGCTGGCGGGCGGAGGGCAGGCCGGTGGAGGCGCGTACTTCCAGTTCCGTCTCGTCGTCCGTGGCCAGGAGCAGGAAGGCCGCGTCGCCGTCGAGCATGTCGCGGGCGCGCTCGACGGTGCGCTGGAGCAGGCCGTCCAGGTCCTCGGGCGTGGGGGTGCCGATGAAGACCTCGAAGGGGTCGGCGGCGTGCGGCTCGCTCAGGGCGCCGGACTCCGGCGACGGGCCGCGCAGCGGGGTCTGCAGGACGGCGCGCTCGTCGTCGCGTACGAGCAGACAGACCGTGGATGGCTCGCCGTCCGTATCGCGGACGCGCAGGTGGGAGGCGTAGACGGGGGTGACGCGGCCGTCGGCGTCGCGGATGCCGTAGCTGCCCTCCCAGCGCGAGAGCTGGAGGGCGTCGGCGATGCCGGTGCTGGTGCCCGGGGTGTGCGGCCAGGCGGCGAAGTCCGTGAGGGGCTTGCCCGTGACCTGCTCGGCGACGTACCCGAAGAGTTCCTCCGCGTCCTCGTTCCAGGCGGAGATGGCGCCCGCGCGGTCGATCTGGACGACGGCGACGCGGACCCGGCCGTCGGTGATCGGGAGCAGGTCGGGCGGCAGCGTGGGGCCGGCGGCGCGGGTGCCCACGGGGCGGTCGGGCAGGTCGAGTTGGAACCAGACCTGCTTGTGCGTGGGGGTGTAGTCAACGCCCCAGCGGGTGGCGAGCGCGGCGCAGAGCTGGAGGCCGCGGCCGCCCTCGCGGTCGGGGCTGCCCATGGTCGCGGGGGAGTTCTGGAGGGGGATCTCGCGCTCGGGATAGCGGTCGGAGACCTCGATGCGGACGGTGTCGTCGGTGCGCAGGCACTGGACGTCGGCGGCGGTGCCCGCGTGGACGACGGCGTTCGTGACCAGCTCGCTGGTCAGCACGACCGCGTCGTCGACGATGTCCGAAAACCCCCACCCCTGAAGGGTGTCCCTGACGAACGAGCGGGCCGTCGCGACGGAACGCCCGACGGGTTCGAAAGTCGCAGCCGCGCGCGCGGTGATCACAGAGCTCCTCGTCCGTTGTCCCCCGGGAATCTGCAGTCCCATGGTGCGGCCGCCCCTCCGATGCCCGCTGAATATGTGTGCCACCGCCCTGGCCGGGCAGGACCGGGGTGGTTGGACAGCCGGATGCCAGGTTACTTACCTTCGCCGTCCATGCTGATGCCGGTCGCCAGTGTTTCCGCCCGGAGGGTGTGCGGACGGTGTGCGAAGCTGCCGAACTGTTATGGCCTGGTTCGGCCGTGGTGAAACACTGGGCAGGCTTGAGACGAGCAGTACGGTCGACCCTTGCGGGAGGGACACAGTGGAGTCTGGCGCTGCGACGCGGGGCAGTAAGACGCGCGCGAAAGACGGACGGTCCCTGAACGGTCAGCGCAAGCCGCGGAACGGGACGACGGTCACGGTGGAGGCGGCGGCCCTGAACAGGCTGCTGACCGCGCTCGTGGCCATGCGGGACGGGAATTTCCGCAAACGGCTCACGGTCACGGGCGACGACGCGATGTCGGAGATCGCCGCCGTTTTCAATGAGGTCGCGGACCGTAATCTGCACCTCACCGGAGAGCTGTCGCGGGTGCGGCGCACGGTGGGCCGTGAGGGCAAGCTCACAGAGCGGCTCGAGGCCGGGGCGATGGAGGGCTCCTGGGCGTCCGCGATCGACGCGGCGAACGACCTGGTCGACGATCTCGTACGACCGGTCTCCGAGGTCGGCCGGGTGCTCTCCGCGGTCGCCGACGGCGATCTGGAGCAGCGCATGGAGCTGCGCGCGCACGTGGCGGACGGCAACGGCCATCCGCTGCGCGGCGAGTTCCTGAAGGTCGGGCGCACGGTCAACAACCTGGTGGACCAGCTGTCCACGTTCACCGACGAGGTCACGCGCGTGGCCAGCGAGGTGGGCACGGAGGGCAAGCTGGGCGGGCAGGCCCGGGTGCGCGGCATGTCCGGTTCGTGGAAGGACCTCACGGACTCGGTCAACACGATGGCGTACCGCCTGACGGCGCAGGTGCGGGACATCGCGCTGGTGACGACCGCCGTGGCGAAGGGGGATCTGTCCCGGAAGGTCACGGTTCACGTGGCCGGCGAGATGCTGGAGCTGAAGAACACCGTCAACACGATGGTGGACCAGCTGTCCTCGTTCTCCTCGGAGGTCACGCGCGTCGCGCGCGAGGTCGGTACGGAGGGCGAGCTCGGCGGGCAGGCGCAGGTGCCGGGCGTCGCGGGCGTGTGGAAGGACCTCACGGATTCGGTCAATCTGATGGCCGGGAACCTGACGGCGCAGGTGCGCGGCATCGCCCAGGTCACGACGGCGGTCGCCAACGGCGATCTGTCGCAGAAGGTACGGGTGAGCGCGCGCGGCGAGGTGGCGCAGCTCGCCGGGACCATCAACCAGATGACCGAGACGCTGCGGACGTTCGCCGACGAGGTCACACGCGTGGCCAACGAGGTCGGCGCGGAGGGACAGCTCGGCGGTCAGGCCAACGTGCCGGGCGCGGCCGGCACCTGGAAGGACCTCACCGACTCCGTCAACACGGTCTTCCGGAATCTGACGACGCAGGTCCGTGACATCGCCACGGTGACGACGGCGGTGGCGAACGGCGACCTGTCGCAGAAGGTCACGGTCGACGTCGCGGGCGAGATGCTCGAACTCAAGAACACCGTGAACACGATGGTGGACCAGCTGTCGTCCTTCGGCGACGAGGTGACCCGGGTGGCGCGCGAGGTCGGCGCCGAGGGCCAGCTCGGCGGCCAGGCGCAGGTGCCGGGCGCCGCGGGCACCTGGAAGGACCTCACCGACTCGGTGAACACCGCCTTCCGCAACCTCACGGGCCAGGTCCGCAATATCGCGCAGGTGACGACGGCGGTGGCCAACGGCGACCTGTCGCAGAAGGTCACCGTGGACGTCTCCGGCGAGATGCTCCAGCTGAAGAACACCGTGAACACGATGGTGGACCAGCTGTCCTCGATGGCCGACCAGGTCACGCGGATGGCCCGGGACGTGGGCACCGAGGGCCGGCTGGGCGGTCAGGCGCGCGTGGACGGCGTGAGCGGCACCTGGAAGGAGCTGACGGACTCCGTCAACTTCATGGCGGGCAATCTGACCTCCCAGGTCCGCCAGATCGCCCAGGTGACGACGGCGGTGGCGCGCGGCGACCTCTCCCAGAAGATCGACGTGGATGCCCGCGGCGAGATCCTGGAGCTCAAGAACACCATCAACACCATGGTCGACCAGCTCTCCGCCTTCGCCGACCAGGTGACGCGTGTCGCCCGCGAAGTGGGCACGGAGGGCAGGCTCGGCGGCCAGGCGCAGGTCCCCGGCGTCGCGGGCGTGTGGCGCGACCTCACGGACTCCGTGAACGGCATGGCGGGCAACCTCACCGCGCAGGTCCGCAACATCGCGCAGGTCGCCACGGCGGTGGCGCGCGGCGACCTGTCGCAGAAGATCGACGTGGACGCGCGCGGCGAGATCCAGGAGCTGAAGAACACCCTCAACACGATGGTGGACCAGCTCTCGGCCTTCGCGGAGCAGGTGACGCGCGTCGCCCGCGAGGTGGGTACGGACGGCATCCTGGGCGGTCAGGCCGAGGTGCAGGGCGTGTCGGGCACCTGGAAGGACCTGACACAGTCCGTGAACGGCATGGCCAACAACCTGACGCTCCAGGTCCGCAACATCGCGGAGGTCACGACCGCCGTCGCCCGCGGCGATCTGTCCAAGAAGATCACCGTCGACGCCAAGGGCGAGATCCTCGAACTCGTCACGACCGTGAACACGATGGTGGACCAGCTGTCGTCGTTCGCCGAGCAGGTCACGCGGGTCGCCCGCGAGGTGGGCACCGAGGGCAAGCTGGGCGGCCAGTCCCGCGTCCCGGGCGTCACCGGCATCTGGAAGGACCTCAGCGACAACGTCAACCTGATGGCCAACAACCTGACCATGCAGGTGCGCAACATCTCCCAGGTCGCCGCGGCCGTCGCCAACGGCGATCTGACGAAGACGGTGACGATCGAGGCGCGCGGCGAGGTCGCGCAGCTCGCCGACACCTTCAACACCATGGTGAAGACGCTGAGTTCGTTCGCCGACCAGGTCACCAAGGTGGCGCGCGAGGTGGGCACGGACGGCATCCTCGGCGGCCAGGCCCGCGTCCCGGGCGTCTCGGGCACGTGGAAGGACCTCACCGAGTCCGTCAACGGCATGGCGTCCAACCTGACCGGCCAGGTGCGCAACATCGCGATGGTCACGACGGCCATCGCCAAGGGCGACCTCACCAAGAAGATCGACATCGACGCGCGCGGTGAGATCCTGGAGCTCAAGACGACCATCAACACGATGGTCGACCAGCTGTCGTCCTTCGCCGAGGAGGTCACCCGCGTCGCCCGCGAGGTGGGCACGGAAGGCCAGCTCGGCGGCCAGGCGCGCGTACGGGACATCGACGGCACCTGGCGCGACCTCACGGAGTCCGTGAACGAGATGGCCGGGAACCTCACCCGGCAGGTGCGCGCGATCGCGGCCGTGGCCACCGCGGTGACCCGCGGCGATCTCAATCTGAAGATCGACGTGGACGCGGCGGGCGAGATCCAGGTCCTCCAGGACAACATCAACACGATGATCGCGAACCTCCGCGACACCACGCTCGCCAACAAGGAGCAGGACTGGCTCAAGGGCAACCTGGCCCGCATCTCCGGTCTGATGCAGGGCCGCCGTGACCTGGAGGACGTCGCCTCGCTGATCATGAGCGAGCTGACGCCGGTGGTCTCGGCGCAGCACGGCGCGTTCTTCCTGGCGATGGCCACCGACGACGCGAACGACCCGGGGCGCGACGAGGACGCGTACGAACTGCGGATGCTGGGCAGCTACGGCTACTCGATGGGGTCGATGCCCACGTCGTTCCGGCCCGGTGAGACGCTGATCGGCACGGCCGCCAAGGAGCGCCGCACGATCCTCGTGGAGAACACGCCCTCGGGCTATCTGCGCATCGCCTCCGGACTCGGCGAGGCGCCCCCGGCGCAGGTCATCGTGTTGCCGGTGCTCTTCGAGGGCAAGGTGCTCGGGGTGATCGAGCTGGCGTCGTTCCAGCCGTTCACGCAGATCCAGAAGGACTTCCTGAGCCAGATCGCCGAGATGATCGCAACGAGCGTCAACACCATCAGCGTCAATACGAAGACGGAGATGCTGCTCAAGCAGTCGCAGGAGCTCACCGAGCAACTGCGCGACCGCTCCGAGGAGTTGGAGAACCGGCAGAAGGCGCTCCAGGACTCCAACGCCGAGCTGGAGGAGAAGGCCGCGCTGCTCGCCCAGCAGAACCGCGACATCGAGGTGAAGAACACCGAGATCGAGGAGGCCCGGCAGGTCCTCGAGGAGCGTGCCGAGCAGCTCGCGGTGTCGATGCGCTACAAGTCCGAGTTCCTGGCGAACATGTCGCACGAGCTGCGGACGCCGCTCAACTCGCTGCTGATCCTCGCCAAGCTGCTCGCGGACAACGCCGACGCGAACCTCACCCCCAAGCAGGTGGAGTTCGCCGAAACGATCCACGGGGCGGGTTCGGACCTGCTCCAGCTGATCAACGACATCCTGGACCTGTCGAAGGTCGAGGCGGGCAAGATGGACGTCAGCCCGACGCGCATCGCGCTCGTCCAACTCGTGGACTACGTAGAGGCCACTTTCCGTCCACTGACCGCCGAGAAGGGGCTCGACTTCTCCGTACGCGTATCGCCGGAGCTGCCCGCGACGCTGCACACGGACGAACAACGTCTCCTTCAGGTACTGCGCAACCTGCTGGCCAACGCGGTCAAGTTCACCGACACCGGTGCGGTGGAGCTCGTCATCCGGCTTGCCAGCAACGACGTGCCGAACGCGATCCGGGAGCAGCTCCTTGAGGCCGGTTCGCTGCGCGACCCGGACGCCGATCTGATCGCCTTCTCCGTGGCGGACACCGGCATCGGCATCGCGGCCAGCAAGATGCGGGTGATCTTCGAGGCGTTCAAGCAGGCGGACGGGACGACCAGCCGCAAGTACGGCGGCACTGGTCTGGGCCTGTCCATCAGCCGGGAGATCGCCCGGCTGCTCGGCGGCGAGATCCACGCGGCCAGCGAACCGGGCCGAGGTTCCACCTTCACGCTGTATTTGCCCCTGCACCCGAGCGAACTGCCGCCGCAGGGGTACGCCCAGCTCGCGTCGCCCGCCGCCCCCGCGCTGCCCGCCCTGGAGAGCCTGACCGAGGCCGCGGGGAACGCGGCCGAGGACACCACGGCTCCCGGGACGGCGCGCTCGGAGGTCGTGGAGCGACACGCAGGGCCCGCCGCCCTGTTCCGGCGCCGCCGCCGGGCCGCGCTGCCCGCGGAGCCCGCCGGCGGGGTTCCGCAGCCCGGCCCCAGGGCCGGCGGGGGAGCCCAGGAGCAGTGGCAGGAGGGCGCCGCGCAGGACGAGACAGCCACGCGCGCGGGGTTCCAGTTCGACGGCGAGAAGGTCCTCATCGTCGACGACGACATCCGTAACGTGTTCGCGCTCACCAGTGTCCTGGAGCAGCACGGCCTGTCCGTGCTGTACGCCGAGAACGGCCGCGAGGGCATCGAGGTCCTGGAGCAGCACGACGACGTGACGGTCGTTCTGATGGACATCATGATGCCGGAGATGGACGGCTACGCGACGACGACGGCGATCCGCAGGATGCCTCAGTTCGCCGGGCTGCCGATCATCGCGCTCACCGCGAAGGCGATGAAGGGCGACCGGGAGAAGGCCATCGACTCCGGAGCCTCCGACTACGTGACGAAGCCGGTCGATCCCGATCACCTGTTGTCGGTGATGGAGCAGTGGATGCGGACGGAGTGACGGAGCGTGGCCGCCGCCCCGTCCGCGGCCGCTCCCGTGGACCATCGGTGAGGCGTCCGGAGGAGCCGCACCGCTACGCGGAGTTGCTGACAGAGTGTGGCCGACGCCGTGTAGAACCGCGGTATTCGGGGAACCTTCTGGTCCGCCACTGCGTTTCTGCTACGTGCACAGTGACATCGCGGTGACAGGGTGTGGCGACGGGCGGGGTGCGGCTACCATGACCGGCACAAGGACGGACGACGCAAGAAAGTCGTCCTCTGGGGCGGCGCCCGGTGTACCGCCGGGGCGAGGAGGGCGGGCCATGGTGCAGAAGGCCAAGATCCTCCTGGTCGATGACCGGCCGGAGAATCTGCTGGCGCTGGAGGCCATCCTCTCTGCGCTCGATCAGACGCTGGTGCGGGCATCGTCCGGGGAGGAAGCGCTCAAAGCGCTGCTGACGGACGACTTCGCGGTCATTCTCCTGGACGTCCAGATGCCAGGCATGGACGGCTTCGAGACCGCGGCGCACATCAAGCGGCGGGAGCGGACCCGGGACATCCCGATCATCTTCCTCACGGCGATCAACCACGGCCCGCACCACACGTTCCGGGGGTACGCGGCCGGCGCCGTGGACTACATCTCCAAGCCCTTCGACCCGTGGGTCCTGCGCGCGAAGGTCTCGGTGTTCGTCGAGCTGTACATGAAGAACTGCCAACTGCGCGAGCAGGCGGCCCTGCTGCGCCTCCAGCTGGAGGGCGGTGGCAAGGCGGCGGCCGAGGACGCCAAGGAGCCCGCCAACCTCCTGGCCGAACTGTCCGCGCGGCTCGCCGCCGTTGAGGAGCAGGCCGAGGCCCTGTCCAAACAGCTCGACGACGACTCCGCCGACGCGGCGGCCGTCGCCACGGCAGCCCATCTCGAACGCAAACTCACCGGTTTGCGCAGGGCTCTTGACGCCCTGGAACCGGGCACCGGCAGCGGCGCGCCGTCGGTGCCCTCACAGAACTGACGGCGGCCCTTGGGCGGCCGTCCGCGTGGTGCCCACGGCGGCCCGCGCGGGGCCCACGGCCGCCTGCGCGATGCCCATGGCTGTCGCGTCACGGTGACCGCGACTGTCGCGTCCCGGTGCCCGGCGTCGCCGCACCACCGTGCTGGGCACTGCCGCACAGGCGACGGAAGCGATGGTTCCGTACGATGCGTCGGTGGCTCCCGGCATCTGCCGTGAGCCTTCGTCAGCCGTCCTGTGAAGCCTCGTCAGTTCGCCGCCCGTGCCAGGGCGACACAAACGGGTGAAGCAGTAGGCACACGTGTCCACCGTCGCCTCCCCCGGTAATCTCACACCCATGGCCTCACGTCAGCCCGCAGCCAAGAAGACGCCCGCGAAGAAGGCGGCCGCGCCGACCAAGGCTCCGGCGAAGAAGGCCGCCGCCAAGAAGCCGCCGGCCAAGAAGGCCGCGGCGAAGAAGGCGCCCGCCAAGAAGGCCGCGGCGCCCAAGAAGCCCGCCCCGAAGCCGACGCCGGGCCCCACCAACGGCCTCTACCGCCTGGTTCGCGCCATCTGGCTCGGCATCGCGCACGCCGTGGGCGCGATGTTCCGCGGCGTGGGCCGCGGCGCCAGAGGACTGGACCCCGCGCACCGCAAGGACGGCCTCGCGCTGCTCCTCCTCGGCATCGCCCTGATCGTCGCGGCGGGCACCTGGTCCAATTTGCGCGGCCCCGTCGGCGACCTCGTCGAGATACTGGTGACCGGCGCCTTCGGACGGCTCGACCTGCTCGTGCCGCTCCTTGTCGCGGGCATGGCCATGCGCCTCATCCGCCACCCCGAGAAGGTCGACGCCAACGGCCGCATCGTCATCGGCCTGTCCGCGCTGGTCCTCGGCGTGCTCGGGCAGGTGCACATCGCCTGTGGCTCGCCCGCGCGCGGGGACGGCATGCAGGCCATAAGGGACGCGGGCGGCCTCGTCGGCTGGGGCGCGTCGACGCCCCTGACCAAGGCCATGGGCGAGGTCCTCGCCGTGCCGATGCTGGTCCTGCTGACGATCTTCGGCCTGCTGGTCGTCACCGCGACCCCGGTCAACGCCATCCCGCAGCGCCTGCGTGCGCTCGGCGTGCGCCTCGGCGTCATCGAGGAGCCCGCCACGTCGGAGGAGTACACGGAGTACGCCGAGTACAGCGAGGACGACGAGCGGTACGACGACCAGTGGCGCGAGGCGCTGCCCGCGCGCCCCCGCTCCCGGGGCCGCAGGCGGCCCGCTGACGGCCTCCAGGAGCCCTCCCCGGACCAGGCCGAGGAAGAGGCCCTCTCCAAGCGCCGCAGGCCCCGCCGGGCCTCCGTGCAGCCCCCCGCGGACCGCCCCATGGACGCGGTGGACGTGGCCGCCGCCGCGGCCGCCGCGCTCGACGGGGCCGTGATGCACGGCATGCCGCCGTCGCCGCTGGTCGCGGACCTCACGCAGGGCGTCTCCGTGGAGCGCGCCCCGCAGGACCCGTCCGGGCCCGTGCCTCCCGCGCGGGGGGCGGACGTCGTGCCGGGCCGCAAGACCGGGGCCGAGGAGCCCGCGCGCACCGGCGTCCCCGACCTGACCAAGGCCGCGCCGGACGAGCCGCGCGACCTGCCCCCGCGCGCGGAGCAGCTCCAGCTCTCCGGGGACATCACGTACTCGCTGCCGTCGCTCGACCTCCTGGAGCGCGGCGGCCCCGGCAAGTCCCGCAGCGCCGCCAACGACGCGGTCGTGGACTCGCTGTCGAACGTCTTCACGGAGTTCAAGGTCGACGCCGTCGTCACGGGCTTCACGCGCGGCCCGACGGTCACGCGCTACGAGATCGAGCTCGGCCCCGCCGTGAAGGTCGAGAAGATCACGGCGCTCGCCAAGAACATCGCGTACGCCGTCGCGTCGCCGGACGTCCGGATCATCTCGCCGATCCCCGGCAAGTCCGCGGTCGGCATCGAGATCCCGAACACCGACCGCGAGATGGTCAACGTCGGCGACGTGCTGCGCCTCGCGGACGCGGCCGAGGACGACCACCCCATGCTCGTCGCGCTCGGCAAGGACGTCGAGGGCGGCTACGTCATGGCCAACATGGCGAAGATGCCGCACATCCTGGTGGCCGGAGCCACCGGTTCCGGCAAGTCGTCCTGCATCAACTGCCTGATCACTTCGATCATGATAAGAGCGACGCCCGAGGACGTCCGGATGGTCCTCGTCGACCCCAAGCGGGTCGAGCTCACCGCGTACGAGGGCATCCCGCACCTGATCACGCCGATCATCACCAACCCCAAGCGGGCCGCCGAGGCGCTCCAGTGGGTCGTGCGCGAGATGGACCTGCGCTACGACGACCTCGCGGCGTTCGGCTACCGCCACATCGACGACTTCAACCAGGCCATCCGCGAGGGCAAGCTCAAGACGCCCGAGGGCAGCGAGCGCGAGCTGAAGACCTATCCGTACCTGCTGGTGATCGTCGACGAGCTCGCCGACCTGATGATGGTCGCGCCGCGCGACGTCGAGGACTCGATCGTGCGCATCACCCAGCTCGCGCGCGCGGCCGGCATCCACCTGGTGCTCGCCACCCAGCGGCCCTCCGTGGACGTCGTGACCGGTCTGATCAAGGCGAACGTGCCCTCCCGGCTCGCCTTCGCCACCTCCTCGCTCGCCGACAGCCGCGTCATCCTCGACCAGCCCGGCGCGGAGAAGCTCATCGGCAAGGGTGACGGGCTCTTCCTGCCGATGGGGGCGAACAAGCCGGTCCGCATGCAGGGCGCCTTCGTGACCGAGGACGAGGTCGCGGCGGTCGTACAGCACTGCAAGGACCAGATGGCGCCGGTCTTCCGCGACGACGTCACGGTGGGCACCAAGCAGAAGAAGGAGATCGACGAGGACATCGGCGACGACCTCGACCTGCTGTGCCAGGCGGCGGAGCTGGTCGTCTCCACCCAGTTCGGGTCCACGTCGATGCTCCAGCGCAAACTGCGCGTCGGCTTCGCCAAGGCCGGCCGCCTCATGGACCTCATGGAGTCGCGCAACATCGTGGGTCCGAGCGAGGGGTCGAAGGCTCGTGATGTTCTCGTGAAACCTGATGAGCTGGATGGAGTGCTCGCCGTACTCCGCGGGGAGGCTTCTTAGAGGTCCGGAAACACCGCACAAGCACAGGGTCTGACCTCGTACGACGGCCGGGAGCGCCGGGTACGGGGGCCGTCTGGCCCGTACGGGGGCCGAGCTCACCCGTACGGGAACGCAGGCAACCGTTTCCCCTCGGCGTACGTCAAGTTGAGGGAAGCGCAAGACCGTGTCCCCCCGTCAGGATGTCCGGCCATTCTGATGGCGTACAAAGTCCGTCCGCCCGGTTGCCCCACCCTTTCTCAGCCCCCCTAGACTGAATGTCCGGCAGGTGGCTACACGCTCGAAAGGCGCACCCGTGTCCATCGGCAACTCCCCTGAAGACGACCGCCCTTCAGACGACCGCCCCGCAGACGACCGCGCCGTCGCGGACGGGCCCGCGGAAAGCCCTGCCCAGGAGCGTCCCGCGGAGGACCGTCCCCCGATCGGCCGTGTGCTCCGGCAGGCGCGCATCGACGCGGGCCTGACCGTCGACGAGGTCAGTACGACCACCCGGGTGCGCATCCCGATCGTGCACGCGATCGAACAGGACGACTTCTCCCGCTGCGGCGGCGACGTCTACGCGCGCGGGCACATCCGTACGCTCGCCCGCGCCGTCCGCATCGACCCCGCCCCGCTGCTCGCCCAGTACGACGAGGGGCGCGGCGGACGGCCCCCGGCGCCGACCCCGGCCGCGCCGCTGTTCGAGGCCGAGCGGATCCGCTCCGAGCCGCGCCGGCCGAACTGGACGGCGGCCATGGTCGCCGCCATCGTCGCCGTGATCGGCTTCGTCGCGTACACCGCGTTCAGCGGCGGGGACGACGACGGCTCGTCGCAGCAGGTCGCCGAGGGCTCCACGCCCACCAGCAGCAAGCCCGCCGAGAAGCCGAGCCCCTCCAAGCCCGCCGACCCCAAGCCGGACCCCTCGGACAGCGCCATCGCCGGTGTGCCCCGGGACAAGGTGACCGTCAAGGTCGACGCCTCCGACGGGCGCAGCTGGATCTCGGCCAAGGACCACAACGGCCGGCTGCTCTTCGACGGCCTGCTCAAGCAGGGCGAGTCCAAGACCTTCCAGGACAAGCAGAAGATCCACCTCGTGCTCGGCGACGCCGGTGCGATCAGCCTCTTCGTGAACGGCAAGCAGGTCGAGAACGAGTTCGAGCCGGGCCAGGTGGAGCGCCTCACGTACACGAAGGGCGACCCGGAGGTCGGCTGACCAGCGGCGTCCCAGGACCCTTGACCAGCGCCCGTCGCGAGCCCAGGAACCCTGGCGGCGGGCGCCGACGCATGGACGAAGTAGTCTTGAGACCATGCCCGAACGCCGCACTGTCGCCCTTGTCACGCTCGGCTGCGCCCGTAACGAGGTGGACTCGGAGGAGCTCGCAGGCCGCTTGGAGGCGGACGGCTGGGCCCTCGTGGAGGACGCCGAGGAAGCGGATGTCGCCGTCGTCAACACCTGCGGCTTCGTCGAAGCCGCCAAGAAGGACTCCGTCGACGCCCTGCTCGAAGCCAATGACCTGAAGGGCCACGGCCGCACCCAGGCCGTCGTGGCCGTCGGCTGCATGGCCGAGCGCTACGGCAAGGAGCTGGCCGAAGCGCTGCCCGAAGCCGACGGCGTCCTCGGCTTCGACGACTACGCCGACATCTCCAACCGCCTCCAGGTCATCCTCGGCGGCGGCAGTGTCGAGGCGCACACTCCGCGTGACCGCCGCAAGCTCCTGCCGATCAGCCCGGCCGAGCGCCAGGAGGCCGGCGCGGAGGTCGCCCTGCCCGGGCACGCCCCGGTCGACCTGCCGGACGGCCTCGCGCCCGCGTCCGGGCCGCGCGCGCCGCTGCGCCGCCGCCTCGGCACGAGCCCCGTGGCCTCCGTGAAGCTGGCCTCCGGCTGCGACCGCAGATGCTCGTTCTGCGCCATCCCGTCCTTCCGCGGCTCGTTCATCTCGCGCCGCCCCTCGGACGTGCTCGGCGAGACGCGCTGGCTCGCCGAGCAGGGCGTGAAGGAGATCATGCTGGTCTCCGAGAACAACACCTCGTACGGCAAGGACCTCGGCGACATCCGCCTCCTGGAGACGCTGCTGCCCGAGCTCGCGGCCGTCGACGGCATCGAGCGGGTGCGGGTGAGCTACCTCCAACCCGCCGAGATGCGCCCCGGCCTGATCGACGTCCTGACGTCGACGGAGAAGGTCGTGCCGTACTTCGACCTGTCCTTCCAGCACTCCGCGCCCGGCGTCCTGCGGGCCATGCGGCGCTTCGGCGACACCGACCGCTTCCTGGAGCTGCTCGACACGATCCGGAGCAAGGCGCCGCAGGCCGGTGTGCGCTCCAACTTCATCGTGGGTTTCCCCGGCGAGTCCGAGGCCGACGTGGCGGAGCTCGAGCGCTTCCTCACCGGCGCCCGCCTGGACGCCATCGGCGTCTTCGGCTACTCCGACGAGGAGGGCACCGAGGCGGCGACCTACGAGCACAAGCTCGACCAGGACGTCGTCGACGAGCGGCTCGCGCGCGTGGCGCGCCTCGCCGAGGAGCTGACGTCCCAGCGCGCGGAGGAGCGCGTCGGCGAGCGCGTCGAGGTCCTCATCGAGGCCGTCGACGACGAGGAGGGCGCCATCGGCCGGGCCGCGCACCAGGCCCCCGAGACCGACGGACAGATCCGTTTCGTGGACTCCGCCCCTGGGGACGGCCTGGAGATCGGCCGTATGGTCGTGGCAAAGGTCGTCGGCACGGAGGGCGTGGATCTGTTGGCTGAGCGGTGCGAGGTCCTGGAGGCTTCCGACCGACCCCATGGAGCCGGTGAAGGGACGGGCAGATGACCCAGGTCCCGGCATCCGCGGCGGGCGGCTCCGGCGCGCCCGGCGCGAAGCCGGTGCGCGGCGGGAAGCTCGGCGCCGCCGCGATGGACCAGGCCAGTCTGTGGAACGTCGCGAACCTGCTGACCATGATCCGGCTGCTGCTCGTGCCCGGATTCGTGATGCTGCTGCTCGCCAACGGCGGATACGACCCGGCGTGGCGCTCCTTCGCCTGGGCCGCCTTCGCCATCGCCATGATCACGGACCTGTTCGACGGGCATCTGGCGCGTACGTACAACCTGGTCACGGACTTCGGCAAGATCGCCGACCCCATCGCGGACAAGGCGATCATGGGCGCCGCCCTGATCTGTCTGTCCTGGCTCGGGGACCTGCCGTGGTGGGTGACCCTCGTGATCCTCGGACGCGAGCTGGGGATCACGCTGCTGCGGTTCTGGGTGATCCGCTACGGCGTCATTCCGGCCAGCCGCGGCGGCAAGATGAAGACGCTGGCCCAGGGCACGGCCGTCGGGATGTACGTCCTGGCGCTGACCGGGCCGCTGGCCACGCTGCGGTTCTGGGTGATGGCGGTGGCCGTCGTGCTGACCGTGGTGACCGGGCTCGACTATGTGAAACAGGCCGTGGTGCTGCGGCGGCGGGGCATGGCCGAGGCTGCTGTCGCGCCTGGGACTGCTGGGACGTCTGAGGCTGTTGTGGCAGCTGAGGCTTACGAGGTCTCCGAGGTCGCTGCGGCCCCCCAGGGCGCCGCGGCCCCTCAGGGCTCCGACGGCTCTGATGTCGCCGAGACCTCCGAGGCAGGGGAGCCGGGGGCGGCCAAGTGACGTCCCCGGGGCCCTCTGGAAAGGCGGCGGCCGTGGCGGCTGCCGGGCCGGGAGACGCTGCCGTCGCGGAGGCGGCGGCAGGGGCCGCGGCCGAGGTGCTGCGGCTGCTCGGCGAGCGGGGTGAGACCCTGGGTGTCGCCGAGTCGCTGACCGGGGGCCTCGTGGCCGCCGAGGTGACGGCCGTACCGGGGGCCTCACGGGTCTTCCGGGGGTCCGTGACCGCGTACGCGACGGAGCTCAAGCGGGAGGTCCTCGGGGTCGACGGCGACCTGCTCGCCGCCCGCGGGGCCGTGGACGCCGAGGTCGCCCTCCAGATGGCGGCCGGGGTGCGGCGGCTCCTCGGGACGGACTGGGGGATCGCGACGACGGGCGTCGCCGGGCCCGAGGCACAGGACGGGCAGCCGGTGGGGACGGTTCACGTGGCGGTTTCCGCAGGTGCGGGAGGCGCGGCCGGTTCTGCCGAGGTCGTTCCCGGCGTTGCGGATGCTGGTTCCCCGCTTCGCTCTGAGGGGAAAGTAGCGACTCTGCGGTTGAACGGAAACCGTACGGAAATCCGTATGGAGAGCGTCCGCGGCGTGCTATGCCTGCTCCTAGAGCAGCTCTCCGGCGAACGCGCCGGGAACGAGCGCGCACAGGATACGGAACAGAACGGGGGGACTTGATGTTTGCAGCCCTGAGTGAACACGACATCGCTCCCCGCACGGCCGCCGCGCGAGGCGGTACGGTGGGGCGTGAAGGATGCGGCTACGCGGTCCGAGGAGGGAGCCACCGATGATTCTGCTCCGTCGCCTGCTGGGTGACGTGCTGCGTCGGCAGCGCCAGCGCCAGGGCCGTACTCTGCGCGAAGTCTCCTCGTCCGCCCGAGTCTCACTCGGCTATCTCTCCGAGGTGGAGCGGGGGCAGAAGGAGGCTTCCTCCGAGCTGCTTTCCGCGATCTGCGACGCGCTTGACGTACGGATGTCCGAGCTCATGCGAGAAGTGAGCGACGAGCTCTCGCTCGCCGAGCTGGCCGAGTCGGCAGCGGCCACGGAACCGGTGCGGGCACCGGTCCGCCCGATGCTCAATTCCGTCTCGGTGACCGGCGTGCCACCGGAACGGGTCACGATCAAGGCACCCGCGGAGGCGGTCGACGTCGTCGCGGCGTGACCTGCGGGTGACCAGACGTGCTGAAGGCCCTGGCCGGGTGTTCCGGCCGGGGCCTTCGCTGTCCCCGCGACGGTACGCGGCGCCCTGAGCGGGCGGCGGTACGCGGCGCCCCGGGCGCCGGTGCCCATGGCGGGGGCACACGAGCGCCTGCTTTCCGAAGTGGCCGTAGTAGTGCCGGTGCGCGATGGTTGATGGGTGTTCGGCCCGGATGCGGGTAACCGCGTGGTCGAACACGCCTGGATGACCCCGTGTAGCCGGAGGTGACCGATGTACGTCGTCAAGAGTCCGCTGCCCGACGCAGATCTGAAGACGGTGTCCGAGGCCCTGCAGGGCGCGCTCGTCGACCTCGTCGACCTGTCCCTGATCGCCAAGCAGATCCACTGGAACGTGGTGGGGCCGCGCTTCCGCTCCATCCACCTCCAGCTCGACGAGGTCGTCGACACCGCACGGCTGCACTCCGACACGGTCGCGGAGCGGGCCTCGACGCTCGGCGTCTCGCCCGACGGCCGCGCGGCCACCGTGGCGGGCAGCAGCGGCATCGGCGCCGTCCCCGAAGGCTGGGTCAAGGACACGGACGCGGTGGGCACGCTCGTGGCCGCCCTCGGCGCGGTGATCACGCGGATGCGCGAGCGGGTGAACGCCACCGGCGACGCCGACCCGGTGAGCCAGGACATCTTCATCGGCATCACGGCCGACCTGGAGAAGCACCACTGGATGTTCCAGGCCGAGAACGGATAGCGGCTCCGCACCGGTGGGGCGCCCGTCCGTGGGGACGGGCCGGTCGACGGCGCTCGCGCACCCTCGGTGCGCCCGGTGCGCCCTGCCGCCGGGGGACGGGCCGGGTCTAGCGTCGTCTGGCGGGAGGTGACAGCCGTGGCGGGGCGCGTCCTGCGGTGGACCTCGGCTCTCGGGCTCGCCGCGCTGTGGTGGTGGGCGGTGCTGCGGCTCGCGGTGACGCCCGACGCGGGGGCCCTGGAGGGCACGATCGCCGCCGGGGGCTGGGGGCTGAGCCTGCTGCCCGTGCACTGTGTGCCCAAGGAGCGGGCGCTGGGGGTGGCGCGGCCGCGTCGGCGCGGGACCGGGTCACGGCGCGAGGTGGTGGGGACGGAGCATGCTGGGGCGCGGGGGCGCGCGACTGCCCGGGCGTGGGGGCGTGACCGGCCGGGGCGCGGCTCCGCTACCAAGGCATCGCCACGCCGCCGTTGGGGCGGAGGATCTGGCCGGTCGTGAACGCCGCCGCGTCCGAGGCCAGGTACAGCACGGCATGGGCGACGTCCTCCGGCTCGCCGACGCGGCCGAGCGGCGACCTCCGGGCCATGAGGCCCTCGGTGTGGGCCCGCGCCGCGGCGTCGTGGCGGTCGGTCATCGGCGTACGGATCCAGCCCGGTGCCACGGCGTTGACGCGGATGCCGTGCGGTCCGACCTCGGTGGCCAGCGTCTTCGTCAGCTGCACCACCGCGGCCTTCGAAGCGCCGTAGCAGAGCAGGCCGGGGCCTCCCGTGTCCACGGCGCCCGACGCCATCGTGACGATGCTGCCGCCCGAGCCCGCCTCGATCATCACGCGGGCCGCCGCCCGGCAGGCGTACAGGACTCCCTTGAAGTTCACGCCCAGGACCCGGTCGAGGTCCTCCTCGCGGGTCGCCAGGACCGTACTGCTGTGCATGATCCCGGCGATGGCGGCCAGGACGTCGACGCGGCCCGTCGCCGCGGCCGCGTCCGCCACGGCCTGCGCCACCTGCGCCCGGTCGGTGACGTCCAGGAGGCGCGGGTGGGCGGTGCCGCCGGTCTCCTTGATGAGGGCGGCCGTCTCGTGCAGGCCCGGCGCGTCCCGGTCGGCGCAGTGCACCGCGGCTCCCGCCCGCGCGAGCAGGACGGCACTGGCGCGGCCGATGCCGCTCGCCGCGCCGGTGACGAACGCGGTGCGGCCGGTGAGGTCGTACGCCGTGAGGGGCATGACGGGACCGTAGGAGAGAGCTGACGGACCGTCAATTGGTGGGGGTGGGGCGGTTTCCGGGCCGGGGCGCCGGTCCTCGCTGGCAGGTCGGGCACCAGTACGTCGGGCGCTGGCGGGAGCCGTCGCCCTGGTCCGCCGTCCGTACGGGGGTGCCGCAGCGCAGACAGGGGCGCGGTGCCCGGCCGTACACGTACAGCCGTCGGCCGGGGCGGGGGACGCCCGTGGTCGTGCGGTCGGGGCGGTCGCGATTGGCTTCCAGCAGCTTCTTGGCGAGGGCGGGCAGCCGGTCCGCCGTGTCGGCGGGGAGTTCGCCGATCGGCAGCCAGGGGGTGACGCCGAGCAGGAAGCACAGCTCGCTCTTGTAGATGTTGCCGATGCCCGCGAGGTTGCGCTGGTCGAGCAGGGCCTCGCCGAGGGCGCGCTCGGGGGCCGTGAGGAGGTTGCGCAGGGCCTGGCCGGGGTCCCAGTCGGGGCCGAGGAGGTCGGGGCCCAGGTGGCCGACGGCGCGCTGTTCGTCGGCGGTGCGGAGCAGTTCGAGGACGGGCAGGCGGTAGCCGACGGCCGTGCGGTCGGCGGTGGCGAGGATGGCCCGGATCTGGTGGGCGGGTCCGCCGCGCCAGCGTTCGTCCGGGGCGTAGACCTTCCACGAGCCGTCCATGCGCAGGTGCGAGTGGAGGGTGAGGCCGCCCTCCACGCGGGTGAGCAGGTGCTTGCCGCGAGGGGTGACGTCCAGGACGGTGCGGCCGGTCAGGTCGGCCGTGGCCAGCTTGGGAACGCGGAGGTCGGAGCGCGTGAGGGTGTGACCGGCCAGGGCCCGGTGGAGGCGGCGGGCCGTCTGGTGGACTGTGTCTCCTTCGGGCATGGGGACAGGGTGTCACTTGGGGGTGGAGACAGGGTGCCACTTGGGGGTGGGGTGGGGGGTTGGTCCGGTGCTGGACCACGGCCTTCCTGGTGATGGGCTGGTAGGCCGCCATGGGCCGCCACGGGCCAGCACCGTCTAGCACCGGCCGGATCGACGGCTGCCGCGGGCCGCCACCGGCTAGCACCGGCAGGATCGGACGGGCGCTGCGGGCCTCGGGCTGGCAGGTCGCTCCAGGGCCCTGGGCGCAAGGCCGCCCCGGACCCGGGCCGCAAGGTCGCCCCAGGGCCGGGCCGGGACCGCCGCCCCGGTGTCCACCGGGGTCAGGCGCGCACGCGGAGGCCTCTCGGGGTGGCGTGGAAGCCGGTGTGCTCCAGGAGGGGGGCCAGGGGGGAGGTCAGGGCGGGGGCGCCGTTGATGCGCTCCACGGTGACCGTGCCGAGCGCGCCCGCCTTGGCGGCCGAGGCCAGCGATGTCGCGGCCGCGAGGAGCCTGGGGTCCTGGTCGGCCTCGGACGACGCCCAGGCCAGGACGGTCTTGCCGCCGCGCTCCACGTACAGCGTCAGCTCGCCGTCGACCAGGACGACCAGGGAGCCCGCCTTGCGGCCCGGCTTGTGACCGGCTTCGGCCGGGGGGTCGGGCCAGGGCAGCGCGGCCCCGTACGCGTTCGCCGGGTCGGCGGCCGCCAGGACGACCGCCTGGGGGTCGGTGGTGTGCCCGGCGCCCGCGCGCTCCCGCGCGGTGGCCGTGGCGCGCAGCCGGTCCACGGCGCCGTCCATGGCGAACTGGGCCGCGCCGAGCCCCTCCACCACGTACCCGCGACGGGCCTGGCCGTTGTCCTCGAAGGCCGACAGGATCCGGTACGTCGCCGAGAAGCCGCCCTCGACGCCCTCGGCGGCGACCGCGCCCCGGGTCACCACGCCGTGCCGGTCGAGCAGCGTGCGGGCCAGGGCGTGGGCGCGCAGGGTCGGGTCGGGCTCACGGGCGGGCAGCAGCGACCAGCGGCCCGCGACGGTCGGCGGGCCCGTGCGGGAGGCGGGGCGGGCGGCGGCGGTCAGGCTGCCGTAGCGCCCGCGCGGGACGGCGCGTTTCGCACGGTGGGCCGTGGACCCCGCCGTACGGCCCGAGCCCAGGAGGGAGCGCATGGGGGCGAGCGTGTCGTTCGTGAGCCGGCCCGACCAGGCCAGGTCCCACACCACGTCGGCCAGCTGGGGGTCGGTGGCCTCGGGGTGCGTGGTGGCGCGGACCTGGTCGGCGATCTGCCGGAAGAACAGGCCGTACCCCCCGGAGAGCGCGTCCAGGACGGATTGGTGGAGCGCGGTGAGCTCCAGGGGGTGCGCGGGCGGCAGGAGGAGGGGAGCGGCGTCGGCCAGATAGAGCGAGACCCAGCCGTCCTTGCCCGGAAGGGACCCCGCTCCGGCCCACAGCACCTCTCCGGCGGCGGTGAGTTCGTCGAGCAGCGCCGGGGCGTATCCCGCCACTCGGGAGGGCAGGACGAGCTTCTCCAGGGCCGAAGCGGGCACGGACGCGCCCTGGAGCTGCTCGATCGCGCGGACGAGGCCGTCGACGCCCCGCAGGCCGTGGCTGCTCAGGTGCTGCCACTGCGGCAGGAACTGGGCGAGCGCGGCCGGAGGCACCGGCTCCAGCTCCTGGCGGAGCGCGGCGAGGGAGCGGCGGCGCAGCCGGCGCAGCACGGCCGCGTCGCACCACTCCTGGCCGATGCCCGCCGGGTGGAACTCGCCCTGGACGACGCGGCCGTTCGCCGCGAGGCGGTGCAGCGCGCCCTCCGTGACGGCGGCGCCGAGGCCGAAGCGAGCGGCGGCCCCGGCGGAGGTGAACGGGCCGTGGGTGCGGGCATAGCGCCCGAGGAGGTCGCCGAGGGGGTCCTTCACGGGCTCGGTGAAAGCCTCGGGGACGCCGACCGGCAAGGCCGTGCCCAGGGCGTCGCGCAGGCGGCCCGCGTCCTCGATGGCCGCCCAGTGGTCGGCCCCGGCGATCCGGACCCGGATGGCGCGGCGGGCCGCAGCGAGGTCCTCCGCCCAGGCGGGCTCCGCACCCCGCTCGGCCAGCTCGGCGTCCGTGAGCGGGCCGAGCAGGCGCAGCAGGTCGGCGACGCCCTCGGCGTCCTTGACGCGGCGGTCCTCCGTGCGCCACTGGAGCTCGCGCTCCAGCTCGGTGAGCACGTCCGCGTCGAGCAGTTCGCGCAGCTCGGCCTGGCCCAGGAGCTCGGCGAGGAGACGGGAGTCGAGGGACAGGGCGGCCGCGCGGCGCTCGGCGAGGGGCGAGTCGCCCTCGTACAGGAACTGGGCGACGTACCCGAACAGCAGGGAGCGGGCGAACGGGGACGGCTCCGGGGTGGTGACCTCCACGAGCCGGACGCGGCGGGACTCGATGTCGCCCATCAGCTCCGTGAGGCCCGGGACGTCGAAGACGTCCTGGAGGCACTCCCTGACGGCCTCCAGGATGATCGGGAAGGAGCCGAACTCGCTGGTGACCTCCAGGAGCTGGGCGGCGCGCTGCCGCTGCTGCCACAGGGGGGTGCGCTTGCCGGGGTTGCGGCGCGGCAGCAGCAGCGCGCGGGCGGCGCACTCGCGGAAGCGCGCCGCGAACAGCGCCGAGCCGCCCACCTGATCGGTGACGACCTGGCTGACCTCGCCCTTGTCGAAGGTGACGTCCGCCGCGCCGACCGGGGCCTGCTCGGGGTCGAACGTCGAGTCCACGGTGACGTCCACCGGCTCCTGGTCGAGCAGGTCGAGGCCCATCAGATCGGCGTCCGGCAGGCGCAGCACGATGCCGTCGTCGGCGTGCATCACCTGGGCGTCCATGCCGTACCGCTCGGTGAGGCGGGCACCGAGCGCGAGGGCCCAGGGCGCGTGCACCTGCGCGCCGAACGGCGAGTGCACGACGACCCGCCAGTCGCCCAGCTCGTCGCGGAACCGCTCGACCACGATCGTGCGGTCGTCCGGGACGTGCCCGCAGGCCTCGCGCTGCTCGGCGAGGTACGCCAGTACGTTGTCCGCGGCCCAGGTGTCGAGGCCCGCCGCCCGGAGGCGCTCGCGCGCGTCGTCCTGCGGCAGCGAGCCGATCTCGCGCAGGAACGCGCCCAGGGCGCGCCCCAGTTCGAGCGGGCGGCCCAGCTGGTCGCCCTTCCAGAACGGCAGCCGGCCGGGGACGCCGGGCGCGGGGGACACCAGGACGCGGTCGCGCGTGATGTCCTCGATGCGCCAGGAGCTGGTGCCCAGCGTGAAGACGTCGCCCACGCGCGATTCGTAGACCATCTCCTCGTCGAGCTCGCCCACGCGGCCGCCGCCCTTCTTCGGGTCGGCGCCCGCGAGGAAGACCCCGAAGAGGCCCCGGTCGGGAATCGTGCCCCCGGAGGTCACCG
This sequence comes from Streptomyces sp. YIM 121038, assembly GCF_006088715.1. Lineage (NCBI taxonomy): Bacteria > Bacillati > Actinomycetota > Actinomycetes > Kitasatosporales > Streptomycetaceae > Streptomyces > Streptomyces sp. YIM 121038. Next base: position 6,906,459 of record NZ_CP030771.1, read on the forward strand.
CGAGGCGCTGTGCCCCGGGGCGGCCGGTGACCGTGCCCGCGACCCGGTCCCACACCACGCGCGGGCGCAGCTCCGCGAACGCGTCGGAGGGATACCGCCCGGCGAGCATGTCCAGGACCGAGATGAACGCCGACTCGGGCAGCGCGCTGAACGGCGCGGCACGGCGGACCAGGGCCAGGAGGTCGTCCGCCTGCCAGGCGTCCAGGGCCACCATCGCGACCAGCTGTTGGGCCAGCACGTCCAGCGGGTTCGCCGGGACGCGCAGGGACTCGATGGCGCCCTGGCGCATCCGCTCCGTGACGACGGCGGCCTGGACCAGGTCACCCCGGTACTTCGGGAAGACGACTCCGGTGGAGACCGCGCCCACCTGGTGTCCCGCGCGGCCCACGCGCTGGAGCCCGGAGGCCACGGACGGCGGCGACTCGACCTGCACCACCAGGTCGACGGCGCCCATGTCGATGCCCAGCTCCAGGCTGGAGGTGGCGACCACGGCGGGGAGGCGGCCCGCCTTCAGGTCCTCCTCGACCTGGGCGCGCTGCTCCTTGGAGACCGAGCCGTGGTGGGCGCGGGCGAGGACGGGGGGCGCGCCCTTGGCGGCGCCCGACTCCGCCATCAGCTCCGCCGGGGAGTGGTCCTCGGGGAGGGGCTCGCCCGTGGCCCGCTCGTACGCGATCTCGTTGAGGCGGTTGCACAGGCGCTCGGCCAGGCGGCGGGAGTTGGCGAAGACGATCGTCGAGCGGTGGGCCTGGACGAGGTCGGTGATGCGCTCCTCGACGTGCGGCCAGATGGACGGGCGCTCCGCTCCCTGGTCGGATCCCTGGTCGGAGTCCGCCGCCGGGGAGCCGCCCAGCTCGCCCAGGTCCTCGACCGGGACGACGACCGACAGGTCGAACTCCTTGCCCGACTCGGGCTGGACGACCTCCACCCTGCGCTGCGGCGAGAGATAGCGCGCCACCTCGTCCACCGGGCGGACCGTGGCGGACAGGCCGATCCGGCGGGCGGGGCGCTTCAGGAGCGCGTCGAGCCGCTCCAGGGTCAGCGCGAGATGCGCGCCGCGCTTGGTGCCCGCGACCGCGTGCACCTCGTCGAGGATCACCGTCTCGATGCCCGTCAGCGCGTCCCGCGTGGCGGACGTGAGCATCAGGAACAGCGACTCCGGGGTCGTGATCAGGATGTCCGGCGGCCGGGTGGCCAGGGCGCGGCGCTCGGCCGCCGGGGTGTCACCGGAGCGGATGCCCACCCGCACCTCGGGCTCGGGCAGGCCCAGGCGCACGGACTCCTGCCGGATGCCGGTGAGCGGGCTGCGCAGATTGCGCTCCACGTCGACCGCGAGGGCCTTGAGCGGCGACACGTACAGCACCCGGCAGCGCTTCTTCGGGTCCGCGGGGGGCGGGGACGAGGCGAGCTGGTCCAGCGCGGCGAGGAACGCGGCCAGGGTCTTGCCGGAGCCGGTCGGGGCGACCACGAGCACGTCCGAGCCCTCCGCGATCGCCCGCCAGGCTCCCGCCTGGGCGGACGTGGGCGCGGAGAAGGCCCCCGCGAACCAGCCGCGGGTCGCGGGGGAGAATCCGTCGAGGGCGCCGGGGGCGCCGGGGGCGCTGTGCGCGGACCGAGCCATGGACCCATCGTGCACCCCGCCACTGACAATGGCCCTGACCTGTGTGAACGGCATTCCCTCAGCGGCGCGGACGGCGTTTGTCGTCCGGCCGTGCCCCGTGCGCCGGGGCACGGCCGCCGAGCCGGTGCCGCGGGCCGGGAAATGGTTTGCGCCACTGGCGCAGAATGGCGGCATGACAGGTTCGGCTGAGCGGGCGCGGCACTGGACCTACGCCGAGCTGCCCGGCGTCGACCTGCTGCGGGCCCGCTACGTCCGCAAGACCTTCGTGCGGCACACCCACGAGCACTTCGTCCTTGCCGCGGTCACCGAAGGCGTCGACGTCTTCCACCACACCGGCGCCGACCGGCACGCGGGCCCCGGGATGCTCGCCCTGATCAACCCCGACACCTCGCACACCGGGCGGGGCGGAGGGCCCGAGGGCTGGCGGTACGGAGCGGTGTACCCGGCGCCGGAGCTGGTCGCGGCGATCGCCGCGGAGACGACGGCCATCCGCGGTACGCCCGGCTTCGTCCAGCCCGTGTTCGAGGACGCGCACGCGGTGACCCTCGTCCACCAGGTGCTGCGCGCCGCCGAGGAAGGCAACGCCCTGGCCGCCGACACGTTCCTGCGGATCACCGTGACCCGGATGCTGCGGCTCAACGGCGGCGCCCTGCCGGAGCGGACCGTGCGGTCGGCGGGCCACCGCGTCGCCGCACGCGCGCGTGCCGTCCTCGAAGCGCGCCTCACCGACCCGCCGAGCCTGGACCGGCTGGCCGCCGACCTCGGCGTCGGGTCCTTCGCCCTGCTGCGCGCCTTCCGCGACGCGTACGGCATGCCGCCGCACGCCTGGCTCACCGACGTGCGCGTGCGCCGCGCCCGCCACCTCCTGGACACCGGTACGACGCCCGCCGACGCGGCCGTGGCCGTCGGCTTCACCGACCAGCCGCACCTCAACCGCCACTTCACCCGCATCGTGGGCGTGCCCCCGGGCGCGTACCAGCGGGAGCGCAAGAACGTACAAGACCGTCCGGGCGGGCTCCTCGTAGCGTCCTCGACGTGGCAGAACGAACATCACCCGCAGACATCAACAGCGCGGACATAACCAGCCGCGTCGACCCGCTCGACGCCTCCCCGGACGGGGCGGCGGCCTCCGCGGCCGATGCGGAGGCCGTCTCGGACCGTCCGGACTCCGCCGTCGTCCGTGACGCTCTCGGCGTCGGCATCGCCGTCGGCCTCTCCGGATTCGCTTTCGGCGTGACCTCGGCGGGCAGCGGCCTCACCGTGCTGCAGACCTGTGCGCTGAGCCTCCTGGTGTTCACGGGGGCCTCACAGTTCGCCCTGGTGGGTGCGCTCGCCGGGGGCGGGAACCCGTTCACCGCGGCGGCGGGCGCGTTCTTCCTGGGCGTGCGCAACGCGTTCTACGGGCTGAGGCTCTCCCAATTGCTGGCCCTCCCGCGCGCGGTGCGGCCGTTCGCGGCCCACTGGGTGATCGACGAGACCGCGGCCGTGTCGCTAGCGCAGCGCGGACGGCGGGGCGCCCGCATCGGCTTCACCGTGACGGGGCTCAGCCTCTACGCGCTGTGGAACCTGACCACCCTCGCGGGCGCGGTCGGCGCCGAGGCGATCGGGGACACCGACGCCTGGGGCCTCGACGCCGCGGGCCCCGCGGTCTTCCTCGCACTCCTCGCGCCGATGGTCAGGGCCACCCGGGAGCGCACGGTCGCCGCCGTCGCGGTCCTCCTGGGACTCGGACTGCTGCCCGTGCTGCCCGCGGGCGTACCGGTCCTGGTGGCCGCGCTCGCCGTGCCGATCGTCCTCTACGGAGAGGGCCTCCGCGCACAGCGCGCGACCCCAAGGGGCGACCGTTGAACATCGCGACCCAAAGGGGCAACCGTTGAACATCTGGACGGCCATCGCCGTGACCGCCGTCAGCTGCTACGCGGTCAAGCTCGCGGGACTCCTGGTGCCCGCCGGAGCCCTGGAGCGGCCTCTCGTGAAGCGCATGGCCGCCCTGCTGCCGGTCGCGCTGCTCGCCGCCCTCACCGCCCAGCAGGCCTTCGCCGACGGCCGGACCCTGGTGCTCGACGCCAAGGCCGCGGGGCTCGCGGCGGCCGTCGTGGCGCTGCTGCTGCGCGCGCCGTTCCTGGTCGTCATCGCCGCAGCCGTCGCCGTCACGGCGGGCGTGCGGGCACTCACGGGGTGACGGCCGGGCCGCCACCCCGGGGGCCGGCTCAGCCGATCGGCCGCCCGTGCGCGGCGAGCGTGCGCAGGGCCTCGATCGTCACGATCGGCCGCCACTCCAGAGCGGTGCCCGGAGCCCACTGCCGCCACCGGATCGGCCAACCGCCGTCTTCTTGCTGGTCGTTCACGAGGAAGTCCAGGGAGCGCGCCATCTCCTCGTCCGTGAACCAGGAGCGGGCGAGCGAGTCGGGGGACTTCGCGAAGTCGTGGGCGAAGTGGTGCTCACCCGGCGCGTACCCCTCGGGCACCGGATACGCGGCGGCCCGCTCCGGCTCCAGGGCCATGAGGCGCTGCTCGCGCACCAGACGGCCGAGCCGGTCGGCCGCCGCCTCCGCGCGCGGGCGGTCCGGTGCGCCGTCCAGGAAGGCGACCGCCGCCTGGACCTCGTACGGATGCGACTTCTCCAGGGACTCCACGGCCTGCCAGCAGAAGTCGGTGGCCCGGAACAGCCAGGCGTGCCAGACCTCGTTGCGGTGCAACAGGCCCACCACGGGCCCGGTGGCGAGCAGCTCGCTCGGCGGGTCGTCCACCACGGGCACGAACGGCGCCAGGGGGTAGCCGCGCTGGCTCGGATGGATCGCCGGCAGGGCACCGTCGGCCGTCGACACCGAGGTCAGATAGCGGCACACGCGCTCCACCCGCAGCCCGCCGCAGCGGCCGATGGAGTCCAGGACCCGCAGCGCGTGACCGGTGTGCAGCGGCTGGCTGACGGGTCCGCGCAGATCGGGTTCGAGCGCGTGGCCGTACCCGCCGTCCGCGTTGCCGTACGCGGCGAGGGCCGTTTCCACCGTGTCGGCGCCGTCGCCGCTGTCCGTGCCGTCCGTGCCGTGCAGGAAGTGGTACGCGAAGCGTCGCTGTTCGAGGACGCGCGCGGTGAGCCAGACGAACTGTTCGGCGCGCGCGAGCGGGGAGGACGCGGCGTGCGGGGACGCTCCGTTTTCGGCCATGTTCCGACGGTAGGGCGGAATGCGCCGCCGACAAGCCCTCCGGGCTCGGCTGCACTCTCAGGGGCGCGATACTGGACGCATGCGGTTGACGGTCTTCTGGCAGCGAATGGCAGCCCACTTCGGCGCGGGGTACGCGGACTCCTTCGCGCGCGACCACGTGATGTCCGAGCTGGGCGGACGGACGGTGCACGAAGCACTGGACGCGGGCTGGGAGGCGAAGGAGGTCTGGCGGGCGGTGTGCAAGGCCGTGGACGTACCGGCCGAAAAACGCTGATCCACGGAGGCGACGAGATGGCCCTCCGGGGGCCGAGAGGTGTCCCCGGGGCGAGCACGCGGAGCCCCGCGCGGGCGCGCGGAGACCGCGGCGCCGCGTGCGGGATGTGAGGAGCGCCGCGAACAGGCGGGGGCGACGGCCGATCGCCGCCCCCGTGGGCGAGACTGGCACGGTGGCACCCACAGACGACACCGCGCAGATCACCTCCGAGGCCATGACGCCGCCCGGCACCACGCCGCCCGCCCAGCCCCCCGCCGGGGCCGGGGAGGGACGTGGCCCGGGCATGCCGCGCTGGCTGCCGCGTGCCATGGTGCTCGCGCTCGCCCTGGTCGCCTGTTTCCAGCTCGGCAGCTGGGCCTTCCACCAGCTGACCGGACTGCTGATCAACATCCTGATCGCGTTCTTCCTGGCGCTCGCCGTCGAGCCCGCCGTGAGCTGGATGGCGGCGCGCGGGCTGCGCCGGGGCCTGGCCACGGGCATCGTCTTCCTCGGCGTGATCATCGCCACCGCGGGCTTCATCACGATGATGGGCTCGATGCTCGCGGGCCAGATCGTCGACATGGTCGAGGACTTCCCGGACTACCTGGACAAGGTCATCCGCTGGATCAACCAGACCTTCGACACGGACCTGTCCCGCGTCGAGGTCCAGGACAGCCTGGTCCACTCCGACTGGCTGCGGAAGTACGTACAGAACAGCGCCAGCGGCGTCCTGGACGTCTCCGCGCAGGTGCTCGGGGGCCTCTTCCAGCTCCTGACGATCCTGCTGTTCTCGTTCTACTTCGCCGCCGACGGGCCCCGGCTGCGGCGCGCGCTGTGCTCCGTGCTCCCGCCCGCCAAGCAGGCCGAGGTGCTGCGCGCCTGGGAGATCGCGGTCAACAAGACCGGCGGCTACCTCTACTCGCGCGGCCTGATGGCACTGATCTCCGGGATCGCGCACTACATCCTGCTGCAGATCCTCGAAGTGCCCTACGCCCCCGCCCTCGCGGTGTGGGTGGGCCTGGTGTCGCAGTTCATCCCGACGATCGGCACGTACCTGGCGGGCGCCCTGCCGATGCTGATCGCCTTCACCGTCGACCCCTGGTACGCGGTGTGGGTGCTGGGCTTCGTGGTCATCTACCAGCAGTTCGAGAACTACGTCCTGCAGCCCAAGCTCACCGCCAAGAGCGTGGACATCCACCCGGCGGTCGCCTTCGGGTCGGTCATCGCGGGCACGGCGCTGCTCGGCGCGGTCGGCGCCCTGATCGCCATCCCGGCGGTGGCGACGCTGCAGGCGTTCCTCGGGGCGTACGTGAAGCGGTACGACGTCATGGACGACCCGCGGGTGCACGGACACCGCCGCCGCGGCGGCACGCCCCTGCTCGACCGGCTGCGGCGCGCGCTGACGCCTCCGGGGCGCGAGGGCTGAGGGCTCCGCGGGGCCGCGTTCCGCCGGACCCCGACGGCTGAAGCGCGGGTTCCGCTCATGGGTCGACCCGTCGGGCGCGCCTGGCGTGGTGCGCTTGACAGCAAAATCGAACATCCATTCTTATGGGGGCTCCGGCGGCGTCGTACCGGGGGTTCGCGGGGGGATTCCCGGGTGCGCCGGTGGGTTGCGGCGGGCCGAGGGGCCTGAGTTATCCACAGGCCGGACGGGCGTCGGGGCGCATTGTCAGTGGCAGGCGTTAGCGTCTTTGACGTGAAGCGATCGACTCAAGCAAACCGGGTGGAACCCATGGCAGGAACCGACCGCGAGAAGGCGCTCGACGCCGCGCTCGCACAGATTGAACGGCAATTCGGCAAGGGCGCGGTCATGCGCATGGGCGAGCGGTCCCAGGAGCCCATCGAGGTCATCCCGACCGGCTCGACCGCGCTCGACGTCGCGCTCGGCGTCGGCGGCATCCCGCGCGGCCGTGTGGTGGAGATCTACGGCCCGGAGTCCTCCGGTAAGACGACCCTCACGCTGCACGCCGTGGCCAACGCGCAGCGGGCTGGCGGCGCCGTCGCCTTCGTGGACGCGGAGCACGCCCTCGACCCGGAGTACGCGAAGAAGCTCGGCGTCGACATCGACAACCTCATCCTGTCCCAGCCGGACAACGGCGAGCAGGCCCTCGAGATCGTCGACATGCTGGTCCGCTCCGGCGCGCTCGACCTGATCGTCATCGACTCGGTGGCGGCCCTGGTGCCCCGCGCCGAGATCGAGGGCGAGATGGGCGACTCGCACGTGGGTCTGCAGGCCCGGCTGATGAGCCAGGCCCTGCGGAAGATCACCAGCGCGCTCAACCAGTCGAAGACCACCGCGATCTTCATCAACCAGCTGCGCGAGAAGATCGGCGTGATGTTCGGCTCCCCGGAGACCACGACCGGTGGCCGGGCGCTGAAGTTCTACGCCTCGGTGCGCATGGACATCCGCCGCATCGAGACCCTGAAGGACGGCACGGACGCGGTCGGCAACCGCACCCGCGTCAAGGTCGTCAAGAACAAGGTCGCGCCCCCCTTCAAGCAGGCCGAGTTCGACATCCTCTACGGCCAGGGCATCTCCCGCGAGGGCGGCCTGATCGACATGGGCGTGGAGCACGGCTTCGTCCGCAAGGCCGGTGCCTGGTACACGTACGAGGGCGACCAGCTCGGCCAGGGCAAGGAGAACGCCCGTAACTTCCTGAAGGACAACCCCGACCTCGCCAACGAGATCGAGAAGAAGATCAAGCTGAAGCTGGGCGTCGGCGTCCGGCCGGAGAGCACCGAGAGCGAGCCCGCCGCGGACCCGGCGGGCGAGGCACCGGCGGCCGACGCCGCCAAGACGGTGCCCGCTCCGGCGGCGAAGGCCACGAAGTCCAAGACCGCGGCGGCCAAGAGCTAGGCCGTGACGCGACGTACCGACTGGGCGGAGCACACGGACCCCCCGGGAGGCGGCCACTGGAGTGGCGGCGGACCGGAGGGGGCGGGTGCCGAAGCCGACGGCCCGTGGAGCGGCGACCAGGAGGGCCGGGGCGGCCGCCGTCGGCGGCGCGGCGGCTTCGGCAGCCACCAGGACAGCGGTTCCCCGTCCTCGTCGAGGGCCGAGAACGGGGAACCGCCCTCGGGGGATCCCGCTGAGCGGGCGCGAGGCATCTGTTTGCGCCTGCTCACCGGGACGCCCCGCACGCGCAAACAGCTGGCCGACGCCCTGCGCAAGCGGGACATCCCCGACGACGTGGCGGACGAGGTGCTGTCCCGCTTCGAAGAGGTCGGCCTGATCAACGACGAGGCCTTCGCGGACGCCTGGGTCGAGTCCCGGCACCACGGCCGGGGCCTCGCCCGCCGGGCCCTGGCCCGCGAGCTGCGGACCAAGGGCGTGGACGCGACCCTGATCGACGAGGCCGTCGGCCAGCTCGACGCGGAGCAGGAGGAGGCCACCGCCCGCGAGCTCGTGGCCCGCAAGCTGCGCTCCACCCGCGGCCTCGACCGCGACAAGCGGCTGCGCCGCCTCGCGGGCATGCTCGCCCGCAAGGGCTATCCGGAGGGCATGGCGCTGCGCGTGGTCCGCGAGGCGCTGGAGCAAGAGGGAGAGGACACGGAGGACCTCGGGTACGAGAGCCTCTGAGCGGACACCGGACCCACCGGGGCCGTCGCCCGCCGGACCCACCGGGGCGTCGCCTCGGGAGGACCTCCGGCGGTGAGGTCCGACGGGCCTCCGGGTGCGGCCCCGGCCCGAGGCGCCCGAGGTCCCGGGTGATCCCCGAAGCGAGATCCCTGTAGGGGGGTTAACCCCCCGTACAAGACGCCTGGTTGCCACCGTGCACAGGAACCTGTGCACAGGCGACTGTGTACGCATGGTTCACCACCAGGGCAGAAGCGAGGGGCGCGCCCCCAGCGGGGCCGCGAAAGATGGTCCGGTCGCGAAGTCCGGTCCCCCCGTCGGGTCCGGCCGCGCCGGGGCCGACGAGACCGGTCGCGCCGACGGCGCCGTGCCCGCTCCCGAAGAGCTGAGTGACCTGAAGGTCCTCAAGGCGCTGGCGCAGCCCCGGCGGCAGCAGATGCTCCAGCACCTCACCGTGCACGGGCCCGCCACGTCCGCGACCCTGGCCCGGGCCCTTGGCCTCAACACCGGGGCGACGAGCTACCACCTGCGCGAGCTCGCCCGGTACGGCTTCGTCGAGGAGACGGACGGCGCCGGGCACGGGCGCGAGCGCTGGTGGCGTGCGGTGCCCGGGGACCGGCGCTTCCCGCCGCGCAGTCGGCAGAACGCCGAGACGCGGCTCGTCATGGACGAGCTGAACCACCTGTCGTACGCCGCCGACCTGGAGCTCTTCGAGCAGCTCCAGCGCGAGAGCGGCGGCGCCGAGGCCGACGAATGGGCCGACGCCTTCCCGTACTCGCGCGGCACGATGCGGCTGACGGTGGCCGAGCTGCGCGACTTCTTCGAGGAGTACATCGCCCTCCTCAACCGCTACAAGCGCTCCGACGGAGACACCCCGCCCGGGGCCCGCACCGTCCTCACCCGCCTCCTGGCCTTCCCCGCACCGACGGACGCACCGGTCGCCGGGCCGGCCGCCGCACCGTCGGACGCCGGGGCGGCCGTCCCTCCGGGCACCCCCGACGACAACAGAAGAGAGACCGAGACCTCATGATGCTGCGCTACGCACTACAGACGATCCGCGACCGGAAGGGCGGGTTCCTGGGTGCCTTCGTCGCGTTGATGTGCGCCGCCGCGCTCATCACGGCCTGCGGCACGCTCCTGGAGACGGGCCTGCGCGGCACCATCCGCCCCGAGCGCTACGCCGCCGCCCCCGTGCTCGTCTCCGCCGATCAGAACGTGCACCAGACCACCGTCAAGCACAAGAAGGGCAAGACGAAGGTCAAGCACAAGGCGAAGCCGATCGCCGAACGGGCCTGGCTGCCGCGCGAGGTCACCGAGCGGCTCGAGGGCGTGCCGGGCGTCGGCACGGTCGTACCCGAACTGACCTTCCTGGCGCAGCCGTTGACGCCCGCGGCCAGTGACCCGGACCGTCCCGCGTACGGGCATGCCTGGTCGTCGGCCTCCCTCGCGCCCTTCCGGATCGTCGACGGACGCGCCCCGCGCGCCGCGGCGGACCTGGTCGTCGACCGCGGCCTCGCCGAGCGCGCCCGGCTCAAGCCCGGTGACCGGCTCACCGTCCAGTCGACGCGGGCTCCGCGTACGTACCGTGTCTCGGGCATCGCCGCCCCGGACGGCGGCGGGGCTGCCCTCGCGCACCAGACCGCACTGTTCTTCTCCGACCGCGAGGCCGAGCGGCTCGCCGACCACCCCGGCCGGGTCACCGCCCTCGGTGTCCTGCCGGCCGACGGCACGTCCGCGCAGGCGCTCAAGGGGGCGGTCAAGGAGGCCCTCGACGGTACGACCGCGCAGGTCAGCAGTGGTGACGGCCGTGGCTCCGTCGAGTTCCTCGACGCGGCGGGCGCACGGGTGAAGCTCGTCAGCATGGGCGGCGCGATGGGCGGGACGTCCCTGCTCGTCGCCGTGCTCGTGGTCGTCGGCACCTTCGCCCTGTCCATCCAGCAGCGTTACCGCGAACTGGCTCTGCTGCGGGCCATCGCCGCCAGCCCGAAGCAGCTCCGCAAGCTCCTCGGCCGTGAGGCGCTCCTCGTCGGGGCGGCCGCCGGCGTCCTCGGCTCGCTGGCGGGCATCCCGCTCGGAGGGCTGCTGTACGGGAAGTTCATCGACGAGGGAGTGGTTCCGGCGACGCTCGACCGGGTCGTCAGCTTCTTCCCGCCGCTCGTGGCCGTCGCCGCGACGCTGTTCGGCGCCTGGGCGGCCGCGCGCGTCTCCGCCCGACGCATCGCCCGCATCCGCCCCGGGGAGGCCCTGGCCGAGGCGAGTGTGGAGCGTACGCGGCTCTCCTGGGTGCGCATCGCCGCCGGTCTGCTCCTCCTCGCGGGCGGTGTCGTCCTCGTGCTCGTCCTCAGCGTGCTGCGGACCGAGCCCGCGTCGACTCCCGTCACGTTCCTGGCCGTTGTGGTGCTCGCTTCGGCCGTCGCTCTGCTCGGCCCGCTCGTCGTCCGGGCGTCGGCCGCCGTGCTCGGCCGGGTGCTGCGGCTCACCGGCCCGGTCGGGCGGCTCGCGCACGCCAACCTCCGGGGGAACGCCGCCCGCATGGCCGCCGCCGTCACCCCGCTGGTGCTGCTCATCGGCATGACGTGCACGGTCCTCTTCACGCAGCCCACCCTCACGGCCGCCGCCCGTGCCGAGGCGCGCGACGGTGTCCGGGCGGACTGGTCGCTCGCCGCGCAGGGCCCCGGCGTACCGGCGGCGGCCGCGCGGCGGCTGCGGGCGGCCGAAGGCGTCGAGGCCGTCACCGAGGTCGTCCGCACCACGGTGCGCGTCGGGCTCGACAAGTACCCGGCGCAGGGCGTGACTCCGGCGGGCCTCACCCGCACCTGGGACCCGGACGTCACCGCGGGCTCGCTGGCGTCCTTCGGCGCGGGTGACGTCGCCGTCAGCGAACTGGCCGCCGACCGACTCGGCCTGAAGCCGGGCAGCAGCCTTAAGCTCACCCTCGGCGACGGCACACCGGCCACCCTGAAGGTCGGCGCCGTCTACGCGCGCGGGCTCGGCTTCGGCGATCTGACCCTGGCGCACGACCTGGTCGCCCGCCACGTCGACAACCCGCTCGCCGCCACGGCCCTCGTCAGGAGTGACCGTACGAAGAATCAACTCGCGGCGACCCTGCGGGAGTTCCCGAACGTGCGGGTGGATTCCCCCGACGCCGTCGACCGTCTCCAGGCCGAGCGCGGCCAGTCGAGCGCCGACGTGAACCTCCTCGCCATGGGGCTCGTGCTGGCCTTCACCGCGATCGCCGTCGTCAACACGCTCGCGATGTCGGTCTCGGAGCGGGTCCGGGAGTTCGCGCTGCTGCGCCTCGCGGGCGCCACGGGCCGCCAGGTCCGGGGGATGCTGCGTACCGAGGCGCTGTCGGTCCTGCTCATCGCGACCGCCCTGGGCAGCGGGATCGCCCTCGCCGTCCTGACCGCGTTCAGCGTCGGCATGACCGGTTCCGCCGCCCCCGTGGTCCTGCCGCTGCTGTACGTCGCCGTGGTCGCCGTGGCGGGGCTGCTCGCCCTGATGGCGACGGCGCTGCCCGGCCGCGCCGCTCTGAAGCCGCTGCCGGTCACGGTCGCGTCGGCCAAGGAGTAAGGGGCGGTAAGCAAGGGCGGGCGCCCCTTACTCACGCTCCTACGGGAGCGCGGTACGGGGCGCCCACGCGTGCCCGGGAACCCGTACGCGGCCCGGGAACGCGTGGGCGGCCCCGGGAACGCGTACGCGGAGGGAAGAGGGCAGTCATTCGGTGACGGGGAACCCGGCCGCCTTCCAGGCCTGGAAGCCACCGACGAGGTCGGTCGCGTGCCGCAGCCCGAGCTGGCGCAGGGAGTGGGCCGCGAGGCTCGACGCGTAGCCCTCGTTGCAGACGATGACGATCTCCAGGTCGTGGCTGACGGCCTGGGGGGCACGGTGGCTGCCCTGGGGGTCGAGGCGCCACTCCAGTTCGTTGCGTTCGACGACCAGCGCCCCCGGGATCAGGCCGTCGCGCTCGCGCAGTGCCGCGTACCGGATGTCGACAAGGAGGCCACCGGACCGGTCGATCTCGTGCGCCTGGCGGGGCGTGACCCGGTCGAGGTCGCGCCGTACGCGCTCCAGGAACTCTTCTATGCCCACGGGTGCGAGCGGCTCGTCGGCGGTCGCCGAGGCCGCCGGTACACCCGGGATTCCGTTCAACTCAAGGCCCGCACTCACTGCCAGTCCTCCGGACGCTCGACGTGCTCAAGGCGTAGCACGTCACCGGTGCGGCTGTAGCGGCGGATCCGTGGAAGTGGCGGATAGTACGCGTGCACGGAGACGGCGTGCTCCGTAGGGGACTCGTTGAGCACCTCGTGCACGTGGTTGCGGCCGAACGCCCGTCCCTGTCCGGCGGGCAGTTGCCGCTCGCGGTCGATGCCTTCGGTGAGTTCCAGGGTCTTCCAGCCGTCGGTGGGCAGCCGGGCGGCGAGGGAGTTCTCCTTGAGGGCGCCCGACGCGGTGGTGAAGGCGCCGACCGACTCGGCGTGGTCGTGCCAGCCGGTACCGGTGCCGGGCGGCCACCCGATGAGCCAGGCCTCGCTGCCGCCGGGCCCGTCCAGGCGCACCCAGGTGCGGCCCTCGGGGTCGAGGGGGAGCGAGGCGACGAGATCGGTGTCCGCGGCGGCGCGGCGCACGAAGTGGAGGAGGTCGGCCGAGGTGGGCGGGGCCACCCGGGAACCGGCGGGGGAGGGCAAGGGGGCAGGGCTGGAGACAGACGCTGACATGGGACCGTCCTGGGAGTTCGCGGAACGGCGCGCCGACGACGGGCGCGCGAGAAGGGTGGTGATGGCGAATTCAGCAGGACGGCTGACACACACAGCCCGCATAGCGGACGAGGTCCATGTGGACCCTCCGCCACAAGCGGACAGCGGTGTCGGTCATGGTCCGGAGTAGACCATGACCGTGGGAAGTGGTCAACTCGCTCTCAGCATGCGGTCGGACGGTCGTTTCTGGTTCAACAGCAGCTGTCTACGGGGCCTCGGACAGCCGTTTGACCCGGCCGGGAGGCCTTGGCTCGGCGGCCTACGGGGAGGGCTTCTTCGGCTCGTTCGATGGCCCGGTGGCGGGTTTCCCCCCGGCTGCTCGGCCACCCTTCGCATCGGAACCGGGCGTCTCGTGGGCTGTCCGGTCGGCTGCACGGGCGTCGTCGGGCTCGCTGCCCGGCTTCCCGGGGGCGGCCCCGGCGTCCTTCGGGCCGCCGTCCTCCTTCGGCGCGCCCTTCGCCCGCCCCTTCTCCGGCGTTTCCCGCACCGCCTTGCCCAGGGCCGCCTCGGCGGCCGCGTAGAGCTCCGCGGGGCGTACGCCGTTCAGCGCGGTGACCAGACGGCCGTCCGGGCGTACGAGCAGGACCGTGTGCGCCGCGGCGCCCGGGTAGCTCTCCGCGACGAGGAGCTCGGCGGGGGCCGGCAGCGCGGTCACCGCGGCGGCGAGACGGGGCATGATCCCGGCCTTCATCCAGTGCCGCCGGTCCCACACGACGGTTCCGGGCGCCACGAGCACCACGAGGAACTGGCTGAGGCCGAACCGGTCCCGCAGCCGTACGACGGAACCGTCGGGAGCCGTCACGGCGACGTCGATGACCGGGGCGCCCGACTCCGTGGCCACGAGCACCGTGGAGTCCGAGCTTCCGGGGGACAGGGGCGAGTCGGCGTACGCCCCCGGCGCGCCCAGCTGGCCGCGCCCCACATGGCCGTCCGTGAGCAGTGCGTCCTGACCGCGTGCGGCCCCGGGAACGTACGAACGCAGCCCACCGCCGCCGCGGAGCACGGGCAGCGACTGGTCGGCGGCGCGCAGGCGCGCGGCCACGGCGGCGCGCCGCTCGGTCTGGTAGCTGTCGAGGAGCGCGCCGCTCGCGCCGTGGTGCCAGGCGAGCGCCAGCTTCCAGGCGAGGTTGTCGGCATCCCGGAGGCCTTCGTCCAGGCCCTGGGTGCCGACGGCGCCCAGGAGATGGGCGGCGTCCCCGGCCAGGAAGCAGCGCCCGGACCGCCAGCGGCGGGCGAGCCGGTGGTGGACCGTGTGGACGCCGGTGTCGAGCAGGTCGTACGGCGGGGTGGCGCCGCACCAGCCCGAGAGGGTCTCCCGGACGCGGGAGACGAGGGCGTCGGGCGTCACCAGGTCGCCGCGCGGCGGCAGCAGCCAGTCGACCCGCCAGACGCCGCCCGGCAGTGGACGCGCCGTCACCTCGGGGCCCCCGCCGGGCCACGGCGGGCTCCGGTGCAGCAACGCTTCGCCGGGCCAGGGAAGTTCCGTCCGCAGGGCGGCGACGGCGTGCCGCTCGACCGCGGTGCGCCCCGGGAAGCGGATGTCGAGCAGTTTGCGGACCGTCGACCGGGGGCCGTCGCAGCCGACGAGATAGCTGCCGCGCCACCAGGTGTCCTTGGGCCCGCGGGTGTGGGCCGTGAGTCCCGAGGCGTCCTGCTCCAGGGTGTCCAGCTTGCTCTCCACCGCGACCTTCACGAGCCGCTCGTCGACGATGGCGTCCCGCAGCGCACCGGTCAGCACGTGCTGCGGCACGTGCAACGGCGAGGGCATCTCGTCACTGAACGTGAGCTGCCGCATCACCTGCTTGCGCCGCATCGACCGCCAGCCGCCCCAGCGCGCTCCCGTGTCCGGGCCCCCGAAGGACACCCCGCAGAGGCGCTCGACGAGTGCCGCCGTGTCCTCCCGCAGGACGACGGTCCGCGCGGGGCGCTGCTCGTCCTTGCCGGGCCCCTCGTCCAGGACCACGGTGGGAACCGAGTGGCGGGCGAGAGCCAGGGCGAGCGTGAGCCCCACGGGGCCCGCGCCGACGACGATCACCGGGTCCACGGCGCACGGCCTCCTGCCAGGACTGCCCGCGAGCGCTGGACGTACGTACAGGAAATGGCAGTTGAAACCCGGTGCACGATCACAGAACGTATGCAACCCACTGCTGGTTCCTGCGTCAAGCGACGAAGGCAGTGGCGTGATCGCCACTGCCTTCGTTCTTGCAGATCATCGGGTGAGCGTCCGGGAGGGCGGCTCGGGCCGTACGGGACACTGGGCGAGGGTCAGATGAATCCTCCGCCCGCACCGCCTGCGCCACCCGCGCCTGTCGCCGCCGTTCCCGCGATGGTCGCCGGATCCACCACCGCGCCGGTGGACTTCTTGCCCCGCCGCAGCCGCCGCTCCAGCCAGCTCGCGAACGTCGTCAGAATGAAGTTCAGCACGATGTAGATCACCGCGACGACCGTGAAGCTGGCGATGACATTGGCGCCGTAGTAGCCGCTCATCGTGCTGACGGTCGACAGGAGCTCGGGGAAGGTCAGCATCGCGCCGCCGAGCGCGGTGTCCTTCACGATGACCACGATCTGGCTGACGATCGCGGGCAGCATCGCCGTGACCGACTGCGGCAGGAGCACGGACCGCATGGTCTGGCCCTTGCGCAGACCGATGGCCTTGGCCGCCTCGGTCTGGCCCTTGGGCAGGGCCAGGATGCCCGCCCGTACGATCTCCGCGAGCACGGAGGCGTTGTACAGGACGAGACCGGTCACGACCGCGTACATGGGCCGGTCGTCGGAGGAGACGTCGCTGTACTCGGCGAAGGCCGCGTTGGCGAACAGCATCAGGATGAGGACCGGGATCGCGCGGAAGAACTCCACGATCGTGCCGGCCACGATGCGCACCCACAGGTGGTCCGAGAGACGCGCGATGCCCAGCACCGCACCCAGGGGCAGCGCGATGACCATGGAGTACGCGGCCGCCTTGAGCGTGTTCTCCAGGCCGGGCCAGATGTACGTCGTCCAGGACCTGCTGTCCGTGAAGAAGGGCTTCCACTTCTCCCAGTCGAGCTGGCCCTTGTCCGACAGGGCGTTGTAGACCCACCAGCCCACCAGGCCGACGGCGACCAGGAAGACCACCGAGTAGATGATGTTGCGCTGTTTGGCGCGGGGGCCCGGGACGTCGTAGAGGACGGAGTTCATCGCTTGACCGCCACCTTCTTGCTGACCCAGCCGAGGATCAGGCCGGTCGGAAGGGTGAGGCAGATGAAGCCGAACGCGAAGACGGCGGCGATCGCGATCGTCTGGGCCTCGTTCTCGATCATGCCCTTCATCAGCAGGGCCGCCTCGGCGACACCGATCGCGGCGGCCACGGTGGTGTTCTTCGTGAGCGCGATGAGGACGTTGGCGAGCGGAGCCACCACCGAGCGGAAGGCCTGCGGGAGCACGACCAGGGTGAGGACCTGCGTGAAGCTCAGGCCGATCGCGCGGGCGGCCTCGGCCTGGCCCATCGGCACGGTGTTGATGCCCGAGCGCAGCGCCTCACAGACGAAGGCGGCCGTGTAGGCGGTCAGACCGAGCACCGCCAGGCGGAAGTTGGTCGCGTCGATGGTCGACGCACCCAGGTCGATGAGCAGCGTCTGGTTCAGGCCGAGCGACGTGAACACGATGATGATGGTCAGCGGAATGTTCCGCACGACGTTGACGTAGACGGCTCCGAAGCCGCGCATGAGGGGAACGGGGCTGACGCGCATGCCCGCCAGCACGGTTCCCCATATCAGGGAGCCGACCGCTGAGAGTCCGGTGAGTTTCACCGTCTCCCAGAAGGCCCCCCACAGGTCATAGCCTTCAAGAAAGTCGAACACGTTCTCCCGCGCTTCCGCGTAGAGGGACAGCTTCCGCGTAGAGGGCGAAGGGGCGCGCCGCCATGGTGAGCGGCACGCCCCTCACGTCCTGCTTACTTGACGATGTCGCCGATCTTCGGGGCGGGCTCGTTCTTGTAGCTGGCCGGGCCGAAGTTGTCCTTCACGGCCTTCTCCCACGACCCGTCCTTGACCATCGCGGTCAGCGCGTCGTTGATCTTCTTCTTGAGGTCGGAGCCCTTCTTGACGCCGATCCCGTAGTTCTCGTTGGTCATCTTGAAGCCGCCGAGCTTGAACTTGCCCTGGAAGTTCTTCTGCGCGGCGTAACCGGCGAGGATCGAGTCGTCGGTGGTGAGCGCGTCGATCGCCTTGCTCTGCAGGCCGGTCAGGCACTGCGAGTACGCGCCGTAGTTCTGGAGCTGCGCCTTGGGCGCCAGCTTCTCCTTGACGTTCTGCGCCGAGGTCGAACCGGTCACCGAGCACAGCTTCTTGCTGTTCAGGTCCTTCGGCGACGTGATCGACTTGTCGTCGGCGCGGACCAGGACGTCCTGGTGGGCGAGCAGGTACGGGCCCGCGAAGTCGACCTTCTCCTCGCGCTCCGGAGTGATCGAGTAGGTCGCCGCGATGAAGTCCACGTCACCGCGCTGGAGCATCGTCTCGCGGTCGGCGCTCTTGGCTTCCTTCCACTCGATGTCGTCGGCCTTGTGGCCGAGCTTCTTCGCCACGTAGGTGGCGACATCGACGTCGAAGCCCTCGTACTTGCCGTCGGGCGTCTTCTGGCCGAGGCCGGGCTGGTCGAACTTGATCCCGATGGTGATCTTGTCGCCCCCGCCGGAGCCCTTGTCGTCCTTGTCGTCGTCACCGCCACACGCGGTGGCCGTGAGGGAGAGCGCGAGCAGAACGGAGGCTGCCGCGGTGACCTTGCGAACCTTCATGGTGAACATCCTTCGTTTCGGCGGAGGTTGGGGGAGACGCTGCCGAGCGTCATGCGTGCGATGAGGCGTCCCGCGCGCGGGAGCGCGTGCGGCGCGTCAGTGGTGCAGGATCTTCGACAGGAAGTCCTTGGCACGGTCGCTGCGCGGGTTGCTGAAGAACTGGTCCGGCGTGGCCTCTTCGACGATCCGGCCGTCCGCCATGAAGACGACCCGGTTGGCGGCCGAGCGGGCGAAGCCCATCTCGTGGGTGACGACGACCATGGTCATGCCGTCCCGGGCGAGCTGCTGCATCACCTCGAGGACCTCGTTGATCATCTCGGGGTCGAGCGCCGACGTGGGCTCGTCGAAGAGCATGACCTTGGGCCCCATGGCGAGCGCCCGGGCGATCGCCACACGCTGCTGCTGGCCGCCGGAGAGCTGTGCCGGGTACTTGTCGGCCTGGGTGCCGACGCCCACGCGGTCGAGCAGACCGCGTGCCTTCTCCTCCGCCTCCGCCTTGGCCGTCCTGCGCACTTTGACCTGGCCCAGCATCACGTTCTCGAGCACGGTCTTGTGCGCGAAGAGGTTGAAGGACTGGAAGACCATGCCCACGTCGGCGCGGAGCCTGGCGAGCTCCTTGCCCTCCTGGGGCAGCGGTTTGCCGTCGATCGTGATCGCGCCGGAGTCGATGGTCTCCAGGCGGTTGATCGTGCGGCACAGCGTCGACTTGCCGGACCCGGAGGGCCCGATCACGACGACGACTTCGCCGCGGGCGATGGTCAGGTCGATGTCCTGGAGGACGTGCAGTGCGCCGAAGTGCTTGTTGACGTTCTTCAGCACGACAAGGTCGTCCGCCGCGGGTATGGCGTCCTTGGTCACCGATACTTCGGTCACGGCTTGTTGCTCCATCCTCCTCGGGTTGGGAGGACAGTAGTAACCCGGTGCGACCAGCGTCATTACATCTGAGGGGAAATTGAGCATAACGATCCGGCCGCAACCGGACACTCCGTGTGAAGAGGGCGCCCCTCGCGCGTACCGGGTGCATAACGGAACGTGTCCGTGACCCGAAGGGCCTTGACGCGGTCCTTATCCATCGGCGTGGATGCCTTGGGGTGCGAGGAAGCGCCCGGCACACCGCTGGACCCGCGCGCACGCGCGCGTACGAGACGCCTACGACAAAGGGCGTACCCCGCACGCGAGCGGGAGCGGAACGATCAGTGAACTGACGGTACGACCGATGAACTACAGGGGAGCCTATGGGCTGGAGGAGGGCCGCATGAGACTGCTGCTCGTCGAGGACGACGACCACGTGGCCGCCGCCTTGTCCGCGGTCCTGGCCCGGCACGGCTTCGCCGTCACCCACGCGCGCAACGGCGAGGAGGCCCTCCAGGCCCTGCTGCCGGGCGACGCGGCGCCCTTCGGGGTGGTGCTCCTCGACCTCGGCCTGCCCGACCAGGACGGCTACGAGGTCTGCGGGAAGATCCGCAAGCGCACGCGGACCCCGGTCATCATGGTGACGGCCCGCGCCGACGTGCGTTCCCGCATCCACGGCCTGAACCTCGGAGCCGACGACTACGTGGTGAAGCCGTACGACACCGGGGAGCTCATCGCGCGCATCCACGCGGTCACCCGCCGCCCGTCCTCGGCCGAGGCCGCCGCGGCCCCCGCCGAGACGGAGCTGCGGCTCGGCAGCGTACGCATCGAACTGCCCACCCGTCAGGTCAGCGTGGACGGTGCCAAGGTGCAACTGACCCGCAAGGAGTTCGACTTGCTCGCGCTGCTCGCCCAGCGGCCCGGGGTGGTCTTCCGCCGGGAGCAGATCATCAGCGAGGTGTGGCGCACCAGTTGGGAGGGCACGGGCCGCACGCTGGAGGTGCACGTCGCGTCCCTGCGCGCCAAGCTGCACATGCCCGCCCTGATCGAGACCGTGCGCGGAGTCGGCTACCGGCTCGTCGCCCCGGCGTCGTAGCGGGTCCAGGTGCGCGCCCGTCTCCTGCCGCTGCTCATCGTCCTGATGGCGGGCGTCCTGCTGGCCCTGGGCTTCCCCCTCGCCGTGAGCGTGGCGTCGGCCCAGCAGCAGAAGGTCGTCGTCGACCGTATCGACGACACGGCGCGCTTCGCCTCGCTCGCGCAGTTCGTCACGAAGCGGCCCGCCGGTTCGCGCATGCGCGACAAGGACGAGCGGCGCGAGACCCTCCAGAAGGAACTCGACTACTACAACGAGGTCTACGGCATCAAGGCGGGCGTCTTCTTCCGCGACAGGTACCCCATGGCGCACGCCCCGGCCGCGTGGTTCCTGCCCGGCGCGGGCCACCCCGTGAGCGACGCCTTCGACGAGGCGCTGCGCTCCCGAGGGAGCCACGACCCGCCCCAGGTGTGGCCCTGGCAGGAGGGCGGGCGCATCGTCGTGGCGTCACCGGTGATCCGCGACGGAGACGTGGTCGCCGTGGTCGTCACCGACTCGCCCACCGGGCGCATGCGCGCGAAGACCCTGCACGGCTGGCTCCTGATCGTCGCGGGCGAGTCGGCGGCGATGCTCCTCGCGGTCGGCGCCGCGCTGCGCCTCACCCGCTGGATCCTGCGTCCGGTGGGCGTCCTGGACGCGACCACGCACGACATCGCGACCGGGCGCCTAGCCTCCCGGGTCGCGGCGGCCGGCGGGCCGCCGGAACTCCGGCGCCTGGCCCGTTCGTTCAACGAGATGGCCGACCACGTCGAGGACGTCCTGGAGCAGCAGCGCGCCTTCGTCGCCGACGCCTCCCACCAGCTGCGCAACCCCCTGTCCGCCCTCCTCCTGCGCATCGAGCTGCTCGCCCTGGAGCTGCCCGAGGGCAATGAGGAGATCGCCTCGGTCCGCACCGAGGGCAAGCGTCTCGCCCAGGTCCTCGACGACCTCCTGGACCTGGCGCTCGCCGAGCACGCCGCGGCGGACCTCCAGCTCACCGACATCGGCGAGCTGGCGGCCGAGCGCGTGGCGTCCTGGCGGCCGCTCGCCGAGGAGCGGGGCGTCCGCCTGGAGGGGCACTGCCCGGCGACCACCGGCTGGGCGGACCCGATCGCGCTGTCCAGCGCCCTGGACGCGGTGATCGACAACGCCCTGAAGTTCACGCCGGAGGGGGAGCGGGTCGAGGTGCGGGTCGCCTCGGCCGACGCGACGACGACGGTCGTCGTCACCGACGGCGGCCCGGGCCTCACCGACGACGAACTGGCCCGCATCGGCGACCGCTTCTGGCGCAGCAACCGCCATCAGAACGTCAAGGGCTCCGGCCTCGGCCTGTCGATCTCCCGGGCGCTGCTCGCCGCGGGCGGCGGCTCCCTGGTGTACGCGCGTCACGAGCCGCACGGCCTGAAGGCGACGGTCGGGGTGCCCCGGCAGGCTCCCGCGGGCCCGCCGACGGCTAGGGCTTGACCGAGCGGTAGTAGCGCCGCGCGCCCTCGTGCAGCGCCAAGGGGTGCGTGTACAGGGCCGTCCGCAGGTCGACCAGTTGCGCGGCGTGCACGCGCGCGCCGATGCGGTCGCGGCTGTCGATGACCGTACGGGTCAGGCCCTCGGTGAGCTTCGGGTCGGCGCGGTCGGTGGTCACCAGGAGGTTGGCCACGGCCAGGGTGCGCACGGACGCGTTCTGCTGGGCATCGGGGTAGGCGTCGGCGGGCATGACGGCGGCCCGGTAGTAGCGCGACTCGCGGCCTTGCCGGTGCAGGGCGTCGACGAGGTCGCCGAGCGGTACGAGACGGATGCTCAGGCGCTCGGAGAGCTTCTGCACGGACGTCGTGGGCAGTCCGCCGGACCAGAAGAAGGCGTCGATCTTGTTGCGCCGCAGCAGCTCGGGCGCGGTGTCTATGCCGGCGGGCAGCGCTGTGAGGTCCTTCCTCAGGTCGAGCCCGGCGGCCTGGAGAACGCGGTCGGCGATCAGATGCACCCCGGAGCGTGGCTGCCCGACGGCGACCTTCTTGCCGCGCAGGTCCCGCGCCGACGTGATGTCCGAGGAACGGCGCACGACGATGTGCACGTAGTCGTCGTAGAGGCGGGCACAGCCCCGCAGCCGGTCCGCTCCGGGGCCGCCGTCCAGTCGGTACTTCTCCACGGCGTCGGCCGCCGCGATGGTGAAGTCCGCCTTCCCGGTGGCCACCCGCTGCACGTTCTGCTGCGACCCCTGGCTGTTCAGGAGGTCGATGGTGACGTCCGGCATGTCCTTGGCGGCGGCGCTCCGCAGCAGGTTCCCGTACGTCTCGTAGACGGCGCCCTTGACGCCGGTGCTGAAGCTCATCCGCCCCTTGGGCGACGCGTCGCCCACCGGGAGCAGCCACCACAGGAGCAGCCCGAACACCACGAGACCCGCGGCCGAGCCCTGGAGGGCGCGCCGACGGGTGAGGTGGGGCAGGGCCGCGAACATGGGCGCGATCCTGCCATTTCCCTCGCCGCGGTGACCAGGGGCGGGGTCGGCCCAGCGGAAGGCCGTTCTCTTCGGGTGCCGCGTTCTAGCGCACCACGGCCCGGGTCAGCAGCTCGTGGAGCGTGTCCTGCTCCCGGTCCGACAGGGCGCTGAGGGGTGACTCCTTGGAGAGCGACGCCATCAGGCGCTCGCGCAGGGCGGTGCCCCGGGGGGTGAGGACGAGTTGCTTGGCGCGGCGGTCGCTGGGGTGGGGGCGGCGCTCGACGAGCCCCTGCTCCTCCAGGCGGTCGGAGACGAACGTGGCGTTGGACGGCTCGCAGCTCATCCGCTGTGCCAGCTCGCGCAGGGTCAGGGGCCCGGTCAGCTCCCGCAGCGCGACGGCCTGCGGGGCGGTCAGGCCGAGAGCGGTGGCGTGCTCGCGCACGTGCGTCTCGATCCGCCGGGCGAGGGCGTTCACGAGGCCGCAGACGCGCCAGTCGGCCGTCGGGAGGTCCTCGTCCGTCTCCGGGGCCGCCTCCGCGCTCGCGACCGCCGTACGGCCCGCCTGGCCGCCTTCCCGAGCGTTCCCGTGCGTGTTCGCCATGGCTCCCAGCCTACTCAGTCCATGCAACTCAAATGGTTGCAACTCAAATGGTTCTAGCTCTAACGTTTTCCTCGGCGCGGCGGCATGAGGGTCGCGCCGACGGCCGAACCGACTGCCCTGGAGGCTCCATGCCCACGCCCGAGAACACCGCTGACGCGCCGGTCGACGCTGTCGCACGCCCGCGTGCGGCAGACGCCGCCGAGCGGCTCCACAGGCCCGCCCGCACCCGCACGTTCCCCCTCGGTGAACTGCGCGTCAGCTATGTGGCGGACGGTGCCGTGGGCCTCAAACCCCGCGGCTGGCTGCCCGCCGCGACCGACCGCGACTGGGCGACGTACGCGGACCACCTGGACGAGCGCGGGCACCTCGTGGCGAGCGTCGGCGGGCTGCTCGTCGAGCACGGCGACCGCGCCCTGCTGATCGACGCCGGGTTCGGCCCGCAGGCCTTCCCGGACGCCCCGGACAACCCCCTGATAGGCGCCCTGCGCAGCGGCCGGCTCCTCGACAGCCTCGACGAGCTGGGCCGCGCCCCCGGCACGATCGAGGCGGTCGCCTTCACGCATCTGCACGGCGACCACCTCGGGTGGGCCTGGAACCCCGCCCCGGGCAGCACCGAGCCCGCCTTCACCCGGGCCGCCTACCTCTTCGCGAAGCCCGAGTGGGACCAGCGCCACCTGGCCGCGAGCCACGGCGCGACCGAGGAGGTCCTGGCCGTCCTCGCGCCCAAGGTGCGCACGCTCACCGACGGCGAGGAGGTCTTCCCCGGCGTACGCGCCCTCGTGCGGCCGGGCCACACGGTGGGGCACGTGACCTTCGAGATCACCTCGGGCGGGCAGCGGCTCCTGGCCTTCGGCGACGCCCTGCACTCGCCGGTCCAGGTCGCCCACCCGGAGTGGTCGGCGGCCGTCGACCACGACCCCGGCGTCGCGGCCGAGTACCGCCACTGGCTCGTGAACGAGCTGACCGAGCCCGGCACGCTGGGCTTCGGCGTGCACTTCGCCGACGTGGTCTTCGGCCGGGCGGAACGGGACTCCCGGGGGCGCACGGTCTGGGCCCCGCTGCCCTGACAGCCGCGCAGGGGTCCGTTGGGCGTGCGGCTCAGTCCTTGCGGGCCACGCCCGCGTACATGGCCACCTCGTCCGGCAGCGCCGCCGGATCGCCGCCGGTCCCTTCCGGGCGCCAGCGCGAGCACGAGACCACGCCGGGCTCCAGCAGGTCGAGGCCCTCGAAGAACCGGGCCACCTGGTCGGGCGTGCGCTGCGTCAGCTTCGGAGTGCCGTGCTCGTTCCAGAAGGCCACCGCCGCGTCCACGTCCGGCATCGCCGGGCTGGTGATCGTGTGCGAAAGGACCAGATGGCTCCCGGCGGGCAGGGCGTCCATGAGGCGGCGTACGAGACCGTAGGCCTCCTTGTCGTCGTCGATGAAAATCACGACCCCCAGGAGCATCAGTGCGACCGGCTCACTGAAGTCCAGGGTCCGCGCCGCGTGCTTCAGGACGCTCTCGACGTCCCTCATGTCGGCGTCCAGGTAGTCGGTGCGCCCCTCCGGGGAGCTGGTCAGCAGGGCACGCGCGTGCGTGAGGACCAGCGGATCGTTGTCTACGTAGACGATGCGTGACTCCGGGGCGATCCGCTGGGCCACCTCGTGCGTGTTGTCGGCCGTCGGCAGGCCGGTGCCGACGTCGAGGAACTGGCGCACCCCGAGGTCGGTCACCAGGTGGCGCACCGCACGGCCCAGGAACAGCCGGTCCGCGCGCGCGTAGTCACCGATCCCGGGGTGCAGCTCGCGGATGCGGTCGCCCGCCTCCCGGTCGACCGCGTAGTTGTCCTTGCCGCCGAGCCAGTAGTTCCAGATCCGCGCCGTGTGCGGCTGCGCGGTGTTGATCCGGCTCCGTACGGCGTCGGCGGCGTCCTTGGGGGACGGTTCCGGGGCGCTTGGCGGAACCTCGGGGGAAGGGTTCCCGGTCACGTGATCGCCTCCTGGCGCGAGGGGTGGGCCGGTGCGGTTGGCAACACGCAATCTAGCGGGGTGAGTTGGGTGCCCAGGACCGGACCGCCGCAAGGGAGTGCCCGGCCCGGCCGCTTGGGCACCGCTCCGAGGTGCCGGCTCCGCCGGGCCGGGGCCGCCGGGCCGCTCCGCACGGTGTACTGATCCAAGCCTTTACCCTGGACGGGTGAGCGGTGACGACGTGGCTGGTGGAGCAGTGGACGGATTGAAGACCTACGAGGTACGCACCTACGGGTGCCAGATGAACGTCCACGACTCCGAGCGCCTCTCCGGGCTCCTGGAGGGCGCGGGGTACGTGCGCGCCCCCGAAGGCTCCGACGGCGACGCCGACGTCGTGGTCTTCAACACGTGCGCGGTGCGTGAGAACGCCGACAACCGCCTGTACGGCAACCTCGGCCGCCTCGCCCCGAGGAAGGCCTCGCGCCCCGGCATGCAGATCGCCGTCGGCGGCTGCCTGGCGCAGAAGGACCGGGACACCATCGTCAAGAAGGCCCCCTGGGTCGACGTCGTCTTCGGGACGCACAACATCGGCAAGCTGCCGGTCCTCCTGGAGCGCGCCCGCGTCCAGGAAGAGGCGCAGATCGAGATCGCCGAGTCCCTGGAGGCGTTCCCCTCGACGCTGCCCACGCGCCGCGAGAGCGCGTACGCGGCCTGGGTGTCGATCTCCGTCGGCTGCAACAACACCTGCACCTTCTGCATCGTGCCCGCCCTGCGCGGCAAGGAGAAGGACCGCAGGACCGGCGACATCCTCGCCGAGATCGAGGCCCTCGTCGCCGAGGGCGTCTCCGAGATCACGCTCCTCGGCCAGAACGTCAACGCGTACGGCTCCGACATCGGCGACCGTGAGGCCTTCAGCAAGCTCCTGCGCGCCTGCGGCGCGATCGAGGGCCTGGAGCGGGTCCGCTTCACCTCGCCGCACCCGCGCGACTTCACGGACGACGTGATCGCCGCGATGGCCGAGACGCCGAACGTGATGCCCCAGCTGCACATGCCGCTGCAGTCCGGCTCGGACCCCGTCCTGAAGGCGATGCGCCGCTCCTACCGTCAGGAGCGCTACCTGGGCATCATCGAGAAGGTCCGCGCCGCCATCCCGCACGCGGCCATCACCACGGACATCATCGTGGGCTTCCCCGGGGAGACCGAGGAGGACTTCGAGCAGACCCTGCACGTGGTCCGCGAGGCCCGCTTCGCCCAGGCCTTCACCTTCCAGTACTCCAAGCGGCCCGGCACCCCCGCCGCCGAGATGGACGGCCAGATCCCCAAGGAGGTCGTGCAGGCGCGCTACGAGCGTCTGGTGGCCCTCCAGGAGGAGATCTCCTGGGAGGAGAACAAGAAGCAGGTCGGCCGCACCCTGGACCTCATGGTCGCCGAGGGCGAGGGCCGCAAGGACGGCGCCACGCACCGCCTGTCCGGCCGCGCCCCCGACAACCGCCTGGTCCACTTCACCAAGCCGGACACCGAGGTGCGCCCCGGCGACGTGGTGACCGTCGAGGTGACGTACGCGGCGCCGCATCACCTGCTCGCCGAGGGCCCCGTGCTCGACGTGCGCCGCACGCGCGCGGGCGACGCCTGGGAGAAGCGCAACACCGCCGAGGCCGCGAAGCCGGCCGGTGTCCTGCTCGGCCTCCCGAAGGTCGGCGTCCCGGAGCCCCTTCCGGTGGCCACGGGCGGCGGCTGCAGCCTCGACTGACCGTTCGCGGCCGGGTGCCCCGCACGGGCACCCGGCGCGTTCCGCGTCCCGCCCCGCCTCCATCGCCTGCCCCGTCTCCTTGCCGGGGCAGGGCGCCCTGTCGAGGGCGGCCCCTGTCGGCGGGTGCTGTGTCGGCCGCGCCCCGGCGGTCGCCCTCCCCGCTGTCCGCGGGGAGCGTTACGCTGCGGATCATGCTTGTCGCCGCCGCCGTCTGCCCCTGCCCGCCGCTGCTCGTGCCCGAGGTCGCCGCGGGCGCCGCGCCCGAGCTGGACGCCGCGCGCGCGGCCTGCTCGGACGCGATCGCCGTCCTCGCGGCCTCCCGGCCGGACCTCCTGGTGGTCGTCGGCCCCGCCGACCGGAGCGGCCGTGGCCCTCATGCGCAAGGCGCCCGTGGATCGTTCCGCGGCTTCGGTGTGGACCTCGACGTCACGCTGGGCGAAGCGTCCCCCGGGCAGGGCGCTGCGGCGCCGGAGCGAGAGCTCCCGACGTCCCTGGCCGTCGGCGCGTGGCTGCTCGGCCGCACGAAGTGGTCGGCCGCGCCCGTGGAGGGCCTCGGCGTGGGGGAACCGCTCGAGCCCGAGCGGTGCATCCAGAGCGGGGAGGGAATCGCCGCCCGCGCGGACCGGGTGGCGCTGCTGGTCATGGGCGACTCCAGCGCCTGCCGCACGCTGAAGGCGCCCGGCTATCTCGACGACCGGGCGGAGGGCTTCGACGCGCGCGTCGCCGAGGCCCTGGGCGCGGCGGACGTGGCGGCGCTCAAGTCCCTGGACGCCGAGCTGGCGTACGAGCTGAAGGCCGCCGGCCGCGCCCCCTGGCAGGTGCTCGCGGGCGCCGCCGAGGGCGCGGGCCTGCGCGGAGCCCTGCTCTTCGACGACGCGCCCTACGGGGTGGGCTATCTGGTGGCGGCCTGGTCCTAGGCGGGCCTGGCGGCGGCCTGACCATGAGCCGCGCCTGAGGGCGCGGCGCCCGTGGGCCGCCAGTGCCCTCAGCGGGCCGGTCAGCAGCCCTGGTGGGCCGTGAGCAGCCCTGGTGGGTTGCCGAGCAGCCCTGGGTGGGCCGTGAGGTCCCGGTCGGCCGCCGAGCAGCCCTGGCGGGCCCCGAGTGGCCTCGGTGGCCCGCCGACGGCTTCGGCGGGCTCACCTGGCTCTGGCGGACACCTGACGGCTTTGGTGAGCCCGTGCTGGCTCCGGCGGACACCTGACGGCTCCGGCGGACACCCGACCATGGCTCCGGCGGACACCCGACGGCTCCGGCGAGTCCGTGCTGGCCCCGCCGTACACCCGGCTTCGGTGAGCCCGCGATGGCCCCGCCGGACACTTCGAAGGCCCCCCGCGCACGCCGACGGCCGTGAAGCTGAGCGCGCTTCACGGCCGTCCGTCGGTGTGTTCAGGAGGCCGACGGGGGTGACGGCGACGACGGGGGAGTGGTGCCGTCCCCCGTGCCCTTGCCGTCGTGGCTCCCGGCGAGGCGATCCAGGGCGTCCTTCGCCTTGCCCGTCCCCGTCTGGATCTTGTCGCTGTACTTGCCCTTGGTCTTGCTGTCGACCATCTTCGCGGCCTTGTCCAGGCCCTGGTCGATCTTGTCCCCGTGCTGCTGCGCGAGGCCGGAGACCTTGTCCTTCGCGGGGGCGAGCTTGGCTTTCAGATTCTGCAGGAAGCCCATCGGTTCACCTTGCCTCACCGGGAGTCACTTGCGGGCGCCCTCACCGGCCTCGTTGTCGGCCGCTTCCTGGGCGGACTGCTGCTTGGGGATCTCCACGTTCTCCGAGGCGGCGGCCTCGGAGGCCTCCGCCTTGTCGCCCGTATCGTCCTTGCCGTCCTCGGCCTCGGCCTTCGCCTCGCTCGTGGCATCGTCCGCGGCGGCCGCCTCGGCCTCGGCGGTCTCCGTGTCATCGGAAGACTCAGCGGCGCCCTCCGGCTCCGCCGTGAGCGTCGCCGCCGCCGCCTCCTCAGTCGATGCCTCGGACTTCTTGCGACGGAACCGTGAAAAAACACCCATAACTACTCCATACGTTACTCGTGTGGGCGAAATCCCGCGCCGCCCGGTGCGTCCGATTGCGTCGCCCGGGTTACCCGGCCTCGAAACCGGCGGCCGGGACCTCGCAACAGGCAACGAACCCGCAGCCGTGCCGTCACGTAGCTCGTTCGGGCAGTCGCGGCGTGATTTGCGAGACTGGGGCGGTGAGTAGTGCAGCCCCCGCCCCGCGGGTCATCGCCGTCGTCGGGCCCACCGCGGCCGGAAAGTCCGATCTGGGAGTCTTCCTGGCGCAGCGCCTCGGCGGCGAAGTCGTCAACGCCGACTCGATGCAGCTGTACCGAGGGATGGACATCGGTACCGCCAAGCTGACGCCGGCCGAGCGCGCCGGCGTCCCGCATCACCTCCTGGACATCTGGGACGTCACCGAGGCCGCGAGCGTCGCCGAGTACCAGAAGCTGGCGCGCGCCGAGATCGACCGGCTGCTCGCCGAGGGCCGCTGGCCGATCCTCGTCGGCGGCTCGGGCCTGTACGTCAGGGGGGCCGTGGACCACCTGGACTTCCCCGGCACCGATCCCGCCGTGCGCGCCCGTCTGGAGGGCGAGCTGGAGCTGCACGGCCCCGGCGTGCTCCACGCCCGGCTCGCCGCCGCCGACCCCGGAGCCGCCCGAGCGATCCTGCCCGGCAACGGCCGCCGTATCGTCCGCGCCCTGGAGGTCATCGAGATCACGGGGAAGCCCTTCACCGCCAACCTGCCCAGCCACGAGTCCGTGTACGACACCGTCCAGATCGGCGTCGACGTGGGCCGCCCCGAGCTGGACGAACGCATCACCGTGCGCGTGGACCGCATGTGGGAGGAGGGGCTCGTCGACGAGGTGCGCGCGCTGGAGGCGCAGGGGCTCAGGGAGGGGCGCACGGCATCCCGCGCGCTCGGCTATCAGCAGATCCTCGCGGCGCTCGCGGGGGAGTGCACCGAGGAGGAGGCGCGCGCCGAAACCGTACGCGCTACCAAGCGTTTCGCGCGCCGTCAGGACTCGTGGTTCCGCCGTGACCCCCGGGTGCACTGGCTCAGCGGAGCCGCCGTCGACCGCGGGGAACTCCCCGGGCGAGCAGCGGCGTTGGTCGAACGAGCGGTCACAGCCTGATCACGTGATGGCATCGGGACGCTCCGCCGGTCATCGCGGCACCTGACGCCGTGCCATCATCGACCATCGATCGACCAGTGGAGTCCGAAGTGGGAGGGCGCGTGGCGATGGAGGCCGGCCCTCGTGACACCGCACATGACGGCGAGCGGCACACCGCTCCGGACGGAGCGCGGCTCAGCCCGGACGGCCCGGAGAGCCAGGACGTGACCGCGGGCGGCGTGACCGACGACGGACCCTCCGAGGCGGAGCTCGCCGCGGAGCCCGAGGTCGAGGTCGAACTGCGCCCCCAGCGCCGGCTGCGCATCTGGCAGCTCGCGCCGATCGTGATCCTCGCCGCCGTCGGCTCCCTGATGTTCGCCTTCCCGCTGGCCTTCGAGTTCGGCGACGGCGGTGCCGTGGTCGCGATGCTCGGGCTGCTCATCAGCTCCTGCGCGGCGGGCTGGGGCATGATGGCCGCCCGCCGCGTCGGCTACACCTGGCCGGGCCTGCCGGAGCGCGGCTCGGGGCGGCGCCCGGACTGGCGGGTGGTCGGCGCGTACACCCTGGTCGTCGCCACCGCCGCCGTCCTCGCGGTGTGGCGGGTGGCCCGGCTCCGCTGAGCCGGAAGGCCGCGCGGGGCCGCTCTTCCGGCGGTGTCGTACCCACCCCGTACGTGTCGTACCCACCCCGTACGATCGAGGAATGAGCACGCCGATCGCCTTCCTCAAGGGGCACGGGACCGAGAACGACTTCGTGATCGTCCCCGACGCCGACAACACCATCGAGCTGTCCCCGGCCGCCGTGGCGGCCCTGTGCGACCGGCGCGCGGGCATCGGTGGCGACGGCCTGTTGCACGTCGTGCGCTCCGCCGCGCACCCGGACGCGCGGCATCTGGCCGACGAGGCCGAATGGTTCATGGACTACCGCAACGCGGACGGCTCGATCGTCGAGATGTGCGGCAACGGCGTGCGCGTGTTCGCGCGCTACCTCCAGCGCGCGGGACTCGTCGCCGAGGGCGACCTGGCCGTGGCCACCCGCGGCGGCGTGAAGCGCGTGCACATCGCCAAGCCCGCCACCCCCGGTGGCCCGGACGGGGACGTCACCGTCGCCATGGGCAAGGCCGTCCTCCCCGAAGGCGACGTCACGGTGTCCGTGGCCGACCGCCACTGGCCCGCGCGCAACGTGAACATGGGCAACCCCCACGCCGTCGCCTTCGTCGCCGACCTGGCGCACGCGGGCAACCTCTACGAGCCGCCGCCGTTCACCCCGGCCACCGCATACCCGGACGGGGTGAACGTGGAGTTCGTGGCCGACCGCGCCCCCCGCCACGTCGCCATGCGCGTGCACGAGCGCGGCGTCGGCGAGACCCGCTCGTGCGGCACGGGCGCGTGCGCCGTCGCCGTCGCCGCCGCCCGCAGGGACGGCCTGGACCCCGCGGCGACCGGCGCCCCGGTGACGTACACCGTCGACGTGCTCGGCGGCACCCTGGTGATCACAGAGCGGCCCGACGGCGAGATCGAGATGACGGGCCCCGCCGTGATCGTCGCCGAAGGCGAGATCGCCCCGGAGTGGCTGGCCGCGGTCACGCGCCGAGGGTGATGCCGGGGGCGGGCCGCTGACCGCCCGGGGGAGCGCCGGGCCTGCCGCGCGCGTGGCGGCAGGCTCTGCCCGAGGTCCGGGCGCCGCCCGCCCGAAGCCGGTGAGGGCGCCGGGCTCCCGGCCTGCCGGCCCTCGGCCGGAGCGTCAGGGCGCCGCCTCTGCGCCACGTGGCCGCACCCACCCCGCGCAACGGCCCCGGGTGCCGCCGGGCGCCCGTGCGGCGGGTGAAACAGTCGAAACGGGGGCCTGCCCCGTCACGATGGCGCTCCTCCGTGTCGAATCAGTACTCGTCCCAGTCGAATCATCACTCGAAACAGCACTCCACAGAACTGTCGCTCGAATGGGTGATCCGTTTCACGCTCGGCGAGAGCGGGTCAGCACCGCGTGATGGGCTCGGTAGCATCAAGCACCGGCCCGGACGGAGCAGGCTGCCGTTCGTACACCGCCGGTCGGAGCTGCCGGAGGTGCCCATGAGTGCGGAGGCCACGAATCCCGCGACGCCCGGCCCCGCGACGCCCTCGGGCCCGATCCCGGCGACAGCGGGATCCACGGGCCAGCGGCGCCGCGCCCGCCCCCGGCTCGACCTGCGCAGACTCGGCTGGGCCGCGCTCCTCGGAACCGCCGCGCGCGGCCGCGTCCCGGACGCGATCAGCCACGTCGCCGAGGCCCACCGCGGCCACCACCCGGACGCCGACCTGGAGCTGCTGCGCCGCGCCTACGTCCTCGCGGAGTCCTCGCACCGCGGCCAGACGCGCAAGAGCGGCGAGCCGTACATCACCCACCCGCTCGCCGTCACGCTGATCCTGGCTCAACTGGGCGCCGAGACGACCACCCTGACCGCGTCCCTGCTCCACGACACGGTCGAGGACACGGACGTGACGCTCGATCAGGTGCGCGCCGAGTTCGGCGAGGACGTGTGCTATCTGGTCGACGGCGTCACCAAACTGGAAAAGGTCGACTACGGGGCGGCCGCCGAGCCCGAGACCTTCCGCAAGATGCTCGTCGCCACCGGCAACGACGTCCGGGTGATGTCGATCAAACTCGCCGACCGCCTGCACAACATGCGCACCCTCGGCGTGATGCGTCCAGAGAAACAGGCGCGCATCGCCAAGGTCACCCGCGACGTGCTCATCCCGCTCGCCGAGCGGCTCGGCGTACAGGCCCTCAAGACCGAGCTGGAGGACCTCGTCTTCGCGATCCTCCACCCCGAGGAGTACGCCGCGGTCGAAGGCCTCATCGCGGCGAAGAACGCCGACGGCGCCGACCCCCTCGCGGACATCGCCGAGGAGGTGCGCGGCGTGCTGCGCGAGGCCGGGATCGCGGCCGAAGTGCTCATCAGGCCGCGCCACTTCGTCTCCGTGCACCGCGTGCACCGCAAACGCGGCGGGTTGCGCCCCGCCGACTTCGGGCGCCTGCTGGTCCTCGTCGGTGAGGACGCCGACTGCTACGGGGTGCTCGGCGAGCTGCACACCTGCTTCACCCCGGTCGTCGCGGAGTTCAAGGACTTCATCGCCGTACCGAAGTTCAACCTCTACCAGTCGTTGCACACGGCCGTCGCGCGCCCGGACGGCGAGGTCGCCGAAGTCCTCATCCGCACCCACAAGATGCACCGCGTCGCCGAGGCGGGCGTCGTCGCCCTGCGCAGCCCGTACGAGCCCCCCGTGGAGGAGCAGCCCGTCGACGGCGAGCGCGCCGACCCCACCCGGCCCGGCTGGCTCTCGCGCCTCCTGGAATGGCAGCAGGCCGCGCCCGACTCCGACACCTTCTGGTCCACGCTGCGCGAGGACCTCGCCCAGGACCGCGAGATCGCCGTCTTCCGCCCCGACGGCGGCACGCTCGGGCTGCCCGCGGGCGCCAGCTGCGTCGACGCCGCCTACGCCCAGTACGGCGAGGACGCCCACGCCTGCATCGGGGCGCGTGTGAACGGCCGCCTCGCGACGCTCAGCACCGTCCTGAGGGACGGCGACTCGGTGCAGCTCCTCATGGGCCAGGACCCCACGTCGGGGCCCTCACGCGAGTGGCTCGACCACGCCCGCACCCCCGCCGCACGGATCGCCATCCGGCGCTGGCTCGCCTCCCACCCGAGCCCGGCCGCAGGGCAGCCCGCGCCGGCACCCCCGCCGCCCGCGACCGTGCCCGCGGCGGCCCCACGACCGCCGGTCGCGGCAGCCCTGCGCCCGGCCGCCGCGAACGTCGTGGTCGACCGGGAGGGCGCCACCGTGCGCCTCGCGGGCTGCTGTACGCCCGTACCGCCCGACGAGGTCACGGGATTCGCGGTACGCGGCGGCGTCGTCACCGTCCACCGCGTCAGCTGTCCGGCGGTGGCGCGCATGAAGGGCGTGGGGCGCCCGGAGGTGGGCGTGCGCTGGGGGGACAGCGCCGAGTGCCGGGTCACGCTCATCGCCGAGTCGTTCGGCAGGCCGCACCTCCTCGCCGACCTCACCGAAGCCATCGCCCTGGAGGGCGCCGCCATCGTCTCAGCGACCGTGGAGCCGCCCAGCCAGCAGCGCGTCCGCCACACCTACACCCTCCAGCTCCCGGACGCCGCCCACCTGCCCGGCCTGATGCGCGCGATGCGGAACGTCCCCGGGGTGTACGACGTGAGCAGGGCGCAGCACCGGGCCGCGGCCACGCCCTAAGGCGGCGACCTCCTGAGAAGGACCGTGGCGATGTCCTGAGAAAGGACCGTGGCGGTGTCCTGACAGAGCCGCGGCGACGTCTTGGAGCAGTGAGGGCGCCCTCCGGTCCCGCCGCGCCCCAGCGGGCTCCGATCCGCTCGTCCCGCCGCGCCGCTGAGGCATCCGGCCACCCCCGCCCCGACTCGTTCGAGTGGCCCGGCGCGCGTCATCACGGCACGGAAGGCAGGCGCTGATAGCGGTAGTTCATGCTGCTCACCCCACGCCCCAAGGCCACGAGGACCACGGCCGCGCGGCCGAAGACCGTGCGCGTCGCCATCGCCCTCCTCGCGACCGCCGCCTCCGCCGCCCTGCTCGCCGCGAGCGTCCCGCAGCCCGCCGCCCCGCTCGGCATCGGCGACCGGCTCTTCCCGCACCTCGGCAACCCGGGATACGACGTCCTGGAGTACGACATCGCCTTCACGTACAGCGGGGACAACGCCAAGCCGCTCGACACGGTCACGAAGATCGACGCCCGCGCCACCGCCCCGCTGGAGCGGATCAACCTCGACTTCTCGCAGGGCGAGGTGCGCTCCGTCGACGTCAACGGCGCGCCCGCCGCCTTCGACAGCAGCGGCGAAGACCTCGTCGTCACCCCCCACGCGCGCGTGGAGCGCGGCCAGCGCCTGCGGGTCACCGTCCGCCACACCAGCCACCCGGTCGGCGGCAAGGAAGAGGGCGGCTGGGTACGCACCGCCGACGGCCTGGCCATGGCCAACCAGGCCGACGCCGCACACCGCGTCTTCCCCTGCAACGACCACCCGGCCGACAAGGCCCGCTTCACCTTCCGCGTCAGCGCCCCCAAGGCGCTCACGGCCGTCGCCAACGGCGTCCCACTGGCCACGACGCGCGCCGGGGCCACCACCACGTGGGCGTACCGCACCGAACACCCCATGGCCACCGAGCTGGCGCAGGTCTCCATCGGCCGGTCCACGGTGCTGCACCGCACCGGCCCGCGCGGCCTCCCCATGCGGGACGTCGTACCGACCAAGGGCCACAAGAAGCTGGAGCGGTGGCTCAAGAAGACGCCCGGCCAGATCGCGTGGCTGGAGGGCAAGGTCGGCCGCTACCCGTTCGAGAACTACGGCCTGCTCGTCGCCGACGCCCAGACCGGCTTCGCACTGGAGACGCAGACGCTGTCGCTCTTCGAGAAGCAGCTGTTCACGCGGCCCGAGTTCCCGGAGTGGTACGTGGACACGATCATGGTCCACGAGCTGGCGCACCAGTGGTTCGGCGACAGCGTCAGCCCGCGCACCTGGTCCGACCTGTGGCTCAACGAAGGGCACGCCACCTGGTACGAGGCCCTCTACGGCGAGGAGAAGTCCGGGCACGAGCTGCGCACGCGCATGCGCGAGGCCTACCGGTACTCGGACCAGTGGCGCGCCGCGGGCGGCCCGCCCGCCGCCCCCAAGGCGCCCAAGCCCGGGGAGAAGATCAGCCTCTTCCGGCCCGTCGTGTACGACGGCAGCGCGCTGGTGCTCTACGCGCTGCGGCAGGAGATCGGACGGGCCGCCTTCGAGAGCGTGGAGCGCGCGTGGGTGCGCGCCCACCGCGACGGAACCGCGACCACGGCCGACTTCACGCGCCTGGCCTCCCACGTATCGGGCCGGGACCTGCGCGAGTTCTTCGCCGCCTGGCTGTACGGCACCAAGACACCGCCGATGCCGGGCCACCCGGACTGGACGTCGGAGGCCCCGGGCAAGAAGCAGGCGGGCCGGGCGGGCGGCGGGTCGGGCGCCGCCGGGCACACCCACCACTGATCAAGGTCCCGCACAGCCTGGGGGACGGCGTTTCGCCAGGTGGCAGGCGTGGCAATAACCCAGGTGACGAGACGGGCCGTCCCGTGCAACCATCTTCAGGTCGACGGCGCGGCCCGTCCGGGACATCCCCTCGGGGAGATCTCAGGGGCGGTTCCGTCCGGTCCGGGGAATCCCGGGGCGGTCGTGTGCGTTGTCGGATGTGACGGGTGGCGCCGTCGCTCGCGAGACGCCGCCGCACCCAGGGTGCGGCAGGGGACGGTAGCCGTCCCCAAGGCGCCCCGCATCGGATTCCCATCGACGTAAAGGACCCAATGACCTCCTCTTCTTCCTTTTCCCAGGACGCACAGAGCTTCGTGCAGAACTACCCCGAAGGTCTTCGGGCCGATGCCCTGATGGAAGAGGACGTCGCCTGGAGCCACGAGATCGACGGAGCACGGGACGGCGAGCAGTTCGACCGTGCCGAGCGTGCGGCGCTGCGCCGCGTCGCGGGCCTCTCCACCGAGCTCGAGGACGTCACCGAAGTCGAGTACCGACAGCTCCGCCTGGAGCGCGTCGTCCTCGTCGGCGTCTGGACCTCCGGAACGGTTCAGGACGCGGACAACTCCCTCGCCGAGCTGGCCGCCCTCGCGGAGACGGCGGGCGCCCTCGTGCTCGACGGTGTCGTGCAGCGCCGCGACAAGCCGGACCCGGCCACGTACATCGGCTCCGGCAAGGCCCTGGAGCTGCGGGACATCGTGCTCGAGACCGGCGCGGACACGGTCGTGTGCGACGGTGAGCTGAGCCCCGGCCAGCTGATCCACCTCGAAGACGTCGTCAAGGTCAAGGTGATCGACAGGACCGCCCTGATCCTCGACATCTTCGCCCAGCACGCCAAGTCCCGAGAGGGCAAGGCCCAGGTCGCCCTGGCCCAGATGCAGTACATGCTGCCGAGGCTCCGCGGCTGGGGTCAGTCGCTGTCCCGGCAGATGGGCGGCGGCAAGGGCGGCGGCCTCGCCACCCGTGGCCCCGGTGAGACCAAGATCGAGACGGACCGGCGACGGATCCGCGAGAAGATGGCGAAGATGCGCCGGGAGATCGCGGAGATGAAGACGGGCCGCGAGATCAAGCGCCAGGAGCGCAAGCGCAACAAGGTCCCCTCGGTCGCCATCGCCGGATATACGAACGCGGGCAAGTCCTCGCTGCTCAACCGCCTCACGGGCGCGGGCGTCCTGGTGGAGAACGCGCTGTTCGCCACCCTCGACCCCACCGTCCGCAGGGCCGAGACGCCGAGTGGCCGTCTGTACACCCTGGCGGACACCGTCGGATTCGTCCGGCACCTGCCGCACCACCTGGTGGAGGCGTTCCGCTCCACGATGGAGGAGGTCGGCGAGTCCGATCTGATCCTGCACGTGGTCGACGGCTCGCATCCCGCCCCCGAGGAGCAGCTCGCCGCCGTGCGCGAGGTGATCCGCGAGGTCGGCGCGACCGACGTCCCCGAGATCGTGGTGATCAACAAGGCGGACGCCGCCGATCCGCTGACCATCCAGCGACTGCTGCGCACGCAGCGGCACGCGATCGCGGTCTCCGCGCGCACGGGCGCGGGCATCGAGGAGCTGCTCGGGCTCATCGACGCCGAGCTGCCGCGGCCCGAGGTCGAGATCGAGGCCCTCGTGCCGTACACCCACGGCAAGCTCGTCGCCCGCACGCACGCCGACGGAGAGGTGCTCTCCGAGGAGCACACCGCCGACGGCACGCTGCTCAAGGCCCGGGTGCACGAGGAGCTCGCGGCGGAGCTGGCGCCGTTCGTCCCTGCGGCGCACTGACGCCCGCGTCGCACGCGCACGCACACGGCGGAGGCCCCGCCCCCTTCCGAGGGGGCGGGGCCTCCGCCGTGTGCGTGCGGCTCCGGGCCTTGCCTGCTGTGAAGGCGGCCGGGCCCGGTCGTGAACCGGCCGGGCCCGGCAGCGATAGGCCAGGACCTACTGCGCTCCGTACTTCTCGCTCATCATGTCGAAGATCTGCTTGGCGCCGGAGCCCAGCTGCGGGCCGGCGAGCCAGGTGTTCTCCGCCGGGCCGATCGAGGTGTTGGACACGAGCTTGGTCTCGCCGTCGCTCGCCCGCCGGAACCAGCCGCCGCCCGACGAACCACCGGTCATCGTGCAGCCGATGCGGTACATCGTCGGCTGCGCCGGGTCCAGCGACAGACGGCCCGGCTTGCCGATGCACTTGTGCATGGTCAGGCCGTTGAACGGCGGCGCGGCCGGGTAGCCCCAGGCGCCCATCGAGCCCACGCTCTGCGCGGACGGGGTCGAGAAGTCGACATCCAGGCCGTTGCCGACCGTCTCCTCAAGGGACTTGCTGCCCTGCTGCGGCTTCACGTGCAGCACGGCGTAGTCGTACGGCGCACCGGCGCCGCCCGACGCGGCGCCCTGGTCGATCCACTCACCGGAGGTCGACACCCAGTCCGCCCACCACTGGCCGTACGGGGAGACCTCCTGCGGGGCGGCGTTGCTCAGCTCGGCCTCGGACTTGCCCAGGTCGTTGTAGGCCGGCACGAAGGTGATGTTGCGGTACCAGCCGCCCTTCGAGCCCGCATGCACGCAGTGGCCCGCGGTCCACACGAGGTTGGACTTGCCCGGGTTGCGCGGGTCCTTCACGACCGTGCCCGAGCAGACCATCGAGCCCTCGGGGGAGTCGAAGAAGATCTTGCCGACGGGCGCGGCGTGCTCGTGGTACGGCGTCTTCTCGGGCTCGGCCTCGACCGGCTCGGGCTCCGGGTCGGTCGCGCCCTGGTCGGCGGCCGCGTCCTTCGCCGCGATCGTCTTGTTCGGGTCCTTGGCCTTGCGCATGCGCTCGGGCTTCCAGAGGTCCTCTATGACCGGGTTGACGAAGTCCTTGGCCTCGCGCAGCCAGTCGTCCTTGCTCCAGTCCTTCCAGGCACCGTCCTTCCACTTGTCCGGATCGATGCCGTGCTCCTTGAGCCGGTCGGTGAGGTCGGCGGGCAGCCCGCCGCCGCCCGAGTCGGACCCCTTGTCGGCACCCTGCGAGGTACCGGAGTCGGCCTTGTCGCCGGCCTTGTCGTCGCCCGGCCCGCAGGCCGTGGCGGTGAGCGCCAGGGTCGCGGCGAGCCCGGTGACGGCGAGCGCGGTACGGCGACCGCGGCCGCGCGCGAAGGGCGCACGAATGGAACGCATGGAGCTGTAACCCCCGTGGGAACGTGTGTTTGCCATGTGCGTGTCAGGCGTGGGCGCGGCGTCCGCCGCCCGGGCCGACGTGGCCTCCCACTATGCCTGTGCAATTGGGGACGAACGGCGGCGAGCCCGTGAAGGTTTCGCCGCCCCCGTCGGCGTACGCATACGTACGGATGCGTACGCGTACAAAGCGGATCTGTGTGGTGCGCCGGGCGGATCTGTGGGGTGTGCGGTGTGGGGTCTGTGGGGCGCGCTGTGCGGTGTGCACGGGGGCGCGTTGTGCGGGGTCCGTGGGGCGCGGGCTGTTGCGGCGCGGGCTGTGCGGGGTCCGCGAGGCGCGTGGTGCAGGGCCCGTGGGGTGCGTGGTGCGGATGCGCGGCGTGCGCGGTGGCCAGGCTCCGGGCCCGGATTGAGCGCCCGGGCCCTGAGTGCGGCTGGGCTTCGGGCCCGGGCGCCGGGCCTCTGCGTCCGGCCGGGCTCCGGGCCCGGCGGAGACCGGGGCTCGTGCGGCGGTCAGGCCGCGCCCCCGCGGAGCCCGAGCGGCACTGTCGCGCCCGGCCGGTGGGTTCGCCCTCACGAACGAACCCACCGCGTGCCGTGCGCCTCCGCGAGCCGCTAGCTCGCGAACTTCTTGCTGACCGCGTCGTAGATGCCCTTGGCCTCGGCACCCAGGCGCGGACCCGCCAGCCAGCCGGCCGTCACCGGGCCGATCGAGGTGTTCGACACGAGGGCGGGCTTGCCGTCCTTGCCCGCGGCGACCCAGCCGCCGCCGGACGAACCGCCGGTCATGGTGCAGCCGATGCGGTACATCGTCGGGTCGGGCTCGCTGATCGAGAGCCGCCCCGGCTTGTCCGCGCACTGGAACTGATTCTGGCCGTCGAACGGCGGCGCCGCCGGATAGCCCGTCGCCGTCATGTCCTTGATGTCCGGCACGGCCGGAGCGTTGAAGTCCACCGGCAGCGCGCTGCCGACCGTCTCCTCCAGGGACTTGCCCTCGCTGCCCTTCTCCGGCGTCACATGGATCACCGCGAAGTCGTACGGAGCGCCCTTGCCGCCGGTCGGGCCGCCCTGCTCGATCCACTGGTCCGAGGTCTGCGCCCAGTCGCCCCACCACACGCCGTACGGAGCGACTTCTTCCTTCGGTGCACCCTGGAGGTCCGCGGTGGCCTTGCCCGCGTTGTTGTACGAGGGGACGAAGGCGATGTTCCGGTACCAGCCGCCCTTGGCGCCCGCGTGGACGCAGTGGCCCGCGGTCCACACCATGTTCGACTTGCCGGGGTTCTTCGGGTCCTTGACGACCGTGGCCGAGCAGACCATCGAGCCCTCGGGGCCGTCGAAGAACAGCTTCCCGGCCGCGGGGACCTGGTCGTGGTACGGCGCCTTCACGGACGCCGCCTCGACCGGCTTCGGGGTCGGGTCCGTCACGCCCTGGTCACCGGAGATGTCGTTGTCGTCGACGCCCCGGTCCGGGTTCTTGTCGGCGTCCCGCATGCGGTCCGGGTCCCACAGGCCCTCGATGATCGGGTTGACGAAGTCGCCCGCCTCGCGCAGCCAGTCGTCCTTGTCCCAGTTGCGCCAGGCGCCGTCCTTCCACTTGTCGATGTCGATGCCGTGCTCCTTGAGCCGGTCCTTGAGATCGCCGGGAAGCTGGATCTTGCCGTCACCGTCGCCGCTGCCGCCCGGCTGGGACGCGGACGAGTCGTCCTTGTCGTCGCCGGGACCACAGGCCGTCGCCGTCAGGACGAGCGCCGCGCCGAGCACGACAGCGGCTGCCACGGGGGAGGTCTTGCCGCGCGCGCTCCTCCCACGACGAGCGGTGAAGAGCGGACGTATGGGTCGCATGGTGAGAATCCCCCTGGGCTTCGAATTGTTCTCAACGCCGGACATCATGGCGTCGTACGCCATGTCGTACGGGTTCCGTACGCCTGTCGCGGCAGCGCCGGTCATCACTGAACACCGCGGTGCTCAGGGGTTCTGAACGCCTTGGTGCTGATGAACGGCACCCCACACTATGCCGGTGCCGTTGGGGACGGCCGACGGAACAGCAACGGTTCCGTCACGGCAAGGATCTTCGGTCGACCCGTGATCCCCCGCACTCACCGTCGTTGGTACGTACGGGGGACACGCCACACGCGTTCATCCCCCGCGTCAACTCGCCCGCCGCACCCGGCCGGATGCGACGGGCACCTGCCCAGTCCCAGCGGGAGGACGAAAAGCCGTGGCCGTGACCGAGCCTGTCCCCGCGATGGTGTCCGCGGCGCACGAAGGGATCCTGCGCCGTCAATCGGCGCGCGAGTCCGCCGCGCGCACCTACGCGCGCGCCCTGCCGATCGTGCCCGTCCGCGCGAGAGGGATGACGATCGAGGGCGCCGACGGGCAGCGCTATCTGGACTGCCTCTCCGGCGCGGGCACCCTCGCCCTCGGGCACAACCATCCCGTCGTCCTCGAAGCCATCCGCGCGGTGCTCGACTCCGGCGCGCCCCTGCACGTCCTCGACCTGGCCACACCGGTCAAGGACGCCTTCACCACCGAGCTGTTCCGCACCCTCCCGCGCGGCTTCGCCGAGCGCGCCCGCGTCCAGTTCTGCGGTCCCGCGGGCACGGACGCGGTGGAGGCGGCGCTGAAACTGGTGCGCGCCGCCACCGGGCGCGAAGGGCTCCTCGCCTTCACCGGCGCGTATCACGGGATGACGGCGGGGGCGCTCGAAGCATCCGGCGGCGCGCGGGACGTACGAGTGGCGCGCCTGCCCTATCCGCAGGACTACCGCTGCCCCTTCGGCATCGGCGGCCCCCGCGGCGCCGAACTCGCGGCCCGCTGGACCGAGAGCGTCCTGGACGACTCCAAGTCCGGCGTCCCCGCCCCCGCAGGCATGATCGTCGAACCCGTGCAGGGGGAGGGCGGCGTGCTCCCCGCCCCCGACGCCTGGATGCGCCGGATGCGCGACATCACGGCGGCACGGGGCATTCCGCTCATCGCGGACGAAGTGCAGACCGGCGTCGGGAGAACCGGTGCCTTCTGGGCCGTCGAACACAGCGGCGTCACGCCCGACGTCCTCGTCCTCTCCAAAGCGATCGGTGGCAGCCTGCCCCTCGCCGTCGTCGTCTACCGCGACGACCTCGACGTCTGGCCGCCCGGTGCCCACGCGGGCACCTTCCGGGGCAACCAGCTCGCCATGGCCGCGGGCGCGGCGACCCTGGCCCACGTCCGCGAGAACCGCCTCGCCGAGCGCGCCGCCGACCTCGGCACCCGCATGCTCGCGGGGCTGCGCTCCCTGGCCCATGAGCACTCCTGCATCGGCGACGTGCGCGGCCGCGGACTCATGCTCGGCATGGAACTGGTCGACCCGAGCGGTCGTCAACCAGCCCTGAACGAACGCGATTTCGGCCGGGCCAGAAGCACGTCCCGATACGACGACCCGCCTCCCGCGGCGGCCGACGGGCGCCCCGGAACCGCCCCCGAATCCGCCGCGCACGGCCCCCACCCCGGCTCCGCGCGCACCCTCCCCGCCGCCCGCCAAGGGGATGCCCGCACCGAAGGGCCCGGCTCCGCAGGTGCCCACCCTCATCCGCCTCAGTACGACTTGGCCGCGTCGGGGGAACACGCCGATCCCCATCAGCGCCCGAGCGACACCGCGCACGACCTTCCGGAATCCCGTCCTCACCCACCGGCCCCCGAACTCGCCGCCGCCGTGCAGCGCGAGTGTCTGCGCCGCGGACTCATCGTCGAACTCGGCGGCCGTCACTCCAGTGTCGTACGCCTCCTGCCTCCCCTCACCATCACCGACGAACAGGCGACCGCCGTCCTCGATCGCCTCGCCGACGCGCTCGCCACGGCGACACGAACCCAGCACAGGTAGCCACCGCCTCCCTCGCCCCACTGTCCGCTGCCTCCCTTCTCCGTTGACCACGACGGAACCGGACTGCTCCGTGGCAGCCGACCGCACCCCGTGTCCCACCCCTCGTCCCAGCCCAGCCCCTGCCCGTCGCCACACGGAGCCCGACACCACGCAAGGAAGCCCCTTGAACGCCACCCCCGCACCCGACGGCCGTCCCCAACCGCATCCCTCAGGCGCCTGCGGCACGCAATCCCCGCTGGCTGCGGAGTCCGGCACAGTCCCCCAGCAGAAGGGCAGGACCCACGAGCCCAAGCGCCTGCCGCACACCACGGCAGACCTCCTCGACCACCCCGACCCGCAGATCGCCGCCCAGGCCGCCGCCGTCGAGAACCTGCTGCGCTGCTGGGTGCGGGAGAACGCCATCCCCGCGCCCGACCACGGCTCCCTCCGCATCCCCCTCCGCGCCAGCGCCACCGCCCTGCTGGTCCCCGTCGACTACTGGTCCCCGACCGGCTGGCACCGCTTCGGCCTCCCCTATCTGGAGGACGGCCCCGACTCCGCGCCCCCGGTCGACGCGGTCACGGTCGCCGCACTGCTGAGCCGCGAGAACGCCTCCACGGAGGGAGGCGGCACACCCGGACCCGAGACCTCCGGCGCCTCACGTGCCTCCGGCGCCTCACGTGCCTCCGGCGCCTCCCGTGCCTCCCGTGCTGAGCACACCGCCCCCTTGCCCGACCAGGAACAGGCGGAAGCGGAACCGGAGCTGGGTGAACCGACCACGTCGACCCCGGCGCCATCGGCTCCCCAGCCACCTGAGCCTCAGTCGCCTGAGCACCAGTCACCTGAGACCACCACGGCGGAGGCAAGGGCCTCTGAGGTCGCAGCGCAGGGGGCCAAGAAGGCTGAGGAAGCCCCGTCCGAAGCCGAGGCACCTGAGACCAAGGCGACCGACACGGCCACCACGCCGGAGACCAAGGCGTCCGAGGCCGCCGTGCCGACCCCGGGCGCCACGGACCAGCCGCCCAGCCCCCACATGCCCACCCGGCAGCCCCCGACAGGCCTTCCGGTACCGGACGCCGCCGGACCAGGCCCCGCCCGAGCACTCTCCGGATCGGCCTCAGCCGCGGGCGGACCCGCGATGCCCGACGCGCCGAGGACCTCCACGCCCGCACCCCAGGACTCCGCTGACGGCGCCGACCTCGTCGCCCGCGTCGCCGACTCCGTCCGCCGTACCGCCGACTTCCTCGCCGACCGCAGGGACAACCTGGACGACACCCCTGACCTCTTCCTCGCCGCCGAACAATCCCTCCTTCTCGGTCACCCCCTGCATCCGACCCCGAAGAGCCGCGAGGGTCTCTCCCGCACCGAATCCCGGCTCTACTCACCTGAGCTGCGCGGCTCCTTCCCCCTGCACTGGCTGGCGGTCGATCACTCCGTCCTGGCCATGGCCTCGGCCTGGACCGAGAGAGGCCGCACCGTCCCGGCCGAGCAGCTCACCGCCCGCCTGGCCGGGCCCGGCCTGACCCCGCCGGACGGCCACGCCCTGCTCCCCGTACACCCGTGGCAGATGCGGGAACTCAAGCACCGTCCCGAAGCCGCCGACCTCCTGGCCGCCGGGCTCCTCAAGGACTGCGGCCCGCACGGCACTCCCTGGTCGCCCACCTCCTCCGTACGCACCCTCTACCGCTCCGGCGCCCCGGCCA
Source organism: Streptomyces sp. YIM 121038 (assembly GCF_006088715.1). Lineage (NCBI taxonomy): Bacteria > Bacillati > Actinomycetota > Actinomycetes > Kitasatosporales > Streptomycetaceae > Streptomyces > Streptomyces sp. YIM 121038. The sequence goes on from NZ_CP030771.1 coordinate 6,951,095, forward strand.
TGCTGAAGCTGTCACTGGGCCTGCGCATCACCAACTCCCGTCGCGAGAACCTCCACAAGGAACTCCACCGCGGCGTCGAGGTCCACCGCCTGCTGCGCAGCGGTCTCGGCGAACAGTGGCAGGCCGCCCACCCCGGCTTCGACGTGATCCGCGACCCCGCCTGGCTCGCCGTCACCGGGGCCGACGGCAACCCCGTCGCCGGGCTCGACGTCATGATCCGGCACAACCCCTTCGGCCCCACCGACGACGCCACCTGCATCGCAGGCCTCGTCTCAGCTCGGCCGACGGGTCAGGGCGGGGAGCAGGACCGTCCGCCGATGCGCTCCCGGCTCGCCGAGATCATCACCCGTCTCGCCGGGCGCACCGGCCGACCGCGCGGAGCCGTCGCCGCCGAGTGGTTCCTGCGGTACCTCGAAAGCGTCGTCCGCCCCGTGCTGTGGCTGGACAGCGAGGCAGGAGTCGCCCTGGAAGCCCACCAGCAGAACACGGTGCTGCTGCTCGACCCCGATGGCTGGCCCAAGGGCGGGCGCTACCGGGACAACCAGGGCTACTACTTCCGCGAGTCCCGCCGCCCCGAGCTGGAGAAGCGGCTTCCCGGCATCGGGCAGCACAGCGACACCTTCGTCTCCGACGACGTGACCGACGAACGCTTCGCCTACTACCTCGGCATCAACAACGTCCTCGGTCTGATCGGCGCCCTCGGATCCCAACGCCTGGCCGACGAACGGCTGTTGCTGGCCGCCTTCCGCCGCTTCCTCACCGATGTGGCCTCAGGGCCCGGCCGACTGCGCACGCCCCTGCCCGCCCGGCTGCTCGACTCACCCACGCTGCGCTGCAAAGCCAACCTGCTGACCCGGCTGCACGGCCTCGACGAACTGGTCGGGCCCGTCGACACCCAATCCGTCTACGTCACCATCGCCAACCCCCTCCACCTGTGAACCCTCCACCTCGCCTGCCGCCCGGCCCCATGCCCGCCATGACCCACCCCTGAGGACCACGCCCGGCCCCACTGAACCCGCCCCCTGCCGAGAGGAGCGACGTCGTGTCTCCCACCGACGCGAGCACCGACGCCGGAACCGAGCCCGTCACCGCGGGCGCGACGGACTTCGAAGAGACCCTCGACCCGCGGCAGCCCGACGAACTCGGCCCGCCGCCTCCCCCCAGCGACGGGCGACCGGCCCGCGCGGCAGCCGACCTCCGCGGCGACGCGCACCCGACGGCAGGCGGGGCGGCCACCCCGACACCGGAGGACCTCCTCGACCACATCGCGGCCTGGGGCCCGGCGGCCACCGATGTCGGCGCCTTCCACCTCGTCCCCGTACGCCCCGAACACGACCTGACGCTCATCAGCCGGTGGATGAACGACCCAGCCGTCGCCGCGTTCTGGGAGCTCGCCGGGCCCCCCTCCGTCACGGACGCCCACCTGCGGGCCCAGTGCGACGGAGACGGGCGCAGCGTCCCGTGCCTCGGTGTCCTCGCAGGCACCCCCATGAGTTATTGGGAGATCTACCGTGCCGATCTCGATCCGCTGGCGCGCCACTACCCAGCCCGCCCCCACGACACCGGAATTCACCTCCTGATCGGCGGTGCCGCCGACCGCGGCCGAGGGCTCGGCAGCACCTTGCTCAGGGCCGTCGCCGATCTCGTACTCGACCACCGCCCCTCCTGCGCACGTGTCGTAGCTGAACCGGACCTGCGCAACACCCCCTCCGTCTCTGCCTTCCTCGGCGCCGGCTTCCGCTTCGCTGACGAGGTCGACCTCCCCGACAAGCGGGCCGCGCTCATGATCCGTGACCGGGCCCTGCGCGACCTGCTCTGACCCGCTCAGCACGACCTGCTCACTTCTCGTACACCGCCCGACCCGATCCGGTTCCCTCCCAGAGGAGTCCCCGTGCCGAATCCCTCAGAGCCGCACGAACCCCATGAATCCACCGCGCTCTACGACCCGCCGGAGCTGACACCCGACCGCTGGGAGCAGGCAGGCCGACGCCTGCTCGCCAAGATCATCAGTGAGTTCGCGTACGAGGAGATCATCGAGCCCGCCCCCGCGGACGGGGGCTCGGGCGCGTACTGCTTCCACCTCGACGAACCCTCCACGGACGAGCAGCCCCGCCCCCTTCTCACCTTCCGCGCCCGGCGCGGGGCGTACGGCAGCTGGCGGGTGGACCCGGCCAGCCTGGCCCTCGCCGAAGGAGCCGACGGCCCCCAGGCGCTGACCGACCCGCTGCGGTTCCTGACCGCAGCGCGCCGCACGCTCGGCCTGGACGGCGCCACGCTCGGCCACCTCATCCGCGAACTGACCGTCACCCTCAGCGCCGACACCCGGCTCGACCACGGAGCGCTGAGCGCGGCCCAGCTGGCCGACCTCGGATACGCGGAACTCGAAGGGCACCAGACCGGCCACCCCTGGCTCGTCCTCAACAAGGGCCGCATCGGTTTCTCCGCGACCGACGCACGGCACTGGGCCCCCGAGGCCTGCACCAGCACGACGATCCCCTGGATCGCGGTCCACACCAGCCTCGCCCGCTACCGCGGCGTGACCGGGCTGGCCACCTCCGACAAGCTCTACGCCCGCGAACTCGCCCCCGGCACGCAGGAGTCCTACGCCGCCCTGCTCCGCGCGCGTGGACTCGATCCGGAGGAGTACCTCTATCTGCCGGTGCACCCGTGGCAGTGGGACGACGTCGTGCTGCCCCTCTTCGCACCGTCCGTCGCCTCCGGGAAGGTCGTCCCCCTGCCGACCGACGGCGACCTGCGCCTGCCCCAACAGTCCATCCGCACATTCCTGAACACCACGCGCCCCGACCGGCACACCATCAAATTGCCGCTGTCGGTCCTCAACACCCTCGTCTGGCGCGGCCTGCCCACGGAGCGCACCCTCGCCGCCCCGGCCGTCACCTCCTGGGTGCACGCATTGCGTGATGGCGACACGTTCCTGCGCGACGAGTGCCGCGTCATCCTCCTCGGAGAGGTCGCCTCCGTAGCCGTCGAGCACCCCGTATACGACTCGTTGCCGGAAGTTCCCTATCAATACAAGGAACTGCTGGGCGCCATCTGGCGCGAGCCCCTCACGCGCTACCTCGCGCCGGGGGAGCGCGCCCGCACCCTCGCCTGTCTGCTGCACACCGACCCACAGGGGCGTGCCCTCGTCGCCGAGCTCGTCGAACGCTCCGGTCTGACGCCGACCGTCTGGCTGAGCCATCTGTTCACGGCGCTCCTGCCGCCCCTGCTGCAGTTCCTCTACCGGTACGGCACGGTGTTCTCGCCCCACGGTGAGAACACCATCGTCGTTTTCGACGACAGTGACGTCCCCGTACGGCTCGCGGTCAAGGACTTCGTGGACGACGTGAACGTGAGCGCCAAGCGGGTGCCGGAACACGACTCCATGCCGCCCGCCGTGCGCGACATCCTGCTCACCGAGCCCCCCGCCTTCCTCACCCAGTTCATCCACGCCGGGCTCTTCGTCGGGGTCTTCCGCTACCTGGCGCCGCTGTGCGAGGAACAGCTGGGCGTCACCGAATCCGACTTCTGGGCCCTCGTCCGTGCCGAGATCCTGCGCCACCAGGCCCGCGCTCCCGAGCTCAAGGAGCGCTACGAGATGTTCGACCTGCTCACTCCCCGTATCGACCGGCTGTGCCTGAACCGCAACCGGCTCCACCTCGACGGCTACCGCGACCGCTCCGAGCGCCCGCACGCCGCCGTTCACGGGACCGTGCCGAACCCGCTCCATCAGCCTTGAGGACGGCGTTGTCAGTGGGGCACCGTAGGGTGGTCGGGCTATGACGAAGCCCTCACTCCCCGAGCTCCTGCACGCCGCCGTCGCCGCTGTCGGAGGCACGGAGCGCCCTGGCCAGGTGACCATGGCCGAGACCGTCGCCGAGGCGATCGACGACGGTTCCCACGTGCTGGTCCAGGCCGGCACAGGCACCGGCAAGTCCCTCGGCTATCTGGTGCCCGCGCTGGCCCACGGGGAGCGGGTCGTCGTAGCGACGGCCACCCTGGCGCTGCAGCGCCAGCTCGTGGAGCGGGACCTGCCGCGGACGGTGGACGCCCTGCACCCGCTGCTGCGCCGCCGCCCCCAGTTCGCCATGCTCAAGGGCCGGTCGAACTATCTGTGTCTGCACCGCCTCCACGAAGGCGTGCCCCAGGAGGAGGAAGAGGGGCTCTTCGACCAGTTCGAGGCGGCGGCCCCCACCAGCAAGCTCGGCCGGGACCTGCTGCGCCTGCGGGACTGGGCGGACGAGACCGAGAGCGGTGACCGCGACGACCTGACCCCCGGGGTCTCCGACCGGGCCTGGGCCCAGGTGTCCGTCTCCTCCCGGGAGTGCCTGGGCGCCTCCCGCTGCGCGTACGGCCAGGAGTGCTTCGCCGAGGCGGCCCGCGAGCGCGCCAAGCTCGCCGAGGTCGTGGTCACCAACCACGCCCTCCTCGCCATCGACGCGATCGAGGGCGCCCCGGTCCTCCCGCAGCACGAAGTGCTGATCGTGGACGAGGCACACGAGCTGGTCTCCCGGGTGACCGGCGTCGCCACGGGCGAGCTCACTCCGGGGCAGGTCAACCGCGCGGTGCGCCGCGCGGCCAAGCTGGTCGACGAGAAGGTCGCGGACCAGCTCCAGACGGCCGCCGAGGGCTTCGAGCGGCTGATGGAGCTGGCGCTGCCCGGCCGCCTGGAGGAGATCCCGGAGGACCTCGCGTACGCGCTGATGGCCCTGCGGGACGCCGCCCGCACGGTCGTCACCGCGCTCGGCACCACCCGCGACAAGTCGGTCCAGGACGAGGACGCCGTCCGCAAGCAGGCCCTGGCCTCCGTGGAGACCATCCACGACGTGGCCGAGCGCATCACGACCGGCTCCGAGTACGACGTCGTCTGGTACGAGCGCCACGACCGCTTCGGCGCCTCCCTGCGCGTGGCCCCCATGTCGGTGTCGGGCCTCCTCCGGGAGAAGCTCTTCACCGACCGCTCGGTGATCCTCACGTCCGCCACGCTCAAGCTCGGCGGCGATTTCAACGGGGTGGGGGCGTCCCTGGGCCTGGCCCCCGAGGGCACGCGCGCCGAGGACACCCCGGTGTGGAAGGGCGTGGACGTCGGCTCGCCCTTCGAGTACCGCAAGCAGGGCATCCTGTACGTCGCCCAGCACCTGGCCCGCCCGGGACGCGACGGCACGCGCGAGGACATGCTGGATGAGCTCGCCGAGCTGATCGAGGCCGCGGGCGGGCGCACGCTCGGCCTGTTCTCCTCGATGCGCGCGGCACAGTCGGCGGCCGAGGAGCTGCGCGGGCGCCTCGACGTGCCGATCCTGCTCCAGGGGGAGGAGACCCTGGGCGAGTTGATCAAGAACTTCGCGGCTGACGAGCAGACCTGCCTCTTCGGCACGCTCTCGCTGTGGCAGGGCGTCGACGTGCCGGGCACCAGCTGTCAGCTGGTCGTCATGGACAAGATCCCGTTCCCGCGCCCGGACGACCCGTTGATGAGCGCCCGCCAGAAGGCGGTGGACGAGGCGGGCGGCAATGGCTTCATGGCGGTCGCGGCGACGCATGCCGCTCTGCTGATGGCGCAGGGCGCCGGCCGTCTCGTACGGGCGTCGGGGGACCGCGGTGTGGTCGCGATCCTGGACCCGCGCCTCGCCACGGCCCGGTACGGCAGCTATCTGCGGGCATCGCTTCCCGACTTCTGGTACACCACGGACCGCAATCAGGCGCGCCGCTCACTGGCGGCGATCGATGCTGTGGCCAAGGAGAAGGGCGCTGCGGCCGGGGAGAAGAGCGAGTAGACGAGTAGGGGGAGAGGGGCGCGTCCGGTGCGCGCCGGTGCCACCCCGTAGGTGGGTGCCGCGCCATCGGGTCGCGGTGTCACCGTGGTGCTGTCACCGCGCGTAGCCGTCGCCAGACGGGCGGCATCATCAGACGGGGGGCGTCACCAGACGGGCGGCGTCACCGTGGGCGGGGTCACCGTGGGCGGAGCCGCCGCGCGAGCGGCTTCACAGGGTCGCTCGGAGCCCGCGCGTCCCGGAGGCCAGCCCCGGGGCCACCTGGATGCCCGCGCCGCTCTCCCGGGGGCTCAGCCCGCCCTGGGCGGCACCTAGGCACGCTCTGCCACCCTGTGAAGGGGGCAGGACAGCTCTGAAGCACCAGGGAGCAGCCCCGAGCACACGGCACAGAGCAGGGCCCCGGAACCGGCGCAGTGGGTTCCGGGGCCCGGTCGGGGGCACAGGGCTCACACCCGGCGCAGGACCGCCACCACCTTGCCGAGGATCGTCGCCTCGTCGCCGGGGATCGGCTGGTACGCGGCGTTGTGGGGCAGCAGCCAGACGTGTCCGTCCTCGCGCTTGAAGCGCTTCACCGTGGCTTCGCCGTCGAGCATGGCGGCGACGATGTCGCCGTTCTCCGCGACGGGCTGGCGGCGGACCGTCACCCAGTCGCCGTCGCAGATCGCGGCCTCGATCATGGAGTCGCCGACGACCTTCAGGACGAACAGCTCACCGTCGCCGACGAGCTGCCGGGGGAGGGGGAACACGTCCTCGACGGACTCCTCGGCGAGGATGGGACCACCCGCGGCGATGCGGCCGACGAGGGGGACGTACGAGGCGGCGGGCTTGCCCGTCGTGTCGGTGGCCTGGGTGCTGGGCTGGTCCGAGCCGCGCACCTCGTACGCCCGCGGTCGGTGCGGGTCGCGGCGCAGGAATCCCTTGCGCTCCAGAGCCATCAGCTGGTGCGCCACCGAAGAAGTGCTGGAGAGGCCGACCGCCTGCCCGATCTCCCGCATCGACGGCGGGTAACCACGCCGCTGCACCGAGTCCCTGATGACCTCGATCACCCTGCGCTGGCGGTCCGTGAGCCCGGAGCTGTCGGCGCGGATTCCTGGAGGTCGGCCCGGCAGGGAGCGAGTGGGCTTGGGCCCCTCCTGGTTCGTGGCTGCGTCATTCATGGCATGCACCGGCTCGAATCGGCTCCGGGAGCGGTCCTGGGCAGTGATAGTGGCGCTGTCTGCGGTGGTGGTCACGTCGGTCGGCCCCTCTACGAGATGTTCTCCCTAGTTAGCCAACGGTAGTTGCTTTCGAAAGGTTGCGCCAAACACACGTTCGAGTGAAAAATCGCAGATTGCCTGCCGTGATCATGCGTCCGGGTGTATGGCTATCGCGCGGACCGAAAGGCATTTCGGCTCATTACGGTACGCTTCACCGCCGGGGTCGTAACCCTGTCGAGTGAGGCTCTCATAGTGCCATCCGCGGCCTCGTCAACCCCGCACCGACCCCTCTCGGGTGGCGTTGGTGCGGTCGGACCCAGGGCGTGCAAGGGGTGGACGGTGTGGCGCGCGGGGGTGATCGGCGCGACACGCGACGGCGTCGAAATTTCCGGCAAACCCCAGATCTAGTGGTTGGATTGCGACCGCAGCCCAGAAGTTGTGGTCCCCGGTCCATCGGGACCTCCGGCATCGCCTATGCTTGGGGCTGCTTCGAGGGCCTCAAGGGTCCACAGAGGCTTGTGAGTCGTGCCATGAAGGAGGGTTGGGAGTTCCATGCACTGCCCCTTCTGCAGGCACCCCGACAGCCGCGTAGTCGACAGCCGCACCACGGATGACGGCACGTCGATCCGCAGGCGTCGTCAGTGCCCGGACTGCTCGCGCCGTTTCACGACGGTCGAGACGTGCTCACTGATGGTGGTCAAGCGCAGCGGCGTCACCGAACCCTTCAGCCGTACCAAGGTCATCAATGGCGTCCGCAAGGCGTGCCAGGGGCGACCGGTGACGGAGGACGCGCTGGCCCAGCTGGGCCAGCGGGTCGAGGAAGCGGTGCGGGCCACGGGAAGCGCCGAACTGACCACCCACGACGTGGGCCTCGCCATACTCGGCCCGCTGCAGGAGCTCGACCTCGTCGCCTATCTGCGCTTCGCGTCCGTGTACCGGGCGTTCGATTCGCTCGAGGACTTCGAGGCCGCGATCGTGGAGCTGAGGGACCGGTGCGAGGAGCGGGGTGACCGCGCGCCGGACGGCTCCGGCGCGGAGCGTGCCGCGACCGGCCGCGGGCCCGGAGGGACTGCAGAAGTCCCGCAGCCTGCCACTGCCGCCGACTGACCGTCCTGCCGACGGTTCGGCGGCAACCAGACCTGTCACGAGGTGCCCGCGCGGGCGCTCGCGACATCAAGACACACACCGTGCTGCGGGAAGAACGCGGCACTTCAGGGCGTTTTAGCCTGATACAGGGAGGCGGCATGACCGAGACGACGAGCGGCCCCGCACGAGGTTCCCGCGCCAAGGGAGCCAAGGGCGGCAAGGGCCTGCGCATCGAGCGCATCCACACGACCCCCGGCGTGCACCCTTACGACGAGGTGGCCTGGGAGCGTCGTGACGTCGTCATGACCAACTGGCGCGACGGTTCGGTCAACTTCGAGCAGCGCGGCGTCGAGTTCCCCGACTTCTGGTCGGTGAACGCGGTCAACATCGTCACGAGCAAGTACTTCCGGGGCGCGGTCGGCACCCCGCAGCGTGAGGTCAGCCTCAAGCAGCTCATCGACCGCATCGTGCAGACGTACCGGAAGGCCGGCGAGGACCACAAGTACTTCGCCTCCCCCGCGGACGCCGAGATCTTCGAGCACGAGCTGGCGTACGCCCTCCTGCACCAGATCTTCAGCTTCAACTCGCCGGTGTGGTTCAACGTCGGCACGCCCCAGCCGCAGCAGGTCTCCGCCTGCTTCATCCTCTCGGTCGACGACTCCATGGAGTCGATTCTCGAGTGGTACAAGGAAGAGGGCATGATCTTCAAGGGCGGCTCCGGGGCCGGCCTGAACCTCTCCCGCATCCGTTCCTCCAAGGAACTGCTGTCCTCCGGAGGCAACGCCTCGGGTCCGGTCTCCTTCATGCGGGGCGCCGACGCCTCCGCAGGAACGATCAAGTCGGGCGGCGCCACCCGCCGCGCGGCCAAGATGGTCATCCTCGACGTCGACCACCCCGACATCGAGGGCTTCATCGAGACCAAGGTCAAGGAAGAGGAGAAGATCCGCGCGCTGCGCGACGCGGGCTTCGACATGGACCTGGGCGGCGACGACATCACGTCCGTCCAGTACCAGAACGCCAACAACTCGGTCCGCGTGAACGACGAGTTCATGAAGGCCGTGGAGTCCGGCGGCAAGTTCGGCCTCCGCGCCCGGATGACCGGCGACGTCATCGAGGAGGTCGACGCCAAGTCGCTCTTCCGCAAGATGGCCGAGGCCGCCTGGGCCTGCGCCGACCCGGGCATCCAGTACGACGACACGATCAACGCCTGGCACACCTGCCCGGAGTCCGGCCGCATCAACGGCTCGAACCCGTGCAGCGAGTACATGCACCTGGACAACACGTCCTGCAACCTCGCCTCGCTGAACCTGATGAAGTTCCTCAAGGACGACGGCAAGGGCAACCAGTCCTTCGAGTCCGAGCGCTTCGCCAAGGTCGTCGAGCTGGTCATCACGGCGATGGACATCTCCATCTGCTTCGCCGACTTCCCGACCCAGAAGATCGGCGAGAACACCCGCGCCTTCCGCCAGCTCGGCATCGGCTACGCCAACCTCGGCGCCCTGCTGATGGCCACCGGCCACGCGTACGACTCCGACGGCGGCCGCGCCCTCGCCGGTGCCATCACGTCGCTGATGACCGGCACCTCGTACAAGCGCTCCGCCGAGCTGGCCGCGGTCGTCGGCCCGTACGACGGCTACGCCCGCAACGCCGAGCCGCACAAGCGCGTCATGAAGCAGCACGCCGACGCCAACGCCACGGCCGTCCGCATGGACGACCTGGACACCCCGATCTGGGCCGCCGCCACGGAGGCCTGGCAGGACGTCCAGCGCCTCGGCGAGAAGAACGGTTTCCGTAACTCCCAGGCCTCGGTCATCGCCCCCACCGGCACCATCGGTCTCGCGATGTCCTGCGACACCACCGGCCTCGAGCCCGACCTGGCCCTGGTCAAGTTCAAGAAGCTCGTCGGCGGCGGCTCGATGCAGATCGTCAACGGCACCGTGCCGCAGGCCCTGCGCCGCCTGGGCTACCAGGAGGAGCAGATCGAGGCGGTCGTCGCCCACATCGCCGAGAACGGCAATGTGATCGACGCCCCGGGCCTGAAGACCGAGCACTACGAGGTCTTCGACTGCGCCATGGGTGAGCGCTCCATCTCCGCGATGGGCCACGTCCGCATGATGGCGGCCATCCAGCCGTGGATCTCCGGCGCGCTCTCCAAGACGGTCAACCTGCCGGAGACGGCGACCGTCGAGGACGTCGAAGAGGTCTACTTCGAGGCCTGGAAGATGGGCGTCAAGGCGCTCGCGATCTACCGCGACAACTGCAAGGTCGGCCAGCCCCTCTCCGCCAAGAAGAAGGAAGAGGAGAAGGCCGAGGTCACGGAGAAGACCGAGGCGACGATCCGCGAGGCCGTCGAGAAGGTCGTCGAGTACCGTCCGGTCCGCAAGCGTCTGCCCAAGGGCCGTCCCGGCATCACCACCTCCTTCACGGTGGGCGGCGCCGAGGGCTACATGACCGCGAACTCCTACCCGGACGACGGTCTCGGTGAGGTCTTCCTGAAGATGTCCAAGCAGGGCTCCACCCTCGCGGGCATGATGGACGCCTTCTCCATCGCCGTCTCCGTCGGTCTGCAGTACGGCGTGCCCCTGGAGACGTACGTCTCCAAGTTCACGAACATGCGCTTCGAGCCGGCCGGCATGACGGACGACCCGGACGTGCGGATGGCGCAGTCGATCGTCGACTACATCTTCCGCCGCCTCGCGCTGGACTTCCTGCCCTTCGAGACCCGCTCCGCGCTCGGCATCCACTCCGCCGAGGAGCGTCAGCGTCACCTGGAGACCGGTTCGTACGAGCCGGCCGACGAGGACGTCGACGTGGAGGGCCTGGCCCAGTCCGCTCCGCGCCAGACGGAGACCCTGAAGGCCGTCGCCGCCCCGGTGGCGAAGGCCGAGGTGCCCGCTCCGCAGCAGGCGCACACCAGCGCCGAGCTCGTCGAGATGCAGCTGGGCATCCAGGCGGACGCGCCGCTGTGTTTCTCCTGCGGTACGAAGATGCAGCGCGCAGGCTCGTGCTACATCTGTGAGGGCTGCGGCTCCACCAGCGGCTGCAGCTGACCGCTTGACGCCGTGAGATGAGGGGCGGCGGGCCTTCGGGCCCGCCGCCCCTCATCGCTGTCTCAGCGGACGCCGCCCATGGCGGACGTGAAGGACGCCAGGTCGGTGTCGAAGCCGTGGAGCAGCTCGCGGAAGGTCCAGGGACCGCCCGGCTGGTCCCGGGCGAACTCGGCGACCACGCAGGCCGTGCTGCCGGCCACTTCGGTGAAGTCGTGCTCCGTGAGGTCCGTGTATCCCTCGCGGATGCGGACCGCGGCATTCACTATGTCGCTGAAGACCCTGCCCTCCGGGGGCTGCTGGATGGCCACGCCGACCACCACGCGCACGTACCTCTCGGCGAGCCGCTCCAGCTCCAGGACCATGACCTCGTCGTAGCCGAAGCCCTGGCCGGTCCTGCTGTCCCTGCTGAGCGTGATCGTGCCGTCCGGGGAGCGGCTGTCGAAGTGCACGAGGTAGGCGGGGCTGCCGTAGGGGTCCTCGGAGGTGTACGTCGCGGCGACGATGTCCAGGTCGTGGGGCGACGTGCCGAGAGGGCTCGGGTCCCATCTCAGGCCGACCTCGACCTTCTCGAGCCCTTTCCTGATGTTGCTCACCGAACTCCCCCTCACCGTCCGCCGGTTGCCAGTGCTACGGACACGCTAAGGCTTCCCACTGACATCGGCGTCATGACCCGTGGCTTTGCGCCGAGCGCCCCCGCGGTGATCATTGTTGCGTGACATGGAACGAGAAGGAACTGGATGTCGAGGCCTATCTGGCCAGGATCGCCTACGAAGGGGAGACGAAGCCCGATCTGGCGACGCTGCGCGCGCTGCACCGCGCGCATGTGACGGCCATCCCTTTCGAAAACCTTGAGATCATGCTCGGCCGTCCCGTCCTGCTGGACGTGGCCGCTCTGCAGGACAAGATGGTGCGCCGTCTGCGCGGCGGTTACTGTTACGAACAGAACCTGCTGTTCGCCGCGGCGCTGGAGCGCATCGGCTTCTCCGTGACGGGACTCGGCGCCCGCGTCAGGGCGGGAGCGCCGTCCGTGCGCCCGGTGACGCACATGCTGCTGAAGGTCGAGGCGGACGGCGAACGGTGGCACTGTGACGTCGGGTTCGGTGGCGAAGGGCTGCTAGAGCCCCTTTTGCTGCACGACGGGGTGGACGAGCGCCAAGGAGAGTGGCGGTTCAGTCTGAAGAGCGAGCCGGACGGCGTGATGGTGCTGCGGACCGAGCACCCTGACGGCTGGTTCGACCTCTACTCGTACACGTCGACTCCGTGTCTTCCCGTCGACTACACCGTCATGAACCACTTCATCTCCACTCACCCCAAGTCCCCTTTCGTCCGCCGTCCCATCCTGCAAAAGGCGACCCCTGAGGTGCGCCTTCGGCTGGCCGGTACGGAGCTGGTCGTCACCGCACCCGACGGCCAACTGGAGAAACGAGCCGTGACCGGAGGCGAGTTGAGGGACGTACTCGTGCGCGAGTTCGGTATCGAGCTCAGTGAGCAGGAGCTCGCCGACCTGATCCGGGGGCACTACCCGGGAGCGTGACCCGCGCCACGCGCCGCACCGTACGATGGCGCGGTGCTGGTCAAGTGGATTCGCTGCACCGTCGTGGACCGCCGGGGATTCGAGCGGGCGCAGCGAAAGTGGGCGGGGCTTCTGGGGGAGCCGGGTTTCCGGGGACAGGGCGGGGGATGGAGTCGTGGTCGGCCGAACGTGGCGCACATCTTCGCGTTCTGGGAGAGCCGGGCCTTCTACGACTCCTTCATGGCGCGCTCGCACGACCGGCTCGCGGCGGCGCAGGTGGGCACCTACAGAGACATCCAGGTCAAACTGTTCGACCACCGTTTCGACGTGAAGACGGGCTTCGAACCGCGCTTCACGGACACCGACGTGGTCCGCGTGGCGCACTGTCGCGTCCACGAGGAGCGGGTCGAACACTTCGCGCTGATGCAGGAGAAGGTCTGGAACCCGGCGATGGCCGGCTCGCCGGGGATGGTCCGGGGGCTCTTCGGCGAGGCTCCGGGGCACGAATTCCTGGTCCTGTCGATGTGGCAGTCGGCCGCCGAGCACGGCAAGTACCGCGCGGAGCGCGTGGAACGGCTCTCGCTGCGCGCGCAGACGGAGGCCGATGTCGCGGCGCTCGCAGGCGATGTCGTGGAGCTGGAGCCGTCCTGGACGGTGTGACGCGGCTGTCCGTGAACGGGGATTCGGGGCCCCTGCCCCTGAGGGCAGGCGTCTCGGGGCCTCCCTGCGTCTGAGGGCAGGTGCTGTCCGAGGCGTGCGAACGCTCCCGCGCGCGGGAGCGACCCCGCGTCAGCGGCTCTCTGCGGTACTGGTCCGGTCGAACGCCCCCGCGCGCGTGGCGGCCGCCGCAGCGGCCGCCGACTGGTCGGCGAGCGCGGCGTCGATGGGCTCCCGGGTGATGAACAACCGCAGCATGAGTGGCGCCGAAACGGCCCGGACGAGTGCTGCCGCGTCGGTGCCGGCCGTCGTCTCGCCACGCGCCACCGCGCGCGCGACCACGGCCTCGCAGCGCGTGAACCGCTCGGTGTAGAACGCGCGCAGGGCGTCGGCCGCGCGCGGGGACTGGAAGGCGGCGGCGATGAACGCGGTCGGCGCGGCGGCGTCCGCCGGGTCGGCGAACGCGTCCACGACCTCGTGGGCGAGCGCGCGCAGATCGCCCTCCAGGGAGCCGGTGTCGGGTGGTGTCCAGGTGTCCTCGCCCGCCATGTCCAGGGCGTCGGCCACCAGCCCCTCCAGGCCGCCCCAGCGGCGGTAGAGCGTCGTCTTGTGGACGCCGGAGTGCTCGGCCACGTATTCGATGGTGAGACCCGGGTAGCCGTGGTCGCTCAGACCGCTCAGCACCGCGTCGCGCACGGCCGCGCGGGTGCGGGCGGTGCGTCCGCCGGGGCGGCTGGTGCCGGGGGCGGGGCGTGGGTTCGAGGGGTTTGCGGAGTGCGGGGTCGTGGATCGCTGGGCCGCGAGGTCCGTGGTGTCTTCGTCGGTCCCGCCGGGGCTGGGGGTGGCGTCTCCCGCCGGGACCCGACCCGTGGGATGGCCTTTGCGTGATGCCCCAGCGGCGCCGCTCTTGGCCTGCTTGGCCGTGCCGGGTCGCTGGACCTCGCCGAACTGCCCGGGCGTGTGCGTGCCGCTGGCCTTGCGGCCCTGACCAGCAGGAACGGCTTCGCCTGTCATCGCTCTCCCTCTGCAAGCATCATGAGCGCACATTCAATCACTACTTCTGTTGCATTAGTGAGTCCGTCGTGTCACACTCATCGTAATGCGACAAGCGTTGCGTTTGCTTGTCGGCGGGTGAATGCGGGTTGTGCGGAAACGGGGGTGTCCATGCCTACTCAGATCTCAGTGCGCGGCGTGACCAAGTCCAGGGGTGACCGGCTGCTGTTCGACGACGTGTCCTTCACCGTGCGCCCGGGGGAGCGTGTGGGGGTCGTCGGGGAGAACGGCGCGGGCAAGTCCACGCTCCTGCACCTCCTCGCGGGGAGCACGCAGCCCGACGACGGCGAGGCGGTGACCGTCACCGAAAGGGGCGCTGGGCTCCTGGCGCAGACACCCCAACTGCCCGCCGAGCGCGGCGTCGACGACGCGATCGACGCCGCCCTTGCCGACCTGCGCTCCATGGAGCGGCGTCTGCGTGATCTAGAAGCTGACCTCGAAACCGCATCCGGCACGGCGCTGGAGGAGTACGGCGACCTGCTCACCGCCTTCGAACTGCGCGGTGGCTATGAGGCCGACGCGCGCGTCGACAAAGCCATGCACGGTCTTGGGCTCGCGCACATCGACCGCGACCGCCGACTGGGCAGCCTGTCCGGCGGCGAGCAGGCGAGACTCGGCCTCGCGTGCTTGATCGCGGCGGCCCCCGAGGTGATGCTCCTGGACGAGCCCACCAACCACCTCGACGAAAGCGCGCTGGACTGGTTGGAGACCGCTCTGATCGCACACCGGGGCACGGTCGTCGCGGTCTCGCACGACCGCACGTTCCTGGAGCGCGTCGCCACCGCGATCCTCGAGGTGGACGACGCCCGCCGCACGGTCGTGCGCTATGGGGGCGGTTATCGGGGTCTGCTCGCCGAGCGCGAGGCCGCCCGGCGGCGCTGGGAGCAGGCCTACGCCGAGTGGTGCGAGGAAGCCCATCGCCTTGAGGGGTTCACGGCGACCACGGCACACGCCGTGGCCGGAGGCCGCGCCATGAAGGACAACAACAAAATGGCGTACGACCGGGCCGGAGGCCGAGTGCAGGCCTCCATCGCGGGCCGCGTCCGCAACGCCCAGGAGCGGCTGCGTCGTCTGCGCGAACACCCGGTGCCCAAGCCGCCGGAGCCGTTGCGGTTCGCCGCGCGGCCCACGTCCGGAGCGGTCGAAGGGCCCCTGGTGATGCTCCGGGACGTGCGGATCGGAGACCGTCTCCATGTGCCGGAGCTCACGATCTCCGCAGGTGAGCGCCTGCTTGTCCACGGGGGCAACGGCGCCGGGAAGTCCACGCTCCTCCGCACCCTGGCGGGCGTACTCGACCCGGACGAGGGCACGGTCGTGCGCCGCGGCCGCATCGGCTACCTCGCCCAGGAGATCCCGGTGCGCCACCCCGCCGAGCGGGTGCTCGAAACCTTCGGCAGGGGCCTGCCGCTCACCGAGGAGGAGCAGGCCGAACTGCTGCTCTCCTACGGCCTGTTCCGGCCCCGCGACCTGCACGTCCCCGTGGGGGCGCTCTCTGCCGGGCAGCGCCGCAGGCTCGCTCTCGCTCGGCTGCTCGCCCGCCCCGCCGATCTGCTGTTGCTCGACGAACCGGCCAACCATCTGGCGCTCACCCTGGTCGAAGAGCTGGAGCAGGCCCTGGACCAGTGGACCGGCGCCCTCGTGGTCGTCTCGCACGACCGACTCCTCCGGAGCCGCTTCACGGGCCGAATACTCCGGATGGAGTCCGGTCGGCTACCCGGCTGACCCATGCCCGGAGCGGCCGATCTAGGGTCGACCCATGGCTCGACCGCGGCGCATCGTCCTCGTCCGGCACGGCGAGTCGGCTGGAAACGCCGACGACACCGTGTACGAGCGCGAGCCTGACCACGCCCTCGCCCTGACCGAGACGGGGTGGCGCCAGGCGGAGGAGACCGGGAAGGGGCTGCGGGAGCTCTTCGGCCAGGAGCGGGTCAGTGTCTACCTCTCGCCGTACCGCCGCACCCACGAGACCTTCCGGGCCTTCCACCTCGCACCCCAGCAGGTGCGCGTGCGGGAGGAGCCCCGGCTGAGGGAGCAGGACTGGGGAAACTGGCAGGACCGGGACGACGTCAAGCTGCAGAAGGCCTACCGCGACGCCTATGGGCACTTCTTCTACCGCTTCGCCCAGGGCGAGTCGGGCGCCGATGTCTACGACCGGGTCGGATCCTTCCTGGAGAGCCTCTTCCGCAGCTTCGAGGCTCCCGACCATCCGCCGAACGTCCTGCTCGTGACGCACGGCCTGACCATGCGCCTGTTCTGCATGCGCTGGTTCCACTGGACGGTGGCCGACTTCGAATCGCTGTCCAACCCGGGCAACGGCGAGACGCGGACGCTGCTGCTCGGCGAGAACGGCAAGTACACACTCGACCGACCGTTCGAGCGCTGGCGTGAGCCGGAGCCGTACGGCATCACCGGATAGAGTGACGAGGCGATGACCGCTGACCTCTCTCCTAACCAGCGCCTGGACCGCGCCCTGGCGAGCCTGCGCGGCCTGGCCGTGGGAGACGCGCTGGGCTCACAGTTCTTCACGCCCGCGCACTACCCACTGCTCCAGCGGCGCGAGCTGCCGGACGGTCCCTGGCTTTGGACCGACGACACCGAGATGGCGTGCTCCGTGCTGGCCGTCCTCACCACGCACGGCCGCGTCGACCAGGACGCCCTGGCCCGCTCCTTCGCCGAGCACCACCACGCGGACCGGGGGTACGGCCCGGCCGTCAGCCGCCTCCTCGACCAGATCCGGGGCGGCGGGGACTGGCGCGAGCTGGCCTCCGCCCTGTTCAAGGGGCAGGGCTCCTGGGGCAACGGCGCGTCCATGCGGATCGCACCGCTCGGCGCCTGGTACGCCACCGACCCGGAGCAGGCCACGCACCAGGCGGAGATCTCGGCCTATACGACCCACCAGCACCGGGAGGCCGTCGTCGGGGCCATGGCGGTCGCCGCCGCGGCCGCACTGGCGGCCGCCCCGGAAGGGCCGCCGACCTCCAGGGCGCTTCTCGACGGTGTCATCGCCCTGGTGCCCCGCAGCGCCGTGGGCGCGGGCCTTCGCCGGGCCCGGGACATGCTCGACTACGACGACCCCGGGACGGTCGCCGCGGTCCTCGGTTGCGGCCGCCGTACGACGGCCCACGACACGGTGCCGTTCGCGCTGTGGTCGGCGGCCCGCGCGCTGGACGACTACGAGCGGGCGTTCTGGGCCACTGTGGCGGTGGGCGGCGACATGGACACCACCTGTGCCATCGTCGGAGGAGTCGTGGCGGCCGCAGGCGGGAAGCCGCCGACGTCGTGGCTGGAGCGGACAGAGGCGCTGCCCGAGTGGGTGCCCACGGAGGGGCGCTGACCCGCTGGGACGTGCCGACCGAGGTCGGCTTGCTGGGGGCCTCAGGGCCGGTGTGGGCCGGTGCGCAGGCCTGGAAGGGCCGTGGGCGGGACCCGTCAGGCCTGGAAGCGGCCTGGGGCGGGAGTCGGGTTGCGTGGCTTCGGCGGACCTGATGGTTCCCGTGGGTGCCAGGTGGTCCGCCGGGCGTCTGGCCCGGTCTGCCCCGCCGTTGCCGACGGCCCGGCACCCACGGCTGGCTTCAGCCTCCGGAGGGACCCGCGGCGCTCGCCGTACCCGCGAGCGCGTCCAGGTCGCTCTTGCGCACCCGGATGACCAGCAAGGCGGTCACCAGGGCGAGCACGGCCATGGCCACGGCCGGGAGGAAGGCCGTGGAAATGCCCTTGGACAGCACCTCGTGGCCCCACGGCGCGGGGAGCTCGTGGCTCTTGGCGAAGGCGGCCTTCTGTTCCGGTGAGGCCTTCGCCATGAAGTCCGGGATCTGGTCCTTGGCCTCGTCCCGGCTCGCCGTGCCGAAGACCGTGGTCAGGATGGAGAGACCGAGTGAACCACCCACCTGCTGGGTCGCGTTGAGCAGGCCCGACGCGGCGCCCGCCTCGTGCACGGCGACTCCGGAGACCGCCGTCAGCGTCAGCGTCACGAAGTTCAGGCCCATGCCGAAGCCGAACAACAGCATCGGACCGAGCACCCCGCTGAGGTACGAGCTGTCCGGGGTGATGAACGTCTGCCAGCCGAGCCCCAGAGCGACGATCGACGAGCCGGTCACCATGAAGGGCTTGGGCCCGAGCACCGGCAGCAACCGCTGCGAGAGGCCCGCGCCGACCACGATCGCGGCCGTGACGGGCAGGAAGGCCAGCCCCGCCTGGATGGGCGTGTAGTCCAGGACGTTCTGGACGAAGAGCACGATGAAAAAGAACATGCCGAACATCGCCGCCGCCAGGCTCAGCATGATCACGTACGTGCCCGAGCGGTTGCGGTCGGCGAACATCCGGAGCGGAGTGATCGGCTCCTTGGCGCGGCTCTCGATGAGGACGAACGCGAGGAGCAGGACGACCGCGGCCCCGAACGACCCGAGTGTGAGGCCGTCGCGCCAACCGTCCTCGGACGCCCTGATGAAGCCGTAGACCAGGGAGGCCATGCCCGCGGTCGAGGTCAGGGCGCCCACGAAGTCGAAGCGGCCCGGGTGCCGCTCGGACTCACTGATGTAGAGGGGGGTCAGGAAGGCGATCAGAACGCCGATGGGGACGTTCACGAACAGCACCCAGCGCCAGTCGAGCCACTCGGTGAGCATGCCGCCCGCCAGCAGACCGATGGCGCCGCCGCCCGCGGAGACGGCCGCGAAGACGCCGAACGCGCGGTTGCGCGCCGGACCCTCGGGGAACGTCGTCGTGATCAGTGCGAGCGAGGTGGGGGACGCGATCGCGCCACCGACGCCCTGCAGGGCGCGTGCCGCGAGGAGTTGCCACGGCTCCTGGGCGAATCCGCCGAGGAGCGAGGCGAACGTGAACAGCAGGATGCCGAACATGAAGACCCGGCGGCGGCCGAGGATGTCACCGGCACGGCCGCCGAGCAGCAGCAGGCCGCCGAAGGTGAGGGTGTACGCACTGACGACCCAGGTGAGGTCCGTCGTCGAGAACTCCAGCGCGTCCTGGATGTGCGGGAGCGCGATGTTCACAATCGTCGCGTCCAGGACCACCATGAGTTGGCAGGCGGCGATGATGGTGAGAGCCACGCCGGGATGCCCATCGCGACGGGCGGCACCGGGCTTTTGATCTTGCGCTAACTGAGAGGTTGTCACTATGAGACCCCCGCAAGTGCGTTAGTGAACGCATCCGTTCACTGCCGCGTCCCACGGTAGTGAACCCCGAAGAGTGAACGCAACCGTTCACTGGGGGCTACCTCGAGTCCTCAACGGAGAGATGTAGATGCCTACTTCGCGTTGGAAGGCCGCTTCCGCTCAGGTGGTCTCCTCGCGCCGCCGGGGGCCCGTGCTGGAGCGCGCGATTCTCGATTCCGCGTTGGAGCAGCTCAGTACGGTCGGCTGGAACGGCCTCACGATGGAAGGTGTGGCCGCGGGTGCCCAGACGGGCAAAGCCGCGGTGTACCGTCGCTGGCCGTCCAAGGAGGACCTCGTCATCCACGCCCTACAGGCCGGACTGCCCAAGCTCGACGAGGTGCCGGACTGCGGCAGTGTCCGGGAAGACCTGCTGCAGCTGTGCCGCCAGATGCGCGCGGCCATGACCTCCCGCCCCGGTTACGCCCTGCTCGCCGTCCTTCACGAATGCGACACGGCAACCGCCGAGCGCTTCCATGAGGTGATCGTCGAGGGTGTGATCGAGCCGAGTGTGGAACTCATCCGGCAGGTCATGCGGCGCGGAATCGAGCGCGGAGAGGTCCGTTCCGGAGCGACGGACAAGTACGTCTGCGATGTGATCCCGGCCATGATGATGTACCAGTCCAAGGTGCGCGGGAGCGAATGGCCCGATGAGGAATTCACGGACCTCATCGACCAGGTCATGGTCCCGCTGCTCCGCCCGTAGATCTTCCCGGGACTTCATCACAAGCCCCGGGAGGCCTTCCGGGGGCTCGCAGACGCGTCGCGACGGGGCGCGCCGACGCCCGTCCGCACGTCGGGGGGAAGCGGAATGCGGCCGCCCGGAAGCGGGCGGACGTACGGCACCGGCGGAAGCCCTGGCGCGAACCGGCCCGGAGTGAGGCGAACCGGGGTGTCGCGAGTGGTCACAGGCGGCGTACGCTGTCAGGCGCCATGCCGTACGAAGCACCCACCCATACCGTCGAGCGCTCCTTGCGCGCCACCACCGGAGCGAAGATCGTCGCCGGTGTCGACGAGGTCGGACGCGGAGCGTGGGCGGGCCCGGTCACCGTTTGCGCGGCGGTCACGGGCCTGCGCAGGCCACCCGCGGGGCTCACCGACTCCAAGTTGATCAACCCCAAGCGGCGGGCCGAGCTCGCCCAGGAGCTGACGGGGTGGGTCACGGCGCACGCGCTGGGCCATTCCTCGCCCGAGGAGATCGATGATCTGGGCATGACGGCAGCGCTGCGGCTCGCCGCGGTCCGCGCCCTCGAAGCACTACCGGTGCGGCCGGACGCGGTCATCCTCGACGGGAAGCACGACTACCTCGGAGATCCGTGGCGGGTGCGTACGGTCATCAAGGGCGACCAGTCCTGTGTGGCCGTCGCGGCGGCATCGGTGATCGCCAAGGTTCAGCGCGACAAAATGATGGCCGAACTGGGCATCGAACATGCAGACTTCGGTTTTGCGGCCAACGCCGGCTATCCGTCGCCGGTGCACAAGGCCGCGCTGGCGGAACGGGGGCCCACCCCGTACCACCGGCTTTCGTGGGCGTATCTTGACGCGCTGCCCCAGTGGCGGCACCTCAAGAAGGCCCGCAGCTGGGCGGAGGGAAACGTTCCGGAAATCAAGGGCCAGCTCGGCTTTGAGTTCTGATGTTTTCCGCGGTTCCAGTCGCACTCATGTGCCACCCGCCGACGCGTGTCGCATCGGCGTTTGATAGACAACAACGCATGCCTCTCATTCCCGAGGAGCCTCAGATTCACGAGAGTGCCCAGGGTCCCCGCGCCGCTTCGGCCAACAGCCGCACCGCGCCGACCCCCCGCCCCGTACCCGGTCCGCGTCCCGCGGCTCCGTCGCGCCCCGGCCGTCCCGGCCCCGCGCGGCCGATGCCGCCCGCGCAGCGCGCGACGCGCGAGCCGGCCGTCAAGCCAGGGCCGCAGGCCCCGGCCGTGAAGCCGGGGCCCACCGCTCCGGTTGCCCCGGAAGCCTCGGCCGAAAGCGTCGCGGCTCCGCAGATCCAGTTGATCCCGGCCTCCGCCGACGGCGCCCTCGACGCCGCCGAGGAAGCCGTCGACCTGCTGCTCGACTCGGGTCGCGCTCCGGGTGAGGTCCTGGTGGTCACCACCGGCGAGCTTCACCCGTGGGCCGCGCACGAGCTGTCCTTCGGCGAGGACGCCTACTGGGCCCAGCACGAGGCGGGTGACGACGTCTTCTACGCCGACGCCGCCGTCCTGTCCCGCGCCACGGCCCGCCCCGCGGTCGTCGTCGCACTGAACGGCGGCAGCGAGGAGACCGAGGCCGCGGCCCTGCCCGTAGCGCTCGGCCGGGCCGGTGCCCTGCTGATCGTCTGCGGAGACCCGCAGCGCATCAACGCCATGCTGGGCGCGAGCGTCTGACGCTCCCGCCCGGCGGGCGAGCCGCGGCGCGTGCGCCGCGGCCCGGGGGAGCCACAGCCGTAGGGGTGCCGTGCCGCACTGTGCTCACCCCTGCCCTGCGGTGGTGCGCATGGGGCCTCAGGGGCCGCGCCACGCGGTACGTGAGGCGGGCACGGTGTGGTCGACTGCCCACGGGCTGCACCGCGTCGTCCGGGCCTCACCGCGCCGCCACGCGTCGTCGCAGGCCTCACCGCGTCCCCACGCGCCGCCCGGACTCACCGCGCCGCTGAGGTCTATCGCGCCGCCACGCGCCGTAACATCTCGGACGCCGCGCCCCCGGTCCGCGGCTGACGCGGATCGCCCGCCGCGGTTCCAGCGCCCGGGGCGTGGGCCGTACCGGCGAGGTCCTCGGGCGGCGAACCGGCGCTCGGCCTACGGCCTCCGCGCCCTTCGCCGAGGACCTGCCAACCCTCCCGGGTCAGCGTGATGTACGCCCCGCACCGCAGGCCGTGCAGTGTGCAGGCGTCCCGCAGCCCCC
The DNA here is from genome assembly GCF_006088715.1 of Streptomyces sp. YIM 121038. Classification (NCBI taxonomy): domain Bacteria; kingdom Bacillati; phylum Actinomycetota; class Actinomycetes; order Kitasatosporales; family Streptomycetaceae; genus Streptomyces; species Streptomyces sp. YIM 121038. The sequence continues at coordinate 6,973,478 of NZ_CP030771.1, forward strand.
ACATCCACGCGCCGTCCTCCTGCGTCCAACGCCCGTCCCCGTCGCGGCAGTAGAGCAGTACGGCGGTGCGCACCGGGGTGCGGCGGCGCAGATCGTGCGGGATGACCCGGCGCAACTGGGCGAGCAGCGCGTTACGGAACACCCATCCGTCCACCGCGCTCGCCCGGCGGGCGAACGACGCGGAGGCTCTGACCCGCTCCTCCGGATCGAGCACGGCCACGATCGCGGTGGCCGGGGTGGGCCGGTGCCGGGCGTGCAGTCCGCTCACGACCTCGCGCGGGTTCCGCAGCAGGGGGATCTCGGCGGCTGACCACTCTGAGGGCTCGAGCATCCGGGTCGGTTGCCGACCGGCGTCGGTCGTCGCGGCAGCGGCCAGGGAATCCGATGCCGACGCCGCAGCGGACGGAGCGAATCCGAAGGTCACGGTCCTCCCTTCGGCTACGCGCCCCCAAGGAGGGCGGGGTCGGACTGGGGGGAGCGCACCGCGACACAGCCCTACCGGACCACGGGGAGCCGCGCGGGAGCGGTACCAATTCTTCCCGTCGTACTGGCTTGCGGCAACGAGCAATTGAAGCCGCCTGACCAGTATCCGCTGATACGTCTTGCATATCCCTGCCCAGGACATCGCACGGTAATGCGGACGTCACCCCTGCACGGCCAGGACCAGCGGCAACACCCCCTTCGCCCCTGCCCGTCGGAGCATGCGCGCGGAGACCGCGAGCGTCCAGCCGGTCTCCGTCGCGTCGTCGACGAGGAGCACGGGGCCGTCCGCCTCCTGGAGCGCCGCGGCCAGCGCGGGCGGCACGATCAGGGCGCCGTCCAGGGCACGCAGCCGCTGGGCGCTGTTGCTCCTCGGCACCCGAACGTCCGCGGCCTCGGCGGCGTACTCCAGTCCACCGAGCAGCGGAAGGCGGCCGATCTCCGCGATCCGCGCCCCGAGCGACTGGATCAGCTGGGGCTTCGAGCGGGAGGGCATCGTCACCACGCCCACCGGCCGGGGCCCGGCGTCGGGGCCGCCCGACGCCCAGCCGCCCGGGCCCTTGGCCCAGTCGGCCAGTACTTCCACCACGGCCTTGGTGACGTCATCGGGCACCGGGGTGTCCGGCGCCTGGGGTGCGAGCATCGGACGAAGCCGGTTGCCCCAGCCGATGTCCGACAGGCGTCCCAGGGCCCGGCCCGGAGAGGCCTGTTCACCAGCGGGAATGCGGCCCTTGAGGGTCATGCCCACGGCGGCGAGCCCGGTGGGCCACATCTTGCGGGGCTCGACCTCCACTCCGGGCCGGGCGAGCTCGCCTCGCGCCGAATCCAGAGCCGTGGACGAGACGGCCTCGTCGAAGCGGCCCCCCGCACAGTTGTCGCAGCGGCCGCACGGTGCGGCTTCCTCGTCGTCCAGCTGGCGGCGCAGGAACTCCATGCGGCAGGACGTGGTCGTGGCGTACTCACGCATGGCCTGCTGCTCGGCCTGCCGCTGTTTGGTGACCCAGGCGTAGCGCTCGGTGTCGTACGTCCAGGGAGCGCCCGTGGCGATCCAGCCACCTTGCACCCGGCGTACCGCACCGTCGACGTCGAGGACCTTGAGCATCGTCTCCAGGCGTGACCTGCGCAGCTCGACCAGCGGCTCCAGGGCGGGCAGCGACAGGGGGCGGTCCGCCTGACTGAGGACCTCCAAGGTGCGACGCACCTGCTCCTCGGGCGGGAAGGCCAGGGAGGCGAAGTAGTTCCAGATCGCCGTGTCCTCCTGACCGGGCAGGAGCAGCACCTCAGCGTGGTCGACGCCGCGCCCGGCGCGGCCTACCTGCTGGTAGTAGGCGATGGGCGAGGAGGGCGAGCCGAGATGGATGACGAAGCCCAGGTCGGGCTTGTCGAACCCCATCCCGAGCGCGGAGGTGGCAACCAGGGCCTTCACGCGGTTGGCGAGCAGGTCCTCCTCCGCCTGCTGCCGGTCCGCGTTCTCCGTCTTGCCGGTGTACGAGGTGACGATGTGGCCGCGCTGGCGGAGGTAGGCGGTGACCTCCTCGGCGGCGGCGACCGTGAGGGTGTAGATGATCCCGGAGCCCGGCAGGTCGCCCAGGTGGTCAGCGAGCCAGGCCAGCCGGTGTGCCGCATTCGGCAGTTGGAGCACGCCGAGGCTCAGGCTCTCCCGGTCGAGCGGCCCTCTCAGGACGAGGGCGTCCGATCCGCCGCCGGTGCCGAGCTGGTCGGCGACGTCCGCGGTCACGCGCGCGTTGGCCGTCGCTGTCGTGGCCAGGACCGGGACACCGGGCGGGAGGTCGGCCAGCATGGTGCGCAGTCGGCGGTAGTCGGGCCGGAAGTCGTGGCCCCAGTCGGAGATGCAGTGGGCCTCGTCGACCACCAGCAGGCCGGTCGCGGCGGCGAGCTTGGGCAGGACCTGGTCGCGGAACTCCGGGTTATTGAGCCGCTCCGGGCTCACGAGCAGCACGTCGACGTCGCCCGCCGCGACCTCGGCCTGGATGGTGTCCCACTCCTCGGTGTTCGACGAGTTGATCGTGCGGGCGCGGATACCGGCCCGCGCCGCCGACTCGACCTGGTTCCGCATCAGCGCGAGCAGGGGAGAGACGATCACGGTCGGACCGCTGCCGCGCTCCCGCAACAGCGCGGTCGCGACGAAGTACACCGCCGACTTGCCCCAGCCGGTGCGCTGTACGACGAGCGCGCGGCGCTTCTCCGCGACCAGTGCCTCGATGGCTCTCCACTGGTCCTCGCGCAGACGCGGGCCGTCCGGCGGCCGCGTCCCGTCGGCCGAGGAGGAGGGGCCGCCGACGAGGCGGGCGAGGACGGCGTCGGCCGCCGTGCGCAGGTCTTCGTTGCTCATGGCTCCATGCAACCCGATGGGTCGGACATCCGGCGAACGCGACCGCCAGACTGTGGATAACTCTTGGCGTGGCCCTGCTCAGGGTTATCCACAGCCATAACCGGAGGTATTGATTCCGGTGCAGAGTCGGCACATGACCCAACGCAGCGAATCAGCAGACCCGATCGACGAGACCATCGTCACCCTCCGCACGCCCGCCGAACTGGCGGACGCCTTGCCGTACTTGCTCGGCTTCCGGCCCGAGAACAGCGTGGTCCTCATCGCCCTGCACGGTCCGCGAGGCCGGTTCGGCGGACGGGTGCGCCTCGGCATCCCGGAGCGCCCGGACGACTGGCCGTCCGTCGCCGAGCAACTGGCCCAGTGCCTCGTGAGCGGATCCGAGCGGCGCGAGGCCCGGCCGGACGGAGTCGTCGCCTTCCTCTGCCAGGAGCCGGAAGCGTTCGCGGGGGACGCTTCCGGTCAGCAGGTCATGGAACGCCTCAGGCCGCTGGCCCAGGCACTCCGTACGGAGTGCGGTGACCTCGACGTTCCCGTCCTCGAAGTCGTGTGCGTCTCCGACGGCCGCTTCTGGACGTACTGCTGCCCGGACCAGCGCTGCTGCCCCTCCGAAGGCACCCCTTTGCTCCCGGCGGGGACGTCGGTGCTGGCTGCCGCCACCGTGTACGCGGGTTTCCAGGTCGGTCCCGCGCAGGGGCGAATCAGGGCCCGGCTCGCTCCCTGGCGGACCGCCGCGGCCAGCGACCAGGCGCGCGTGCTGCATGACACGGCGTGTGCACTCGTGCCCAGGATCCTCGGCGACGGCGGTCACGCCGAAGTCGCCGCCGAGACCCTCGCTCTCGCCCGCCGCGTCATGGCACGCCTGGCCGCCGCACCTCCCATCGCCGACACACTCGAAGCCGACGTCTACGACGACGAACTGATCGGCCACGAGGAGGCCGCCGCGCTGATCCTCGGGCTTCAGGACCGCACGACCCGCGACCGCTCCGCCGAGTGGATGGAAGGGGACGAGGCAGCTCCGGCCCTCAGGCTCTGGCGCGCCCTGGCCCGGCGCTGCGTGCGGGAGTACCGAGAACACGCCGCCGCGCCCCTGACCCTCGCGGGCTGGGTGGCCTGGTCCCTCGGCGACCTCGCCGAAGGGCAGGAAGCGCTCACCATGGCGTTGATCGCTGATCCGCACTACGCCTTCGCCCTGCTCCTGCACCCGGCGTGCAGCGCGGATGACGACCCGGAGCCGATCCGCCGCATTCTGCGCGGCGAGCGCGCTCAGCGGGACGCGACGGCACAGGGCCGGAACCCCGTTCGATCCGCTGTCCGGCAGCACGCGGAAGCGGCCGCCAGCGGAGGAAGGAGCACCGAGACCAGCGGAGCCGAGCACACCGAGGTGCGGGAGCACGACCGTAGGGAGGGCGACAACGCCCAGGGCGGCGTGAGCGCCGCGAAGCCCGACATGGGCACGGAGAAGCCCAGGAAGAACGAAGAGGCCGAGGACCAGAAGGCCCCCGGAGCGCCGGAAGTCGCGCCGCCCGGGAGCTCGCCGGACCGTCCGGACAACACCGACCCTCTTGAACACGCAGGGGCCGGCGTCGGTGTCAGGACGGCGCCCCGTGGACGGCGGCGCCCGCCGCGCACCTCAGGCCCCGGCTCCCGACCCGTCGGCGACGCGGGCACGGGACCACGGAACCGGCGGGACACGATCCGCCGTGGCGCAAGGCACGACCGGTGACCACATCGGTGGCTGGGCCCCGGTCGACATCCGCGGCTGGGCCCCGGCCACAAGCGGTCTCCGGACCCCGGTCGAAGCATTCGTTTCTGGCTCGTGCGGCGCAGGCCGCCAAGCGAATGCACCGCCGGATGGGCGGCTTCCTGGAACACATGCGTGACTTGGGGCGGCCCCGTGCCGTTCACCTGAGTGGCGGTACCCGCGTCCTCGTCGTGACGCTGTTCCGTGACCGAGTCTCCGTAGCGCAGAGAACGCAGAAGTGGCTGCCCCATGTCCGTTCCCGCCTCGTCTCCCGTCTCCCCCTGGCCCGAGAGAAACGGCGGCCCGGAGCCGCACGCCTTCCGGGCACCCGCACCGACTCCCAGGCGCCCACCCGGCGGCCACGCGCCCGGCCCTGGGCCGCGTCGCTCCGCCGCACTGCCACCCGTGCACGACGCGCTGGTCTGCGTCGCGCTTCCCGCGCTCGCCGTCTCCACGGACCAGGGGCAGCTGAACGGCCGGGGACTGGAGGGGTTCTATCGCGCGGGCCGTCGCATGCTGTCCCGCTGCCAGGTACGTGTGGCCGGGCGCGAGCCGATCGCCGTACAGGCGCGGATGCTCTCGGCGGACAGCGCCCGCTTCGTGGCGGCCCTCCTCCCCTCGGCGGACGGAGGGCCGGACCCGGACGTCGTCGTGGAGCGGACCCGACATGCCGACGGCACCGAGCGGATCACGCTGCACAGCTCGGCCAGCCGCCCCCTCAGGCTGCCGGTCGAGGTGTCGCTGGGCACGGACCTGGCGGAGCTCGGCGCGGTCGCGTCCGGCCGCGCCGGTCCGGAACTGCCCGCCAGCGTCCACGACTCGGGCATGCGCTGGTCCTCAGGAGAAGGCCACTGCGTGGTGACGGCCGTCCCGGCGCCCAAGGACGCGCTGGCCTCCGCGGGACTGCTGCGCTGGGAGGTGCACCTGCCACCGGGCGGCAGTCAGAGCGTGGAGCTGCGAGTACGGCCGCACGGCGCGGGGCCCCTGAGACCGGTAGGGCACGGGGTGACCAGCCCGCTGTCCTCGGCCCAAGCGACCGGGGACGACCCCACGGTCCAGCGTCTGCTGGACACCTCGGTGGCGGACCTCAGGGCCCTGCTGCTGCGCGACCCGGCCCACCCCGCGGACCTGTACGTGGCCGCCGGAGCGCCCTGGCGGTGCGGCCTCGCGCCCGCCGAGGCCCTCACGGCCGCGCGGATGGTGCTGCCCCTCGGCACTCGGCTCGCGGAGAGCACGCTGCGTGCGCTCGCCCGCGACCAGCTCACCCGTTCCGGTCCCTGCGCGGGCATGATCCCGGGGCCGATGCGGGACACAGGTCCCCACCTGCCACCCGGGTGCACGGGAGTGGAGGCCACGCTTCTGTTCCCCACCCTCCTCGCCGAGGCGTGGCGCTGGGGGATGCCGGAGGCCGACGTCGCGGAACTGCTGGTCCCGGCGGAGCGCTGTCTGCGGTGGCTGCTCGAAGGCACCGCAGCCGGGGAATTCGTGCGGGACGCCCACCCGGACTCCCCGCCCTCCGGGCCGGTGCGCTGCGAGATCCAAGCGCACGCGCACCGGGCTGCGCTGCTGGGGGCCGACCTCCTCGACACGCTCAAGGGCTCGGGAGGCGCGGAGCTGCGGCAGTGGGCGGAGCGGTTGCGGACCCGGTTCCAGAGGGCGTTCTGGGTGGAGGACCGGACGGGCGGCAGGCCCGCCGTGGCACTCGAGCCCGACGGGCGGCCCTTGCCGCACCTCACCGGCGGTGCGGCCCACCTCCTCGACACGGGCCTCCTCGGATCCGGCGAGGTCGCCCCCGGCCTGCTCGACAAGGTGCAGACCGAGCAGGTCGCGAGGCTCCTTGGCGGGCCTGCCATGGACTCGGGCTGGGGCCTGCGCAGCCTGGGCTCGAAGGAAGCGGCGTACAACCCCTTCGGGCACCGTGGCGGGGCGGTCCGGGTCCACGAGACGGCCACGGCCGTCACGGGCCTGGCGGCGGCGGGTTACGAGAAGGAAGCCGGTGCACTGCTGCGAGGAGCGCTGGACGCCGCTGCGGCCTTCGGGTTCCGGCTGCCGGAGATGTACGGCGGCGAGCAGCGTGTGGCCGGGAGCGCACCCCTCCCACACCCCGCGGCCTGCCGCCCCGCGGCTGTCAGCGCCGCGGCCGGAGTGCAGCTCCTGACCGTGCTGGCCGGGATCCGCCCGGACGCTCCGGCGGGCACGGTGACGCTCCGGCCGGTCCGCAGTGCGCCCCTGGGAGAGCTGGGCCTGACGGCGCTGCGCGTGTCGGGCGCCCCCTTCTCCGTGCGCGTCAGCAGGCTCGGCCTCGCCATGGTGGAGGAGGCGGCCGACGGGCTGCAGTTGGGGGTGTGATGTCGCTGAGCCACGGCGTCACGGGTGCGACGGGCCGGACGGAAGGGCCTCAGGGAGCGGGGCCGGAAGCAGATGGCGTAGGAGGTGTTTATCGTCAGGCAGACGACTATGATCGCGGCATGTCGCCCTACGACCCGTCGGCCTTCCCGCCCTTCGCTGTCACCGTCGATCTGGTCGTGCTGACCGTGCGCCGCCACGCCCTGTGCGCCCTGGCCGTGCGCCGTGGTGAGCCGCCGTTCCAGGGGCGTTGGGCATTGCCCGGGGGTTTCGTACGGGCGGACGAGGACCTCTCGGGGGCCGCGGCGCGCGAGCTGGTGGAGGAGACGGGGCTCTGTGCCCACGACCCGGACAGTCCGGTTCAGGCCAATGGTGCGCACCTCGAGCAGCTGGCCACGTACGGCGACCCCAAGCGCGACCCGCGGATGCGCGTGGTCAGCGTCGCTCACCTCGCCCTCGCACCGGACCTGCCGGCGCCCCGCCCCGGCGGTGACGCCCACAGCGCGCGCTGGGCCCCGGTCGAGGCCCTGCTCCACCAGGGCGGGTACGGCAGGGAGGGGGAGCAGGCCGCGCCGCTGGCGTTCGACCATGCGCAGATCCTCTCGGACGGAGTGGAGCGCGCCCGTTCGAAGATCGAATACTCCTCGCTGGCCACGGCGTTCTGCCCGCCGGAATTCACGGTCGGCGAACTGCGGCGCGTGTACGAAGCGGTATGGGGTGTCGCCCTCGATCCGCGCAACTTCCACCGCAAGGTGACGGGCACGCCGGGATTCCTCGTGCCCACAGGGGGGACGACGACGCGCCAGGGAGGCCGCCCGGCCCAGCTCTTCCGCGCGGGTGGCGCGACGCTCCTCAACCCCCCGATGCTGAGGCCCGACGTCTGATCCCGCCCGGGCTCGACGGCTGCCGGCTGTCCGGCTTGGGTGCGCCGTCGGCCGCGTGAGAGCTGGGGATTGACACCCGCAGTCCACGCCCTGAGCGAAAAGCCGGAAATGTCGCGTTATCTTGCTGCGGTACCCACGGGGCTTGTCCGTCCCCGATCCGGCGGACCCGCCCCGCCCGCGAGCGGTCGCACATCCTGCGAGAGAAGCGATGATCCAGGCCATCGGACTGACCAGCAACCCCCGCAAGGACCTCCCGCCCGCCGTCGACGACGTCTCCTTCCAAGCGCACACGGGCCGTGTCACCGCGGTCCTGGGAGCCTCGGGCGGAGGCAAGACAACGACTCTCCGCTTGATGCTCGAACTCCAACAAGGGCGCGGCGTCACCTACTTCAGAGGGCGGGAACTGCACCGCATCGCGCACCCTTCGCGCGAGGTGGGCGTCCTGCTCGGTGACGTCCCCGGGCATCCGGCGCGCACGGTGAGAGGCCATCTGCGCATGCTCTGCGCCGCGGTGGGCGCGCCTGTGACACGCGCCGATGACGTGCTCGAAGGAGTCGGACTCGTCAGCCTGCGCGAACAGCGCCTCGGCACGCTCTCCCGCGGGATGGACCGCCGTCTCGGGCTGGCCTGTGCGCTCCTCGCGGATCCGCACACCCTCGTGCTGGACGAGCCCACCGGCAGCCTTTCGGCCCGTGAGGGCGACTGGCTGCACGGCATCCTACGGGCACATGCCGCACGGGGCGGCACGGTCCTGTTCACCACGGACGACGCCAAGGAAGCCGCCCGGACCGCCGACCGGGTCATCACCCTGGACGCGGGGCGGCTCGTCGCGGATCAGGATGCGGCGGAGTTCGCCCGCACACGGCTCAGGCCCCGCGTCGCCGTGCGCACCCCGCATGCCGCGCGTCTCGCCGCCTTGATCGCCAAGGAGGCCCGCTCGCTGCGCCGGTCCGTCGAGGTGGTGCAGGAGGGCGGCAGCCGTCTGTCGGTCTACGGAAGTACGTGTGGGGAGGTGGGGGAGGCCGCGTTCCGCCACGGCATCCTTGTGCATCAACTCGCCGACGAAGTCGGGGACGCGGACCACGCGGCAGCCGATGCGCGGGAGCGGGCTCCGGTGGAGCAGGGGCGCAGCGCGGCGCTCGAAGCCGCGCCGGGCGCGCAGAGCGGCCCCGCAGTGCGGCAGGGGCCCGTGAGCTCCGCGGCATGCGCCTCCGGCGAGCCGCGAGAGTCGCTCAAGGCAGCCGTCGCCACGCCTACGCACGACACGGTGGCTGAGCGCTCGCCCGCCACCGGCGGCGCTTCTGCCGCGTCGGGCACCGATGGCGCCACTTCGAGCACTGCGAGCGCGCCTCGTACTGCCAGTGCGCCTCGTGCTTCGAGTGAACCTTGTGCTTCGAGTGCGCCGCGCGCATCGAGCGCACCGCAGGCCCCGCCGTCTCCCTTGCCCCCTCCCATCGCCCTCCGTACGGCACCGAACCCGCTGCGTCCGCTGCGCTACGAGCTGCGCCGCGCCACCGGTGTCGGCACCGGATACCTCACGGTGGCCGTGGCGATCGCCTCGTCCGCGCTCCTATGCCTGTTCCTCGCCCGGACCGGACGCACGCCGCAGCTGCACCTGCTCGCGGCTTGGCCCAGCGAACTTCCGCTGCCGCCCGCGGCCCTGGGAGCCGGGCTGCTGGGCGCGCTCGCCTTCGGGGAGGAGTTCCGCCACCCCGCCCTCGCCGCGGACCGCGGTACCGTGCCCCGGCGCCTGGGGCTCCTCGCCGCGAAGCTCGCCGTCGCCGCCACCACCGCGCTGCTGCTCGCCGGGCTCACCGTGGGGTGCGACGCCTTGCTGCTCCACCTGGTATACGGAGGAGAGCTCGCAGAAGTTCCCTCCGACTGGCTTTCGGCGACCGTCAGTTGGATTTCATTGATGATCGGATGTGCTTGGGCCGGAGTGCTGGCCGCCGGAGTCTTCCGGTCCACCACCGCCGGACTCGCCGCGGTGCTCGCGGTGCCGATCGTCGTCGTACCGCTCGTACAGAAGGCGCTGGAAGGGCCGTCCGTTCGATCAGCCGCTGGATTTCCGGGGCGACTGCGAGAGCTCACGCTGGTGGAGTGGCCGTTCGGCGCCGAGCGGTACGTCGCCGGAGGGCTGAGGATGGTGGCTCAACCCGTGGGCAGCGCACTGATGTTGTCGCTCGCCGCACTGCTCGGCGCGTACCTGCTGACAGCGGGGCGCAGGCGGGCGCGCTGACGCCTTCGCCGCCTCCGGAGAGCACGGGTGAGGGGCTGCGGCCGCCGATGGCTCGTCGGCCTCCTGGGCGGGCCGCGGACGGGCCTCTACTGCCTTTCGGTCCCGCGTTGTGCGCAAGTCTTCGCAGGACAGCCACTTCTTTCCGATAAGGCGTCAATTGCAGCGAGGTAAGCGATCACCCTTTCGTGTGCTTTTCACCAAAGACCTCAAGGGACTTGGGGGCCAGGCCGACAACTGAATCCGTGAGTACCCTTGCGCACACCATGATGACCACCGCCCGCTCCGCAGACACCGGCCTCGCCGGCCCGGGCGAACTCGACCGCTACCCCTACGCCGAGGCCCACGGCGCCGACCGCGTGGTCGCGCCCGCCTGGGACAGCGCCGACCAGGACCTGGCCCGCGTGGGCCGACGAGCGGCCGGGAGCCGCGGCCGCGGACTGCACGGCCAACTGGTCCAGCAGCTGGGCCAGATGATCGTCTCCGGGGACCTGGGCGCCGACCGGCCCCTCGTCCCGGAGGAGATCGGCCAGCGGTTCGAGGTCTCCCGCACCGTCGTCCGCGAATCCCTGCGCGTGCTGGAGGCCAAGGGCCTCGTCAGCGCCCGCCCCAACGTCGGCACGCGCGTGCGCCCGGTCAGCGACTGGAACCTGCTCGACCCGGACATCATCGAGTGGCGGGCGTTCGGCCCGCAGCGCGACGACCAGCGCCGCGAGCTCAGCGAGCTCCGCTGGACGATCGAGCCGCTCGCGGCCCGGCTCGCCGCCGGGCACGGCCGGGAAGAGGTCCAGCAGCGCCTCGCCGACATGGTCGAGATCATGCGGCACGCGCTCGGCCAGGGCGACTCGATCACTTTCGCCCGCGCCGACGCCGAGTTCCACTCGCTGCTCATCCAGGTCGCGGGCAACCGCATGCTGGAGCACCTGTCCGGCATCGTCTCGGCCGCCCTCCAGGTCTCCGGCGGCCCCGTCACCGGCTGTGACCGCCCCACCGAGGCCTCGCTGGCCCACCACGGCCGGATCGTCGACGCCCTCGCGTCGGGCGACGGAGCCGCCGCCGAGGCCGCCACGCGCCAGCTCCTGACCGTCCACCCGGAGGTGGAGCGGGTCGTGCCCGCTCCTCGCGAGCACTGACCGCGCGCACGCGTCGGCACCGCAGCCGTGCGCGCCGCGCAGCATCGTTTCGCTGCCTTCCCCTCCGCTGACCGCTCCCGTGTCGCCGGACTCCCGGGGCCCTGCCAGGGGCCGGGGGCCCGGCGACACGGGCGCAGCAGCCTCGGAACGGCAGCAGCGGAGCCGCAGGCGATCGCTCACCGGGCCTGGGGACGCGCGAGCCCGGCATGAGGAAACGTGTCGGCAGCCCCGAAGAAACGGCCGTAGTCAAGAGCTAATGGTTGAAGGCACGACCACTCTTCACCGGATGCTCGTCGACTCTGACCAGATCTGGACGTTTTTAGACGCATACGGTGTGTGACTCGGGCCACGTAGATTGGGCGTAACGCTCCCAGAGACAGCGCGATGACCTAAGAGGTGACAGCCGAGGAGGGAATACAGACGTCGTTCACGGCGCTGTGCAGCTCCACGGTCCCGCCCGCGCCGTCGGCACAATCCCCAGCCGTCGGTCGTCGGCTCCGATCCATGGTGGACGGGGCCGGAAGCCGTTTTCCAACGTTCCGAGAGGTTGTTCGTGTCGGCCAGCACATCCCGTACGCTCCCGCCGGAGATTGCCGAATCCGTCTCTGTGATGGCGCTCATCGAGCGGGGAAAGGCTGATGGGCAGATCGCCGGCGACGACGTGCGTCGTGCCTTCGAAGCTGACCAGATCCCGGCCACTCAGTGGAAGAACGTTCTGCGCAGCCTCAACCAGATCCTCGAGGAAGAGGGTGTGACGCTGATGGTCAGTGCCGCGGAGCCGAAGCGCCCCCGCAAGAGCGTCGCAGCGAAGAGTCCGGCCAAGCGCACCGCGACCAGGACGGTCGCGGCCAAGACCACCACCGTGAAGCAGACCACCGCCACGGCCGCCTCCGCGAAGTCGGCCGCCGAAGGCGTGGACGAGGACGGCGCCGCCAAGAAGGCCGCTGCCAAGAAGACGACGGCCAAGAAGACCGTCACGAAGAAGACCGCCGCCAAGAAGACGACGGCCAAGAAGACCGCCTCCAAGAAGGACGCCGGTGAGTTCCTCGACGAGGAGGCCACCGAGGAGACGCCCGCCGTCGGCAAGCCCGGCGAGGGCGAGCCCGCGGAAGAGGGCGCCCAGGGCTTCGTCCTGTCCGACGAGGACGAGGACGACGCGCCCGCGCAGCAGGTCGCCGCGGCCGGCGCCACCGCCGACCCGGTCAAGGACTACCTGAAGCAGATCGGCAAGGTCCCCCTGCTCAACGCCGAGCAGGAGGTCGAGCTCGCCAAGCGCATCGAGGCCGGCCTGTTCGCCGAGGACAAGCTCGCCAACGCCGACAAGCTCGCGCCGAAGCTCAAGCGCGAGCTGGAGATCATCGCCGAGGACGGCCGCCGCGCCAAGAACCACCTCCTGGAGGCCAACCTCCGTCTGGTGGTCTCCCTGGCCAAGCGCTACACGGGCCGCGGCATGCTCTTCCTGGACCTCATCCAGGAGGGCAACCTCGGTCTGATCCGCGCGGTCGAGAAGTTCGACTACACCAAGGGCTACAAGTTCTCCACCTACGCCACCTGGTGGATCCGTCAGGCGATCACCCGCGCCATGGCCGACCAGGCCCGCACCATCCGTATCCCGGTGCACATGGTCGAGGTCATCAACAAGCTCGCGCGCGTGCAGCGCCAGATGCTCCAGGACCTGGGCCGCGAGCCCACCCCGGAGGAGCTGGCCAAGGAACTCGACATGACCCCGGAGAAGGTCATCGAGGTCCAGAAGTACGGCCGCGAGCCCATCTCCCTGCACACCCCGCTGGGCGAGGACGGCGACAGCGAGTTCGGTGACCTCATCGAGGACTCCGAGGCCGTCGTCCCGGCCGACGCCGTCAGCTTCACGCTCCTCCAGGAGCAGCTGCACTCCGTCCTCGACACCCTGTCCGAGCGCGAGGCGGGCGTCGTCTCGATGCGCTTCGGTCTCACCGACGGTCAGCCGAAGACCCTCGACGAGATCGGCAAGGTCTACGGGGTGACGCGTGAGCGCATCCGTCAGATCGAGTCGAAGACGATGTCGAAGCTGCGCCACCCGTCGCGCTCGCAGGTCCTGCGCGACTACCTGGACTAGGTCCCGGCTCCTCGGCCTCGTCGCGTCACCGGGCCGAGTCACAGGACAACCGGAAGACCCGGAGTCCCTCCCGCAAGGGAAGGGCTCCGGGTCTTCCGTCTATCCGCGTGGCAGAGTGTGCGGCGCGCGCGACGGTAGTTGACTCTGGGTACGCGATGGCAACCCAGAGTGAGGAGATCGCATGCGTCGTCCCTTCGCCCGAGCGCTGGTGGGAACGCTGACCCTGGGGGCCGCGATGGCCGCCCTGCCGCTGGCTTCCCCGCCGCCTGTGGCGGCCGACAGCGTGGTCGTCGGAGGCGCGCCCGCGCGGGTGGCGGACAGCCCGTGGGTGGTGGCGCTCGCCAGCCGTGACCAGTTCGGGGGTACGCGCTCGGGCCAGTTCTGCGGCGGCGTCGTGATCGCCCCGTCGACGGTCCTGACCGCGGCCCACTGCATGGGCGAGGAGGTGCTCGGCGTACCCGTCCGGGAGATGAAGGACCTCAGGGTCATCGCCGACCGCGAGGACCTGGACACCCGTGCGGGCAGTGAGATTCCGGTACGCGGCGTATGGGTCAATCCCGAGTACGACCCGTACACGAACGCCGGTGATGTCGCGGTCCTCACCTTGGCCAAGCCGCTCCCGAAGGGCCAGGTCATCCCCATGGCGCGTGCCGGGGACGCCGCGTACGAGCCGGGTACGGGCGCAGCCGTGTACGGATGGGGCGATACGACGGGGATGGGTCACTACGCGCGCACGCTGCGTTCCGCGCGCGTGACGGTGCTGGCGGACTCGGTGTGCGAGCAGGCCTACCGGGGCAGCGTCGACGGGACGTACACGCGCTCTTCGATGCTGTGCGCGGGCGAACCGCAGGGAGGCCGGGACGCCTGCCAAGGGGACAGCGGCGGGCCGCTGGTCGCCCACGGGCGGCTCATCGGCCTCGTGTCGTGGGGGAGCGGCTGCGGTCGGGCGGACAGCCCCGGGGTCTATACGCGCGTCTCGGACGTCGCTCGGGTGGTGCAGCGGTACGTGTAGGAGCTGCTGTGGGCTGGGGCCCAGCAAGGGCCCCTGGCGGCCCATGGGCCCCGCTGGGCCGCATGAAGGGCTGTGGTGACGCCTTGAAGGCCAGGCGGCTCGGGATCGCGTTTACGAGCTCTTGAGGCCTGCAACGGAGACGCCGTGGGGCCCCTGGAGGCCTCGCCTGGGCCCCTGGGAGGCGCTTAGCGGTCGGCAGGTGGCTCGGAGGGTGGATCGTCCGACAGGAGGCCGGGAAAGAGAGCGGGCGGCTGCCCCTGGGTTGCAGGGGAAGCCGCCCGTGCCGGTCTGGTGGTCCGGCGCTCGCTCGTCGTGGGTGCGAGGCGTCAGCGTTCCTCTTCGGTCACGCTGGCCGGCACGGCCGTCAGGCGCTCCGTCTCGTCCTGTATCTCGGCGGCGATCTTCTTGAGTTCCGGCTCGAACTTGCGACCGTGGTGGGCGCAGAAGAGCAGTTCACCGCCACTCAGCAGGACGACGCGCAGATATGCCTGGGCGCCGCAGCGGTCGCAGCGGTCAGCGGCCGTCAGGGGGCTCGCGGGGGTCAGAACAGTAGTCACGTCGCCTCTTCTCTAGCTCGACGAGCTGTCGTACCAGGGTCAACATCCAACCAGCCCGAAAACGTTCCCGCTCGTGGCTTTTCCTCGATTTTTTCTTTCGAGGAGGCTGTCTGCTGCCGGTTGGCGGCGAATGAGCCGTATTGCGTGTCTTACGTGTCGTACGGTTTCGCGCTGTCTGTCAGGTCAGGTCCTTCGCCGGCTGGCTTGCCGGTTGTTCATGAGGACGTGCCCGGAGCCTAAATGGTTCATGCCTGGAAGGGAACGTGACGTGCGCTTCACTCCATCGAGGGATCGAACACGCGTACGCTTCTGGACTAGTCTGGACCCGGTGCGGGTTGACTTGAGGGTGGCGTGACAACGGCTCTACCAGGCCTCGGTACCCTCTCACCGGCAGCAGAAGCCGGGCCCTTACCCACAAGGGCCTCCCTTGAAATTCAGCGAGGAGCGAACCGCGTGACCGCCGAGACGTCCACAGCGTTGCTGACAGGAGCCGACCGGGACGGTTCCAACTACACCGCGCGGCACCTGCTCGTCCTGGAAGGGCTCGAGGCCGTCCGCAAGCGTCCGGGCATGTACATCGGCTCGACGGACAGTCGCGGCCTGATGCACTGCCTCTGGGAGATCATCGACAACTCCGTCGACGAGGCCCTGGGCGGGTTCTGTGACCACATCGAGGTCATCCTGCACGACGACGCCTCCGTAGAGGTCCGGGACAACGGCCGAGGCATCCCTGTGGATGTCGAGCCGAAGACCGGGCTCTCCGGGGTCGAGGTCGTCATGACCAAGCTGCACGCGGGCGGCAAGTTCGGCGGCGGCTCATACGCGGCCTCCGGCGGTCTGCACGGCGTGGGCGCTTCCGTGGTGAACGCCCTGTCGGCCCGTCTGGACGTCGAGGTGGATCGCGCCGGGCACACCCACGCCATCAGCTTCCGGCGCGGAGTCCCCGGTGCGTTCGCAAAGTCCGGCCCTGATGCGGCCTTCGACTCCGCGGCGCGTCTCACCAAGGTCAAGAAGGTCCCCAAGGCCCGCACCGGCACCCGCGTGCGGTACTGGGCCGACCGTCAGATCTTCCTGAAGGACGCCAAGCTCAGCCTGGAGAACCTGCACCAGCGCGCGCGCCAGACCGCCTTCCTGGTGCCGGGCCTGACCATCGTGGTCCGTGACGAGTACGGCCTCGGTGAGGGGGGCACGAAGGGTGAGGAATCCTTCCGCTTCGACGGTGGCATTAGCGAATTCTGTGAGTACCTGGCACAGGACAAGGCGGTCTGTGACGTCCTGCGCTTCTCCGGGCAGGGCACCTTCAAGGAGACCGTTCCGGTACTCGACGACCACGGTCAGATGACGCCGACGGAGGTCACCCGCGAGCTGGGCGTGGACGTCGCCCTGCGCTGGGGCACCGGCTACGACACGGCGATCAGGTCCTTCGTCAACATCATCGCCACGCCCAAGGGCGGCACCCACGTCACCGGCTTCGAGCGCTCGCTCACCAAGACGGTGAACGAGGTGCTGCGCACCCAGAAGCTGCTGCGCGTCGCCGAGGACGACGTCGTCAAGGACGACGCCTTGGAGGGGCTGACGGCCGTCGTGACCGTTCGCCTGGCGGAGCCGCAGTTCGAAGGCCAGACGAAGGAAGTCCTCGGCACGTCGGCGGCCAACCGCATCGTCGCCAACGTCATCGCCAAGGAGCTCAAGGCGTTCCTGACCTCCACCAAGCGGGATGCCAAGGCGCAGGCCCGCGCCGTCATGGAGAAGGTCGTCGCCGCCGCCCGGACGCGCATCGCTGCCCGGCAGCACAAGGACGCCCAGCGCCGTAAGACCGCGCTCGAGTCCTCCTCGCTCCCGGCGAAGCTCGCAGACTGCCGTAGCGACGACGTCGACCGCAGTGAGCTCTTCATCGTCGAGGGCGACTCCGCGCTCGGCACGGCCAAGCTGGCCCGGAACTCCGAGTTCCAGGCCCTGCTGCCGATCCGCGGCAAGATCCTCAACGTCCAGAAGTCGTCCGTTTCGGACATGCTCAAGAACGCCGAGTGCGGCGCGATCATCCAGGTCATAGGAGCGGGGTCCGGCCGGACCTTCGACATCGACGCGGCCCGCTACGGCAAGATCATTCTGCTCGTGGACGCCGACGTCGACGGCGCGCACATCCGCTGCCTGCTCCTGACCCTCTTCCAGCGCTACATGCGGCCGATGGTGGAGGCGGGCCGCGTCTTCGCCGCCGTCCCGCCGCTGCACCGCATCGAGCTGACCCAGCCCAAGAAGGGCCAGGACAAATACGTCTACACGTACTCGGACCGCGAGCTGCGGGAGACCCTGCTCGAGTTCGAGCGCAAGGGCGTGCGGTACAAGGACTCCATCCAGCGCTACAAGGGCCTCGGTGAGATGGACGCCGATCAGCTGGCCGAGACCACGATGGACCCGCGCCACCGCACGCTCCGCCGTATCAACATCACCGACCTCGAATCGGCCGAGCACGTCTTCGACCTGCTCATGGGCAATGAGGTCGCCCCTCGCAAGGAGTTCATCACGAGCTCCGCGGCGACGCTGGACCGCTCGCGGATCGACGCTTAGGCACGAGCCGGTAGCCGGTAGCCGGTAGCCGGTAGCCGGTAGCCGGTAGCCGGTAGCCGGTAGTGGGGTGCGGGGTGCGGGGACTCGCTGGGCGTCAGGCGGGCAGCGTTCGCCAGGCGGCATGCCGGTGGCCTGCTGGCTAGCTGGCGGGCCGGGCTGTCGGCTGGTTCGCCGCCCGTCCGCCGAGCCGCCACGTCGGGCGCCTCCACCCTCGGGTGGAGGCAGCTAATCCACCCGTGATCCACCCCTGCTCCGATCTCCCGGCCGGGCCGAGTCCGTAACTTCGATGACGTCGTACTTCACCGTTCGCGCACGTCATCGGAGGCCGTGATGTCAGGGTTCGCCCAAGTGCTGCTGATCCCCGCAGTCATAGCGCTCGTCGTCATACGCCAGATGAAGCCGCAGCGACTGACCGACGCCCGGCGCTGGTGGCTGGTGCCCGCCGTGCTCACCTATTGCGGCCTGACGGAATCGGGCCTCATCGACCCGGGCCACCGGGCGGAGTCGCTTGCGCTGCTCAGCGGTGAGGTGCTCATAGGCCTTCTGATGGGCATCGCCTGGGCCCGCACCAGCCATGTCTGGGCCGAGCAGGACGGATCCGTGTGGAGCCGCGGCACCAAGGCCACAGCCGTGGTGTGGGTCGTCGGCATCGCCTCGCGGTTCGGGCTCATGGGCATAGGCCTGCTCATTGGCATCCACCAAGGCACGGGTGCGCTGCTCCTCGCCCTGGCGGCGTCCCTGCTGGTGCGTGCCGGCCTTCTGGAGTTGCGGGCCCACACCCTCCGCTCGGGCCCGGCACTCACCGGCGCCGTACGGTGACACGGTGGCCGCACCGAGAGGAAGGAGCGGGCGTGACGCGTGACATCTGGACGCGCTGGCCCGCGCGGGAGGCGCTCACTCAGGAGGAGCTGACACGGCCCCGCCGGTTGCTCACTTGGGTCGTGCGCGCGGTGTTCATCAGCATGCTGCTGTGGAGCACCTTCGCGCGGCGGGAGATGCCCGGCTGGGGCCTCGCACTGGCGCTGTTCGTGATCATTCTCTGCGCGGGGGCGGCGGCGTGGTTCATCCACGTCACCCTGGAGCGGCGCATATGGCCGGCCCTGATGTCGTGGGGCGTGCTGCTGCTGGCGGGCGTGGCGGCGCAGGGGGCCGGGCTCGACACACCCGCGGCCGTGCTGTGGTGCGCCTGCGCGATGTTCGCGCTGGAGCGGCTGCCCCTTGCCGTGGGGGTGCTCGGGGCGCTGACGTCACTGGGGGCGTTCGCCGTGGTGAACGAGGATCCTTGGCCCACCACGGCGGCCGTCACCGTGGGGCTCGGTCTCGCCGGGTACGTCCTGCGCATGGACGCCGAGGCGCGGGGCAACGCGCAGCGGCTGCTCGCGCAGGAGCGGGCAGCGCGGGCCGCGGAGGCGGAGTCGGCGGCTCTGGGAGAGCGTGCCCGTATCGCCCGGGAGATCCACGACGTGCTGGCGCACAGCCTCTCCGCGCAGCTGGTCCACCTGGAGGCGGCCCGGTTGTTGATCGAGCGTGACGCGGACCGGGAACAGGTTCTGGGCCGGGTCGTGGCGGCGCGCGCGATGGCTGCCGAGGGGCTCGCCGAGACGCGGCAGGCGCTGTCGGCGCTGCGCGGCGAGATGACTCCCGTCGAGGACTTCCTGCGGGAGCTCGCCCGGACGGACGGTGCGTCGGTCGCGGTCTCCGGCGAGCGGCGGGCCCTCCCCGCGGAGGCTTCGCAGGCGGTGCGAAGGGTGGCACAGGAGGCGATGACGAACGTACGGAAGCACGCGCCGGGGGCCAAGGTGACCGTGTGCTTCGCATACGGAGAGGGGGAAGTCGCGCTGGACGTGACCGATTCGGGGGGAGCGCCGGGGGAATTCGCGGCATCGGGAGCCGGGTACGGTCTGCTGGGAATGCGTGAGCGTGCCGAGTTGCTCGGCGGCTCGCTGGAGACGGGGCCGGAGGACGAGGGCTTCGCCGTGAGGCTGAGGGTGCCGGGATGACAGGGGACGACGGGCGCCGCGACGGTGCTTCCGTGGCTGGTGCTGGTGCTGGTGCTGGTGCTGGTGCTGGTGCTGGTGCTGGTGCCGAGCTGGGCGCCGGGGCACGGGCAAGTGGTGTTTCTGGAGTGGGCGTTGGCGCCGAGGCCGGGGCGGTGAAGTCGGCGGTCCAGGGAGGTGCGAGAGAGGGCAAGGCGCCCGCGCGCGTGGTTGTCGTCGATGACCAGACCGTGGTGCGTGAGGGCATCGTGATGCTCCTGGGGCTGCTGCCGGGGGTCGAAGTGGTGGGGGCCGGGGGTGACGGTGAGGAGGCGGTGCGGCTCGTGGGCGAGCTCGCGCCGGACGTGGTGCTGATGGATCTGCGTATGCCGCGCTGCGACGGGGCGGAGGCCACCCGCCGGATCCGCGCCGAGTACCCGGGCACGCAGGTGGTGGTGCTCACCACGTACGCCGACGACGAGTCGCTGTTCCCCGCGCTCAAGGCCGGGGCGCGGGGGTATCTCACCAAGGACGCGGGTGGGGAGGAGATCGTGCGGGCCATCGAGGACGTGCTCTCGGGCCAGGCCGGTCTTTCGCCACAGATCCAAAGACGGCTCCTGGAGCGGCTTTCGGAGCCGGAGGGGCCCGCGCAGCCGGTGGAGCCGCCGGACGGCCTGACGCTGCGGGAGACGGAGGTCGTCGCTCTGATCGCGGAGGGGCTGACGAACCAGGAGATCGCGCGGGTGTTGCACGTCTCCACGGCCACCGTGAAGACCCACATCAACAATCTCTTCGCCAAGGCGGGCCTCAAGGACCGTGCGCAGGCGGTGCGTTATGCCTACCGGCACGGGCTCGCGCAGCTGCCGGGGAGTACCCGCAGGTGAGGATCGCCGTCACCTGATGGGGTGAAGAGCGGGGAGAGAGGAGGGACGGATCTTCCCCTTCTGCCCATCCTTGGGCTCGCGGCCGAACATGGCTGCGGACAAGGAGAGTTCGGTGGACAAGGACGACGGCTGCGATGCCGGGCGGGACCGGCCCGGTGACCTGAAGGATCCGTGGTACGACGAGCTCGCGGCGGGCTGGGGCGAGTTGGACGGCACGGGCACACCGACGCCCACGGATCCCGCCACCGCGCCGCGGCGGCACGGGAGCGCGGCCGACATCTATCTGGAGGTGCAGGCGAGCGCGGCGTTCCAGGAAGTGCGCCGCCGCTACCGACGGTTCGTCGTCCCGGGGGTGGCCGTCTTCTTCACCTGGTACGTGGCGTATGTCGTAGCGGCGACGACGGCGCCGGGGCTGATGGCGCGGCCGGTCGCCGGAGCGGTGAACGTGGCGATGCTGGCTGGGCTCGGACAGTTCCTGACGACGTTCCTGCTGACCTGGGCGTATGCCCGGCATGCTCGGCTGCGGCGGGACCGGGCGGCGCTCGATCTGCGCTGGGCCGTGTTCGAGCAGAACAGAGAGCGGGAGCTGAGGCAGGGGGCCGAGCGGTGAGCGGTGACCATCAGACGCTGGCGCTCGTGCTGTTCGGCGTGTTCGTGGCGATCACGCTGGCGATCACGACGTATGTGAGCCGTAACCGGCAGGGGTCGGCGGAGGAGTTCTACGCGGGCGGGCGGCTGTTCTCGCCCATGGAGAATGGTTTTGCCATCGCGGGTGACTACATGTCGGCTGCGTCGTTCCTCGGCATCTCCGGGCTGATCGCCCTGTACGGCTACGACGGGCTGCTCTACTCGGTGGGCTTTCTGGTCGCGTGGCTGGTCGTGCTGTTCTTGGTGGCGGAACTGGTGCGCAACTGCGGCAGGTTCACGCTCGCCGATGTCGTCGCGGCGCGGATGCGGGAGCGGCCGGTGCGCATCGCCGCGGGCACGTCCTCGGTGACGGTGTCCGTGCTCTATCTGGTGGCGCAGATGGTGGGAGCGGGCTCGCTGGTGGCGCTGTTGCTGGGAGAGACGGGAGGTGCCGCCCGGACATGGGCGGTGATCGGGGTCGGCGCGCTCATGGTCATCTATGTGTCGCTGGGCGGGATGCGGGCCACCACGTGGATCCAGATCGTCAAGGCGGTGCTCCTCATGGGCGGTGCGATCGCGCTGACGGTGCTGGTCCTGATGCGTTTCCACGGCGACTTCGACCAGTTGTTGCGTACGGCGGCCGACCGCAGTGGGCACGGAAGTGCGTTCCTGGCCCCTGGGCTGAAGTACGGCGGGGACTGGACGGCGCGGTTGGACTTCATCAGCCTGGGGCTTGCCCTCGTGCTCGGCACCGCGGGGCTTCCGCACATCCTCTCCCGCTTCTACACCGTGCCGACTGCGCGAGCCGCCCGCCGTTCCGTCGTCTGGTCCATCGGCCTGATCGGCAGCTTCTACTTGATGACGATCGTGCTCGGGTTCGGGGCGGCGGCGATCGTCGGCTCCGACGCGGTCCGCGGGTCGAACGCCGCGGGCAACACGGCGGTGCCGCTGCTGGCGCTCGATCTGGGCGGGGGCGCGGATTCCACGGGAGGAACGGTTCTCTTCGCGGTGGTCGCCGCCGTGGCGTTCGCGACGATCCTCGCCGTGGTCGCGGGGATCACGCTCGCTTCCTCGGCGTCCGTGGCCCACGACCTGTACGCGTCCCTGCGGCGGCGGACCAAGCAGCGCAGCGAGGTGGCGGTGGCGCGCGTCGCCGCGGCCGGGATCGGGGTCGTCGCGATCGGGCTCGGCCTGCTCGCCCGGGATCTCAACGTCGCGTTCCTGGTGGGGCTGGCTTTCGCGGTCGCCGCGTCCGCGAATCTGCCGGTGCTGTTGTACTCGTTGTTCTGGAGGGAGTTCACCACGCGGGGCGCCGTGTGGTCGGTGTACGGCGGGCTGCTGCCCGCCCTGGCGCTCGTGGTGCTGTCGCCGGTGGTGTCCGGGAGTCCGGACTCGCTGTTCCCGGGAGTGGACTTCCAGTACTTCCCGTTGGAGAACCCGGGGCTCGTCTCGATTCCGCTGGGCTTCGTCGCGGGTTGGCTCGGGACCGTCACATCGGTGGAAGGGGCGGACGAGGCCAAGCACGCGGAGACGGAGGTGCGTTCGCTGACCGGGGCGGGCGCCGTGTAGCCGGGCCTGCCCCACGGGGCGTGGCGTGGGTCAGCGGCTGGACGCCCACTCGTAGCGGTGTTCGGGACGTCCTGTGTCGCCGTACTTCAGGCTCAGCCGCACTCGGCCGGTGCGCTCAAGGAGCTTGAGGTAGCGCTGTGCGGTCTGGCGGCTGAGCCGGGTGCGTTCTCCCAGCTCCTGCGCGGAGAGCGGCCCCTCGGCGGCCATCAGGGCCCTGCGGACCAGCTCCGCGGTCGTGAGGGAGTGCCCCTTGGGCAGTTCGGGCGCCGGAGTCGCCGAGAGCGCGCCGAAGATCCGGTCGACCTCGGCCTGTTCCGCCTCGCCGCCGCCGTCCAGGGTGCGACGCAGCGTGGCGTACGCGTCGAGCTTCGTACGGAGCCCCGCGTACGAGAACGGCTTCACCAGGTACTGGAGCGCCCCGTGGCGCATCGCGGCCTGGACGGTGGTGACGTCGCGGGCCGCCGTCACCATGATCACGTCGGTCTGGTGGCCGCGTTCGCGCAGCGTGCGCACCACGGCGAGGCCCGTCTCGTCCGGCAGATAGTGGTCGAGGAGCACCAGGTCGACGGGGAGCTGTTCGACCAGGCGCAGTGCCTCGGCCGCGTTGTGGGCCCGGCCTGCGACGCGGAAGCCGGGCACCTTCTCCACGTAGGCGGCGTTGACGTCCGCGACCCGGACATCGTCGTCCACGACCAGTACCTCGATCATCGTGCCTCCTCCGTGGCGGCCGGTGGGGTGAGCGACCGGGGTTCCGTGGCGGTGGAGCGCAGGTCCCCGCCCATCGGCTGCGGCTCTGCCAGCCCTTCGGGGAGGACCACGGTGAACTCGGCGCCCCCGTCCGCTCCCGCGCCGACCCGTACGCTGCCGCCCTGGCGTTCGGCGAGCCTGCGGACCAGCGCGAGTCCGATGCCCCGTTGCCCGTGCGCGGGAGGCTCCTTCGTCGTCCAGCCCTCCGTGAACACCGCTTCGCGCTGGTCCTGCGGTACCCCGGGGCCGGTATCGCGCACCTGGAGGACAACCGTGCGTCCCTGTAGACCCTCAGTACGCAAAACGACCTCCACGCGTGCGTGCCGTGTGCCCGTCGCCGCGTCCAACGCGTTGTCCACGAGGTTCCCGACGATGGTCACGAGGCCTCCGGGGTCGACGAGCCGGTCGGGCAACGCGGTGTCTCCGGAGACGGCGAGTGCCACGCCGCGCTCCGTGGCCACGGTCGCCTTGCCGACGAGCAGGGCCGAGAGGAGCGGATCGTGGACCTTCTCGGTGATCTGCTCGGCCGTCACCCGGTGGGCGCCCGCCACCTCACCGACGAACTCCGCGGCCTCCTCGTACATCTCCAGCTCCAGCAGGCCGAGCAGCGTGTGCATACGGTTGGCGTGCTCGTGGTCCTGGGCGCGCAGGGCGTCGATGAGGCCGTGCGTGGAGTCGAGTTCCCGGCCGAGCTGCTCCAGCTCGGTGCGGTCGCGCAGGGTCGCGACGGCACCCCCGTCGTCCGTGGGCATGCGGTTGGCGACCAGGACGCGCTGGCCGCGTACGGTCAACAGGTCGGTGCCCGTGACGCGCCCGGCGAGGACGTCCGTCGTACGGCCCGGTCCGAGCGCCTCGTCCAAGGGCCGGCCGATCACCTCCGTGCCGAGCCCGAGGAGCCGCTGTGCCTCGTCGTTGAGCAGCCGGACGCGTCCGCCGCGGTCGAGGGCGACGACGCCCTCGCGGATGCCGTGCAGCATCGCCTCGCGCTCCGCGAGCAGCGCCGAGATGTCGGAGAAGGCGAGGTCCCTGGTCTGGCGCTGCACGCGCCGGGAGATCAGATAGGCGGCGAGCGCGCCCGCGGCGAGCGCCCCGCCCGCGTACGCGAAGAGGCTCGGGATCGTATGGATCAGACGGTCGCGGACGCTGTCGTACTCGATGCCTACGGAGACGGCGCCGACGATCTCGCCGCCCGCCACCCGCAGGGGTACCTTCCCGCGCGCGGAGCGCCCCAGCGTGCCGTTGTCGATCTGCATGACGTCACGGCCGGCGAGCGCGTCGCTGGGGTCGGTCGAGACGACCTTGCCGATCTCGCCGGGGTCGGTGTGCGACCAGCGCACCCCCAGCTTGTTCATGATCACTACGTACTCGGCGCCGCTGGCCTCGCGGATGCGTTCGGCCGCCGCCTGGACGGGCCCGTCGGCCGCCGGACGCGTCGAGGTGAGGTCGCGGACGATCTGAGGCTGTGCCGCCGTCGTCTGCGCGATGGCGAGCGCGCGGCGCATGGCCTGGTCGTCGAGCTGTTTGCTGAGCGGCGCGAGGAACAGACCGGTGGCGAGCACCGTGACCCCGGCGGCGATCGCCAGCTGCATCAGCAGGACCTGCGAGAAGACGCGCCGCGGCAGGCCGAGGCGCAGTCGTCGGGCAGGAGGAGTCGGGCTCATGCGACGAACGGTACGGCGGCGGGCGGTCTCCTCTTAAGAGAGTGTGGCGTGGATCTCGTCAGCCCTTGCGTCGCTTCCCCGGAGGCTGACGAGGAGCGCCCCTGGAGCCTGCCGGACTGCTTGTGCGCTGCCGCGCGCCCCTTTGTGTTGCTAGGTGAGTGCTCCGAGCGCGGATGCGCCCCCGTCCTTGTTCGCGTTCCCCTGATCGACCCCGCTCCCGTCCGCGCTTTCGCGGTGGTGCCCGCCCTCAGCTCCGGTCGACCGGGATCCCGTGAGCTCGCGGACCGCCATGACGTCCATCCGGGCGGGTGACGCGAGGGCCGCGCCGCAGCTCTCCGGGCGCGGCGGGAGCGAGGCGCCCTGGGCGACGGTGACCAGCCAGTGCCGCCCGTCGGTGTGGGCCACGGTGATCTCCCAGCGCGGGGCGTCACCTGTCGTCCGTACGACGCTCAGGACGCCCGCGCGGTCCTCGCCCACGGCCGTGCGCACCGCGAGCTCGGCGGCCTGCCCGGGACGCTCCCAGGCGGAGTTGCCCCGGCAGCCCTCCGTGACGACGCGTCCTTCGCGCACCGCTTGCAGGACGCTCTTGACGGCGTGCGCCGCCGTCCGGCCGTACGCGTATCCGTACGGGAGCACCAGCAGGGTGGGGGAGAAGCGGTGACCACCTAGATGAGTGACTTCCCAGACGCCTTCCTCGCCGGAGGCGGCGAGTTCGGCGGCGAGCGGGCGGCCGAGCAGGGCGCAGCAGCGGTCCCGCTTGCCGTTCGTGCACACGAGCGCGAGCGGGTCGCCGGTGTGCGGGCGGCCGAAGCCGCCGTGGTCGCCCGCGCCGAGTGCCGCGAAGTCCAGGTCGAGCAACTGCCTCGGGTCGTCGATCACATGGGCGCGCAGCCAGGTGGCTCCCGGGGTGGTGTGCGCGACGAACACCCGGTGCCGCGCGGGTGTGTGACAGTCGGCGTGCCGTCCGGGGCGCCGGATGAGGGCGACCCGGACGCCCGTGGACTCGGCCGCCCGCTCCAGCGCTCGGCCCACCTCCGGGTCCAAGTGGCTTGATGTGAGCGCTTTGGCACCCCAGGGGCCGGGCTGTTCCAGGAGCAGCCAGGTCTTGGCGGTGGCCGCGGTGCCCGTGAGGGGTTCGCTCAGGTCCCGCGATGCGGTTGCGCAGGTACTCACGGAGGTGAGCCTAACCTGAGGCCCCGGCCGGACTCACGTGTCCTGCTTGGTGGGCAGCGGCTGTGGCGGGCGCTGCCCGACGTACTGGCCGACAGGACGCATGCGCATCGGCCGCTCCTCGTACTCCTCCAGGGCGTGCGCGATCCAGCCGACCGTGCGGGCCACCGCGAAGACCGTCTCGCCCGCCTCAGCGGGCATGCCGGACGACACGGTGAGGACGGCGAGCGCGAGGTCGACGTTGGCGTGCAGGTCGGTGTGGCGGGCGGTGGTGGCCACCACGTCGCGCGCCGCCGCGAGGGCGGGTCCGGCCTTGGGCATCACTTCGAGCAGGCCGAACAGGGCCTGGGCGCGCGGGTCCTCGCCCGCGTACAGGCGATGGCCGAGCCCGGGGACGCGGCGGCCCGCGCGCAGTTCGTCCGCGACGACCGGTGCCGCGGTGCCCCGGTCGAGCACCTCCACGAGCATGCGGTGGGCGAGGCCGCTGGCCGCGCCGTGCAGGGGCCCCTCCAGGACGCCGAGGCCCGCCGACACCGCCGCGTACGGGTGGGCGCGGGCGGACGCGGCCACGCGGACCGCCAGCGTGGACGCGGCGAGGTCGTGGTCGACGAGCAGCGCGAGGGCGGTGTCCAGGGCGTGGAGCGAGGCCTCGTCGGGCTTGCGGCCGCTCAGCCGTGCCCACAGCCGCCCGGCGAGCGGGCCGCCGTCGCGGTGCGTGGCGAGGACGGGCGGGAGCGCGGCGACCATGGTGGGGATCAACGTGCGGGCCGTGCCGACGACCGCCTCCTCGGAGAGGTCGAAGCGGAGCGGGTCGGCGGCCGCCGCGGAGATGGCCGCCACGCGCAGGCGGTCCGTGGGGGCGCAGTGCGCGGGCAGGGCGCGCACGGCGAGCCGCGCGGCTCCGGCGGGCTCCGGCGGTGCCGTGAAGTGGATGCCCGGGCGCAGGACGCCGGTCCACAGCCACTCGGCGACCTCTTCGTAGGAGTGGCGCAGGGCCAGCTCGGCCGCGTCGACGCCGCGGAAGTAGTAGCGATCCTTGTCGATCAGCGTGATGCGGGTGCGGACGGAGAGTTCGTTGGCCGTGGTCGCGGCGGCGGGCTCGCGGCGGTTTCTGTGCGCGAGGGCCCGCACCTCCTTGGGGTCGAAGGTGCTGCCGCGCCCTCCGGGGCCGCGGCGGCTGTTGAGCTGGCCCCGGCTCACGTACGCGTACACGGTCTCGGGCTTCACGCCGAGTAGCTCCGCGGCCTCCTTGGTGCTGATCCGCCGACCTTCGTGCGTGGCCGCACCCGCTTCTTGATCCGTCATGGGCGTCACCGTATCTGCGTCCGGACAGCTGCATTCGCACATTGATTCAATCAATATTGACAGGGATTGAGTCAAGCATGGACAGTCAAGTCAAGTCCAGGGAGGAAGTCGAGGAACACCATGCCGATCAATGGCTCCGCCGCCACCCCTACCGCGCCCATCGAGGTCCCCCGCGGCCTCGCGGGCGTCGTCGTCACCGAGACCCAGCTCGGGGACGTCAGGGGATACGAGGGCTTCTACCACTACCGCCAGTACTCCGCCGTCGAGCTCGCGCAGACCCGCGGCTTCGAGGACGTCTGGCACCTGATGTTCCACGGAACGCTGCCCGACGCCGCGCGGCGGGCAGCCTTCGCCGAGCAGACCGCGGCCCTGCGGCACCTGCCGGACGAGGTGCGCGCCGCGCTGCCCGCCATCGCCCGCGCCAGCGTGCTCTCCGGTCCGCTCTCCGGACTGCGTACCGCGCTCTCACTCTTCGGCGCCGCGAAGGGCTTCCGGCCCGTTTACGACATCGATGGCGACCGGCGCCGCGCCGACGCGCTCGCCGCCTCCGCCGTGGTGCCGACCTTGCTCACCGCGCTGTACCGCCTCGGCCAGGGGCTCGACCCCGTGGAGCCGCGCGACGACCTGTCGTACGCCGCCAACTATCTCTACATGATGACCGGTTCGGAGCCGGACGCCGCCCGGGCGCGGGCGGTCGAGCAATACTTGATCTCGACCATTGACCACGGCTTCAACGCGTCAACGTTCACGGCCCGCGTCATCACGTCGACGGGTGCGGACGTGGCGGCCTGTCTCGTCGGAGCCGTCGGAGCGCTGTCCGGTCCGCTGCACGGCGGTGCGCCCAGTCGCGCCCTGGACACGCTCGACGCGATCGGCACGCCCGAGCGCATCGACTCCTGGATCCGGGAACGCGTGCTCGCGGGCGAGCGCATCATGGGCTTCGGCCACCCCGTCTACCGCACGGAGGACCCGCGCTCCCGCATGCTCCGCGGCATCGCGCAGCAGTTCGGCGGCGAGCTCGTGGAGTTCGCGGTGGAGGTCGAACGGCAGGTCGAGGCCATCCTCGCGGAGCTCAAGCCGGGGCGCGAACTCCACACGAACGTGGAGTTCTACGCGGGCGTGGTCATGGAGCTGTGCGGGCTGCCGCGCGAGATGTTCACGCCGACGTTCGCGTCCGCGCGTGTGGTGGGCTGGAGCGCCAACATTCTGGAGCAGGCGCAGGACTCGAAAATCATCCGGCCCGCGGCTCGGTACGTGGGGGAGGAGCCGCCGGTGGCGGTGCCGCCGCTTGCCTGATCGGTGCCCAACTGTGCGGCGCCCGGTCGTGCTGTGCCCGGCCGCGCGGTGCCCAGTCGGGCCGCGCTCGGCCGCGCGATGCTCAGTCGGGCCGTGCTCGGCCGTGCCGCACCCGGCTGCGCGGCGGGCTGCCGAGGCGCAGGCCGAGCCGGGCCGACGGGCCACCCTCGTTCACGCGGTGGACGGGGGCGTCCTGCGATGCTGGTCGGCCAGGGCGCGCTCGAAGACCCGGAACATGCGGCCCTCCGCACTGTCGGCGGGCAGTCGGCTCTTGTGCGCGCGGGTGGCGTTCCAGTAGCGCAGGAAGGCGGGGCTGGACAACAGGCTCGACGCGTAGACGACGAGGTCTTCCTCGGAGAAGGTGCCCCAGCTCAGCGCCAGGACGAAGTGGTTGAAAGCGAGGTTGGAGAACAGGTCCTGACGCAACTCGGTGGTCGATCCCAGAGGGAGGTCGTTCCACACTGCGGCCAGGTCGGGGTTGTCCATGACCATCTCGGTCAGCTGCATGTGGAGGGAGCGTAGATCCGCCTCGGCGCTGCGGTGCAACTCCTGTCGTGAAGTCGCCAGTTCCGCCCGCTGGAGCGCGAGTTCCTGTCGCTGCATGCGTAGTTCACGCTGTTGCAGGAGCAGCGTGAAGATGAGCAGCAGGAGGGCGAGGCCGGAGAAGACGGCACTCACGCCGCCGAAGTAGTCGCCGATCTGGCTTCGCTTCTCCGCTGTCCGGCTGTCGCCGTTGGCAGCCTCCACGCCGCGTATCAACAATCCGCTCACGGCAATGGACGCCAGGCTCACAAGCGCGATGCCGATGACGACGGCGGCGCTCCATAGGGAGGTGGTGCGTGCCGAACGCCATGCATGTTGACCTGGCATCAGTCACCCCTGAGGGAAAGTCTTCCCGAGGGTGAGTGCAGGAAACGGCACCCGGGAGGGCGGGAGCAGCAGGGCGCTGGACATGTCGGCTGTGTGCCAGGGGGATGGGTCGGGGCCCGGATGAGGGCGCATCGGCTGCTGATGACGATCCGTGCGTGGGCGGCACGCGCTACGCCGACGGGCAACTCGTCGTCGGGATCCGAGGTCGTTTTGGTTCAGGTCGCGAGGAAGTCACTGGCCGATGCTTCGATGATGTGCGGCGGTCGGCATGGGAAAGGTGGCATCTCTCCCGTGATAGAGGTCCATCCCGCAGTGGAGTTCGAGCACACCGGAACTACGTCGGCGCACGAGGCGAGAGAGCGCAGGGCGAACGGAGGGCCCGAAGGGCGCTTGTGGTGAGGAGTCACTCACGTGACGGCAGCTCGGAAGCGAAGCGCCGGAATGGGGCGTCGTGTCCTGCTCCGGGTTACGGTCAGGCGTCGGGGATGTCGGCCTTGGCCCGGATGAGGGTCTCTCGGCTGATCACGACGATGCATTCGTCGTCGGCGCGTGCCGCGTCGGCGGGCAGTGCGCCTGCGAGGTCCGCTGTCATCTCGGTTCCGATGACAGCGAAGTCGCCGGTGCTGAGCTCGAAGATGTCGGGGCACGTCGCGCCCGAGGCGCTGCCCCGCTCGCGTGGAGAGGCGCCAATGCGGCGCAGGATGTTCAAGGGGATCCTGGTCCTTGGGTGCTAGGCGGAAGGGCCAGGACAGATTAGCCCCAAATGTCTGTGCCCGGGAGCCGTGTGGCGCTCCAACTCGTCTCGGCGCAGGGGTGGTTGGGGTACCGGCTAGTCGGCGGGCGGGTGCTCGACAATCCACCGTTCGCCCGTGTTCGCGGCCCGGAAACCCTGTACCAGACTGTCCAGGGCGCGCTCCATCTCGGCCTCCTCCGACGAAGGGCACAGGCTGGCGTGGTGGTGGGTGATCTCCCAGTACTCGCGCAAGATCGGGTTCTGGCACATCGCCTGACGATGTCCGTGGAGTTCTCCTGGGCTCATGACGCCGATCCGGCACGCCTGCAGAGCGTGGAAGTGGAGGGCGTGGGCGAACAAGAACTGGCGGCGCCCGGCCGATGGCGCCTCGCCGTCGTAGATGTCCGGGTCCGCGGCCAGCGTCTCGTCCCCCATGGCCTCGCAGCGCAGGGCGAAGTGCAGACGGTGCTGCTCGGTCAGGGCCATGTGCCTGCGGAGCCGCGCGGCCGCGAGGGCCAGCGCTCCGGTCGTGATCGCGAGGCCCGCCATCGCGGCCGGCCTGATCCCCCCCGTATCCAGTATTTTCGTGTGGCCATGTCAAGCCCCGAATCAGGCGACCGTCCGCCGGTCTTCGGGCGCGGGGCGGCAGGCGGACCGGCGAGCGATGGGCGGCGCTTGCCGCCTCCCAGGGTGCCGAGCGGCTCTGATCGGCCGGGAGACGGAGAGGAGGCGCACGGAAGCACGGCAGGAATCCGGTTTCCGACATCCCTGCGCCGTGCCCAATGTGTGCCCCGTCGGCGTCGCACGGGATCGTTCGCCTACCGGCACGTCTACGCGCACATATCCTGGAGTGGTGTTCAAATGCCGTACGTGCTCGTCGCCTGCGAGGTGTACGCGTCTTGAGCGAATTGACCGACCTTGATGTGTGTTGATGCGAGGGGCCACACGTGCGTGAGCAGCAGATTCCAGTCGTCGTCCTCACGGGATTCCTGGGATCGGGCAAGACGACCCTGTTGAACCACCTGCTGCACCGCAGCGGAGGCAGTCGCATCGGCGCGATCGTCAACGACTTCGGTTCCATCGAGATCGACGCCATGGCCGTCGCGGGCCAGCTCGGCGACTCCACCGTGTCCCTCGGCAACGGGTGTCTGTGCTGCGCCGTGGACGCCGGCGAACTCGATGTGTATCTGGAACGGCTCGCCCGGCCCTCTTCCCGCATCGACGTCATCGTCATCGAGGCGAGCGGGCTCGCGGAGCCGCAGGAACTCGTGCGCATGGTGCTCGCCAGCGAGAACCCGCACATCGTGTACGGCGGTCTCGTGCAGGTCGTGGACGCCGCCGAGTTCGACGCCACCAGACAGCGGCACCCCGAGGTCGACCGGCATCTGAAGATCGCCGACCTCGTCGTGGTCAACAAGGCCGACCGGGTACCGGCGGGGGAGCGCGACCGCGTCCTCGACGAGGTGCGCCGTCACACCGACCGGGCCGCCGTCGTCGCCGCCACGTACGGGCGCGTGAACGTGGAGCTCCTCCTGGACCGCAAGCCGGTGGGGGAGCGCGTCGGGCAGCTCTCCTTCGACGACCTGCACGACCACAGCGAGGACCCGTACACGGACGGCGGCCACCGGGAGGCCGACGGCGGCCCGGAGACGGGCGAGGAGTGCCACTGCGGCGACCCCGGCCACACCACCCCGCACGGTGCCCCCGGCCACGCCACCCCGGACGGCGACCTCGGCGACGCCACCCCGCACGGCGGCCGCGGTCACGCCCATCTGCACAGCGCCTACGAGAGCCTCGCCTTCACCTCCGAAGCGCCCATGAACCCCCGCCGCCTCATGGCCTTCCTCGACAGCAGGCCCGAGGGGCTCTACCGCATCAAGGGGTACGTCGACTTCGGGGCCGCCGACGCGCGCAACCGGTACGCGGTGCACTCCGTGGGGCGGTTCCTGCGCTTCTACCCCGAGCCGTGGGAGCCCGGCGAGAAGCGCCTCACGCAGCTCGTCCTCATCGGCTCCGGCATCGACGTACCGGAGCTGCACACCCGGCTGACGCTGTGCCGGGAGAACGACGAGGACGCCCCGCACGCGGATGAGTTCGGCATGTGGGGCGTCCTGCGGTACGTACAGGAGCCGGGTGCGGAGGAGACGCCCGGGGCTGAGGGCGGGAGCGGGCCCGAAGCCGGGGCCGGGCCGGGACCCGACCCCGCCTCCGATGCCACCGCCGATATCGCCGACGATGTGGACGGCGACGTCGAGCCGGAGGCCGGTCCCGACCCCTACTCGGACCTCGACTTCGGCCCTGACACCGATGATGCCGATGGCTTCGACGACTTCGACGACTTCGACGGCCTCGACACCGAGGACCACGAAGACCTCGGCCCCGCAGCCGACCCCGGCCCCGGGACCGGCCCCGCCACCGGCCGCTGACTACACCGGCCCCGCCACCGCAGCCACCGGCTTGGCCAGGGAGACGCCGGAGCCGTCCCGGCGCGGGTCGGGCTCCGGCAGCTCCGTCGGGATGCCCGTGCGCTGTGCCGCGCGCGGCGGCGTGGGGCCCGCCCAGGCGAAGCTCAGGCAGTCCTCGCCCTTCAGCAGGCGCTGGCAGCGCACGCCGCCCGTCGCACGGCCCTTGCGCGGATACTGGTCGAACGGCGTCAGCTTCGCCGTCGTCTGCACCGAGTCGTCGAGCGTGCCGCGCGAGCCCGCGACCGTGAACACCACGGCGTCCGCCGCCGGATCGACCGCCGTGAAGGAGATGACCTTCGCGCCCTGTGCGAGCTTGATGCCCGCCATGCCGCCCGCCGGGCGTCCCTGCGGGCGCACCTGTCCCGCCGGATAGCGCAGCAACTGGGCGTCGTCCGTGATGAAGACCAGGTCCTCCTCGCCCGTGCGCAGCTCGATCGCGCCGGCGATGCGGTCACCGTCCTTGAGGGTGATGACCTCCAGCTCGTCCTTGTTCGCCGGATAGTCGGGCACCACGCGCTTGACCACGCCCTGTTCCGTACCGAGCGCCAGGCCCGGGGAGGACTCGTCGAGCGTCATCAGGCAGATCAGCTTCTCGTCCGCCTCCAGGGAGAGGAGCTCGGCGACCGGGGCGCCTCCCGAGAGGTTGGGCGCGGACGCCGTGTCCGGGAGCTGCGGCAGATCGACCACGGAGAGCCTCAACAGGCGCCCCTCGGACGTCACCGCGCCCACCTCACCGCGCGCGGTCGCCGGGACCGCCGAGACGATCACGTCGTGCTTGACGCGCTTGCCGTCGCTCTCCGAGAAGGGCTCGCCGTTGGCCGTGCGGGCCAGCAGGCCCGTCGAGGACAGCAGGACCCGGCACGGGTCGTCCGCGACCTGGAGGGACACCGTGGGGGCCGGGGCGCCCGCGGACTCCAGGAGCACCGTGCGCCGCTCGGTGCCGAACTTCTTCGACACGGCGGCCAGTTCGGCGGAGACCAGCTTGCGCAGCTCCGCGTCCGACTCCAGGATGCGGGTCAGCTCGTCGATCTCCGCGTTCAGCTTGTCGCGCTCGGACTCCAGCTCGATGCGGTCGTACTTGGTGAGGCGGCGCAGCGGGGTGTCCAGGATGTACTGCGTCTGGACCTCGGTCAGGGAGAAGCGCTCCATCAGGCGCTCCTTGGCCTGCGCGCTGTTGTCGCTGGAGCGGATGAGGCGGATGACCTCGTCGATGTCCAGGAGGGCGATGAGCAGGCCCTCCACCAGGTGCAGCCGGTCGCGCTTCTTGCCGCGGCGGAACTCGCTGCGGCGGCGCACCACGTCGAAGCGGTGGTCGAGATAGACCTCGAGGAGCTCCTTGAGGCCGAGCGTGAGGGGCTGGCCGTCCACCAGCGCCACGTTGTTGATGCCGAAGGACTCCTCCATCGGCGTCAGCTTGTACAGCTGCTCCAGGACGGCCTCCGGGACGAAGCCGTTCTTGATCTCGATGACCAGGCGCAGGCCGTGCGCGCGGTCGGTGAGGTCCTTGACGTCGGCGATGCCCTGGAGCTTCTTGGACCCCACCAGGTCCTTGATCTTGGAGATGACCTTCTCCGGGCCGACGCTGAACGGCAGCTCCGTGACGACCAGGCCCTTGCGGCGCGCGGTCACGGCCTCCACGGCGACCGTCGCGCGCATCTTGAAGGTGCCGCGCCCCGTCTCGTACGCGTCCCGGATGCCGGACAGGCCGACGATCCGGCCGCCGGTGGGCAGGTCGGGGCCCGGGATGTGCTTCATGAGCGTCTCGAGGTCGGCGCCCGGGTACTTGATGAGGTGCCGGGCGGCCGCGATGACCTCGCTGAGATTGTGCGGCGGCATGTTCGTCGCCATGCCTACGGCGATGCCGGACGAGCCGTTCACCAGGAGGTTCGGATACGCCGCCGGGAGGGCTACCGGTTCCTTCTCCTGGCCGTCGTAGTTCGGCGTGAAGTCGACCGTGTCCTCTTCGATCGACTCCGTCATGAGGGACGTGGCGTCCGCCATGCGGCATTCCGTGTACCGCATCGCGGCGGGCGGGTCGTCGTTCCCCAGCGAGCCGAAGTTCCCGTGGCCGTCGACCATGGGCAGGCGCATGGAGAACGGCTGCGCCATGCGGACCAGCGCGTCATAGATGGACGCGTCGCCGTGCGGGTGCAGCTTGCCCATGACCTCGCCGACGACGCGGGCACACTTCACATAGCCGCGCTCCGGGCGCAGGCCCATCTCGTTCATCTGATAGACGATGCGGCGCTGCACCGGCTTCATGCCGTCGCGGGCGTCGGGCAGGGCGCGGGAGTAGATGACCGAGTAGGCGTACTCGAGGAAGGAGCCCTGCATCTCGTCGACGACGTCGATGTCGAGGATCTTCTCCTCGAACGAGTCGTCGGGCGGTGGGGTCTTCGTGCTGCGGCGGGCCATCGCTGCTGCGGCTCCTTCACCAACAAGTGCGGGATCTGACGCCGACCATTGTGGACCGTCCCACTGACAACCCCGACCACGACCCGGGCCCACCCGCGCGCCGACCAGGCGGTCGGCGGCGTGGCGCGGGCACGCCACGGCCGCGCGGCGCCCCCGTTCCGCGCCGCGAACCGGGGCGGAGCCGGGGCGGGACCGGGCGGGGCAGAGGTAGGAACCCGGCGGCGCCGGGGCCCCGCCGCGGGCCCCGGCGCACCGCACACGCCCACGCGCGCCCCGTCGCGATCACGCCCACGGCGAACACCGACGACCCGGAGCGCGGAACGGGAACTTCGCCAGGGGTCTGCGGGCTTGCATACAGTGTCAGGACCGGCAAAAGCTATTGAGGATTCAGCGATCGAAGGGACGTACATGCCCATGGGTCACACGGCCACAGCCGCGGCAGGCTCCGGCGGTCTGGCAGCGACCGAGCACCGCCTTGCCAACGGCCTGCGCGTGGTGCTCTCCGAGGACCACCTGACCCCGGTCGCCGCGGTGTGCCTCTGGTACGACGTGGGCTCGCGCCACGAAGTCAAGGGGCGCACCGGTCTGGCTC
This sequence comes from Streptomyces sp. YIM 121038, assembly GCF_006088715.1. Taxonomy (NCBI): domain Bacteria; kingdom Bacillati; phylum Actinomycetota; class Actinomycetes; order Kitasatosporales; family Streptomycetaceae; genus Streptomyces; species Streptomyces sp. YIM 121038. The sequence goes on from NZ_CP030771.1 coordinate 7,009,193, forward strand.
ACCTCTTCGAGCACCTGATGTTCCAGGGCTCGCAGCAGGTGCACGGCAACGGTCACTTCGAACTGGTGCAGGGTGCCGGCGGCTCGCTGAACGGCACCACCAGCTTCGAGCGCACGAACTACTTCGAGACCATGCCCGCGCACCAGCTGGAGCTCGCCCTGTGGCTGGAGGCGGACCGGATGGGCTCCCTCCTGGCGGCACTCGACGAGGAGTCCATGGAGAACCAGCGCGACGTGGTGAAGAACGAACGCCGCCAGCGCTACGACAACGTCCCCTACGGCACGGCCTTCGAGAAGCTCACCGCCCTGTCGTACCCGGAGGGCCACCCCTACCACCACACCCCGATCGGCTCCATGGCCGACCTGGACGCGGCCACCCTGGAGGACGCCCGGAACTTCTTCCGCACGTACTACGCGCCGAACAACGCGGTCCTGTCCGTGGTCGGCGACATCGACCCGGAGCAGACGCTCGCCTGGGTCGAGAAGTACTTCGGCTCCATCCCCGGGCACGACGGCAAGCAGCCGCCGCGCGACGGCTCGCTGCCCGAGCGCATCGGCGAGGAGCTGCGCGAGGTCGTCGAGGAGGACGTCCCGGCCCGCGCCCTGATGGCCGCCTACCGCCTGCCCCAGGACGGCACGCGCGCGTGCGACGCGGCCGACCTGGCCCTGACGGTGCTCGGCAGCGGCGAGTCCTCGCGGCTCTACAACCGCCTGGTGCGCCGCGACCGCACCGCGGTGACCGCCGGGTTCGGCCTGCTGCGGCTCGCCGGAGCGCCCTCCCTCGGCTGGCTCGACGTGAAGACCTCGGGCGACGTCGAGGTCCCCGTCATCGAGGCCGCCGTCGACGAGGAGCTCGCCCGGTTCGCCGAGGAGGGCCCCACTCCGGAGGAAATGGAACGGGCCCAGGCCCAGTTGGAGCGCGAGTGGCTCGACCGCCTCGGCACGGTCGCGGGCCGCGCGGACGAACTGTGCCGGTTCGCCGTCCTCTTCGGTGACCCGCAGCTCGCCCTCACCGCGGTCCAGCGCGTCCTCGACATCACGGCGGCCGAGGTCCAGGAGGTCGCCAAGGCGCGCCTGCGCCCCGACAACCGCGCGGTCCTGGTGTACGAGCCGGTGGCCGCCGCGGAGGACGCCGACGGCACGGCCGCCGCGCCCCAGCAGGAAGCCGCCGAGACCCAGCAGGAAGAGGAGGCGGCGAAGTGAGTGAGGCTGAGACGTCCGTGAAGATGCAGTTCCACCCGCAGCCCCAGGCGGGCACGGCCAAGCCCTGGGCCTTCCCGGCCCCCGAGCGCGGCGCCCTGGCCAATGGCCTGACGGTGCTGCGCTGCCACCGCCCCGGCCAGCAGCTCGTCGCCGTCGAGGTCCACCTCGACGCGCCCCTGGACGCCGAGCCGCAGGGCCTGGACGGCGTGTCCACGATCATGGCGCGGGCGTTCTCCGAAGGCACCGACAAGCACTCCGCCGAGGAGTTCGCCGCCGAGCTGGACCGCTGCGGCGCCACGCTGGACGCGCACGCCGACCACCCCGGCGTCCGGCTCTCCCTCGAAGTGCCCGTCTCCCGCCTGGCGAAGGGCCTGGGCCTGCTGGCCGACGCGCTGCGCGCGCCCGCCTTCGAGGACGGCGAGATCGAGCGCCTCGTCCGCAACCGCCTGGACGAGATCCCGCACGAGACCGCCAACCCCGCGCGCCGCGCCGCCAAGGAGCTGGCCAAGCAGCTCTTCCCGGCCACCTCGCGCATGTCGCGCCCGCGCCAGGGCACCGAGGAGACGGTCACCGCCATCGACTCCGCGGCCGTACGCGCCTTCTACGAGAAGCACGTGCGCCCCGCCACGGCCACCGCCGTCGTGGTCGGCGACCTCACGGGCACGGACCTCGACGCCGTCATCGCCGACACCCTCGGCGCCTGGACGGGCGGGTCGGCGGAGCCGCACGTGATGTCCCAGGTGACCGCCGACGACACCGGCCGCGTCGTCATCGTGGACCGCCCCGGCGCCGTCCAGACGCAGCTCCTCATCGGCCGCGTGGGCGCGGACCGGCACGACATCGTCTGGCCGGCGCAGGTCCTCGGGACGTACTGCCTGGGCGGCACCCTCACCTCGCGCCTGGACCGCGTCCTGCGCGAGGAGAAGGGGTACACGTACGGCGTGCGCGCCTTCAGCCAGGTGCTGCGCTCCGCGGCCCCGCGGTCCCCGGAGGGCGCCCCGGGCGTCGCCATGCTGGCCATCAGCGGCTCCGTGGACACGCCGAACACGGGCCCGGCGCTGGATGACCTGTGGAAGGTCCTGCGCACCCTCGCCGCCGAGGGCCTCACCGACGCCGAGCGCGACGTCGCCGTGCAGAACCTGGTGGGCGTGGCCCCGCTGAAGTACGAGACGGCCGCCGCGGTCGCCGCGACGCTCGCCGACCAGGTGGAGCAGGAGCTGCCGGACGACTTCCAGGCGAGCCTGTACCGGCAGTTGGCCGGGACGGGCACGGTGGAGGCCACCGCGGCCGTCGTGAGCGCGTTCCCGAGCGACCGCCTGGTGACGGTGCTCGTCGGTGACGCCGCGCAGATCGAGGAGCCCGTCAGGGCCCTCGGCATCGGCGAAGTGACGGTTGTCACCGGCTGATTGCGGCACACACGCCATGAACCGGCCTCACCAGGCCGCAACGGGCAAACCGGAATGAACGCCGCGTAACCCCAGGGGCCCCGGAGGCTCAGGAAGCCTCCGGGGTCCCTGCATGCTGCCATATGTCCGAATTGACATGGAGGTTGGGCGTCTGCCGTGTGGCGTGCGCTACAAAAGGCAGGATCCGTTTGTCGATTGAAAGATGAGGCGTTTAGCGTCAGTGCGGCTGTACGTCACGCAGTACGCCGCGCCCGCGGCACCGGACAGTCATCGCCGAGTCCCCGTACGGCGTGAGCCAGGGGAGCCGGGGACCCACACGTCCCCTGGGGTGAATCGGTCCCCTTGCCGCGAGGCGAGGAGTCCGTAGGAGACCTTCCTGCTCCGAACCCGTCAGCTAACCCGGTAGGCGAGAAGGAAGGAAAGGACCAGCCGCTTCATGGCGCTCATCCGCCCGACCGGCAAGCACCGCCGTCCGAGCCGCATCACGCGCACCACCGCCAGCGCCGCGGGCGTCGCCGCCCTCACCACCACCGGTGTCATCTCGGGCCTGGCCGCTCCGGCCCTCGCCGCCGACGGCTCCGCGGACCACGCGAGCACCGGCCTCACGCAGGCCATCGCCATCAACGACACGCTGGCCGACGAGATCGACGCCCAGGCCGCCGCCCAGAAGCAGGCCGCCAACGACGCCGCCGCCCAGAAGAAGGCGGAAGAGGCGGCGCGGCAGAAGGCCGCCGAGCAGAAGCGCAAGGCCGAGGCCGCCGCGAAGGAGAAGGCCGAGAAGGAGGCCAAGGCCAAGGCGGCGAAGGAGGCCAAGGAGCGGGCCCGCGAGCGGGCCGCCCGTGACGCCGAGCGCAAGCGCCTGAACGCCTACGTCGCCCCGGTCGCCGGCTCCTACGTCTCCACCTCCTACAAGGCCGGCGGCGGCATGTGGTCCTCCGGCAGCCACACCGGCATCGACTTCCACGCCGCGTCCGGCACCTCGGTGCAGGCGGTCGGCGCGGGCACCGTCGTCGAGGCGGGCTGGGGCGGCGCCTACGGCAACAACGTCGTGATCAAGATGAACGACGGCACGTACACCCAGTACGGCCACATGTCGTCCCTCAGCGTCACGGTCGGCCAGGCCGTCACCCCCGGCCAGCAGATCGGCCTCTCCGGTTCCACCGGCAACTCCTCCGGGCCGCACCTGCACTTCGAGGCCCGCACCGGCGCCGAGTACGGCTCGGACATCGACCCGATCGCGTACCTGCGCTCCCACGGCGTGGGCGTCTGACGCGTCGACGGCGCGAACGCCCCGCGCCCGCGCACGTCCCGAAAGCCCCGGCTCACCGAGCCGGGGCTTTCGGCATCGGGGCACGGCTCGGGCCCTAAGCGCCCACGACCGGTAAGCGTGCCGCTGCGCACACCTTTGGCCAAAAGATATCCATGGATTCCGGTGCCCCATCGGAAAATGCGGCCATCTGCAATAGAGTCCGTCGTGGCAGCGTCCATGGAGTCGCCGCACCAGCGTCTTCAACGCGTCGCGCGACGCGTTTCGCGGGCATTAAAGCGGAGGTCCGTCATGCGCATTCCCGCGCACTCGGTCTGCACGGCCATCCGGGACGACATCGTCTCCGGTGTCTACGAACGCGGCACGCGGCTCACCGAAGAACTCCTCGCCCGCCGCTACGGCGTCTCGCGCGTCCCCGTGCGCGAGGCCCTGCGCACCCTGGAGGCCGAGGGCTTCGTCGTCACCCGCAGGCACGCGGGCGCCTGCGTCGCCGAGCCGACCGAGCAGGACGCCGCCGACCTCCTGGAGGTCCGTACGCTCCTGGAGCCGCTGGCGGCCGCCCGCGCGGCCCAGCGCCGCACCGAAGCCCATCTGAAGGTCCTGCGCGGCCTCGTGCGCCTCGGCCAGGAGCGGGCCCGGCGCGGCGGCGAGGACCTGCGCGCGCTCGACGGCTGGTTCCACGAGACGCTCACCCAGGCCTCCGGCAGCCCCGGCCTCATCGCCCTGCTCACCCAGCTGCGCCACAAGGTCGCCTGGATGTACGTGGCGGACGCGCAGGCCGCGGCCACGGACCTGTGGAGCGGGCACGCCGCGGTCGTCGACGCGGTCGCCCGCCAGGACGCGGACCGGGCCCGCGCGCTCACGCTCCTGCACGCCGAGCGCACGGCGTCCGCGTACCGGCCGCGCGCCGGGCGTGTGAGGGGTTCGCAACGCGCCGTCAACAAAGTAGGCGTACGGAATTAACAGGCGCCCCGTACACGGGACTAACAGGGGCCTCGTACTCAGGATTAACAGGGGCCTCGTACACGGGACCCGTATCCCGTACGCGGGACTCGTCCACCGGACTCGTATGCAGGGCTCATATGCGGAGTGCACGTACCCGAAGTGCGCGTACGCGACCTCATGCGCGGCGTCGTGAAAGCCGGGCATGCCCGCGTGGGAATTCCCCGCCGGATTTACTTGCCGCAGGTGCTGCCTTTGTGCCACCGGTGGTGCGCCACCGGCTCGTGAATTCACCCGGGGCGTTCGCCGGACGGCACTCCGCGGGGGCGCGCCTCGGGGCGCACCCCCCCCGAAAAGCCTCGGGGCGCACCCCCGAAAACACGACGGAGCCGCGCGGCCACCCAGTGGCTCACGCGGTTCCGGCACGCTTGTCCGACCGTGTCAGACGGTCTCCGGGAGCTCCTCGAGGCCCTCGGAGACGAGCTTCGCCAGCCGGTCCAGGGCGGCGTCCGCACCCTCGGCGTCCGAAGCGAGCACGATCTCCTCGCCGCCCTGCGCGCCCAGGCCGAGCACCGCGAGCATCGAGGCCGCGTTGACGGGGTTGCCGTCGGCCTTGGCGATCGTCACGGGGACGCCCGAGGCCGTGGCCGCACGGACGAAGATGGAGGCGGGCCGGGCGTGGAGGCCCTCGGCCCAGCCGACGTTGACGCGGCGCTCAGCCATGTGTTGCTGCCCTTCCAGGTGTCTCACACTTGTCTAGACCAGTGTCTCATGCCGACCCGGGTGCTCCCGCAGGACCGGCGGAGCGCTGCCCCACGGGCCGCGTCCCGCCACCCGAGCGCCTTCGACCCCTCCTACATTGCCCCGGGCCCGGCGCCCGCGCGACCCGTACCCTGGCCCCATGCAGACCCCGGCGGACGGCTCAGCACACCCCTCGTCGGACAGCGCCGCGCACGCCCCGGCGGACGGCACGGCGCCCGCCGCCACGCACACCCCCGCGGCCGAAGCCACCCGCGCCCCGGCCGCGGACCAGCACCCCTACCCCTCCCACTGGGAGGCCGACGTGGTGCTGCGCGACGGCGGCACCGCCCGCATCCGGCCCATCACGGCCGCCGACGCCGACCGTCTGGTCAGCTTCTTCGAGCAGGTCTCGGACGAGTCGAAGTACTACCGCTTCTTCGCGCCCTACCCCCGTCTGTCCGCGAAGGACGTGCACCGCTTCACGCACCACGACCACGTGGACCGCGTCGGGCTCGCGGCCACCATCGGCGGCGAGTTCATCGCCACCGTCCGCTACGACCGCATCGACGCCCAGGGCCGCCCCGCCTCGGCGCCCGCCGAAGAGGCCGAGGTCGCCTTCCTCGTCCAGGACGCCCACCAGGGCCGCGGCGTCGCCTCCGCGCTGCTCGAACACATCGCCGCCGTCGCCCGCGAACGCGGCATCCGCCGCTTCGCCGCCGAAGTCCTGCCCGCCAACACCAAGATGGTGAAGGTCTTCACGGACGCCGGATACCAGCAGCAGCGCAGCTTCGAGGACGGCGTCGTGCGCCTCGAACTCGACCTGGAGCCCACCGACCGCTCCGTCGCCGTCCAGCACGCCCGCGAACAGCGCGCCGAGGCCCGCTCCGTGCAGCGGCTGCTCGCGCCCGGCTCCGTCGCGGTCATCGGCGTCGGCCGCGCCGAGGACAGCGTCGGCCGCGGCGTCCTGCGCAACCTGCTGCGCGCGGGCTTCACCGGCCGCGTCCACGCCGTCAACCGCGCCTTCGCGGACCGGGCCACCACCGAGGGCGTCGAGGGGGTCCCCGCACACCGCTCCGTGCGCGACGTCGCCGGGCCCGTCGACCTCGCCGTCGTCGCCGTCCCCGCCGAGCACGTGCCGGAAGCGGTCGCCGAGTGCGGCGAACACGGCGTCCAGGGCCTCGTCGTCCTCTCCGCCGGATACGCCGAGAGCGGCCCCGAAGGACTGGAGCGCCAGCGCGAACTCGTCCGCCAGGCCCGCTCCTACGGCATGCGCCTCATCGGCCCCAACGCCTTCGGCGTGATCAACACCGCTTCCGCCGTACGCCTGAACGCCTCGCTGGCCCCCGAACTGGCCGCCGCGGGCCGCATCGGCCTGTTCACCCAGTCCGGTGCCATCGGCATCGCCCTGCTGTCCCGGCTGCACCGCCGCGGCGCGGGCCTGTCGTCCTTCGTCAGCGCGGGCAACCGCGCCGACGTCTCCGGCAACGACGTCCTCCAGTACTGGTACGACGACCCGGACACCGACGTCGCGCTCATGTACCTGGAATCCATCGGCAACCCCCGCAAGTTCACCCGCCTCGCCCGCCGCGCCGCCGCCGCGAAGCCCCTCGTCGTCGTCCAGGGCGCCCGGCACAGCGGCATCGCCCCCACCGGCCACGCCGGGGCCGCGACCCGGCTGCCGCACGCCACCGTGTCCGCGCTGCTCCGCCAGGCCGGGGTCATCCGCGTCGACACCGTCACCGAGCTCGTCGACGCCGGGCTCCTGCTCGCGGGCCAGCCGCTGCCCGCGGGGCCCCGCGTCGCCATCCTCGGCAACTCCGAGTCCCTCGGCCTGCTCACCTACGACGCGTGCGTCGCCGAAGGCCTGCGCCCGCTGCCCCCGCGCGACCTGACCACGGCCGCGACGCCCGAGGACTTCCGCGCCGCGCTCGGCGCCGCGCTCGCCGCCGACACCTGTGACGCGGCCGTGGTCACCGTCATCCCCTCGCTCGGCGAGTCGAGCCGCGAGGGCCAGGGGGAGACCCTGGCGACCGCCCTGCGGGCCGCCGCTGCCGCGTGCCCCACCAAGCCCGTCGCCGTCGTCCACGTGGAGCTCGGCGAGCTCGCCGAGGCCCTCTCCGCCGCCGCGAGCACCAAGCCCGGATCGGCCGCCGCCCGCCCCGCCGACCGGCCCCCCGCCGCCCCGCCCACGGCCGACGCCCCGCCGCCGCACGCCCGCATCCCCGCCTACCCCGCCGCCGAGCGGGCCGTGCGCGCCCTCGCCGAAGCCGTCACCTACGCCCAGTGGCGGCACGACATCGCCGACCCCGGCAAGGTGCCCGAGTACGACGACATCGACGAACCGGGCGCCGCCGACCTCATCGCGGACCTCCTCGCCAAGGGCGGCGACCCGCACGGCCTGACCCTCGGCCCCGACGACGCCCGCGACCTGCTCGGCCGCTACGGCATCGCCGTCCACGCCGTCCTGCCCGCGCCCGACGCCGACGCGGCCGCCGACGCCGCCCTGCGGCTCGGCTACCCCGTCGCCCTCAAGACCACGGCCCCGCACCTGCGCCACCGCCCCGACCTCGGCGGCGTACGCCTCGACCTCGCCGACGAGGAGCAGCTGCGCCGCGCCTACCGCGAGCTCACCCACGCCCTCGGCCGCCCCGCCGAGCTGCGGCCCGTCGTCCAGGCCATGGTCGCGCGGGGCGTCGACACCGTCGTGCGCGCGGGACACGACCCCGCCGCGGGGGCGGTGCTGTCCTTCGGCCTCGCGGGCGCGGCGTCCGAACTCCTCGGGGACACCGCCCACCGACTGATTCCCGTCACCGACCGCGATGCGCGCACCCTCGTGGGATCGATCCGGACCGCGCCCCTCCTCTTCGGCTGGCGCGGTGCGGCCCCCGTGGACACCCCCGCCCTGGAGGAGCTCCTCCAGCGGGTCTCGCGCCTGGTCGACGACCATCCCGAAGTGGTCACCGTCTCACTGGAACCGGTGGTCGTCGCCCAGGACGGCCTGTCCGTCCTCAGCGGCACCGTCCGCCTCGCCCCGCCCCCGGCCCGCGACGACCTGGGCCCGCGCACCCTGCCCGCCTACTGACGAGCCCGCGGCGCCCGCCGAGGCGGCCACCGCGCACCGTCGGGCGGGCGCCGGGCCGTAGGATGGGCGTCATGGCAAAGACCGGTACCACGACCCAGGGGCTGCGCGCGGCGATCGAGCGCAGCGGCTACTACCCGGCCCTCGTGGCCGAGGCGGTGGAGGCCGCGGTCGGCGGCGAGACCATCGGGTCGTACCTGGTCCACCAGGAGACCACGTTCGACGCCAACGAAGTACGCCGTCACGTGACGGTGCTCGTCCTCACCGACACCCGCTTCATCGTCAGCCACACCGACGAGCAGGCGGCCGACAGCACCTCGCCGACCCCGTACGCCACGACCTCCACCGAGTCCGTGAAGATCGGCCGGATCTCGTCGGTCGTCGTCAGCCGCGTCGTCGCCAATCCCGAGAAGTACGTCCCCGGCTCCCTGCCCCGTGAGGTCGTCCTCACCATCGGCTGGGGCGCCGTCTCCCGCATCGACCTCGAACCGGCCGCCTGCGGCGACCCCAACTGCGAGGCCGACCACGGCTACACGGGCAGCTCCACCGCCGACGACCTCAGCCTGCGCGTCAGCGAGGCCGGCGACGGCCCCGACACGGTCCGCCAGACCCTCGCCTTCGCCCAGGCACTCTCCGAGGCCACGGCGGCCACCGCCGGCGGCGCGGGCGCCACCCGCTGATGGTCACAGCCGACTGGACCGGCGGCTGGGACGACGTACAGCCCCTGGAGCTCGCCACCGCACCGCTGCCCGAGTACGGCACCGGGTCGCTCGCCGACCTGCTGCCCACCCTCGTCGCGCACCAGGAGGTCGACGGCTTCGCGCCCGCCATCGCCGAGCTGGCCCCCGCCGACCGGAACTGCGTCTTCCTGATCGACGGCCTCGGCTGGGAGCAACTGCGCGCCCACCCCGCCGAAGCGCCGTTCCTGACCTCGCTCCTCGGCTCCTCGCGCGGCGGCACCGGACGCCCCATCACCGCGGGCTTCCCCGCCACCACGGCCACCTCCCTCGCCTCCGTCGGCACCGGCCTGCCCCCGGGCCTCCACGGCCTGCCCGGGTACACCGCCCGCAACCCCGACACCGGCGAGCTGATGAACCAGCTCCGCTGGAAGCCCTGGACCGACCCGCACGCCTGGCAGCCCCACCCCACGGTCTTCCGGCGCGCCCACGAGGCGGGCGTCCACACCGCCCAGGTCTCCTCGCCGACCTTCGAGCACACCCCGCTCACCAAGGTCGCCCTGAGCGGCGGCACCTTCCGCGGCCGCCTCTCCGGCGAGGACCGCATGGACCTCGCCGCCGAGCAGCTCGCCGCCGGTGACCGCTCCCTGGTCTACACGTACTACGCGGAGGTCGACGGCAAGGGCCACCGCTTCGGCCTGGACTCCGACGCCTGGCGCGGCCAGCTCATGTACGTCGACCGCCTCGTCCAGCGCCTGGCCGAGCAGCTCCCGCCGCGCAGCGCCCTGTACGTCACGGCCGACCACGGCATGGTCGACATCCCCTTCGACGAAGAGTCCCGGATCGACTTCGACGAGGACTGGGAGCTGCGCGCGGGCGTCGCCCTGCTCGGCGGCGAGGGCCGCGCCCGCCACGTCTACGCCGTCCCCGGCGCCGAGGCCGACGTCCTCACCGTCTGGCGGGAGGTCCTCGGGGACCGCTTCTGGGTGGCCGGACGCGAGGAGGCCATCGCCGCGGGGTGGTTCGGCCCGCGCGTCGACGAGCGCGTCCACGGCCGCATCGGCGACGTGGTGGCCGCCGCCCACGACGACGCCCTGATCATCGCCTCCCGCACCGAGCCCCACGAGTCCGCGATGGTCGGCAACCACGGCTCCATGACCCCCGCCGAACAGCTCGTACCGCTGCTGGAAGTACGCTCCTAGCCGCCGCGCGCCCTCCCCGGGCGCCCCCGCACGCCCCCACATGATGAAAGGCCCTCAACTCCCCATGCCTGAGCTGGTGTTCTTCTCCGGAACGATGGACTGCGGGAAGAGCACCCTCGCGCTGCAGATCGAGCACAACCGCTCGGCCCGCGGCCTCGAGGGGTTGATCTTCGCGCGCAACGACCGCGCGGGCGCGGGCAAGCTCTCCTCCCGCCTCGGCCTCGTCACCCAGGCCCTCGAAGTCGCCGACGGCCTCGACTTCTACGCCCATCTCGTCGACCGCCTCTCCCAGGGCGGCCGCGCCGACTACGTCATCGTCGACGAGGCGCAGTTCCTCACCCCGGAGCAGGTCGACCAGCTCGCGCGCGTGGTCGACGACCTCGGCCTCGACGTCTTCGCCTTCGGCATCACCACCGACTTCCGCACCCGGCTCTTCCCCGGCTCGCAGCGGCTCGTGGAGCTCGCCGACCGCATAGAGGTCCTCCAGGTCGAGGCCCTGTGCTGGTGCGGCGCCCGTGCCACTCACAACGCCCGTACCGTCGGTGGCCACATGGTCGTCGAGGGCGCCCAGGTCGTCGTCGGAGACGTCAACCAGGCCGCTGACGAGGTGGGCTACGAGGTCGTGTGCCGCCGTCACCACCGCCGCCGCATGACCGCCGCGTCCGCCCACGCGGGCGCCCTGTCGCCCGACGTCCTTCCGCTCGACAGCGACAGCGCCGTCGGCACCCTGGAACGCTCCTAGGGCTCCTAGAGCTCCTAGAGCTCCTGGGGCCGCTGGGGCCTCTGGAACCTCAGGGCCCTCCTGGAGTCACCGAACCCCCTGGAGCCTCCGGAGCGCCGCCGTCAGAGCGTCTCCGGCGGCTCCTGGCAGGACCGCTCGGTGTGCACGAGCGTGAACACCGCGCCCTCCGGGTCGGCGACCGTCGCGATCCGCCCGTGCGTGCCCTCGCGCGCGGGACGCACGAGACGGCCGCCGAGCTCGACCGCCCGCTCCACCGTCGCGTCCACGTCCGCGGCCTCGAAGTACGTCATCCAGTACGCGCCCCGGTCGCGCGGCAGCGCGCTGCCGGCGCCGTGCACCGAAGCCACCGCACGGCCCTCGAGGAACAGCGTCAGGAAGTCCGTGTCGGGTGCGCCGGACGCCTCCTCGGTGTAGCCGAACAGCGTCCGGTAGAACTTGGCGACCTCCGCCGTCTCCCGGGTCACCAGCTCGTTCCAGGCGGGCGCTCCGGGCACCCCCGCCACCGCGGTGCCCAGGTGCTCCGCGGGCTGCCAGATGCCGAACACCGCGCCCGCGGGGTCCGACGCGATCGCCATGCGCCCGGCCTCGGCCGCGTCCAGCGGGCCGACGCCCACCGTGCCGCCGCAGTGCCGGGCCATCTCCGCCGTCTCGTCGGCGTCGTCCGACGCCAGATACGGGGTCCAGGCGATCGGCAGGCGCCGGTCGGCCGGCAGCTCGCCGATCCCGGCCACCTCGCGGTCGTCCAGGAAGGCGCGTACGTAGGGGCCCAGCTGCTGCGGCCCGGGCCGGTACGTCCAGCCGAAGAGCCGCGCGTAGAACTCCTTGGTCGCGGCCAGGTCGTGCGCCATCAGGCTCACCCAGCAGGGCGTGCCGGGTGCGGGCCGCGCGGTCCGTTCGCGTCGGCTGTCCGGCCACCGTGCCTCGGTCATCGTCACTCTCTCCTCGGGCCCTCGTGGCGGCGGCAGCTCACGGACGGCGCCGGTCGCCGACGCCAGGGGGCCGGATTCGCGATCCGTCATCTGCTGCTCCATGACGTCGCTCGTCCGCCCGCTGCCGTCCGCCACCCGCCGTCGGTCAGCCGCCGCCACTCCGCTTCGACTCGCCTTTCGAACGCGCGTACCCTGGCCGCGCGCATGCCCGTCCGTGCAGATGCTTGCACCACCCGCCGCCCGGCGCCCCCCGGCCGCGCCGCCTTTTCCTGTTTCCTGGCGGAGGATGCCCGGTCTGCCGTTTCCCATCCGTAAACGTGCGATTGCCGAGCCGTGTCCGTCTTCGGTACGGGGCGTGCCCGGTCCCGTACGCCACGTGTTCGGGCGGGTCCGGCCGAGCAGGCTAGCCGGACCTGGACGCGGCGGCCACCCCGTGGGCAAGGTTGGGGCTTATGAAAGCCATCATCTCCGCATCCGAACTCGCGAGCGACCTGGCGGGCGCGAATCCGCCAGTGCTGCTCGACGTCCGCTGGCAGCTCGGCGGCCCGCACCAGCGGCCCGCCTACGAGGAGGCGCACATCCCGTCGGCGGTCTTCGTCGACCTGGACGCGGAACTGGCCGGTCCGGCCGGGGCGGAGGGCCGCCACCCGCTGCCGGACGCCGGGCGCTTCGGCGCGGCGATGCGGGCGGCGGGCGTCTCGGGGGACCGGGACGTGGTCGTGTACGACGGCGGGCAGGGCTGGGCCGCGGCGCGCGCCTGGTGGCTGCTGCGCTGGGCGGGGCACCCGTCGGTGCGCGTCCTGGACGGCGGGCTCGCGGCGTGGCGCGGCGAGCTGGAGTCCGGCGACGTACGACCGCCCGCGGAGGGCGCGTTCACGCCGGTGCCCGACTCGGTCGCCCGGCTCGACGCGGACGGCGCGGCCGCCCTGGCCCGCTCGGGTCTGCTCCTGGACGCCCGGGCCGCGGAGCGCTACCGGGGCGACGTCGAGCCGATCGACCGCGTGGGCGGGCACATCCCGGGCGCGGTCTCGGCCCCCACGACGGAGAACGTCTCCGGGGATGGCCGATTCCGTCCGGCGGGGGAGCTCGCGGCCCGCTTCACGGCGCTGGGCGCCGCCGACGCCCCGGAGGTCGGGGTGTACTGCGGCTCGGGCGTCTCGGGCGCCCATGAGGTCCTCGCCCTCGCGGTGGCGGGCATTCCGGCGGCGCTGTACGTCGGTTCGTGGTCGGAGTGGTCCTCGGACGCGGCCCGTCCGGTGGCGAAGGGGCCGGATCCGCAGTAAGGGGCCGGGGATACGTCGTCGGCGCTCGCGGAGCCGGGCGCGACGACGTGACCGTCACGCTCCGTAGGCACACGGCTGTCACGCTCTGTGACGCATGGGTGTCATGTGAAGGGCCCGTACGGATCTTGCGTACGGGCCCTTCGACGTGTCCGCGGCGTGGGCGGAGGATGGTTCCTCCACCTCCGCGCGGCTACTCCTGCTTCTTGCGGCGGGTGCCGAACACGATCTCGTCCCAGCTCGGCACGGCGGCGCGGCGGCCGGGCCGGACGCCGTCCGCCTCGGCCTGGCGGTCCGTGGAGCCGACCAGGCGCTCGCGGTGGCTGGCGACGGCGCGCGGCATCAGCACGTCCGCGTACGCCGAACCGGCCGACGCCGCGGTCGCCGGGGGCTCCTCGGCCTCGGGCTCCTGCTCCGGCTCGTCCTGTGCGGACGGCAGTTCGGAGGGTGCGGTGGTGGGGCGCTCCGGGACGACCATGTCGCCCCGGAAGCTCGGCACGGCCTCCAGGAGGCTGGTCAGGGAGTCCCGCTCCTGCTCGGCGACGGCGCCGCTCGGGCCCGGCTCGTCGGGCTCCGGCGCCGGGGCGCCGGGGCGGTCGAGGGCGCGCTCCAGCGGCCTGTCCCGGGGCAGCCGGGCGATGCGCGGCACGAACGGAAAGCTCGGCTCGGGCGCGGCGATGTCGTCGGTCTCGCCGATGAGGGCGCGGGCCTCGTCGTCGACGGCCTGGACGAGGCGGCGCGGCGGGTCGTACGTCCAGCTCGCGGAGTGCGGCTCGGTGGCGACGCGGTAGACGAGCAGCACCTCCCAGGTGCCGTCGTCACGGCGCCAGGAGTCCCACTGCACGGACTCCTTGTCGGCGCCGCGCAGCAGCAGCCGCTCCTGGACGGCCTCGCCGAGCTGCGGTCCGGTGTTCTCGCCGGGGCGGCGCACGGGGGTCTTCCGGGCGCGCTCGGCCATGAAGGCGCGCTCGGCGAGGACGGGGCCCTCGAAGCGGCGGACGCGGTCGACGGGGATGCCGGCGAGCGAGGCGACTTCTTCCGCACTGGCTCCAGCGCGTATACGGGCCTGGATGTCGCGGGGCCTGAGGTGGCTCTCCACCTCGATCTCGATCTGGCCGAGTCTCGGGCGGTCGCCGCGTACGGCGGCACGGAGCCGTTCGTCGATGGGAAGCGTGTACTCCGTGCTGTCCGCAGCCTTCAGCACCAGCCGTGTGCCGTCGTTGCTGACGGCCACGACACGCAGTTCGGGCATGGGGACCTCCCGGGTGGTGCCTGCCGACGTCACGTGCGTCGCTGCTTCCGCTAGTCGAGTGTGGCCTGCCCGGGTGCAGCCTGCCACAACCTTGCCGAGTTGCCCGGCGTGTCGGGCGAGGGCCCGGGATCGCCGTTATGGCACGGTTACTTATTCGCAACGCTAAGTGACCAACTTGGTCACCCTGTGCAGCGAGCCCCCTCCCGGCGGTCCTGGCTGGCTCCGGGCACCCTGGTGGGAGACCGGACCCAGGGCTCGCAACACTACTCCATTCGGGCCACCCGGGTGGACCGGCACGCCGCCGAACTTCTCCCGGGTGAAGGGAGTTGATGGCGTCAAAGGGCGCGAACGCCCCGCGCGCAGGTGGCGCTCTTCACGTAAACGCCAGAAGCGGAACTATTTTCTTCGTACGTACGTCCCTTTCTCATGTGACTCGCGTGGCTCGTACGCGAATCAGTGGTGAAGCCCGTAAGGCGAGAAAGGCGACAAGGGTCGGAGATGCGTGGAAAGCCGGATACCGGCAGGACGTCGGAGGACACATCGGAAGGCACGTCGGAGGACGCGCCGAAGAAGCGGCTCGACGTGAGCGTGCCGCAGGTGGCGGGCAGTGCCGTGGCCGCGGTGCTCGCCGCGAAGCTCGCGTCCAGCTTCGGCGTGTACGGAACGATCCTCGGCGCCGGTGTGGTGAGTGGCATCGCCACCTGCGGCGGCACGGTCTTCCAGCACTTCTTCAAGCGCACCGGCGAGCAGATCCGTGACGTCGCGGTGCAGGCCAAGCCGAAGGCACAGCAGGTGCCGGTGACGGCGGCCACGCCGGTGCCCGAGGCCTTCAGGGCCGCGCCTGCCACGCCCCCGTCCGGTCACGCCTCCGGTCCTGCGACCGGCTACTCGACTGGCTACGCGCCCGGCCACGCGACCGGCTCGGGCCCGGTGACCACCACCTGGGGCAGGCAGTCGGCGGACCACCGTGCCCCGGACGCCGACCCCACGGCCGTGCTGCCGATGGCGGGAGCCGACCCGACGGCCGTGCTGCCGATCGCCGGTGCCGCCGACCCGACGGCCGCCCTGCCCGCGGTCGGGGCGGGCGATCCCACCACCGCCCTGCCCGCCGTCTCCGCCGACGCCGAGCAGACGCGGCTCCTGGGATCCGTGGACGCGACGCAATTGCTGCCGCGCGACCAGAAGACCCAGGTGCTGCGCGCCACGGGTCCCGCGGTTCCCGGAGCGCCGCAGCCGTCGCAACCGCCGTTCCCTTCGGACGAGTTCACCGAGGGCACCACGCACCGCGCGCGGGTGACGAGCTGGAAGCGTCCCCTGGTCGCCGCCGCCGTCGTCTTCGGTGTGGCGCTCACCGGCATCACCACGTACGAGCTGGTGAGCGGTCAGAGCTTCAGCGGTGACGACAAGAGCACCTCGATCGCCGACTTCGTGAAGGGCAAGAACTCCTCCTCCACGTCGGACGATCAGCAGCCGGGCGGCGACTCGGACCAGCCGTCCGACCAGGGCACCACCGGTGAGGACGACGGCTCCCAGCAGGGCGACGACACCTCCAAGGACCCCAGCGGCAAGCCGTCGCCGGGCGACGACACGGGCTCGGACACCGGGACCGACACCGGCAAGGACCAGGGCGGCAAGCCCGACGACGGCGGCAAGGACGACGGCGGTGACTCCGGCGACGGCGGCTCCAAGGTCGACCCGACGCCCACCCCCACGCCCACACCGACCCCCACGCCGACCCCGACCCCGACGCCCACCCCGGCACGCGGCGGCGGGAACGGCCTCCAGGAGCAGCAGTCCCCCGAGCAGTGAGCCCGGTGACCGCTCCGGCCCGGGGGCTCAGTCGCCGAGGACCCGCCGCAGATAGGCGTTGGCGAAGAGCCGGTCCGGGTCGAGGCGGTCGCGCAGCGCCGTGAACTCGCCGAAGCGCGGGTAGGCCTTGGCGAAGTACGCGGCGTCGCGGGTGTGGAGCTTGCCCCAGTGGGGCCGCCCCTCGTGGGCGACGAAGATCTGCTCCGCGGCGCTGAAGTACGTACGGAAGGGCGTGCCCTTGTAGAGGTGCACGGCGATGTAGGCGCTGTCGCGGCCGGACGCCGTGGAGAGCGTGATGTCGTCGGCGGGGGCCGTGCGGACCTCCACGGGGAAGCTGACGCGCAGCGGGGAGCGCTCGATCATCGTCTTCAGCTCCCGCAGCGTGTCCACCAGCGCCTCGCGCGGGACGGCGTACTCCATCTCCACGAAGCGCACGCGCCGGGGGCTGGTGAAGACCTTGTACGGGATGTCCGTGTAGGTGCGGGCCGACAGGGCCCTGCTGGAGATCCTGGCGATGGCGGGGATGGTCGCGGGCACGGCACGGCCGAGCGAATTGACGACCTGGAAGAGGCCGTTGGAGAGCAGTTCGTCCTCTACGAAGGCGCTGATCGCGCCGGGCGGGGCCGCGGGGCCCAGGCTGCGGTTGTTCCGCTTGGTGGTGCAGTTGTCGGTGTGGGGGAACCAGTAGAACTCGAAGTGCTCGTTCTCCGTGGCGAGTTCGTCGAACGACCCGGTGACCTGGTCGAACGACATCGGCTCCTCACGTGCCTGGAGGAAGAAGAGGGGCTCTACGGAGAACGTGATCGCGCTGATGACGCCCAGCGCGCCGAGGCCCACGCGCGCGGCGGCGAAGACGTCGGGGTGCTCGTCCCGGGAGCAGGTGAGGACCTGGCCGTCCGCGGTGACCAGTTCGAGCGCCGTGATCTGGGCGGCCATCGACGCGGAGTCGCGGCCCGTGCCGTGCGTCCCGGTGCTGACGGCCCCGGAGACCGTCTGCTCCATGATGTCGCCCATGTTCGTCAGCGACAGGCCCTCACGGGCGAGCGCGGCGTTCAGGCGCTTGAGCGGGGTGCCCGCCTCGACGGTGACGGTGCCCGCGGCGTGGTCGATCGCGCGGATCCCCGTGAGCAGGTCGGGGCGTATCAGCAGGCCGTCGGTCGCGGCGGCGGCCGTGAAGGAGTGGCCGGTGCCCAGGGGCTTCACCGTCAGGCCTTCGGCCGCGGCCCCGCGGACCGCCGCGACGAGCTCGTCGACCGAGGCGGGCGTCGCCTCGCGCGCGGGGTGCGCGCTGACGGTGCTCGCCCAGTTACGCCACGCCGCTCGACTCCTCCCGCTGGTCGCTGCCGCGCCCCTGCCCGTTGCCCTGCTCATGGGTCCCTCCCCGTCGCGGATCCGGCCGCTTCAGCCGGCGATACCCCAGGAATCCGACCGCCGCCGCGAGCGCCCCGGCCACGCCCGGCACGCCGTACCCGGCGCTCGGTCCCGCGGCGTCGATCACCCAGCCGGCCACGGAGGAGCCGAGCGCGATCCCGACGGCTAGCCCGGTGCTGACCCAGGTCATGCCCTCGGTCAGCTTCGCGCGTGGTACGTGCTGTTCGACGAGGGCCATGGTCGTGATCATCGTCGGTGCGATGGACAGGCCCGCGAGGAAGAGCGCCGCGGCCAGGAACGGCAGGCTCCCGACCAGTTGCAGCGGGATCATACTCACGGCCATCGCGCAGAGGCCCACCACCCACCTGCGCGCGGGCGACCCCTTGAAGTGCATGAGCCCGAAGCCGACACCGGCGAGGCACGAGCCGAGCGCGTACACGGCGAGGACCAGGCTCGCGGCGCTCTTGCGGCCCTCCTCCTCGGCGAAGGCCACAGTGACCACGTCCACCGCGCCGAAGATCGTGCCCGTGGCGACGAACGCGGCGACCAGGACCTGGAGGCCGGGGGAGCGCAACGCCGAGCCCCGGGTGTGGTGTTCGCGCGGGTGCGGCACCGGCTCGGTGGCGCGCTGCGCGGTCAGCCAGAAGACGCCCACGGCGAGGAACACGGCCGCGAGCAGTGGCCCCGACTCGGGGAACCACACCGTGGACAGGCCGATCGAGATGATCGGCCCGAAGATGAAGCAGATCTCGTCGACGACGGACTCGAAGGAGTACGCCGTGTGCAGCTGCGGGGTGCCGCGGTACAGGGCCGCCCAGCGCGCCCGGACCATCGAGCCGAGGCTCGGCACGCAGCCCGCGACCGCGGCGAAGAGGAACAGCGTCCAGTCCGGCAGCTCGAACCGCGCGGCCAGCAGCAGGCCCGCGACGGCGACGAGCGTCACCAGGGTCGCGGGCCGCAGCACCCGGCGCTGGCCGTGCCGGTCCACGAGCCGGGATATCTGGGGGCCCATCACGGCGGCGGACAGCGCGACGGTCGCCGACAGGGCGCCCGCGAGGCCGTAGCGTCCGGTCATCTGGGAGACCATCGTCACGACGCCGATGCCCATCATCGACAGCGGCATCCGCCCGATGAGACCGGCGGCGGAGAAGCCCTTGCTGCCGGGGGCGGCGAAGATGGCGCGGTAGGGGCTCGGCACGTGGACTCCGCGGGGGCGCAGGGGCGGCTGACCCGGGAGGGGTCGCGCGGCTCCGGTAAGGCGTGAAGATGGCTGATACAGCTTACGGCCGCGGAGCCGTTCGGCGCACCGTTAATTTCCGTCCCGCAGGAATCACTGGAGAAGCGCCGTTGAAGCGCCGTTGAAGCCCCGGGGAGGCGCCCGCGCACGTGCGGGAGAGGGCCGCGCTAGTGCTGACGAGGCGGTGTCATCCCCGGTGCGACGGAGCGGCGCCGCCCCCGGTGAGGAGTACCGCCGTTTTCCGGCTGTCAGTGCCGAGTGGCAGGATCAAAGGCATGTCCGATGCGCTGGATTCCCCACTGGATCCCACTCCGTACGACGCCTTGCTGCTGCTCTCGTTCGGCGGGCCCGAGGGCCCGGACGACGTCGTTCCGTTCCTGGAGAACGTGACGCGGGGCCGCGGCATCCCCAAGGAGCGTCTGAAGGAGGTGGGGCAGCACTACTTCCTCTTCGGCGGCGTCAGCCCCATCAACGACCAGAACCGCGCCCTGCTCGACGCCCTGCGCAAGGACTTCGCCGACCACGGCCTCGACCTGCCGGTGTACTGGGGCAACCGCAACTGGGCGCCGTATCTGACGGACACCCTGCGGGACCTCGCGCGCGACGGCCACCGCCGTGTGCTCACCCTCACCACCGGCGCGTACGCCTCGTACTCGGGCTGCAGGCAGTACCGCGAGAACCTGGCGGAGGCCCTCGCCACGCTCCGGGAGGAGGGCCTGGAGCCCCCGCGCGTGGACAAGCTGCGGCACTACTTCAACCACCCGGGCTTCGTGCGCCCCATGGTCGACGGCGTCCTGAAGTCCCTGGCCGACCTCCCCGAAGAGGTGCGGGACGGCGCGCACCTGGCGTTCACCACGCACTCCATCCCGACGGCCGCGGCCGACACCTCGGGCCCGGTGGCCGACCACGGCGACGGCGGGGCGTACGTGCGCCAGCACCTGGACGTCGCCCGCGTCATCGCGGAGGCCGTGCGCGCCGAGACCGGCGTCGACCGCCCCTGGGAGCTGGTCTACCAGTCGCGCTCCGGAGCCCCGCACATCCCGTGGCTGGAGCCCGACATCTGCGACCACCTGGAGGAGCGGCACGCCGCTGGGGCGCCCGCCGTGGTGATGGTTCCGATCGGCTTCGTGTCGGACCACATGGAGGTCCTGTACGACCTCGACACCGAGGCCACGGCGAAGGCCGCCGAGCTCGCCCTGCCGGTGCGGCGCTCGGCCACCGTGGGCGCCGACCCGCGGTTCGCCGCCGCGGTGCGCGAGCTGGTCCTGGAGCGCGCGGCCGCCGAGAGCGGCCGCGCGGTGACGCCCTGCGCCCTGGGCGCGCTCGGCGCCGGCCATGACCTGTGCCCGGTGGGCTGCTGCCCGGCACGCACCCCGAAGCCCGCCGCCGCGGGCGCCGACAGCCCGTTCGCCTGAGGAGCCCTCGTGACCGACCACTCCACCGCTCAGGATGGCCTGAAGGCCGAGCTCCTCGCCGTCGCCCTGGAGGCCGCGCACCGCGCCGGTGAGCTGCTGCGCGACGGCCGCCCGGACGACCTGGGGGTGGCCGCCACGAAGAGCAGCGCCGTCGACGTCGTCACCGAGATGGACATCGCGTCCGAGAAGCTCATCACGGACTTCCTCGCCGAGCGCAGGCCCGACGACGGCGTGCTCGGCGAGGAGGGCGCGAGCTCCGAGGGCAGCAGCGGCGTCCAGTGGGTGATCGACCCCGTCGACGGCACCGTGAACTACCTGTACGGACGGCCGGACTGGGCGGTGTCCATCGCGGCGCGCGCGGGCGGCGAGACCCTCGTCGGCGTCGTGCACGCGCCCGTGCGCGGCGAGACGTTCCGCGCGGTGCTCGGCCAGGGCGCGTACGTCAACGACAGACGGGCGCGCACCCGCCCCGCGCCCCCGTTCGAGCAGGCCCTGATCGGCACCGGCTTCGGGTACGTCGCACAGCGCCGCGCCCACCAGGCCGAGGTCGCCCGGGAGCTGCTGCCGCTCGTGCGGGACATCCGCCGCTGCGGCTCGGCGGCGATCGACCTGTGCGACGTGGCGGCGGGCCGCCTGGACGCGTACTACGAACGGGGCCTGAACCCCTGGGACTTCGCCGCCGGAGACCTCGTCGCACGCGAGGCGGGCGCGCTCACCGGCGGCCGCCCCGGCGAGCCCCTGTCCGGCGAGCTGACGGTGGCGGGCCCGCCCGGCCTCTTCGAGCCGCTGCAGACGTTCCTGGACGAGCGGGGCGCCTGGCACGACTAGGGCCCGTGCGGCGGGGCGGCGCGGCGTCGGCCCGCGGGACGGGCCCCAGGGCCCCCGGCGGCCCGCACGGCTCCAGAACACACGTCAGGGCCCCGGCACCCCGCGGACGCGGCGTGCCGGGGCCCTGACGCAGGACGTGCCGGCCGGTCAGGAGGACGGGACGGCGACCTCCACGCCGTGCTCGGCGGCCAGGCGGTGGAGGTCTTCCAGCTCGGCCAGCTCGACCTCGGCCAGGAAGTCGTCGCCCGTCTCGCGGGCCTGCGCGAGGTCGGATTCCGTGGTCTTTATGCGCTGCAGGAGACCTGCGGTGAATGCGTCCATGGTTGCGCCCCCTCGGCTGAGTCGTGTGGGTCGGTGGCACGGGGGTGTGCCCGAGAAGCGGCGATCACGTCCGATGACGCTGCGTGGAGCGCGCCGTGGCACATCACATACGAAGCGTGATCGCGGGGTGTAAGGCCGTCCTCCCCCCGGCCTTCCTCACGGAAACCTCAAACACGGGCGGAAGTCCGAGAAATTCCCGTGTTCCCAGGGGCACCGGCCGTCTTACAGCCGGTTTATGGCCGAAAGGGGCAGGATGGAGGTCTCACCCCCAGATCAGACCTGCCCTCGCCCACGGGAGAACCGGGGCCGGGCACAGAGGAAGGACAGCGACGTGCGCGTACTCGTCGTCGAGGACGAGCAGCTGCTCGCCGATGCGGTGGCCACCGGACTGCGCCGGGAGGCCATGGCCGTCGACGTCGTGTACGACGGTGCGGCCGCCCTGGAGCGCATCGGCGTGAACGACTACGACGTGGTCGTCCTGGACCGCGACCTCCCGGTCGTGCACGGCGACGACGTCTGCCGCAAGATCGTCGAGCTCGGCATGCCGACGCGCGTCCTGATGCTCACCGCCTCCGGCGACGTCAGCGACCGCGTCGAGGGCCTGGAGATCGGTGCGGACGACTATCTGCCCAAGCCGTTCGCGTTCAGCGAGCTGACGGCCCGCGTGCGCGCCCTGGGCCGGCGCACCAGCGTGCCGCTGCCGCCCGTCCTGGAGCGTGCAGGCATCAAGCTCGACCCGAACCGCCGCGAGGTGTTCCGCGAGGGCCGCGAGATCCAGCTCGCGCCGAAGGAGTTCGCCGTCCTGGAGGTCCTGATGCGCAGCGAGGGCGCCGTGGTCTCCGCCGAGCAGCTCCTGGAGAAGGCCTGGGACGAGAACACGGACCCGTTCACGAACGTCGTCCGCGTCACGGTCATGACCCTGCGCCGCAAGCTCGGCGAGCCCGCCGTCATCGTCACGGTGCCCGGCTCGGGCTACCGGATCTGATCTCCGGTGGCCGCGACACCGGCGCCGCCAGCGGCGCCCCCCAAGCCGACGTGGGACCCCCGGAAGGTCGAACCGCCCTTCCCGTGGCTGCGTCCCACCATCCGCATAAGGCTCACGCTCCTGTACGGCGGCATGTTCCTGATCGCGGGCATCCTGCTGCTCTCGATCATCTACCTGCTCGCCGCGCAGGCGCTGAACGTGGGCAGCGAGCTGCCCTTCAAGATCGTCTCGGGCCGGGTGGAGAGCAAGGTCTGCGACCTGCCGAGCCGCGCCTCGCCGGAGGAGTTCAACGCCGCGATGAACGCGTGCGTGAACGAACAGCGCCAGCACGCCCTGGACAACCTCCTGAGCCGCTCGCTGCTCGCCCTGCTCGGCCTCGCCGTGATCGCCTTCGCCTTCGGGTACGCGATGGCGGGCCGCGTCCTGTCGCCGCTCGGCCGCATCACCCGTACCGCGCGCCGCGTGGCGGGCACGGACCTCAAGCGCCGCATCGAACTGGACGGCCCCGACGACGAGTTGAAAGAGCTCTCCGACACCTTCGACGAGATGCTGGACCGCCTGGAGCGCGCCTTCACGGCCCAGCAGCGCTTCGTCGGCAACGCCTCGCACGAGCTGCGCACCCCGCTCGCGATCAACCGCACGCTCCTCGAAGTGCAGCTCTCCGATCCGGGCGCGCCACCCGAGCTCCACCAGCTCGGCAAGACCCTCCTCGCCACCAACGAGCGCAGTGAGCAGCTCGTGGAGGGCCTGCTGCTGCTGGCCCGCAGCGACAACCAGATCGTCGAGCGCAAGCCCGTGGACCTCGCCGAGGTCGCCAACCGCGCCGTCGACCAGGCGCGCGCCGAGGCCGAGGCCAAGGGCGTCGAGATCCGCGGCGAGCGCGGCCTCGCGATCGTGCAGGGCAACGGCGTCCTGCTCGAGCGCATCGCCCTGAACCTCGTCCAGAACGCCGTCCGGTACAACGTGAAGGAGGCGGGCTGGGTCGAGGTCACCACGGAGGCCCAGCACGGCCAGGCCGTGCTCGTGGTGACGAACACCGGACCCGTGGTGCCCGCGTACGAGATCGACAACCTCTTCGAGCCGTTCCGCAGGCTCCGCACGGAGCGCACCGGCAGCGACAAGGGGGTGGGTCTCGGCCTGTCCATCGCCCGGTCGGTGGCGCGCGCCCACGGGGGCCGTATCATCGCGGAGCCTCGTGAGGGGGGTGGGCTCGTGATGCGCGTCACCCTGCCGATCTGAGATGCTGCCGCGTGACCATGCCGGACGTTCGCTTTGAGCGGAATTTTCAGGATCTGATCCTGCCAATTTCGTGTGTGATCGATCACAGGAGCGAATTTCTGGCCATCCACTCTCCGTGACCGCGAAAGTCGTCGGAAAGCCGGGAAAATCCGGGTTTTCGAGGGTCTTGATCACGGGAAGTACACGGGGTGGCGCCCGTGAAGTGCGACATTCGGACCGTGTACGGTCCCGATCGCCATCCAAACCGATCACCTCTTCAGGGGTGCGGTTGGGTGTCGATTGAGTAACAGACCTTGATGTGAGGCAAAATCTCCGCCTCAGGTCGGGCACAAGTCCGGCCTCTCACGCGTTACGTGCGCTGAGACACCGCAGACACCCAGAGGGGGAGAGCGACATGGCAACGGACTACGACACCCCACGCAAGACCGACGACGACGTCGACTCGGACAGCCTTGAAGAGCTGAAGGCCCGGAGGAACGACAAGTCCTCCTCGGCCGTCGACGTCGACGAGTTCGAGGCCGCCGAAGGCCTCGAGCTGCCCGGAGCGGACCTGTCCAACGAGGAGCTCGCCGTGCGCGTGCTCCCCAAGCAGCAGGACGAATTCACCTGCATGAGCTGCTTCCTGGTGCACCACCGCAGCCAGCTGGCCCGGGAGAAGAACGGTCAGCCGATCTGCCGCGACTGCGACTGAGGCGGGGTCGGCCGTGACAGGCTCGACCCCGCCCGGGAAGAACCGCTTCGGCGACCACGAAGCGGACGCAGCCGCGCCCACCGGCGAGACGGACGCCGAGCGGGGCCCTGAGGCCTCGCTCAGGCCCGCCGACGCGCCGGGAGCGGCCCCGGCCGACTCCGTCGGCCACCAGGGCCCAGGCAGGGCGCAGAACGGCGCTGAGACGGCGTACGAGGCGGTTCCCGCGCTCGTGCACGAGGCGGCGGTTTCGTCGCCGCACCAGGCCGTCGAAGCCGTGGACACCGCGACGACGGCGGGAGACGAGGGCCCTGCGACCAAGGGCAAGCGTTTCGCCGCCGTCGCGAACGGCTTGAAGAACGGGGCGCTCCGCGGTGGCCGCGGAGCCAAGGCCGGCATCGGCTATCTGGCCGACCGGATCATCGAGAACGCCCCCCGGGTCCCCGTCCGGGACCTGGCCACCCTCCGCAAGCAGTTCCCGGGCCTCGGCCCCGACCGGCTCGCGGACAAACTCATCACGGGCGCGGCGAACGCCACCTCCACGGTGGGCGCCGGCGTCGGCGCCGCCGCCATGCTGCCGGTGCCGCCGGCCATGCCCGCGGAGCTCGCCGCCGAGATCACCGGTGTGGCCGCGATCGAGCTGAAGCTCATCGCCGAGCTGCACGAGGTGTACGGACGGCGCCCGCCCGGCAACCTCAAGCAGCGCAGCACCGAGTACCTGCGGTCGTGGACCGAGGAGCGCGGGATCGACGTGGCCAAGCCCGCGTCGGTGAACGCGGCGCTCGGCGGCCAGCTGAAGCGTGAGCTGCGCCAGCAGATCATGAAGCGCATGGTGCGGAACCTGCCGAACCTGATGCCGTTCATGGTGGGAGCCGCGGTCGGGGCGTTCATGAACCGCCGCGACACCAAGAAGCTCGCCGAGCGCGTCCGCGCCGACCTGCGGCGCACCCAGGTGCCCTGGGACGCCCTGGGGGAGCTGCCGCCGCTCACCGGCCCCAAGGAACTGGAGTCCTGAGCCCCGGCGCCGGGCGGCGGGCTACGACGCCGTGACCGCCCCCAGGGCCTTCGCCAGCGCCTGCGGATTCCGCGTCGACACGTACACGTACGGGGTCGGGTCCTCGGGGTCCGCGATCTCCACGCGCAGGGCCGTCGGGATGTAGCTGCGCAGGACCATGAACGCGCGCGGGTCCGCCTTGTGGGTCCGCCAGGCGCGCGCTTCAGCCGCGTCCAGGGCCTGGGCGGGGCCGAGGGCCGCCAGCGGGATCTTGGCGTCGCCCGCGACCAGGAAGCCCGCCACGACCCGGATGCGCACCGAGCCGTACGAGCTGGTGAGCACCGCCGCGAGCGCCGTGCCGGCGACCAGGCCGCCCAGGAACGGCAGGGTGCCGAACGGGAGCGCGATCAGACCCGCCGCGATGCCGACGAGCACCGAGACGAACCACCACGAACGGGGCGCGGTCAGGCGTTCTTCGTAAGGCTGCATGAAGCCAAGCTTGGCATGGTGCGCGACCGCCGCTGACGCGGAGGTAAGGTCTGCGCCTGTGAGTGGTACAACTGCGGCCCTGCGGCCCCCGGCCGACGCCATACCCCCCGTGCGGCACCCCGACGCGCCCGCGCCCGGGGAGCTGATCGGCGCGCACTACGCGCAGTGCTTCGGCTGCGGCGAGGGTCAGGCCCACGGGCTGCACCTCGCGGCGCGCGCCGGTGAGGGCGTCACCGTCACCGCCGAGTTCACCGTGCGCGAGGCGCACCAGGGTGCGCCCGGTCTCGCCCACGGCGGCGTGCTCGCCACCGCGCTCGACGAGACCCTCGGCTCCCTGAACTGGCTGCTGCGGGTGATCGCCGTGACCGGGCGCCTGGAGACGGACTTCGTGCGGCCGGTGCCGGTCGGCACGGTGCTGCACCTGGAGGCCGAGGTCGTCGCCGTCGCCGGACGGAAGATCTACTCGCGGGCGCGGGGGCGCATAGGCGGGCCCGAGGGCCCGCTCGCCGTCCGCGCCGACGCCCTCTTCATCGAGGTGAAGGTGGACCACTTCATCGACAACGGCCGTCCGCAGGAGATCCGGGCGGCCATGAACGACCCGGACCAGATCCGGCGCGCCCGCGCCTTCGAGGTGAACCCGTGACCGACCGTGCCCCCCTGGACGTGCTGATCAGGCGCGTCGACCCCGACGTACCGCTGCCGGCGTACGCGATGCCCGGTGACGCCGGCGCCGATCTGCGGACGACCGAGCCGTGCGAACTCGCGCCCGGAGAGCGGGCGGTGCTGCCGACGGGGGTTTCCATCGCCCTGCCCGAGGGGTACGCGGCCTTCGTGCACCCCCGGTCCGGTCTCGCCGCCCGCTGCGGTGTCGCCATGGTGAATGCCCCAGGGACGATTGATGCCGGGTACCGTGGGGAGATCAAGGTGATCGTGGTGAATCTCGACCCGCGCGACAGCGTGCGGTTCGAGCGCTTCGACCGGATCGCCCAACTGGTCGTCCAGCAGGTCGAGAAGGTGCGCTTCCAGGAGGTGGCGGAACTTCCCGGCTCGGCGCGGGCCGAGGGGGGCTTCGGGTCGACCGGCGGTCACGCCGCCGTGGGCGTCAGCCCGGGCGAACAAACGGGTGGGAATCGATACGCATCGGCCGTATCCGACCGGGAAGGACAGTGACGTGTTCGGACGTCGCAAGAAGAGCGGTGCCGCCGAGGACGCGGCGGGCGAGGCCGAGCAGGTCGTCGACGGCACCAAGGACGCGGAGTCCGAGGACGCCGCGCCCCAGCGCGTGCGACTGGAGCCGGAGCCGCGCCCGGACGGTCCCTGGGACGACTCCGAGGTCCGCGACCCCGGCGAGGGCCGGGTGGACCTCGGCGGTCTGTTCGTGCCGGGGGTCGAGGGCATGGAGCTGCGCGTGGAGGTCGCCGGTGACGCGATCGTCGCGGCCACCGTCGTGCTCCAGGACAGCGCCGTCCAGCTGCAGGCCTTCGCCGCTCCCAAGCGGGAGGGCATCTGGGGCGAGGTCCGCGAGGAGATCGCCTCCGGCATCACCCAGCAGGGCGGTGTCATCGACGAGGTCGAGGGGCCGCTCGGCTGGGAGCTGCGGGCGCAGGTGCCGGTGCAGCTGCCGGACGGCACGGGCGGCTTCCAGGTCGTCAGGTTCGTCGGCGTGGACGGCCCGCGCTGGTTCCTGCGCGGAGTGATCTCCGGGCAGGGCGCGGTGCAGCCGCAGGCCGCGGGTCTGCTCGAGCAGATCTTCCGGGACACGGTCGTCGTCCGCGGCGAGGGCCCGATGGCCCCG
This sequence comes from Streptomyces sp. YIM 121038, assembly GCF_006088715.1. NCBI lineage: Bacteria > Bacillati > Actinomycetota > Actinomycetes > Kitasatosporales > Streptomycetaceae > Streptomyces > Streptomyces sp. YIM 121038. Next base: position 7,037,083 of record NZ_CP030771.1, read on the forward strand.
CGGGACCCGATCGTCCTCAAGCTGCCCGACGACGCGCAGATGGTCGCGGAAGGCGTTCAGCAGGAGGACCAGGAGGCCTCCCGCTTCTCGGGCGGCATGGGCCAGCTGGCCCGGGGGCCGGAGATCACCGAGGTGCGCTGACGGCGACGCGGGCCGGAAAGGGCCGTCGTCACCGGCACGAGAGCTGACGTGAAGCTGACGTAAAGCAGTGCGAGCCAAGGGGCCGCACTCCCGAATCGGGGATGCCGTTGGCGAATTCGGGGTCCTGCTACTTCGCCCCGTCGATCGTTTGGTCGGCGGGGCGAAGTCGTGCGAAGTGGCTGGTGCGGGTCCGGGCCAGGGGTGTTCCGGTGAGGTGGGCGTCGAGGCGGGCAAGGTTGATCGCGGTTGCGGTGAGCTGGTGCTGGAGGCGGGTTCTGGCGAGTCCGCGGTAGCGGCACCGGCGCAGACCGGCGGTGTGAACAGCGTGGGAGAGGGTGCCCTCGATGCCGTTGCGGGCCGCGTAGCGTTCCCGCCACTCGGGAGTGCCCTGGGCTGCACGGGCCTGTTGGATCGCCTCGTGTTCGGCCCGGGGCCGCAGGGTGATTTCCCTTCTCGCGGCTCGGGGTGAGCTCACGCACTCGGGGCGCGCGGGGCAAGTGCGGCAGTCAGCGGGTGAGAACCGGACGATGATGATGGGGGCGCCACGATCGGAGATCTTGTCCCGCCATTGGGTGGCGTTCTTGCCGTTCGGGCAGGTCACGGTCTGGCTCTGCCAGTCGATGGCGAAGGCGCTCTGGCTGTAGGGGCCGCTGGCCTGGGCAGTGGTGTTGCCGCGGATGGGGCCGGTCAGGGTGATGCCGTACTGACGATCGGCGGTGACGATGCGGGGTCCGTCGATGTAGCCAGCGTCCAGTAGATGCTCGCCGGGCAGAAGGTCCCTGGCGGCGAGGGCGTCGTGGACCAGGTTGGTGGCCGTGCTGTCCTGGACGGTAGCGTCCTGCGTCAGCACGTTCGTGATCAGGTGAGACGTGTCCGCATCGCAGGTCTCGGTCAAATGGACCTTGAAACCGTCCCACTTGATATCCCGCTTCACACTCGCGCGAGCGTCGGTGTCATAGGGGCTGACCAGGCGAAGAGCACCCGGCGGGCACTCTTTTGGGTCCCGCCATCGCACCTCGCCCTCCGTATCGAACACGTACTGCTGAACCCAGGCCCGGCGCAGGATCTGGACGGCGGGCAGCTCGCGCAGCCACACGGGCGCCCCGGCGGCGTGCACGTCGGCCAGCAGGCGCATGCCGTCCCGGCCGGTCTGCTCGGCCAACTCGGTCCGCTTGGCCTTGCCGGAGGGCAGCCAGTAGTCCTCCGGCCGGGTGGCATACCGGTCGAACCAGGCCGGATCAGCGTGGGCGGACAGCCAGTTGGGGGCCGCAGCGGCGAGTGCGTTGAGCGCAGCGCGCAGGGTCTCGATGACGAACTCCAGCCGGTTCAGCGACCGGATCGCGGCCAGTACGTGGGTGGAGTCGGTGCGGGCCCTGCCTGGCGCCTTCAGCATTCCCGCCTTCCGGGCGGACTCCAGGACGTGGTCGAAGACCTGCTGCCCCGCTTCCGCCTCGACCAGCCGGGTGCGGAACTCGCTGAGTACGGAGTAGTCGAAGCCCGGGTCGGTAAGCTCCAGGCCCAGGGCGTATTTCCAGTCGATCCGGGCCCGCACCGCCAGGGCCGCCTGCCGATCGGGCAGCCCCTCGGCGAACTGGAGTACCGACACCAGCGCGAGCCGGCCCGGGGACCAGGCCGGCTTGCCCCGGGACGGGAACAGATCCGCGAACTGCTCGTCCCGGAACAGCACCCCCAGCTCATCCCGCAACCGGATCGCCAGACTGCCCTTCGGGAACGCCGCCTGGGCCACCCGCACCGTCTCCGCGGGGATCTCCCCATCTCCGATCGGACGCATCGACATCGACACCCACCCCATACGACAACGTCGGCCTTCAAGACCACAACCAGGTCTTGAAGGCCGACGTCACGCAGAGCCCCGAATTCGCCAACGGCATCCCCGAATCGGGAGTGCGGCCCCTTGGCGTATACGCGTGTGAACTGGTTGAACGCAGCGCCGTAAGAGATTCGTCAACGCCGCGCCAATGGCCGCTAGGGAGACGTCAACGGCGATCGGAATTCGCCATTGAGGCGGTTTCCTCGGGTTGTCAGCAATTCCGAATCTCATCTAGGAGCACACGATGGCCGACGTGGCCTTCGTCGTCACCACGATCGCGGTCTTCGCGCTGGTGGCTCTCGTCGCCAAGGGGGTGGCGAAGCTGTGACCGCCGAAAACATCGTCGGCCTCGTCGTGGCCGTCGCCCTGCTCGGTTATCTCGTCCTCGCCCTCGTGTTCCCGGAGAGGTTCTGAGCCCCGACATGAGTCCCGTTCTCGCTGGCGTGCTCCAGCTCCTCGCGCTCGTGGCCGCGCTGGCCCTCGCGTACCGTCCGCTCGGCGACTACATGGCCGGCGTCTACTCCTCCGACAAGCATCTGCGCGTCGAGAAGTGGATCTACAAGGGCATCGGCGCCCACCCCGGCACCCAGATGCGCTGGCCCGCCTATCTGCGCGGCGTGCTCTCCTTCTCCCTGGCGAGCCTGCTCTTCCTGTACCTGCTCCAGCGGATCCAGGGCTCGCTGCCCGGCTCGCTCGGCTTCAAGGCGATCGACCCGGACCAGGCGTTCAACACCGCCGCGTCCTTCGTCGCCAACACCAACTGGCAGTCGTACTACGGCGAGCAGGCCATGGGCCACGTCGTGCAGACCGCCGGTCTCGCGGTGCAGAACTTCGTCTCCGCGGCCGTCGGCATCGCCGTCGCCGTGGCCCTGGTGCGCGGCTTCTCCCGCTCGCGCACCGGTGAGCTCGGCAACTTCTGGGCCGACCTGGTGCGCGGCGTCGTCCGCATCCTGATCCCGATCTCCGTGATCGGCGCGCTCGTCCTGGTCGCCTGCGGCGCGATCCAGAACTTCTCCGGCATCCACGGGGTCGGCCAGTTCCTGGGCGGCGAGCAGCAGTGGAACGGCGGCGCGGTCGCCTCCCAGGAGGTCATCAAGGAGCTGGGCACCAACGGCGGCGGCTACTTCAACGCCAACTCCTCCCACCCCTTCGAGAACCCGAACCCGATCTCGAACCTCTTCGAGATCTTCCTGATCCTGGTGATCCCGTTCGCCCTGACCCGGACCTTCGGCCGGATGGTCGGCTCGCTCCGGCAGGGCTACGCGATCCTCGCCACGATGGCGACGATCTGGCTCGGCTTCACCGCGCTGATGATGTGGACCGAGTTCCACCACGGCGGACCGGCGTTCGACCTCGCGGGCGGGGCGATGGAGGGCAAGGAGACGCGGTTCGGCGTCGGCGGCTCGTCGATCTTCGCGGTGGCCACCACGCTCACCTCCACCGGCGCGGTGAACTCCTTCCACTCCTCGTACACCGGCTTCGGCGGCGGGATCACGATGCTGGGCATGCAGCTCGGCGAGATCGCACCCGGCGGCGTCGGGTCCGGCCTCTACGGCATGCTCGTCATGGCGATCATCGCGGTCTTCCTCGCCGGTCTGATGGTCGGCCGCACCCCCGAGTACTTGGGCAAGAAGCTCGGCACCCGCGAGATCAAGCTCGCGGCCTGCTACATCCTCGTCACGCCCGCGCTCGTCCTCGGCTTCACCGGCGCCTCGATGGCGATGGACACGCCGAAGAACTCGATGACCAACAGCGGCGCCCACGGCTTCTCGGAGATCCTGTACGCCTTCACCTCCGGCGCCAACAACAACGGTTCGGCCTTCGCGGGCCTGAACGCGGACACGCAGTGGTTCAACACCACGATCGGTCTCGCGATGCTCCTCGGCCGGTTCCTGCCGATGGTGTTCGTGCTCGCGCTCGCCGGATCCCTCGCCGAGCAGCGGCCGATCCCGAAGACTGCGGGCACCCTGCGCACCGAGAAGCCGCTGTTCACGGGCCTGCTCGTCGGCACCATCATGATCATCACTGGTCTGACGTACTTCCCGGCGCTCGCGCTCGGGCCGCTCGCCGAGGGTCTCGCGTCATGACCACCCACACCAGGAAGCAAGAGGAGCGCAGCTCCATGACCACCGCTACTCCCACGCGCGCGCCGCACCAGGACGTGCCGACCGGCCACAAGCCGGACGACGGCAAGGTCGGCGGCGGTCTCTTCGACCCGGCCCAGCTCCTGAAGTCCTTCCCGGACGCCCTGCGGAAGCTCGATCCGCGCGTGATGGTCAAGTCGCCCGTGATGTTCGTGGTCCTGATCGGCTCGGTGCTGACCACCGTGCTCGCCTTCAAGGACCCGGGCGACTGGTTCGGCTGGACGATCGCCGCGTGGCTGTGGCTGACCACGGTCTTCGCCAATCTGGCGGAGGCGGTCGCCGAGGGCCGCGGCAAGGCCCAGGCCGACACGCTGCGCAAGGCCAAGACCGACACGGTCGCCCGGCGCCTGTCCGCCGACGGCAGGAGCGAGGAGCAGGTGCCCGGCACCGACTTGAAGGTCGGTGACCTGGTCGTCTGCGAGGCGGGCGACATCATCCCCGGCGACGGTGACGTCGTCGAAGGTGTGGCGAGCGTCGACGAGTCGGCGATCACCGGTGAGTCGGCGCCCGTCATCCGCGAGTCCGGCGGCGACCGGTCCGCGGTCACCGGCGGTACGAAGGTCCTCTCCGACCGCGTCGTCATCAAGATCACGACCAAGCCCGGCGAGACCTTCATCGACCGGATGATCAACCTGGTCGAGGGCGCGGCCCGGCAGAAGACGCCCAACGAGATCGCCCTGAACATCCTGCTCGCCTCGCTGACCATCGTCTTCCTGCTCGCGGTCGTCACGCTCCAGCCGTTCGCCGTGTACGCCGGTGCCGAGCAGTCCATGATCGTGCTCTGCGCGCTCCTGGTCTGCCTCATCCCGACGACCATCGGCGCCCTGCTCTCCGCGATCGGCATCGCGGGCATGGACCGCCTGGTCCAGCGCAACGTCCTCGCCATGTCCGGGCGGGCCGTCGAGGCCGCCGGTGACGTCTCCACGCTGCTGCTCGACAAGACCGGCACCATCACGCTCGGCAACCGCCAGGCCGCCGAGTTCGTGCCGGTGCGGGGCACCACCGAGGCCGAGGTCGCCGACGCCGCGCAGCTCTCCTCGCTGGCCGACGAGACGCCCGAGGGCCGCTCCATCGTCGTCCTCGCCAAGGAGAAGTACGGGCTGCGCGAGCGCCACCAGGGCGAGCTGACCGGCGCCGAGTGGATCGCCTTCACCGCCCAGACCCGGATGTCGGGCGTGGACGTGGACGGGCGCAAGGTCCGCAAGGGCGCGACCGGCTCGGTCGTCGCCTGGGTCCGCGAGCGCGGCGGCACCGTCTCCGACGAGGCCCAGGAGCTCACCGACACGATCTCGCAGGCGGGCGGCACCCCGCTCCTCGTGGCGATCGAGGACACCGAGGGCGCCCGCGTGCTCGGCGTCATCCACCTCAAGGACGTCGTCAAGGAGGGCATGCGGGAGCGGTTCGACGAACTGCGCCGCATGGGCATCAAGACCGTCATGATCACGGGTGACAACCCGCTGACGGCCAAGGCGATCGCCGACGAGGCGGGCGTGGACGACTTCCTCGCGGAGGCCACGCCCGAGGACAAGATGGCGCTCATCAAGCGCGAGCAGGCCGGCGGCAAGCTCGTGGCGATGACGGGTGACGGCACGAACGACGCGCCCGCGCTCGCGCAGGCCGACGTCGGCGTGGCCATGAACACCGGCACCTCGGCCGCCAAGGAGGCCGGGAACATGGTGGACCTGGACTCCAACCCGACCAAGCTCATCGAGATCGTGGAGATCGGCAAGCAGCTGCTCATCACGCGCGGCGCCCTGACGACCTTCTCGATCGCCAACGACGTGGCGAAGTACTTCGCGATCATCCCGGCGATGTTCGCGGTGGTCTACCCGGGCCTGGACAAGCTCAACATCATGGATCTGTCCAGCCCCAAGTCCGCGATCCTGTCGGCCGTCATCTTCAACGCGCTGATCATCGTGGCCCTGGTGCCGCTGGCCCTGAAGGGCGTGCAGTACCGGCCCATGAGCGCCGACCGGATGCTGCGGCGCAACCTCGGGATCTACGGTCTCGGCGGTCTGGTCGCGCCGTTCATCGGCATCAAGGTCATCGACCTGCTCCTCTCCCTCATCCCCGGCATTGGGTGACTTGGCATGAATAACTCCGTCGGAAACACCGCCCGGTTGCTGGGCGCGGGCCTGCGGGCCGTGCTCGTCCTCACCGTGGTCTGCGGCGTGATCTACCCGCTCGTCGTCACCGGCGTCGCCCAGGCCGTCTTCCCCAACAAGGCCAACGGCTCCGAGGTCAAGGACGGCGGCGAGGTCGTCGGCTCCGCGCTCATCGGCCAGCGCTACGACCTGCCCCTGAAGAAGGGCCAGGAGACGCCCGAGCCGGACCTGAAGTGGTTCCAGCCCCGGCCCTCCAACGGCCTCGGCAGCAACAGCGTGAACACCCGGTACAAGCTGCTCCTGTCCGGCGCGACCAACCTCTCGGGCGACTCCGGGTCCGTCAAGGACAAGGACGGCAGGCAGGTCTGCGACCCCAAGGCCGCCGACGGGCTCTGCGCCCAGGTGAAGGCCGCCAAGGACGCCGTCGTCAAGGACAACTCGACGGCCGACTTCAAGGTCGGCCCGGCGGACGTCCCCGCGGACGCCGTCACCTCCTCCGCCTCGGGCCTGGACCCGCACATCTCACCGGCGTACGCCGACCTCCAGGCGCACCGGGTCGCCGCGAGGAACCACCTGGACGTCAAGGCCGTCGAGAAGCTGGTCGACGACCACACCGACGGCCGCGTCCTCGGCTTCATGGGGGAGCCCCGGGTGAACGTCCTGAAGCTCAACATCGCCCTGAAGCACCTGGCCGCCGCCAAGGGCTGACACCACCCCGGCCTGTGGGCCCCCGGCGTGTCCGGGGGCCCACAGGCCTGCGCGGCGCCGGGCGCATCAGGGTTGCGTCAAGGACCCTCAGGAACGCCCGCCTCGTCCGTTTTACCGCGATTGTTGGCCGTAGGGTCGACGCTGCGTACACAGCAGTTTCAGGAAGACAATGGGGCCATGGCACGCGGCAAGCTTCGGATCTACCTCGGTGCGGCACCGGGTGTCGGCAAGACGTACGCGATGCTGTCCGAGGCCCACCGCCGTGTCGAGCGCGGCACGGACTGCGTGGTGGCGTTCGTCGAGCATCACGGGCGGCCGCGCACGGAAGTGATGCTGCACGGCCTGGAGGTCGTACGGCGCAAGGAGCTGGAGTACCGGGGCGCGGCCTTCACCGAGATGGACGTGGACGCCGTGCTGCGCCGGGCCCCGGCCGTGGCGCTCGTGGACGAGCTGGCCCACACGAACGTGCCGGGCTCGCGCAACGCCAAGCGCTGGCAGGACGTCGAGGAGCTCCTCGAAGGGGGCATCGACGTCATATCGACGGTGAACATCCAGCACCTGGAGTCGCTGGGTGACGTGGTGGAGTCGATCACGGGGGTGCGTCAGCGCGAGACGGTGCCGGACGAGGTGGTGCGGCGCGCGGACCAGATCGAGCTGGTGGACATGTCGCCGCAGGCGCTGCGGCGGCGGATGGCGCACGGCAACATCTACAAGGCGGACAAGGTCGACGCGGCCCTGTCGAACTACTTCCGGCCGGGCAATCTGACGGCGCTGCGGGAGCTGGCGCTGCTGTGGGTGGCCGACCGGGTCGACGAGTACCTCCAGCAGTACCGGGGCGAGCACAACATCCGCTCGACCTGGCAGGCCCGTGAGCGCATCGTCGTCGGCCTCACCGGCGGCCCCGAGGGCCGCACGCTCATCCGGCGCGCCTCCCGCATGGCCGCCAAGGGCTCCGGCAGCGAGATCCTCGCGGTCTACATCGCCCGCAGCGACGGCCTGACCGCGGCCTCGCCCAAGGAGCTCGCCGTCCAGCGCACCCTGGTCGAAGACCTGGGAGGAACGTTCCACCACGTCATCGGCGACGACATCCCCGCCGCGCTGCTCGACTTCGCCCGGGGCGTCAACGCCACCCAGATCGTCCTCGGCTCCTCGCGCCGCAAGGCCTGGCAGTACGTGTTCGGGCCCGGCGTCGGCGCCACCGTGGCCCGTGACTCCGGGCCCGACCTGGACGTCCACATCGTCACGCACAGCGAGGTCGCCAAGGGGCGCGGCCTTCCCGTGGCGCGCGGTGCCCGGCTCGGCCGCTCCCGGCTCATCTGGGGCTGGCTCGCCGGCGTCGTGGGGCCCGCGCTGCTCACCCTGCTCCTGACGCACATCGACGTCGACCTCGGCCTCGCCAACGACATGCTGCTGTTCCTGACCCTCACGGTCGCGGCGGCGCTGCTCGGCGGCATGCTCCCGGCCCTCGCCTCGGCGGCCTTCGGGTCCCTGCTGCTCAACTACTTCTTCGCGCCGCCGCTGCACCAGTGGACGATCTCCGACGCCAAGAACATCGTGGCGATCTGCGTCTTCGTGTCCGTCGCGGTGTCCGTGGCGTCCGTGGTCGACCTCGCGGCCCGCCGCACCCACCAGGCCGCCCGCCTGCGCGCCGAGTCGGAGATCCTCTCCCACCTCGCGGGCAGCGTGCTGCGCGGCGAGAACAGCCTCGCGGCGCTCCTGGAGACCATGCGGGAGACCTTCGCGATGGAGGCCGTGGCCCTCCTGGAGCGCGAGAACGACACGGCGCCCTGGACCTGCGCGGGCAGCGTCGGCAGCGGCGCGCACGTGGGCCGCCCCGAGGACGCCGACGTGGACGTGCCCGTGGGCGACCACATGGCGCTCGCCCTGTCGGGCCGGGTGCTGCCCGCGGAGGACCGCCGCGTGCTCGCCGCGTTCGCCGCGCAGGCCGCGGTGGTCCTCGACCGCCAGCGCCTGCAGTCCGAGGCCGACCGGGCGCGCACCCTCGCCGAGGGCAACCGCATCCGCACCGCCCTGCTCGCCGCCGTCAGCCACGATCTGCGCACCCCCCTCGCCGGGATCAAGGCGTCGGTGTCCAGCCTGCGCTCCGAGGACGTGGAGTGGTCCGAGGAGGACCGGGCCGAGCTGCTCGAAGGCATCGAGGCGGGCGCCGACCGGCTCGACCACCTCGTCGGCAACCTCCTGGACATGTCCCGCCTCCAGACCGGCACCGTCGCCCCCCTGATCCGCGAGATCGACCTCGACGAGGTGGTGCCGATGGCGCTCGGGGGCGTGCCCGACGGCAGCGTGGACCTCGACGTCCCCGAGGACCTGCCGATGGTCGCCGTCGACAAGGGCCTCCTGGAGCGCGCCGTCGCCAACGTCGTGGAGAACGCCGTCAAGTACGCGCCCGAGGACACGCCGGTCCTGGTGTCGGCGAGCGCCCTCGGGGACCAGGTGCAGCTGCGCGTCGTGGACCGGGGCCCCGGCGTCCCCGATGACGCCAAGGAGCGCATCTTCGAGCCGTTCCAGCGTTACGGTGACGCTCCACGCGGCAGTGGCGTGGGCCTCGGCCTCGCCGTCGCCCGCGGCTTCGTGGAATCCATGGAGGGCACCCTCAACGCCGAGGACACCCCCGGCGGTGGCCTCACGATGGTGCTGACGCTGAAGGTGGCGGGCGGCCGGCCGCCCGTCGTGCCCGACCTCTCCGCCCAGATGACCTCGTGACCGCCACCGCCGGCCGCGCACGGGGCACAACCAGCCGCACGAGCGGCGCTGACAAGCCCGAAAGGCAGGTAGGAATGACCCGGGTGCTCGTGGTCGACGACGAGCCGCAGATCGTACGCGCCCTCGTGATCAACCTGAAGGCGCGCAAGTACGACGTGGACGCGGCACCGGACGGCGCGACCGCCCTCCAGCTCGCCGCCGCCCGCCACCCCGACGTGATCGTGCTCGACCTCGGTCTGCCCGACATGGACGGGGTGGAGGTGATCAAGGGGCTGCGCGGCTGGACGCGGGTGCCGATCCTGGTGCTCTCCGCCCGGCACAGCTCCGACGAGAAGGTCGAGGCCCTGGACGCGGGCGCCGACGACTACGTGACCAAGCCCTTCGGCATGGACGAGCTCCTGGCCCGGCTGCGGGCCGCCGTGCGGCGGGCCGAGCCCACCGGGGCGGGTGAGGACGACGTCACGATCGAGACCGAGGACTTCACGGTCGACCTGGCCGCCAAGAAGGTCAACCGGGGCGGGCGCGACGTGCGCCTGACCCCCACCGAGTGGCACCTCCTGGAGGTCCTCGTACGCAACGCGGGCCGTCTCGTCAGCCAGAAACAGCTCCTCCAGGAGGTCTGGGGGCCCTCGTACGGCACGGAGACGAACTACCTGCGGGTCTACATGGCCCAGCTGCGGCGCAAGCTGGAGACGGACCCGGCGCACCCCCGGCACTTCATCACGGAGCCCGGGATGGGCTACCGCTTCGAGCGGTGACCTGCCGGGGGCCGCGCACCGGCGTTGCGGGGGTGTCGGGGAGCACCGGTAGGCTCGGGGTATGAGTGCTGTTCCTGGATCCGACAGGCCCGCCGGCCGCTTCCGGCGCATGCTCGACCGGCTGTCGTCCTCCCAGCAGGACTTGGACTCCCAGGAACTGCGCGAGGACGCCGAGACGGCCGGCTGCACCCGCATCGGCGACTGCCACGACCGCCAGATCGTCACGGTCACTGGTACGTTGCGCACGGTCACCCTGCGGCCACGGGCCGGTGTGCCCGCCCTGGAGGCGGAGCTGTTCGACGGCTCCGCCGCGGTGGACGTGGTGTGGCTCGGCAGACGTTCCATCGTCGGCATCGAGCCGGGCCGCCGCCTGATCGCCTCGGGGCGGATATCCATAGACCGCGGCCGCAGAGTGCTCTTCAACCCCAAGTACGAACTCAGACCGCTCGGACGGGAGTAGCCGGTGACGTCAGTCGACAAGCCGACCGACCAGGGCCTGGCGGGCGCGAGCCCCCAGGACACGGACACCAGGGCTCTGACGCAGGCCGCGCTCTTCGACGCCTTCGGCGGCATCCGCGGCACGGTCGAGACGATGGTCCCGGGCCTGCTGTTCGTGTTGATCTACACGATCAACAAGGACCTGCACAGCTCGGCGATCGCCGCGCTCGGCGTCGCGCTGCTCCTGGTCGTGGTCCGGCTGGTCCGTCGGGACACGGTCAAGCATGCGTTCAGCGGCGTCTTCGGCGTCGCGTTCGGCGTCGCCTTCGCCATGTTCACGGGCAACGCCAAGGACTTCTATCTGCCCGGGATGATCTACGGCACCGGCCTCGGCGCCGCCTTCTTCCTGTCGGCGCTCGTGGGCTTCCCACTGCTCGGCCTGCTGCTCGGGCCGGTCTTCCGGGAGAACCTCTCCTGGCGCACCCGCAACCCGGGCCGCAAGAAGGCGTACACCAAGGCGTCCCTGGCCTGGGGCCTGATCTTCCTCGCGAAGTACGCGATCCTCTTCCCGCTGTACTGGTGGGGGGACACCGAGCAGCTCGGCTGGGTCCTGATCGCCCTCAAGCTGCCGCCGATGGTCCTCGCGGTGTACTTCACCTGGATCTTCCTGGCGAAGGCCCCGCCGCCCATTGATGTTTTCGCGGAGATGGAAGCCGAGGAGCGGGCCGAGGCCGAGCGCAAGGCAGCCGCCGAGCAGCAGCAGCGCCAGGCCTGACTCTCCCCGCCCACCCGCCCCTTCAGGGGCGGGTGGGCGGGGAAAACGCAGGTGGGGGGTGCCCGAACCTTCCGGGCACCCCCCACCTGCGTACAAAGCCTTACGGCTCTAGTTGCGCGCCGACAGCAGGTCCTCCAGCTGCTCCTCGCGCGCCTGGGCGGCCACGAAGAGCAGCTCGTCACCCGCTTCGAGCGAGTCGTCGGGGGTCGGCGTGAGGACGCGCGTGCCCCGGATGATGGTGACGAGCGAGGTGTCCTCGGGCCACTGGACGTCGCCGACCCGGGTGCCCGCGAAGGCGGACTCCGGCGGCAGCGTCAGCTCGACCAGGTTCGCGTCGCCGTGGCTGAAGCGCAGCAGGCGCACCAGGTCGCCGACGCTCACCGCCTCCTCGACGAGCGCGGACATCAGACGCGGCGTGGACACCGCGACGTCGACGCCCCAGGACTCGTTGAAGAGCCACTCGTTCTTGGGGTTGTTGACGCGGGCGACGACGCGCGGGACGCCGTACTCGGTCTTGGCGAGGAGCGAGACGACCAGGTTCACCTTGTCGTCGCCCGTCGCGGCGATGACCACGTTGCAGCGCTGGAGCGCCGCCTCGTCCAGGGAGGTGATCTCGCAGGCGTCGGCGAGCAGCCACTCGGCCTGCGGGACGCGCTCGACGGAGATGGCCGTCGGCGCCTTGTCGACGAGCAGCACCTCGTGCCCGTTCTCCAGGAGCTCACCGGCGATGGAACGGCCCACCGCGCCCGCTCCGGCAATGGCGACCCTCATCAGTGACCGCCTTCCTCGGGGCCCTCGGCGAATGCCGCCTCGACCTTCTCGACCTCGTCGGTGCGCATCATCACGTGCACCAGGTCGCCCTCCTGCAGGACCGTCTGCGAGGTCGGCAGGACCGCCTCGCCGAGCCGGGTGAGGAAGGCGACGCGCACGCCGGTCTCCTCCTGCAGGCGGCTGATCTTGTGGCCGATCCAGGAGGCGGAGGCGTGCACCTCGGCGAGCTGGACGCCGCCGGTGGGGTCGCGCCACAGCGGCTCGGCGCCGGAGGGCAGCAGCCGCCGCAGCATCTGGTCGGCGGTCCAGCGGACCGTGGCGACCGTGGGGATGCCCAGGCGCTGGTAGACCTCGGCGCGGCGGGGGTCGTAGATGCGGGCGGCGACGTTCTCGATGCCGAACATCTCGCGGGCCACCCGGGCGGCGATGATGTTCGAGTTGTCGCCGCTGGAGACGGCGGCGAAGGCACCCGCGTCCTCGATGCCTGCCTCGCGCAGGGTGTCCTGGTCGAAGCCGACCCCGGTCACGCGACGGCCGCCGAAGCCGGAGCCCAGACGGCGGAAGGCGGTGGGGTCCTGGTCGACCACGGCGACCGTGTGCCCCTGCTGTTCCAGGGTCTGCGCGAGAGCGGAACCGACTCTCCCGCAGCCCATGATGACGATGTGCACGTCGCTACCCCGCGCTCCTCACGGCCCACTTGACCTGCGTAAATGCCCTACTCATGACTCTCTTTCGGCGCGCCTGCGCGGCGGCGGCGCATCCCGCCCAGCGGCTCGCGGTGCGGGGCGCTCTCGACCGGCCCGGTGTGTCCGGGTGCGTTTGCAGAGTCCACGGTAACGGCTTTCGCACGCGGGCCGGAGCCGGAGTGCGCGCGCCCTCGCCGCGGGCCGCTAGTCGACGGAGCGCAGCATGCTCTCCATGGACCCGACCCGCAGGTTCAGCTCGGTGAGCTGGTTGCGCACGGCGTCGGCCTCGGACCGGGCGGTGTCCAGGGCCTGGCGGTAGGCCTCCATCGCCGCCGCGTACTCGCGGTCGCGCTCGCGGCTGCGCTGCGTCTGGAAGTGCGCTACGGCGACGATCGCTCCGGCGAGTATCAGGAAGAAGGCGATCGGGATGATCGCGTCGCTCATGGGGGCGTCTCCTCGGGTGAGTGCTGTCCGGCCTCGCTCGCCCCGTCCTGCCGGGCCGCGGCAAGAATCGTATCCACGTTCAACCGCACGTCAAACGGCGCGAGTTCGAAGTACTTGAGGGCCTTGCCGTCGTCGGAGAGTTCCAGCCTGCCGAGCACGAGGTCCGCCTTCTCCAGGCGCTCCAGGTGCATATAGAGCAGGGGCCGGGAGACGCCCAGGCGCCGTGCCAGCTCACTGACGTACATGGGGCCCGCGGAGAGCTCCTTGATGATCCGGATCCGCTGCGCGTGGCCCACCGCCGAGAGGAAGGCAAGCAGCTCCTCGCTGTTCATGGCCCGCCTCTGTGCCGTTCCGATACCTGTCAGCCAAGGCTTACGCACGCCGTGAAGCACTGTCAAACCCTCCGCCGACCCGGAGTTTCCCGCCGGATCTGACAGTTGACGCACTCATCCTTCACCTGTCAGTCTGCGCTTACACGTCATGTGTAAGTCTGTTCTTACACATGAAGCACGGCTATTCATGGGGGTCGGAGACATGGGGATACGAGGGTCGGGCGGGGAGGGGCGGTCGGTGACCGTGCGGGTGGCGCGGTGGAGCGCGCTGCACCCGTGGCGGGCGATCGTCGGCTGGTTCGTCTTCGTGGCGCTGTGCCTCGTCGCGGGCAGCGCGGCCGGGATGAACAGCGCGGCATCGGAGGACTACCGGGTCGGCGAGGCCGGGCGCGCCGAGGCCATGGCCTCCGAGGGCGACCTGCAGATCAAGTCGCTGGAACAGATCCTGATCAGCGGCCGGGCCGGCAAGCTCGACGAGGCCGAGGCCGACGCCGCCGTGCGGGACGTCACCCGGCGGATGAAGCGGCTGCCCGAGGTCGACGAGGTGGGCGCCCCCGTCCGCTCCGCGAACGGCGAGGTCATCCGCGTACCCGTGACGCTCAACGGCCCGGAGCAGGAGGCGCGGGAGATCGTCGTCCCGCTCCAGGAGCTGACCGAGAAGATCAAGAAGGCCCATCCGGGCGTGGTGGTCGAGGAGACCGGCGCCGCCTCCGTGAGCAAGGGCGTCGACGACCAGCGGGACGAGGACCTCGCCTTCTCCGAGGCGATCACGCTGCCCATCACGCTGATCACGCTGGCCCTGGTGTTCGGCTCGCTGCTGATGGTCGGCGTACCGCTGCTGCTCGCCGTCACCTCGATCGCGGCGACCATGGGCCTGGCGATGCTGGCCTCGCACCTGCTGCCCGACACCGGCGTCGGGCTGAGCATGATCCTGCTCATCGGCATGGCCGTCGGCGTCGACTACACGCTCTTCTACCTCAAGCGCGAGCGCGAGGAGCGGGCCCGCGCGGGCGGCCGGCTCTCCTCGGAGGCGCTCGTCGAGGCCGCCGCCGCGACGGCGGGACGCGCGATCGTCGTCTCGGGGCTCGCCGTCATCGTCTCCACGGCCGCCCTGTTCCTGGCCGACGACGTCATCTTCGACTCGCTCGCCACCGGCACCATCCTGGTCGTGGCGGTCGCCGTGGCCAGCTCGGTCTCCGTGCTGCCCGCGATGCTGGTCAAGCTGGGGCAGCGGGCCGAGCGCCGGGCGGCCCGGCGCCGGGCCCGGGGCAAGCGGGTCAGGCTCCACGAGGAGCGGACGCCGGGCCGCTTCTGGAACGCCCTGCTCGCGCCCGCCCGCAGGCGCCCCGCGCTCACCCTGGGGCTCGCGGTCCTGGCCCTGGTCGGCCTCGCGCTGCCCGCCCTCGACCTGAAGCTGAAGGACCCGGCCCGGGACAGCTTCTCGCGCGAGATCCCGGCGATGCGGGGGTACGACCGGCTGCTCGCCTCCTTCCCCGACGAGCGCCTGCGCTTCCAGGTCGTGGCCCGCTCCGCGCCCGAGCGGTCGGACGACATCGTGCGCGCCCTGCGCGCCCTGGACCGCGAGGCCGCCGCCGACCCGCTCTTCGCCCGCCACGACACGCCGCGGATCAGGACGTCCGAGGACGGCCGCGTCAGCACCCTGGACCTCGGCGCCCGGCACGCCACGTACTCGGACGAGGCCGCACGGACCCTGGACCACCTCCGCGACGACTACCTGCCCGCCACCGTCGGCAGGCTCAGCGGCGTCGAGACGGCCGTCAGCGGCGACGTGCCCCGCGGCGTCGACTACGTGGCCCACCAGAACGAGAAGCTGCCGCTGGTCCTCGGCGCGCTGCTCCTGCTGACGTTCGCCATGACCGTGTACGCCTTCCGGTCCGTCGTGCTCGGCCTGCTCGGCATCGTGCTCAACCTGCTGTCGGCCGCGTCCGCACTCGGGCTGCTGGTCCTCGTCTTCCAGGGCGAGTGGGCGGAGGGCCTGCTGTCGTTCGAGTCGCTGCACGGCATCTCCGCGCGCGTGCCGCTGTTCCTCCTGGTGATCCTCTTCGGGCTCTCGATGGACTACCAGGTGTTCGTGGTCAGCCGGATCCGCGAGGCGGCGCTGAACGGCGTGCCCACCCGCAAGGCCGTCATCGACGGCATCGCGTCCTCGGCGAAGGTCGTCACCAGCGCGGCGATCGTCATGGTCACCGTCTTCGCCAGCTTCGTGATGCTGCACATCCTGGAGATGAAGCAGATGGGCTTCGTGCTCGCGGTGGCGGTCCTGGTCGACGCCTTCGTGATCCGCGTCATGATCCTGCCCGCGGCGCTCCTCCTGCTCGGCCGCGCCACGTGGTGGCCCTCGAAGGCGGTGCGGCGCGCCGAGGAGCGACTGACCCGTGGATACGTTCCGCAGCCTGGCCCGGGTGCGGAGCCGCTGGTCACCGGGGTCGGGACGACGCCCGGACGGTGAGCGGGCGCGCCCCGGCCAGCGGTGGGTGGCCCGTCCGGTCCCGAGGGACCGGACGGGCCACCCACCCGTCGCTTGAACATCTCTTTAACCTTTTCCCCAGGAGGTCTTGACAAGTCGGGGGTACTGGGTGGGCGACACGCTGACGGAGCGCTTACGATCCTCTGCGTGTCCAAACTGACCGACGTGCCCAAACGGATCCTCATCGGGCGCGCACTGCGCAGCGACCGGCTGGGAGAAACGCTCCTGCCGAAGCGCATCGCCCTCCCCGTGTTCGCCTCCGACCCGCTCTCCTCCGTCGCGTACGCGCCCGGCGAGGTGCTGCTCGTCCTGTCGATCGCGGGCGCGTCGGCGTACCACTACAGCCCCTGGATCGCCGTCGCGGTCGTCGTGCTGATGTTCACCGTCGTGGCGTCGTACCGGCAGAACGTGCACGCGTACCCGAGCGGCGGCGGCGACTACGAGGTCGCCAACACCAACCTCGGCCCCAAGGCCGGTCTGACCGTCGCGAGCGCCCTGCTCGTCGACTACGTCCTGACCGTCGCCGTGTCCATCTCCTCCGGCATCGAGAACCTGGGCTCCGCGGTCCCCTTCGTGGTCGAGCACAAGGTGCTCTGCGCGGTCGCCGTCATCGTGCTGCTCACGCTGATGAACCTGCGCGGCGTGAAGGAGTCCGGCAAGCTCTTCGCGATCCCGACGTACGTCTTCGTCGTCGGCGTCTTCCTCATGATCGCCTGGGGCGCCTTCCGCGGCTTCGTCCTCGACGACACCATGAAGGCCCCGACCGCCGACTTCGAGATCAAGGCCGAGCACCAGGGCATCGCGGGCTTCGCCCTCGTCTTCCTGCTCCTGCGCGCCTTCTCCTCCGGCTGTGCCGCGCTCACCGGCGTCGAGGCGATCAGCAACGGCGTGCCCGCCTTCCGCAAGCCCAAGTCGAAGAACGCCGCGACCACGCTCGCGCTCATGGGCGCCCTCGCCGTCACCATGTTCTGCGGCATCATCGGCCTGGCCATGGCGACCAACGTCCACATGGCCGAGAAGCCCGCCAAGGACCTCCTGGAGAACGGCGTCCCCGTCGGCGGCGACTACGTCCAGAACCCGGTGATCTCGCAGGTCGCCGAGGCGGTCTTCGGCAACGGCAGCTTCCTGTTCGTCGTCCTCGCCGCGGCCACCGCCCTCGTGCTCTTCCTCGCCGCGAACACCGCGTACAACGGCTTCCCGCTGCTCGGCTCGATCCTCGCGCAGGACCGCTATCTGCCGCGCCAGCTGCACACCCGCGGCGACCGCCTCGCGTTCTCCAACGGCATCGTGCTCCTCGCGGGCGCCGCGGCCCTCCTCGTCTGGGTCTACGGCGCGGACTCCACCCGCCTGATCCAGCTCTACATCGTCGGCGTCTTCGTCTCCTTCACGCTCAGCCAGATCGGCATGGTCCGGCACTGGAACCGCCATCTGTCCACGGAGCAGGACCCGGGCAAGCGCCGCCACATGGTCCGCTCCCGCGCGATCAACACCTTCGGCGCCTTCTTCACCGGCCTGGTCCTGATCGTCGTCCTCGTCACCAAGTTCACGCACGGCGCCTGGGTCGCACTCCTCGGCATGGTCATCTTCTACGCGACCATGTCCGCGATCCGCCGCCACTACGACCGCGTCGCCGAGGAGATCGCGGCCCCCGAGGGCCCGACCGACGACAGCGTCCGCCCCTCCCGGGTGCACTCCATCGTCCTCGTCTCCAAGATCCACAAGCCGACGCTGCGCGCCCTCGCGTACGCCAAGCTGATGCGCACGGACACCCTGGAGGCGCTGAGCGTCAACGTCGACCCGGCGGAGATCAAGGCCCTGCGCGCCGAGTGGGAACGGCGCGGCATCTCCGTGCCCCTCAAGGTCCTCGACTCGCCGTACCGCGAGATCACCCGCCCGGTCATCGAGTACGTGAAGTCGCTGCGCCGCGAGAGCCCGCGCGACGCGGTGAGCGTGATCATCCCCGAGTACGTGGTGGGCCACTGGTACGAACACCTCCTCCACAACCAGAGCGCCCTGCGCCTCAAGGGCCGGCTGCTCTTCACCCCCGGCGTGATGGTCACCTCCGTCCCCTACCAGCTGGAGTCCTCCGAGGCCGCGAAGAAGCGGGCCCGCAGGCGCCAGGAGTGGAACGCGCCGGGGTCGGTGCGGCGGGGGCCGGTGGAGAAGCGGGCGAAGGAGAAGAGCGGGAAGGGCTGAGCGGGGCGCTCGGCCGGGGCGGCGCCCGGCCGGGGCCGCGCGGCTCGGGCCTGGCCTGGCTTGGACCGGCCTGGCTTGGTCCGGGCGGGGCGTGTGCGGCTCGGGGCTGGCTTCGACCGGGCGGGGTGTGCGTGGCTCGGGCCTGGCTTGGACCGGGCGGGGTGTGCGTGGCTCGGGCCTGGCTTGGTCCGGGCGGGGCGTGCGCGGCTGGACGACGCCCCACGTAGACTGGTGGGCTGTTGTCCGGCCGCTCATCCTTTGACGTTGTGGAGTCACCCCGCCATGCAGGCAGAACCGAAGAATTCACTGGTGGGGGAGGAGTACGAGGTCGAGGTCGGCCCCGTCGCCCACGGCGGCCACTGCATCGCCCGTACGGCCGAGGGCCGCGTCCTCTTCGTGCGCCACACCCTGCCCGGCGAGAAGGTCGTCGCCCGCGTCACGGAAGGCGACGAGTCCTCCCGCTTCCTGCGCGCGGACGCGGTGACGGTCCTCGAACCGTCCAAGGACCGCGTGACGGCCCCCTGCCCCTACTCCGGCCCCGGCCGCTGCGGCGGCTGCGACTGGCAGCACGCCAAGCCGGGCGCGCAGCGCCGCCTCAAGGGCGAGGTCATCGCCGAGCAGCTGAAGCGGCTCGCGGGCCTGACGCCCGAGGAGGCGGGCTGGGACGGCACGGTGATGCCCGCGGAGGGCGACAAGCTCCCGGCGGGCGAGGTCCCGCAGTGGCGCACCCGCGTCCAGTACGCGGTGGACGCCGAGTCCGGCCGGGCGGGCCTGCGCCGCCACCGCTCGCACGAGGTCGAGCCGGTCGACCACTGCATGATCGCGGCGGCGGGCATCAGCGACCTCGGCATCGAGCAGCGCGGCTGGGCGGGCATGGAGTCGGTCGAGGCCATCGCGGCGACGGGCTCGCAGGACCGCCAGGTCATCCTCACCCCGCGGCCCGGGGCCCGCCTGCCCATCGTCGAGCTCGACCAGCCCGTCTCGGTCATGCGGGTCGGCGAGAAGGACGGCGGGGTCCACCGCGTCCACGGCCGCCCCTTCGTCCGCGAGCGCGCGGACGGCCGCACGTACCGCGTCGGCAGCGGCGGCTTCTGGCAGGTCCACCCGAAGGCGGCGGACACGCTGGTGACGGCGGTCATGCAGGGCCTCCTGCCGCGCAAGGGCGAGACGGCCCTCGACCTGTACTGCGGCGTGGGCCTCTTCGCGGGCGCCATCGCCGACCGCGTAGGCGACGAGGGCGCCGTCCTCGGCATCGAGTCCTCCAAGCGCGCCGTCGAGGACGCCCGCCACAACCTCGCCGCCTTCGACCGCGTCCGCGTCGAACAGGGCAAGGTCGAGTCCGTCCTCCCGCGCACGGGCATCACCGAGGTCGACGTCATCGTCCTGGACCCGCCCCGAGCGGGCGCGGGCAAGGCCACGGTCCGCCACCTGGCAGGCCTGGGCGCCCGCCGGATCGCCTACGTGGCCTGCGATCCGGCCGCGCTGGCCCGGGACTTGGGGTACTTCCGCGAGGCGGGGTACCGGGTGCGGATGCTTCGGGCGTTCGATCTGTTTCCTATGACGCATCATGTGGAGTGCGTGGCGATTTTGGAGCCCACGGAGAAGCGCCGCTGACGCGCTGGTGACCCTCGTCCGGTGCTCGTTCCGAACGGGTGCCGGATGGGTTGCTCCGTGTCGTCCGTCCCCCAGTGGCCACCGGCGTAACCGTCGGAGCTGCGAGGTACGCTCGGACGCATCGTCAACGCGGCCCGACGGGCTTCCGGCTCCACCTCGGTGGAGCCTCGAAGGACACGCCCCTACCCGCGCGAGTCACTTCGTGCTGCCTAGGGGAAGTCCTTGCTGTTCCGCGCGTCCGCGAAGACGGTCGCCGTCATGGCGCTCGACACGTCGCTCTACCACCACCTCGCCGAGCAGTTCTTTCATGTGCACGGCTACCGGCCAGGCACCTCGGAGGCGCGTTCCTGGGAGCGGAGCCTTCCGGCGTTGACCGCCGCGCTCAACGACGCGGGGCTGGGCGACGTCGAGGTCATGGTCGAGTACACGCTGCCTCTGAACAGCAAGCGTGCCGATGTTGTGCTCGCCGGAGTCCATCCGGTGTCGGGCGAGCCGTCCTACGTCGTCGTGGAGCTCAAGCAGTGGAGCCAGGCCGAGCCCGATGAGGACGACCTCGCCCTGTGTCGCGTCGACGCCTACGCGCATCCGGTGCTCAACCCCATCGAGCAGGTGCGGCGCTACCGCGAGTACCTCGTCGACTTCAACGGCGCGTTGGCCGAGCACCCCGGCCGTGTCAGCGGCGTGGCGTTCCTCCACAACGCCACCGAGTTCGGTGTCGGCGCCCTGCGTGCGAGGGAACGGGACGACCACGGCCAGCTGTTCACCGCCGAGCGGCGCGGGGAGTTCATCGACTACCTGCGTGCCAGGCTCAGCCCCGATCACTCAGGTGCTCACGCGGCCGATGAACTGCTGGCGGGCAAGACCGCCCCGTCGAAGCAGTTGATGGCAGTCGCGGCCCAAGAAGTGCGGGAGCGAGCGGAGTTCGTCCTTCTGGACGAGCAGCAAGTCGCGTACCGACTGGTGCTCAACGCCGTGCGCAGGGCCAAACGGTCCGACCACAAGGAAGTCGTGATCGTCACCGGTGGGCCCGGCACCGGCAAGAGCGTCATCGCGCTCTCCTTGCTCGGTGAGCTGTACCGGCAGGGCGTTTCCGCGTTGCACGCCACCGGCTCACAGTCGTTCACCAAGACGATGCGGAAGGTCGCGGGGGCGCGCAAGCGTCAGGTGCAGGAGCTGTTCAAGTACTTCAACAGCTTCATGGCGACGGAGAAGAACAGCCTCGACGTCCTGCTGTGCGACGAGGCCCACCGCATCCGTGAGACCTCGGCCAACCGCTACACGCCCGCGGCCCACCGCACCGGCAGGCGGCAGATCGACGAACTCATCGACGCCGCCCGGGTCCCCGTCTTCCTCCTGGACGAGCACCAGGTGGTGCGCCCCGGTGAGATGGGCACCGTGGACGAGATCAGGGCGGCCGCGGCGGCGAAGGGGCTGGACTGCCACGTCGTCCCGCTGGAGAGCCAGTTCCGCTGCGGCGGCAGCGACGCGTACCTGCGGTGGGTGGTACGACTGCTGGGCCTGGAGCCCGGCGGCCCGGTGGAGTGGGAACCCGACGGCCGCATGAGCCTGCTGGTCGCGGAGAGCCCCGGGGAGATGGAATCGTTCCTCCAGGCCCGCCGTGCCCGGAACTACAGTGCGCGGGTGTCCGCCGGTTACTGCTGGCGCTGGTCCCCGGAGCCCAAGCCCGGTGAACCGCTGCCCGCCGACGTCGTCATCGGCGACTGGGCCCGGCCCTGGAACCTCCGAGGTGACCGCTCTGTCGCCGGCGCGCCCCCGGCCGCGCTCTGGGCCACCGACCCCGCGGGTTTCGGACAGGTCGGCTGCGTCTACACGGCTCAGGGGTTCGAGTACGACTGGTCCGGCGTCATCATCGGCCCCGACCTGCTTTGGCGGGGGGATCGATGGGTGACGGACCGGGCGGCGTCCAAGGACCCGGTCTTCAAGAGGTCCACCCCCGATGCCGATGTGGACCGTCTCATCCGTAACACGTACAAGGTGCTGCTGACCCGGGGAATGATCGGCACGATCGTGTACTCGACCGACGCGGAGACGCAGGAGAAGCTGCGGGAGCTGGCGTGCGCCGGGCTGGCGGACGACTCCGCCGCGGGCGGCCGCTCCGAGGCGCGCGGCACCGCGTCGAGTCGGTCGTGAACCTCTGTCCCTTCGGGGCGTTGAGAGCGTGATCCGGCCACGACGTCCGCCCTTCGGTCCGTGAGTGACAGACGTCGCTTTGTGGAGAGCGGCGGTGTTCTTATGATCGCCGATACCGGTTGCGGCCCGACGGGCTTCCCCATGAGGACACGCCCCCACCCGCACGAGTCACTCGTGCCCTGGGGGGAACCATCTCGTGTCCATGCTCCTGCTGAAACTGGCGGCGCAGGATCTGCTCGCTCTGGACGTGAGGCGCCGCATGGTGTCGCACCTCGCCGCCAGGTGGCGGCACTTCCGAGGGGCTGACGCCTCACTGACGGAGAGTTCCGCGTGGGCGGAGAGTCTGGTCAGCCTCGCGAACGACCTCGTGGCCGCCGGACGCGGCAACGTAGAGATGATCGTCGAGTGCGCCGCCACGGTCGACGAGGGCGACCGACCAGGTGCTCCCCGGCTCATCGACGTCGTTCTCGTAGGGCAGCATCCGCGGGAACACCGACTGTCCGTGCAGCTCGTCGAGTTGAAGCGGTGGTCCCTGGTGACCCGGGTGGAGCGGGCCACCGCGGAGGTGGTGCACGTTCCGGGGATGGGCACGAAGAAGCACCCCGCCCTGCAACTGCGTGAGTACTACGAGGCTTTCACCAGCGAAAGGGGCCCGTTCAGCGGGCTCGCGTTCGAATGCGGGGGCTTCGCCTATCTGCACAACGCCACGGACGACTCCGTACGGCCACTGATCGACATCGACGCGCCGACCGGCCCCTACGCTCGCGTGTACACGAACGACGGGCGCGAGCGGCTCCTGGCCTCGCTCCGTGAGAGCTTCACCGAAGAGGGCAGCGCCTCGGCCGCGGAGCTTCTCCTGCAGAGGATGGGGCTGCGCAACACGCCGTTGCTCGATGCCATGATCCGGTCACGCGGTGACGACAGCGTCTTCACGCTGAGGGGGCGGCAGCGGGAGGCCGCCGATCAGATCCTGGACACGGCGTGCAAGGTGCTTCCCGACCCTGAGCGCCCCGCTCTCGTACCCGATGGGAGGCGCGTGGTCTTCCTGGTGACCGGTGGGGCCGGAACCGGCAAGAGCGCGATCGGACTCCAGGTCAAGGCGGAGCTGGAGGCTCAGGGCCGGTCGGTCAAGTACGCCAGCGGCAGCCGGGCGTTCAACGGGGCGATCCAGGAGCACGTGGGCTACGGGGACCGGGCGTTCAGGGAGACGTTCACCTACTTCCACAGCTTCGTGACGCCCCCGGAACCGCCGCTGGACGTGCTGATCTGCGATGAGGCGCACCGTCTTCGCGACCGCTCGACCAGCCGCTTCTGGAGGCCCGAACAGCAGGGCACACGGCCGCAGGTGGACGAACTCCTCGACGCGTCCCGGCTGACCGTCTTCTTCCTGGACGAGGACCAGACCGTACGGCCGAACGAGGTCGGCACGGCCGACCTGATCGAGGAGGCGGCACGGCGGCACGACGCCCGGCTCGTGCGGTACGGGCTTCGGGAGCAATTCCGGTGCGGCGGCAGCGACGCCTACATCGGCTGGGTGCGCGCCGTGCTCGGGGTCACGGACGAGCCGCCGGAGCAGTGGACACCGGACGGGCTCATGCACGTCGAGGTGGCGGAGACCCCCGAGGAACTCGAGCACGTCATTCGTGCCGAAGCGCGGGCGGGCGCTTCCGCCCGTATGGTCGCCGGCTACTGCTGGCCCTGGACGAAGCCGCTCGGCGAGGAGAAGCGGCTGGAGGCCGACGTGCGCATCGGCGACTGGCACCGGCCGTGGAACGCGGACAGCGACAGCTTCTGCGCGGACGGCGCGCCGCCGTCGAAGATCTGGTCCGTGCACGAGAACGGCATCGGCCAGATCGGCTGCGTGTACACGGCGCAGGGGCTGGAGTGGGACTGGTGCGGCGTGATCATGGGCGACGACATGGTGTGGCGGGACGGCCGGTGGCTGTTCCGTCGGGGCAAGGCGTGTGAGGGCCCGCAGCCGAAGGTCAAACGCGTCGACGCACCCGGTTCGTTCGACCCGAAGGTAAGGGCCTCGAGCGTCGACGACGACGAGTTCGCCCGGCTGGTCCGCCACGCCTATCACGTGCTGATGACCCGGGCGAGCCGTGCGACGGTGCTGTATTCCACGGACGAGGAGACACGTGCTTACCTGAAGGAACGTGTCGGCCGGGTCGAGTTCCACGGGCTGCGCCCCACCTGGGAGAACCTGCCGCAGGAGGCACGGATACCGCATCAGCCCCGGCCGCGAAGAGGCAGGCGGCCCCGCAGGAACCGCAATGCGTCGGGGGCGCAAGGAACTGAGACGCGGCTGTTCTGATCAGTGCCGGTCGCGGCGACGTGGAGTGGCGGGCTCTCCGGGCCCGCCACCTGCCTGGGTCAGAAGACCAGGCGCGCTGCCGCGATCAGGCACGCCACCATGAGATTGGTGACGACACCTACGGCGACGTCGGCCAGGATCTCGCGAAGCCGGTGACGACGTGCAGGCTTGTACTCAACGGGGTTCATGCGGCAACCACTCCTCGGTATGAGCTGGGAATGGCAGGGATCGCCCTACCGGGCATCCGCACTCACACCACGTGAGACACATGGTGGAAACCACTCGACAGCCGACCGAGTAGAGGCACCTGAACACCGCCGTCGTACCCTCCGGGAAGGTGCGCAGCGTCAACAACAGTAGTACACGCCCGAGTTGGCAGAAGGTCGCGGGGCATCCTCAGGCCCCCGCCCCCGCGTCCCCCCGCAAATGCGCCAGTACCGCCAGCACCCTGCGGTTGCCCTCCGTCGGGTCCAGGGAGAGCTTCGTGAAGATGTTGCTGGCGTGTTTGACGACTGAGGCCTCGGTGACCGTGAGGCGGTGGGCGATGGTCTGGTTGTTGAGGCCCTGGGCCATCAGGGAGAGCACTTCTCGTTCGCGGGGGGTGAGGCGGGTCAGGGGTTCGGTGCGGCGGGAGAGGAGGACGCGGACGACCTCGGGGTCGATGACCGTTTCGCCCGCGGCGACCCGGCGCAGGGTGGTGAGGAAGTCCGCGACCTCGCCCACCCGGTCCTTGAGGAGGTAGCCGAGGCCCGTCAGGCCCGCGCCGTCGCCGGTCAGGAGCTGGGTGGCGTACGCCGTGGCGACGTACTGGGAGAGGACCAGGACGGGGAGGCGGCCGTGGCGGGCGCGGAGGTCGAGGGCCGCCTTGAGGCCTTCGTCGCGGAAGTCGGGGGGCATGCGGACGTCGGTGATGACGACGTCCGGGCGCTCGGTCTCGACCGCGCGGGTCAGGGACGGGGCGTCGCCCACCGCCGCGACCACCTCGTGGCCGCCGCGCGTGAGCAGTTCCACGAGTCCGGCGCGCAGCAGTACGGCGTCCTCGGCGAGGACTACGCGGAGCACGGTACCTCCACTGTCAGTCGGGTCGGTCCGCCGGCGGGGCTGGACACCGTGAGGCGTCCGCGCAGGATCGCGAGGCGGTCGGCCAGGCCCGTCAGGCCCGTGCCGCCGGCGGGGTCCGCGCCGCCGCGGCCGTCGTCGGTGATCGTCAGCGTGAGGCGTTCCTTGCGCAGGCCGCCCCGCACCTGCACTTCCGTGGCTCCGCTGTGCTTCGCCGCGTTCGTGAGCGCTTCCGTGATGGTGAAGTACGCCGTCGTCTCCACGGCCTCGGGCAGGCGGTGCGGCAGGTCGATGTCGATCCTCACGGGTATCGGGTGCCGCAGCGCGACCTCCGTGACCGCCGCGGCCAGGCCGTGGTCCGTGAGCACCTGCGGGTGGATGCCCCGCACCAGGTCACGCAGCTGGTCCAGGGCACGGCGCGCCTCGCCCCTGCCGCGCGCGAGGAGGGCGGCCGCCCCCGGCCTTGCGTCGCCCAGCTCCATCTCGGCGAGGCCGAGCGTCATGGTGAGGGCGACGAGCTGCTGTTGCGCGCCGTCGTGCAGGTCCCGTTCGATACGGCGGCGCTCCGCTTCGAAGGCGTCCACCAGGCGGGCCCGGGAGCGGGTGAGTTCGACGACGTGCCGGGTGAGTGGTTCCTCGCGAGGGGCCAGGAGGAAGTGCGCCGTGCGTACCTGGACGCCCGCGAGGAGTCCCGCCGCGTACGCGGTCAGGGCCAGGAACAGCAGTCCCGCGGCGGTGAACGGCAGGCCCGCCAGCGGGTGCGGGACCGCCTGCCCCGGGATGATCATCACCGTGTCCGGCGCCAGCGCCCAGACGATGACCGGGCACGTGACCAGGACGAGCGCGAAGAGCAGCAGCAGGGACACGCCGAGGCCCGCGGCCGAGAAGACCAGGGCCAGCAGCCATGCGTAGCCGAGCTCGCGCCACGTCGCCCGCTCCCCGCACCGCGTCCGCAGCCGTGTGCGGAGCCCGGCGCCCTTGAGGGGGCGGTGCGGGTCGCGCAGCGGCGTCGGTTCGACCAGCCCGAGACGGCGGCGTTCGAGGCGTCCCAGGGGGACGCCGGACAGCGCGGCCGCCGTCAGGAGGGCCAGGCCGATCCCCACGGCGGACGTCAGCAGCCCTCCGGCCACGAGCACCAGCATGACGGCCAGCACCACGAGCCCCAGCGGCACGCCCCCGCACACGTACGCCCAGCACCGCAGCGGCCAGGAGGAGAGGAGGAAGCGGTGGGGTGGTCGGTGGCGCATCACCGTCCATACGGTGACCGGTACCGGTGCCGGTGCCGGTGCCGCTGCCGCTGTCGGTGCCAGTGCCGGTGCGGACTCCTCGGCCGCCCGGCCGTCCTGCGGGTGCCCCGGCATCGGTGCCCTCCCGCCGAATGTCGCCTTCCGCGATCACGCCTCGTGATCGTGAAAAGCCTAGTGGGGCGTCGGGCGGCCCGGGGAGTGGGCCTTCCGGTGTGCTCAGGGGTGGGTTTTCCCTACCCCCACCACCCTCACGCCCGGCGCGTGCCCGCGCCCCGTACCCGTATCCGTACGTCCCCGCGCCTGCCGCCCACCGCGAGCCGCGGCCACACCACGAGGAGCACCGGCAGCGCCAGGTAGCCGAACCGGCCCGCCGGTGCCAGCAGGAACGCCGTGCACAGGCCCGCCGCGAGGCGGTCGGCCGCGGCCACGACGGTGGCGGGCGGGCGCAGGACGAGCGTCGCCGCGACCGCGGCTCCGCCGCACAGGAGCAGTGCCACCGCCGCGTACCAGCCGAGCGGGCCGAGGTCGGCGAGCAGCCGGCCGGGCAGGGGGCTCGCCGCGGGGGTGGGGACGTCGCCGCGCCCGGCGGGGAAGGCGAGGACCTGGCGGACCAGGGGGCCGGGCGCGAGCAGCGCGCTCGGCAGGGCGACGGCCACCGCCCCGGCGACCGCCGTGCCCGCGCAGCGCAGCGCCGCCCGGGCTCCCGTCACGTTGCCGAGCAGCGCCGCGGCGACCGCCACCGCGGGCCACGCCGTCCACTTGAGCGCGCACGCGGCGGCGAGGGCGAGGCCCGCCGCCACCGGCCTG
Source organism: Streptomyces sp. YIM 121038 (assembly GCF_006088715.1). Classification (NCBI taxonomy): domain Bacteria; kingdom Bacillati; phylum Actinomycetota; class Actinomycetes; order Kitasatosporales; family Streptomycetaceae; genus Streptomyces; species Streptomyces sp. YIM 121038. The sequence goes on from NZ_CP030771.1 coordinate 7,064,819, forward strand.
TCGCGCGCGGCGAGCGCGAGCCCGAGGCAGCACAGGCCCGCGAGCGGGAGGTCCACGCCGCTCACGCTCAGCGGCAGGGCGACGACGGGCGAAGCGAGGAGAGCCGCCAGGCCGGTGCGGTACGTGCCCTGCGAGGCCGGGCGGCGCGGGCCCGTCCGCAGGCACGTCACCCCTGCCCTCAGGCACACCAGGAACACCCCCGCGCACCACAGCCGCGCGTCCCCGAGGACCCGCAGCGGCAGCGTGGCGTCGCCGCACAGGGCCCGGGGCAGCCCGAACAGCGCCATCCCGGGCAGGTAGGGGGTGTACTCGCCGACGTTCTGGGGGTCCGTCAGATACGGGCTCGCCTGCTGGACGAGGAGGACGCCCGAGCGCTCGATCACCCCGACCTCGCTCTGTCCGCGCCCGGTGAGCAGGAACGACGTCAGCGGTACGACGACGGCGCCCGCGACCGCGGACCCCAGCGACAGGGCGCGGGCCCGGGGCCGGGGCAGCCACCACGCGGCGAGCGCGGCTCCGGCGTACCCGGCCGCCGCGGAGAACCCCCAGGCGCGGTGCGTCGCCAGCGTGGAGAGGAGGGGGAACGCCAGGGCCCACGCGGCGGCGGCCAGCCAGCCCGCGACCCAGACGGCTCGGCGGGGCAGGGCGCCCGGCCACGTACGCGTACGTGGCCTCTCGGCGCGTGGCGGGGGAGTCGGGGTCGTCGGCTTGTCGATCAGCACCCGTCCATTGCAGCCGCGCGGTACGGGTGCGGTCATGACAGGCAGATCGAGTCTTTGTGGTCGGGTTTTCCCGACCACGTCCGGCCAGGTCCGACCACGTCCGGCCAGGTCCGACCACGTCCGGCCAGGTCCGGCCACGCCCGACCGAGGACGTGCGGAGGGGGGTGACGCCCCGCGGCGCCACCCCCCTTCAGCCGTGCCGGATCAGGCCGCGTCCAGGGCCTCGATCAGATTGGCGCGGGCCCGCGCCACCCGGGAGCGGACCGTGCCGACGGGGCAGCCGATGGCCGCGGCGGCCTCCGCGTACGGCTGCTGGAGGAGCTGGGTGAGGACGAACGCCTCGCGTCGCTCGGCCGGTATGCCCGCGAGGAGTTCGGCGAGCGCGATGCCGTCGTCGAAGCCGGGCAGGCCGCGCGGCTGGGCCTGCTCGGCGGCGGTCTGCCAGTCGTCGCGGTCGGAGAGGCGGGGCCGGGCGGCCGCGTGCCGCAGGCTGTCCACGACGGTGCGCCGCGCGATGGAGAGCAGCCAGGTCCGCGCCGACGAACGGCCCTCGAACCGGTGCAGGCTGCCGAGCGCCCGCAGGAACGTGTCCTGCGCGAGGTCGTCGGCGGCCTGCGGGTCGGCGCTCAGGTGGGCCACGTAGCGCAGTACGTCGCGGTGCAGGGCGCGTACGAAACGGTCGACGGCCTCCGGGTCGCCGTCGCGCGCGGCGAGCGCGAGCCGCGTGACGGGTTCGTCGGCGGCGTCGGTGCGGCGGCCCGTCGGTCGACAGGGCTGGCCTTTCGGGATCTTTCGGGCAGGTGGGGTCGCCAGGGCAGCAGTCATCGCCTGAGGTCCTTACGGGTGTCCGGAAACCGGAGGTGCAGCATCCGGAGTGCGGAGTTTCGGGATCCGGCCGCGACGGCGCGCGGCCGGTGAGGGGTCGTACGGCCCGGTGCCGCCGGGTGGGGCGGTGCGGGCCGATGCCCGGTGCGCGCACGACGAGGGGCGGCGCGGCGCCGGGCGGCGCCGGGCCGGGTCCGCCGTCGTGGCGGGCCGGGGTACCGGCTGTCAGCTGACAGCGATCCCGAGGGGTGGGCCCCGTGAGGTGATGGCGTGGACGAGGAGCAGCCGCCGCAGCCGCCGCGCGCGGTGGTCGCGGCGCGGGCGCAGGCGCGGCCGGTGCGCGGGCGGCGGCAGCCGGAAGGCGAGCCGCAGCGGCGCGACCAGCCAGCCCGCGACGGCCCGGCCGATGCGGAACGCGGCGCGTTCGCCGTACGCGAGCCACAGGCCGCACAGCAGGGCGGCGACCAGGTGCGCGGCGAGCATGCCCAGCGGCGACATGCCGCCCATGTCGTGCCCGGCGTGCATGCCGGACATCGCGTCGGACATGCCGCCCGGCAGCGCGTCGGACGTCCCGTCGGGCAGGGCGCCGCCGCCGTGGCCTCCCGCGGAGGTCATGTGGGTCATGTCGTGCGCGCCGGGCGTGGGGACGGCCGTCTCCTGCATGCCCATCGAGTGCCGGGTGTGCCCGGCGGCCTCGTGCATCCGGTCCGCGAGTCCCGCGTCGGTCACGGCGCGGAGCGCGTCCGCCTCCGACATGGTCCCCATGCCGTCCGCCCCGCAGAGCAGATGGCGGGCCCACTGCTGGGCGAGGGACGCCCCGCCGGACGCCGAGGACTGGGCCGCGGCCTGCGCGAGCGAGAACCACGTGTGCAGCGCGGCCTGTGCCACGACGGACGCGGTGGTCACCATGAGGACGCCGCGCTCACGCCCGGCCAGGAGCCAGGCCCCCGCGAACGTGGCGGCGCCCGCGCCCGGCAGCGCCCACCACGGCAGCGGGGACGCCGACATGAGGGCGTGGCCGGTGGCCGCGAGCAGCACACAGGCGGCCGCGAACACCGCGGCCCGTATCGCGCGACAGCTTCGGCCCCCAGACATGGCGGCCTCATCTTTGCATCCGCCCGGCGCGGCCAGCGGGCGGGTCCGGAATGTTCCGCACGGGGCCGCGGTGTGGCGCGGGTCACTGGAAGGGCCGGGAACTGGCGGGGCCGCGCGGCCGACTCCTGACCGGCCGACTGTCGAGCAGGGGAGCAGCCGCGTGGCGAGAGAGCAGGGAGACGCGACGGCGGGGGCCGGGAGCGGGTCCGCCGCGCCGCGTACGTCCGCTGTCGACGCGGCCGGAAGTGCCGCCGGTGCGGGCGGGAGCGAGGCCGTCGGTGCGGCCGGGGGTGACGCCGTCGGTGCGGCCGGGATTGAGGCCGCCGCCTCGCGTACGTCTGCTGTCGACGCGGCCGGGAGTGCCGCCGGTGCGGGCGGGAGTGACACCGTCGGTGCGGCCGTGGGCGGGGACCGGGGCGGTGCGCCGGCGCGGGGCGTGTCGACCGCGCTGCTCACCTGCGCCATGGCCTTCTCGATGCTCCAGCTCTTCCTGCTCGGCGCGCTCGGGCCGCGCCTGGTGGACGGCCTCGGCGTCTCGCCGACGACGCTCGGCCTGACCACGACGATCGGCTTCGGCACCGCCGCCGTGCTGTCGCCCGTCGGCGGCCGCGTCGTCGACCGGGTGGGACCGCGTCGCGCGCTGGCCGCGCTGCTCCTGCTCTCGGCGGTGGCCCTCGCGCTGATCGGCGCGGCGCCCGGCGCGGGCTTCCTGCTCGCGGCGGTCGCGCTCGGCGGTCTGCCGCAGGCGCTGGCCAACCCGGCCACGAACAAGGCGATCCTGGCGTCCGTGGAGCCCGCGCGGCGCGGCGCGGTGACCGGCATGAAGCAGTCGGGCGTCCAACTGGGGGCATTCGCGGCGGGCCTGCCCCTGGCGGGGCTCGCCGGGTGGCTCGGCTGGCGCGCGGCGGTGTGGACGGCGGCGGGCGCGGCGGTGCTGACGGCGGTGTGGGCGCTGCGCGCGCTGCCCGCGGCCGCGCCTGCGGGAGGCGGGCCCCGGCGGGCTGCGGGCGCCGCCGGGGCTGCGGGGGCTGCGGGGTCCGCGCCCGCGGGGTCTGCGGCAGGCGGGCCCCGGCGGCCCGCCGGGGTCGCGCCTTCTCGGACCGGCGGGGCCGCTTCGCTGCTGCCGCGCGGCGCCATCGCCTGGCTCGCGGCCTTCTCGCTGCTGCTCGGCTGCGGCATCGCGTCGGTCAACACCTACCTCGCGCTGTACGGGTCGGACCGCCTCGACCTGCCGCCGGTGGCCGCCGCCGCGCTGGTGGCGGTGCTCGGCGTGGCCGGGATCGGCGGGCGCGTGGCCTGGTCGAGGGCGGCGACCCCCGGCCGGGCGCCGTGGCTGCCGGGGTGGCTCGCGGCGGGGGCGGTCGGCGCGGCGCTGCTGCTCGCCGCCGCGGCGGCGGTGGGCCCGCTGGTGTGGCTCGCGGCGGTCGCCGTCGGGGTGTTCGCGGTGTCGGCCAACGCGGTCTCCATGGTCCTAGTCATGCAGCGCGCCGCGCCCGGCCGCGCGGGCCAGGACTCGGCCCTCGTCTCCGCGGGCTTCTTCGCGGGCTTCGCCCTGGGCCCGCCCCTCTTCGGCGTCCTCGCGGACGCGGACCGCTACGGCTGGGGCTGGGCGCTGGTCGCGGCGGAGTTCGCGGGGGCGTGCGCGGTGGGTCTGACGTGGGCGGTACGGGAGCGGGGCGCGCGGCGCCGGGCGGGGGAGGCCTGACGTGCGCGGACCCGAGGAGCCCCCCGTCTGGGCCGGGCCGGCCCTGCGCGCCGTGCTCGACCGGGCCGCCCTGACCCGGGCCGAGGCCGGCGCCCGCTTCCCGCTGTTCGCCGACCCCGGAACCGGTACGTGGACGACGACCCGGCGCGGTGCCTGGACCGGCGGCTTCTGGGCGGGCCTGCTGTGGCTGCGCGCCCGCGCCACGGGCACGGCGGAGGACCACCGCGCCGCGGCGGAGTGCACGGCCCGGCTCGCCCACTGGCTCCACGCGGACACGGCGACACGCGGCCTGATCCTCTGGTACGGCACGGCTTCGACGGGGCCCGTCACGGCAGCGGAGCCCCCGGCCGCCCCGGACCGATCCCCGGCCCCGGACCCCACCTCCGCCCCGGACCCCACCTCTGCGCCGGGCCCCGCCTCCGCCCCGGGCCCCGCCTCCGCCCCGGGCCGCGCCTCTGCGCCGGGCCCCGCTCCCGTGCCGGATCGTGCCTCCCCGCCGGGGGCCGCTCCCGCGGTGGACGATGCTCCCCGGTCGGGTTCCGCTCCTGCGCCGGACCTTGCCTCTGCGCTCGACCTCGCCTCCGCGGCGGGTCCCAGCGCCGCCCCCGGCCTCGCCTCCCCGCCGGGGGCCGCTCCCGCGGCGGATGATGCTCCTCGGTCGGGTTCCGCTTCCGCGCCGGGCCGCGCTCCCCGGCCACGTCCCGCTCCCGCGCCGGACGATGCTCCCCGGTCGGGGTCCGCCGCCGCGCCGGGTCGGGCGTCCGCGCCGTTCCCGGCCGCCGCGTCGGACGGTGCCGCCCCGGCGCGGGCGGAGAGCGCCGCAGGGCCGGATGACGCTGCCGCGACGGGGTCTGCTGCCGCGCGCGTGGAGGGCCCTGCCGTGCCACGGTCTGCTGCCGCGCGGGTGGAGGGAACTGCCGCGTCGGGCCCTGTCCCTGGGGCGGGCCCCGCCCCCACCCCCGAAGCCCTGCGTGCCGAAGCCGCCCGGGTCTGTCTCGACGCCCTCGACCCCGGCCTGGGCCTCGTCCCCTGGGGCGCGGCCTTCGGCGGGCCGAGGCTCGTGGCGCGGGCCGATGCCGTGCCCGGGCTCGTGCCGCTGCTCGCCGCGGCGGGGCCGCGCGGGGCACAGGCCGCCGCCGCGCATCTGCACCGGCACCTGGACCTGTGCCGGGCCGGAGCCATGGCCTGGCGGTACGTGCCGGGCAGCGGCTGGCGGCCGCTCGCCGAACCGGCGCCCGGCTGGAGCCGCGGCCGTGCCTGGCTGCTGCTCGCGGTCGCGGACGCGCTGGCGCGCGCGGACGCCGACAGCGACCCCGCGGGGTGGCGCCCGGAGCGGCTGCGCCGGGCCGCGGCCCGGCTCGGCGCGTCCCCGACTCCGGGGGAACCCCTCGTGCCGCCCGCCGACACCGCCGAGCCCGGCGGCTTCCCGGACACCTCCGCCGCCGCGATCACCGCCGTCGCGCTGCTCAAGCTCGCCGCGCTGCCCGGCGCCGACGCCGGGCGGCTCACGCGGCGCGCGACCGCCGTCCTGCACCGCCTGGTGACCGCCCACCTGAGGGACGGGATGCTGCTCGACGGCTGCTACGACGCCGCCACCGGCACCGCCCAGCAGCACGAACTGATCTGGGGCGACTACTTCCTGGCCCTCGGCCTCGCCCTCCTCACCGGCCTCGTCCGCCCCGGCGACGTATAGACGTCGACGTATAGACGTAGGGACGCAGGAGGACGGAGTCACGCGTAGGCGTCCAGGACGCGGCGCGCCACCGACGTGACGTGCAGCTCGTCCGGGCCGTCGAGGATCCGTGCGGCGCGGGCCGTGCGCAGCAGCGCGGGCAGCGGGGTGTCGGGGCCGAGCCCGGCGGCGCCGTGGACCTGGATCGCCGCGTCCACGACCTGGTGCAGGGCGCGGGCCGCGGCGACCTTCGCGAGGCCCACCTCGACGTGCGCGTCCTCGCCCGCGGCGAGCCGCGCGACCGCCTCGTGGACCAGCGGCCGCGTCGTCCGCAGCGCGAGCAGGGACTCGAAGACGTGCTGCTGTACGAGTTGGTGCGTGTGCAGCGGGCCGCGGGCGCCGCCGCGGGTGGCGGCGCGCCGGGCCAGCAGGTCGAAGGCCCGCTGGGCCTGCCCGAGCCAGCGCAGGCTGCGCAGGGTACGGCCGAGCTGGAGCCGTTCGGCGGCGACGGCGAGGCCCGCGCCGCGCTCGCCGACGAGGTGGTCGCCGGGCACGCGGACGTCGTCGAGGGCGATCTCCCACTGGCCGCTCGCGCCGAGCACGGGCAGCTCGCGCACGACGCGGAAGCCGGGCGAGCGCGTCGGCACGACGAACAGCGACAGGCCGTGCCGGTCCCGCGGCGCGCCGTCGGTGCGGGCGAGCACGGTCACCAGGTCCGCGCCCGCCGCGCCGGACGTGAACCACTTGCGGCCGCTGACCACCCAGTCCCCGTCGGCGCGCCGCACCGCCGTGGTCGCGGTCAGGAACGGGTCGGTGCCGGGGCGTTCCGGTTCGGTCATCGCGTAGCAGGCGCGCAGCCCGCCCTCGACAAGGCCGGGGAGATACGCGGCACGGACGCGGTCGCTGCCGTGCCGCAGCAGCATCCGTACGTCGAGCAGCGGCGCGGAGCCGAGCGCGGCGGGCCCGTGGTCGCTGGCGCCCTCCGCCTCCGCGTGTTGCGCGTACGCGCTCAAGTCGAGGCCCTGGCCGCCCAGTTCGGCGGGCAGCGGCAGGGCCCACAGGCCCGCGTGCCGGGCCCGGTCCCGCAGCGCGCGCAGCGCCTCGGCGGCCTCGGGCCCGCCCGCGTCCAGGACGTCCTCGCGGGGCATGACGTGCTCCCGTACGAACGCCCCGACGCGCTCGCCGAGCCCCGCGTCCGTACCGTCCCGCTCCTTCAACTCCGTCACTGGCGCCACCGCTTCCTTCCGTTCGCCGGGAACCCGCGGGCCCGGGCGCCCGACTGACTCTCCATGGAACTGGTCGGGCGCCGACGCCCCCGAGTTCCCGCCTTCGCGGCGGCCCCGGTGCGGCGGCCGCCGCACCGGAAGAGGAGACACGACGGACATGACCCAGGCAGCGTCACAAGACCTCACCGCACGGGCCGGGGCGCGGCCCCTCGACGCGTTGCGCTGCGACATCGGCGGGCCCCCCGAGCTGACCGACGTCGTCGCGGCGCACCTGCGGCTGCTCGGCGCGCGGACGTTCCGGTCGGACGACGGGGGCGACAGCGGCCGGGCGGTGCTCGGCGGCGGGGGGTTCGGGCCGCTGGAGGCGGAGGTGCTGTGGGCGGGCCCGGTGGGCGCGTCCCGCGACGCCGTGGCCGCGCACGCGGGCGCCGTCCACGTGGATGGCGCCCCCGTCGCCCCCGTCGCCCCCGTCGGCTCCGGGGGCCCTGTGGGCCCGGGGGCCGTCCTCGGCGCCGTTCACGACGAGGCCACCGCCCAGGCCGTCACCGGTGTCATGGCCGTGCACGGGCGCCGCGACGGCACCCCGCGCGGCCTCGGCGTCGACTACACCGCGACCGCCGCGGGCGTCCTCGCCGTCCAGGGCCTGCTCGCCGGGCTCGTCGCGGAGGCCCGCGGCGGGTCGGCGGGCCGGGTGACGACGAGCGCGGTGCGCGCGGGCCTGCTCGCCGTCTCGCAGTACGCCGCGGCCGCCGGGGCCGACGAGGGCGAGGCGGCGCCGCTCGCGCCGGGCGGGCCGCCGTTCACCTCCGCCGACGGCGTGGTCTTCGAACTGGAGACCCTCGACCCCGGCGCCTGGGCCGCGTTCTGGAGGGCCCTCGGCGCGCCCGCCGACGCGCTGCGGGCGGGCTGGCGCCCCTTCCAGTTCCGGTACGCCACCGCCTGCGCGCCCTTCCCCGAGGCCCTGCACACCACCGTGCGCGGCGCCGCCTGGAGCCGGGTCCAGGCGGCCGCCGCCGCGTCCGGGGCCGAGGTGTGCGCGCTGCGCACGCTCGCCGAGCGCGCCGCCGAGCACGACCACGCGCCGCCGTGGACGCTCACGCCGTACGGCCCCGGCGGGCTCGTGAGGCCCCGTCAGGTCCCCACCGCCGACCGGCCCCTGGCCGGGATCACCGTCCTGGAGGCGGGGCGCCGCATCCAGGCCCCGCTGGCCGCGCACCTGCTGCGGCTCCTCGGGGCCGACGTCGTACGGATCGAGCCGCCGGGCGGCGACCCGCTGCGCGGCATGCCGCCCGCGTGCGGCGGCGTCTCCGCCCGCTGGCTCGCCCTCAACCGCGGCAAGGACGCCGTGGAGGCCGACATCAAGTCCCCCTCCGGCCGCCGCAGACTGCGCGACCTCGTCGCCGACGCGGACGTCTTCCTGCACAACTGGGCGCCGGGCAAGGCCGCGCAGCTCGCCCTGGACGCGGACGACCTCGCGCGGGTCAACCCCGGTCTCGTGTACGCGTACACGAGCGGCTGGGCGGGCCGGATCGACGGCGCGCCCATGGGCACGGACTTCATGGTCCAGGCGCGTGCCGCCGTCGGCGAGGCCGTGCGGCCCGCCGACGAGCCGCCCGCGCCCTCCCTGATGACGCTCCTCGACGTCCTCGGCGGGCTGCTCGGGGCGGAGGCCGTGCTCGCGGGGCTGCTGCTGCGGGAGCGGGCCGGGGGGCGGGGCGTGCGGGTCGACTCCTCGCTGCTCGGGGCCGCCGACCTGCTGGTCGGGCCCGCCCTCGCGCGGGGCGCGCGCCGTCCCGCCGGGTTTCGGCGGCCCCTGCGGACCGCGGACGGGTGGGTGGCTCCGGGGGACGGGTGCGCGGGGGCCGTCGCCGCGTACGACCTCGGCGGTCTGGCCTCCGCCGACGCGGTGGGGCTGCTCGCTTCGCACGGGCTGGGGGCCGTCGTGGTCGCTTCCGGGCCGGGGGAGCCGGCGGGGGCCCTCGGCCGTGACGGGCATGGCGCGCCGGTGGTGCCCGACCCCTGGAGCTTCGGCTAGCGGCCGCTCCCTCGCGGGGCGCCCCAGGCCCGCCCCTTCCCGATCCGGGGGCTGCCGCCCCCGTGCCCCCGCTTTTCGGCGCTTCGCGCCTCGTCCTCAAACGCCGGACGGGCTGGATGGTGCCGCTTGCGGCTGTGTTTCAGCCTCTCCGGCGTTTGAGGAGCGGGGGTCTGGGGGCGGAGCCCCCAGGAAGCGGGAAGGGGCGGGCCTGGGGCGCCCCGCGAAGGCCCCACCCTCACCTCTCATCCAGCCCAAGGAGCCCCCATGCCCCCCGCCCTCCACGACCTCCTCCCCGCCGCCCTCCGCAGGAGCTGGGCGGTGGAGGGGGTCTGTCCCGACCTCGACCTGTACAGCCTGTTCCGGGCGCGGCAGGTCAGCGATCTGCATCGCGCGGCCGTCGTCGACGGCAAGGGCAAGCTCTGTTACACCGCCCTGGACCGCAAGGTCCGATGTCTGGCCGTCGGGCTCAGAGGGCTCGGCATAGGACCGGGCGACGTCGTCGGCGTCCAGCTGCCCAACGGGCGCGACGCGGTCGTCACCGACCTCGCCCTCGCCGCCCTCGGCGCGGTCGCGCTGCCCTACCCCGTCGGCCGGGGCCCGGCGGAGGCCACGAGCCTGCTGCGCCGCGCGGAGGCCGTCGCGGTGGTCGTGGCGGCGGAGCACCGGGGCGCGCACCCGGCGCGGGCGCTCGCCGAGGCGCGGGCCGCCCTGCCCGCGCTGCGCCACGTCGTCGCGGCGGGCCGGGGCCCGCGGCCCGAAGGGGCGTTCACCCTGCGGGAGTTGCTGCGCGCCGACCCGAAGGACTTCGTGGCCGCGCGGCCCGACCCGGACGGCCCCGCCCGCATCCTGGTCTCCTCCGGGTCCGAGGCCGAGCCGAAGATGGTCGCCTATTCGCACAACGCCCTGGCGGGCGGCCGCGGCAACTTCTTCGCCTCGCTCATGCCCGCCGGGGCGAGACCGCCGCGCTGTCTCTTCCTGGTGCCGCTGGCCTCGGCGTTCGGCTCCAACGGCACGGCCGTCGCCCTCGCCCGGCACGGCGGCACGCTCGTCCTGCTCGACCACTTCACGCCCGAGGCCGCGATCGCCGCGATCCGGGAGCACGAGCCCACGCACGTCCTCGGCGTACCGACCATGGCCCGGATGATCCTGGACCGGCTCGCGGCCGACGGCGGGACGCTGCCGCCGCCCACCGCGCTCGTGCTCGGCGGCTCCCCGCTGGACGCCACCACGGCGGCCGCCGCGCGGGAGGCCTTCGGCTGCCCCGTCGTGAACCTCTACGGCTCCGCCGACGGCGTCAACTGCCATACGGGGCTCGAAGGACACGAGGAGGGCTCCGCCCCGGAGCACGGCGTCGTGGCGGGGCGGCCCGACCCCCGCGTCGCCGACATCCGCGTCGCCGACCCCGCCACCCACGAGCCCGTGCCGGACGGCGCCGTCGGCGAGATCGTGGCGCGCGGCCCGATGACCCCGCTGTGCTACGTCGGCGCCCCCGAGCTCGACGCCCGCTACCGCACCCCCGACGGCTGGGTCCGCACCGGCGACCTCGGCCTGATCGACGGCGGCGGCGTGCTGCACGTCGTCGGCCGCCTCAAGGACGTGGTGATCCGTGGCGGCGCCAACATCAGCCCGGCCGAGGTGGAGCGCGAGCTGAGCGCCCATCCGCTGATCCGGGACGTGGTGTGCGTCGGCGTCCCCGACCCGGTCATGGGGGAGCGGCTCGCGGCCTGCGTGGTGCCCGTCTCCGACGGCCGGGACGGGGCGCCGCTGACCCTCGACGCGCTCGGCGAGCACCTCGCGGGGCGGGGTCTGGACCGGGCCAAGCACCCCGAACGGCTGCTGCTCGTGCCGGAGATGCCGCTGACCCCGGCGGGCAAGCCGGACCGCACGGCCCTGCGGGAGCGGGCGGCCGCCGGTTCCTGACACGCGCGAGGGGCCCCGCCGGTCCGGACCGGCGGGGCCCCTTCAGCCGCGCGTGCTGCTCCGCCGCGCGTGCTACTCCGCCCGCAGCGCCTTCTTCAGCTGGGCCGCCGCGTTCCGGTACACCGGCAGCAGGTCCAGGTCGTCCCCGGGGTAGTTGACGATCTTCAGCTGTTCGGCGCCGGAGCCGGGCAGGACCGTGCCGGTCGACATGTGCGCGTTGTCGAGCACCAGCGCGGGCTTCTTCGCGGCCAGCTCGGCGACCTGGGAGGCCTTCACGGGCTCGGGGCCGTACGTGCCGACGGTGCGGGCGCCCGCCATCCGCGCGGACCAGGTGGTGAAGACCTGGCTGACCGCGGTGGGCGCCTTGCCGCCCGGCCAGGCCGACTTGAGGTCCGCGGACAGCTTCGCGTACAGGCGCTCGAAGGACGTCTTCCACTTCTTCGCGGACACCTCGGTGCCGAAGAGGCCGCCGAGCCGGGTCACCTCGCCGGTGGCCTTGCCCGCGTCGTTGTCGAGGTTGACCTGGACGAGCTCGGCCTTCGAGCCCGCCGCCTCCTTGATCTTGTCGGCGTACGGCTCGAAGGGCGCGTACAGCACGAAGTCGGCCTTCGCGACGGCCGCGAGGTCGGAGGGCTTGGGGTCGTAGTCCGGGGCGTGGTGCGTGGACGGCGGCACCAGGACGGTGACGTCCTTGGCCCCGGCGGCCTTGGCGAACGCGCCCTCCCAGGTGGTGGTGGCGACGACCACGGGCCCGCCGCCCTCGCCCGCGTCGGTCTTCTTCGGCTGGTTCTCGTCGGCGCAGGCGGTGGCCGTGAGGGCGAGGGCGGCGCTCAGTGCCACGGCCCCGGCCGTGCGGGAGAGGTGCTGGGGGATGCGGACGCCGGTGCGCGCCATGAGGTGATGCTCCGTTCGGGGATGAGGTGGACGGCGAGGACGACGGCCCCCGCCAGCAGGACGAGGACGGGCCCGGGAGGCCAGTCCAGCCACAGGGCGAGCAGGAAGCCCGTGGTGTTCACGACGACGCCGATGGCCACGGCCCACAGTGCGATCGTGGTGAGCCGGTCGCCGAGGCGGCGCGCGGCGAGCGCGGGAAGCAGCGTGAGCGCGTCGACGAGCAGCGCGCCGGTCAGCTTGATCGCCCCGCCCACCGCGACGGCGACCAGGACGAGCAGCACCACGGTGAGCCCGCCGACGGGCACCCCGGAGCACTGCGCCAGCTCACGGTCGTACAGCAGCAGCGCGAGGTCGCGGCGCCGCCACAGGAACAGCGCCGGTACGGCGACGGCGAGCACCGCGACGACGACGATGTCGGCGGTGGTGACCGACAGGATCGACCCCCACAGGAGCGCGAACGCGCCGGAGGCGTTGACCCCGGCCACCGAAAGGACGAGCAGCGCGGCCGCGACGGCCATGCTCATCAGCAGGCCCATCGCGCCCGACAGGCCGTCCGGCGTGCGGGCCAGGGGGGCCACGCCCGCGCCCGCGAGCGCGCAGGCCACCAGGGCGCACAGCATCGGGTCGAGCCCGGTGAGCAGCCCCACGGCGATGCCGAGCAGCGCGACGTGCATCATCGCGAACCGCACCGGCATGATGTCGAGCCCGACGATCACGACGCCGACGACGGGCAGGCCGACGGCGGCGAGCAGCAGCGCGAACCCGGCGCGCTGCACCGGCACGAGCTGGAGCATGAGGCCGAGGTCGGCGGTGGCGAGGGTCATCCGGCCGCCCCCCTTCCGAGGCCGACCGGTGGCACTTCGCGCGGCCCCGGGGCGGTGGACGGCACTTCGCGCGAACCCGGGGCGGCCGGTGGCATCTGGCGCGCACCCGGGCCGGTGGGCGGCACCTCGCGCAGGCGGCCCGCCGCCATGTCCAGGACGCGGTCGCACGCCGCGGCGAGCGTCCGGTCGTGCGTGACGACCAGGAGCGTGACGGGCAGCGAGGTGAGCAGCTCGGCGGCCTCCTCCTGGCCCGCGAAGTCCAGGGCGGCGGTGGGCTCGTCCGCGAGCAGCACCCCGGCACCGGCGGCGACACAGCCCACCGCGCGCGCCAGATAGGTCCGCTGGAGCTGGCCGCCGGACAGGGTGTGCAGCGGCTTGCGGCGCAGCCCGCCGACGCCGAGGCCGTCCGCCGCGTCCGCCGCCGGGCCCGGGGCGCCGCTGGAGTCCAGCAACTCGCCCGCGAGCAGCGGGAAGCGGCCCGTCGCGGGCTTCTGCGGCACCCACGCGCAGGCGCGCCGCCGCCAGGCCCGGTCGGCGGCCGAGCGGGTGCCGCGCCCGCCGACGAGGACCGTGCCGCGGGTCTGCCGGTGCAGCCCCAGCACGGCCCGCAGGAGCGTGGACTTGCCGGAGCCGTTCGTCCCGGTCAGGGCCACGCGCTCGCCCGCCGCGACCTCCAGGTCCACGCCGTCCACGGCGACGACGCGCCCGTGCCCGCAGGTCACGTCGCGCAGCTGTACCTCAAGCCCGCCCATCGGCCCTCACGCGCCTTCCTTCCGCCGCCTCGGCTCACGCCGTGTGCCGCAGTAGTCGGACGGGCGGCGCGGGCAGTTCCCGTACGTCCCGACTCCGGTCGCGCCGTGCCGGCGCCTGTCAGCTGCCGGGCCGCACCACCAGGGCCGTCACCCGCACCTCGCCGCTGTGCCGGAACGTCAGGACGAACGGCACCTCGGCGCCGAGCCGCAGGGCCCGCTTCGGGCGGAGCATCACGTCGAGCCCGTCGGGCTTCATGGTGATCCGCCTGCCCGCGGGCACGGTCGCCGACTCCACCATCCGCATCGACTCGACGTTCGCGCCCGCGCGCTCCACGGTCCGGCTGAGCATCACGTCGACGGCGGCGGGCGAGCGCACGGACTCCAGGACGTCGTCGGAGTCGCCGGAGTTGGTGATCCGGAAGAACGCGGCGGTCTCCGCGACGCTGCCGTAGGTCAGGAACACCCGCCCGCCCGTCACCGAGATCCGTGCGGGCCCGCCCGCGGCACCGGCCGCGACCCAGGCCGAGAGCCCGCCCAGGGTCAGCGCGGCGGCCAGGACCGGTGCGAGCGCGGCGAGCAGGCCGGGGCGCAGCCGCGCGTACAGGGAGCTCATCGGCGGTTCCTCTCCCGTGCCGCGCGCGGCACCGGCTCCCACGTCCGCAGACGCAGGCTGTTGGCGACCACGAGCAGGGAGCTCGCGGACATGGCGACGGCCGCCGTCATCGGGCCGAGGCGGCCCACCGCGGCCAGCGGCACGGCGAGCGCGTTGTAGCCGAACGCCCAGACGAGGTTGGCGCGGATCGTGGCCAGGGTGCGCCGGGCGAGCCGCACGGCCACCGCGGCCGCGCCGATGTCGCCGCCCGCGAGCGTCACGTCGGCCGCGCCGATCGCCGCGTCGGTGCCGCAGCCCATGGCGATGCCCAGGTCGGCGCGGGCGAGCGCGGCGGCGTCGTTCACGCCGTCGCCGAGCACCGCGACGCGGCGGCCCTGCGCGCGCAGCCGCCCGACGAGTTCGGCCTTCTCCTCGGGCGTGCAGCGCGCGTGCACCTCGGCGATGCCGAGTTCGGCGGCCACGGCGTGCGCGGTCGCCGCCCGGTCGCCGGTGGCGAGCACCGGCTCGACGCCGAGGCGCCGCAGCCGGTCCACGGCGCGGTAGCTGCCGGGCCGCAGCACGTCGCCGACGGCGACGACCGCCTCGTCGACGCCGTCCACACGGACGAGGACGGCGGTGCGGGCGGCCTCCTCCGCCTCGGCGAGCGCGGCGGCGAGCACGTCCGGCAGCGCGTCGCCGGGCACCCGCACCTCCACGCGGCGGCCCTCCACCACACCGCCGACACCGGTGCCGGGCGTCGCCAGGAACCCGTCGACCGGCGGCAACGCCGCGTCGTCCAGGCGCTGGCGGGCGTACGTCACCAGGGCGCGGCCCAGCGGGTGCTCCGAGCCCTGCTCCACGGCCCCGGCGAGCCGCACCACCGCGGCCTCGCCGAGGCCGCCGGGCACGGCGGTGACGCGCGCGACGGTCATGTTCCCGGTGGTGAGCGTGCCGGTCTTGTCCAGGACGACGGTGTCGACGTGCCGCAGCGCCTCCAGGGCCCGCGGCCCGCTGACGAGGACGCCGAGCTGGGCGCCGCGCCCGGTGGCGGCGAGCAGCGCGGTGGGCGTGGCGAGGCCGAGGGCGCAGGGGCAGGCGACGACGAGCGCCGCCACGGCCGCGGTCACGGCGGCCTGCGGGTCGGCCCCGGCGCCCAGCCAGAAGCCGAGCACGGTGACCGCGAGGGTGAGGACCACGGGCACGAACACGCCCGCCGCGGTGTCCGCGAGGCGCTGGGCGCGGGCCTTGCCGGTCTGAGCCTCCGTCACCATCTTCGTGATCCGCGCCAGTTGGGTGTCCGCGCCGACCGCGGTGGCCCGGACGACGAGCAGGCCGCCCGCGTTGACCGCGCCGCCGACGACGGCCTGCCCGGGTGCGGCCTCCACCGGTTCGCTCTCGCCGGTGACGAGCGACACGTCGAGCGCGGACGCGCCCGACACCACGACGCCGTCGGTGGCGACGCGCTCACCGGGCCGCACGGTGAACTCCTGGCCCACCCGCAGCAACCCGACGGGCACGCGCCGCTCGGTGCCGTCCGGGCCGCGCACCGCCACGTCCTTGGCGGCGAGTTCGGCGAGCGAGCGCAGCGCCGCGCCCGTGCCGTGGCGGGCCCGCGCCTCCAGGAACCGCCCGGCGAGCACCGAGAGCGGCACCCCGACCGCCGCCTCCAGATACAGGTGCGCGGCCCCGCCCCCGGCGGACGGCAGGAACGCGAAGGGCATCCGCATGCCCGGCTCGCCCGCCCCGCCGAGGAACAGCGCGTACGCCGACCAGGAGAAGGACGCGGCGACGCCGAGCGACACCAGGGTGTCCATGGTGGCCGCCCCGTGCCTGAGGCCCCGCAGCGCCCGCTGGTGGAAGGGCCAGGCGCCCCACACCGCCACCGGTGCCGCGAGGACGAAGCACAGCCACTGCCAGTTGCGGAACTGCCAGGCGGGCACCATCGACAGGGCAAGGACCGGCAGCGAGAGCAGCGCGGTGACGAGCAGCCTGGTGCGCTCGGCCCGAGCGCCGTCGTCCTCGGCGGTCTCGCCCGCCGCCCGCTCGGGCGCGGGCGGCGCGGGCACCTCCGCCGTGTAGCCCGCCCGTACGACGACCGCGATCAGCTCCTGCGCGCCGGTGTCCGCCGGATGCGTCACCTGGGCCCGCCCGGTGGCGAGGTTGACGCTCGCGCTGACCCCGTCGAGCTTGCCGAGCCGCTTCTCGACGCGGTTCACGCACGCGGCGCAGGTCATGCCGCCGATCACCAGGTCGGTGGTCGTCACCCCGGGCGCGGGGGCCGTACCGGTGGCGGTGTCCATCAGCCGTGCCCTCCGTGCCCGCCGCCGTGGCCGCCTCCGGAGCCGCCGTCCCCGTCGGACGTCGAGGACCGCATGCCCGGCGCCACCGGTCCCACGGAGTCGCCCACTTGGTACGCGACGACGAAGACGACGGCGAGCAGCGCGAGGAACCCGAGCAGGGCGGGCGGGGGCCGCCAGGCGCGCGGCGGGGGTGACCCGGAGGGTCTGGACGGACTGGGCATCGGCGCTCCCGAGGCTGAGGCGGTGGCGCGGGCAG
Source organism: Streptomyces sp. YIM 121038 (assembly GCF_006088715.1). Lineage (NCBI taxonomy): Bacteria > Bacillati > Actinomycetota > Actinomycetes > Kitasatosporales > Streptomycetaceae > Streptomyces > Streptomyces sp. YIM 121038. Next base: position 7,081,637 of record NZ_CP030771.1, read on the forward strand.
GGGACACCCGGCGCCGGGCAGGTGGTCGGGCGCCGGGGCGCGGAAGTTCCCGCCGCGGTGTCCTCCTCGTGTCGCAATTGGGCCAACCGGGTGAAGTGGCGTAAGAATTGCCTGGTACAGACGTTGAGGACGAGCCAGGACGGGGTTGCTCTGTGACCAGCAACGAAGCCACCGACGAACAGTGGGAGGGGCTCGCGCAGGTCGTGCCGCTGCGCGGCCGCAACGAATGGCCGTCGTGGCCGGGGCACCGCTCGCTGCCCGACGCCGAGACCGAGACCCGGCGGCGCTTCGTCGTCACCCGCGTCAACGTCTTCTCCGACGCCCGCGAGGTCGCCGAGAACCTGATGGCGCAGATCCCCGTCCTCCTCGACCTCAGCGGCGCCGAGACCGAGACCGCCAAGCGGGTCCTCGACTTCAGCAGCGGCGTCGTCTTCGGCCTCGGCTGCGGCATGCACCGGGTGGAGAAGAACGTCTTCCTGCTCTCGCCGCCCGACACCGAGGTGCAGGGCCTGGTGGAGGCGGCCACCGTCTGACCGGGCCCCCTGCGGGTCCCGCGCGCGTGCTCCGTAGCCCAACCGCCCAGCTCACACGGCCCGTTGGGTGGTGATCGCCCGATCGGGCGAAGGTCGGCCGGGCAAAACGGTTCGCCTGATCCACTTCGGCCTAGCTTCCGTGCATGACTGTGCACTCCCGCCGGACGTTCGCGCAGGATCCAGCGGCCCTGGCCCGGGACAAGCCGCGCGTCACCGAACTGCGGCTCTCCGCCTTCGCCGGGCACCGGGCCGCCGCGTTCCCGCTCGGCCCGCTCACGCTCTTCTCGGGGCCGAGCGGCAGCGGCAAGACCAGTGCACTGCGCGCGTACGAGGCGCTCGCGCTGCTGGGCGCGGGCGCCGAACTCGCCGACGTGTTCCCGCAGCCCGCCCGCTGCGTGCCCGAGCGGGCCCGCGCCGACGGCCAGGCCCGCCGCGGCTTCCGCATCGGCTGCACCGTCGACGGCCCCGCGGGCCCCGTCCGCCTCGACGTCGCGGTGCAGGCCGAGCCGGAGCTGCGCATCGCGGGCGAGCGCCTGACCCGCGACGGGCTCACCCTCCTGGAGACCGCCCTGCGCGACCCCGGCCGCCGCGCGGTGCAGGCCTCCTGGCACACGGCGGGCGCCGCACCGGTCACCCGCGCGCCGCTGCCCGACGACCGGCTCGGCACGGCCCTGCTGCCGCTGCGCGTCGCGGGCAAGACCGACGGGCAGCGGCTCGTGCTCGCCGCCGCCGAGCAGGTCGTCGTCGCACTGCGGTCGGTGTTCGCCTGCGATCCGCGCCCCACCCGGATGCGCGAGCCGGTGGTGGTGGGGGCGGGCGGGCTCGCGGGCGCGGGCCGGCTGCTCGGGGGCTGCGACAACCTCGCCGAAGTCCTCTGGCGCACCCGCTCCGAGTGCGGCAACCGGCACGCGCAGCTCGTCGCCGCGCTGCGCGCCGGGTGCGCGGGTCCGGTCGCCGACGTCCTCTCCGAGCAGGCGGGCGACGGCGCCCTGCGCGCCGTGCTCGACCGCGGGGACGGGGTGCGGACGTGCGTGGGGCGGCTCGGCGACGGCGAACTGCGCTATCTGGCGCTCGCGCTCGTCCTGCTGACCGGCCCCCGGGTCCTCGAGGTCGACCCGGTCGCGGAGGTCCCGGAGGCGTACCAGAGCCTGACCGTCCTCGCCGACGGCTTCGACCGCTGCCTGGACCAGCGGCAGAAGCGGGCCCTCGCGGACCTCGCGGCCCGCGCGTGCGGGCGCGGGCACATCCGTCTGATCGGGGCCGTCGCGGACGCCACCTGGGCCGCGGCGGCCGACGGCGTCACGGTGGTGAACCTCGGACGGACGCGATGTCACGGCATGTAGTTGACTGGGGCCCGTGACCGATCAAGACATCGAGGGACTGCAGCGCAGGCTGGCCGAGTTCGCCGCCGCGCGGCGCTGGGAGCAGTACCACACGCCCAAGAACCTGGCCGCCGCGCTCAGCGTCGAGGCCGCCGAGCTCGTGGAGATCTTCCAGTGGCTGACGCCGGAGGAGTCGGCCCGCGTCATGGAGGACGCCGACTCCGCCCACCGCGTCACCGACGAGGTCGCGGACGTGCTCGCGTACCTCCTCCAGTTCTGCGCGGTGCTCGGCGTCGACCCGCTCGAGGCGCTCGCGGCGAAGATCGAGCGGAACGAGGAGCGGTTCCCGGCGCCCTGAGGCGCCGCCCGGCGCACGCCCCGGGCCCCCTGCGGCGCACGCCTCGCGGGGCGCCCCGCGTACGCCCCGACGGCCGCGGGCGCCCGTCGTCAGGCGATCCGCTGGGCCCAGCAACCCCGTAAGTCCGCCGCTGTCACCACCTGTTGGACAGCCGGAAAGAGGGCCAAAGACACCTCTTCGTCACTCTCCGGAGTGGATGCCTTGTCCACACTCAGATTTTTGTCCACAGATTTCAGGCTTCCTCTGGCTTTTCGAACGGAAGGCGCTCACTGTGGGTAGTGAACAAGGGAGTTCTGGTGTACGTGCCGCGAGTGGGCGCGGGATGAATGGGGACGGCGCATGGATGCGATGAGGCTCATCGAGGCGACGAGATGCGCCTTGGCGCGGAGTCAGGAGCCCGCGGCCATCGTGGCGGAGGTGTGGCAGTCCCAGGCTCTGGCCCAGGCGATAGGGCATCGCCTCGCCGTCGCGGGCCCGCCGGAGTTACGGGGCGAGGCGCTGGGCCTGAGCGAGCTGAGCGGCCGGGGCTGCGGCCTCCTGGACCCGCCCCGCTCCCAGGCGGAGGACATACGGGCGGCGGGTCTGACCGTGATAGGGGACGCCCACGACACGCTGCTCGGGCTCGGCGCCCTGCTCGCCGAGGCCGGGATCGCCCTCGTCTCGGTGGCGATGGGCGCCGAGGACGAGGGGTTGTACTGGCAGTGCATGGAGTCGATCGACGCGGCCGACGAGTCCAGGGACCGCGTGGTGGAGATGCTCCGCAGACTGGCCGCCCGCGAGCGGGCCCTGTCGGACGAGAGCGACTGCGAGAAGTGCACCGGCACGGTCCTGGAGGGCTGACACCCTCCGGTCCGGCCGGACGGCCCGCACACAGAGCGCTGGATGTACGGGCCGCCGGTCTTCGGGGGAAGCGCCCACGGGGGCGCGGGGCTGGGTCCGCGGGGTCAGGCGCGGTGCTGGTCACCCTCCGGCGTGGGCGGCCGGGTGGACTGCTGAAGGTCGGCGTCCAGTTGCGTCAGATCCGCGTTGAGCGCTGCCATCAACTCTTCCATCTGTTGCAGCAGGCCCTTGGGCGCGCCCTGCGGCCCGGCCGGGGGCAGGGCGCGTTGCTGCTCTGGCACGACGTGGTCGCGCGCCTGCTCGGGCACGGCTTCCTGGGACATCACGGCCTCCTCGGCCCGCGCCCCGCGCGGGGCGGAAGCGTCCCGGCCCGACGAGGCAGTTCATGCGGCGGACGCGCCGACGGTGGCCGCCGGCGCGGGTGCCGGGCGGCCCGGCTCCGCCCGAGCCAACGATCTCCGGCTCGGGGTAGTCACTGGCACGGACCCGCCCCGGCCGCCGGGTTGACGGACTTTCACCCGACCGGTGCCGGTGGGGACCGGCGGGACAGACGAGGTTGACGGGCGTTCGAGCGTGCAGGATGGAGACATGGACCTGCGCATCTTCACAGAGCCCCAGCAGGGGGCCACCTATGACACCCTCCTCACCGTCGCCAAGGCCACCGAGGACCTCGGCTTCGACGCCTTCTTCCGCTCCGACCACTATCTGAAGATGGGCTCGGGCGACGGCCTGCCCGGCCCCACGGACGCCTGGATCACGCTCGCCGGGCTCGCCCGCGAGACGCGGCGGATCCGGCTCGGCACGCTGATGACCGCGGGCACCTTCCGGCTGCCCGGCGTGCTCGCCGTCCAGGTCGCGCAGGTCGACCAGATGTCGGGCGGCCGGGTCGAACTGGGGCTGGGCGCGGGCTGGTTCGAGGAGGAGCACAAGGCGTACGGCATCCCCTTCCCCAAGGAGAAGTTCGCCCGCCTGGAGGAGCAGCTGGCGATCGTGACGGGCCTGTGGGACACGCCCGTGGGCCGGACGTTCTCGTACGACGGCACGTACTACCAGCTGACCGACTCGCCCGCGCTGCCCAAGCCCGCGCAGCGCAGGGTGCCGGTCCTCATCGGCGGCCACGGCGCCGTGCGCACCCCGCGCCTGGCCGCGCGCCACGCCGACGAGTTCAACATCCCCTTCGCCTCCGTGCAGGACAGCGAGCGCCAGTTCACGCGCGTGCGCGAGGCCGCCGAGCAGGCCGGGCGCAAGGGCGGCGACCTGGTGTACTCCAGCGCCCTGGTGGCCTGCGTCGGCAAGGACGACGCGGAGGTCGCCCGGCGGGCCGCCGTCATCGGCCGCGAGGTCGACGAGCTGAAGGCCAACGGCCTCGCGGGCTCCCCGGCCGAGGTCGTCGACAAGATCGGCCGGTACGCGGAGATCGGCGCGAGCCGGATCTACCTCCAGTGCCTGGACCTGGCCGACCTCGACCACCTGGAGCTGATCTCCTCGCAGGTCCAGTCGCAGCTGTCGTAGCCCCGGCCGCCGCGCCCGGCGGCCGGGAGACCCAGGTCACATCCGTCCATGTCACAGGGGTCCGGGCCACCTCGTCCCAGGGGGTGTAGGCACGGACCACCAGAGGAGCACACCATGGACGCGCGACTGAACTACTTCGGCAGCCCGACCGCCGGGAAGGCGCTCAAGCACGTGATGTCGGCGGGCAGGACGCTCAAGGAGTCGCCGCTGCCCGCCGCGACGCAGGAGCTGGTGGCGCTGCGCGTCAGCCAGATCAACGGCTGCGCCGCCTGCCTCGACATGCACACCAAGGAGGCCGCCGCGGCCGGTGAGAGCGCGGTGCGCCTGCACCTGGTCGCGGCGTGGCGGGAGGCCACGGTCTTCACCGCGGCCGAGCGCGCCGCCCTGGAGTTCGCCGAGGAGGCGACCCGGGTCGCGGACGGGGCCGGCGGGATCGACGACGCGGTGTGGGCGCGCGCCGCCGCGCACTACGACGAGGAGCAGCTCACCGTCCTCGCCCTGCACGTCTCTTTCATGAACATGGCCAACCGGCTGAATATCATCGCCCAGCAGCCCGCGGGCGACTACGTGCCCGGGCAGTTCCACTGAGCACCAAGAGCACCATGCCCGGGGCCCGGCGGCGGACCCCGGGCCGGGGGAGGGAAGTCGGCGTGAGCAAGGTCGAGGAATTCGAGGAGCTGCGGTCGCTGCTGTTCTCGATCGCCTACCGGATCCTGGGCAGCGTGAGCGAGGCGGAGGACGCGGTGCAGGAGGCGTGGCTGCGCTTCGACGCCTCGCCGACCCGGCCCGATTCGGCCAAGGCGTTCCTGTCCACCACGGTGACCCGGATAGCCATCGACGTGCTGCGCTCCGCGCGGGTGCGGCGCGAGGAGTACGTGGGCCCGTGGTTCCCCGAGCCGCTGCTCAGCGACCCGTATCAGGACCCGGCGCGGGCGGTGGAGCTGGCCGACTCGGTGTCGATGGCGGCGCTGCTGCTCCTGGAGCGGCTCAGCCCGCTGGAGCGGGCGGTCTTCCTGCTGCGGGAGGTCTTCGGCTTCGGGTACGACGAGGTCGCCGCCGCGGTGGGCCGCTCGGAGGCCGCGTGCCGGCAGCTGCTCGTGCGGGCCCGCAAGCACATGGAGGCCGGACGGCCGCGGTTCGAGGCGGACCGCGCGGAGCGGCAGGAGCTCGCGTCGCGGTTCTTCGACGCGCTGAAGGAAGGCGACGTGGGCGGCCTGCAGGACCTGCTCGCCGCCGACGTCCAGCTCGTCGGGGACGGCGGCGGCAAGGCCCCGCAGCTCGCCAGGGCCGTCGTGGGCGCGGAGAACGTGGCCCGGCTGCTCGGCACGGTCTTCCCCTGGCTGATCAGGATCGACGTGACGTGCGAGCCGCACGAGATCAACGGCCAGCCCGGCGCCGTCGTCCGCGACCGCGACGGCAAGGTCCTGCACACCCTGTCCCTCGACGTGCTCGACGGGCGGATCCAGACCATCTGCTCGGTCGTCAACCCCGACAAGCTCGGCCACATCGGCCCGGTCGCCGACGCCTGGGCCGTCGACCGCGAGGTCAAGCGGGTCCGCGGCGGACGCGGCTGACCCCGCAGGGCCCGCGCCCCCGGCCGGGAGCGGCCGCATCGAAATGCCCGAGTGCGTTCGCGCTGTTCGAGGTACGTTTGGGCAGACGCGCCGGGGGAGGGCGCCGTACCGGCGAGCTGACCGCGGACGGCGCACACGCACGGACACGAGGGCCGGGGAAGGACCCAGCCGTGATCGCCCACGCGCGCCCGTCCGATCCGAGCCGATACCAAGGCAGACCCACCGTGTTCCTGACGATCAGCACGACAGGCAGCCCCGAACGCCCCGCGACCGACCTCGGGTTCCTGCTGCACAAGCATCCCGGCAAGGCGCAGGCGTTCTCCACCTCCTACGGGCGCGCGCACGTCTTCTACCCCGAGGCGGGCGACGAGCGCTGCACGGCGGCGCTGCTGCTCGAGGTGGATCCGCTGGCGCTCGTGCGGCGGGGCAAGGGCCGCGGCGGCGCGCCGGACGCGGCCCTCGGGCAGTATGTGAACGACCGTCCGTACGCCGCCTCTTCGCTGCTCGCCGTGGCGCTCAGCACGGTGTTCTCCAGCGCCCTGCGCGGCGTGTGCAAGGCCCTGCCCGAGCGCGCGGAGCAGTCGCTTCCGCTGCGTGTGGAGGTGCCCGCGCTGCCCGCGCGCGGCGGGCCCGGCCTGGTGCGCGCCCTGTTCGAGCCGCTGGGCTGGACGGTGCGCGCCGAGCCGGTGCCGCTGGACGAGCGCTTCCCGCAGTGGGGCGACTCGCGGTACGTGCGCCTCGTCCTCGACGCGCCGGACGGCACGCTCACGCTGAGCGCGGCGCTGCGCCACCTGTACGTGCTGCTTCCGGTGCTCGACGACGCCAAGCACTACTGGGTCTCGGCCGACGAGGTCGACAAGCTCCTGCGCGCCGGTGAGGGCTGGCTCGCGGAGCACCCGGAGCAGAAGCTGATCACCAGCCGCTATCTGTCCCGCCGCTGGTCGCTCACGCGCGAGGCGATGGAGCGCCTGGAGCTGGTGCGGCTCGCCGACGCCGACGACAGCGACGTCACGGAGATCGACAACGCCGTGAACGAGGACGTCGACACCGAGGAGCAGCCGGTGCCGCTCGCCGTGCGGCGCCGCGAGGCGGTCCTCGCGGCCCTGGAGGACGCGGGCGCGGCCCGGGTGCTCGACCTCGGCTGCGGCCAGGGCCAGCTGGTGCAGGCCCTGCTCAAGGACGTGCGGTTCACCAAGGTCGTGGGCGTCGACGTGTCGATGCGCGCGCTCACCGTGGCGGCGCGGCGGCTGAAGCTGGAGCGCATGGGCGAGCGCCAGGCCGAGCGCGTGGAGCTGTTCCAGGGCTCCCTGGCGTACACGGACAAGCGCCTGAAGGGGTACGACGCGGCCGTGCTCAGCGAGGTCGTCGAGCACGTCGACGTGGAGCGGCTGCCCGCCCTGGAGTACGCGGTGTTCGGCTCGGCCCGCCCCCGCACCGTCCTGGTGACCACGCCGAACGTGGAGTACAACGTGCGCTGGGAATCCCTCCCCGCGGGCCACGTCCGCCACGGTGACCACCGCTTCGAGTGGACCCGCGCCGAGTTCCGGCAGTGGGCGGAGTCCGTCGCCGGACAGCACGGCTACGAGGTCGCGTTCACGCCCGTCGGGCCGGACGACCCCGAGGTGGGTCCGCCCACGCAGATGGCGGTGTTCACCCGGGGCAAGCAGCCCGCGGGCCGCGGCGGCGACCGCACCGCGGAGGTGGCGGCATGAGCAGGACCCTCTCCGTCACCGACCTCTCCCTCGTCGTGCTCATCGGCGCGTCGGGCTCCGGCAAGTCGACGTTCGCGCGGCGGCACTTCAAGCCGACCGAGGTGATCTCGTCGGACTTCTGCCGCGGCCTCGTCGCCGACGACGAGAACGACCAGAGCGCGAGCCGCGACGCCTTCGACGTGCTGCACTACATCGCGGGCAAGCGCCTCGCCGCGGGCCGCCGCACCGTCGTCGACGCCACCAGCGTGCAGAGCGAGAGCCGCAAGCAGCTGGTCGAGCTGGCCAGACGGCACGACGTGCTGCCCATCGCCATCGTGCTCGACGTGCCCGAGGAGGTCTGCGCCGCGCGCAACGCCTCCCGGACCGACCGCGCCGACATGCCGCGCCGCGTCATCCAGCGGCACACCCGCGAACTCAAGCGCTCGCTGCGGCACTTGGAGCGCGAGGGCTTCCGCAAGGTGCACGTCCTCAGGGGCGTCGAGGAGGCCGAGTCGGCCGAGGTCGTCACCGAGAAGCGCTTCAATGACCTCACCCACCTCACCGGCCCGTTCGACATCGTCGGCGACGTCCACGGCTGCGCGAGCGAGCTGGAGTCCCTGCTGGCCCGGCTCGGCTACGTCGACGGCGTCCACCCCGCGGGCCGCACGGCCGTCTTCGTCGGCGACCTCGTCGACCGCGGCCCCGACACGCCGGGCGTCCTGCGCCGCGTCATGTCCATGGTCGCCGCGGGCAGCGCCCTGTGCGTGCCCGGCAACCACGAGAACAAGCTCGGCCGCCACCTCAAGGGCCGCAAGGTCCAGCACACGCACGGCCTCGCGGAGACGATCGCGCAGCTGGACGGCGAGAGCGAGGAGTTCCGCACCCGGGTGCGGGAGTTCGTGGACGGGCTCGTCAGCCACTACGTCCTGGACGGCGGCAGGCTCGTCGTCTGCCACGCCGGGCTGCCCGAGAAGTACCACGGCCGCACCTCGGGCCGGGTCCGCTCGCACGCGCTGTACGGCGACACGACCGGCGAGACCGACGAGTTCGGCCTGCCCGTGCGCTACCCGTGGGCCGAGGAGTACCGCGGCCAGGCGGCCGTCGTGTACGGCCACACGCCCGTGCCGACGGCGACCTGGCTGAACAACACCATCTGCCTGGACACCGGTGCGGTCTTCGGCGGCAAGCTCACCGCCCTGCGCTGGCCCGAGCGTGAACTGGTCGACGTACCGGCCGAGAAGGTCTGGTACGAACCGGCGCGGCCGTTGCGCACGGACGCGCCCGGCGGCCACGACGGACGCCCGCTCGACCTCGGTGACGTGCACGGCCGCCGGGCCGTGGAGACCCGCAACGCCGGACGCGTGACCGTGCGCGAGGAGAACGCCGCGGCGGCCCTGGAGGTCATGAGCCGCTTCGCGGCCGACCCGCGCCTGGTGCCGTATCTGCCGCCGACCATGGCGCCCACGGCGACGTCGCAGCGTGAGGGCTACTTGGAGCACCCCGCCGAGGCGTTCGCGCAGTACGCGGCGGACGGGGTCGCGCGGGTGGTGTGCGAGGAGAAGCACATGGGCTCCCGCGCCGTGGTCCTGGTCTGCAAGGACGCGGCGGCCGCGGGCGAGCGGTTCGGCGTGGACGGGCCCACGGGCTCGCTCTACACCCGCACCGGCCGCCCCTTCTTCGACGACCCGGCGATGACCGAGGAGGTCCTCGACCGGCTGCGGGCCGCCGTGGGCGCGGCCGGTCTGTGGGCGGAGCTCGATACCGACTGGCTGCTGCTCGACGCCGAGCTGCTGCCCTGGTCGCTCAAGGCCACGGGCCTGCTGCGCACCCAGTACGCCGCCGTGGGCGCCGCGTCCGGGGCGGCCTTCCCGGACGCGCTGAACGCCCTGGAGGCGGCCGTCGGGCGCGGCGTTGACGTCGGCGACCTGCTCGACGCGCAGCGCGAACGGGCGGCGGACGCGGCCGCGTTCACCGACGCCTACCGCCGCTACTGCTGGCCGACCGACGGGCTCGACGGCGTGCACCTGGCGCCGTTCCAGATCCTCGCCGTCCAGGGCCGGAGCCTGGCCGCGCTGCCGCACGACGAGCAACTGGCCCTGATCGACCGCATGGTGGAGCACGACGGCTCGGGCCTGCTGCGCACCACGCGCCGCCTGTACGTGGACACGGGCGACGAGGAGTCGGTGCGCGCGGGCGTCGACTGGTGGCTGGAGATGACCGGGCGCGGCGGCGAGGGCATGGTCGTCAAGCCGGTCGGCGCCCTGGTCCGCGACGGCAGGGGCCGCCTGGTCCAGCCGGGCATCAAGTGCCGGGGCCGGGAGTACCTGCGGATCATCTACGGGCCGGAGTACACGCGCCCGGAGAACCTCGCGAAGCTGCGCGGCCGCGTCCTCGGCCACAAGCGCTCGCTGGCGATCCGGGAGTACGCGCTCGGCGTCGAGGCCCTCGACCGGCTCGCGGCGGGTGAGCCGCTGTGGCGGGTCCACGAGGCGGTGTTCGCGGTGCTCGCGCTGGAATCGGAACCGGTGGATCCGCGTCTGTGACCTGCCGCGGTTCGTGCGGCACCGATGTCCCGCCGGGCAGGACGCCCGGCGGGACACCCGGCGGGCGACCCGGCGGGACACCGGCAACGCGGCGCGTTGTGACGTGTTCTGGACGTGTTCTGGGCGCCTTCGACGCGTGTCCCGGCCGTCGAGAGGCGAGGATGGGGGCATGGGATTCCACGTCGACTCCGAGGCCGGGCGGCTGCGCCGCGTCATCCTGCACCGCCCGGACCTGGAGCTGAAGCGCCTGACCCCCACCAACAAGGACGCGTTGCTCTTCGACGACGTCCTGTGGGTGCGGCGGGCAAGACAGGAGCACGACGGCTTCGCCGACGTCCTGCGCGACCGGGGGGTGACGGTCCATCTCTTCGGTGACCTGCTCACCGAGGTGCTGAACGTGCCCGCCGCCCGGCAGCTCGTCCTGGACCGCGTCTTCGACGAGAAGGAGTACGGCCCGCTCGCCACCGACCACCTGCGCGCCGCCTTCGAGGCGCTGCCGTCCGGCGAGCTCGCGGAGGCCCTGGTCGGCGGCATGACGAAGCGGGAGTACCTGGAGCGGCACCCGGAGCCCACGTCCGTGCGCTTCCACTGCATGGACCTGGACGACTTCCTGCTCGGCCCGCTGCCCAACCACCTGTTCACGCGCGACACCTCCGCGTGGATCTACGACGGCGTGTCGATCAACGCGATGCGCTGGCCCGCGCGGCAGCGCGAGACCGTCCACTTCGAGGCGATCTACCAGCACCACCCGCTCTTCCACGGCCAGGTCGGCAACGTCTGGTCACAGGGGCAGGCCGACTACCCCTCCACCATCGAGGGCGGCGACGTCCTGGTGATCGGCAACGGCGCGGTGCTCATCGGCATGAGCGAGCGCACCAAGCCGCAGGCCGTCGAGATGCTCGCGCACAAGCTGTTCGCGGCCGGCTCGGCGCGCACGATCGTGGCGCTCGACATGCCCAAGCGCCGGGCCTTCATGCACCTGGACACGGTCATGACGATGGTCGACGGGGACACGTTCACGCAGTACGCGGGCCTCGGCATGCTGCGCTCGTACACCATCGAGCCGGGGGTCGACGAGCGCGAGCTGAAGGTCACCGACCATCCGCCGGAGCACATGCACCGGGCGATCGCGGCGGCCCTCGGCCTGGACCGCGTGCGGGTCCTGACCGCCACGCAGGACGTGCACGCGGCCGAGCGCGAGCAGTGGGACGACGGCTGCAACGTCCTCGCGGTCGAGCCGGGCGTCGTCGTCGCGTACGAGCGGAACGCGACGACCAACACGTATCTGCGCAAGCAGGGCATCGAGGTGATAGAGATCCCGGGCAGCGAGCTGGGCCGGGGCCGGGGCGGGCCGCGCTGCATGAGCTGCCCGGTGGAGCGCGACCCGGTCGGCGGCTGAGCGGGGCGGGCCGGGAGCCGGCGGGGGCGCCCCGAGAGGGCCCCGGAAAGGGGGGGTGCATACATTTGTGGTCAGTCGTATAGACTTCCAGTATCACGTATCCGCACCCCAGGAGCGCCCCCATGGCGAACGGCCCGACCAGCCTCGACCTCACCGGCCGCCACTTCCTCAAGGAGGTGGACTTCACCGCCGAGGAGTTCCGAGGTCTGCTCGCCCTGGCCGCGGAGCTGAAGGCCGCCAAGCGCGAGGGGCGCGAGCGGCGGCGGCTGAGCGGCAAGAACATCGCCCTGGTCTTCGAGAAGGCCTCGACGCGCACGCGCTGCGCCTTCGAGGTGGCCGCCGCCGACCAGGGCGCGGCCACGACGTACATGGACCCCTCGGCCTCGCACATCGGGCAGAAGGAGTCCGCGAAGGACACCGCCCGCGTCCTCGGCCGGATGTTCGACGCGATCCAGTACCGGGGCGATGCCCAGGCGACGGCCGAGACGCTCGCCGCCCACGCGGGCGTGCCCGTCTACAACGGCCTGACCGACGACTGGCACCCCACGCAGATGCTCGCCGACGTCCTCACGATGACCGAGCACTGCGCCAAGCCCCTGGAGCGGATCGCCTACGCCTACCTCGGTGACGCCCGCTTCAACATGGGCAACTCCTACCTGGTCACCGGCGCCCTGCTCGGCATGGACGTGCGGATCGTGGCGCCCCGGGCCTACTGGCCCGCCGAGCACGTGGTCGCCCGGGCGCGGGGCCTCGCCGAGGCCAGCGGTGCCCGGATCACGCTCACCGAGGAGGTCGCCGAGGGCGTCGCGGGCGCGGACTTCGTCGCCACCGACGTCTGGCTGTCCATGGGGGAGCCCGCGGAGGTCTGGGACGAGCGCATCCGGGCCCTCGCGCCGTACGCCGTGACGATGGACGTCCTGCACGCCACCGGCAACGCGGACGTGCGGTTCCTGCACTGCCTGCCGGCCTTCCACGACCTGGAGACGACGCTGGGGCGGGCGCTGTGCGAGCGGCACGGGCTGCGCTGGCTGGAGGTCAGCGACGAGGTCTTCGAGTCCCCCCACTCGGTCGTCTTCGACGAGTCGGAGAACCGCCTCCATACGATCAAGGCCGTGCTCGTGGCGACGCTGGCCTGAGCCGCCGCTAGGGCCCTGCCGACAGGGTGAACCACACCGCCTTGCCCGAGGCGGTCGGGCGGTGGCCGCAGGCCGTGCTGAGGGTGCGGATCAGGAGCAGGCCGCGGCCGTGCTCCTGCCAGGGGTCCGGCTCGCAGCCGGGGCCGGGGGCGGAGAGGTCCCCGGGCGGGGTGGGGTTGGAGTCCCGGACCTCCACCTGGCACTGCGTCGGCAGCAACTCGATGAGCAGCTCTATCGGCGCGTGCCCGGGCGCGTGCTCCACCGCGTTGGCCACCAGCTCCGCGGTGAGCAGCTCGGCCGTGTCGGTGTCCGCCGTGGAGCCGATGTCGATGAGTGCCGTGCGGACCAGGGCGCGCGCGATCGGCACGGCGGCCACGGTGTGCGGCAGCGCGATGCGCCAGCTTGCGGGGGAGTGCGGCTCGGGCAAGTGCGGGTCCGTTCGGCGAGCAGGTGGTCCGGTGCGGTCCTGCCTTCAACCGTACGAATCCTAAGCCGAGTGGCGACAGGGACCTTGGTCGGGCTGCCCCGGGACCACCGGCATCCCTGTCGCGGGGCCGTCCCGCACGGCTGTTATCGCGTACTCGTGACGACAGTCATGGAATGGTGATAACTTCGAAGAGGGAACCCCCGTCGCACTCCGCCGAGGAGGCCGCACGTCATGAGTCCCTTCACCGGCTCCGCAGCCCGCACCCCCGAGTGGGAGCATCTGCGCCTGACCGTCGACGAGGGCGTCGCCACCGTCACGCTCGCCCGCCCCGACAAGCTCAACGCGCTCACCTTCGGCGCGTACGCCGATCTGCGCGACCTGCTCGCCGAGCTGTCCCGTACGCGGTCCGTGCGCGCCCTCGTGCTCGCGGGCGAGGGCCGCGGCTTCTGCTCGGGCGGCGACGTGGACGAGATCATCGGCGCCACGCTCGCCATGGACACCGCCCAGCTGCTCGACTTCAACCGCATGACCGGCCAGGTCGTGCGGGCGCTGCGCGAGTGCCCCTTCCCCGTGATCGCCGCCGTGCACGGGGTGGCCGCGGGCGCGGGCGCGGTCCTTGCGCTCGCCGCGGACTTCCGGGTCGCGGATCCGTCGGCGCGGTTCGCGTTCCTGTTCACCAGGGTCGGTCTGTCCGGCGGCGACATGGGCGCCGCGTATCTGCTGCCGCGCGTGGTCGGGCTCGGGCACGCCACCCGGCTGCTGATGCTCGGCGAACCGGTGCGCGCCCCCGAGGCCGAACGGATCGGTCTGCTCAGCGAGCTGACCGACGAGGGCAGGGCCGACGAGGCCGCCGCCGCCCTCGCCCGCCGCCTGGCCGAGGGCCCGGCCCTGGCGTACGCGCAGACCAAGGCCCTGCTCACCGCGGAGCTCGACATGCCGCTCGCGGCCTCCGTGGAGCTGGACGCGGCCACCCAGGCGCTCCTCATGAACGGCGAGGACTACGCCGAGTTCCACGCGGCCTTCACCGCGAAGCGCGCCCCGAAGTGGCGGGGGCGGTGACCGTGGCCTCCGCGCCGACCCCGGCCCCCGCGCCCTCCGCCGTGCGCCGCGTCGCCGTCATCGGCGGCGGCCCCGGCGGCCTGTACGCCGCCGCCCTGCTCAAGCGCCTCGACCCGGCGCGCGAGGTCACGGTCTGGGAGCGGAACGCCCCGGACGACACCTTCGGCTTCGGCGTGGTCCTCTCCGACGAGACGCTCGGCGGCATCGAGCACGCCGACCCCGTGGTCTACGCGGCCCTGCGGGAGCGCTTCGTGCGCTGGGACGACATCGACATCGTGCACCGCGGCACCCGGCACACCTCCGGCGGCCACGGCTTCGCGGCGCTCGGCCGCCGGGCCCTGCTCGCCGTGCTGCACGAGCGCTGCCGCGACCTGGGCGTGGACCTCCGCTTCCGCGCCGAGGCCCCGCCCGCCGCCGAGCTGGCGACGGCGTACGACCTGGTGGTCGCGGCGGACGGGGTGCACAGCGTGACCCGTGAGGCGCACGCGGACGTCTTCAGGACCGCCGTCACCAGCCACCGCTGCCGCTACATCTGGCTGGCCGCCGACTTCGCCTTCGACGCGTTCCGCTTCGAGATCGCCGAGACCGAGCACGGCGTGATGCAGCTGCACGGCTATCCGTTCTCGGCGGACGAGTCCACCGTGATCGTCGAGATGCGCGAGGAGGTCTGGCGCGCGGCGGGCTTCGCCGACGCCGATCCCGCCGAGTCGATCGACCGCTGCGCCAAGGTCTTCGCGGACGCCCTGCACGGCCGCGGCCTGCGCTCGAACAACTCGTCCTGGCTGACCTTCCGCACGGTCGTCAACGACCGCTGGTCGCACGGCAACACGGTGCTGCTCGGCGACGCGGCGCACACCGCGCACTTCTCCATCGGCTCCGGGACGAAGCTCGCCGTCGAGGACGCGCTCGCCCTCGCTGCCTGCCTCCAGGAGCAGCCGGACGTCCCGCGCGCGCTCGCGGCGTACGAGGCCGAGCGCCGCCCGGTCGTGGCGTCCACGCAGCGCGCCGCGCAGGCCAGCCTCCAGTGGTTCGAGGAGCTTCCGCTCTACCTCGGCCAGCCGCCGAGGCAGTTCGCGTTCAACCTGCTCACCCGCAGCCGCCGCGTCACCCACGACAACCTGCGCCTGCGCGACGAGCGGTTCACGACGGCGGTGGAGCGGGACTTCGGCTGCCCCGAGGGCACACCGCCCATGTTCACCCCCTTCACCCTCGGCGGCCTCACCCTGCGCAACCGCGTCGTCGTCTCCCCGATGGACATGTACTCCGCGCGGGACGGCGTCCCCGGCGACTTCCACCTGGTCCACCTGGGCGCGCGGGCCCTCGGCGGGGCGGGCCTCGTCATGACCGAGATGGTGTGCGTGAGCGAGCGGGGCCGCATCACCCCCGGCTGCGCCGGGCTCTACACCGACGAGCAGGCCGACGCCTGGGCGCGCATAGCGGACTTCGTGCACGACCAGTCGCCCGGCACCGCCTTCGGGGTCCAGCTGGGCCACGCGGGCCGCAAGGGCTCCACCAAGCTCATGTGGGAGGGCATCGACGAGCCCCTGGCGGAGGGCAACTGGCCCCTGGTGGCCCCCTCCGCGCTGCCGTACACCTCGCGCAGCCAGGTCCCGCACGCCCTGCGGGCCGACGAACTGCCCGCGCTGCGCGAGGAGTTCGCCGCCGCGGCCCGGCGGGCGGCGCGCTGCGGCTTCGACCTCCTGGAACTCCACTGCGCGCACGGCTACTTGCTCTCCGGCTTCCTGTCCCCGCTCACCAACCGCCGCACGGACGCGTACGGCGGCTCCCTGGAAGCCCGGCTGCGCTTCCCCCTGGAGGTCTTCGACGCGGTGCGCGAGGCCTGGCCCGCCGACCGGCCGATGACGGTCCGCGTCTCCGCCACGGACTGGGCCGAGGGCGGCACCACGGCCGACGACGCCGTGGTGCTCGCCCGCGCCTTCGCGGCCCACGGCGCCGACGCGATCGACGTCTCCACGGGCCAGGTGGTCTCCGACGACGCCCCCGCCTACGGCCGCTCGTACCAGACGCCGTACGCGGACCGCATCCGCAACGAGACCGGCGTCCCCGTGATCGCGGTCGGGGCCATCTCGTCCTGGGACGACGTCAACTCCCTGCTCCTGGCGGGCCGCACCGACCTCTGCGCCCTGGCCCGCCCGCACCTGTACGACCCCCACTGGACCCTGCACGCGGCCGCCGAGCAGGACTACCAGGGCCCCGCCGCCCCGTGGCCCCGCCCCTACCGGGCCGGCAGCCGCCGCCCCCAGACGGGCCGCACGGACGCCCCGAAGCCGAGGCTCAGCCTCTGAGCACGAACTCCGAGCCCGCTCGGTGGAGGCGGTCGTGCAGGCCCTGGAAGACCTCCGCCGAGCGGGTGCCCGGCCAGTACGCCGGGAGGAGCTCCGGGGGCAGGCCCGGGTCGACGTAGGGGAGGTGGCGCCAGGTGTCGAGGGCCAGGAGGTAGTCGCGGTAGGCCTGCTCCGGGGGCGTGTCGGGGCGGGCGTGCCAGGCGCGCAGGACCGGGCCGTGGCGGTCGAGGAAGGCCTCGTGCTCCTTGGCGATGGCGGAGAGGTCCCACCAGCGCGACACCGCCTCGGCGGTGGGGGTGAAGCCCAGGTGCTCGCCCCGGAAGAGGTCGACGTACGCCGTGAGGCCGAGGCGCTCCAGGGTGTGCCGGGTCTCGTCGTGGAGGCGGGCGGGGGCGATCCAGACGCCCGGCGCGGCCGTGCCGAAGCCGAGGCCCGCCAGGCGTGAGCGCAGCACGTGCCGCTTGTTGCGCTCCGCCTCCGGGACGGAGAACACGGCCAGCACCCAGCCGCCGTCGCGGCGTCCGCCCGCGGCCGGGTAGATGCGCCGGTCGCCGTCGTCGAGGAGCTGCCGCGCCTCCGCGGACAGCTCGTACCCCGCGGCCCCGCCGGACGTGCGCGCGGGCACGAGGAGCCCGCGCCGCTTGAGGCGGGACACGGACGAGCGGACGGACGGCGCGTCGACGCCCACCGGCGCGAGGAGGCGGACGAGTTCGGCGACCGCGACGGGGCCGGGGGCCGCCCGGCCGTACGCGCCGTAGAACGTGACGATCAGGGACCTGGGGGCGTGTTGCTCGGACACGTGATCACTCTAGGCCCCGGACGCGGGCCCCGGTTCCGGAAGTGGATCTTCCGCGCCGGGCGCCGCCCCCGGTTCCCGCAGGCGGAAGCGTTGCAGCTTGCCCGTGGCCGTCCTCGGGAGGGCGTCGAGGAACTCCACGGCGCGCGGGCACTTGTAGGGCACCAGCTCCGCCTTGACGAACGCGCGCAGGCGCTCGGCGTCGGGGGTCGCGCCCTCGCGCAGCACCACGTACGCGACGGCGATCTGCCCGCGTCGCTCGTCGGGGCGGCCGACGACGGCGGTCTCCACCACGTCCGGGTGGCGCAGCAGGGCCTCCTCGACCTCGGGGCCCGCGATGTTGTACCCGGCCGAGATGATCATGTCGTCCGCGCGCGCCACGTAGCGGAAGTAGCCGTCGGCGTCGCGGACGTAGGTGTCGCCGGTGACGTTCCAGCCGTGCCGGACGTAGTCGTGCTGCCGGGGGTCGGCGAGGTAGCGGCAGCCGACCGGGCCGCGCACCGCGAGCAGGCCCGGTTCGCCGTCCGGCACGGGCGCGCCGGAGGCGTCGACCACGCGCGCGTGCCACCCGGGCACGGGCAGGCCCGTGGTGCCGGGGCGGATCGCCTCGTCGGCGGCGGAGATGAAGATGTGCAGCAGCTCCGTCGCGCCGATGCCGTTGATGATGCGCAGGCCCGTGCGCTCGTGCCAGGCCTGCCAGGTCGCGGCGGGCAGGTTCTCGCCCGCGGAGACGCACCGGCGCAGCGACGACACGTCGTGCGCGGTGTCCCCTTCGGGCGCGTCGAGCGCGTCCAGCATCGCCCGGTACGCCGTCGGCGCGGTGAACAGCACGCTCACCCGGTGCGCGGCGATCGCGGGCAACAGCTGCTTCGGGCCCGCCTGTTCGAGCAGTACGGAGGCCGCGCCGACGCGCAGCGGGAAGATGACGAGGCCGCCCAGGCCGAAGGTGAAGCCGAGCGGCGGGCTGCCCGCGAACACGTCGTCACAGCGGGCCTTCAGGACGTGGCGCGCGAAGGTGTCGGCTATCGCGAGCACGTCCCGGTGGAAGTGCATGCAGCCCTTGGGCCGCCCCGTCGTGCCGGACGTGAAGGCGATCAGCGCCACGTCGTCGGCCGCCGTGTCCACCGCCCCGTACGGCTCCGGCCGCCGGGCCGCCGCGCGGGCCAGGAGGTCGTCGGGGCCCTCGCCGCCGTACGTCGTCACGCGCAGGCCCGGCACCCCGGCCTTGATCAGGTCGTCGACCGCGCGGGCGTCGCACAGCGCGTGCGAGACCTGTGCGATCTCGCACATCGTGGCCAGCTCCTGCGCGCGCTGCTGGGCGAGGACGGTCACCGCGACCGCGCCCGCCTTCATCACGGCGAGCCAGCAGGCGGCGAGCCAGGGCGAGGTGGCGCCGCGCAGCAGCACGCGGTTGCCGGGCACCACGCCCAGCTCGGCGGTCAGGACGTGCGCGATCCGGTCCACGCGGTCCTGGAGCTCGCCGTACGACCACGCCGTGCCGTCGGCGGCGACGAAGGCGGGCCGGTCGGCGCCGTACCGCAGGGCCGAGGCGTCCAGGAGCTCGGCGCCGCAGTTGAGCCGGTCGGGGTAGTGCAGCTCGGGCCGGTCGCGCACCAGCGCGGGCCACTGGTCGCGCGGGGGGAGGTGCTCACGCGCGAAGGTGTCGACGTGTCCGGTGGGCGCGGCGCCGCTGTCGCCGTAGGTTGCCCCTGTGGTCCGCATGGCGCCTCGCCACCTTTGCCGTCGGGCGTAGTGATGGGCTCGCCCAACGAGCGTATCGTGTTGGTGACGGCAGTCAACACTGCGCGATAAGACTCCGGGGTGCGGCTCCGCGCCCCGCGCCAGGGGAGGCCCGAGATGACCGACGTGCCGACTGTGTCACCTGCACCGGATGTGCCGGTTCCACCGCCTTCGCAGGCGTTTCCGCAATTTTCGCTCGGCCCGGAGCAGACCGCTCGGCGTGACCGGCTGCGGGAGCTCGCCGAGACCCGGCTCCGCCCCCTCGCCGAGAAGGGCGAGCCGGGGCGCGTGAACCGACCGCTCACCGAGGCCCTCGGCGAACTCGGCCTGCTCGACGGGCTGTTCACCGCCGGGGCCCTCGACCTGTGCCTGACCCGGGAGTCGCTCGCCCGTGGCTGCACGGAGGCCGAGACCGCGTACGCCCTCCAGGGCCTGGGCGCCTACCCCGTGCACGCCTACGGCTCGGCGCGGCTGCGCGAGCGCTGGCTGCCCGGCGCGCGCGAGGGCCGCGCCGTCGCCGCCTTCGCCCTGTCCGAGCCGGGCGCGGGCTCCGACGCCGCGGCCCTCGCGCTGCGCGCCGAGCCCGAGCCCGGCACGGCCGGAGCCTGGCGCCTGACCGGCGAGAAGGCCTGGATCTCCAACGCGCCCGAGGCCGACTTCTACACCGTCTTCGCCCGCACCACGCCCGACGCGGGCGCCCGCGGCGTGACCGCCTTCCTGGTGCCCGCCGACCGTCCGGGCCTGAGCGGCACCCCGCTCGCGATGCTCTCCCCGCACCCCATCGGCACCCTCGCCTTCGACGGCGTCCGCGTGACCGCGGACGACCTCCTGGGCGAGGCCGACCGGGGCTTCGGCGTCGCCATGGCGACCCTCAACCGCTTCCGCCCGAGCGTCGGCGCCTTCGCGGTCGGCATGGCCCAGGCAGCGCTCGACGCGACCCTCGCGCACACCGCGCGGCGGGACGCCTTCGGCGGCAAGCTGAAGGACCTCCAGGCGGTGTCCCACCAGGTCGCGGAGATGGCCACGCGCACGGAGGCCGCGCGGCTCCTGGTGTACGCGGCCGCCGCGGCGCACGACCGCGAGGAGCCCGGCATCGCGGGCCGCGCGGCGATGGCGAAGCTCTTCGCCACGGAGACCGCCCAGTACGTCGTCGACACCGCCGTCCAGCTGCACGGGGCCCGCGCCCTCCAGCACGGGCACCTGCTCGAACACCTCTACCGTGAGGTGCGGGCGCCGCGCATCTACGAGGGTGCGAGCGAGGTCCAGCGCGCCGTCATCGCCAAGCAGTTGTACGCGTCCGCCCCCGCCCCCGCCCTCGCCCTCGCCCCGGAGGAGACCGCGTGAGCCTCGACCGTCTGAACCCCGCCGGCCTCTCCCCGGCCACCGGCTTCAGCCACGCCGTCGTGGCGACCGGCGGCCGCGTCGTCTTCCTCGCCGGGCAGACGGCCCTGGACGCCGACGGCAAGGTCACCGGGGCCACGCTGCCCGAGCAGTTCGAGCAGGCCCTCGGCAACCTCCTCGCCGCCCTGCGCGCGGCGGGCGGCACCCCCGCGGACCTCGCCCGCGTCACCGTCTACGCCACGGACGTCGCCGACTACCGCGCGCACGCCCGTGAACTGGGTGCCGTCTGGAAGCGCTTGGCGGGCCGCGACTATCCCGCCATGGCGGTCATCGGCGCGGTCCGCCTCTGGGACGAGGAGTGCCTCGTGGAACTGGACGGCTTCGCGGTGCTGCCCTGACCCCTGCCGGGAGCTCCCCAGTCCCGCCCCTTCCCGAAACTGGGGCTCCGCCCCAGACCCCGCTCCTCAAACGCCGGAGGGGCTGTATCCAGCCCGTCCGGCGTTTGAGGACCGGGGGTACGGGGGCGGAGCCCCCGAAGCGGGAAGGGGTGGGCCTGGGGCGCCCCGCGAGGGCAGGCCTAGCGTGGCGGGGCGAACCTGCGGGTGGAGAAGACGGCGTCGTCCTTCGGGCCCGCGCCGTCCGTGATCCACCAGTGCGTCGGCACCGACCCGTACGTGTCGTACAGCTTCGGCGAATGCCAGGACAGGACCACCTCGTCCGCGCCGCCCCCGTCGAGGTCGGCGGCGGAGTGCACCAGCCACTGCCCGCTCCCCGCGGGGATCCGCTTGCCGTCCACCCGCGCGGGCGGCGTCCGCAGCAGGCGCGCGACCCGCCGGTCGCCCTCGTAGAGGACGGGACCCCGGCGGCCGCCGAACAGCAGCGCGTCCCGGCCGTCGCCGTCGTGGTCGACGGCGGTGTAGGCCCCGGCCACGCGCTCGGCGGGCCGGTACGTGCGCACGGGACCGCCGCCGCCCGGGTAGACGGCGTAGCTCCCGGCGACGTCGGGCGCCTCGGCCCCCGCGTCCGGTTCGTCGTTGCGGCCGCCGTCGTCGCCGACGGCGAGGTCACGGGCGCCGTCCCCGTCGAAGTCGCCGAACGCGTAGCCGTTGCCCGCGCGCACCGGGCGGCTGGTGGCGGCGAGGCCG
Source organism: Streptomyces sp. YIM 121038 (assembly GCF_006088715.1). Taxonomy (NCBI): domain Bacteria; kingdom Bacillati; phylum Actinomycetota; class Actinomycetes; order Kitasatosporales; family Streptomycetaceae; genus Streptomyces; species Streptomyces sp. YIM 121038. The sequence continues at coordinate 7,103,359 of NZ_CP030771.1, forward strand.
CCGCTGGGCCGCGCCGCGAAGTACTGGCCCGCCGACTGCTCGCCGTCGTTGCCGTAGTGCGCGTACAGACCGGTGGTGCGCGGCTTGCCCGAGGGGGCGATGTCGTCGGCCCGGAGGCTGCTGTACGAGGTGTACCGCGGCCGCGGCAGGGTCCGCCGCTCGGTGCGCGCGGCCGCGCCCGCGCGCGTGAACGGGCCGAACAGCAGCACCACGGACGTCCCGTCGGCCCGCAGGCCCGCCAGGTCGTGGCGGCCGTCGCCGTCGAAGTCGCCCCGGACCGTCGCGGCGAAGCCGGCCGTCGCGTCCGGCGCGGGAAGGCGGAGCCGGGTCGGGGCCGCGCCGCGCCGGGGCCCCGTGGGCCCGCCCCAGTTGACGTACTCGACCACGCGGTTCCCCGCGGGCGCCTCCTCGCCGGTGCGGGTGACGAAGTCCGCGAAGCCGTCGTCGTCCAGGTCGGCGGTGGTCCCGGGGTACGGCGGGGTGTTCCCGACGGCGCTGGGGTCGGGCACGCCGAGGTCCTCGGTGGTGTACAGGGTCCGCGTCGTCGGGTCAGGACCGCGCGGGGAGCCGAAGACGACGGCGATCTGCGGCACCGCGCCGTGGCTCGCGGGCCAGGCCACGGGCACCTGCATCAGCAGGTCGGGGCGGCCGTCGCCGTTGATGTCGTCCGGGTCGCCGGAGCCCCGGCCGGGGGCGGGCGCGCGGCTCTCGGCCGGGACGACGTCCGGCGTCCGGGAGGACCCGGACCGCTCGCCCTCGCCGTCGCGGGACCCGGAGCCGCCGGACCCGCCGGACCCGCCGCCGCACCCCGCGACCAGCGCGAGGGCGGCGAGTACGGAGACGGCGCGGGCCGCGGTGCGAGGAGTCATGGGGGACACCCTCACACCGCGGCCCGCGCCGATTCCACACGGATGTGCGAGCGGCCGGACGGGACGTCCTCAGATGTCCCGGAACGTCTCGATCTGCGCGCCGACGGAGTTCAGACGCTCCGCCAGGTCCTCGTAGCCGCGGTTGATCACGTACACGTTGCGCAGGACCGACGTGCCCTCGGCCGCCATCATCGCGAGCAGCACGACCACGGCGGGGCGCAGCGCGGGCGGGCACATCATCTCGGCGGCGCGCCAGCGGGTCGGGCCCTCGACGAGCACCCGGTGCGGGTCGAGCAGCTGGAGACGGCCGCCGAGGCGGTTCAGGTCCGTGAGGTAGATCGCGCGGTTGTCGTAGACCCAGTCGTGGATGAGGGTCTTGCCCTGCGCCGAGGCCGCGATGACCGCGAAGAAGGGGACGTTGTCGATGTTCAGGCCGGGGAACGGCATGGGGTGGATCTTGTCGATGGGCGCCTCCAGCTTGGAGGGGCGCACCGTGACGTCCACCAGGCGGGTGCGGCCGTTGTCCGCCGCGTACTCCGCCGAGCGGTCGTGGTCGAGGCCCATCTCCTCCAGGACGGCGAGCTCGATCTCCATGAACTCGATCGGCACCCGGCGGATGGTCAGCTCGGACTCGGTGACCACGGCGGCGGCGAGCAGGCTCATCGCCTCGACCGGGTCCTCGGAGGGGGAGTAGTCGACGTCCACGTCGATGTCCGGCACGCCGTGCACGGTCAGGGTCGTGGTGCCGATGCCCTCGACCTTGACGCCGAGCGCCTCCAGGAAGAAGCACAGGTCCTGGACCATGTAGTTGGAGGAGGCGTTGCGGATGACCGTGGTCCCGGCGGAGCGGGCGGCGGCGAGCAGCGCGTTCTCCGTCACCGTGTCGCCGCGCTCGGTCAGGACGATCGGGCGGTCGGGCGTGACGTCGCGGGCGACGTCCGCGTGGTAGAGCCCCTCGGTCGCGGCGATGTCCAGGCCGAAGCGGCGCAGCGCGATCATGTGCGGCTCGATCGTGCGGGTGCCGAGGTCGCAGCCGCCCGCGTACGGCAGGCGGAAGCGGTCCATGCGGTGCAGGAGCGGGCCGAGGAACATGATGATGGAGCGGGTGCGGCGGGCGGCGTCCGCGTCGATGGCGTCCATGTCGAGCCGGGCGGGCGGCACGATCTCCAGGTCCACGCCGTCGTTGATCCAACGGGTGCGGACGCCGATGGAGTTGAGGACCTCCAGGAGGCGGTAGACCTCTTCGATGCGGGCGACGCGGCGCAGGACCGTGCGGCCCTTGTTGAGCAGGGAGCCGCAGAGCAGGGCCACGCAGGCGTTCTTGCTGGTCTTGACGTCGATGGAGCCGGAGAGGCGGCGGCCGCCGACGACTCGCAGATGCATCGGACCCGAGTACCCGAGCGAGACGATTTCACTGTCCAGCGCCTCGCCGATCCGGGCGATCATCTCAAGGCTGATGTTCTGGTTGCCGCGCTCGATGCGGTTCACGGCGCTCTGGCTGGTGTTGAGCGCCTCGGCCAGCTGCGACTGTGTCCAGCCACGGTGCTGCCGGGCGTCACGAATGAGCTTGCCGATGCGTACGAGGTAGTCGTCTGCCATGCGCCAGAGGCTATCTCAGATATGAGATGAGGTACCCGCTGGGGTAGGCCATTGGGGGAGCGGCTGATTCCGATCCGTCAGACACCGGCCGTTGTGCGGCCGTTAAGTCGCAGGCGGGCGCCGTGCTCCACTGTGCCCGCACAGTGGATGTGTTGCACGTCCGCGACCGGGAACTCGGCCACTTGGCGCAGCGTCGGCCCATGGTGAGCCCGGGGGCGCACACGCCTGGGCGCGCGTGAGTCCGCGCATGAATCCCGGACGGAAGCGAAATAAGCCCGTCCGGCGTTTGAGGACGAGCGCGCAGCGCGAAGCCCGCCCAGGGCCCCGGGGCCAGCATCCGCGCGGCTGATGTATTAGAGTTATCTCGACATCGAGATATCTGCCGAGGCGCACCGCAGCCGTACGCATCGCCAGTCCGGCGGTAAGGGTCACCTAACTTAGCCTTACCTTAGCGGATCGGCCAGGAGGCGTGACGGCAGGATGCGGTGGAACGCGCACATATATGAAGGAGACTGTCGTGTCGGCGAACAGCTTCGACGCCCGCAGCACGCTGCAGGTGGGCGACGAGTCGTACGAGATCTTCCGGCTGGACAAGGTGGAGGGCTCGGCCCGCCTGCCGTACAGCCTCAAGGTCCTGCTGGAGAACCTGCTCCGCACGGAGGACGGCGCCAACATCACCGCCGACCACATCCGTGCCCTCGGCGGCTGGGACTCGCAGGCCCAGCCCAGCCAGGAGATCCAGTTCACGCCGGCCCGCGTGATCATGCAGGACTTCACCGGCGTCCCCTGTGTCGTGGACCTCGCCACGATGCGTGAGGCCGTGAAGGCCCTTGGCGGCGACCCGGCGAAGGTCAACCCGCTCTCCCCGGCCGAGCTGGTCATCGACCACTCCGTCATCGCCGACAAGTTCGGCACCCACGACGCGTTCTCGCAGAACGTGGAGCTGGAGTACGGCCGCAACAAGGAGCGCTACCAGTTCCTGCGCTGGGGCCAGACCGCGTTCGACGACTTCAAGGTCGTCCCGCCGGGCACCGGCATCGTCCACCAGGTGAACATCGAGCACCTGGCGCGCACGGTCATGGTCCGAGGCGGCCAGGCCTACCCCGACACCCTGGTCGGCACCGACTCGCACACCACGATGGTCAACGGCCTTGGCGTCCTCGGCTGGGGCGTCGGCGGCATCGAGGCCGAGGCCGCGATGCTCGGCCAGCCGGTCTCCATGCTGATCCCGCGCGTCGTCGGCTTCAAGCTCACCGGTGAGCTCAAGCCCGGCACGACCGCCACCGACCTGGTGCTCACGATCACCGAGATGCTGCGCAAGCACGGCGTCGTCGGCAAGTTCGTCGAGTTCTACGGCGAGGGCGTCGCCGCCACCTCGCTGGCCAACCGCGCCACCATCGGCAACATGTCGCCGGAGTTCGGCTCCACCGCCGCGATCTTCCCGATCGACGGCGAGACCCTGAACTACCTCAAGCTCACCGGCCGCTCCGAGCAGCAGGTCGCGCTCGTCGAGGCGTACGCCAAGGAGCAGGGTCTGTGGCTGGACCCGGCCGCGGAGCCGGACTTCTCCGAGAAGCTGGAGCTGGACCTCTCCACGGTCGTCCCGTCGATCGCCGGTCCGAAGCGCCCGCAGGACCGCATCGTCCTCGCGAACGCCGCGCAGCAGTTCGCCCTCGACGTGCGCAACTACGTCGACACCGCCGACGAGGCGGGCAAGGAGTCCTTCCCGGCCTCCGACGCCCCGGCCACCTCCAACGGCGTCCCGTCGAACCCGGTCACCGTGACCGCCCCCGACGGCTCGACCTACGAGATCGACCACGGCGCCGTCACCGTCGCCGCGATCACCTCCTGCACCAACACCTCGAACCCGTACGTGATGGTCGCCGCCGCGCTCGTCGCGAAGAAGGCCGTCGAGAAGGGCCTGACCCGCAAGCCGTGGGTCAAGACCACCCTCGCCCCGGGCTCGAAGGTCGTCACCGACTACTTCGACAAGGCGGGCCTGACCCCGTACCTCGACAAGGTCGGCTTCAACCTCGTCGGCTACGGCTGCACCACCTGCATCGGCAACTCCGGCCCGCTGCCGGAGGAGGTCTCCAAGGCGGTCAACGACCACGACCTCGCCGTCACCTCGGTCCTCTCCGGCAACCGGAACTTCGAGGGCCGCATCAACCCCGACGTCAAGATGAACTACCTGGCGTCCCCGCCGCTGGTCGTCGCGTACGCGCTCGCGGGCTCCATGAAGGTGGACATCACCACGGAGGCGCTCGGCACCGACACCGAGGGCAAGCCGGTCTTCCTCAAGGACATCTGGCCGACCGAGGCCGAGGTCAACGACGTCGTGGCGAACGCCATCGGCGAGGACATGTTCAACAAGTCCTACCAGGACGTCTTCGCGGGCGACGCCCAGTGGCAGGCCCTGCCGATCCCGACCGGCAACACCTTCGAGTGGGACGCCGAGTCCACCTACGTCCGCAAGCCCCCGTACTTCGAGGGCATGACGATGGAGACCACCCCGGTCTCCGACATCGAGGGCGCCCGCGTCCTGGCGAAGCTGGGCGACTCGGTCACCACCGACCACATCTCCCCGGCCGGTGCCATCAAGGCCGACACCCCGGCCGGCCAGTACCTCACGGAGCACGGTGTCGCCCGCCGCGACTTCAACAGCTACGGCTCGCGCCGCGGCAACCACGAGGTCATGATCCGCGGCACGTTCGCCAACATCCGCCTGCGCAACCAGATCGCGCCGGGCACCGAGGGCGGCTACACCCGCGACTTCACGAAGGACGGCTCCCCGGTCTCCTTCATCTACGACGCCTCGCAGAACTACCAGGCGGCCGGCACCCCGCTGGTCATCCTGGGCGGCAAGGAGTACGGCTCCGGCTCGTCCCGCGACTGGGCGGCCAAGGGCACCGCGCTCCTCGGCGTCAAGGCCGTCATCACCGAGTCGTACGAGCGCATCCACCGCTCGAACCTCATCGGCATGGGCGTCCTGCCGCTCCAGTTCCCGGCCGGCCAGTCGGCCGACTCGCTCGGCCTGACCGGTGAGGAGACCTTCTCCATCACGGGCGTCACCGAGCTGAACGAGGGCACGACCCCGAGCACGGTGAAGGTCACCACCGACACCGGTGTCGAGTTCGACGCGGTCGTCCGCATCGACACCCCCGGCGAGGCGGACTACTACCGCAACGGCGGCATCATGCAGTACGTGCTGCGCAGCCTGATCCGCAAGTAAGCGGTCACGGCAGGCAGTCGAGGGCCGTACCTCCCGGGCGTCGATCCGGAGGGTACGGCCCTTCGCCGTCCCGCTACGCGGTGATCAGGTCCGTCGGCGCTCCGGTGCGCAGCACGTGGTCGACGTGGATCAGGCGGGCGATGGACCGGCCGTTCTCCACGTTCGCCTCGATGCCCACGGGGGCGATCGAGTTCCCGTCCGGGAGCCCGGCGTAGTACAGGCCGGGGAGCGCCCCCAGCAGGCCCCCCTCCTGGACCGGCGCGCCGTGCTCGTCGAGGACGTGGTCGGGCAGGATCCGGTAGTCGGGGCCGAAGCCGGTGCACCAGACGATGGTCGTGATGCCGTGGCGCGCCAGGTCGAGGCGCTCGCCGAAGTCGGCCACGTGGGCCAGGGGGACCTCGGGCGCGGGCCGCTCCTGGGGTGCCGCGAATCCCCGCTGGCGGACGCGGGTGTCGATGAGGTCGACGGCCCGCCGGAACGAGCGGGCGGACTCCTCCGCGACGGCGACGACGTTGTCCTTCAGGTGCAGCTCGTGGCCGTCCGCCGCGCGTACGGAGCCGACCAGGGTGACGCCCTTCGCGGCCAGGGTGCCGAGGTTCAGGTCGCCGCGCTTGTCCCGCACGGCGGTCACCGGCAGGCCCGGCAGGACGGGTCCGCCGTCGCCGCCCGCGGCCCCGAACTCCTCGTACAGGGAAGGGAGCGCGCGGAGCCACTCCTGGATGCCGCGGCCGCGGTAGCGGCGCGGCCACGCGCGGTGCCGCCCGACCGCGAGGAAGGTGCGGCGCCCGGCCGCCGCCAGCTCGTCCGCGATCTGCTGGCCGCTGATGCCCGCGCCGACGACCAGGACGGCCCCCTCCGGCAGGGCCCCGGGGTTGCGGTAGCCGTGGGAGTGGAGCTGGTGGACGGCCGGGTCGACGTCGGCGGCCGGGGCGGGGGTGCGGGGGGCCGCGTAGCCGCCCACGGCCGCGACGAGGTTGCGGGATTCGACGACGCCGCCGGTGGCCAGGTGGGTGCGGAACCGTACGTCGTCGAGGTCGGAGGCGTCGGGCGGGCACTCGACCTTCGCCACGGGTGTGTGCTGGCGTATCCGCAGCCCTCGTTCCGTCGCGTACCGGCGCAGGACGCGGGCCAGTTCGGGGCCCGAGGGGCAGCCGTAGGGGTCGTCGCCGTCGTACTCCCGGCCGGGGAAGCGCAGCGAGCGGTTCCCGCTCCCGATCAGCAGGCTGTCCCAGCGTTCGTGGGCCCAGGCCTGGCCGATCTCCCCCCGCTCCAGGACGAGCGCGGCGCGGCCGAGCTCCTGGAGGGCCCCGGCCACTCCGCACCCTTGCTGACCGGCGCCGATGACGACGGTCTCGGCGTATTCGACGGACCCGACGTGCTTGCCAGTTGTCATGACCGAACCCCTCTGCCGCGAGGACGCGGCTACTTAGGTTTACCTAAGTAAGACCTTGCCTTTTCAAGTCGGCTTGATGTCAACTGGGCCCATGGCGCGGCGAGATGCGGTCTCCATCGGTGAAGCGGCGGCCCTGTACGGCCTGGCGCCGTCCACGGTGCGGTGGTGGGAGCGGCGGGGTGTGCTCAACGAGCCCGTCCGCGAGGGCGGCAAGCGGCGCTACGGCGCTACTGACCTGCGCCGCATCGGCCTCGCCTATCTGTGCTGCGTCGTCGGGCGGATGCCCCTCGACCAGGCCGCCGTGGTCACCTCCGGCAAGGCCACGCGCGACGCCTGGCAGGGCGCGATCGAGGCCCAGCTCGTACAGGTGGAGCGGCAGATCACGGAGTTGGAGGCGGCACGGAGCTATCTCCGCCACGCGCTGACCTGCACGGACGACGACATCGCGGGGGACTGCCCGGTCCTGGACGACGAGTTGGCCACGCACACCCCACGGGGGCGCGTCCCGGCCCCGGACCTCGTCACCGCCGCCCGTACGGGCGAGCCACCGCGTGACGAAAGCGCGGCGCCGGGCCCTCCGCGTGACGAAAGGCTCTGCCCCGGCTGCCGGGGGCCGGTTCCGCGGTCCTCGGGCGGACGCCCCCGGACGTACTGCTCACCGGCCTGCCGCCAGCGCGGCTACCGCGCCCGCCGGGGCGGGCGGTAGCGGGCCCGCGCTGGCGGTGCGGCTGCCGCGCTGGTGCGAGGGGTGGTGCGCTGTTGTCCGTAGGGCCGGTGGGCGCTCGGTGTGCGGGTGGTACGACGGTGTCGGGATGCCGGTGCCCGGTGGGGAGCCCGGGTGTTCCTGGAGCGGCGCAGGCACGGTGGGGCGGGACGGCCGCGCGTGGCCGGGTGTCGTGATCCGGGCGGTGCCGCGGACCGGGGGCCTGTGGGATGCTCCGGGCGCTCGTACGCCGACGACGGCAAGGGGCTCCGGTCGCCGCTCCCGCCGCGGGGTCCGGCCGGGCCGCCGCACTCCGGGCGGCCGGACCGGCGCGCCGGGCCCGCACGGACACCCGGACCCCGTGTCCGCCGGTGGGCCTCCACCCCTTCAGCCGGGCCGTTCCGGAGCACCGGGACCGCCCCTTCTCCGCGGGAGTCTCCTGTGAGCTGCGCCAACGAACGACCCAGTGGACCGCGATCAGGACGCGGTCGCGCGCTACGCCGTGTCATGGCGCTGTGGGGCGGGCTGCTGCTCGCCCTGTCCGGACTCCTCGGCGTCGCCTCCCCGGCAGCGGCAGCGGCCGCGCCCGACGCCGTGGCCATCATCCTGATCGGTCCGGACGATTCGGCCGACCCGGTGCGGGCCGGCACCAGCTACACCTACCGCTACAGCGTGACGGGAAGCGGTGACCTCACCCACGCGGTGTCCACCCTGAACCTGTACGGGGCCCCGGCGACCGCCACCGCCACCACCTCCAGCCAGGGCAGTTGCTCCACCACCGCGCGGACCTCCACCTGCGACCTGGGCAGGATCTCCCGCCTGGCCCCCGTGGACGTCGAGGTGACGGTGACGCCGCATGCCGCGGGTGCCGTGACCGCTTATGTCGAGGCCAGTGCCGACGGCGCGACCCGCCCCGTCCGCTGGCAGTCCACCACGATCACCGCGGCGCCCGGCGCAGACCCGGCCGTCGCGGCGCCCGGCGCGGACCCGGCCGTCGCGGCGCCCGGTGCCGACCTGGCCGTCGCGGTGGCCGACTCCGCCGACCCCTTCGCGCTGGGCGGGATCCTCACGGACACCGTCACGCTCACCAACAACGGATCCGACGACGCCACCGGGGCCACCGCCGAGATCGCCCTGACCGGGGTGCCCACCGGCATCCTGACGGCCCGTTCCTCCCAGGGCTCGTGCACCGTCTCCGGGCCCACGGTGAGGTGCGCGCTGGGCGGCCTGGCCGCGTCCGGTTCGGCGACGGTCGTCCTGAGCCTGTCGCCGACGGCCACCGGCACGGTCACCGCCACCGCCACGGCGGCCGCCGACCAGCCCGACCCGAACACCGGCGACAACTCCGCCGCCCGGAACACCGCGGTGAACAACGCCAACGGCTGCACGCTGGTGGGCAGCAACGGCTCGGAGGTCCTGTCCGGCGTCAACCGTGACGACGTCATCTGCGCCCTGGCCGGTGACGACATCGTCTTCGGAGCCGGTGGCAACGACATCGTCTACTCCGGCGCGGGCGACGACACCGTCGGCGGCGGCGACGGCAACGACACGCTCGTCGACCACCACGGCACCGACACCCTCAAGGGCAACGCGGGCGACGACACCGTCGACGTCCGGGACGGCCTGGACGGTGACACCGCCGACGGCGGCAGCGGCGCCGACAGCTGTGCCGTCGACACCGGTGACACCGCGACGAACTGCTGATCCCGCACACCCCTGCCGACGTGAGGGGGGCGCACCGCCCACGGGCCGTGTGCCCCTCTCGCACGTCCTACCGCCGCGGCCAGCCGCCGTACGGGACCGTGATCAACTCCAGGGCGTGGCCCGCCGGGTCGAGGAAGTAGACGCCTTTGCCGCCGTCGTTGTGGTTGATCTCCCCGGGGTGCTTCTGGTGGGGGTCGGCCCAGTGGTCGAGGCCGCGGGCGGTGATCTTCTCGTACGCCGCGTCGAACTCGGCCTCCGAGACCAGGAAGGCGTAGTGCTGCGGGGTGAGGTGTTCCGCGGGGATGGTGGCGAAGTCCAGGGTGACGCCGTTCGCCAGGGCGACCGCGACGAACGGGCCCCATTCGCTGGTGATCTCAAGTCCCAGCAGGTCCGCGAAGAAGGCGGCGGACTCCCGGTTGTCCCGGGCGTGGACGATCGTGTGGTTGAGCTGAACCGACAAGGAATGCCTCCGAGGGCATGTCCCGCACCTCCATGCCTCACCCGGTCGGTGACCGGCACGCGATGCTGGCGGGATCTTAGGCAGGCCCGCGGCGGTCTGTCGAGCGTCAGTTCGCCCCGTCGCGCCGGGGGCGGTGGCCTGCCGGGCTAGCCGAGCCGGACGCCGCGGGCCTCGGCGATGGTGTTCAGGGCGTCGACGTGCCAGTCGTAGAAGTGCGTGGCCCGGCGGCAGAACGCCAGCACGTGGTCGTGCGCCTCGGTGGTGCCGATCGTCAACAGGGCCTGTACGGCGGCCTCTTGGGCTCCGAACCAGGCGTCGGGGGCCAGGAGCGCCGTCAGGGGAGTGAGGTCCTCGGGGGTGCCCCGATCGACGAGCGCGAGGGACGCGGCCTCCCGGGCCGGACTCGACAGGGCGAGCGGTCCGCCCGGCGGCGCGGCGTATCTGGCCTTCGCCTCCAGAGGCGGCCTGGCGGCGAGCCGGACCAGGGCGGCCGTCGCCTTCGCCTCGGGGCGGGCGGCGAGCACGGCGACGAGCAGCTCGGCCAGGTCGTCCCCCAGGGCGTCGGCGCCGCCCGCGAGCGCGGCGACGACGGGCAGGGCCGGGGCGCCGACGCGCCCCAGGGCGCGCACGGCGGCACGGGCGACCTCGGCCCCGGTGCCGTCGGCCCCGGCGTCGCCCGGCCCGGTCCCACCCGGCCCCGTGCGCCCCCTGACGAACTCCCCGAGCGCCCGGACGGCCTCCGGCACCGGGAAGCCGCCGAGCGCCGCCACCGCCCGCGCCCGCACCGCCTCGTGCGGGGAGCGGGCGCAGGCGAGCACCACCGGCAGGGACTCCGGCGCGCCGATCAGGCCGAGGGCCCGGACGGCACGGGCGCGCAGCGTGCCGGGCTGCTCCTCGTCCGCCGCCAGGGCCGCGAGGGGCGCGGCCGCCTGCCGGTGGCCCAGGGCGCCGAGGGCGTCGGCGGCGGACGCGCGCGCCGCCGCCGGGGCCGCGTGGTCCGTCGCGAGGGCGAGCAGCGCCGGGGCGGCCGCCGCGTCCCCGATGCCCCCCAACGCCCGTGCCGCGCCGCGCTGTTGGCCCGCCGTCGTGAGCAGACCCAGGAGCCTGTGAAGCGGTGGATGGGCGAGCCCGGCGACGAGGTCCGCCGCCGTGTCGCTGACGTGCGGGTCGCCAAGGGCCGCAAGGAGGTCGCCCACCGCCAGCGGGCCCGAGAACGCGGCCAGGGCCCCGGCTGCGGCGCGGCGCACCGTCGGTGCCGCCGACTCGCCCAGATGGTGCCGGAGCAGCGCGTGGTACGCGCCGGGGGCCGATGCGACGAAGCGGCCGGGCTCGGCCGCCACCTGGGCGCAGACGGCGGCGACGGCGTGCGGCGGGCACTCGGGCGCGTCGGGGGTGCGCGCCGCCTCGCGGACGACGTGCCACAGGTGCTCCCTGCCGTCGGCGGTCCTGGCGAGCAGGGCGGTCGCGCGACGCGCCGTTTCGGGGTCGGGGTCGCGCTGCGGGGCGTGGAGGAGCGTTTCGGGGGCCGGGTACGGGTGCGCGGGCGGCCACGCGGCCTCGGGCAGACCGTGCAGCGCCCTGAGCGCGGCCCTGCGCAGCCGGGTGTCCGACGCGGGCGACTGCGCGAGGACGAGCAGGGCGGAGCCCGCGCGCGGGTCGCCGATCTCCCCGAGCGCCCGCACCACGTGCTCCGCGGAGTCGGGCAGACAGTGCCACAGCGCGGCGAGCAGCGGCCTCACGGCCTCGGGCGCGCGCAGCCGGGCCAGTGCGTCGACCACCCGGAACGTGCCCTTCCCCGTGGCCGTCTGCTCCTCCAGCAGGTCGAGCAGGCCACGGACGACCTGCGGCCCGCCGATGTCGACCAGGGAGTCGGCCGCCGGCCGGTCCAACTGCTCGCGGTCGTGCGGGTCCGCGGCCAGCAGCCGCAGCAGGTCCGGCACGGCGCGGTCCGCCCGCAGCCGCCCCAGCGCCCTGGCCGCCTGCCAACGCGACCCGACCGGCCGCTCGCCTCGCTGCCACAGGCGGGCGAGGAGCGTCTCGACCACCCCCGGCGTCCCCGTGCCGTGGCCCAGCGTGCACGTAGCGAACGCCGCGACGTCGATGGAGTCCGACCCCGTGGCCCGGCACAGTCCCGCCACGTCCCCCGCCAGCCGCAGGTCCACCAGGCCGGAGACCGCCCCCTCCGCCACTCAGGCCTCCCCGTCCCCGGGCATCCCGTCCGACATCGCCACGTACACCGGCGTCCCCACGACGACCGTCAGCTCCCGCCCGTCCTCCCGCCGCACGGTATCGCTCAGGAGCCGCCGCGCCAGGAACTCGCAGGGCACCGGCGGCACCGTCAACGCGTCCGCGAAGTGCAGCACGTCGTGCGCCACGCTCTCCCGGCTCGGCATCCGGCCCCACCAGCGCACATTGAACTGGCGCTCCCACTCCGGCGGGACCTCCTGGAGCAGCCGGAACATCGACGGCAGCCCCGAGTAGCCGACCCGGTGCAGGTCCGGTGCGGCCTGATGCCCGATCAGATGGTGCGCCGACCCGATCAGCGCGACGACCGTGTCGCCGTCGCGGCCCGTCATCAGCGTCGGGCTGTTCGGCCCCCCGTCGCCCACGATCCGCAGCCCCAGGTCACCCCGGAACCAGGCGCTCGGCTCCGACATCCAGCTGACGTCGAACTCCCGCTCCAGGTACGCCTCCACGAGGTCGAGCCGGTCGTACGTACTCGTGTCGCCACGCGGCGACTGCACGGCCAGGCTGAGCACCTTCAGGTCGACCTTCGCCTCCACGGCGAGCCGCCGCGCCAGCTTGGGCGGGATCTGCTCGTAGAGCATGTCCACTTTGGCGGTGGAGAGGTAGATGTAGTACCGCACGGGCCGCTCAGGCGCGGGGCTTTTGAGGGAGGGGCAGGAAGGCGGTCCAGGTGGCGGGGGCGACGGTGAGCTGCGGGCCGTCGGGGTCCTTGGAGTCGCGTATGTGGATGGCGGCGGGGCGGGTGGCGACTTCCAGGCAGGCTTGGCCCTCGTTGTCGCTGTAGCTGGACTTGAACCACTCAAGTCTGGTGCCGTTGCTCATCGTTCTCCTAGCAACCGGTCCAACAGTTCCTTGGAGTCCTCCGGGTTGAGGGCCTCGGTTCGCAGCATCCCATACTTGCTGGCCAGGATCGTCACCTCGTCCGGGGCGGCAATCAGGTGGCTTCCGCCATGAGTTTCGCTGTAGACGAGTCGCTGGTGCTCGGGAGTTTCCAGCACGATGAACGGGGCGCTGATCGAGGGGGTGAAGCCATGGCTCAACGGCAGGATCTGCAAGCAGACGTTCGGAAGGTCGGCGTACTCGCGTAGGTGGCGGAGCTGCTCGGTGTGCACACTTTCTCCGCCCACACGGCTGTGTAGCGCCGCCTCCCAGATGATGAAGCTGACATGCGGCGGATTCTTGCGGTGCAGGATTTCCCGCCGTCCGATTCGCTCGGCGACGAGCTCCTCGATCTTCTCCTCGGTGTACGCCGGAATGCGCAGACGGCAGATCGCTCGCGCGTAAGCCTCTGTCTGAAGCAGTCCGGGAATCAGCACGGTCTCGTACCATTCGAGCACGATGGCCTCTTGTTCCTGATCCAGGTACTCATCGGCGTACCGAGGAATCAGGTCGACCTCCGGCATGTGTTCGACGGCGGTTTCGAATGTTCGGTGGGTGCCGAGGAGTTCGTCGAGCCTGATTGCTAGGTCCATCTTCAGGGGCCGCCGCCCCTGCTCGATGGAGGCGATCTGTCCCTCGCTGATGACGAAGTGTTCCGCCAGGGATTTTTGGGTGTACCCGGCGCGCTCCCGGTGTAGGGCTAGTAGTGCCCCGACCATCTTCATTGCTGACGCGTTCTTGCGCGATCGTCGCTTTGGCCTGCTCATGTGCGCTAACTCCCCATTGAATCCCGCCTGTTCACGCCTTTCGCTCGTACAACTGAGTTGTACGAGTTCGAGTACTGCCCGTCGGACCTGGGGTCCTGTGACTCTCGTCACGTGAACAGCGAAACTCCCCTCACGCCCCTCCATGAACGCTTCTACCGGCGGGAGCAGCAGGCGATCCCGTCGGCCCGGGCCTTCACGCGGGCCATACTGGCGGCGTGGGAGATCAGCGAACGTGTGGATGACATCACGCTGTGCGTGAGCGAGTTGACGACGAACGCCTTGGTGCACGGTGTCCCGCCAGGGAGAGGGTTCCGCCTCCGCCTCGTACGCGACGGCGCCGTCGTGCGCCTGGAGGTCCACGACAGTGGCGACGGCTGGCCCCGACTCGTCGGCGAGGGGAACGCCGACGAGTCGGGGCGAGGTCTCCTGCTGGTGGCGGCCCTGGCCGACAGCTGGGGCGTGGCGGAGCGTCACCCCGGCAAGGTCGTGTGGGCCGAGTTCGCCGAAGGCGTCAGCGCAGCAGCTCCACCTCCGAGAGGGCGGCCCGGCCCCCGGTGAAGACCAGGCGGTACTTCACGTACGAGCCCGGCTCGCTGACGGTGAACGGGCGGGTCTGCCGGTCCCAGGCGAAGGACTCGCCGGACCGCTTGTCGACCGTCGTCCACTTCTCGCCGTCGGGCGAGCCCTGGAGGACCCACCCGCGCGGAGCCTTCGCGGCGTCCGCCGAGGTGAGGGTGTACTGCACGGCCTTGGTGCGGGACGCGACCGGCACCACCACGGAGGAGGCGTTCGCGTACGTCGACGAGGAGTTGTCGAACAGCTCGCCCTCGACCCTGGTCGCGTCCTCGCGGGGCGACGGCACCTTGTCGTCGTCCGTGACGGACACCGGCTGGGCGCCCTTGCCGGAGCCCCACGCGGAGGGCTTGGGGCCCATGTCGAATTCGAGGACGCCGCCGCGGGCGATCTCCTCGTGCGGCAGGGCGGTGGAGTTCCACTTCTTGCCGTTGACCTTCAGCCCCTGCACGTACACGTTCCGCGCACTGTTCTTTGGAGCTTTAACGACCAGCGTGCCGCCGTTGTCGAGGCGTACGGTCGCCTTCTTGAACTGCGGGGAGCCGATGGCGTATTCGCCGCTGCCCATGACCAGCGGGTAGAAGCCGAGCGAGGAGAACAGGTACCAGGCCGACTGCTCGCCGTTGTCCTCGTCGCCGTGGTAGCCCTGGCCGATCTCGCTGCCGGTGTAGAGGCGGGAGAGGACCTCGCGGACCTTCTCCTGGGTCTTCCAGGGCTGCCCGGCCGCGTCGTACATGTACGCGGCGTGGTGCGCGACCTGGTTGGAGTGCCCGTACATGCCCATGCGCACGTCACGGGCCTCGGTCATCTCGTGGATGACGCCGGGGTAGGAGCCGATGAACTCCGGGGACGCCGTCTCGGGCGTCACGAAGTACGTGTCGAGCTTCTTCGCGAGGCCGCCCCGGCCGCCGTACAGATTGGCCAGGCCGCGCGAGTCCTGCGGGGCGGTGAAGGCGTAGCCCCAGGCGTTGGTCTCCGTGTAGTCGTGGCCCCACACGCGCGGGTCGAACTTCTCCGACGGGACGCGCCAGGCACCCTTCTTGTCCTTGCCCTGGAAGAACCCGGCCTTGGCGTCGAAGAGCTTCACGTAGTCACGGGCGCGGTTGAGGAAGTAGGACGCCTCCTCCTGGTAGCGCTTCTCGCCCGTCTTCTTGTAGAGGGCCTGGCCCATCTTCGCGATGCCGTAGTCGTTGACGTATCCCTCAAGGGCCCACGACAGGCCCTCGTGCGTCTCGGACGGCGTGTAGCCGAGGAACGGCGCGTTCGTCATGCCCTTGCGGCCGTAGCCCGGCTTGTCGGGCGCGACCGTCGCGTTCTTCACGGCCGCGTCGTACGCCGCCTTCGCGTCGAAGCCCTTCACGCCCTTCACGTACGCGTCGGCGAACGCCACGTCCGAGGACGTGCCGGTCATCAGGTCCGCGTAGCCCGGCGACGACCAGCGCGAGGTCCAGCCGCCGTCCTTGTAGTGCTGCACGAAGCCGTCGACCAGCTCGCCCGCCTTCTTCGGCGTCAGGAGCGAGTACGCGGGCCACGTCGTGCGATACGTGTCCCAGAAGCCGTTGTTGACGTACGGCTTGCCCTCGACGATCTTCGCGCCGGTGTGGGTCGGGGTGTCCGGGTCCGGCTGCTTGGTGAACGGCGAAGCGTACTTGTACGTCGAACCGACCTTCTCGAAGCCGGAGTTGGGGTAGAGGTAGAGCCGGTACAGGCTGGAGTACAGCGACGTCCGCTGCCCCTCGCTCGCGCCCTCCACCTCGACGCGGCCGAGGACGTCGTCCCACTGCCGCTGCGCCGCGTCCTTGACCTTCGCGAAGGACGTGCCCGCGGGGATCTCCGCGTCCAGGTTCGCCTTCGCCTGGTCGACGCTGATCAGGGACGTGGCCAGGCGCAGCGAGACCTCGCGGTCGGCGCCGGCCTTGAAGCGGAAGTAGCCGGTGGCGTCCGTGGTGCCGCCGCCCGTCAGCTTGCCGCCGTCCGTGACCGGGCGGTCGAACGTGCCGTACACGAACATGCGGGTCGCGCCCACCGACAGGCCCGACTTCACGTCGGAGTAGCCGGTGACGATCCCCTTCTCCTTGTCGAGGGTGAGGCCCACGGCGTGCTTGGTGTCGCCCGTCTTCTCGATGTTGTCGAAGACCACGCTCGCGTCGTCACCGGGGTAGGTGAACTTGAACATCGCCGCGTGGTCGGTCGGCGTCATCTCGGCCTTCAGGCCGTTCTCGAAGGTCACGCCGTAGTAGTGCGGGCGCGCCGTCTCGTTCTCGTGCTTGAACGGCAGCGCGCGCTTGTCGCGGGCCGCGTCCGGGGTGCCCTTCGCGGCCGACGGCATGATCTGGAACGTCTGCCGGTCACCCATCCACGGGCTCGGCTCGTGGCTCGCGCCGAACGCCTGGAGGGTGGGGAGGTTGTCGTCGTTGTTGCCCCGGGCGTAGTCGTACAGCCAGTCGATGCTGCCCGCGTTGGTCACCGGGGTCCAGAAGTTGAAGCCGTGCGGGACGGCCGTCGCGGGGAAGGTGTTCCCGCGGGAGAAGTCGCGGCTGGAGTTGGTGCCGCGCGTGGTCGAGGCGTAGTCGGAGGGGTGCGCCTTGGGCTTCGGAGGGGCCTTCTCGGCCAGGGATATGTCGTCCACCCAGCCGCGGAACTTCACCGGGCCCTTCGGGGAGTCGTACGCGAGCAGGATCCGGTCCACGGTCTTGCCCGCGGCCACCTCGCCGATCCGCGACGCCACGTCGTTCCACTGGTTGACGTAGAGCACCTTGGCGTCGCCCTGCCCGCGCGGAGTGAGCGGGAAGCCGTGCTGGTCGGTGGCGCCCAGGTCGCTCAGATACGTACCGTCGGTGAAGGCGAGGTCCACCGAGACGTTCGTGGCGTCGTACGGCGCCTTCTTGTACTCCTCGTCGTCCATCGACGGGAAGACGCGGTACCCCAGCTCGGTGTCCCGGCCCACCTTCACGTCCACGTCGAAGACCTTGTTGGACGAGTGGCCGCGCCCCCCGGCGGTGTGCGTGCCCGCGTACCTGAAGGCCTGCTTGCCGGTGAAGCCCGCCCGGCCCTTCGCCGTCGGCGACCCGGCCGGACCCCGGTCGACGGCACTCTGCATGTCCTCGGGCGGCGCGGGGGTGTCGGAGCCGCCGACGGACAGCTGGAGGTCCGCGAGCTGGATCTCGCCGCCGCCGTTGTTCGCCGAGATGTCCAGACGGAAGTGCGTGTACGCGGTGTCGTTCGCGAAGTCGTACGTCTTGGTCTGGAACCGCTCGCCGAACGTCTCGCCCTCGCGCTTGTCGAGGTCCTTCCAGTCCCGGCCGTCCGTCGAGCCCTGGAGCGTCCAGCTCTTCGGGTCGCGCTGCGCGTGGTCGTTCGCGGACGTCAGCGCGTACCGCACCACCTTGGCGGGGGAGTCCAGCGTGAACTCCACCCAGCCGGACGTGGCGAAGGTGAGCCACTTCGTGCTCTTCTCGCCGTCGACGAGGTTCTCCTTCACCTCGCCGGAGCCGCTGTGCTCACCGCTGGCCCTGACGCCCACGACCCGGTCGTTGACGCCGCCGGGTATCCCGGAGGCGAAGGCGCCGTTCACCCCGCCCGCGCGCTTCTTGCCGTCAGGACCGGTCTCCACGGTGTTCAGCCAGTCCGGCGCGGGCTGCCCCGCCTCGAACGAGGAGCTGAACTCCCGCTCCGCGCGCGGCTGCTGCTGCGGACCCGCCACGGCCGCGCCCTGCGAGGCGGCGACCACGGTCAGGGCGGTGACCCCGACCAGCAGCCCCCCGCCCGGTCTGCGTCCCCGACGTCTGTACCCCATCCCGACTCCCTCCCTGCCCATCCGGACAACGTTGTCACGCGGCTGCGCAAGGACCAGTAGGGCGGCAAGTGGCGAGCGGTGTCAAGGGTGTTGTCCGGGCCTGGGGCAGCGTAGGGGAGATCGCTTCGCCGCGCCGTGCTCCCGGGGCGGGGGCGGCGGCCCGGCCGCGACCGCCGCCCCCCTGGCGGGGCGGACCTGGATCAGGCCCTGGCCGGGTGCTCCGCACGGAGCGTGAAGGTGTCCGTCCAGTGGGTCAGAACTGGGTGTCGAGCCATTCCCGGAAGGTGGGACCGGCCAGCTTGGCGTGCGGTCCTGGCAGGAACCCGCCGGCCGCCGCGGTCTCGCCGTCGGGCACGCCGGAGCCGTCGACCTCGACGACCTCGATGCCCCGGCGGGCGCCGAGGAGCTTGGCCGCCTCGGCCATGCTCTCCCTGCGGGGCCCGGCGATCTCGGGGATCGGCGTGCCGGGACTCGCCCCGTCGGGCTCGGTGGCCAGGTCGACCAGCGTCTCCGCCACGGTGCGGCAGGCCACGAGCTGGGTGGGCAGGGCCGGGATGTGGGCGACGCCGCCCGGCTGCCAGTCCAGGAGCTGCCCGACGAACTCGTGGAACTGCGCGGCCCGCAGAATGCGCGTGGGCAACGGACCGGACAGGCCGACCTCCTCGTGCACCTGCTGGGCGGCGACGAAACCGGCGGTGGCCTTGTCGGCGCCGATGATGGACACGGCGGTGATCCGGTCGACGCCCGCGCGTTGTCCGGCCTCGTGCAGATTGCGGGTGGCCGTGCGGAAGAAGTCCGCGGCGGCCGCCTGTTCGGAGGCGTGCCACGACGCGACGTCCACGATGACGTCGACCCCGGTGAGCGCCTCGGCCAGGCCCGCGCCGGTGACGATGTCCACGCCGGTGGCGCGGGACATCGGCACGACCTGGTGACCCCGTTCCGTGAGGACGTCCACGACGTGGCGTCCCAGGCGCCCGGTCGCTCCCGCCACCGCGAATTTGCTGGTGCTCATGTTCTCCGCCCTTCCTGGCACTGGGTGGGGAGACGGCGGGGCCGCCTCCCTTCTCCCGTGCGATCTCGACTCGTGGTGCCGCGTGCCGTGTGCCGCGTACCGCTCCGGACGGTCCCTGCGCACGGCGCCTTGACGAACACGGGACGCCGGTGCCCCGCTGCCCGTAACGGCCGCGGCCGTGTGACACAGGCCACCGGTCGGAGGGTGTTACGGAGCGGCGGGGACCGGCGTCTAGTGCGGGGAGCAGGGCCGGAAGGAACAGGCGGGAGCCGGGTATGAGCGAGCGCAGCGAACGAACCACCGACATGGCCGTGCCGCCCGGCCGTGCCGCTCCGGTGAGGCCGGTGGACTCCGCCACCGAGGTGTTCGTCGCCCACCGCAATCTGCTGTTCACCGTCGCCTACGAGATGCTCGGCTCGGCCGCCGACGCCGAAGACGTCCTACAGGAGACCTGGCTGCGCTGGGCGGGCGTCGACCGCGGAGCCGTGCGGGAGGAACGTGCCTACTTGGTGCGGATCGTCACCCGGCAGGCGCTGGACCGGATGCGTGCGCTCGGCCGGCGCAAGGAGTCCTACGTCGGACCGTGGCTGCCCGAGCCGCTGCTCACCGCGCCGGACGTGGCCGAGGACGTCGAACTGGCCGACAGCCTCTCGATGGCGATGCTGCTGGTGCTGGAGACGCTCGCGCCGGTCGAACGGGCGGTGTTCGTGCTGCGCGAGGTCTTCGCCCTCGACTACGACGAGATCGCCGGGGCCGTCGGCAGGAGCCCGGCCGCCGTCCGCCAGCTCGCCTACCGGGCACGGGCCCACGTCGCCGCGCGCCGCCCGCGCGGCACCGTCTCCCCGGCCCAGACCCGGGCCGCGCTCCAGGCCTTCCAGCGCGCGGTCGAGACCGGCGAGTTGCAGTGCCTGCTCGACGTCCTCGCCCCGGAGGTCGTCGCCCTGAGCGACGGCGGCGGAGTCAGACACGCCCTGCTGCGGCCCATCGTGGGCGCGGACAAGGTGGCCCGTCTGCTGGCGGGCGGCTGGTGGCGGCGCGACGCCGAGAGATCGGTCGAGCCGGTCCAGATCAACGGCGGGCCGGGGCTCCTCGTCCGGGCCGACGGGGAGGTCGACGGCGTCGTGGCCGTGCGGGTCGAGAACGGCCACGTCACCGGGGCCTACCACGTCCGCAACCCCGAGAAGCTGTCGCGCGTGGCGCGGGAGACCGCCGTCAGCCGCTGACTCCCCGGCCCGCCCGTCAGCGGCAGAGGACCTCGTCCACGACCTCGTCCATGCCGTCCTTGACCGCCTGGCCCGGCTGCGTGGTCACGGCGACGTTGACGGAGCGGACCGGCTCGCCGTGCTTCAGGACGACGCCGCCGCGGGTCTCGTAGCCCGTCATGCTGCCGCCGTGGCCCCAGTAGACGCCGCCGCACGACAGGGGCGTCCGCACGAGGCCGAGGCCGTAGCGGGCCCCCTTGGGGAAGGGGTACGTGGCGGGGGTGGTCTTCTGCATCTCCTTGAGCTGGGGTTCCTTCAGCAGGCGCCCGTCCAGGAGCGCGGTGTAGAACCGGTTCAAGTCGGTGTTCGTGGAGACCATCTGCCCCGCGGCCCAGGCCCAGGAGGGGTCCCACTCCGTGGCGTCGACCAGCGGCGCGCCCGCAGCGGACTGGTAGTAGCCCTGGGGGTGGCGCTCACGCAGGGTCGCGTCGCCGTGGGCGGGGAAGTAGGTGTGGCGCAGGCCGATGCGCTGGATGACGCGCCGGTCGATCTCCTGGGCGATCGAGCGGTGGGTGATCTTCTCCACGATGAGGCCGAGGACGAGGTAGTTCGTGTTGTTGTACTCCCACTTCTCCCCGGGCCCGAAGTGGGCCTTGTGCTTCAGGGCGCGGGCCAGGAGCTCGCGGGGCTCGTAGGGGTGGATGTCCTCGTCGAGGTAGTCGACGTAGCTGGGCAGGCCGCTGCGGTGCTGGAGCAGCTGGCGGATGGTGATCTTCCGCCCGTCGATGCCGTCGCCGCGCAGGACGCCGCGCAGATGGTCGTCGACCTTGTCGCTCAGCCGGAGCTTCTTCTCGCCGACCAGCTGGAGCACGACCGTCGCGGTGAAGGCCTTGGTGTTGCTGCCGATCCGCACCTGCCCGTCCCGGGGCACCTGCGCGCCGGTGGCGACGTCACCGACGCCCGCGGTGTACGTACGGGTGCGGCCTTCGCGGTCCGTCACGCTCGCCAGGGCACCGGGCACGCTGTCGGGGTTCACCAGGGCGTTCAGCCCCTTCTGTACGGGGTCCGGCGCGGTGGCGGAGGCCGTCGCCGCGGGGGCGAGGGCGCCGAGGGCCACGACCGCGGTGGCCGCCCACTGCCATGTCTGTGTACGCATGGGTCAACTCCTCATGGGGATCAAAGGGGATCAAGAGGGATCAAGAGGGATCTGTGGGAGGGGGATTAGTCGGTCCGGCAGGTCAGGTCCCTGGCGGGGAGCCTGCCGGTGGTCAGGTAGCGCGTGGCGGCGCCGTCCGCGCAGGAGTTGGTGCCGTTGACGATGTGGCCCTCTCCTTCGGCGACGGTGACCATCCGGGAGCCGCGCAGGGCCCGGTGCATGGCCTGGGCACCGGCCAGGGGGGTGCTGGGGTCCCACGCGTTCTGCACGATCAGCGCGCGGGCCGCGTGGCCCACCTCGGTCGCGGGCTCGCTGCCCGGCTGCCAGAACGCGCACGGCTTGATGCCGGACGCGAAGTCGCCCGACAGCGGATAGCGGGCCTTGTCGCGGATCGCGTCGCGGCGGTAGCGCTCGGGGTCGCGCGGCCACGACGCGCGGGTGTCGGCGCAGAGGACGGCCCAGGCGGCGGCGGTGTCGTTGTCGGCGGGGGTGCCGGGGACGGCGGGGGTGCCGGGCACTCCGGGCGCGCCAGGGCGCTTCCCGTTCTCGCTCCGCTTTCCGTTCTCCGCCGCCTTCTTCAGCCCGGCGACCCACGCGGACGCCTTCCGCACGTGGAAGAACCGGGTGCGCTGAGCGCGGATGCCGTCACCGGTGAGGGGCTGTCCGTCGACGGTGAGGGGCGTGCGGTCGGCCCGCGCGACCAGGTCCCAGAAGGTCTCGCGGACCTCGGCCGGGGTGGTGCCGAGCCCATGGGCCGCGTGCCGCCGGGCGGCCCACCCGCTCCAGCGCGTGAAGGCGGGCTCGGCCCCTTCCGCCATCGCCTGGAACATGCCGCGCCCGTACCGCGCGGGGTCGGCGGCGCTGTCCAGGACGAAGCGGTCGGCCCGCCGCGGGAACATCCGCGTGTAGACGGCGCCGAGGTAGGTGCCGTAGGAGAACCCCAGGTAGGAGATCTTCTTCTCGCCCAGCACGGCACGGACGACGTCCATGTCCCGGGCGGTGTTGCGGGTGGTGAGGTGCCGCAGCACCGCGCCGTTCGCGGCCCGGCACTTGGCGGCCACCGTACGGGCCCACCGCACGTCCTTCGCGAAGGTGCGGGCCCGGTAGGGGTGCTCCAGTGCCTGTTCGCCGGGGGTCAGGCCGCAGCCGACGGGGGAGCTCCGGCCGATGCCCCTCGGGTCGAACCCGATGAGGTCGTACCGCTTCCGCACCTCCTTCGAGATCCGCAGCGCCGGGTCGACCGGCAGACGGAGGCCGGGTCCGCCGGGGCCGCCGGGGTTGAGCAGCAGAACGCCGCGCCGTTCCACCGCGCTTGTCGCCTTCAGGCGGGATATCGCGATGGTCGTCCTTCTGCCGTCCGGGTCACCGTAATCCAGCGGCACTTCGAGGGTCGCGCACTGGAAGGCGGCGGGGCTCCGGGCGTCACAGCGCTGCCAGTGGGGCTTCTGCTGTGCGTACGGGCGAAGGGGGTTTCCGGTCGCGGCGGCTTCGGGTGCGGCGGTTGCCGCCGCGGGTGTCAGGGCCGGTACGAAAGCCGCCGTGATGCCGACGGCCAGAAGAGACGCTGTGCGTGCGGCGCGCGCCACGATGTCCATTCCCATCGGTCAGGCTCCGTCGAACTGGTCGTGGACGCACTGCGCGTACTGCCGGAAGCTGTCGGGCTCGTAGCACTCCTGCGTCTGGTTCGCGTACCAGACGAAGAGGAAGGCGGCCGCGACGGACGCCATGATCGCGAGGGTCGACGTCACCACGCCGGCGACGGCCCTGCCCCGGCCGACGCCCGTGCGCCGGGCCGTCCGCAGGGCGCCGAGGCCCAGGACCAGACCGACGGCACCGAGCAGGCCGCCGACGAAGACGACCGAGGTGCTCAGGCCGACCACGCCGAGGACCAGGGCGGCCCGGGCCGTGCGGTTCCCGCCGCCCGGGGCCCGCGTGCCGTAGCCCTGCGGGCCGGGGACGCCGCGGTGCGTTCCCGTTCTCGCGGGCCATGCCGGGTGGTGCTGGGGCATTTCCAGCTCTTGCGTGTTCATCGGTCGTCCTCCGGTCCGTCGTTCTGGGAAAGATCCTGGATTTCGGAGGCCCGGAAACGCATCACGGAAAAGCGGGAAAAGGGCCTCCCCCGATCGGGGGAGGCCGCCCGTGGGATCTCCGGCGATACTGGACGAATCATGTTGAGGGGAATACGGCCGCTGCTGCGCGGCTCCACATACGCAGGCATGCTGTTCGCCGTTCTCGGCGCCTTCGCGAGCCTTCCGCTGTTGCCTTTCGCCATGCTTCCGGCGCTGGGGTGGCGATCCGCTCCTTATGGCGTTCAGGTCGCTCTGACCCTGCTCGTCTGGGCGGCGCTGATCGGCGCGGTGGGCCTCGCGCGCACCACGCGGCGGGGGCTCGTCGCGGCCGCCCGCCGACTCCTGAAGGTGGCGTTGCCGGATCCCGCGGCCGCGCCCGCCTCCGCCCCCGCCGCCGACCGCCTGCGGACCCCCCTCTGGCTGCTGCTGCACGTGGCCATCGGGTGGACGGGGGCGCTGGCGGGCGGCGTGCTGCTGCTCCTGGGCGTGACCCTGCCGGGCGGCTGGCTCGACGCCGAGCTCGAACTGAGCCTGTTCGGCCGCTCCGCGCGGCCGGGCGACGGCTGGGCGAGCTGGGCGGTGGCGCTCGCCTGCCTGCTGCTCGCGGCGGCCGTGTGCGCCGGGGTGACGGGCGCGCTGCGGTGGCTCGCGCCCCGGCTCCTCGGGCCGTCGGCGGCCGAGCGGCTCGCGCTCGCGGCCGAGCGGGAGCGGGCCCTCGCCGAACGCAACCGCCTCGCCCACGAGCTGCACGACTCGATCGGGCACACGCTCACGGCGACCACGATCCAGGCGGCCGTCGCGGGCGAGGTGCTCGCCGCCGACCCGGTGGCCGCGCGGGCCGCCCTGCGCAGCATCGAGGAGTCGGCCAGGTCCGCCCTCGAAGACCTCGACTACGTGCTCGGCGTGCTGCGCGAGCAGGAGTCGGAGACGGCCCCGACCCGCACCCTGGCCGATCTGCCCGAGCTCTTCGACCGGCTGCGACACGCGGGCGCGGTGGTGGAACCGGACCTCACGGGCGACCTCGCGCAGGTGCAGGGCACGCTCTCCCGGGCCGCGTACCGGATCCTCCAGGAAGGCCTGACGAACGCGCTGCGGCACGGGGCGGGCGGCCCCGTCCAGGTCCGGGTGGCGGCCGCGCCGGACCGCCTCGAACTCCGCGTGGTCAACCGGACCGGGGCGGGTCCCGGCCGGAGCCCGCGCGCCTTCCCGACCTCCGGGCACGGCCTGCCCGGACTCGCCGAGCGCGTACGGCTGCTGCACGGCGAGATGGAGTCCGGAGCCGACGGGCCGCACCACTGGCGGCTCGCGGTCCGGCTGCCCGTACGGTTGCCCGCATGATCGACGCAGGGGCAGGGGCAGGGGCAGGGGCAGGGGCAGGGGCAGCCGCGGACGTGCCGACGAGTCCCGTCGGCGCCGTCACGCCGCACCCCGTACCGAGCCCGGTGGACGCCCCCGCCGCACCCGGCCCCGCCGGCACCCCCGTCACCCTCCTGATCGCGGACGACGACGCGGTGACGCGCAGCGGGCTGCGCGTGCTGCTCGCTGCGCAGCCGGGCATCGCCGTGGTCGGCGAGGCCGCCGACGGAGTCGAGGCGGTCGAGCAGGCGCGGCTGCTGCGCCCCGACGTCGTCCTGATGGACGTGCGGATGCCGCGCCGCAACGGGATCGAGGCCACCCGGCACCTCCTCGCCGACGCGGCCGACCCCCCGAAGGTCGTGGTGATCACCACCTTCGAGAACGACGACTACGTCACCGCCGCGCTCAGCGCGGGGGCCAGCGGGTTCGTGCTCAAGCGGCGTCCGGTCCCGCAGATCGCGGAGGCGGTGCGCGTGGTGGCGGCCGGGGAGGCGATCCTCTTCCCCTCGGCGCTGCGCCGGATGGTGGCCGCCCGCCCGCTGGGCTCCGCCGACGCGCTGCCGAACGCGGCGCTCACCGGGCGCGAGGAGGAGGTGCTGCGGCTCATGGCCACCGGTCTGTCCAACCCGGAGATCGCCGAGTCGCTCACGGTGAGCATGGAGACGGTGAAGACCCACGTCGGGAACGTGCTGACCAAGCTCGGCGCCCAGAACAGGACCCACGCCGTGGTGATCGCCTACGAATCCGGCCTGGTGGTACCGGGCTTCACCGGCTGACCCCCTGCTGCCGCCCCGGCCGCCGCCCCGGCCACCCGCGCGCCGCCGCCCCGGCCCCCGCCCGCCGCGGCACCGGCCGCCACGCCCGTCCCGCCCACCTCCTCCGCCCCGAGGTCAAGACACCGACGGCATCGGGGAATTGGACTTTCCGAATTGGTCCGTACTATTTCCCGGCATGCCCGCCATAAAGAGGTCTCAACTCGGAAAAGGTGGCTGCCCAAAGCTGCATTCGATCTTGCTCACCCGGTGGCGAGTGGACTATACCTGTGCGCGTCCGCACGGTCCGGTCGGCAAGCCGTGGTTCGCCCTTTCGAGCGCCGCCGGACACGTCCCGCACCATCGCACGACCCCAGCTTCACTACTCCGCGGTGCCGGGGAGGATCCGGTTCACCGCCTGAGTCCTGGAAGAGAGCGAGGACTTGAGCATGGGATCCACCTCTGGAACGCCCGGTATGTCCGGCGTCGGCCGCCGCGATCTGATCAAGCGCAGCGCGGCCCTCGGCCTCATCACCGTCCCCACGATGGGCTTCCTGTCCGCCTGCGCCTCCGGCGGCGGTGACGACGACGAGAAGGCCAAGACGGTCAAGAAGACCAAGGACAACCCCTTCGGCGTCGCCAAGGACAACGACCTGGACGTCTTCATCTTCAAGGGCGGCTACGGCGACGAGTACGCCAAGGCGTGGGAGGCGTCCTTCGAGAAGAAGTACGGCGGCGACGTCTCCCACAGCGGCGAGCAGGACGTGACCGGAAAGCTCCAGCCCCGCTTCAACAAGGGCAATCCGCCGGACGTCGTCGACGACTCCGGGTCGAAGAAGATGAAGCTCGACACGCTGTTCAAGGACGGCCATCTGACCGACCTCACGCAGCTGCTCGACGCGCCGTCCATCGACGACCCGAGCAAGAAGATCCGGGACATCATGCTGCCCGGCACCATCGAACAGGGCACGTTCGGCGGGAAGTTCCACGCGCTGTTCTACGTCTACGCGGCCTGGGGCCTCTGGTACTCCAACAAGCTCTTCAAGAAGCACGGTTGGGACGTGCCCAAGACCTGGGACCAGCTCCTGGACATCATGAAGGACGCCAAGTCCAAGGGCATCGGCGGCCTCGCCCACCAGGGCAAGTACCCGTACTACATGAACATCGTGATCATGGACCTGATCGCCAAGACCGGCGGCATGGACGCCGTGAAGGCGATCGACAACCTCGACCCCAAGGCGTTCGTCGGCAACGACGCCGCCGAGCGCTCCATCGAGGCGGTCTACGAGATCGTGGAGAAGGGCCTGCTGATGCCGGGCACCAACTCCCTGGAGCACACCGAGGCCCAGACCAAGTGGAACGAGTACAAGGCGGTCTTCATCCCGTCCGGCTCCTGGCTGGAGAACGAGCAGGCGAAGCAGACGCCCGCGGACTTCGAGATGACGTTCCTGCCGCTGCCGCTGCTCCCCGACTCCAAGATGAAGCTGCACGCCGTGCGCGTCGGCGCCGACGAGCCCTTCATCGTGCCGGCCAAGGCCAAGAACGTCCCCGGCGGCCTGGAGTTCCTGCGCCGGATGCTGTCGAAGGAAGGCGCCACGGACTTCGCCAAGAAGGCCAGTTCGCTCTCCGTGCTCGGCCCGGAGTACGTCGACAAGAGCGTCGAGCTGCGCCCCGGCATCAAGACCGCGCTCGCGGCCGTCGACAACTGCCCGGTCCCGGAGCGCTTCAACTTCCGCTATTCGGAGTGGTACGGCGAACTGGACGTCGAGATCCAGAACGCCACCGGTGAACTGATGGCCAAGCGCCTCACGCCGAAGAAGTGGCTGGAGCGCTGCCAGAAAGCGGTCGACAAGGAACGCGCGAAGGGCACCGACAAGAACAAGAGGAAGTAGCGGCGAGGTTCAGGCGAGCCAGGAGCAGGGTGTCATGCATCGGAATAAGTACCCGTTCATCGCGGGATTCCTCGTCCTTCCCGTCGGGCTCTACCTGTTGCTGGTGATCTGGCCCTACATCCAGACCATCAGCTACTCGTTCACCGACTGGAGCGGCGCCTCCCAGAAATTCAGTTTCGTCGGGTTCGACAATTACAAGGACCTGGCCGACGACGACGTCTTCTTGAAGGCGCTCCAGCACAACGCCCTGCTCCTGGTCCTCGTGCCGACCCTGACCATCCTGCTCTCGCTGTTCTTCGCCTTCATGGTGAACGTCGGCGGGCGGGGCGGCGCGGGCGGCGTCTCGGGCGTGAAGGGGTCCGGCTTCTACCGGATCGTCTTCTTCTTCCCGCAGGTCCTGTCCGTCGCGATCCTCGCCATCCTCTTCAAGGCGGTGTACCGCGGCGACGACTCGGGCCTGATCAACGGCAGCCTCCAGGCCGTCGGGCTCGGCGACAAGAACCACCCGACGGAGTGGCTGAACGACCCCGACCTGGTCCTGTGGTGCATCGTCTTCGTGATGATCTGGGCCGGCGCGGGCTTCTACATGGTCCTGTTCTCCGCCGCCATGCAGTCCATCCCGAGGGACATCTACGAGGCCGCGCTCCTCGACGGCGCCGGGCGGATCCAGACCTTCTTCCGGGTGACGCTCCCGCTGCTCTGGGAGACCATCCAGACGGCCTGGGTGTTCCTCGCCATCCTCTCCATGGACGCGTTCCTGCTGATCTCCACGCTCACCTCCCAGGACTTCGGCGGCGGCCCCGACCACAGCAGCGAGGTCATCTCGACGTACCTGATGCGCAACTTCCAGACGTACAGCAAGAGCGGCTACGCCTGCGCCATGGGCGTCGTGATGCTGCTGCTCACCCTGATCGTGTCCATCGTCACGCTGCGGCTCAGCCGCCGCGAGCGCATCGAGTACTAGGGAGGCGCGAGCGACATGACGGCTCCCGCGACGCAACCCCCCGTCACCAAGGCCGCCGTACCCGGGCAGCGCGGCGGCACGCGCGGCGGCCCCGGCCGCCGCGACGGGATGGAGGGCAAGACCCTCAACGCCTTCTCGCACGGCTTCCTGGTCCTGTGGGCGATCATGATCGTCCTGCCGCTCTTCTGGATCCTGCTCGGCAACTTCAAGACCGACTCGCAGATCAAGTCCAGCGCCTGGACCTGGCCCACCGAGTGGACCTTCGACGCCTTCCAGCGCGGCTGGGAGAAGGGCGTGGGCGACTATCTGCTCAACACCCTCATCGTGATGGTCTTCTCGGTCCCGCTCACGATGCTGCTCGGCGCCATGGCGGCCTACGTCCTGGCCCGCTACGAGTTCTTCGGCAACCGGTTCCTGTACTACTTCTTCGTGGCCGGGTCGATGTTCCCGGTGTTCCTCGCGCTCGTCCCGCTGTACTTCATGGTCGACCGCCTGGGCATGCTGAACACGTACCAGGGGCTGATCCTCGTGTACGTGGCGTACTCGCTGCCCTTCACCGTGTTCTACCTGTACTCGTTCTTCCGGACGCTGCCCACGGCCGTGCACGAGGCCGCGGTGATCGACGGGGCCTCGCACACCCGGGTCTTCTTCCAGATCATGGTGCCGATGGCGAAGCCCGGCCTGATCAGCGTCGGGATCTTCAACGTGCTCGGCCAGTGGAACCAGTACATCCTGCCCCTCACCCTCATGCAGAAGCAGAGCGGCGGCGACGAGGACCGCTCGATGCTCGCCCAGGGCCTGGTGAGCCTGATGAACCAGGGGAACTACGAGACCGACCTGCCCGCCCTGTACGCGGGCATGACGATCTCCATGATCCCGGTGTTCGTGGTCTACGCGTCCTTCCAGCGACAGGTCCAGTCGGGTCTCACCGTGGCCACCCTGAAGTGAGCCCGGCGCCCGGCAGGCGTCAACCCATCAAGTGAAGACGGAGCCCCGTGCGCGGGCCGGGGCCGGACGGAGAGGTGTGACCTCGGCCTCCGGTCCCGGCCCGCGCGCGTACCCCGACGGGCCCGCCGAGCACCCCTGGATTTCCCTCAAGGACTTGACTGCGGTAACACCTTCAGCAGAGCTTGGAGTTCACAACTTGTACGGGCGGCGAGGGCGCCGTCCGCCATAGGCGGGAGTGGATGAGTCGATGGAGACTCCGGGGTCGCAGTCGTCACTGCACCGAGCAAACCTCGAGCGGGTCGTGCGCGCGGTACGGCTCGCGGGATCGCTCACGCAGGCGGAGATCGCCAGGACGACGGGCCTGTCCGCCGCGACCGTGTCGAACATCGTCCGGGAGCTGAAGGACGGCGGCACCGTCGAGGTCACGCCCACGTCGGCGGGCGGCCGCCGGGCCCGCAGCGTCTCGCTCAGCGGCGACGCGGGCATGGTCATCGGCGTGGACTTCGGCCACACCCACCTGCGCGTGGCCCTCGGCAACCTGGCCCACAAGGTGCTCGCCGAGCAGTCCGAGCCCCTGGACGTGGACGCCTCCGCGGCCCAGGGCTTCGACCGGGCCGAGCGCCTGGTCGGCCAGCTGATCGAGCAGGCGGGCGTGGACCGGGCCAAGGTCGCGGGCGTCGGCGTCGGCGTGCCCGGGCCCATCGACGTGGAGTCCGGCACCCTCGGCTCCACCTCGATCCTGCCGGGCTGGGCGGGCACCAAGCCCGCCGAGGAACTCAAGGACCGCCTCGGCGTGCCCGTGCACGTGGACAACGACGCCAACCTGGGTGCCCTGGGCGAGCTGGTGTGGGGCAGCGGCAAGGGCGTCAAGGACCTCGCGTACATCAAGGTCGCCAGCGGCGTCGGCGCCGGGCTCGTGATCAGCGGGCGGATCTACCGCGGCCCCGGCGGCACGGCGGGCGAGATCGGGCACATCACCCTGGACGAGTCCGGGCCCGTCTGCCGCTGCGGCAACCGCGGCTGCCTGGAGACCTTCACCGCCGCGCGCTACGTGCTCCCGCTGCTCCAGTCCAGCCACGGCACCGATCTGACCATGGAGCGCGTCGTCGCCCTCGCCCGCGAGGGCGACCCGGGCTGCCGCCGGGTGATCGCCGACGTCGGGCGGCACATCGGCAGCGGCGTCGCGAACCTCTGCAACCTCCTGAACCCCAGCCGGGTGGTCCTCGGCGGCGCCCTCGCGGAGGCCGGCGAGCTGGTGCTCGGGCCGATCCGCGAGTCGGTCGGGCGGTACGCCATCCCGAGCGCGGCCCGTCAACTGTCCGTACGTCCCGGGGCACTTGGCTCGCGTGCGGAGGTGCTCGGCGCCCTCGCCCTCGCGCTCAGCGAGATGGGGGATTCGACGCTTTTGGACGGGTCGGTTCCGACCGCCACACCTGCCTTCACTTAGATAACGCATGGCACCGTTGTCATCTCGTTAAGGATTTACTCCTTGACGCGTGTCGGGCGGCCGAGTTGACTTCGAGCCACCTCGGCCGCAACGACGCGGCCACGTCAGGGAGGCACCCCCAAATGAATGCATGGACGCGCCGCGTCGTCATAGGCACCGCGACCCTTTCCATGGCCCTCGGCCTCGCCGCCTGCGGTGAGGCCGGAGGCGACGACGACAAGGGAAGCGGCGGCGACGGAAAGACCATTGGTCTGCTCCTTCCGGAGAACAAGACCACCCGCTACGAGACCTTCGACCGTCCGATCATGGAGTCGAAGATCAAGTCGCTCTGCGGCGACTGCGAGATCAAGTACAACAACGCCGCACAGGACATCGAGACCCAGAAGAAGCAATTCGACGCGCTCATTACGCAGGGCGTCAAGGTGATCATTCTCGACTCCGTGGACTACAAGTCCACGAAGGGCTGGATCGAGCGCGCCGACAAGGAGGGCGTCAAGGTCGTCGCGTACGACCGACTGGCCGAGGGCCCGCTGTCCGCGTACGTCAGCTACGACAACGAGAAGATCGGCCGCCTCCAGGGCGGCGCCCTGGTCAAGGCCCTCGGGGCCAAGGCCAAGAGCTCCAACGTCGTCATGATCAACGGCTCGCCGACCGACCCGAACGCCCCGTTCTTCAAGAAGGGCGCCCACTCGGTGCTCGACAAGAACGTGAAGAAGGTCGTCTACGAGCAGGACATCCCCGACTGGTCGCCCGACGAGGCCAACCGGAAGATGGCCACCGCCATCGACAAGCTCGGCAAGGACGGCTTCGACGGCGTCTACTCCGCCAACGACGGCATGGCCGGCGGCATCATCACCGCCCTCAAGCAGCGCGGCATCGAGGTCCCCGTCGGCGGCCAGGACGCCGAGCTCGCGGGCATCCAGCGGTTGCTGAGCGGCGAGCAGGACTTCACGATCTACAAGCAGATCAAGCCGGAGGCCGAGACCACCGCCGAGATCGCGGTCCGGCTGCTCAAGGGCAAGAAGATCGACGACCTCATCGACCGCAAGGTCGACTCCCTGAGCGGCGACTACAAGGGCATCCCCGCCAAGCTCTACGACGCCCAGGCCATCACCAAGGACGACGTGGCCGGCACGATCGTCAAGGACAAGGTCTACAAGGCGAGCGAGATCTGCACCAAGCAGTTCAAGGCCGCCTGCGACGAGGCCGGGATCAAGTAGCCCCGCCCGTTCCTCCCGGGAGTTGACGCGGCCACGCGGCCGCGAGACACCTTCCCCAGCGTCCGGTGCCCGCACGTTCCTCTCCCGGCACCTCCCGCCCCGCAGCCGGAGGGCGGGCACCGGCACCCCCTTGTTCACCATCCCCGCCGGTCAGGCGGCGAAGGAGATGATTCACGTGTCCGCTACGCCCGTGCTGGCGTTGCGCGGGGTCTCCAAGCGGTTCGGCGCCGTCCAGGCGCTCACGGACGTAGACCTCGAGATCCACACCGGTGAGGTGGTCGCCCTCGTCGGCGACAACGGCGCCGGAAAGTCCACCCTCGTCAAGACCATCTCGGGCGTCCACCCCATCGACGAGGGCGCCATCGAGTGGGAGGGCCGCGAGGTCCGCGTCGGCCGCCCCCACGACGCCCAGAACCTCGGCGTCGCCACCGTCTACCAGGACCTCGCGCTCTGCGACAACCTCGACGTCGTCGCCAACCTGTTCCTCGGCAGCGAGCTGAAGAGCGCCTCCGTCCTCGACGAGATCAGGATGGAGAAGCGCGCCCGGGAGCTCCTGGAGACGCTGTCCATCCGCATCCCGAGCGTCCGCATCCCCATCGCCGCCCTCTCCGGCGGCCAGCGGCAGGTCGTCGCCATCGCCCGCGCCCTCGTCGGCGACCCCAAGGTGGTCATCCTCGACGAGCCCACCGCGGCCCTCGGCGTCGAGCAGACCGCGCAGGTCCTCGACCTCGTGGAGCGGCTGCGCGAGCGCGGCCACGGCGTCATCCTCATCAGCCACAACATGGCCGACGTGCGCGCCGTCGCCGACCGCGTCGCGGTCCTCAGGCTCGGCCGCAACAACGGCGTCTTCCACGTCGCCGACACCTCCCCCGAAGAGATCATCGCCGCCATCACCGGCGCCACGGACAACGCCGTGACCCGCCGCCGGGCGCGTACCGCCACGAAGGAGGACGCGAAGTGAGCGACCTCGCCAAGACCCCCGCCGACCAGCCCGCGGCCCCCGTCGACGCCGAGCCGTCGGCGACCCCCGCCGCGGCCGTCGACCCCCGGCTGCTCGTGCGCGAGCAGGGCTTCGCCGGGTACTGGACGGAGTTCCTGCGCAAGGTGCGCGGCGGTGAGCTCGGCTCGCTGCCCGTCGTCGTGGGCCTCATCGTCATCGCCCTGGTCTTCCAGCTGCAGAACGACAAGTTCCTGTCCGCCTCCAGCCTCGCCAACATCGCCGTGTTCACCTCCGGCGTCGGCATCATGTCCGTCGGCATCGTCTTCGTGCTCCTGCTCGGCGAGATCGACCTGTCCGTCGGCTCCGTCGCCGGTGTGGGCGCCGCCGTGTGGGCGGTGCTGAGCGTCAACCACGGCTGGGGCGACTGGCTCTCCGTGGTCAGCGCCGTCGTCTGCGGCATGGTCATCGGCGTCCTGCACGGGATCTTCTTCGCCAAGGTCGGCGTGCCGGCCTTCGTCGTCACCCTCGCGGGCTTCCTCGGCTGGAGCGGCCTGCAGATCTGGCTGATGGGCAAGGAAGGCAGCATCAACACCCCGAGCGGCTCCGTCGTCGAGGACCTCACCACCCACTACTTCGCCGACAAGGCCGCCGCGTACGGCCTCGCGCTCGTCGCCGTCCTGCTCTACGCGGGCTCGCAGCTGCTCGACGCCAGGCGCCGCAAGGGCGCGGGCCTGCCCTCGCGGCCGCTCAGCGAGATCCTGCTGCGCACCGGCGTGCTCGCGGTCCTGTGCTTCGTCGTCGCGTACTTCCTGAACGAGCCGGACGGCGCCCGCGGCCTGCCGCTGGCCCTGGTGCTCTTCCTGGCCGTGCTCGTCATCGCGGACTTCGTGGTCCGCCGCACCACCTTCGGCCGCCAGGTCTTCGCGGTCGGCGGCAACGCGGAGGCCGCGCGGCGCGCGGGCATCAACGTCGACCGCGTACGGATCACCGTCTTCGCGATCTCCGGCATGCTCGCGGCCTTCGGCGGCCTGTTCATCGCGAGCCTGTCCGGCGGCGCGACCAAGAGCCTCGGCAGCGGCAACACCCTGATGATCGTCATCGCGGCGGCCGTCATCGGCGGCACCAGCCTCTTCGGCGGCCGGGGCAAGATCTGGTCCGCGCTGCTCGGCATGCTCGTGATCCAGTCGATCCAGCAGGGTCTGAATCTGGAGGGCATGGCGAGTGAGATCCAGTACATGATCACCGGTGCGGTGCTGCTCGCCGCCGTCGTGATCGACTCGGTCTCCCGGCGCACCCAGAAGTCCGCGGGCCGCGCCTGATCAAGCGCCTCCGTGCCCGGTACCGGTCCCTCCGGTACCGGGCACGCCGCTGTCTGTGAACAAGGCGCTGAATAGAACGTTCGTTCTGGCCGGGAGTTCGTGTTCCCGGCGATTTACGGCCGATCGCGTGACGTAGGACTCCCGGGCCGGACTCCGTCGTCAACGGCGGAACATTAGACTCGACAGGCCCGGCAATGCTCGAACAGCGCTACACGCTCTACTGCAAGGAGGCACGGGTGCCGCTGCTGACCCGCATCACGGGACCGCGCGATCTGGACCGGCTCAGCCCGGAGCAGCTGAACCAGCTGGCCACCGAGATCCGCGGCTTCCTCGTCGACGCAGTCTCCAAGACCGGCGGCCACCTCGGCCCCAACCTCGGTGTCGTCGAGCTGACCATCGCCCTGCACCGCGTCTTCGACTCGCCCAGGGACAAGGTCCTGTGGGACACCGGCCACCAGGCCTACGTCCACAAGCTGCTCACCGGCCGCCAGGACTTCGAAGGACTGCGCGGCAAGGGCGGCCTGTCCGGCTACCCCTCGCGCGCCGAGTCCGACCACGACGTGATCGAGAACAGCCACGCCTCCACCGTCCTCGGCTGGGCCGACGGCATCGCCAAGGCCAACGAGGTCCTCAAGAAGGACGACCACGTCGTCGCCGTCATCGGCGACGGCGCCCTCACCGGCGGCATGGCCTGGGAGGCGCTGAACAACATCGCCGCGGCCAAGGACCGCCCCCTGGTCATCGTCGTCAACGACAACGAGCGTTCCTACGCCCCCACCATCGGCGGTCTCGCCAACCATCTGGCGACCCTGCGCACCACCGACGGCTACGAGCGCTTCCTCGCCCGCGGCAAGGACCTCCTGGAGCGCACCCCCGTCGTCGGCAAGCCGCTGTACGAGACGCTGCACGGCGCCAAGAAGGGCCTGAAGGACTTCATCGCCCCCCAGGGCATGTTCGAGGACCTCGGCCTGAAGTACGTCGGCCCCATCGACGGCCACGACATCGAGGCCCTGGAGTCCGCGCTGGCCCGCGCCAAGCGCTTCAACGGCCCGGTCATCGTGCACTGCATCACCGAGAAGGGCCGCGGCTACAAGCCCGCCGAGCAGGACGAGGCCGACCACTTCCACGGCATCGGCCCCATCCACCCCGACACCGGCCTGCCCATCGCCGCCGGCGGCATGGACTGGACGTCCGTCTTCGGCGAGGAAATGGTCAAGCTCGGCCACGAGCGCGAGGACATCGTGGCGATCACCGCCGCCATGCTCCAGCCCGTCGGCCTGAAGAAGTTCGCCGAGGAGTTCCCCGACCGCGTCTACGACGTCGGCATCGCCGAGCAGCACGCGGCCGTGTCCGCCGCCGGGCTCGCCACCGGCGGGCTCCACCCCGTCTTCGCGGTGTACGCCACCTTCCTCAACCGCGCCTTCGACCAGCTCCTGATGGACGTGGCCCTGCACAAGTGCGGCGTCACCTTCGTCCTGGACCGCGCGGGCGTCACCGGCACGGACGGCGCGTCCCACAACGGCATGTGGGACATGTCGATCCTCCAGTGCGTGCCCACGCTGCGCATCGCCGCGCCGCGCGACGCCGACCAGGTCCGCCTCCAGCTGCGCGAGGCCGTCGAGGTCGACGACGCCCCGACCGTCGTGCGCTACTCCAAGGGCGCCGTCGGCCCGGCCGTCAAGGCCGTCGCCCGCGTCGGCGGCATGGACGTGCTGCGCCGCCCGGACGCGCCCCGGCCCGATGTGCTCCTCGTCTCCGTCGGGGCGCTCGCCCCGATGTGCCTGGAGATCGCGGACCTCCTCGACAAGCAGGGCATCTCCACGACCGTGGTCGACCCGCGCTGGGTCAAGCCGGTCGACGAGGCGATGGCGCCGCTCGCCGAGCAGCACCGGGTCGTCGTGACCGTCGAGGACAACTCCCGTGCCGGAGGCGTCGGTTCGGCGATCTCGCAGGCGCTGCGGGACGCGGGCGTGGACGTGCCGCTGCGCGACTTCGGCATTCCGCCGCGGTTCCTCGACCACGCCTCGCGCAAGGAGGTCATGGCCGAGATCGGGCTGACCGCGCCCGACATCGCCCGCCAGGTCACGGGGCTCGTCGCCAAGCTCGACGGGCGCGTCGAGCGCGGCCGGACGGCCGTGGACTCCGTCGAGCCCGTCCGCGACTGACCCCACCGGGCGGGCGAGCGCCTCGCCCGCCCGGTGGGCGGACCACCCGGACAGCCGTAGGTTTCGGGTCCCTTCGCGTGAATCGCACCGCGCCGGGGCACTGGGAGTACATCCCCTCTCGAAGATGTCGAGGACGACTCGCGTGGGAGGTACGCCAGTGAGCAGCACCCTCTTCCGGACGAAGAAGGTCGAGCAGTCCATCCTCGACACCGAGGAGCCAGAGCACGCGCTCAAGAAATCGCTGTCCGCGCTCGACCTGACGGTCTTCGGCGTCGGCGTCATCATCGGCACGGGCATCTTCGTGCTCACCGGCACCGTCGCCAAGAACAACGCGGGCCCCTCCGTCGCCCTCGCCTTCGTCGTGGCCGGTGTCGTCTGCGCCCTCGCCGCGCTCTGCTACGCCGAGTTCGCCTCGACGCTCCCCGTGGCCGGGTCCGCGTACACGTTCTCGTACGCGTCCCTGGGCGAACTGCCCGCCTGGATCATCGGCTGGGACCTGGTCCTGGAGTTCGCGCTCGGCACGGCGGTGGTGGCCGTCGGCTGGTCCGGGTACATCGCCTCGCTGCTCGACAACGCGGGCTGGGCGCTGCCGGAGGCGCTCAGCGGCCGGGACGGCGCCGACGGCTTCGGCTTCGACATCATGGCCGCCGCCCTGGTCCTGGTGCTCACCGGCATCCTCGTGCTCGGCATGAAGCTCTCCGCGCGGATCACCTCGCTCGTCGTCGCCATCAAGGTGATCGTCGTCCTCGTGGTGATCGTCGCGGGCGCCTTCTTCGTCAAGGGCGACAACTACGACCCGTTCATCCCCGAGTCCCAGGCCGTGGAGGCGGGCGGCGGACTGCACTCCCCGCTGATCCAGCTGATGTTCGGCTGGGCGCCGTCGAACTTCGGCGTGATGGGCATCTTCACCGCCGCCTCGGTCGTCTTCTTCGCCTTCATCGGCTTCGACATCGTGGCCACCGCCGCGGAGGAGACGAAGAACCCGCAGCGGGACATGCCGCGCGGCATCCTGGGCTCCCTGCTCATCTGCACGACGCTGTACGTGGCCGTGTCGATCGTCGTCACCGGCATGCAGCACTACACGCAGCTGTCCGTGGACGCCCCGCTCGCCGACGCCTTCAAGGCCACCGGGCACCCCTGGTACGCGGGCTTCATCAGCTTCGGCGCCGCCGTCGGCCTGACCACGGTCTGCATGATCCTGCTCCTCGGCCAGACCCGGGTGTTCTTCGCGATGAGCCGCGACGGGCTGCTCCCGCGGTTCTTCTCGCACGTCCACCCGCGCTTCAGGACCCCGCACCGGCCGACCATCCTCCTCGGGGTGATCATCGCGGTCGTGGCCGGGTTCACCCCCCTGAGCGAACTCGCCGAGCTGGTGAACATCGGCACCCTCTTCGCCTTCGTGATCGTGGCCGTCAGCGTGATCATCCTCCGGCGCACCCGCCCCGACCTGCACCGCTCCTTCCGCACCCCGTGGGTGCCCGTGCTGCCGATCGCCTCGGTCGCCGCCTCGCTGTGGCTGATGCTCAACCTGCCCGCCGAGACCTGGGTCCGCTTCGCGGGCTGGATGCTGCTCGGCGTCGTCGTCTACTTCCTCTACGGGCGCTCGCACAGCCGCCTCGGGCAGCGCGAGGAGACGAGCGTGGGCGAGGTGCTGCGGCCGCCGGGCCGCGACGCCCAGTAGCCGGGCCCGGGCCGCCGGGCCGCGGCGCCCGGTGGCCGAGGGGTCCTCAGGCCGGTGGGGGCGGGTGGGGAGCGCTCCCCACCCGCCCCCACCGGGCGGCTACGAGCCCGCCCGCCGCCAGTCCCGCGTCACCTCGGCCATGGCCGCCACGGCGGCCCGCCGGTGCTTGCGCTCGCCGCGCAGCTTCGGTGCGAACTCCACGTGCAGGAACTCGGTCTCCTGCTCGGCCGCGTCGCGCCCCTGCATATTGGTGCGGCCCTCCAGGGGGCAGGAGCGGGCCCAGGCGCGGCAGACCTCGTAGCCCCGGCGGCGCAGCGCGTCCGCGAGGTCACGGCCCGCGGCGACGGCCACGCGGCCCTTGCCGGTGGAGGCCACCACGTCGTGGTCCGGCGCCGAGTCGTCCGCCATGCCGTGGATCTGGATCCCGGGCAGTCCACGCCGTGCCAGCTCGTCGCAGATGGCATGGAACACGCTCTTCCGCCGGTGTGCCACATCCGCCTCGTTGCCGCGGCCCGCTTTGCGATGTGCGCCAGCGATGATCAGTACGCCACCGGGCGAACGCCGCATCAGCTGGACGCCGAGCCGCTCGGTGTTCTTGTCGGCCACGGGGTGCGGCACCTGCGCGGACCAGCGCACCGGGGAGTCGAGGTCCACATAGACCCGGCCCCAGCCGCGCGGCGCGGGGGCGTGGTCGGAGCGGTCGGTGACCTCCGCGTACCGCCGCCCGGTGGCCGCGTCGGTGATCGTGCGCACCGTGAAGTCCACATCGGAGAGGCGGCGCTCGGCCCGCTCCCGTTTGCGGTCCACGAGCAGGGAGACGCCCTCGGCGACCTTGCGGCGTTCGACGGCCGAGGGGCGCCGGTAGCCGGTGTCCGCGGCGAAGTCCGACGTGTAGTCGGTGACCAGGCGCTCCAGGTTCTCCTCGTCGCTGCCGTCGGCGTCGGTGGGGCGGCTTCCCGGTGTCGAGGGCCCGGGGGAGGAGGGCTCGCGCTCCGGGGACCGGCTCCCGTCCGACGCGGCGGGGCGCCGCTCCCCGTCGGACGGCGAGCCGCACTGCGTGAGGCTCGCCACGGCGGCGAGCGCCACGGCGACCCCGACCAGGGGACGAACTCGACGCCGCTTTGCGTTTGTTATCGACCGAATTGGAGGGTGAGTCATGGTTGTATAAAGATATCCTCGTGATGACACGTCCCTCCCGCAGGCTAATAACGACCTGCGCAGCCTCGCTCGCCCTTCTGGCGGGCACCGCGTGCGGCCCCTTCGGCGGCGATGACGACAAGGCCGCCGACGGCGGCCCCTCGTTCACCGTCGCGGCCGCGGGCGACATCCTCATCCACCCTCAACTCACCGAGCAGGCACGCAAGGACGCCAAGGTGACCGGCAAGGGGGAGAAGGGCATCGACTTCGGCCCGATGCTCGCCGGGATCAAGCCCGTCATCAGCAAGGCCGACCTCGGGATCTGCCACTTCGAGCCGGTCGTGAGCAAGCCGGAGGGGCCCTTCCAGAGCTATCCGGACTTCCTGGTGCCGCCGCAGATCACCACGGCGGTCAAGGGCGTCGGCTACGACCAGTGCTCCAGTGTGTCCAACCACACCCTCGACCACGGCCCCAAGGGCGTCACGCGCACCCTGAACGCCCTGGACAAGGCGGGCCTGAAGCACACCGGTTCGGCGCGCAGCGCGGCCGAGGCGAAGAAGCCGCTGATCACGACCGTCAAGGGCGTCAAGGTCGGGCAGATCGCCTTCGCCTTCGGCTTCAACGGCCGGGCGGTGCCCAAGGACAAGCCCTGGATCGTCAACCAGAACGACTTCGACAAGATCGCGGCGGCCGAGAAGGCCACCCGCGCCGCCGGTGCCGACGTGGTGATCCTGAGCATCCACTGGGGCCGTGAGAACCAGCCCAACGCCAGCACCCCGCAGATCAAGCTGGCCCGCCGCATCGCCGAGGAGACCGGGATCAACCTGGTCATCGGCCACCACGCACACGTGGTCCAGCCGATGGAGAAGATCGGCGACACCTGGATCGCGTACGGACTCGGCAACCAGATCGCCCGGCACGACGTGCCCAGCGGGCTGACCGAGGAGGGCGCCATCGGCTGGTTCACGTTCACCAAGCGCGGCGGCAAGTGGGACGTGGGCGCGAAGTACGTGCCGACCTTCACGGAGATCCCGCCGGACCCGGACGAGACCGGCGAACTGCCCAAGGGCGCCGTCAAGGACCACCGCCTGCTCGACGTCGCCGCCACGCTGCGTGACGGCAAGGGCCTCAGCGAGGAGCGGCGTTCGCGCTACCGCCTCGCCTTCGAGCGCACCCAGGGCACGCTCCTCAACCGCGGTGCCGGCCAGGACGGCCTCGAGGCCCTGGAGGACCTGCCGGACTGAAACATTCCGTGAAGCCTGGTTTAACACCAGGTCACGGAGGTGCGGCGGCCCGTAGGCGGCCACTAAGTGATCTTTGACGTAGGTCACATCTCGCCATCCCCGTACATCCATTCCCGTCCCCGACGGGTCAAGACCTTCCGATCGCACTCGCGTGCGCCCGAGCGCCGCCGTGTGCCCACCGCGTTGATTCCGTACTCAGTGTCACGAACGTGTCACTCCAGGAGAGGAGCTCCCCCTTGGCCGCTTCGCCCACGAAGCGGCGGCACAAGGTCCGCCGAAGGACCGACATGTCACTCATCGGCGGCATCCGCCCGCCGATCGCCGTGCTGTCGGTCCTGCTCCTCGCCCTGGCGGGTGTCACCGCCCTCACCCTCGGCCGCGTCGGTCAGGACGCGGTACCGAAGGCCGTCAAGCAGTCCCAGCAGCACTTCGCCGAGGACGGCGCCATCGCCCTGCGCGCCTCCATCGACGAGTCCGTCACCGACCTGACCCGCACCGCGGGCCTGTTCAGCGCCGGCGACCCGGTGCCCGCCGACGCCGTGCTCGACAAGATCGGCAGCGTCTACCAGAAGTGGATGGGCACCGCCGTCGTCGAGATCCGGTCCGGCAAGCTCCTCGCCGCCCGCGGCGAGAACGTGCCGCTGGCCGCCATCGACCGCTCCACGCTCAAGGACGACGACGGCCTCCAGCCGCGCATGGTCCGCCTGGAGAACGGCGAGACCCGGCTGCTCGCCTTCGCGGTGCTCAGCTGGAAGGGCCAGCCGCAGCAGCTGCTCGTGGCCTCCACCAGCCTGCGCTTCCCCGGCATCAGCCTCGGCAACTTCCGCGCCATCGCCGTCGTCGGCCAGGACGGCAACGTCCTGAGCACCGACGGCATCCCCGAGCCCGAGCAGGTGCTCACCGACCTCCAGCGCAAGGAGGTCAAGCAGTCCAACAAGCAGCTCAACGCGTTCGCCAAGGCCGCCGCGAAGAAGTCGCGCCAGCACCCCCTGTCGGCCAAGGAGCCCGGCTCCGGCGGCTACAAGGGCGTCAGCGGCTACCTCATCGGTGACAGCTTCCTCAGCGAGCGGTCCGTCGCCGGCTACGCCACCCTCGCCGCCCCCGAACCGGGCGAGCAGACCGTTGCCACCCGGCTCGGCCTCAGCGTCGTCGCCATGCAGCCCGTCGCCGAGGACGAGGACCGGGCCGACAGCTCCGCGTTCGGCCTGATCGCCGCGGGCGCCCTGCTGCTCATCGGCGGCGTCACGGTCTTCCTGCTCCTGCGCACCGTGCAGCGCCCGCTGATCCGGCTGTTCCTGGAGAGCCGCCGCCTCACCCGCGGCGACCTGAACCGCCCGGTGACCGTGCCCAGGTCCGGTGAGGCCGCCCGCATCGGCGCGGCCCTCGAACGGCTGCGCCGCCAGCTCCTCGGCGAGCCCGCCGCGGCGGACCAGAAGCCCGCGCGCCGCCGCAAGTTCGGCGCCCGCACCCTCCTCGCGGTCTGCGGCGTGCTCCTGCTCGTCTGGTCGGCGCCGCTACTGCTCCTGCTCAACCGCGCCGGGGACGACGTCCAGGTGCCGCAGCAGCTCGTCAACGACCAGCGCGAGCGCACCGACACCCTCACCGACCGGGTCCGCCGCGCCCTCAACGAGGGCCACGCCGACCTCACCTCGGTGGCCTCCCTCATCGGCGCCCGCACCGAGCCCGACGACATGGGCAAGGTCCTCGACGGCACCCTGAACCAGCACAGCCGCTACCGCTCCCTGTACGTCCTCGACAAGGACGGCAAGGTCCTGTCGAAGGCGGGCCAGGACCCGCGCAGCCCCGCCGGCAAGGAGCCGTCCGACGAGGCCATCCGGGTGCTCGACGACGGCGGCAAGGAGCCGGTGATCATCGGCACCGCCGAGGTGCCGGGCCGCGGCGGCGCCGCCGTCGTGGGCGAGTTCCGCATCGACTTCCTCAACTCGCTGCTCAAGCGCCCCGGCCTCGGTGCGGTCCGCGTCGTCGACAAGGACCGCAAGGTGATCGGCGGCAACACCGGCTACCTGGAGTTCGAGGGCCTGCCCAGCGGGCGCCTCAACGCGCTCGTCGAGGGCACCAGCCAGAAGGTCGGCCTCAGCCCCCGGCCCAGCGGCGTGCTCTACCGCGACGGCGGCGACATCCAGATCGCGGCCGCGGCCCCGTTCGTCGGCGGCGGTGCCGCCAAGGCGCTCGGCTGGACCGTGGTCAGCTGGC
This sequence comes from Streptomyces sp. YIM 121038, assembly GCF_006088715.1. Lineage (NCBI taxonomy): Bacteria > Bacillati > Actinomycetota > Actinomycetes > Kitasatosporales > Streptomycetaceae > Streptomyces > Streptomyces sp. YIM 121038. The sequence goes on from NZ_CP030771.1 coordinate 7,146,299, forward strand.
AGCCCGCCTCCCAGCTCCCGATCCCCGCGTACACGCTGCAGAACCGCACCGTCCTCGCGGGCATGCTCGGCGTCACCGCCGCCGCGGCCTGCCTCGGCTGGCTGCACATCGTCGTCGTACGGCCGCTGCGCAAGCTCGCCGACCAGGCGGAGGCGCTGGCCGACGGGGACCGCAAGACCGTCCTGTACCCGGTCCACCACGACGAGGTCGGTGCCGTCACCCGCAGCCTGGAGCTCATCAGGCAGCAGCTGCCCACGGGCGCGCAGCGCAAGCGGGACGGCGTGTCGGCGCCGCTCGCCGGAAGGAACTGAACCGCCGTGTACTTCCTCTTCACCGTCCTCGTGGTGTGCTGCGCCGTCCTGCTGGTCGCCGGGGTGATCGAGCAGCGGCGGCACTTCACGAACCTGGAGCACATACCGACGCGGGTGCTCGTCAACGGCATCCGCGGCAAGAGCTCCATCACCCGCCTGTGCGCGGGCGCGCTGCGCGGCGGCGACCTGACCACCGTCGCCAAGACCACCGGCACGGCCGCCCGGTTCATCCACCCGGACGCCACCGAGGAGCCGGTCTACCGCAAGTTCGGCATCGCCAACGTCGTCGAGCAGATCGGCATCGTGCGCCGCGCGGCGGCGTACAACCCGGACGCCCTGGTCATCGAGTGCATGGCGGTCATGCCCGCGCTCCAGGAGATCAACCAGTCCAAGCTGATCCGCTCCACCATCGGCGTGCTCTGCAACGTCCGCGAGGACCACCTCGCCGAGATGGGCCCCACCCTCGACGACGTGGCGCGCTCCCTGTCCCGCTCCATGCCGGAGAACGGCATCTGCGTCACCGCGGAGAAGGACCGCTTCGACATCCTCAAGGAGGAGGCCGACGCCCGGAACTGCGAGCTGATCTACGCCGACCCCGAGACGGTCACCGACGACGAGCTGCGCGGCTTCAGCTGGTTCACCTTCAAGGAGAACGTGGCGATCGCGCTCAAGGTCGCCGAACTCCTCGGCGTCGGCCGCGAGGTCGCCCTCCAGGGCATGTACGACGCCCCGCCGGACCCCGGTGTCCTCTCCGTCGAGCGGTACGTCACCGAGGACCACAAGAAGCTCCGCTTCGCCAACGTCTTCGCGGCCAACGACCCCGAGTCGACGCTGATGAACATCAACCAGCTGCTCGACCTCGGCGCGATCCACCGCCCGCTGAACGTCGTCATCAACTGCCGCCCCGACCGCGTCGAGCGCAACGGTCAGATGGGCGAGATCATCCCCGACCTCCAGCCGGAGAAGGTCTTCGTCATCGGCCACCCCGCCAAGAGCGCCATCGACGCCATCCCCGCCGAGTGGCGCTCGCGCGCCGTCGACCTCGGCGGTGACCGGCGCGACCCCGAGGAGTTCATGGGGCAGCTGCTCGGCCAGCTCGGCCCGGACTCCTCGCTCGTCGCCATCGGCAACATCCACGGCCAGGGCGAGGTGCTCCTGGAGCACCTCGCCGAACTCCCCGCCGACGAGAGCGAGGACCCGGCCACCGCACCGGCGGCCGCCCCCGCGCAGGGTGCCGCGCCCGCCGAGGGCGTCGTGGAGCGGACCCAGCCGACCCCGCTGTACGAGCCGCACATCGACCCGTACCAGCACTACCCGGAGGCGTACGAGAACCGCTACGCCCACCACCAGCTGACGCCCGCCGCGGCCGTGCACGTGCCCGCCCAGCGGACGGCGGAGCAGCCGTACGGCCACCAGTACCAGCACGAGCAGCAGCAGTACGACCAGCACCAGCAGCACCAGCAGTACGCCCAGCAGCAGTACGCCCAGCAGTACCAGCAGCACGAGCAGCAGGCGTACGCCCAGCAGCAGAACCAGCAGCCGTACGACCACCAGCCGTACGACCAGCAGCCCGGGCAGCAGCAGTACGACGCGCCGTACGCGGCGCAGGGCCACCCCGGTCACCAGCAGGACGCGTACGCCGCCCACGACCCCTACGGCCAGCAGGCCGCCTACGCGTCCGCGCCCCAGGGAACGGCGACTCCCCACGAGGCGTCCTACCCGTCGCACGAGGCCCAGCCGCCCCGCCAGCCCGAGCCGGAAGAGGTCCGGCCCCGCGGCCTGTTCGAGCCGCGCGTTCCGCCCGTTTCCCCCGCCGCCGACGACACGCAGCAGTGGCACAGCCCAGGAGAGCCCCGTTGATCCCCTCCGTCCTCACCCCCGAGATCGCCGCGATCGGGATCGCGCTCGGGCTGCTCTTCTCCCTGGTCTGCTATCTGACGACCAACCTCTCGCCCGGCGGCATGATCACCCCGGGCTGGCTCGCGCTGACCCTCGTCGAGGACCTCCAGCGCGCCGCCATGGTGGTCGGCGTCACCGTCCTCACCTACGTCTGCACGCTGCTCATGCAGCGCTTCATCATCCTGTACGGCAAGCGCCTGTTCGCCGCGGTCGTCCTGACCGGTGTGGTGCTCCAGGCCACGGTGATGATCGTGCTCTCGATCGAGTTCCCGCTGATGTACAGCAACCAGACCCTCGGCTTCATCGTGCCGGGCCTGATCGCCTACCAGCTCGTGCGCCAGCCCAAGGGCCCCACCCTGCTCGCCACGGGCTCGGTGACGCTCATGGCCTACGTCGTCCTCACCGCCGGGATTCTCCTCGGCTTCATGCCGTCCGCCTGACCTCGGCCTGACTTCCGGAGCCACACATGCCGCCCAAGAAGAAGCGCCCCGCCCTCCACGCCGCGACCGTGCTCGCCCTGCTCGCCGGCAGCGCCTTCCTGACCGTCGAACTGCGCAAGGACGAACAGGACAAGGCGCCCGAGGTGCAGGCCGTCACCGACACCCCCGGCCGTCTCAGCAACGGCGCCTCGGCGCAGGGCGGCAAGCAGTCCTGGGAGCGGCTGCGCAACCCCGACCGCTCCGTGCTGCGCACCGAGGGCGGCAAGGTGCTCGCCACCTTCACCGACGGGGCCCGCGCCGCGACCCTCACCGGGCCGAGCCGCACCTTCACCGAGCCCGCCAACACCAAGTCCCGGGTCGTCACCGAGGACTGGGTGCGGCTGATGCCCGAGGTGTGGCGCAAGGGCGCGGAGAAGGAGAAGTGGTTCAAGGACTGGTACAAGCAGTTCGCGGGCAGCGAGGAGGACGACATCTTCGCCATGGCCTTCCAGTACGTCGAGGGGGCGCCCGTCAAGAAGGACGACGAGGGCATCGCCTACCGCGGCGACGCCAACTTCGGGCCGCTGAACCCCAACGGCAGCGAGGGCAACGACCTGCGCGAGGAGCAGTCCGACTTCTACGACTACCTCGGCATCCCCTACACCTTCCGCGACGGCACCACCATCCAGCCCGAGGCCAAGCGGGCCAGGTCCATGGACTGCTCCGGCTTCATCCGCACCATCTTCGGCTACCGCGCGCGGTACCCCCTGATGTCCTCCGACACCGCCGGTGACGGGCTTCCCCGCACCGCCAACGGCATGGCCCGCGGCAAGGTCGGCACGGACGTCATCAAGCTGAAGGGGGTCGGCGCGGCCGACCGCCCCAAGACCATCGACGTCATCCAGCCCGGGGACCTGGTCTTCTTCAAGCTCGACGCGCGGACGAAGCAGCGGCTCGACCACGTGGGGATCTTCCTCGGCCACGATGCGGACGGCCACAAGATCTTCATCTCCAGCCGCGAGGAGGTCAACGGGCCGACGATCGGCGACAAGGGCGGCACGTCCCGCCTGGACGGCAACGGGTACTACGCCTCGACCCTGCGCAGCGCCAAGCGCCTCTAGCGGCGGGCCGCTGGGAACGGGGGCTCCGCCGCTACCGCGGCGGGCCTCTCCCACCCGCCCACCCGCATCACCCCGGCTTCGCGGGCCGGGCCCGCGGCGGGGCAGCTCCCCGTCTCCGCTGTGGGCCATCGTCCCGCTGGGCGGGACGGGTGGGCACAGCCCCAGGTGCCGCCCGGCCGTGGGGTGGGGCTAAGGGGCCGGGCGGACCGTGCGGGGGCCGACGCAGGTGGCGCCGTGGGCGGAGACCCGGGTGCGCAGGCCCCGGTCGGCCGTGACGACGACGCAGGGCCCTGCCACCTCGGCGACCAGTTCCACGATGCGGTCGTCCCCGCTCGCGGGCGCGGAGTCGACCCGCACCCCGGGCACCGAGGCCACCCCCCGGGCCAGCCCCTCCACCACGAGGACCACGTCCAAGGGCCCCGGCACCCCGTCAAGACCGCCCTCGGCATAGGGAACGAGCCGGTCCCGCAGCCGCTCCGCCGCCCCCTTCCGGTCCCGCCACCACCCGTCCGGCACGGACCCGACCACGTTCGCGGCATCCACCACAAGGGTCACTCTCTCCATGCGGCAAGGGTCGCACGCCCGGGTACGGCCCCCCGGCCCACGCGCATTAGAGTGGGTCGTACCGCACCCACCCCTCGCCCCGGAAGCCGCATGCCCCCAGCCCCCACCTCCTCGGCCGTGAACGGCGACTGGCTCATACGCGGACGCGACGGCCGGCTCTGCGTGTACGCCTTCGGCCCGGACGGCGGCACCGTCGAGTGCCGCACCGAGCGCTCCCCGGGCGGCCCCTGGACCGCCCCCCGCGTCGTCGGCGGCGACCAGCGCGTGCACCCGGTGCTCGCCGTCGCCCAGGGCGCCGACGCCTACGCCCACCTGGTCTCGTGGCGCCCCACCGTCCCGGGCGAGTCCGGCCTGGTCCACTCCACGCACTTCCAGCCGCACCTCGCGGCCCTGGACTGGAACCCCCTCGGCCACCCGAACAAGAAGGGCGAGCGCACCGGCACCCCCGCCGTCACCGTCGACGCCGAGGGCCGCGCCCATGTGTTCGTACCGAACAGGGGCGGCGGAGTGAGCATGCGCGGCCAGAAGCAGCTCGGCGGCTGGGGGCCCTGGCGCGACCTCAAGGGCCAGGGCGTCCAGGGCGAACTGGCCGTCGTGACCGCCGAGTCGGGGCGCGTGGTGGCGTACGCGAGCACGCCGGACGTGATCCTGCGCTGGCGCCAGAGCGGTCCGGGCAAGGTCCCGGTCATGGACGAGCCGCTGAAGGCCCGCGCCCGTCCGGGCACCCTGCGGGCCCTGGCCACCTCGGCGGAGCACACCACGCTCTTCTTCACGGACGAGGAGGGCGACGTGTGCGCCTGGCGCGGGGACGAGGAGCCCGCGCGGCTGCTGCGCGCCGCGGGGCCGGGCCGCGTCGCCGCCGTGCGCTGCGAACTCGACGGCTACGACTGTACGTTGCTGGCCCAGCGCGCGGACAGCGGCCGCGTCGCCTTCGCCGCGTACCCGACCGAGCTGGAGTCGGCGGGAGCCTGGTGGGCCGAGTCGGGCCCCGCCCTTCCGGTGGACGCGCGCCTCGCGCTCCGCGCGGACGCCGCGGGCCAGGTGGTCGCCGCGACCTTCGTGCCCGGCACCGACGACCTGCGCCTGACCTACCGCAAGGACGAGCCGGGCCTTGCCCTGAAGGCGTGGGAGCAGCCGGTCACCGGCCGGTGAACCGTACGGGAAGGGGCCCGGCCCGCCGACTGGCGGACCGGGCCCCTCGCGGTGTCTCCGTCACGCGGGGACGCTGGCGAGTCCCTGCTCCAGGAACCGCTTGCCGTTCACGCGCTCGCTGACGCCCTCGCGGTCCAGGTACGGCGTGACGCCGCCCAGGTGGAAGGGCCAGCCCGCGCCGGTGATCAGGCACAGGTCGATGTCCTGTGCCTCGGCGACGACGCCCTCGTCGAGCATGAGGCCGATCTCCTGGGCGACCGCGTCCAGGACGCGGGCGCGGACCTGCTCCTCGGTGAGGACCGTGTCGCCCTGCTTCAGGAGCGCCGCGACCTCCGGGTCCAGCTCCGGCTTGCCGCTGTCGTAGACGTAGAAGCCGCGCTTGCCCGCCTCGACGACGGCCTTCAGGTTCGGGGAGACCGTGAAGCGGTCCGGGAAGGCGCGGTTCAGCGTTTCCGAGACGTGCAGGCCGATGGCCGGGCCGACCAGCTCCAGGAGCACGAGCGGGGACATCGGCAGACCGAGCGGCTCGACGGCCTTCTCGGCGACCTCGACCGGCGTGCCCTCGTCGATGACGTTCTGGATCTCGCCCATGAAGCGGGTGAGGATGCGGTTCACGACGAACGCCGGGGCGTCCTTCACCAGGACCGCGGTCTTCTTCAGTTTCTTGGCGACGCCGAAGGCCGTGGCCAGGGAGGCGTCGTCGGTCTGCTCGCCGCGCACGATCTCCAGGAGCGGGAGGATCGCGACCGGGTTGAAGAAGTGGAAGCCGACGACCCGCTCGGGGTGCTTCAGCTTCGACGCCATCTCGGTCACCGAGAGCGAGGAGGTGTTGGTGGCGAGGATCGCGTGCGCCGGGGCGACCGCCTCGACCTCCGCGAACACCTGCTGCTTGACGCCGATCTCCTCGAAGACGGCCTCGATGACGAAGTCGGCGTCGGAGAAGCCCTCGGCCTTGTCCAGGACACCGGTCACCAGGGCCTTGAGGCGGTTGGCCTTGTCCTGGTTGATCCGGCCCTTGCCGAGCAGCTTGTCGATCTCGGCGTGGACGTAGCCGACGCCCTTGTCGACGCGCTCCTGGTCGATGTCGGTCAGGACGACCGGCACCTCCAGACGGCGCAGGAAGAGCAGGGCCAGCTGCGAGGCCATCAGACCGGCGCCGACGACGCCCACCTTGGTGACCGGGCGGGCCAGGTTCTTGTCCGGGGCGCCCGCGGGGCGCTTGCCGCGCTTCTGCACCAGGTTGAACGCGTAGATGCCGGAGCGCAGTTCGCCGCCCATGATGAGGTCGGCGAGCGCGGTGTCCTCGGCGTCGAAGCCCTGCTGGGCGTCGCCGTCCTTCGCGGCCGCGATGATCTCCAGGGCGCGGTACGCGGCCGGGGCCGCGCCGTGCACCTTGGCGTCGGCGATGGCGCGGCCGCGGGCGACCGCCGCGTCCCAGGCCTCGCCGCGGTCGACGTCGGCGCGGGCCACCTCGACGTCGCCCTTGAGGACGGAGGCCGTCCACAGCAGCGACTGCTCCAGGAAGTCGGCGCCCTCGAACAGCGCGTCGGCGATGCCGAGCTCGAAGACCTGCTGGCCCTTGAGCTGCTTGTTCTGGTTCAGCGAGTTCTCGATGATGACCGAAACCGCGCGGTCGGCACCGATCAGGTTCGGCAGCAGGGTGCAGCCGCCCCAGCCCGGTACGAGACCGAGGAAGACCTCGGGCAGCGAGAAGGCGGGCAGCGCCTTCGACACCGTGCGGTAGGTGCAGTGCAGACCGACCTCGACGCCACCGCCCATGGCGGCGCCGTTGTAGTACGCGAACGTCGGTACGGCGAGCGCGGACAGGCGCTTGAAGACGTCGTGGCCGCCCTTGCCGATGGCCAGCGCGTCCTCGTGGCGCTTGAGCAGCTCGACGCCCTTGAGGTCGGCGCCGACGGCGAAGATGAACGGCTTGCCGGTGATGCCGGCGCCGACGATCGTGCCCTCGGCGGCCTCCTGCTCGACCTGGTCGATCGCGGCGTTCAGGTGCGCGAGCGACTGCGGGCCGAAGGTGGTCGGCTTGGTGTGGTCGAAGCCGTTGTCGAGCGTGATCAGCGCGAAGCGGCCCGCGCCCGGCAGGTCGAGGTGGCGTACGTGCGCCTGGGTCACGACCTCGTCCGGGAACAGCTCGGCGGCACCCTTCAGAAGCTCGGCGGTGGTGGTGCTCACTTGCCCTCCCAGTGGGGGTTCTCCCAGATGACCGTCGCGCCCATGCCGAAGCCGACGCACATGGTGGTGAGGCCGTAGCGGACCTCCGGCTGCTCCTCGAACTGCCGTGCCAGCTGCGTCATCAGACGCACGCCGGAGGAGGCCAGCGGGTGGCCGAAGGCGATGGCGCCGCCGTACTGGTTGACGCGCGCGTCGTCGTCGGCGATGCCGTAGTGCTCCAGGAAGGCGAGCACCTGGACGGCGAAGGCCTCGTTGATCTCGAACAGGCCGATGTCACCGATGCCGAGTCCGGCCTTGGCGAGGGCCTTCTCGGTGGCCGGGATCGGGCCGTAGCCCATGACCTCGGGCTCCACACCGGCGAACGCGTAGGACACCAGCCGCATCTTGACCGGCAGGCCGTTCTCGCGGGCGAAGTCCTCGGAGGCGATGATCGAGGCGGTGGCGCCGTCGTTGAGGCCGGCGGCGTTTCCGGCGGTGACGCGGCCGTGCGTACGGAACGGCGTCTTCAGCCCCGCGAGGTTCTCCAGGGTGGTGCCCGGACGCATCGGCTCGTCCTGCGTGGCGAGGCCCCAGCCGGTCTCGCCGGTCTCGGGGGTCGTGCGCCGGACCGAGATCGGCACGAGGTCCTGCTGGATCTTGCCGTTGGCGTACGCCTTGGCGGCCTTCTCCTGCGAGCGCACGGCGTACTCGTCGGCGCGGAGCTTGGTGATGGAGGGGTAGCGGTCGTGCAGGTTCTCGGCGGTCATGCCCATGAACAGGGCGGACTCGTCGACCAGCTTCTCGCTCACGAACCGGGGGTTCGGGTCGACGCCCTCGCCCATCGGGTGGCGGCCCATGTGCTCGACACCACCGGCGATCACGGCGTCGTACGCGCCGAAGGCGATCGACCCGGCGGTCGACGTCACGGCGGTGAGCGCGCCCGCGCACATCCGGTCGATCGAGTAGCCCGGCACGGACTGCGGAAGGCCCGCGAGGATCCCGGCGGTGCGGCCGAGGGTGAGCCCCTGGTCACCGATCTGCGTGGTGGCGGCGACGGCGACCTCGTCGATCTTGGCGGGGTCAAGCGCCGGGTTGCGGCGGAGCAGCTCCCGGATCGCCTTGACGATCATGTCGTCGGCCCGGGTCTCGTGGTAGATGCCCTTCGGGCCCGCCTTGCCGAACGGGGTGCGGACGCCGTCGACGAAGACGACGTCCCTGACGGTACGAGGCACGATGGCTCTCCTCCAGGGTGCGGTGCGCCTGCGGCGCGCTTCCTGGGGTCATGCTACTTACCGGTAACTAGTAGGCCAAGGGTGGTCCGGGGGAGGCCCATGTCACATGCGCGACACCTGACCGAATCCTTGCCCCTCGCCCCACCCGGCAGCCGCCGCCCCGGCGATCCCACCGCGGCCCCACCCGCCCGAGGCACGCCGACCCGGCCCGGCCCCGCGCCCCACCCCTGAGCCGCACCGGGCCCCTGCGCGGGGCCTGCGTGCCACAGCCGAGGCGGCACCTTGCCGCTGCGCGGGGGCCGGGGGGCGCCTCGCTCGTGCGGGGGACCTGTGTGCTGGGCAGTGCCTTGCTCCTGTGCGGGGCCTGTGTGCGGGGGCTGGGCGGCGCCTCGGCCCCGCGCGGGGTTGTGCGACGGCTGGGCGACACCTGGGCTCGGCGCCGGGCCTGTGACGGCTGGGCGGCGCCTTGCTCCTGCGCGGGGCCCCGCGTGACACCTGGGCTCCGCGGAACGGTTGCGCGGCACCTGGGGCCGCGCCCACCAGGCTCTCGGCTTTGCTCGGGCAGGGGGTGCTCCGCTCGCCCCGCGGCACGAGGGCCCACGGCGAGGCAGGCCCGCCCGGCATCGCCGTGCCTGCCCGCGGCCCCGGCGACACGGACCCGTGCTCCGCATGTCCACCCCTGTCCCACCCACCCGCCCCCACCCGGGACGGGGCCGCACGCCCCCGAGCCGGAGCCTGGCCGCCGAGACTGGCGCAGACCCATGACGAAGTGCGAGGGGCGGGGTGCCACCCCCAGCCCCTCGCGCAGGCCCCCGGTCGACCAGGCTGCGGTGTGGTCCCACCCACCCGTTCCCCTCTAGGGCGAGCCTCCGCAAGACCCTCACTCGGCAGACCCCCGAGCCGGGCCCCGGCCAACCGGACCGGCGCAGTCCCACCCGCCGCCCCCTCCGCCCGTGGTGTGCATCCGCAGGCCCCCGCACCCGCAAGCCCCGGGCCGGGCCTCGGTCAGCGAGACCGGCGTGGGCCCACCCGCCGCCCCCTCCGCCTGGGCCGGGGCGTGGCCTCGGCTGTCGAGGTCGCAGGGGTGACTCGTCGCCCGCCCCGACGGTGGTGTGCATGCGCAGGCCCCCGCACCCGCAAGCCCCGGGCCGGGCCTCGGTCAGCGAGACCGGCGTGGGCCCGCCCGCCGCCCCCGCCCGGGCCGGGGTTCCGCAGGGTGGGGGTGGTCCCGCCGTCCCGCCCCCGCCAGTGGCGGGGCAGCTGGACGACGGGCCGGGAGCCGCCAGGTCGGGGTCCGGCCAGGTCGCTGAGGCAGGAACGGGCGGGCGGGTGGGAGAAGCCCGCCGCGGCAGCGGCGGAACCGCCGGACGCCGGGCCGCAAGCCGCCAGGTCGGGGCCCCGCCAGGTCACTGAGGCAGGAACGGGTGGGCGGGTGGGAGGCCGCCGCCGCGGTAGCGGCGGGCCGGACGAGCCGCCGCGGCGCTCCGCGTCGGGGCCGCGGCGGCAAGGCCGGGGAGTGTCGGGTGGGCGGGTGGGGAGATCCGTCGCGGTAGCGACGGGGCTGAGCACTCCGCCACGTGGGCGGCGGGAGCCAGCCAGGGCTAGCCGCGGCGGTGGCGGGACCGGGGCAGGCCAGGCGCAGCAATTGGGGCCCAGCCAGGGCCAGGCGTGGCGGTGGCGGGGTCCGGGCAGGGCCAGGCGCGGGGGTGGGGGCCGCGCCTGGCCGGGGGTGGGGTCAGGTGAGGGCCGCGGTGAGGGACGGGGCCACCTGTTCGATCTGCCAGGCGCGGGCGCCATGCGCCGCGAGGGCCGCGGACACCGACTCCACCCCCACCGGCACGGGCGGCTCCCAGCACACGCGCCGCACCGTGTCCGGAGTGATCAGATTCTCCTGCGGCATGTTCAGCCGCTCGGCGAGCTCCGAGACGGCGGCCCGCGCGGCGGAGAGCCGCGCCGCCGCGGCGGGGTCCCGGTCCGCCCAGGAGCGGGGCGGCGGCGGTCCGGTCACGGCCTGACCGGGCTGCGGCAGCTCCGCCTCGGGCAGCGCCTTGGCCCGCTCCACGGCGGCCTGCCACTGTTCGAGCTGGCGGCGGCCCATGCGGTGGCCGAAGCCGGTCAGCGCGGTCAGGGCGTGCACGTTGGGCGGCAGGGCGAGGGCGGCCTCGACGATGGCGCCGTCGCTGAGCACCTTGCCGGGCGAGACGTCACGGCGCTGGGCGATCCGGTCGCGGGCGGTCCACAACTCCCGTACGACGGCCATCTGCCGGCGGCGGCGCACCTTGTGCATGCCGGAGGTGCGCCGCCAGGGGTCCTTGCGGGGCGGCGCGGGCGGCGCGCTGGCGATGGCGTCGAACTCCTGGCGGGCCCAGTCGAGCTTGCCCTGCCGGTCGAGCTCCTTCTCCAGGGCGTCGCGCAGGTCGACGAGGAGTTCCACGTCGAGGGCGGCGTACCGCAGCCAGGGCTCGGGCAGTGGGCGGGTCGACCAGTCCACGGCGGAGTGGCCCTTCTCCAGGACGTAGCCGAGGACGCTCTCCACCATCGCGCCGAGTCCGACGCGCGGGAATCCGGCGAGACGGCCCGCCAGCTCCGTGTCGAAGATGAGCGACGGAATCATGCCTATTTCCCGTAGGCACGGGAGGTCCTGGGTGGCTGCGTGCAGCACCCATTCGGTGTCGGCGAGGGCGTCGCCGAGGCCGGACAGATCGGGGCAGGCGACGGGGTCGATCAGCGCGGTGCCCGCGCCTTCGCGGCGCAGCTGGACGAGGTAGGCGCGCTGGCCGTAGCGGTAGCCGGAGGCTCTCTCGGCGTCCACGGCCACCGGTCCCGTACCAGCGGCAAATGCCGCGATGACCTGCGTGAGTGTGTCCTGGTCCGCCACGACGGGCGGGATGCCGTCGCGCGGTTCGAGCAGGGGTGTGGGAGTCCCGTCGACGGAGACGCCTGTGACGCCTTCGTCCGGAGGAGCGCCTCCGGTGGTTCGCAGTGAGCTGTCTGCTGCGGTCTCTTGGGCGTCGGTCACCTGTCAAGGGTATCTGTGAACGGACGGCGCCCGTCGACGGAACGTTACGTCGACGGGCGCGCAGGGGGTGTAAATCAGTCAGTGGATGATTCCGGTGCGGAGGGCCACCGCTACCATTCCGGCCCGGTCTCCGGTGCCGAGCTTGCGGGCGATCCGGGCGAGGTGGCTCTTGACGGTGAGTGCGGACAGGCCCATGGAGACGCCGATCGCCTTGTTCGACTGGCCCTCGGCGACGAGCCGCAGGACCTCGACCTCACGGCCCGACAGCTCGCGGTAGCCGCCCGGGTGGCTCGGGGCGCCCGGGGGGCGGCGGTGCATACGGGCGGCGGCGGAGCCGATGGGGGCGGCGCCCGGCCGGGTGGGGAGCCCGACGTTGGTGCGGGTGCCGGTGACGACGTACCCCTTCACGCCGCCCGCGAGGGCGTTGCGTACGGCGCCGATGTCGTCGGCGGCGGACAGGGCGAGCCCGTTGGGCCAGCCCGCGGCGCGGGTCTCGGACAGGAGGGTCAGGCCGGAGCCGTCGGGAAGGTGGACGTCCGCGACGCAGATGTCGCGGGGGTTGCCGATGCGGGGACGAGCCTCCGCGATGGACGAGGCCTCGATGACGTCCCGTACCCCGAGGGCCCACAGGTGGCGGGTCACGGTGGAGCGGACACGGGGGTCGGCCACGACGACCATGGCGGTCGGCTTGTTCGGGCGGTAGGCGACCAGGCTTGCGGGCTGCTCGAGGAGAACGGACACCAGGCCTCCTGGGGGGTGGCGGCGGGACGGGCCGGCTCGGGGATGAAGCCGGGGCGAACCGTATGTTTCAAGGTCACAGACCTCTTCGGCACCTCCTGTCCCGGGCTTTAGGGGATGATCACGATTTGGTGAGTAACAATTCGGGGCGATTCGGACATGCGATCGATCATCCGACGATTCACCTGGGCGTATGGCGCACCCGGCGCGTCAAGCGGGCGCACGCGCCCCCAACCCGTGCGACGGACCGGCCGCCGCCGCGAGTGACGCCCCGCGGCCGCCCCCGCGCCAGGAACGCCGCCACCGCGGCGTCCCGGCCGAGCCTCAGCTCAGCCGCGGGCCCCGGCGCTGCGGCAGCGTGACCACCGAGCCGTCCACGGGCCCCGCGGGCGGCAGCCCCGCCACCTGGCACAGCAGATCGCACCACGCCGCGAGATGCGCCCCCGCGTCCGGTACGCCCCCCGCGCCCTCCCGCGGCGTCCACGAGGCACGGATCTCGATCTGCGAGGCGGGCGGCCGCTCCGCGAGCCCGCCGAAGTAGTACGACCCCGCACGCGTGACCGTCCCGCTCGGCTCCCCGCAGGAGAGCCCGCGCGCCTGGAGCGCCCCGGTCAGCCACGACCAGCACACCTCGGGAAGCAGCGGATCGGCCGCCATCTCCGGCTCCAGCTCCGCCCGCACCAGGGTCACGAGCCGGAACGTGCCCTTCCAGGCCTCGTGCCCCGCCGGGTCGTGCAGCAGTACGAGGCGCCCGTCCGCCAGGTCCTCGTCATCCTCGACGACCGCCGCCTCCAAGGCGTACGCGAACGGCGCGAGCCGCTGCGGCGGCCGCGTCGGGTCGATCTCCACCTGCGGCCGCAGCCGTGCCTCCCGCAGCGCGTCGACCGCCGCGCGAAAGGGCGGCGGCGCCGTGTCCGCCACCACCCCCTGCGCTCCGTCCATCTCGCCAGCGCCGTCCGACCGTTGTCCCTGAGCCGCAGCCATGCGGGGAACATTAAGGGGAACTGCGGCTTCGCGCAGTCACCCCGCCGTTGCGCGGCGAGGTGTTCCGCCCCCGCGGGGCCGCCCGCACGCCCCGCGTCCGGCGTCGAACACCGACGGGCTTTCCCGCCGCGGGACGGGCCGTGCGAGACTTTCCCGGTGACTGTCAACGACCAGGCCACCGGCCAGCAGCCCGCAGCGACGTACGACTCCGCCTTCCTCAAGGCGTGCCGGCGCGAGGCGGTGCCGCACACGCCCGTGTGGTTCATGCGGCAGGCCGGGCGCTCCCTGCCCGAGTACCGCAAGGTCCGTGAGGGCACGGCCATGCTGGAGTCCTGCATGCGGCCCGACCTCGTCACCGAGATCACCCTGCAGCCGGTGCGCCGCCACGGCGTCGACGCCGCCATCTACTTCAGCGACATCGTCGTCCCCCTGAAGGCCATCGGCGTCGACCTCGACATCAAGCCGGGCGTCGGACCCGTCGTGGAGCGGCCGATCCGCACCCGCGCCGACCTCGCGCAGCTGCGCGACCTCACCCCGGACGACGTCTCGTACGTGACCGAGGCCATCGGCATGCTGACCGGCGAACTGGGCGCCACGCCGCTCATCGGCTTCGCCGGTGCGCCGTTCACCCTCGCGAGCTACCTCGTCGAGGGCGGACCGAGCCGTAACCACGAGCACACCAAGGCGCTCATGTACGGCGACCCGCAGCTGTGGGCCGACCTGCTCGACCGGCTCGCGGAGATCACCAGCGCCTTCCTGAAGGTGCAGATCGAGGCGGGCGCCTCCGCCGTGCAGCTCTTCGACTCCTGGGTGGGCGCCCTCGCGCCCGCCGACTACCGCCGCTCGATCATGCCCGCGTCGCGCAAGGTCTTCGACGCCGTCGCCTCGTACGGCGTGCCGCGCATCCACTTCGGCGTCGGCACCGGCGAACTGCTCGGCCTGCTCGGCGAGGCCGGGGCCGACGTCGTCGGCGTCGACTGGCGCGTCCCGCTCGACGAGGCGGCCCGCCGCGTGGGCCCCGGCAAGGCGCTCCAGGGCAACCTCGACCCCGCCGTGCTCTTCGCCCCGCGCGAGGCCGTAGAGGTGAAGACCGACGAGGTGCTCGCGGCGGCGGCCGGACTGGAGGGCCACGTCTTCAACCTCGGCCACGGCGTGCTGCCCTCCATGGACCCCGACGCCCTGACCCGGCTCGTGGAGTACGTGCACACGCGCACCGCCCGCTGACCCTCACACCCAGCAGCCGGGAGCCCACGGCACCCCGGGCGGCTCCGGCGGTTCCGGCGGTTCCGGCGGTTCCATCCAGGGGTTGGGGCCCGCCCCCGGCACCGCGCAGTGCACCCCCGCCCCGCGCCGCGCCGCCGTGCGCGCCGCGAGGCGGGACAGGGCGGGCGGCACCCCGTACACCAGATGACAGAACCGGTCGGGGGAGTGCCGCGCCGTCCACGGCGGAGCGCTGAACGCACGCAGATACGTCGTCCAGTGCCCCTCGAAGGTGACCAGCAGATCCGCGGCCCGCGCATAGCCCGGCGACGCCGGATGCGTGCCCGGGTTCAGGACCACCGGCGCGAGTCCGCGCTCGCGCGCGCCGCGGACCAGCCGCCGGCAGTGGCGCAGCTCGCCCCGGCCCGGCGCGATCCGGTCGAGGAAGCAGCCGTCGACCCGGTAGAAGGCGAGGTGCCGGTCCAGATCGGCGGCGACCTCGCGGGCCGGGCGCCCGCCGTACGCCGCGTCGACGTACCCGAGCACCGGCACCCCCGCCGTGCGCAGCGCGTGCGCGGCGGCGGCGAACGCCGGGTCGGGGGCCGCGCCCGGCCCGTCGGCGGCGTTGAGCACGACGCCGTACAGGTGGGGCGCGACCGCCACGAGCGCCCGCCAGGCCGCGGGGGCCGCGGCCGGGTGGACGTACAGCGGGACGAGCAGGGGACTCATCGCCGGTCCGCGGAGACACACGCGTCGGCGTCCGTGGCCCCGTCCGCGGCCCACAGCGCGGCCAGCGCGTCGTCGAGGTCGTGCCGCGGGCGCCAGCCGAGTTCCCGGTCCGCGGCCCCGATGTCCGCGCACTGCCAGGGCACCGCCGCGGAGCGGCCCGCGGCGGGCAGCGACTCCTCGACCCGGCCCCGGAAGCCCGCCGCCCGCACCAGGCCGTGCACCAGGTCGCGCACCGGCACCGCCCGGCCGCTGCCGATGTTGAGCAGCGGCGGCACCGGGCCCGGCGCGGTCACCGCGAGCTCCACCGCCCGCGCCACGTCGCGCACGTACACGAAGTCCCGGAACGCGGACAGGTCCCCCACCCGGACCGTGCCGTGCGGCGACTCGCCGACGGCGCGCCGCAGTTCGGCGGTGAGCCGCCCCGGCAGGCCCGCCGCGGGCGCGCCGGGGCCGACCGGGTTCGTCACGCGCAGGGCCACCGCGTCCAGCCCCGACGACGTCACCGCCAGGGTGCCCGCCAGCTTGGTGGCGCCGTAGGGCGCGACCGGGTGGGCCGGGCCGTCCTCGGCGGTGCGCGCGCCGCGCGGCTGGGGGCCGTACTCGGCGGCGGAGCCGAGGTGGACGAGACGGGCGCCGGGCGCCGCCGCGCGCAGCGCCTCGCACAGCAGCGCGGGGCCGCGGGAGTTGACCTCCGCGAGGGTCAGGGCGGTGCCGCCGACCGCGCCCGCGCAGTTCACCACCGCGTCGGGCGCGGCCCGTACGAGCAGCTCCACCAGGTCGCCGGGGGCGGCCGTGGCCAGGTCGCAGCGCAGGTCGGCGGCCGGGGCGCGGCCGCAGGTGCGCAGTCGGGCGCCGGGCAGCGCGCGCAGCTGCTGGGTGATGTGCGCGCCCAGGTAGCCGGTCGCGCCCAGGACGAGTATCCGCACGGCTCACGCCCCCTTGAGCAGCAGCGAGCGGTGGGTGGTGAACTCGGCGTTGGCGCGGTCGTAGTCGTCGGGGCGGCCGATGTCCAGCCAGTAGCCGTCGAACGCGTAGGCGTGCGGCGGGTTCTCGGTCTTCAGGAGGTCGAGGACCAGCTCGTCGAAGCCCAGCGGCAGGCCCGGTGTGTACGGGGTGAGCGTCTCCCGGGAGACGCCGTAGACGCCCATGGAGACGCGGTAGTCCACGCTCGGCTTCTCGGTGAAGGCGACCACGCGCCGCTCCTCGGTGGTCAGGACGCCGAAGTCGATGTGCACCTCGCGCGGGTAGGTCGCGATGGTCAGCGGGGCCTTGGACCCCTCGTGTCTGCGCAGGACGTCCGCGAAGTCCAGGTCGGTGAGTATGTCGCCGTTCATCACCAGGAAGTGCTCGGGGAGGCGGTCGAGCATCGTGAGCAGCGGGCCCATGGTGCCGAGCGGGCTCTCCTCGGTGGAGTAGCCGATGCGCAGGTTCCACCGCGAGCCGTTGCCGACGTAGGCGCGGATGATGTGGCCGAGGTGGCCGATGGCGATGGTGCAGCTGGTGAATCCGGCCGCGGAGAGCTGGCGCAGGACGATCTCCAGGATCGCGTGCTGGTCGCCGATCGGGACCAGCGGCTTGGGCAGCGCGGTGGTGTACGGGCGGAGCCTGACGCCCTTGCCTCCGGCGAGGATGACTGCGTGCATGGGGGTGCTCCCTGTCTGTGAGTCGGTGGTGATGGAGCGTCAGATGTTGTAGATGTCCGTCTTGTAGCGGGCCAGGTTGGCGGGGTCGAGGAAGAACTCCACGGTCCGGGCGAGGCCTTCCTCCAGGCCGTGCCCGGGGCTCCAGCCGGTGGCCTCGCGCAGCCGGGTGGCGTCCGCGACCAGGCGCAGCACCTCCGAGGCGGCGGGCCGCACGCGCTGTTCGTCGGCCCGCACGTCCAGGGCGGTGTCCATCACCTTGCCGATGAGGCGCACCAGGTCGCCGACGGAGATCTCGCCGCCGGTCCCGGCGTTGAAGGTGCGGCCGAGCACGGCGTCGGCGGGCGCGGTGCCGACGGCGAGGAAGGCGCGGGCGGTGTCCTTGACGAAGGTGAAGTCCCGGGTGGGGCGCAGATCGCCGAGCGTGACGGTGCGCTGCCCGGCCGCCACCTGGCCGATCACCGTCGGGATGACGGCCCGCATGGACTGGCGCGGGCCATAGGTGTTGAACGGCCTGAGCGTCACCACGGGCGTCGCGAAGCTCGCGTAGTAGCTGTCGGCGAGCCGGTCGCCGCCCGCCTTCGAAGCGGCGTACGGGGACTGGGTGTTGATGGGGTGGTCCTCGGTGATGGGCACGGTCCGCGCGGTGCCGTACGTCTCGCTGGTCGAGGTGTGCACCAGACGCGGGACCTCGGCGTGCCGCACGGCCTCCAGGACGTTGAGGGTGCCGGTGACGTTCGTGTCGACGTAGGAGTGCGGCGCCTGGTACGAGTACGGGATCGCGATCAGCGCGGCCAGGTGGTAGACGATCTCGGCCCCGGTGACCAGGGCGCGGGTCGAGCCGGGGTCGCGCACGTCGCCCAGGACGACCTCGACCTCGGCGAGCACGTCGGCGGGCAGGGTCTCCAGCCAGCCGTACGAGGAGAAGGAGTTGTACTGGACCAGGGCGCGCAGGCGGTGGCCCGAGGCGACGAGCTCCTCGGTGAGGTGCGAGCCGATGAAGCCCTCGGCTCCGGTGACGACGGCGAGCGGTGCGGACGTCATGCGGGTCTCCTGGCGGTCGGGGTGGGTCGAGCGGTGCGGGAGGCGCTGTTCAGCTGTGGGCGGTGGGGCTGCCCAAGTGGCGTACGGCGGCGCCGAGCAGGGCCAGCGCCGCCGCCGTACAGCCCACGAGCTGGGCCGTGCTCGCGGGCAGGTCCGACAGACGGGGGAGCGCCGTGGCCACGGCCGCCGCGCCCAGGCACAGCGCGGCGGACGGCCAGGCCACGCCGAAGGCCTGGAGCAGCAGCGCCGTCCACAGGGCGGCGCCGAGGGCGAGCAGCGGGCCCGGGGCGGTGCCGGTCACGGGGATGCCCACGGCGAGGGACGCCAGATACGCGGCGACGCACAGGCCGAGCGCGCGGGCGGCGCGCAGCCGGAAGCCGAGCGGTGTGGTGGAGGCCCGCAGCGCGGCCACCGCGAGCCCCCTGAAGCGGTAGAGCAGCCACTCGGCGGGGCCCATGCTGAGCGTGAGCACGATGACGGCGTACGGGTCCTTGAGGCCCGCGGCCGTCGCGAGGGTCCCGGCGGCGAGCCCGAACAGGCCGTACGGCAGCGAGCGGACCAGGTGCGGCACCGCCCCGGCCGCCGGGGCGGTGGCCAGCGCGGCCCGCAGGGCGAGCCCGGCCGCGCCTGCGGTGAGCAGCACGGTGAGCACCGGCAGGCCGAGGCCGAGGACCGCGGGGGGATCCCACCAGGGCAGCACGGCAGCGCCCGCCACGACGGGCAGCAGCGCGACGGCGAGCCGGCGCTCGTGGCCGAGGACGAGGAGCACGCCCGCCGCCGCCAGATAGCAGGACTGCCCGGCGGCGAAGACGGCGGCGGACCCGGGACCGGCCACCGCGAGCCCGGTGAGGGCCGCGCACGCGACGCCGGGCGGGGCCCCGCGCAGCAGGGCGCGCGCCGCCTCGTGGCGCCCGGTCACGAGCCGTACGTACGCCCGGTGGCTGAGCGCCTGTGACCAGGCCCAGGAGACGAGGGCCGCGGCGATCAGACCGTGCGGGCCCGCGTCGCCCCAGGCGCCCGCGGCGAGCAGGTAGGCGGCGCCGGGCAGCGCGAACAGCAGCCCGCGCAGGGCGCACTTGGCGTGGTCGGGCCGCCAGGGGTCGGGCGGCAGCGGCGGCTCCGGGTGGCTGCGCGGCACCCGCCGGTAGAGGGCGTCGGCGAGCGAGAACAGGTCGCGGTGCCCGTACTCCTCCTGGATCCGCTCGCCGGTCATGCCCTGCGACTCCAGGACCGCGGCGACCTCGTAGGGATGCACGGCGGCCCCGACGTCCTCGGCCAGCTCGGCCGCGAGCGCGTCGACGGGGTCGTCGGCGCGCGCGGCCCGCAGGCCGGGGCGGTGGCCCCCGGGCCGGACGCCGCACCCCGGGGCGTGCGGGCAGGGCGCGGGGCGCGCCCGGGGTGCCGCCGCGGGCTCGGGGTCGCCCCGGGCCCAGGAGGGCCGCCTGCGGCGGGGCGCGGGGCCGGACTCGGGGGCGCGGTCGGGCAGTGCCCAGGACGGGCGGCGGCGTCCGGCGAGCCCGTCGACGCCGTCCTCGCGGGGCGGCAGCGCCATCGGTCCGCTCATCCGGCCGCCTCGCTTCCGGCGAAGTCGTACGCCGTCGGGCCCGGCTCCTGGCCGGTCGGCCGCCCGGTGCGCAGCGCGGGTTCGCGGGGATCGCCGAGCGCGGGCCGGGCGCCCGCGGCCAGCTCGCGGTAGATCTCCCGGAACGCCTCCACCGTCTGCCGCAGCGTGAACTGCTCGATGACGCGGACCCGGGCCGCCGCGCCCATCGCGGCGCGGCGGCCCGGGTCCGACAGGAGCTCGACGGCCGCGCCCGCCATGGCCTCCGGCGCGCGCGGCGGCACCACGAGGCCGGCCGGGCCCACGGCCTCGCGGACGCCCCCGACGTCGGTGGAGACCGTGGCGCGGCCGCACGACATGGCCTCGATGAGGGTGAAGGGAAAGCCCTCGCTGATGCTGGACAGCATCACCACGTTGCCCGCGGCGTAGGCGTCCTTGATGTACTCCACGCGGCCCTCGAAGACCACCGAGTCCGCGTGGCCGAGCGTGGCGGCCAGGGCCTCGCAGCGCTCCCGGTAGGCCTCGCCGCCGCGCGGGGTACCGCCGAACAGGCGCAGCCTGGCGTCCGGCACCCGCTCCCTGACCAGGGCGAAGGAGCGGATCAGGGTCTCCAGGTCCTTGATCGGGTCCACGCGCCCGGCCCAGCTGAGGGTGGGCGTGTCCGGTTCGGGGCCCGCGGCGGGGAACGCCTCGGGGTCCACGCCGTTGTAGACGGTGCGGATCAGCGCGGGGTCGGCGCCGCCGCGCTCCTCCCAGAGCCGGTTGTAGCGGTTGCCGGGCGTGATCAGGGCCGCGCGGCGGTACGACTCCTCCGCGAGCAGCCGGAAGAAGCCGAGCAGGACCGCCTTCACCGGCCAGCGGTAGGGGCCCGTGCGATAGCCCAGGTAGCGCTCGCGCAGATACACGCCGTGCTCGGTCAACAGCAGAGGCACGCCGTGGGTGTGACGGGCGATCAGGCCGGGCAGGGCCGCGATGCCGCCGCTCACCGCGTGCGCCACGCCGTGCTCCGGCGGGCGGGCGGCCAGTGGACGCAGGGCGTGTTCCAGCAGATGGGTCGCGGTGACGGCGTCGTGCAGCGTGGGGCGCGCCTCGGCCACCGCGAGCCCCGGTGTGCGCCACACCGAGGCGAGCACGCCGACCGCGCCGTCGCCGCGCAGCGCCGGGGAGAGGGCGCCGTCCCGGGCGTACGGGGCCAGGGCGTACAGGGCCGGGGCGAAGGCGCTCTCGGCGGTGGGGTCGAGCAGGGCGGTGAGGAAGGCCTCGTAGTGGGTGAGGAGGTCCCGGCGCGCCCGGCCGCGCGGGGGGCGTCCGGCCGGGTCGGGCCCCCACATGGGCAGACAGACCGGCTCGGCCACGTGCGGCGGCAGCTCCCAGGCGAGGGGCTCGCGCCCGGTGCCCGTCACCGCGAGCACGCCGAAGTCGACGTCGGGCATGCCGCGCACCAGCTGGTCGCACCAGACGCTGACGCCGCCGTGGCTGTGCGGGTACGTGCCCTCGGTCAGCAGCGTGACGCGGGTGCGCCCGGACGGGCCGGGCGGGGGTGCGGGTAACGGCACCGTCGCGGACGGTGTGGGCATGGGTGGGGCTCCCCAAGTGACGTCGCGGTGCGGGTGGCGGGCGGCCGTGTGCCGGAGGCAGGCGGGGTCACGCCGCGTCGCCTTGGTGCGTGAGAGGTGGAGCGGGCCCGCCGGGGCCCGTGGGCCCGGCGGGAGTTCTGCTCCGCCGTTCCCGCCCGCGTTCGGCGCGCGGGCGGGGACGGCGGCCCCCGTTGGTCCCCGGCGTGGTGCCGGAGCGGGTGGCGCGGGCCGGTGACGCCGGTGCGGCGGTCCGGCCCGCGGCCGTTCCTCAGCGGCCGGTCGGCAGGGACTTCGGGGTGTGCCCCGCGGTCCCCGGCGGCACGTACGTCGCCGCGCCGGGCGGCACGTGCGCGCGCCGCGCCGCGGGCACCGCCGCGGGTGTGCCGCCGCCCGTCCTGCCGGTCGGGGGAGCCGACGGCAGCGTCAGGGTCACCCGGTCCTGGAGCAGCCCGGGGGAGACCCAGCCGGAGGATCTGCCGGCGTACGGCGAGCCGAACGCGCCGGTGCCGACGACGAGTTGCTGTCGCGTGCCGGTGGGCATGGTGGCGGTCGCGGCGACGCCCGCGGGCGCCTGCACGGTCACCGTGTCACCGATGCGGTACGCCGTGACGCGCCCCGCGCCGAGGGCCGCGTCCCAGGCCGCGCGCGAGCGCAGCTCCGCCCCGATGTCGGCCATGCGCAGCTTCACCAGCGGGGTGGACGGCGCGTACAGCTCCTCGTAGGCGTCGAGCACCTGGTCGAGGACGGGGTAGCCGATGCGGTCCTCGGCCAGGTTGGACTGGTGGATGAAGTGCGGCCGCGGATTGCCCGACAGGGCGTGGCCGAGGGCGATGGCCGACTCCACGGGCACGATGTGGTCCGCGTAGCCGGTCGTGAGGTCGAGCGGCTTGTCCAGACAGGTCGTGACCGGTGAGTTCTCGCACAGGCCGCTGCCGCCGTCGGACTTGCGGGTGTAGATCCAGTTGTACTCGTCGACCTGCTCGGCCTCGCGGCCCGCGTTGTAGAAGACGTTCATCGGGTAGCGCGGCACCGTGAGCGACGGGCCGACCTGGCGCTGTCCGGGCTCGCGGGAGTTGTCCGAGCCGAGCCAGCGCACGCCGTTGTCGCCGAGCGCGGGGGCCAGGTTCGGGTTGTCGTCGGGCTGCTGCGGCAGGACGCGCAGGCCCGAGTGCTCCCCGGTCACCAACTCGCCGTTGTCGAGGGGCAGTTCGGCGCGCGTGCCCCAGGCGCGGTTGAGCGAGACCTGGTCGTCTATCTCGGTCCGCGACACGTACTTCGTACTGCCGTCCGCGTTCTTCGCGCAGCTCCAGGGCACCTTGGAGGTGTCCTGCTCGCACCCGAGGAACGGGTGGTTGTAGGTGTGGTTGACCCAGCGGAAGGCGCTCCGGTCCTCGACGAGCTGGTCGGCGAGCGGGTCGTCGCCGCCGTTCTCCTCGCGGTACAGCTCGCTGCCGCCGCCGTTGTAGGCCAGGTCCAGCGGCAGTCCCCGCCGCTCGGACCACTCGGCCGCGTACGTGGCGTCCTCGGGTGTCATCCGGATGCCGTCCTGCTGGCCCTGCCCGGGAGGGCAGTCGATGTCGCCCGGGGTGCAGTTGAGCTCCATGTCCCAGCGGTCGTCGGAGCCGAAGACGTCGTCCACGTGGACGGCGAAGTAGTTCCGCGACGCGCCGATGCGCACGCCCTGCGTCAGCCAGTCGACGACGCCCCGGGCGATCAGCCTGAACTGCTGCTGGTACTGGTTGTAGACGAACGTGACCACCAGCTCGCGCCGCCCGTCGTGCCGGTACTCCCCGACGAGCGAGCCGCGGCTCGACCCGCCCGGGGCCGTCGCCTCCACGTACGGGGTGAAGTCGGCGCCCGGCGCGGGCTTCGCCAGGTGGCCGTAGCTCTCCCCGACCGCGGGGGAGTTGTCCTCGAAGGGCACGGCTCCGGCGAGGTAGCCGAACGGGCCCGCCTCGCCCGCCGCGGTGACCTCGGCGCGGACGCCGTCGAGCGAACCGCTGTACTCCGGTTTCTGCAGGCCCGCTTCGGGGCGGGCGTAGGTGTAGGCGTCCACCTGCGGGACGTTGTACGTCCGCTCGTAGGCGGCGAGCGCGGCCAGCTCGGCCGAGCCGGTGCCGAACGGGTTGTCGTTCGGCAGCACGACGGCCTGGAACCTGGCGCGCGGCCTGCCGTCCACGGTGTCCGCGAGGAAGGCCGCGTCGATCGCCGGCCGACCGCTCCTGCGCAGGTCGACGGTGGTGAACGGCGTGCCCTGGGCGTCGAGTTCGGCGGCGATGGCGGCGGTCGCGGGGCCGCCGTCGGTCACCACCAGGACGCGTAGGTCGATCCGGGGTTGCTCCGCGGCCGCCGCTGGCTGAGCGGGCAGCGAGAGCGCGATGAGCAGAGCGCCGGCCCCGAGTGCCGCCGCCCGTGCGGTGCGATTCATCTGGTTGTGGTCCCCTCCGCGGTCGGATCACGACGGTGCGGACACCGCGGGACCCGCCCCCAACGGCACGCGCGCACAGATCGCGGTGCGTGTCCGTGCCACTCTGACGCGTCACATAGTGCGACTCCGCTGGGGGTGTTGTGCCGGTTCCGTGAGATCTGGCGGAAAAGAGCTGGCAAGCGCCGTGCGGTGCGGGAGAGGGCTCCTGAGAGGGGTGGGGTTTGACGGAGTGTTGACCTGTGAACCGTTCCCGGAGAGCCGTGCCCGCTCAACGGGGTCGGGTCTGCCTCGCCGCCGAAGTGATTGGCTGCTGCACCTATGGGGCGTGCGCGGGGGCGCGTTTCAACTCGGTCGCACTCCTGCGGCGCGCGTGGGAACCGGCCACGCCCGGGGGGTGCGCGGGGTTTGATGGAATGCCGGAAAGCGGGTTCGACCTGCGTTGCCGTTGGAATGTGGGGCGTGGGCCTTCGGACCTGAGGCCGGGGCTGGCGGGGGCGCCCTGATGTGCGGGGGAATCAGATGTTCCCCGGACCGGGCGGGCGGCGGAAATTGGTGCGGACCAATGCCCCTTCCGTCCCCGCCGCCCCGCGCGGCGGGGAACCTCCCGGCCGCCCACCGGAGCCCGGCCCGGCCCGTGGGCACCGCCTGCGCGTGCCTGCCCGCCGATGCGTACCCCGCCCACCCGGGACGCGCCCCGGCGGCTCGGGACGCGCCCCGGCAGCTTGGGGCTTCGCCGCCGGGGCGGGCTCCGTCAGCCGACGGTCCCGCGGACCGCCGTCACCGCCTTGCGGGCCGCCACCAGGACGGGGTCCCAGACGGGGGAGAAGGGCGGCGCGTAGCCGAGGTCCAGGGCCGTCATCTGCTCCACCGTCATCCGGGCCGTCAGGGCCACCGCCGCGACGTCGACCCGCTTGGCCGCCCCCTCGCGCCCCACGATCTGCGTTCCGAGCAGCCGCCCCGTCCGGCGCTCCGCCAGCATCTTCACCGTCATCGGGGCCGCCCCCGGGTAGTACCCGGCCCGGCTCGTCGACTCGATGGTCACCGTCTCGTACCGCAGGCCCACCGCCTTCGCGTCCTTCTCGCGCAGGCCCGTGCGCGCGATCTCCAGGTCGCAGACCTTGCTCACGGCCGTGCCGACGACACCCGGGAACGTCGCGTAGCCGCCGCCCACGTTCGAGCCGATGACCTGCCCGTGCTTGTTCGCGTGCGTGCCGAGCGCGATGTGCCGCTGCTGCCCGGAGACCAGGTCGAGGACCTCCACGCAGTCGCCGCCCGCCCAGACCGCCCCGTCCGCGACGGGCCCCCGCACCCGCATCGAGAGGTCCGTGAGCAGCCCGCCGTGCTCCCCGAGGGGCAGCCCCGCCGCCCGCGCGAGCTCCGTCTCGGGCCGTACGCCGATTCCGAGCACCACCACGTCCGCCGGGTACTCGGCGTCCTCGGTGGCCACGGCCCGCACCGCGCCGTCCTCACCGGTGAGGATCTTCGTGACCTCGGCGTCGTTCACCATCGCGATGCCCATGCCGGACATCGCGTCGCCGACCAGGCGCCCCATGTCGGGGTCGAGGGTGGACATCGGCTGCTCGCCGCGGTTGAGGACCGTGACCTCGTAGCCCCGGTGCAGCAGCGCCTCGGCCATCTCCACGCCGATGTAGCCCGCGCCGATCACCACCGCCCTGCGTCCCTCGGTGGCGGCGAGGCGGTCAAGGAGCGCCTGGCCGTCGCCCAGGGTCTGCACCCCGTGCACGCCCGGGGCGTCGATGCCGGGCAGCGGCGGCCGCAGCGGCCGCGCGCCGGTGGCGATCACGAGCTTGTCGTACGCCGTCCACTCCTCGGAGCCCGAGGCGAGGTCGCGCGAGCGCACCCGCCGCCGGGCCGGGTCGATCTCCGTGACCTCCGTTCGCATCCGCAGATCGATCGCGCGGGCCCGGTGCTCCTTGGGCGTCCGCGCGATCAGGTCGTCGCGGGCGGAGACCTCGCCGCCGACCCAGTACGGGATGCCGCAGGCGGAGAAGGAGGTGAAGGAGCCGCGCTCGAACGCGACGATCTCCAGCTCCTCGGGCGCCTTGAGCCTGCGTGCCTGGGACGCGGCGGACATGCCCGCCGCGTCACCGCCGATGACCACCAGTCTTTCGCTCATGCGCCCACGCTACGTCGCCGGTCAACGCGCCCGTCGTACCCCCGCGTTGCCGCCCCGCCCCGCCCGTGCCGCACCGTCCGCCCCACCCGTGCCGCACCACACGCCCCGCCCGTGCCGCACCACACGGCCCGGCCGGGCCGCCTCAGGAACCGTCCGGCGCCCGGGGCGGGACCTCCGGCGCCCGGGGCGTGCGCGACGGCCGCACCGTGCGCCCCCGGCCCCACCGCAGCCACGCCGCGCCCAGGAGCGCGACGCCCGCCGCGAACGGCAGCGCCGCGCCCAGGGCGACCGCCGCCCAGCGCAGCATCGTCACGAACGCGCCCCAGCCGCCCGCCAGGGCGTCCACGACGGTCGGACCGCCGTCGTCATCGGCCCCGCCGCGCCCCGCCGGGGCCTCGGTGAGCGTCAGCGTGACGGTGGCGAGCGCCGTGCGGTCCTTGAGCGAGGCCTGCCGCGCGAGCAGCGCCTCCAGATCCGCCTGACGGGTGCTCAACTCGCCCTCCAGGGACACGATGTCGCTGATCTTCGTGGCCTTGTCCATCAGCTCCCGCACCCGCGCCACGCTCGCCCGCTGCGTCCTGACCCGGCTCTCGACGTCGACGACCTCCTCGGTGACGTCCTCGGCCTTGGCGGTGCGCGACAGGAGCCTGCCCGTGCCCGCCAGGTCGGACAGGACCTGCGCGTACCGCTCCTGCGGCACCCGGAGGACCACGCGCGAGCGCTCCCTGCCGTGCCGGTCGCGGTCCGTGGTCTCGTCGCCGACCAGGCCGTCCGCCTCCTGGGCCACCGCGCGGGCCCGTTCGAGGGCCTTCGACACGTCCCGTACGCGCACGGCCAGCGACGCCGTGCGGATGATGTGCGGGCCCTCGGCCCGCAGCCGCCCGGACGGCTTCTTGGCCCCGGCCCCCTTCGCCCCGGCCTCCTTGGCGCCGGGCGCCGCCGCCCTGCCGTCACCGGCGAACTCCCCGGCGCCGTCGCCCCGCTCGGCCCGGGCCGCGTCGCCGCCCGACGCCTTCCCGTCGTCGCCGCCCGCGCCGCACCCCGTGAGCGCGAGCGTCCCCGCGAGCAGCGCGACGGCCAGCGCCCGCACGCCGCCGCCTGTCCTGGCCCTGCGCATGTCGTACCCCCGAGCTCGTCGTGACTGTGCCCCTACGACGGCCCGGGAGCCCGGGGCGTTCGGCCCGTACGGTCCCGAAGCGGTCCCGGCGCGGTCACGAACGGGACTCGCCCCGGCGGGAGACGGCCGTCGGGCGCCCGGAGGCCGTCTGAGACAGTGGGGGCATGCGCGCAACGGACACCTCGACGGATCGGGGACACGCAGGTCAGGAACGTGCGGGACAGGCGGCCCACGTCGTCGTGGTGGGCGGCGGCATCGCCGGGCTCGCCGCCGCGCACCGGGCGCTCGCGGCCGGGTGCCGCGTGACCGTCGTCGAGGCCTCCGACCGCGTCGGCGGCAAGCTGCTCCCGGGCGAGATCGAGGGCGCGCGGGTCGACCTCGGCGCCGAGTCGATGCTGGCCCGCCGCCCCGAGGCGGTCGCGCTCGCCCGCGAGGCCGGGCTCGGCGACGCGCTCCAGGCACCCGCCACGGCCAGCGCCTCGCTGTGGACGCGCGGCGCCCTCGTGCCCATGCCCAAGGGCCATGTGATGGGCGTGCCCGGCGACCCCTCGGCGCTCGCCGGGGTGCTGTCCGAGGACGGCCTGCGGCGCGTCGCCCAGGACGCGGACCTCGCGCCCACCGAGGTCGGCGAGGACGTCGCGGTCGGTGCGTACGTGGCGGCCCGGGTCGGCCGCGAGGTCGTGGACCGCCTGGTCGAGCCGCTGCTCGGCGGGGTGTACGCCGGGGACGCCTACCGCCTGTCGATGCGCATGGCCGTGCCGCAGCTGTACGAGGCCGCGCGCAGCCACGCCTCCCTGCTCGACGGCGTCCGCGAGCTCCAGGCCCTGGCCGCCGCGCGACAGCAGACCGGACCGGTGTTCATGGGCATCGCGGGCGGCGTGGGCCGGCTGCCGCTCGCCGTCGCGGACACGGTCCGCGCGCGGGGCGGCGAGATCCTCCTGGGCACCCCCGTCCAGGCGGTGCGCAGGACGCCCGACGGCTGGGAGGTGCGCGCCGGGGACCGGCTGATCGCGGCGGACGCCGTGGTCCTCGCCGTTCCCGCCCCGCACGCCGCCCGCCTGCTCGACCCGGTGTCCCCGGGGGCCGCCGCCGAGCTGCGGACCGTCGAGTACGCCTCCATGGCCCTGATGACGCTCGCCTACCGGCGCGCCGACGTGTCCCTGCCCGAGGGCAGCGGCTTCCTCGTGCCGCCCGTCGAAGGCCGCACCGTCAAGGCGTCCACGTTCGCCTCCCAGAAGTGGGGCTGGGTCGCCGAGGAGAACCCGGACCTGCTGGTCCTGCGCACCTCGGTGGGCCGCTACGGCGAGGAACGGGACCTCCGGCGCGACGACGGCGAGCTGATCGACGTCTCCCGCGCCGATCTGCGCGCGGCCGTCGGCCTGACCGCGCGGCCCGTCGCCGCCCGCGTCACGCGCTGGCAGGACGGCCTGCCCCAGTACCCCGTCGGCCACCACGCGCGCGTGGCCCGCGTCCGCGCGCACGTGGGCCGCCTGCCGGGCCTGGCCGTCTGCGGGGCCGCGTACGACGGCGTCGGCATCCCCGCCTGCATCGCCAGTGCGTACGCCGCCGTCGACCAGCTCAGGGGCGACTTCTCCGGCGTCGAGGAGCTGACGGCCCACCCGGTGCAGAGCCTCCACGGCGGCGCGGGACAATAGCCGCATGAGTGACGACGCCCCCGCCAAGATCCCGAACGCCGGCAAGAAGGCCAAGGACCTCAACGAGGTCATCCGCTACACCCTGTGGTCCGTCTTCAAGCTGCGCGACGTCCTGCCCGAGAGCCGCCTCGGGTACGCGGACGAGGTCCAGGAGCTGTTCGACAAGCTGGCCGCCCAGGACGTCACCGTCCGCGGCGTCTACGACGTGTCGGGGCTCCGCGCCGACGCCGACATCATGATCTGGTGGCACGCGGAGACCAGCGACGAGCTCCAGACCGCGTACAACCTCTTCCGCCGCACCAAGCTCGGCCGCGCCCTGGAGCCGGTCTGGTCGAACATGGCGCTGCACCGCCCGGCCGAGTTCAACAAGTCGCACATCCCGGCGTTCCTCGCCGACGAGACGCCGCGGAACTACGTGAGCGTCTACCCCTTCGTGCGCTCCTACGACTGGTACCTGCTGCCCGACGAGGACCGTCGCCGCATGCTCGCCGACCACGGCAAGATGGCCCGCGGCTACCCCGACGTGCGCGCCAACACCGTCGCCTCGTTCTCCCTCGGCGACTACGAGTGGCTGCTGGCCTTCGAGGCCGACGAGCTGTACCGCATCGTCGACCTCATGCGTCATCTGCGGGCCTCCGAGGCCCGGATGCACGTCCGCGAGGAAGTGCCGTTCTACACCGGCCGCCGCAAGTCCGTGGCGGACCTGGTGGAGGGGCTCGCGTAAACCGCTCCGCTCACCGCCACGCCGCGCGCGTTCCGGGCGCCTTCGTCCGCGCCCGGGACAGCGGCAGCGGCTCCCGGTGCGGCGCGCACTCCGCGTGCCCCTCGGGGAGGCTGCCCCGCAGCAGATACGCGTCCAGGTAGCCGTTGACGCAGGCGTTCGGGCCGCCCGCGATGCCGTGCGTGCCCGCGCCGCGCTCGGTCACGAGGACCGAGCCGAAGAGCCGCTCGTGCAGCTCCTGGGCGCCCGCGTACGGCGTCGCCGCGTCCCGCTCGGCGGCCAGGATCAGCGTCGGCGGCAGGGCGCCCGGCGGGGTCCACACGTCCACCGGCCGCTGCCGGGGCGCGGGCCAGTAGGCGCAGGGCAGGTTCATCCAGGCGTTGTCCCACGTCTCGAACGGGGCGGTGCGCGCCAGGTCGGTGTTGTCGCGGTCCCACACCCCGAAGTCGGTGGGCCAGGAGGCGTCGTTGCACAGCACCGCGGTGTACACGGCGTTGCCGTTCTCCTCCTCGGCGGCCGCCGAGGGCTTGGGCCCGGCCTGCGCGACCAGCGGCCGCGGATCGCCCTTGAGGTACTGCGACAGGGCCGTGGCCCGCATCGGCCAGTAGTCGTCGTAGTACCCGGCCTGCAGGAACGCCGAGTGCAGCTGGTCGGAGCCGACCGTACCGCCCGCGGGCTCGCGGGTCACCGCCGCCCGCACCTTCTCGTACGCGCGCGCCACGTCCTCGGGCGTCGCGCCCAGGCCGTACGTCCGGTCGTGCTTGGCCACCCACGCCCGGAAGTCGGCCCAGCGCCGCTCGAACGCGGCGGACTGGTCGAGGTTGTTGGCGTACCAGACCTGCTCCGGGTCCGGGTTCACCGCCGAGTCGAACACCATGCGGCGCACGTGGCCGGGGAACAGCGTCGCGTACACGGCGCCGAAGTACGTGCCGTACGAGGCGCCCATGAAGGTCAGCTTCTCCTCGCCGAGCGCGGCGCGCAGCACGTCCAGGTCCCGGGCGTTGTTCAGCGTGGTGTAGTGCGGCAGGGCGGCACCGGCCCGCTCGGCGCAGCCGCGCGCGTACGCCCGCGCCCGCTCGATCCGCTCGGCCTTGGCTGCGGGGCCCGGGTGGACCGGCGAGTGGGTGGGCGCCTTCGTGAACTCCTTCGGGTCCTGGCAGGACAGCGGCGCGGAGCGGCCGACGCCGCGCGGGGCGTAGCCGACGAGGTCGTACGCCGCCGCCAGACGCCGGAACTCCGGCAGTCCGCGGACCAGCGGGAAGTACATGCCGGACGCGCCGGGGCCGCCCGGGTTGAAGACGAGCGCGCCCTGCCGGGCCACCCGGTGGCCGCCCGCCCCGCCGGTCGCCTCGGCACGGCTGACGGTCAGTTGGATCTGCTTGCCGTCGGGGTCCGCGTAGTCGAGCGGGACCGTGACCGTGCCGCAGCGCACGGACGGCGGCAGGCCCTCCGCCGCCGGGCAGGCCCCGAAGCGGACGCCCGCGGCGCGGGCGCGCTCGGCGGCCACGGCGGTGCCCCGCTCCTCCCGCGTGGGCAGGGGGAAGGAGTGCGCGGGGGCGGCGACGAGGGCGGAGAGGACCAGGGACCCTGCGGCTCCGTACAGGACGGCTGCGGCTGCTCTCATCGCGGTTCTGGGCCCTTTCGCACAAGAAAGCCATGAATTGTGACGAAAGGGATGTTTCGCTCAGCGGTTGGCGAAGTAAAGCACCGGTCCGCCGGTGTCGGCTCAATGACCCTCTTGGCGCGTGGACCGGTAGCCGTCGAGGTTCGGGTCCCGGTGCGAGAGCGCGGCGCGCAGGCCCGGGTCGTTCAGGGCGCGCACCCCGCGCACGGCGAGTGCCGTGAGGTCGTCGCGCGAGGGCACCGCGCCGAGCAGCCGCTGCCCGGCGGGCGACGCCCAGCGCGACGCGGGCACCTCGAAGCGGGCGATGGCCAGACAGCTCAGGGTGAGGAGCAGCGGCAGCGCGAACCACACCGCGACCGGCAGGTCGTCGCCCTGCCCCTGGCCGGGGAGCAGCGTCGCGCACGCCCCGAGCACGGCGATCGCGGCCGCCGCGGCCCGCACCTGCCGGAGCGCGCCCGCGATGCCCGACCAGGAGCCGTCCGGCACGGCGAGCCCCGCCGCGACCAGGCGGTCGGCGAGGGCCCGCACCGCGTCCGCGGTGGCCGTCGCCCGGCGCACCGGGGGGATCCGGGACTGCCCGCCGGGGCCGATCGCGCCCAGGACCGACCGCTCCACGTCGTCCGGGGCGTCCCGGGCGCCGCCGACCGGGTCGACGACCGTGGCCCAGCCGGTGTGCGCGAGCAGCAGCCGCCGCCGTCGCGCCATCGAGACCAGCGCCACGTCGGCCACCCGGCCGGGGCCGCCGGACAGGAACGCCGCCTCGTACAGCGTGAGGCACCGCGTCGACCCGGGGGTCCTGGCCTCGGCGGCCGCGGCGTGCACGGCGGCCAGGCACAGCCGTCCGCAGGACAGGGCGGCGACGGCGCAGGCGAGGAGCAGCAGCGGAACCCAGAACATGCCGGTGTTTCTATGTGAACCTCCGGTGACGGCGCCAGCGGAATTCCACGATGTGGACGAGGATCACAGGGCCCCAGGGCTCACAGGGACAGGGATCACCGGGCTCACGGGCGGGGTCTCGGCCGGGACACGGCGGGCGGCAGCGTGAAGCTCGGCGTCGGCGTCACCGGTGACGCCGAGGGCGGCGAGCCGTCCACGGGGCCCGGCGGCGCGGGGGAGCGGGTCGCGGGCTGCGGGCCCGAGGTCGCGCCGTCACGGGCGATCCGGTCGAAGTCGACGAGCCCGGTGGCCTCCAGGACCTTGATGTGGTCGAGGACCGTGGTGTTCGCGTCGTCGGCGAGGGCGCGCACCAGCGAGTTGCGGGTGCCGGCGCGGACCTGGGCGACGAGGGCGAAGACCTTGCCGTGCGCGAGCCGCAGGACGTTCGCGAACGTCTCGTCGTACGCCGTGCCGCGCGCCGCGCTCAGCTCGGCCAGCCAGCGCCGCTGCTGGGCGGTGGGCTGGCTGGGCAGTTCGAGCCGCAGCTGCGCCGCGACCTCGCGGACGCGCGCGTCGAGGAAGGTGTGCCCCTCCACGAGGTGCTCGCCCGCGGTGTGCACGGCCTGGGTGGTGCCGCGCTCCCCGGCCTGCTGCCCGGCGGGCAGCTCCCACAGGCCCGCGAGCCGCACCTTGGTGACGAAGTCCCGGTCGAGCGCGGACAGCGGCCCGAACTCGGTCGACTCGGTCTGCGCGTTGAGGGCGTCGAGGCCGGTGCCGGACCGGTCCTCGTAGGACCACACGGGAAAGACCAGCGCGGCCAGGGTGACGACGAGCCCCACGAGCACGAGCCCGCTGCCGCTGATGAGCCCGCCGCCACGGGTGAGTCCGCCGCCCCGGACGAGTCCGGTGCCGCGGGTGAGTCCGCCGCCGCGGACGAATCGGGATCGCATGAAGCCTCCTGTAGCGCCTGTGCACGCTAGTGCGTGCCGCAGGCCGGGGGCCGCGATACCGCGCGAGGTACGTCAACGTCCGTACGGGGGCGTGCACGTGGTGCGGTCGTGCGCGCCCGTGGGATGCGGCAGGGGCGGTCGCGGGGGCGGTGCCCCTGGCGAGGGCACGTCGGCCGTGTCCCCCGGAGGTCAGTCGCCTCCTCCGCCTCCTCCTCCGCAGCCGCCCCCGCAGCCCGCCCCGCAGCCGCCTCCGCCGCAGCCGCTCCCGCCGCTGCCACAGCCGGAGCCGGAGCCGCCGCGGGTGTCGCTCTCGCCGTCGCGGTGCGCGGTGCCGCAGCTGGGGCCGCCGCAGCCGGTGCCGCCCGCGCACCAGGCGACGGGGGTGCCGGTCCACAGGCCGGTGGTCCCGGAGGGCGCGGGGGAGGCGGCGACGGGCACGGCGGGCGGATGGCCGACGCGCAGCCGCCGTGCCTGCGCGAGCTGTTTGCGCAGCTCGGTGTCCGCGACGCCGCGCAGGCCGCGCGCGGCGACCGCGTGCGCGGCCCCCCGCTCCTCCTTGCGGGTGCGGGCCCGGTGCAGGCGCAGCGCCACGCGGCCCCGCGCGGTCGCCCGGTCCCTGGCCGCCCGGGAGCAGAGCACCCCGACGGCGCCGCCGAGCAGCACCACGAGGACCACTTGGAGGTCCGAGTACGCGGAGTTGGACCTCCCGACCGAGGACGTCGCGGGGAGGACGAGGCCGAGCGGCACGCCCGCCGCGCACAGGACGAGATGCGCGGTGATCCGGCGCCGCCAGGGCCGCAGCGGGCCCGGCGGTGCCATCAGACCGCGGGCGGCGAGCCCGTCCCCGAGCCCCTGCACGGCCGGGGCGCGCATCACCGCGGCGCGCAGCCAGTGCAGGGCGCCGCTGGGCGCGGTGGCGTACGTGGCGAGCACCGCGGCCTCCACCGGGTGCCGGGCCGCGGCGCCCGGGGCGACACCGGCGAGGCCGGGGTGCGTGACCAGGAGGCGGCCGTCCTCGTGCAGGGCGGCGAGCGCGGCGTCGGCGGCCCGGCCGGGCCCGCCCGCGAGGAAGGCGGCCTCGTAGGCGTCGTCCAAGGAGCCGTGCGGCGGTTTCGCGCGGCCGTGCCCCGGGCGTCGCCGGGCCAGGAGGACCCCGGCGACGACGGCGGCGCACGAGGCGGCGACGAGCAGGAAGTAGCAGCCGGTCAGGGCTTCGGCGGCCGCGTCGGACAGGGCGGTCTGCGTCAGGTGGGTGCGGTGCATGGCTGGTCCTCGGGAGCGGTGGGTGCGGGCGGGGCGCCGCGTCAGCGGAGCGCCTGGCTCCGGCGCAGCGCGAGCCGCGCCGTGCGCAGCCAGCGCGTCACCGGGCGGCCCTCCAGCGGGCGCGGCCCCGAGCGGTCCAGCCACCAGTGGGTGAGGCGGCCGCGCGCCGCGGCGTCCTCGGGGCGGCCCGCGAGCAGCAGGTGCTCGGCGAAGGACAGCGCGTCGCGGCGGTAGCCCGCCGTCATCGGACGCCCGGCCGCGTAGGCGCGGAACTCGCCGCGGTACGCGTCCCCGAGGATCTCCGGCAGCTCGGGCGCGACCTTCGCCACGACGTCCGCCCGCTTGGCGGCGAGCGCCCGGCCCTGCACGCGAAGCCGCGCCCGGTCGAAGCCCTCCGGCGCGGGCGTCCCCGCGACGAGCGCGGAAAGCAGCGACGCCTGCGCGAGGGCCACGCGCTCGCGGGCGGTGGCGAGGGCCCCGGCGTCCGGTACCTCGGCCGGGGCCTGCGGGGCCTGCGGCGCCTGCGGGGCCGCGCCGGTGCCGGGGAGGAGCCCGGCACCGGGGCTCCCGGACCCCGCCGCCTTCGTCACCGTGGCCCGGATCGCGTCCAGTTCGCGCGCGAGCTCGCCCGGCGCGGGGAAGTTCTCGTCCCGCTCCAGGAGCACGCCCGGCGGGTCCGTGCGCGCGGCCAGGTCGGCGAGGACGTCGAGGACCGGCTGCGGCACGGGGTGCGCGTGGCTGTCGTGCCAGACGCCGTCCCGCTCGAAGCCGCCCGCCACGTGCACGTACGCGAGGGCCTCCAGGGGCAGCTCGGCCAGCGCCTCGGCGGGGTCCTCACCGCGGTTCACGTGGTTGGTGTGCAGGTTCGCCACGTCGATGAGCAGCCGTACGCCGGTCCGCTCCACCAGCTCGTGGAGGAACTGCCCCTCCGTCATCTCCTCGCCCGGCCAGGAGACGAGGGCCGCGATGTTCTCCACGGCGAGCGGCACGGGCAGGGCGTCCTGCGCGATCCGCACGTTCTCGCACAGCACGGCGAGCGCGTCCCGGGTGCGCGGCACCGGCAGCAGGTGCCCCGCTTCGAGCCGCTGCGAGACGGTGAGCGGCCCCCCGGCCCGGACGAAGGCGATGTGCTCGGTGACGAGCGGCGCGCCCAGGGCCCCGGCGCGCTCCGCGAGCGCGGCGAGCCGCGCCTCGTCGGGCCGGTCGGCGCCGCCGAGCCCGAGCGAGACGCCGTGCGGCACGACCGTGACGCCGCGCTCGCGCAGCCGCGTCAGGGACGCGGGCAGATGCCCCGGGCAGACGTTCTCCGCCACGACCTCGACCCAGTCGACGCCGGGCATGCGCTCCACGGCCTCCGCTATCTCCGGCCGCCAGCCGATCCCCGTACCCAACCGCACCATGATTCCCCCCGTGTCCTTGGTCCTTCGCTCCGTGACGCGCCTTTGCATCCTCCTTCGACGCCGGAGTCATGACCGCGACAGGGGTGCCCGAACCTTCTGATCAGCGGGTTCAGAGCTACATTTGAGGTTCGGGCCGGTCGGTGTTGACGGTGCCCGGGGCCCCGGGCGAGGGCCGTGAGGTGCCGGAGACGTCGCCGCTCGGACCGGCGGGGGCGGGCTCGGGGGGCGTGCCGCCGGGCGCCGGGGGACCGGTGGGGCTCGCGGTGGCGGTCGCGGCGTTGCCGCCCGCGATGGCGTCGAAGTCGACGAGGCCGGTGCCCTCCAGCATGGTGATGTGGTCCAGGACGGTCTGGTTGGCGTCCGAGGCGAGCTGGCGCACCAGCGAGTTGCGGGTGCTGTCCCGCACCTGGGCGATCAGGGCGAACACCTTGCCGTGCGCGACGCGCAGCAGGTTCGCGAACTTGCGCTGGTACGTCTCGCCGCTCGCCGCGGTCAACTCCTTGAGCCAGCCCTGCTGTTGCTCGTTGGGCTGGTTGGGCAGCTCCACGTTCAGCTGCGCGGCGACCCCGCGCACCCGCTGGTCGAGGTCGGTGTGCCCGACGATCAGATGGTCACCGGCCTCCTTGACGGCCTTGGT
This sequence comes from Streptomyces sp. YIM 121038, assembly GCF_006088715.1. Lineage (NCBI taxonomy): Bacteria > Bacillati > Actinomycetota > Actinomycetes > Kitasatosporales > Streptomycetaceae > Streptomyces > Streptomyces sp. YIM 121038. The sequence continues at coordinate 7,182,466 of NZ_CP030771.1, forward strand.
GGGCGCGCGCTCCACGGCCTGCTGCCCGGCCGGTATCTCCCACAGCCCGGCGAGCCGCACCCGTACGAGGAAGTCCCGGTCGGTGGCCGACAGCGGGCCCCAACGCGTGGGCACGCTCCCGGCGTTGAGGTTCGCCTCGCCCGTGCCGGAGCGGTCGGCGTACGACCACACGGGGAACGCGAGCGCCCCCACGGTGACGACGAGGGCCGCGATGATCAGGGCCGTGCCGTTGATGTGCCTGATGGGCATGGTGCGCCGCAAGGTGCCTCCCGGGCCGCAACGGAACTGCTGACCAAGCCACTTGGTGGTACGGGAAGGTACGGGAGGGGTGGGCGGGGTGTTCACCCCTGCCGCCCGGCTGTGACGGGAGTCACGCGCCGCGTCCGTCCTCCGTGCCAGGGGCCCGGCGGGGCCCGCCGCCCGGCCGGGCGTCCCGCGGCGCCGGGCGGCCGGGCCGGGCCCCGCGTGCCGGTCAGGCGCCGCGCAGCGCGGGGTGGTCGGCGACCACCGTGCAGGAGCCGGGGGCGATCTCCGTGTAGCCCGCGTCCCGCACCACCGGGAGGCCGTTGGTGGTCAACTCCCGCCAGCGGGACGGCGGCGCGGTCCGCACCGCCAGGGGGAAACCGGCGTCCCGCCACGCCGCCCGGTCCGCCGCCGTCAGGTCCCACCAGGCGAGCTGCGCGCCGTGGCCGGCCTGCGCCATGGCCTTGCCCGCCGACATCGTCACCTCGGGGTTCAGCCAGAGCACCGGCGTGCCCGGCTCCGGGTCCAGGGGCGGCTCCGGGTCGTCCAGGTCCGTGCCCGACACCTGGAGGCGGGCCAGGTCCTTGGGCCAGCCGTCCAGGGGGACCGGCGGATAGACGCGGACCTCCGCCGTCTTGCCCGCGACCGTGATGCCGTCCAGGGCCTCCGCGCGGCGCCACTCCGCGCCCCGCGCCCTGCGCACCACCTTGCGGATGCGGGCGTCCTGCCAGTCCCGCATCGCCTCGGCCCACGCGCCCTCGCCGAGGGACCGCTCGTCGCTGAGGATCGTCAGGACCGCGCGCGCCGCCGTCTCCAGGGCGTCCGTACGCGCCGGGGGAGCCGCCCGCTCGATGCGCGCCACCAGGGGCAGCACGAACTGCGGCGCCAGGTCGCGCTCGCCGGGCTCGGCACGGAAGGGACTGTCGGCCTGGGGTTCGTAAGCACTCACCGAACCAGTCTGCCAGGGACGCCCGAAAGGTCCCGGGGCCGGTGCGCGAGGATGGGGCGCATGGGACGCACGGGGGGCATCGGCAGTGGATCCACGGACTTCGCGGTACGACTGGACGGCGCGGGCCGCCGCTACGGCCTGCGCGGCCCCTGGGTGCTGCGCGGCGTGACCCTCGGCGTGCGCGCCGGGACCCTGACCCGCGTCCAGGGCGCGAACGGCACCGGCAAGTCCACGCTCCTGCGGCTCCTCGCTCGCGTCGACGCCCCGACCGAGGGCCGCGTCCACGGCCGCCCCCGCACCGCCTACGTCCCCGAACGCTTCCCGGCCGCCCTGCCGTTCACCGCGGCGGGCTACCTCACGCACATGGGCCGCGTGCACGGCCTGAGCGGCGCGGCGGCGGCCCGGCGCGCGCACGCGTGGCTGGAGCGCTTCGACGCCGCGGGCCACGCGGGCACCCCCCTGACCGAACTGTCCAAGGGCGGCAGCCAGAAGGTCGCCGTCGCCCAGGCCCTGCTCGCGGAGCCCGGCCTGCTCGTCCTCGACGAGGCGTGGACGGGCCTGGACGCCGCCGCCCGCGACGTCCTCGACCGCGCCGTCGCCGAGCACACGGCCGCCGGCGGCGCCGCCGTCTTCGTCGACCACGACCCGCGACGGCTCGCGGGGCTGCCCGACGAGACGTACGAGACGACCGGCACGGGCGTGCACCGCCGCGCGGAGCGGCCCGCGCCCGACCCGGCGGCCGCGGGCCCCGCCGTGGTCATCGAGGTCCGCGGCCCGCGCGGCGCACCGCTGCCGCCCGGCCTCCCGGGGGCGGCCGCGGCGGGCCCGGAGCCGGACGTCCGCCGCCTGGTGGTCGCTCAGCCGCAGTCGGACCTGGTCCTGCGCACCTTGCTCACGGCGAGCCCGCCCTGGCACGTCATCGGCGTACGGGCGGCGGAGGAACGGCGATGACGGCGGCCCTGCTGCGGTACCAGACGGCCCTGCTCCTTCGCTCCCAGCGCTGGCTCGCGCCGGTCGTCCTCTACGCGGTGTTCCTCGCCGTCGGCGTCCAGGGCGGGCAGCCCGTGCTCGACTCGCTCGCGTACGCGGCGGCGGCCCTGCTGCCCGTGACGGCCTGGCTGGCGCGGATCTGCGTCACCAACGAACCGCCCGCCGCGCGCGGTTGCACGGCCGCCGCCGCGGGACCCGGCCGCGCGCACCTCGCCGCGCTGCTCACCGCCTTCCTGGCGGCGAGCGTCCTCGGGGCGGCCGCCGCCGCGGCCGTCGCCGTCATCAGCGACGCGGCGAGCACCGACCACCACACAGCCGTGGCGCGCGGGCCCGCCGCCGCGGCGGGGCTCCTTGCGATGCTGGTCAGCGCGCTGCTCGGCACGGCCGTCGGCGCCCTCACCAGCAGGCCGCTGCTGCGCTCGCCGGGGCGGTCGGTGCCCGCGCTCCTGCTGGCCGCGCTCCTGGCCCTGGTGACCACGGGATCGCCGGCCAAGGCGGTCCTCACCGACCTCACGCGCGGTTCGCGCGACGGCACGGTGCCGCTGCCGGTGGGGGCGCTCGCCGCCGCCCTCGCGACAGCCGCGGCGGCGGTGGCCCTCGCCTGCGGGGCCTGCGCGCGCCGGGAGTGAGCCGGGCCGCTCAGCCGCCCCGGCTCCCGGCGCGGGCGGCCCCGATCTGCTCCGACACGCGGACCAGGCGGAAGCCGCGCGCGCGGAGCTCGGGGACGATGCGGTGGAGCGCGCGCTCCGTGGCCGGGGCCGCGCTGCGCGTGCAGTGCAGGACCACGACCGAGCCGGGGCGCACCTCCCGCAGGACCTGGCGCGCCACCGCGTCCGGGTCCGTCGCGAAGGCGTCGCCGCTCACCACGTCCCACTGCACCGCCGTGACCCCGGCCGGGGCCAGGGCGCGCAGCGCCGCGCGGTCGTAGCAGCCGCCGGGGAAGCGGAAGTACGGCACGGTCCGGGTGACGCCCGCCCGCCGGAAGGCGGCGAACGCGCGCTCCACGTCGGCGCGCACGCGGCCGCGGGGCAGCGTGGGCAGGCCGTAGCAGTCCGCCGTGAAGGCGTAGTGGCTGTAGGAGTGGTTGGCCACCTCGAAGAGCGGGTCCCGGCCGATGGACCGGGCCTGCGCCGGGTACTGCTCGGCCCAGCGGCCCGTCATGAAGAACGTCGCGGGGACCTTCAGGCGGCGCAGCGTCGCCACGAGCGCGGGGTTGTCGAACCGCTCGCCCCCGGTGGCGCGGGGCCCCTGGCCCGCGGTCATGTCGGCGTCGAAGGTGAGGGCCACGGCGGGCCGCGCGCGCTCGCCGGGCGCCCTGCTGAAGACCGGGGTCAGGCCTTGCGGGCCCGGGGCGAGGGTGGGCGGGGCCGTGCGGTGGGCGGGGGCGGCGGGCCGCTCGGGCCGGGGCGCGGATGCGGGGGTGCCGGGGGCGGTGCCACAGGCCGTGAGGGCGGCCGCGGCGAGGGTGAGGAGGGCGGTCCACTTCCGGGTACGAGTGATCACACGTAGGACGGTATCGGCATACAAGCGGTAAATCGGGTAAGTGCGAGGTGTCGTCGCGGGGCCCGTTTGGCCTGGTGGACACGGTGTGGCATCGTCCTGAGGGCGTCCATCGGCGCCCAGGGGACCCCCGAGGAGTTGACGAGGCACCGATGTCCGAGACGCCCGACATCAGCTGGACCGAGCCCGCCGGACCCGAGCCCGGGGCCGTCCGCGGCGCCCGCTGGCACTCCGAGAGCGGCGCGGCCGCCCCCAAAAGGGTGATCGTCGCGGACGACCGGATGAAGGCCGACAAGGCCTACCGCCTCGTCTGCGAGGGCACCGCGCTGCTGTGGCGCGGTGACTACCAGGGCGCGCGCCAGCTCCTGAAGGCGCTGGGACGGCGCCTGGACCGGCTCGCCCCGAAGCCGGGGTCGACCCCCGCGGAGACGTTCCACCGCCACCGCCAGTCCCGGGGCCACCGCGCCCGCGTGCTCGGCATGCTCCTCGTCGTCCTGGAGGAGGACCACGCGCTCGACCTGCGCCGCGCCCCCGACGTGCGCCAGGCCTGCGCGGAGGCCTACGGACCGGCCCAGGGGCGCACGGTCGTCTCGCTGCGCGAGCTGCTCGGTGTGATCGGCGCCCACGAGTGGCGCAAGAAGGGCGTGGAGATCCCGGCCGTCGGCGGCCGCATCCACCCCCACTACGGAGTGTTCTCGCCGGTCCGCGGCGAGTACGTCGACCTGGTGGCCACGGCCCCGCTGCCCGCCCCCGCCCTCCTCGCGACCGGCACCGCCCTCGACCTCGGCACCGGCACCGGCGTGCTGGCCGCCGTCCTCGCCCGCCGCGGCGTCGGCCGGGTCGTCGCCACCGACAGCAGCCCCCGCGCCCTCGCCTGCGCCCGCGACAACGTGGAGCGGCTCGGCCTCACCGGCCGCGTCGAGGTCGTCGACGGCGACGCGCTGTACCCGCCAGAGCGCGCCGCGCTCGTCGTGTGCAATCCGCCCTGGCTCCCCGCCCGCCCCACCTCCGCCGTGGAACAGGGGGTGTACGACCCGGACAGCGCCATGCTGAAGGCGTTCCTCGCCGGGCTCGCCGCGCACCTGGAGCCCGCGGGCGAGGGCTGGCTGATCATCTCCGACCTGGCCGAGCACCTCGGCCTGCGCGGCCGCCAGGAGCTCCTGGACGCCTTCGCCGCGGCCGGGCTCCGCGTCGTCGACCGGCACGACGCCAGGCCCCGGCACCCGCGCGCCTCGGACCCGGGCGACCCGCTGCACACGGCCCGCGCCGCCGAGGTCACCTCGCTGTGGCGGCTCGCCCCCGCCTAGGGCCCGCGCCCGGTCAGCCCTGGGCCAGCAGCTGCCCGCGGCACTCCGCCACGTCGAAGTCCGCCTTCGGGTACCGCGGGTCGAGCGTCTCCAGGTGCTCCAGGAGCAGCGTGCTGATCGCCCAGTTGCGGTACCACTTGCGGTCGGCGGGGATCAGGTACCAGGGGGCCGACGGCGTCGAGCAGCGCTCCAGGGCCAGCTCGTACGCCTCCTGGTACGCGGGCCACAGCGCGCGCTCGGCGATGTCGCCGGGGTTGAACTTCCAGTGCTTCTCGGGGTTGTCGAGCCGCTCCAGGAGGCGGCCGCGCTGCTCCTCGTAGGAGATGTGCAGGAAGCACTTCACGACCGTCACGCCGTCGTCGGCGAGGGACTGCTCGAAGCGGTTGATCTGTCCGTAGCGGCGGCCGAGGACGCTGCGCGGCACCAGCTCGCGGACGCGGGCGATGAGGACGTCCTCGTAGTGCGAGCGGTCGAAGATGCCGATCTCGCCGGGGAGCGGCAGCGCCTGGGCGATCCGCCACAGGAACGGGTGGTTCAGCTCCTCGGGCGTCGGCGCCTTGAACGCCTTGATGCGGCAGCCGGACGGGTTGAACAGGCCGATGACGTGCTTGACGGTGCCGCCCTTGCCGCTGGTGTCCATCCCCTGGAGGACCAGCAGGAGGCGGCGCCGGTCCCCTTGCGTGCTGGCCGCGTACAGGCGCTCCTGGAGGTCCGCGAGCCGTTCACCCAGACGGGCGGTCGCGAGCAGCCCGTCCGCCTTGCCGGAGGGGCCTCCGGGCGTGGCCCGCGCGTCGTAGGAGGAGAGGTCGACCCGGTCGCCCTCGGGGATCCGCAGCAGGTCCGAGAGCCGGGGCGCGGCCTCCGGCCTGCCGGGCCCGTCGGCCTTCGCCGGTTTCTTCGGCTTCGTCGGCTTCCTGGACTTCGCCACCACGCACCCCTTCCGCTTCCTCCCCCGATCCTGCGCCGGGGGAGGAAGCGGCGCTAGTCGTGCGGATCGGAGCTACTCGTGCCAGGGGCCCGTCACCGCGAACGTCGTCCCGGGCGTGTAGCAGTTCACGTACATCGTGCGGTGGTCGGGGGAGAAGGTGACGCCCGCGAACTCGCCCCAGGCGGGGTCTTGGGGAGTGCCGATGTTTTTGGCGTTGCGGGCCATCGCGTACACGCGGCCGCCGCGCGTGACGCCGTACACGTGCTGCGCCCCGTCGCCGTCCTCGCACACCATCAGGCCGCCGCTGGGGGTCAGACAGATGTTGTCGGGGGACTCGCCGGGCAGCTGGATGTCGGTGTCCGGGCCGAAGACGATCACGAGGGTGAGGCAGCGGCGCGCCGGGTCGTAACGCCAGACCTGGCCGTAGTGGTCGCCCGCCGAGCCCTCCGTTCTGCGCGCGTAGCTGGAGACGAAGTAGACGCAGCGGCCGCCCCAGTAGCAGCCCTCCAGCTTCTGGGCGTGCGTGATGCCCTTCGGGCCGAAGTCCTGGTCGCGGATGGGCGTGGAGACCGCGAGCGGGTCGGGTACGTCGACCCACTCGACCCCGCGGAAGGACGCGCCGGTCTCCTGGACCGCCGACAGGTCGGGCAGGCCGGGCACGCGCATCGCCTGGAGGCGGCCGCCCGCGCGCAGCGAGCCCCTGCCGCCCTCGGGCCGGTCCGGCAGGAAGCGGTAGAACAGGCCGAACGGCTTCTGGAAGGCGTCCTCGGTCTCGTACACCACACCGCGCCACGGGTCGACCGCGATCGCCTCGTGCTGGAAGCGGCCCATGGCCGTCAGCGGGACGGCCCCGGTGCGGCGCGGGTCGACGGGGTCGACCTCGAAGATGAAGCCGTGGTCCTTGGTGTAGCCGTTCGTCCCGGCCTTGTCCTCGGTCTCCTCGCAGGTCAGCCAGGTGCCCCAGGGGGTCGGGCCGCCCGCGCAGTTGACGGCGGTGCCCGCGATGGCGACGCGCTCGCCGAGCACGTCGTTGTCGCGGTCGAGGGCGAGCGCCGTACAGCCGCCCTTGGCGGCCGGGTCGTAGGTCAGGCCCTTGACGACCGGGACGCCGATCTTCGCGCCGACGCGGTTCTCGTGGTTGCGCACCAGGTGGACGCCGCCGCGCCGGCCGCGGAAGGCGGCCATGCCGTCGTGGTTGCTCGGCACCCTGCCCTCGCCGGAGCGCAGCGGGTCGCCCTCGCGGGACAGGACCTGGTAGCGGAAGCCCTCGGGCAGGTCGAGGAGTCCGGCCGGGTCGGGCACGAGCGGGCCGTAGCCCGCCCGGCCCTGGGCGGCCGCGGTGGCCGTGCCCGCGAACAGCTCGGAGAGGGCGCCGCTGAAGGCGATGGACGCCCCCAAGGCACCGGTGCGGGCGAGTACTTGACGTCTGGTCGCGCTGGGTCGTGCTGCGGACATGGGGCAACCTCCTGCTGGCGGACAGGACATGACCCGATTGTGTGTACCACGCGTCTCAGGCGTTCACGAGCCCCTTGGCGTCGCGCGCCAGCGCCGTCAGCCGCGAAATCGCCCGGAAGTACTTCTTTCGGTAGCCGCCGTTGAGCATGTCCTCGCCGAACAGCCGGTCGAAGGGGACACCGGAGGCGAGCACCGGCACCTCCCGGTCGTAGAGCCGGTCGGCGAGCACCACGAGGCGCAGCGCCGTCGACTGGTCGGGCACCGGCGTGACGTCGGTGAGGCAGACCGCGGTGAGGCCGTCGGTGAGGGCGCCGTACCGGCTCGGGTGGACGCGCGCCAGATGGTCGAGCAGATGCGGGAAGTCGTCCAGGCTCGCGCCCCCGGTCGCGTACGCGGCCTTGGTGACCTCCTCGTCCGAGTACGGCGCCGGGGCCTCGGGCAGGCCGCGGTGGCGGTAGTCCTCGCCGTCGATGCGCAGCGCCTTGAAGTGCGCCGACAGGCCCTGGATCTCGCGCAGGAAGTCGGCGGCGGCGAACCGGCCCTCGCCGAGCTTGCCCGGCAGCGTGTTGGAGGTCGCGGCGAGCGCGACGCCCGCCTCGACGAGCTTGCCGAGCAGCGTGGACACCAGGACCGTGTCGCCCGGGTCGTCCAGCTCGAACTCGTCGATGCACAGCAGCCGGTGGCCGCTGAGGGTCTTGACCGTCTGCTGGAAGCCGAGCGCCCCGACCAGGTTCGTCAGCTCCACGAACGTGCCGAACGCCTTCAGCGACGGCTCGGCCGGGGCGGCGTGCCACAGGGAGGCGAGCAGATGGGTCTTGCCGACGCCGTAGCCACCGTCCAGATAGACCCCGCGCGGACCGGAGGGCGCGGCCTGCTTGGCCCGCCCGAACCAGCGCCGCTTGCCCGAGCCGCTCGCGTGGGCCCCGCCGAGCCCGGCCGCGAAGGCGCTCAGGACCCCGACGGCCTCGGTCTGGCTCGGCTGGTTCGGGTCCGGGATGTACGTGGCGAAGCGGACCGAGTCGAAGCGCGGCGGCGGCACCATCTCGGCGACGAGGCGGTCCGCGGGCACGTGCGGCTCGCGGGCGCACAGGGAGAGGGGGCCCGCTTCGGGTATGGGGCTCCGCCCGGAGGCGGCGGTGGAGGCTGACACGTCTATCCACTCTAGGCCCGGCCCGGGACCGTGGAAGACTGCCGGGCATGCGACGCCTGTTCCCTGTGACCGATCAGACATCCGAAAGCGCCGGAACGCCGGCTTCTGTGGTCGATCGCGAGTGGACCCTCGACGAGCTGGCCGAGGCCTACGCCTACCCGGACCGGGAGGGCCCCTGGCTGCGCGCCAACATGGTCTCCACCCTCGACGGCGCGGCCCAGCACGACGGCCGCTCCCAGCCCATCTCCGGCGCCACCGACATGCGGATCTTCGGCGCCCTGCGGGGCCTCGCGGACGCCGTCGTGGTCGGTGCGGAAACGGTACGCCAGGAGGGTTACCGGCCGGCCCGCGCGCGGGAGGCCTTCGCCGCGCGCCGCGCCGCCGCCGGGCAGCCGCCCGCGCCCGCCGTCGTCGTGCTCAGCGCGAGCCTGGAGCTCGACTTCACCCTGCCGCTGTTCACCGCGCCGCTGACGCCGACGCTCCTGGTGACCGGCGCCGCGGCGCCCGCGGACCGGGTGGAGGCCGCGCGCAAGGCCGGGGCGGAGGTCGTGCTCGCCGGTGAGGGGGCCGGGGCGGAGCCCGCGCGGGTGGTCGCGGAGCTGGCCGAACGCGGGTTCGAGCACCTGCTCACCGAGGGCGGGCCCCGGCTGCTCGGGCAGTTCGTGGCGGCGGGCGTGCTCGACGAGCTGTGTCTGACGGTGTCCCCGATGCTCACCGCGGGCGGGGCGCAGCGGATCGCGGGCGGGCCCGGGGTGCCGGTGCCGGAGCGGTTCGTACTGGCGTCCGTACTGGAAGAGGCCGGGTTCCTCTTCACCCGATACCGTCGGTCCTGGGAATCAGCGGAATCCCCCGTTCCGTTTGCCGTCGGCGGGGCACACTAAAGTGCGCAGCCCCCGTCCAGGCACGGGGCAGGATGGTTTCCGCAGGGGCCTTGTCCACGGCCCACGGAGGAGAAGGGCGCCTGTCGTGTTCACAAGCGTATTGATGATCGAGAAGGCCCTGACGTCCGCCGACGTGGAGTTCGTCACCACCTTGCACGGCGAGGAGCCGGTCACCTTCCACGTCCTCCTGCAGCCGCGCGGGGACCAGGCGGACCGCCTGCTCCGGGCGATCGACGACGTGGCGCTCGGCGAGCTCGACGAGGCGGTGCGCGAGGGGGACGTACCGGAGGGCGACGCGGCCGTCGGCCCCGCCGAGCAGGCCCTCCAGGTCTCCCTCACCGCCCTGCGGGCCGCGGGCAGCGCGGCCGAGGGCAAGCTCATCGAGGACCACCCGCTGGACGCGCTGCGCGAGCTCGTGGACGCGGCCGGGGCGGACGAGGTCATCGTGCTCACCGACCCCCACTACGTGGAGGAGTTCTTCCACCGCGACTGGGCGTCCCGGGCGCGCCACAAGGTCGGGGTGCCGGTCCTGAAGCTCTTCTCGCACAGCGAGAAGTAGCGGGCGCGGGAGCGACCGGTGGGGTTCCGGCCGGGCGGATAGGGTGGAGACGCTCATGTCACCGTCACACCTCTCGGGAGAGAAGATGGCACCCGGCCTCCCCTCCGCCATGCCCCGACCGCACTTCATCGGCATCGGCGGCGCCGGAATGTCGGGCATCGCCAAGATCCTCGCCCAGCGCGGCGCCCGGGTCGCGGGCAGCGACGCCCGGGACTCCGCGACCGCCGCCGCCCTGCGCGAGCTCGGCGCGACGGTGCACATCGGGCACGCCGCGGAGCACCTGGCGGACGACGCCAGCTGCGTCGTCGTCTCCTCGGCGATCCGCGCCGACAACCCGGAGCTGGCCCGCGCCGCGGAGCTCGGCATCCCGGTCGTGCACCGCTCCGACGCGCTCGCCGCGCTGATGGACGGCCTGCGTCCGCTCGCCGTCGCGGGCACGCACGGCAAGACCACGACCACGTCCATGCTCGCCGTGAGCCTGTCCGCGCTCGGCCTGCACCCCTCGTACGCCATCGGCGGCGACCTCGACGCCCCGGGCTCCAACGCCGACCACGGCACCGGCGAGATCTTCGTCGCCGAGGCCGACGAAAGCGACCGCAGCTTCCACAAGTACGCGCCCGAGGTCGCCATCGTCCTCAACGTGGAGCTGGACCACCACGCCAACTACGCCTCCATGGACGAGATCTACGAGTCCTTCGAGACGTTCGCGGACAAGATCGTCCCCGGTGGCACGCTGGTCGTCGCCGCCGACCACGAGGGCGCTCGCGAGCTGACCCGGCGGCTCGCCAAGCGCGGCACCGACCTGCGGATCGTCACCTACGGCGAGTCCGCCGACGCCGACGTGCGGATCACGGACGTGACCCCCCAGGGCCTCAAGAGCGAGGTCACCGTCGTCCTCGACGGCACCGAGCTGCGCTTCGCCGTGTCGGTGCCCGGCCGCCACTACGCGCACAACGCGGTCGCCGCGCTCGCCGCGGGCGTCGCCCTCGGCGTCCCCGCCGCCGAGCTGGCCCCCGCCCTCGCCGCCTACACCGGCGTCAAGCGCCGCCTCCAGCTCAAGGGCGAGGCCCGCGGCGTCCAGGTCGTCGACAGCTACGCGCACCACCCGACGGAGATGACCGCCGACCTGGAGGCGATGCGCGGCGCCGCGGCGGACGCCCGCCTCCTCGTCCTCTTCCAGCCGCACCTGTTCTCCCGCACCCAGGAGCTGGGCCGCGAGATGGGCGCGGCCCTGGCGCTCGCCGACGCCTCCGTCGTGCTCGACATCTACCCCGCGCGCGAGGACCCGGTCCCCGGCGTGACCAGCGCCCTCATCATCGACGCCGCCACCGCCGCGGGCGCCGACGTACGGGCCGCCCGGGACAAGGAGAGCGCCCCGGAGCTGATCGCGGGAATGGCACGCCCCGGCGACCTCGTTCTCACCATGGGAGCGGGCGACGTCACCGACCTCGGCCCGCGGATCCTGGACCACCTGGCCCGCTAGGACCACCGCGTACACCGCGTACTTCACTTAAGGGGATGCGTTCCATGTCGTACGACGTCGAGAAGCCCGACGAGCAGTGGCGTGCGGAGCTGACCCCCGCGGAGTACGCCGTCCTGCGCCAGGCGGGCACCGAGCCCGCCTTCCGGGGCGAGTACACGGACACGAAGACCAAGGGCGTCTACTCCTGCCGGGCCTGCGGCGCGGAGCTGTTCACGTCCGGCGAGAAGTTCGAGTCGCACTGCGGCTGGCCGAGCTTCTTCGACCCCAAGGACAGCGACGCCGTGGAGCTCCTGTCGGACACCTCGCACGGCATGGTCCGCACGGAGGTCCGCTGCGCCCGCTGCGGCTCCCACCTCGGCCACGTCTTCGAGGGCGAGGGCTACCCGACCCCGACGGACCAGCGCTACTGCATCAACTCCATCTCGCTGCGGCTGACGCCGGACGAGGGCTGACCGGCCGGGACGGCCCACGGCGTCCCGTCAGGCGGTGAGGGTCAGCCGCAGCGACTTGAGGCCGTTGATGAAGTGCGAGACCAGGCGGGCGGGCGGCTCGGCCAGCCCCACGGCCGTCGTGGCGGTGAGCAACTCCTCGTACAGGACGGTCAGTTGCAGACGGGCGAAGTGCGCCCCCAGACAGACGTGCGGGCCGTCGCCGAACGCCACGTGCGGGTTCGGTGACCGCGTCAGGTCGAGCCGGTCGGGGTCGGCGAAGGCGCGCTCGTCGCGGTGGGCCGCGGCGTGGAAGACGACCACCTTGTCGCCGCGCCGGATCCGCTGCCCGGCCAGCTCGGTGTCGCGCGCGGCGGTGCGCCGGAAGCTCAGCACCGGCGGGTGCCAGCGCAGCAGCTCCTCCACCGCCCCGGCGAGCGGGGCCTCGCCCGAGCGCAGGCGGCGCTGCTCGCCCGGGTGCTCGGCGAGCGCGAGCAGACCGCCGGGCGCGGCCGCGCGCACGGTGTCGTTGCCCGCGACCGTGAGCAGGAAGAAGCACATCTCCAGCTCGGGCGCGGTCACCTCGGGCGTGGTGGCCAGCGTGGTGAGCACGTCGTCGCCCGGGTGGCGCCGCTTGTGCGCCGCGAGCTCGCCCGCGTACGCGAACATGTCGCGCAGCATCGCCGGGGAGCGCGGGTTCACCGGCCGCCCGTCGGCGCCGACGACCGGCTCGCCCGCCTCGTCCGGGTCCTGGTAGCCGATGACGCGGTGCGTCCAGTCCAGGAGCAGGCCCCGGTCGGAGGGCGGCACGCCGAGCAGGTCCGCGAGGTTGAGGACCGCGTAGTCGTCGGTGACCGCCGCGACCACGTCGCAGCCGCCGTCCCCGGCGCGGGCCTCGGCGACGGCCCCCGCGAGGAGCGTGCGCGCCCGCCGCCTGGCCAGGGCCTCGAACCGCGCCACGCGGCGCGGTGTGAAGGCCCGGCTGACCAGGCGGCGCAGCCTGCCGTGGTCAGTGGTGTCTCCCCCGTTCGAGCGGGGCCGGGAGCTCGGGGAAGGATCCTGATTGAGCATCATGCGGCGGATGAACGGCAGGTCGTCCGGGTCCGGGTCGCGGATCTGGGTGGCGCCCAGACACGAGGAGTACACCGCCGCGTCCTTGAGCACCGCCGTCACGTCCGCGTGCCGCGTCACCGCCCAGAACCCGGGCCCCGCGGGCCAGCCGAGCACCGGCGGCTCGCCCTGCCAGGCCACCGGGTGGTGGTCGCGCAGCACGCGATAGCGGTCGTAGGGCACGGCTCGCGCGTACAGCCGCGGGTCGAAGACGTCCGGGGCGCCGCCGGGCCCGGGGCCCGCGGGGGCGGGGCCTTCCGGGGGCGCGTCCGCCGACGGGCGGGGCTCGCGGGGGCGGGGGTGCCCGGGAGCGGTGGTCACTCGCTGTCGGCCCCGGTGCCGCTCGCGTCCGCCGCGGCCGTGCCGTCCGTCTCCGCCGTCGCGTCGTCCGCCCGGAGGAAGTCCTCCACCACGCGGATCAGGTCCAGGGGCGACTCGTCCATGGCGTTGTGCCCGGTGCCCGGCAGCTCCACGAGTTCGGCGCGGGGGAAGGCGGGCAGCCAGGTCCGGCGCATGACGTCCGCCGACAGGGCCGGGTCGAGGGCGCCGACCACGGCGAGCGCGGGCACCGGTGAACCCGTCACGCGGTCCTGGAAGTCGTTGTCCGCCCAGGAGTCGAGCCAGGCGCGGAACGCCTTCGCGTCGCTGCGGGCGAAGGACCGGTCCACCATGCGGCGCAGCCACGCGGCCGGGCGCCCGCCGCCGGTGGTGAAGTCGACGATGGCCCGGCGGCTGTCGGCCGCGTGCCCGGCCGACTCGAACAGCTCCCGCTGCTCCGGCGGCATCGCGACGCCCGACGCGGGCACCGGGGAGATCCCGACGATCCGGCGCACCCGGTCCGGCGCGTCGGCCAGGACGTGCTGCGCCACACCGCCGCCCATCGAGTGCCCGACCACCGAGAACCGCGCCCAGCCGAGGTGGTCCGCGAGGGCCACCACGTCGGCGGCGGCCTCGGCCGTGGTGAACGCCCCGGGCACGTCCCGTGCCTCGCCGTAGCCGCGCAGGTCCACCACGGCGAACTCGAAGGCGCCCGTGTCCAGATCGGCGAGGACCGGCGCGTACGCCGACCGGTCGGCGAGCCAGCCGTGGACGGCGATCACTTTGTGCGGGCCTTCGCCCACCAGGTCATGAGGGAGCGTGAAGGAGGTCACGACCGCCACGATGGCCGCGAATCCCCAGCCGCGCAAGGGTGCGGCGGCCCGCCGGGACCGGCGTCCGGGGCCCCGGAGGGACCGCGTCCGGGGGCCTGGCGGGGGGCCGGATTTCCCCCTGGTGGCGGGAAGTTGGCCGACCGCCTGCGAGGGGCGCCCCCGGGTGGTCAGAATGTGGCATGGCCATCCGCCGCCACAGCTACCGGCTCGCCGAGGAGCCGGTCACCGGAGCCGTCCGACTGATCCCTGTCCCCGTGTCCGCGCCCCCGTCACCTCTGTCCGCGCACGCCGACGGGGCCGAACGCGAGGACCAGCGACAGCTCCGGGAGTGGGCCGAACTGGCCATCGGCACCGGGCACACCCGGGGCCGCGGCCACTCGGGCGACGGAACCGGCCTCAGTTACAGCAGGCTGCCGGACGGCGGCAGCCTGCTGTGCGCCACGGCCCCCGGGGGCGACGTGGCGGCGTACCACCTGACCGAAGCCGACACGCTCGCCCGGTTCGCCGGGGAGTGGCCCATCACCTGGTGGGCGGCGGGGGCGGCCGGGACGGACCACGAACCCGCGCGGGACGCGGCGCCCGCCGCCGTCGGGCACGACGAGCTCGTCGCCTTCGCCCGCGCCCACGAGAGCCGCGTCGCCCCCTTCCTCGCCGACGTACGGCGCCTCTTCGACGACCCGGCCGGCCGGCAGCTCGTCGTCGCCGAGGAGAGACCCGGGGCCGTCGCCCGCTGGATCGCCCTGGCCTGCGCCTCGCTGCCCGCGGCGTACGTGCCGTCGCTGACGTTCACCACCGGCGCCGCCGACCCCGGGCGCGCCCCGCAGCACATCGTCGGCATCGGGCCCGACGCCGACTTCGACCGGGGCGACCCCACCGTCCTCGACCACCTCTACCGCGTCCACGACGGCCTCGGCGGGCCCGGCAGCCCGCCCCGCGCCGACACCTGGGCCACCTGGACGGCCCGCCTCTGGCTCGCCGGGGAGCCGCTGCCCGAGGCGGACGCCGCCGACGGCGACCCCTTCGCGGCGGGCCCGCTCGTCCCGCGCCTGCTGCGCGCCGGGCTCCTCACCGGGCGCGAGCTGACCGGCCTCGACGGCGCCGCGCTGCGGACGGCCGTCGCCACCCTCGTCGCGTCCGTGGCCGACCCCCGCACCGACCACGGCGGCCTGCTCGCCGTCTGCCGCGAGCTGCACGCCCACGACCCCGCCGCCGCGGCCCCCCTCGCGCTCGCCCTCGCCCGGCACCGGCTCGGCGCCGCGCGCCCCGAGGAGCTGCCCGGCGAACTCACCGCCGTCTGCGCCGAGGTGCCGCTCGACGCCGAGGCCGAGCGGGCCCTGCGCGGCGAGTACGGCGGCGACGCCGACAAGGCGCTGCGGCGCGCCCTGCGCGACCCCGTCGACACCTGGGCCGAGCCGCTGCGGATCGCCCTCGCCGTCGGCGCCGACGACGGGCGCGGCATCGGCGAGGCCATCGAGAGGCTCGCCCGCGCGCTGCGCGACCCCACCGGAGCCGAGCGCGCACCGGCCGTGCGGGTCCTCGACGACCTCGGCAGCGAGCCGCTGACCCGCCGCGTCCTGCGCCGCCTCGCCGACACCCCGCACACCCGCCGCCTCGACCTGCTCGTGGAGCTCGCCGACTCCCCGTACGGCGACTGGCTGCGCCGCAGCCTCGACGAGAACGCCCCCCTGCCCCTGCGCCTTGCCGAGGCCGCGTCGCGCTGGCGGGCGGGCGGCGCGGGCCTGCGCGGCATGGAGCTGTTCGCGAAGCTCACCGAGGTCCTCCCGCGCCGCCGGGTCACCGACGCGGACACGCTCAAGCAGATGTGGTGGCTGGTCTGGGGCAGCTCCTGTCCCGCCCCCGCCGAACTGTCGTGGGTGGCGCACACCTGCACGATGCGGCTGCTCGTCGCCGCCGGGTACGGCCTGCGCATGACGGGCCTGCTCGCCGCGCCGGACGGAGTGGACAGGGAACTCGCCGGGTTCGCCGCCGACCTGCTGCACGAGACGCACCTGCCCCGGCGGGACCGCGCCACCGCCGAACTGATCGTCGTCGCCCAGGACCTCGCCGACGGCCGCAAGGCCCTGCGGCAGGGCCTGCGCCGCTTCGAGGCACTGTGCGTCGACGCGGGCCCCCTCGGCAGCACCGTGCGGCGCGGCGTGTTCCGGCTCGTCGCCCTCGCCCTGGCCCGCGCGGACGCCGACCAGCTGGCCCGCCCGCCCGCCTTCGAGCAGCTGGTCGCGGCCGGGCCCGAACTCCTCGGCCCCTACCGGGCGTTCATGCTCGACGAGGACCGCAGGGACCGCCTGGAGCGCGAACTCCCGCTGCGGCCCGCCGAGGTCGCCGCGTACTACTACCTGTGGCGGCCGCGCGAGCGCCGCGGCATCAGCCACGACTGGCGGCGCGTCGCCGCCGAACTGCTCGACGAGGTCCTCGGGCCCGTCGCCGTCCGCCTCGACGACCGGCAGCTCTCCCACGTGGCCGACGCCATGCTCGACCGCCAGGGCATCGACCGCGTCCGGGAGTGGACCGCCTGGCGCAACAGCTTCCGCGCCCGCTGACCGCCGCGGGCGCCCCGGGGCGAAACCGGCGCCCGGCGCCCGGCGTCCTTACGTACCGACCGATCCACCTGGAGAGGGCCAGCGTGAAACAAGCCGACCACAGCAGTGACACCACCGAGATCGTCGACAACTTCCCGGGCGGCTCCATGGCCAGCCGCCCCGTCCACTTCATCTGGATGCTCGACTGCTCGGGCTCCATGAGCGTCAACGGCAAGATCGGCCAGCTGAACTTCGCCATCCGCGAGGCCATCCCGGAGATGCAGCAGGCCGCCGACTCCAACCCCGCCGCGTCGCTGCTGGTGCGCGCCATCTCCTTCGCCAGCGGAGCCAGCTGGCACGTCGGCGAGCCGACCCCGGTGAACAACTTCTCCTGGGAGGACGTCCACACGTACGGCGGCACGGACATGGGCGCCGCCTTCAAGCTCGCCGCGGGCGCCCTGCAGACGCCGCCGATGCCGCAGCGCGCGCTGCCGCCGGTGCTCGCGCTCGCCTCGGACGGACAGCCCACCGACGACTGGCGGGCGGGCCTGCGCGCCATCGACAGCACGCCCTGGGGCAAGCGGGCCGTGCGCGTCGCCGTGGCCATCGGCGACGACGCGGACAAGAGCATGCTCAAGGAGTTCCTCGCCAACCCCGAGCTGGAGCCGCTGCAGGCCAAGAACCCGCGCCAGCTCGCCGCCGCCATCCGCTGGATGTCCACGGCGGTCGTCAAGGACGCCTCGACGCCCAAGGTCGAGGACGCCAAGCCCGCGACGCCCCTTGGCCCGCCGCTGACCAAGGTCGAGGGCGAAGCCGACATCTGGTGACCGCCGAGCAGGGGACAGACCGCGCCGGGGACGTCCGCTGGGCGCTGCTCACCGGCGGGGTCAAGGGCGTCGGCAAGAAGTACAGCCAGGACTGCTGGGCCGCCAAGGCCACCGCGGACGGCCGCGCCGTCGTCCTCACGGTCGCCGACGGCCACGGCTCCGCCGCGCACTTCCGCAGCGACCTGGGGGCCCGCTGGGCCGTGGAGGAGTTCACGGCGTGCGCGGAGGTCTTCGCGCACGAGGCGGTGCGGGTCGGCGCGGACGCAGCGGGCTGGCCGGAGCTGCGGGCCGAGGCCCGGCTCCTGCCGCAGGCCGTCGGGCACCGCTGGCACCGCCGGGCGCTCTTCCACGACAGCAACACGCCCGCGCGCGGCGCCGCCCCCGCCCAGCGCGCCGCCGCCCACCGGCGGGCGCGCGGCCGCGGCGCCCCGGACCTGGCCGCGTACGGCAGCACGCTGCTCGGCGCCGTCCTCACCGAACACACGCTGCTGTGCTGGCAGTTGGGCGACGGCGACATCGTCCTCGTGGACGACGGCGGCGAGCCGCACACCCCGCTGTCCAGCGGCCCGGACCTGGGTGACGAGACCGACTCGCTCTGCGAGCCGGAGCCCTGGCGCAAGACCCGTACGCACTGGCAGCCCATCACCGGAGGTCCGCCGCCCGCCGTGCTGCTCTCCACCGACGGCCTGTCGAAGAGCTTCGCCGACCACCAGGGCTTCCTCGACTTCGCCACCGGGGTGCGCGAGCGGGCCGCGGAACAGGGCCTGGCGGCGGTGCAGGGCCAGCTCGCGGACTGGCTGGCGCGGGCGGCGAAGTACTCGGGCGACGACACGACCCTCGTCGGGGCGTTCGGAGCCCGGCGCGACACGAGTGACGCCACAGGAGGACACGAACCGCATGAGTGAAGGAACGGGGACCCAGGCATGAGCAACGGCATGCTCGCCCGCGGGAAGAAGCTGGTGGCCGAGTCGGGGGAGCGCGTCACGGTCGCGGAGCTGTTCGGCTCCGGCGGCCAGGGCGAGGTGTACCGCGTCACGACGGCCACCGGTGACCGCGCCGTGAAGTGGTACTACCCGCAGCTCGCCGACGCCCGCCAGAAGCACATCCTGGAGGGCCTCATCGAGAAGGGGTGGGACGACGACCGCTTCCTGTGGCCGCAGTCCATCGTGATGGACCCCGACGGCAAGGAGCCCGGCTTCGGCTACCTCATGGACGTGCGCCCGGCGCGGTTCCAGGACCTGCCCGCCCTGTTCCGCCGCGACCCGTCCGTCAAGGACGCCACGATGCGCACCCTGGTGACGGTCGCCCTGCACACCGTCGAGGCCTACCGCGCGCTGCACTCCAAGGGCATCGCCTACCGGGACATCAACTGGGGCAACATCTTCTTCGACCCGCGCACCGGCGACGTCCTGGTGTGCGACAACGACAACGCGGTCGTGGAGGGCGCCCTCGCCGGGGTCGCGGGCACCATGGACTTCATGGCGCCGGAGCTGGTGCGCGGCGACAAGGGCGCCCAGCCCGGCACCCAGACCGACCTGCACTCGCTCGCGGTGCTCCTGTTCCTGCTCCTGATGAACGACCACCCGTTCAACGGCGCCCTCGCCCTGCGCATCCACTGCATGGGCGAGTCCGCCAAGCGCAAGCTGTACGGCTCCGACCCGGTGTTCGTGTACGACCCCGAGGACACCCGCAACCGCCCGGTGGTGGGGGAGCAGCCGACCGTCATCGCCACCTGGGCGGCCCTGCCGAGGATCCTGCGGGACCTGTTCGTCCAGACGTTCACGCACGGGCTGCGCAGCCCGGCGCGGCGGGTGCGCGAGTCCCAGTGGCGGGACGCGCTCAGCCAGGTCCTGGACGCGATCACGCAGTGCCGGGGCTGCGGCAAGCAGAACCTCACCCAGCCCGACGGGGCGCCGCCCGACTGCTGGAAGTGCGGCAAGCCGCTCCAGCTGCCGCCCCGTCTGGAGCTGGTCACCGCCACCGGCACCACGCTGCGCACCCGGCGCGGCATCCGCCTCGACCCGAGCGCCCGCCTCTACGCCCACCACCTGGACGGCGACCCGGAGCGCCACGACTTCCGGGCCGTGGTCGGCGAGGTCACCGAACACCCGCAGCAGCGCGGCCGGTTCGGCCTCACCAACCGCACCCGCGGCACGTGGACGGCCCGCAAACAGGACGGCACGGTCCTGGACGTGGAGCCGGGCCGCACGGTCGGCCTCCAGCAGGGGCTGCTCCTGGAGTTCGGCGGCGGCGCGGAGGCCGAGGTCAAGGACTAGGTCCTGCCCGACCCATCGGGCAGGACCTCGGCGCGGCGCGCCCGCGCCGTCAGGGAGCGGGGGCCGTGCCGCGCCGCAGGAAGCGGTGCCACCACGGCCTGCGCACGGGCGGACCGGGCGGGGGCGGTGCGGCGGGCAGGGTGACCCGGGCGGGCGCGGCCGGGACGGCCACGGCGTCCGGGCGCGGCAGCGGCGCGACCGTCACCGCACAGGCCGTCTCCGGCACGGCGAGGGTGACCCTCCCGCCCGCGGCCCGATGCGTGCTGCGGGCCACACTGCGCTCCTCGCGGCGCACCCCGTCGTCCCAGGCCACGCGCGCGAGCACGGCGGGCTCGGGCCAGCTGAAGCGCACCTCGGCCCGGCCCGCTCCCAGCCGACGTACCGTCAGGTCCGGTATGGCGCAGGGATGTTCGACCACGACGCTCGGCCCGGCCACCGCGCGCCCGCCGAGCGCGCTCACCGCGGTGAGGCGCAGCCGCCGGCCGGGCGGTGCCGTCACCTCCAGCTCCCGCGCCGGGGCCGGGGCGGCGCCGAGTTCGGCGAACCGCGCCGACACGTCCGCGCCGGGCGCGACCGGACCCGCGGGCCACGGCACCAGCGTGCCCTCGCCCCGCTCCGGCGCGCTCCAGGCGAGCCGCACCCGGTCCCCGGCGCGGTGGGCGGTCAGCTCCGTGACCGGCGCGGGCCACTCCTCGACCCGGACGGTGACGCGCGCCCCCGGCGACCAGGCGGTGCCGCCGCCCGGACCGCCGCCCGGATAGCCGCAAGCCACCTCGTACGCGTACGTCCCCACGGGCAGGGGTGCGTCCAGGAGGCGGTCGGGCCCGCTCGGCACGACGGTGTGCGGGGCGCCGCCCGCCGAGCGCCGCACGCGGACGGCGGTCGCGGCCGGGTGGGGGCGCCAGCGCAGCCGCACGCCCTCGGGCACGAGGACCGCCGCCAGGCCGGAGACGTCCGGGGCGATCAGGACCGGCGCGGTCACCAGCGGCACGCCGATGACGCGGCCGCCGCGCAGCGGCACGACCGCGTAGCGCAGGGCCAGGCCGAGGGGGGCCCGCGCGTCCTCGGCGGTCAACCCCGCGGGCGGGCCGGGGAGTTCGGCGGCCCGCTCCGGCTCGCCGTCGGGGAAGCGCAGCACCTGGTACGTCACGGTGGCGCTGACCCGGGGCGGCCGCCAGGTCAGGCGTACGCGCAGGTCGTCGACGGCCACCGTGGTGGGGGCCCGGCCGGGCGCCGCGGTCGCGTCGGCCAGGCCGGTGGCGGCGCGCAGCAGGCCCGTGCGGGTCTCCGGGGCGTCCTCGGCCTCCCGCAGCGCGCCGAGCCACGCGGCGGCGGCGCCGCGCCAGTCGCCGCGCTCCTCCAGGGCGCCCGCCCGTGCGGCGAGCCGGGCCACGGCGGCCGAGCGGGCCCGCAGCGAGCCGAGCAGCCGTGCGAGGACGTGGTCCCGGGGCGCGCGGGGCAGCGCGTCGGCCACGCGTTCGGCGGCGCGCAGGCGCAGCCCCGGCCAGACGTCGTTGACGGCCTCGGCGGCCCGGCGCACCGGCCCTTCGGCGGGGAAGCCCGCGTCGACGGCGGCGGCGAGCAGCCGGGCCTCGCTGCGGTGCACACCGAGCGCGGCCACGTCGTCGGCGGTGGTCGCGGTGCCCTCCGGCCGCGGTGCGCGGTCCTTCAGGAGGCAGCACAGCTCCCACAGGACCACCCGGCGCAGGCCCATCGGGTCGTCGCGGGCGAGGGTCTCCAGGGTGTCCACGACGGCCGCCGCGGTGAGGGCGCGCGGGTCGGCCGACGTCCGCCAGGCGTCCTGCGCCTGCCGTACGTACGGCACGTCCACGCGCTGCCACAGGCCGCCGCGGCCGGGGAACCACAGGCCGTCCAGGACGCGGAAGCCGTCGTCCGTCTCGGCCTGCGGCAGGGTGCCGAAGACTCCGTCGGCCGCGCGCCGCCGCGCGGGTTCGCGCAGCAGGCCCGCCGCGTGCTGGAACCCCAGGTCGCGCAGGGCGGCGCGCAGGGCGGCGTAGCCGCGCATGCCGGGGAACTCGGGGAGCGCGGGCAGCGGCGGCAGCGTGTCGGTGCCCGTGGCCCGGACGCCGGGCCGCCAGCTCTCGGCCACCGGTCAGCCTCCGGGCGCCGTGAAGAAGTACACGCGGACGACGGCCGTCGTCGCGTCGGCGCCCAGGTCGTGGAAGTCGTCGGTGGCGGTCTTGCCGCTGAACATCGCCGGACGCCCCTTGCTCAGCTGGGAGTTGACCAGATGGGCGTACTCCGTGCCGCTCGGGCCGCCGCCGAAGGTCAGCACGAGCGCGGCCCTGCGCCCCTCCCACCGGCGGGTCTCGCGGCCGATCTGCCGGGCGAGCGACTTCTTGTCGGCGCCCTTGACCTCGAACTCCTCCGGTTCGCGCGCCACCGACGGCGGGCCGGTGGGCTTGGGCTTCTCCTTGGCGTGCGCGCCCGCGCCGCCCGGCGGCTTCGGGCGCGCGGCCAGCGGGTCGGGCCGGTCGGCCATCGACACCAGGGCGAGGACGAGGAGCAGGTCGGCGAAGAGCCAGCCCGCGAGCACGACCCCGGCGACCCGGCTGCCGCGCTGCCGCCGGCGCGGGGTCACGTGTCAGCTCCGGGTGGCGCGGACGGGCGCCGCGGCGGCGGGCGCAGGGCGGTGGTGCGGTCGGACCGCACGTCGTCCTCGGCGGCCTCGTGGCGGCGCCCGCCGCTCAGGGCCGGGTCGTCCTGGATGTCCGGCTCGGGCGCGGGGTCCCGCCGCGTCGGAGGGGGCGTCAGGTCCTCTTCGGCCGGGGGAGGCGCGGGGGCGTGCGGCGCGGCGGCCGGGGCGCCGTTCGTGCCGGTTGCTGCGCCGCTCGCGCCGTTGGCACTGTTCATGCCGTTCATGCTGTTTGTGCCGTTCGTGCCGGGCCAGGGTGACGGCGCCGGAGCCTCGTACGGACCGGGCTCCCCGTACGGGCCGGACTCCCCGTACGGGCCGGGCGTCCCATACGGACTCGACGTCCCGTACGCGCCCGACCCGGAGCCGTACCCTGGCGAACCGCCCCTGTACGACGGCGCGTTGGTCGCGTACGCGCTGGCGCCGGTGCCCGCCCCGTACGGGCCGGACGCGGCGCCGTACGGGTCCGGTCCTGCGCGGTGTCCCTCCGACCCGTTCCGCGAGGACGCCGTCGCGAGGGTCCGGACGCCCGTCTCCAGGCGGGCCGCCGCGTCCTGCCAGTGCGCGGCCGCCGCGTCCCAGCGCTCGGTGGCCTCGCGCATGCCGTCCACCGCGTCGTTCGTGCGGCCCGTGCTGGTCACCAGGGCCGCGCAGGCCTGCTCGGTGGCCTGGGCCACCGCGTCCGTCTTGGCGACGAGGTCCTTCTGGGTGGTGACGAGCGAGCGCAGCGAGCTCTCGACGGTCGCGCCCACCGTCTTGACCTGGTCGCTGAGCTGCCGCGTGGCGGCGATGCCCACGTTGCCCGCCTGGGCGGCGGTGTGCTGGCCCTCGCGCACCGCCGTCTCGATGCGGTCGGCGGCCGCGCCCAGCTTCGGCACCTCGGCGGTGAGCTTGCCCGCCGCCTCCTGGAGGGCCGTCGTCGCCCCGGTCACCGAGCCGGTGGCGCCGAGGAGCGCCTTGTGGTTCTTCTCGGCCTCGGCGGCGAGCGAGCGCATCTCCTGGGCTGCCTTGGTCAGTTCGGAGGTGAACTGCTTCGGCGAGGCGCTGCGGTGCGGCGCGAGCAGCATCTGGAGGCGGGTCAGGACGGACGCGAGGTCCGCGAGCAGCCGCTCGCGCTCCGCCTCCTGGGCGTCCTCCTCGCGCTCGGCGCGGGTGCGCACGCGCGCGTGCACCACGGAGAGGAGCACGAGCAGGGCGATCAGGACGACCGCCATCAGGGCCACGTTCTCGAACCGGCCCAGCGGCGACAGATGACCGCCGAAGCCCGACTGCCACAGCTGCAGGAACGGCCGCGTGGCCTCCTCGCGGTCCACCTTGCTCAGTTCCCCGTACGCGTGCACGGCCTCGCGCAGGCCGAACCAGGTCACCAGGAGCGGCACGAAGACCAGGGCGCCGAGTGCGGCCTCCAGGAGCCCGTCGCGCCGCGCCGAGGGTCTCCGGCCGCGCGCGGTGACGCTCTCCGGGCGGACGTAGACGTGCACGAGGTCCAGCTCGGACCAGCGGTCCAGGCGTTTGTCGTTGGTCACGTCGTGGGCCAGGACGTCGAGTTCGGCGGCGCGCGGGCCGAGCGCCGGGTGTCCCGCAAGGTCCTGCAGTTGCTTGATGAGCTCCTGCTTGTCCAGCAGCTGTGCGGGCGTCAAGCGCGTACTCCCTGTCTCGGGACCGGTGCGTGACCGTCGAGTGCCTCGCCCACGAGGCCCTCGTCAGTCGAGGACGTCACCCCTGCCGCGCCGGTTCCTGCCGTCGCGGCTCAACCGGGCCAACAGAGCCTCGGCGTCGGGGTGTTCAGGGTCCCACGTGAGGCACTTGCCAAGGGCCTCAATCGCCTCATCGCGTGCGCCGCGCCGGTGCAGCTCCCGGGCGTGCCGGTAGGTGCGGCGGGCGAGCAGGGCCCGTACCCGCTCGTTCGTCGGGTCGTGGCCGTACGCGCAGCGCAGCCAGCGCTCGGCGTCGGGGAAGTGGTCGGGCGCCACGTCGGCCATGGCGGCCGCGCAGTGCACGTCGATCATGGCGTCGAGCACGTCGGCGCGCGCCGGGTGCGCGGTGGCCTCCTGCCAGGCCAGGTGCGAGGCCTGCACGGCGTGCTCGTACCGGCCGAGGTCGAGCAGGGCCCGGGCCCGGGCCAGCTGCCGCCGGGCGGCGTGGCTGAGGGGGTCGGCTTCCTCGGGTGCCGTCTGCGGGGCCGGGTCCTCCGGTGGCCCGGAGGGCTGCGGGGGCGGCCGGTCGGAGTCGTCCGGCTCCGGTGCCGCCGACGCTCCCGTCAGGCCTTCGAGGAGCTCCCGCGCCTCCGCCACGATGTCCCTGAGCAGCGCCACCGCCTCCCTTCTGCGGCCCTGCCCGGCCAGTTCGCGGGCCTGCGCGACGTCGCGGCGCGCCGGGCCCGGGGCGTCGTCCGGGGCGAGCAGCGTCGCGGTGAGCGAGGGCGCATCGGCGAGGGTGTCGCGCCCCGGGTCCGGGGGGTCGAGCGGACCCTCCTCCAGGGCCGCGGCGCCGGACGCGGACGCGCCCCCGCCCGCGAGCCGCACCGCGTGCTTGAGGGCGCCGAGCGCGAGCAGTTCCCGGGGCCCGTGCGCGGTGCTCCGCCCCAGGTCCGCCACGCCCGAGCGCACCTGCGCGAGCCGTGTCGCGCCCCCGACGAGCAGCAGCGTGTCCACGTCCGGGCGGGTCAGGGCCGCCTCGCCGAGCAGGTCGTGGGCGCGCCGCACGGTCCGGCGCACATGCGGCTCCAGGAAGGCGTCGAGGTGCGGCCGGGTGATCCGCATGCGCAGCGGCGGCCCGGTGCCGAGGTCGAGGGTGAGCGCGGCGGAGTCCGCGGCCGACCCCTCGGCGTCGCCCAGCTCCTCGCGCGCCTCCTGGGCCCGCTCCCGGTGGCCGAGCCACCGCCGCGCGCCGCCGCCGGACACGGAGGCGGGGCCCCGGTGGGCCCGCAGCAGCCGCACCGCGGAGGCGAGCGCGGCCTCGTCGAAGGCCCGGCCGCCGGAGGTGGCCGCGCCGTCGTAGCCGAGCGCGCGGTAATGGCCGCGCACCCCGCGCACCAGGCCCAGTTCGAAGCCGTCGTAGCCCATGCCGTACACCAGGAAGGTGCCGCTGTCGCGGTCCGTGGTGTGCCCCATGACGGCGGCCAGCGAGTCGCTGATGAGGCGCACCGGCACGAGCCCGGCCGCGGCCGCCGCGTCGCGCAGGGCCTGGCGCTGCCGCGACTGGAAGGCGGCGGGCACGCTGATCACCGTCTGCGTCACGGCCCCCGCGCGGGCCTCGACGCGCTCGCGCAGCGCCCGCAGCATCCGCGCCGCGACCGCGTCGGCGTCCTCCGTACCGTCCCGCCACGGCACCGGACTCCCGCTGCCGAGCAGGGACTTCACGCTCGGGAACACCACCGGCAGGACGCCCGCGGCGGCCGGCGCGCACACCAGCCAGGGCCACTCGTCGGCGGGCAGGTCGAGGCGGCGCACCGGCTGCCCGGCCACCGCGAAGAGCGCCCGCACCCCCGTCGCGCCGAAGTCCACACCGAGGCTGACCCGGCCGTCGGCGTCCTGCGCCGTCACCCCCGTACCCCCCGCTGCCGTCATCCGCCCGCCATGTCGTCCGGGACTTGGAGGATGCCGTCGTAGTCCCGCTTGCTCGGCAGCGACGGCACGGCGCGCTCGGAGTAGGCCACCGCGATCATGCTGCGCAGGTTCTTGGCCTGCTCGGCGGTCTGGATGCGGTTGCCGTTGCGGTGGGCCGACTTGACCTGCTCCACGGCCTCGCTGATCGCCTTGACGGTCTCCAGGGGCGCGCCGTCCGAGGCCAGCTCGGCCTGGCGGAACTGGCTGGCGAGCCCGCACTGGTGGTACATGTCGTCGAGCAGCAGCTCGGTGAGGCGCTGGTACTCGCCGCTGTCGCCCATCTCCACGGCCCGCTGCGCCTGCGTGATGTCCCGGCGCACCTTCAGCTCCTGGGTGTGCTCGATGTAGGGCCCGTACCGCTTCAGGAAGTGCTGGGCCTCCCGCTCGGCGAGGCCCAGCTCCTCGCGGAGCACCGCGCTGTCGACCTCCCGCTCGGTCTCGGGCGGCGGCGTGCGCGGCTTGTCGCGCCGCGGCGTCGCCTCCAGGGCCATGTCGGTGCCGCGCACGCTGACACGGACCGTGATGATGCGGTCCGCCGAGTAGTTGAACGACACGTCCACATGGCGGTTGATCTCGATCTCCTGCGGCAGCTCGAACTCGACGACGCCCTGCTCGTCGTTCTCGCTCGCCACGTGGCTGTCGCCCTCGTACACCGGCACGCGGATCAGCCGGCTGTCCGTCGCGTGGAACGTGCGCGTGCGCGGCTCCGGCAGCGGGAAGGGCGAGCCCGCCGGGATGATCGGCACGAACACGTCGCGGCGCGCGCCCTTGACCGCGGCGATGCCCATCGCCATGGGCGTCGACTCGAACAGCCCGGTGGAGCCCACCGGCCGCGCGTTGACCAGGCTCTGGCCGCAGTCCGCGCACGCCTCGGCGGTGTACTCGTTGGCCTTCAGGCACTGCGGCGCCGGACACTCCACGCCGTTGAGGGTCTCGGCGAGCACGCCCGCGCCGTAGGCCACGCACTCCATGGGGTTGATGTTCCGGCGCACCTTGTCGCCGCCGAAGTACGCCTCGACCGCCTCGTACACCGGGCGGGTCAGGGTGCCGCCGCCGACGAGGAGCACGTCCGAGATGTCGTCGGGCGTCAGCTCGTAGCCCGTCAGGGTCTCCTTGACGAGGTCCATGGTGCGGGTCACCAGGGGCGCGATCATCCGCTGGAACTCCTCGCGGGTGAGCGCCATTTCGACGTCGACGATGCCCTCCGGGCCGTGGTACGCCGCCGGGATCACGATGTACGTCTCGCTCAGCTCGTTCAGCTCCCGCTTGGCGGCCTCGGCGGCCTTCTTCGCCTGGAACAGGAACTCCTTGTCGCGGGACGGGTCGACGCCCCGCTCGTCCCGCATCCAGGCGATGATCCGCTCCACGATCGCCAGGTCGAAGTCGTCGCCGCCGAGCCAGATGTCCCCGGCGGAGCGCAGCACCTGGAACTGGCTGTTGCCCTCGGCGTCCTTGACGGTGTTCAGGACGGAGATGTCGAACGTGCCGCCGCCCAGGTCGTAGACGAGCACCCGGCTGCGCGCCCCGCCCGGCTTGTGCAGGCCGAACGCGACCGCCGCCGCGGTCGGCTCGTCGATGATCTTCTTCACCACCAGGCCCGCGCGCTCGGCCGCCTCCCGGGTCGCGGCGCGCTGCGCGTCGCGGAAGTACGCGGGCACGGTGATCACCGCGTGCGTCACCTGCTCGCCGAGGGTGCGGGCCGCGTCCCGCACCAGCTTGTCGAGGATCACGCTGGAGATCTCGGAGGGGGTGCGGCTGCGGCCGCCGAGCAGCACGTGGGCGCGCGGGTCGTCGTCGGGCCCCGACACGATCTCGTACGAGAGGCGCTCGCGGGCCTGTGCCACCGAGCGGTCCGCGAAGTCGCGGCCCATCAGGCGCTTCACGGACACGACGGTCTCCCGCGGCTGGCGCACCGCCCATCTGAGGGCGTCCTCGCCGACGAGGGTCTGGTCCTTGCCGTCGCGCCGCGCGAGGCCGACCACCGACGGCGTGAGCCGGTCGCCCTTGCTGTTGGTGAGGACCGCGATGTCGTCGCGGTGCGGGTCGTGGGCGGCGACGGCGCTGTTCGTCGTGCCGAGGTCGATCCCGATGGCCTTCATCCCTGTGCTGTCCCTTCCTGTGCTGCCTGGGTCCGTTCCTCCGCGGCGTCGCCCGCGGCGACCACGACCCGGGCGGCGCGCAGCACGTGCCCCCGGTATCGATACCCGCGCCGCGCCACCTCAAGGACCTCGTCGTCGACCGCGCCCGCGGGCGCCGGGCGCACGCCCACGACGTGGTGCGTGGCCGGGTCCGCGCGCTCGCCGACCGCGCCGAGCGGCTCCAGGCCCGCGCCGGTCGCGGCCGCCTCCAGCTGCCCCGCGATGAGCCGCACCGTGCGCCGGTACGCCGCCGGGTCCTGCCGCGGCCCGGCGGCGAGCAGCCGGTCGCACGCGTCCAGGGCGTCGGCGCACGCCAGGAGCAGCCGCTCGGTGTGCGCGCGGTGCGCGGCGTCGCGCTCGGCCAGCGCCCGCGCCCCCTCGTACGCGACGCGCGCGGCCGCCGCGGTGGACTCCTGCTCGGTCACGGTGTCCTCCTCATCCGTCCGGGTCCGCCGCCGTCCGGCGGGCGTCCCGGGCCGCTGTCGTCCGGCGGGATCCGTCCCGGGCCGCCGTCATGCGTCGAACCGGATCAGCTCGTCCAGGAGCCGGGCGACCGCCTCCCCGGACAGCGGCTCCCCGGCGCCCGGGCCGCTCGCCCCGGCGAGCAGCCGGTCGATCTCCTCGGTGGCGCCCGGCAGTTCGGCGGCGACGTCGACGGCGTACAGGAACAGGTCGACGAGCAGCCGCCCCGGCACCGTGCGCAGCTCGTCCCACGCGGCCTGCGCTGCCGGGGTCATCAGCCGCCGGGCGAGCAGCTCGAACGGCGCGTCGCGCAGCTCGGCGTGCGTGGTCCACGGGGTGACCGGGGCCTCGGCGAGCGCGTCGTAGGGGCTCGGGGGCCCGTCGGGGTCCTGGATCACGGCGGGGTGCCCTTCTCGGGGGGTGCTCCGGGCGGCGCCGCGGTCAGGGCGGCGCGCCAGCCGCGCACCGCGTCGAGGAGCGCGCGGCGCACCCGCGGGTCCATCGCGTCCGCGCGGGTCGCGCGGATCAGGTGGTGCAGGGCCTTGCGCACGTCGCCCCGGGCCCGTTCGGCCTCCGCGCGGTCGGTCAGCTCCGCGGCCCACGAGGCCAGGTCGTCCTCGTCCGGCGGCGGCTCCGCGCCGTCGCTGCGGATCAGCGCGCCCATGCCCGCGACGCCCAGGTCGGTGGCGAGCAGCCGGTCCAGCTCCTCCAGGGCCTCGCCGAGGGTCTCGCGGTAGTTGTGCGTGAGGGCCTGGCCGAGGCCGACGTCGAGCAGCCCGAGGGCCTCGTGCAGGTGCCGCAGGCGGACGGGCAGCGGGTCGCCGCGCTCGTCGAGGGTGAAGACCAGGGCGCGGGCGAGGTTGTCCCGTGCGTGGTTGGAGGCCGGGTTGAGGTCGAGGGCGCGGCGCAGGTCGGCCTCGGCGCCGTACACGTCCGAGCGCATGCCGTGCTTGGTGCGGGTGTAGCCGCGCCACACCCCGCGCATCGAGTACAGCGAGGAGAGCCTGCCGTCCAGCTGGTCGCGCACCTCGCGGTCCAGCGGGTGAAGGAGCGGCGGCACGGCCTCGACGAGCGCGATGGCCTCGTCGAGCCCGTCGCCGCGGCGCGCCCCGGGCCCGGACGGCTCGCTGACGAGGGCCTCCACCCGGCCGAGCGCGGTGCGGACGACCGCCTTCTTCGCACGGGCCGACATCCCGGCGCGGCGGGCGACCCGCACCAGGCGCTCCCACTGTTCGAGGGCGCGGCTCAGCCCGTCCTCGCCGTCGGCGAGGGCCGAGCGGGACAGTTCGAGGCGGGCCCGCACGGCCAGTTCGACGCCGTCCTGGAGCAGCCGCGCGTGCCGGTGCGCCAGCTGGACGTACGCGGGGTCCCGGCGCAGGAAGTCCCGGCAGTGCCCGCAGCCCTCGATGTGGCGGCGCGGGTCGGCCGCGGCGGCGGGGCCCGCGCAGTCCTCGGGCAGCGTGGTGAGCGTCGGGAAGGCGGGCAGGGCGCCCAGGGCCCCCGGGAACTTGTGGACCGCGCACAGCGCGAGCGACCGGGCCAGGCCGGAGAACGCCCAGCGCAGCTCGCGGGCCGCGTACTCGCCCGGGTCCTTGCCGTCCTTGGCGGCGGCGTCCAGCTGCGCGGCCAGCGCGGCGAGCGGCAGCTGCAGATCGAGCAGCCGCAGATAGTGCGGCCCGCAGGCGAGCGCGCCGCGCGCCCCGGGCACCCCGGGGAGCCCGCCCACGTCCTTCAGGACCCGGGCGCCCCCCAGCTCGGCCTCCAGGAAGGCCGCCAACTCGCCGTACTCCTCGGCCTGCTGGGGCCGCCCCTCCTCGGTGTGCCGCTGCTCGTACGCGGACAGCTGCGCGGACAGATGACGGCTCAGCTCCCAGCGCAGCCGGTTCATGTCCTCCGGGGCCAGCTCGCGCGCGTAGCAGGCGGCGCGCTCGGCCCGCCAGCCGTCCCAGTACGCGTCGTCGCTGAGCAGCGTCGACCAGTACGCGAGCGCCTGCTCCCAGGTGCGCGTGGCGTGCTCCCAGGCGCCGCTCTGCTCCAGCTCCTGCGCCTGCCAGAGGCGGGCCACGGCGAGGCCGTGCACCACCGCCATGTCGCCGGGGGCCGCGGCCAGGCGCCGCTCCCACTCGGCGGCGGCCGCGTCCCGGCCGCGCGCGAGGAGCAGCAGCAGCGGCGCGTCCTCGGGGAAGCGCTCGCACAGCACGTCCACGAGCCCGGGCCCGGCGTGCTCGTCGTCCGGCGACAGCGTGGCCAGCGCGTCGCGCACGGCGTCGGGCGCGTGCCAGCGGTACAGCAGGGCGTCCAACTGGAGCCTGCGGCCCGGTAGTTGGAGCCGGTCCAGGGCGACACGCTCGGACCAGGACATGCCGCCGCGCCCCAGGAGCGTGTACGGCGCGTCCCGGACGGCGGCCATGGACACGCCGGGGTGCACGCCCGCCTCGCGCAGCGCCAGATACGGGTACGTGGGGTCGCGCAGCGCGAACGGGTCGGCGGTCAGCGGGGCGTGGGTCAGGCCGTCGGCCCAGGGCAGCAGATCGAGCAGCCGCCGCAGCCGGCGGCGCCGCACCTCGGCCCGGTCGAGCCGTCCCGCGGCGCGCTCGTACGCGGCCACGGCGTCGCTCCAGCGGCCGTCGCGCTCCAGCAACCGCCCCTGCGCGTAGGCGAGGTGGGCGTCGGCGTCCCGGTGCCCCAGGCACGCGCCGAACGCCTCCGCGGCCTTCTCCCACTCCTGGTGGGCGTCCGCGATGCGGCCGCGCGCGTACGCGTCCACGGCGTCCACGGCGGCCGCGGCGTCCACGCCGGGCTGCCCCCGCAGCGCCTGGGCCGCCGCCACGACGGCGGTCCACTCGCCCTCGGCCTCGGCGGCCCGCAGCCGCGCGTACCGGCAGCGCGCCGCGCAGTCCGCGCCGTCGAGCCCGCCGCCGATCTCCTCGTACGCCGCCGCGACCGCCCGCCACTGCGCCGCCCCGGTGGCCCGTTCCTCGCCGACGCGCGCCCCGGCGTAGCGCCGCCGCGCGGGCACGTCCGCCCACGCGTCCGGCAGGACGCGGTAGACCCGCAGCGCGTCGTGCCAGCGGCCGGCGGCCTCGTGGGTGCGGGCGAGGGCGTAGAGGTAGAGGTGCAAGGGCTCGGGGGCCGCCGGGGTCTGCGGGGCGGCGGTGCCGTTCTGGAAGGCGCGCCCGTAGATCGCGCAGGCCGCCGCCCAGTCGGGCCGCGCCTCCGCGCGGCGGCCCTCCGCCTTGCGGCGCAGCGGGGCGACCGTGCCCTCGCGCGCGGTGTCCGGCACGCCCGCGAGCAGCGCGCAGGCCGCCGCCCAGTCGCGGTGGACGTCGGCCGCCACCCGGGCGCGGGCGTAGCGGCGGCGCACCCCCACGTCGCCGTCCGCGTAGGCGTCCGGCAGCCTCCCGAAGCCGTCGATGACACCGGCCCACGCGCCCCGGGCGTCGGCGGCCCGGCCGTGCGCGTACAGGACCTGGTCCGCCACGTCGGCGAAGGAGTCCGCGAGGCCGCCGAGCCAGGCGAGCGCCCCGTCCCAGTCGGCCCGCTCGCGGCAGAGCCGTGCCCGGGCGTAGGCGCAGCGGCCGTCGGCGTCGAGGTGGGCGACGGCAGGGGAGCCGGGGCCACCGGGTCCGCCAGGGCCGCCGGGTCCGCCGGGGCCGTTCCCGGGGGAGCGGCACGCCTCGAAGGCCGCGACGGCGGCTGCCCAGTCCCCCTCCTCGGCGGCCGCGCGGCCGCACGCGTAGGACCGGCGGAGGGCGGCGTCGGCGATGCCCGGGGTGGCCGGGGTGTGCGGGGCATCCGGGGCGGGCCGTGGGGCGGCCGGGGCCGGGGAGTCGGGGCCGACGGGTGAGGCGTCCGGCCCGGGTGGCGGGGCGTGCGGGTCCGGGGAGTTCGGGGCGGGTGGTGCGGGGGCCGGGTCGTGGGAGTTGGGGGCGGGTGGTGCCGGGGCCGGGCCCGGGGCGGCCGGTCCGGGTGGTGGCACGGTAGGGCCCGGGGCGTCCGGTCCGGGTGGCGCGGCCGTAGGGCCCGAGGAGTTCGGGCCGGATGGTGCGCTGCCCGAGCCCGGGGAGTTCGGCCCGGATGCGCCCGGGGCGCCCCCGCACTCCGCGTACGCCGCCGCGGCCTCCCGCCACCGCCCCGCGGCCTCCGCCGACCGGCCGCGGACGTACGCCGCGCGGGCCGCCGCGGCCGGGTCGTCGGGGCACAGGGCCGCGGCCCCGGCGTAGGCGTGCGCGGCGGCGTCCCAGTCGCCCTCGCGGTGGGCCCGCTCGGCGGCGGCGCGGAGCGAGGCGGCGCGCAGGGCCGTGCGCGCGGCGGCCAGGCGCTCCGGGACCTCCGTGCGGCCGAGCCCGGCGGCGGCCACCTCCTCGTACAGGCGGACGGCCGCGTCCCAGTCGGCGGCGGCCTCCGCCGTCCGCGCGCGGTCGAGGAGTTCGGCGGCGAGCCGCAGCCGCTCCGCGCGGGCGGTCAGCGGCCCCGGCAGCGGCAGGGGCAGCGCCGCGTGGACCACGGCGAGCTGCGCGGCCGCGGCGGCCCCGTCGCCCTCGTGGGCGAGCAGGCCGCACAGCTTCTCCAGGTCGGGCCAGGCCAGTTCGCACGCCGCCTCGGTGCGCAGGCGCCGCTGCTCGTCCTCGTACTGCCGCGTGGGCGTGCGCAGGATGCGCTGCACCTGCGGCCACCGGCCCTGGTCGCGCTCGAAGCGGGCGGCGCTGATCAGCGTGGTGGCGTCCACGTGCCCGACGGGGCTCTGGAAGGCGCGCAGCGCGTCCGCGCCCTCGCGCAGCGGGTCGGCCACGGCGCCGCCGTCGTCGCGGACCTCGCGCGCCTTGAACAGCCAGCCGTGCCGGTACTCGGCGTGCAGGAACAGCGCGGGCGTCGCCCACTCGACGGCGGTGTGGCGCGGCAGGTGCGAGATGCGGCGGCGGGCCGTGGACACCGCCTCGTCGACGGTGCGGTTGGCCGCGAGCTCCTTGAACAGCTCGGGGCTGAAGCGGCCCGCCGACGCGTCGCTGACGCGGCCGCGCATCGCCACCACGGCGGGCAGGCCCCCGGCGACCAGCGCCTGCGCGAGCCCCGAGAACGGCTCGGCGTGCATCCCGTCGGGTCCCGAACTGTCCGCCCCCGCGCAGAGGTTGAGCACGGCGAGGCGCAGCCGCGGCGCCTTCAGGAGGATGCCGCTGAGCAGATCGGCGGGGACGCTGTCGACGCCGCCTGACTCGGTCTCCAGCTGGACGACGCCCTTGCCGAGCTCCTCGTCGTAGCGGCCGTGGGCGATGAGCAGCACGGCCGTGGGCAGGTCGCCGTGCGCGGCGAGGGCCGCCTCCAGGCGCTCGCGCGTGGCCGCCTCCACGACGGTGGTGCGCACGGCCACCTCGGGCAGCTCCTGGCGCAGCGCGGCGACCTCCGCGTCCAGGCGCAGGGCCGGGCCCGCTCCGGGCGGCGACGCGCAGGCGACGAGCAGCCGGATCAGGCTCGGCTCGTCCGCGGGCGTGGGCAGCCGCTGGCCCAGCGGGCCGCCCGGCAGGGAACGCACCAGCGAGTAGGCGGGGTTGAGGGCGAGCGACTGGTGCGGCAGGTCGGCCGGGGCGCACAGCGCCTCCAGGGGCAGCTCGCGCAGGCGCGGCGGCAGGTCGAAGCGGAGCCGGAGGCGGCGGCCCGGGGCGGTGCGCTGGGCGAGGTCGAGGGCGGAGGCCAGACAGGCGGCGGTGGGGGAGGAGCGGGGGCCGCGGGGCGGGGGCGGCACGGCCGGGGCGGTGCGGGGCGGCCCGTACGCCGGGCTGCCGGGCGCCGGGGGCGGCGGACCGAAGCCGGGTGCCGGGGTCTGCGGGCCGAAGCCGGGGGCGGCGAACCCCGGGGCTCCCGGCCCGAACCCGGCGTTGCCGGGAGGCCCGGCCGGTGTCGCGTACGGACGGCCGGGGCGTCCGGGCGCCGCCTGGGCGCCGTCGCCGAACAGCAGCCCGTACACGGCGCGCCCCAGCTCCCGCAGCTGCTCGACGGTGTGCCGCTCGCCCATCGGCGCATGGCCGAGGTCGGCCTCGACGAGGCGGTCCCAGCGGGCGCGGAGCGCCGCGGGCTCGCCGTCGACGGCGATGACGTCGGTGGCGCAGGACGGCCCGCTGACGGCCACCAGGAAGCGGGCAGGGCCGAACGGGCGGACGCGGATGCGCAGTTCCTCGTACTCGTACACCGCCTCCGGTCACCTCCCGCTCTCGTCGAACTGCTCGCGTACGAAGTCGAGTTCGTCCTGGGCCCGGCGCCGCTCCTCGGCGATCTCGGGGTCGTCGGGGAAGCGGGCGAGCGCCGCCGTCAGTACCTCGACGGCCTCCTCCAGGACGGCGCGCGCGCCGGACAGGCTGCCCGACCCCCACCGCTGGAGGGCCAGGCCGCGCAGCACGATACCGAGGCTGAGCTGTGCCCGCCGCCCGTGCGGGCTCAGGTCCACCGAGCGCCGCAGATCGGCGGCGGGCGCGTCGAGCGTGGCGCCCTCGCGGTTCGCCTCGACGATGCCCCGGTCGGCGAGGGCCCGCGCCAACTGGCCGTCGATGCGCGGCCGTTCGTTGGCGCCGATGACGGTGCGGGCGGCCTCCAGGGTGGCCACGGCCCGGCCGAGCAGCCCGGCGCGGTGGGCGTCCTTCGCGGCGGCGAGGGCGAGGCCGACGACCTTCGCCTGGGTCGGTCGGTAGCGGCCGAGCTCCCGGGCGTGCACGAGGGCGCGCCGCAGGGAGGCGGCGGCCGCCCCGAAGTCCGGCGGCTCGGCGCGGAGCTGGTCGTGGCCGAGCGTGACGCGGGCGTGCAGCGCGAGGTCCCTGGCGTCGCGGGCGAGCCGTGCGTGGCGGTCGGCCAGGCCCGCGTAGCCCGGGTTCAGCTCGTCGAAGCGCGGGCAGTCCGCCTCGCACACGGGCGCGGCGCCCGGGTCCGCCGCGCGGGCCCGCGCACGGCAGGCGGGGCAGCGCAGCTCCCCGAGCGCGGCCAGGGCGTCGCCGGGCAGCCCGTGCCGCAACTGCATGTGTGCGAAGCCCAGTTCGGAGAAGGCGTGCACGAGCGCGTCGTCCGGCCGGGCGGCGGCGAACGCGCCGAACTCCCGCACCGCGCCGAGCGCCGCGATCCGCAGGGGCCCGCCGCGCACGGGCGGGCCGGGCGGTCCGTCCGTCGCCCCGGGCGGTCGCGGCGGCGAGCCGTCCGCGGCGCCGGGCAGGTGTGGTGACGCTCCGGCCGCCGCGTCGAGCAGCCGCGCCGCCTCGGCCTCGCGCTGGAGCAGCAGGCCGGGCGGCACCCTGGCGCCGGTGCCGGCACCGGCGTCGGCGAGCCGTCGCGCGAGGTGCTCGCACAGCGCGGTCCGCAGATCCGGTACGAGGGACTCCGCCACGTCGACGCCGTACCGGGACGCGGCACCGCGCCGGATCCGCTCCCAGAAGGCGGCGTCGTGCAGCAGCGCGCCCCACGCGCCCACGCACCGTTCGAGGGTGGAACTGTCTGTGCCAGAGCGGGAGTTGAGCAGCATGAGTGCGAGTGCGTGGGTGACCCGGTGGTCGGCCGGGTCGTGCCGGGTGGCGTCGTCGAGGAGACCGACGGCCGCGTCGCGGCGGCCGCCCGCGACGAGCGTCACCGCGTACAGCGGTACGTACGCGCCGCGCTCGCGGCACAGCCCCCAGGACGCGGCGGTGAGCGCGGCGGCCCGCTCCCGGTCGGGCGCGTCCCCGCCGAGCGCGGTCAGCGCGGCCCGCCGCAGGCGCAGCGCGACCTGCCGGGCGCCCCCGCCGAGCGCCGCCTCGACCCACCGCGCCTCGTCGTCGAGCGGCCCGGCCCGCGCCGCCGCCCGCAGATCGTCGAGCGCGGCGGCCGCGCGCCCCGACTTGGCGCGTACGTAGGCGCGTTGCACGGCCGCGCGCGGGTGCGGGTCCGGCCGGTCGAGGGCCTCGGTGAAGCACGCCTCGGCCGCCGCGAGGTCCCCGCGCCGCGCGAGCGCGCACCCCGCCCAGAAGGGGGCCGCGGCACCGCCGGGATCCGCCTCCCGCGCCCGGCGGAACTCCACGAGGGCCTGCCCTGTGTCCCCGGCGGCGAGGCGCAGGCGCCCGAGGCCGATACGGGCGCGGGCAAGGACGTCGGCGCCGTCCTGGGCGGTGACATCGACGACGTCCGGAGTGTGGGTGGTGCCCGGAGCATGGGTGGCGCGGGGGGCTGCGGCGGCGGCGCGCGGAGCATCAGCGGTGTCCGGGGCATCGGTGGTCTCCGGGGGATCGGCGGTGTCCGGAGGGTTGACGGTTTCTGGAGGATCGGTGGTGTCCGGAGGGTCGACGGTGTCCGGAGCACCAGCGGTCTCCGAGGCGTCGGCGGTCTCCGGGGCACCAGTGGTCTCCGGGGCATCGGCGGTCTCCGGGGTGCCGTTGGTCAGGGGCGTCCCGGGCGGGGAGCCGTCGTCGGCGCGTGCCGGGCGCGCGAGGTCCGCCGCGCGCCGGAAGGAGGCCTCCGCGCCCGGCGCGTCCCCGCGCGCCCACCGGGCCTCGCCCTCGGCGCAGGCCGTTCGCGCCGCGGCGTACGCCGTCCCTCTTCGCGCCCCCACGTCTCGTGCGCCCCCGATCAGCGGCCGGTGCCGGGTCAGCCCGCGGCCTCGTCCAACTCGGAACGCCAGCGGGACTGCTGTCGGTCGTAGTGCAGGGGCCCCACCCGGAACGCCGTCAAGTCGAGCCCCAGTAGCCGTTCATACGCTTCGGCGGGGAGGTCCGGTTCCAGGACGACGCTCAGGCCGCTGCGGTCGTCCCGCAGCACGAGGGGGCGCGGCGGCGCGGCGGCGGCTCCGTCGCGGCGCGCCAGGCGGCCCACCACCGCCTTGAACGCCCCGTAGGCGTCCCGCACCGCCTCCGCGCCCAGACCGCTGAGGAACGCCTGCAACGGCAGCGCGGCGAGGACCAGCCAGGGCACGTCGCCCGCGCCGCGGTGACCGACGGCGCGGCGTACCCGCGCGGTGCGGACGCCGAGCCCGGCGAGCGCGGCGACCAGGTCGTCGCCGAGGGCGTCGCTGACGTCCTGGTCCAGGAGCAGCTCGGCGCGCAGCGGCACACCGGAAGTGCCGGGCGTACGGGGCGCGTCGGGCAGCGGCGGCGCGTCGGGCATGGGGCGTCATCCTTCCGCCGGGAGTGCGGGGCGTGCGACGGGGCACGGGCCCGCAGCCTAGAGGCCGGGCGGCCTGCCGCGCGGGCGAAACCGGATCTCTCGCCCTCCCGATTCCTCAGCCAAGGCCCTGAACAGGCACTCTTGCCAGATTTTTCCGGAATGGGGGATTCATGGAACTTTCGTGCTGTGCCGGGAGTCTTCTGAGGTGAAGGCTGAAACGCAGCTGAACACGGGGGTGTTCACCTTGACCGACATCGACCTCGACTTGGACGTCCGGCCCGGGACCGACCAGCCCGGCCCGGCCGATCAGCCGGATGCGACCGCCGACCCGGACGCGACCGCCGCCCTCGACACGACCGCGGAGCCCGGCGCGACCGACGGCGGCGGCACGGCCACGGGGGAAGCGGACGGCCGCGAGCTCGTTCCGTACGTGGCGCCGCTGACCGTCCCGCCCGTCCTGCGCCCCGCCGGGGGCGACGTCCGCGAAGAGACGGAGATCGCGGTCCGCCCGGCCTGGGTGCGTCTGCACCCGCAGCTCCCGCCCACCCTGATGTGGGGGTACGAGGGCTCCGTGCCCGGCCCCACCATCGAGGTGCGGCGCGGCGAGCGCATCCGCGTCGCGTGGACCAACCGCGTGCCCAAGGAGACCGAGTTCCCCGTCACCGCGGTGGAGGTGCAGCGCACGAGCGAGCCGCCCAGCACCCTCCCGGGCCGCGAGGGCGTCGAGCCGAACAAGGACGTGGCCGCGCTCCCCGCCTGGACCGTCACCCACGTCCACGGCGCCCAGACGGGCGGCGGGAACGACGGCTGGGCGGACAACGCGGTGGGATCCGGCGACGCCCAGCTCTCCGAGTATCCGAACGACCACCAGGCGGTCCAGTGGTGGTACCACGACCACGCCATGAACATCACCAGGTGGAACGTGTTCGCGGGCCTGTACGGCACCTATCTGGTCCGCGACGAGGAGGAGGACGCGCTCCAACTCCCCTCCGGAAAGCGGGAGATCCCCCTCCTCATCGCCGACCGGAATCTCGACACGGACGAGGACGGCAGGCTGACGGGCCGCCTCCTCCACAAGACCGCGATCGTCGACCCGAAGAACGCCGAGACGGGCAAGCCGGTCACGCTCCCCTTCACGGGCCCGTACACCACGGTCAACGGCCGCATCTGGCCCTACGCCGACGTGGCCCCGGCCTGGTACCGCTTCCGCCTGGTCAACGCGTCGAACGCGCGCGTGTACGACCTCGTCCTCATCGACGAGGCAGGCCGCCCCGTGCCCGGCGTGCTCCACCAGATCGGCAGCGACGGCGGCCTGCTGCCGCGCCCGGTCCCCATCGACTTCGGGGGCACCACGGGCTCCTCGCCCACACTGACCGTCGCGCCCGCCGAGCGCTTCGACCTCCTCGTCGACTTCCGCGCGCTCGCGGGCAAGCGCCTCCGCCTGGTCAACAAGGGGCCGAACGCGGCGCCGGGCCTCCCCGACCCCGCGGGGAACGTGCGCCATCCCCACGTCATGGAGTTCCGCGTCGGCAAGGGCGGCGGCGCGCCGGACACCTTCCGGCTCCCCGAGGTCCTCTCCGGCTCCTTCCGCCCGATCGGCCACGGCGTGCCGCACGGCCACCGGCTCGTCGTGCTCACCCCGCCGGCCACCAAGGGCGGCGGCGGACACCCGGAGATCTGGGAGATGGAGGAGGTGAAGGACCCCGGGGGCATCCAGTTCCCCGCCGACGGCGTCATCCAGGTCCGCGGGCCCGACGGCGCCCTGAAGACCTACCGCAGGACGGCCCGTACGTTCAACGACGGCCTCGGCTTCACCATCGCCGAGGGCGCGTACGAGCAGTGGAGCTTCCTGAACCTCGCCGTCCGGCCGAACGTGACCCACCCCATGCACATCCACCTGGCCGACTTCCAGCTCCTCGGCCGCGACACGTACGACGCCTCGGGTTTCGACCCGGCCGTCGGCGGCACGCGCACACCGGTCGCGCACGACCCGGCCGCACCCGTCCCGATCGCTCCCAACGAACGCGGCTGGAAGGACGTGTTCCTGGTCCCCGGCGGCCAGATGCTCCGCGTCATCGGCAAGTTCGACGGGGCGTACGGCCGCTTCATGTACCACTGCCACCTGCTCGAACACGAGGACATGGGCATGATGCGCCCCTTCGTCGTGATGCCCAAGGAGGCCCTGAAGTTCGACCACGGGGGCCATGGCGGCGGCCACGGCGACCACTGACCGGGCGGAGCGGGCCGGGGAGCCGCCGTCAGGCCGCCGCCCCGACCCGCTCCGCGGCCCGGGCCACCGCGGCCCGCCCGAGGGCCCGCACCATGGGATGGGCCCGCGTCCCGTCCCCGCTCAACTCCGGCTGGAACAAGGCCGCGAGGAAGAAGGGATGCCCCGGCAGCTCGGCCACCCGCACCTGCCCCTCCTCGTCCGTGCCCGAGAACCGCAGCCCCCGCGCCCGCAGCACATCGAGGAGCCGGACGTCGCTGGGTCCGTACGAGCAGTGGTAGCGCTCCACCGTGCGGTCCGCCCCGAGGACGGCCGCGGCGAGCGAGCCGGGGGCGAGGGTCACGGCCCCTTCGTGCCCGACGAGCGAGCAGGCGAGCGGCGCGATGAGCGGGTCCTCGGCGCCGGGGTCGTTC
The DNA here is from genome assembly GCF_006088715.1 of Streptomyces sp. YIM 121038. Lineage (NCBI taxonomy): Bacteria > Bacillati > Actinomycetota > Actinomycetes > Kitasatosporales > Streptomycetaceae > Streptomyces > Streptomyces sp. YIM 121038. The sequence continues at coordinate 7,222,852 of NZ_CP030771.1, forward strand.
TCGGCGTGCGCGGCGTGGGCGAGCCCGCACGCATGACGGGCGTACTCCAGGAGCGCGTGCTGGAAGCCGCCACAGGTGCCGAGGAAGGGAATGCCCTCCTCGCGCGCGGTACGGATCGCGGCCAGCGCCCCCGCCTCACTGCGGTACGGGCTCCCGGGCAGCATCCACACCGCGTCGAACCCCCGCACGGCGTCCGGCTCGACGGCGTCCTCGGTGGGGATCCAGTACGCGTCGAGGACGAGCCCGTCCCGGGCGGCGAGCGCGTCGAGGAGCAGGGGGACGCGGGTGTGCGAGGCGACGTTGGGGGAGCGGTCCCCGACGAGGGCGAGCCGGGCGGGCGGCGTCGCGGAAGCGGAAGCGGAAGGGCTCTCTTGGGACTTCGTGTGGGATTTCGTGTTCATGACGGCCATCCTCCGCACCAGCCCTCGTTCACGTCCAACGATGAATCCTGCACCCTCCATCAGCAGCACTGATGACGGGGGGGCGATCCTGTTCCCCATGGACCCGCACCTGCTCCGCACGTACGTCACCGTCGTCCGCCTCGCCTCCTTCTCCGCCGCCGCCCGCACGCTCGGCTACACCCAGTCCGCCGTCTCGCAGCACATCGCCGCCCTGGAGCAGGACCTCGGCACGCCGCTCCTGACCCGCCGCCCCGTCGCGCCCACGCGCGCGGGCGAGCGGCTCCTCGACCACGCGGGGCCGCTGCTGCTGCGGCTCGACGCGGCCCGCGCGGAGGTCCTCGCCCTCGCGGGCGCCCCGGACGAGGGCCTGACGCTGGCCGCCGCGCCCACCGCCCTGACCCCGCGCACGCTGCGGGCCCTGCCGCCGACGGGCGTCACGCTGCGGGTGGTCGACCGGGCCGCGGTTCCCGAGGCCGTCGCGACCGGCGCCGCCCAGCTGGGGCTCGTCGACGGGCTCGCCGCGCCGACCGACCCGCTGCGCGTCCCCGACGTGGCTCCGCTCACCACCCGGGGCGCGGGCGAGGAACCGGTGTGCGTCCTGCTGCCCGCCGGGCACCCGCTGGCCCGCCGCGCGGGGCTTCGCCTAGGGGACCTCGCCGACGCCCGCTGGCTGGACGCCCCCGGCGCGGGCCTGCCCCTGGACCAGCTGCGCACCGCGACGGGCGGCACGGGCTTCCGCCCGGCCCTGCGCTACGACGGCACGGACGTACGGACACTGATCGCGCTCGCGGCGGCCGGGCACGGGCTCGCCCTGCTGCCCCGCTCGGCGGCGACCGCCCCGGACGCCCGGGGCGCCGACGGCACCGTCGCCGTACCGCTCACCGCGCCCCGCGTCGTGCACCGCACCGAACTGCTGCACACCGGGGCGCTGCGCGGTGCCGCGGCCGCCTTCGCCGCGCGCCTCGACGTCACCCGTTCGTGAATCGTCGCGCCGGGTCACGCCGGGTAGGGCTGTGGCCGGAGGCGAGCCATGAAACAGACCGCGTTGCGTCCCAAGCCCATGCCCGGACGGGAGCCCGCCACGGGCGAGAGACCCGCCAACGGCCCCCGCCCGCACGCCGCGCGCCGCCGCGGCAAACGGCTCACCACGCTCCTGCTCGGCCTGCTGTGCGCGGCGGTCCTGGTGCTCACCGGGGTGGGCCTCGGCACGGTCGGCGCCACCGTCATCGGCATGAGCAGCCTCGCGGAGATGCAGCGCCAGGCAGGCGCGGGCGCACCCCCCGGCGCGCCGGGGCACACGCCCCCCGGCGCGCGGTCCAAGGGCGGGAAACCCACGGGCGGGGCGGCTTCCGGAGGCTCGTCTTCCGGAGGCTCGGCCTCCGGCGAGCGGCCCGCCGACAGGACGGCCACGGCCACCGTGCCGTCGGGCCCGCGGCCGCAGACGCTCCGCTCCGCGGGCCCGCGCCTGGTCCTCGGCGTCGAGGCGGCCGACGCCCCGGCGGCGGGCGGCGCCCTGCTCGTCGGCGTGCACGTGCCGGGCCCCGGCCACGCGGCGGGCCTCCTGCGGCGCGACGTGGTCGTCGCGTTCGACGGCACCCGGGTGCGCACGGCGGCGGACCTCGTCCGCGCGGTGGCCGCGGCACGCCCGGGCAGGAACGTCACTCTGACGGTGCGTCATCCGACCGGCGCCCGCAGGACCCTGACGGTCACCCCGGGCTTCACCACCTGAGGGCGCGCGGCGGGGCCGTCAGACCACGCGGAAGTGGGACGTCAACCGCCCCTCGTCGTCGAGCACATGGAGGGCGAACCCCGCCGGGGCGTCCAGGTCGACCAGGCCCTCGCCCTCCCACGGAAGGCGCAGCGTCGAGACCACGCCGGGCCCGACGACCAGCGGCCGCCCCGCGAAGGTGGTCGCCGCGGGCGTGTGCGCGTGCCCGACGATCAGGCCCGCGATCTCCGGGCGGCGCTCCACCAGCGCCCGGAGCCGGTGCGGCTCGCGCAGCGGCCACGCGGTGTCCAGGCGCGGATGGTGCACGGGCGCGGGGTGGTGGTGGAGGGCGAGCAGCACCGGCGTCCGTCCGCCGAGGGCGTCGAGCCGGTCCTCCAGCCAGGCGTACGTCGTCCCGTCGAGCAGCCCGTGGTCGTGGCCCGGCACGCTGGAGTCGAGCAGGAGGACCTCGGCGCCGCCGACGCGGTGGGCGCTGTTCACCGGCGCCTCGGACGCGCTCGCCGCGGGCTCGCCGAGCAGGGCCGTACGGAAGGGCGTGCGCCGGTCGTGGTTGCCGGGGCAGGTGAGCACGGGCCAGGGCGCGTCGGTGAACAGCAGGCGCGCCGCCTCCTTGTACTCGGCCTCCTCGCCGTGGTCGGCGATGTCGCCGGTCACGAGCAGCGCGTCCACGGGCCGGGGCAGCGCCCGCAGCCGCTCCATGACGCGCTCGGCGCGCTCGGTCGCCCGGGCGCCGCCGTCCAGATGAAGGTCACTGATCTGCGCGAGTACCAGCATGCCGTACGTCCCTCCGGTGCCCCGGGCGCCGTCCAAGTGCCCCTGTCCGCACCCGGGCCCGGCCTCGAACTAATGGATGCACGGCATCTAACCATTAGCCGTGGGTTCGGGGAACAGCCACCTGGGAACCGGTGGCCTGCCCCGCGTGCGGCAGGTCGCGGACGGGGCGGTCCGGGCCGCGATACCCGCTCGCGCCGCGCGGGGCGCGCGGGCAGGATGCTGGGGAAGATCCCTGCCCGCGGGACCGCCGCGGGCAGGCGCCGCAGACGCTTCAGGAGGACCGATGACCCCGGCCACGCCCGCGCCGTTCACCGCCGACGACTACCGCGCCCGGATGGACCGCGCCGCGCGCGCCGCCGCCGAAGCGGGCCTCGCGGGCGTCCTCGTCGCGCCCGGACCCGATCTGGTGTGGCTGACGGGCTACCGCGTGCCCGCCGACACCGAGCGGCTCACCCTGCTCGTGCTCGCCCCCGGCCAGGACCCCGTGCTCGTGGTGCCCACCCTGGAGGCCCCGGACGCCGCGCGCGCGGCGGGCGCGGCCGCGCTGACCCTGCGCGACTGGACCGACGGCGTCGACCCGTACGGGGTGGCCGCGCCGCTGCTCGCGAAAGACGGCCGCTTCGGCGTCAGCGACAACGCCTGGGCGCTCCATCTGCTGGGCATGCAGCGGCAGTTGCCCGCCAGCTCGTACGTCGCGCTCACCGAGGCCCTGCCGATGCTGCGGGCCGTCAAGGACGCGGCGGAGCTGGAGCGCCTCACCGCGGCGGGAGCCGCGGCCGACGCCACGTACGAGGAGATCCAGAAGGTCCCGTTCGCGGGCCGCAAGGAGACCGACGTCGCGGGTGACCTCGCCGATCTGCTGCGGCAGTTCGGGCACGAGCAGGTGGACTTCACCGTCGTCGGCTCGGGCCCGAACGGCGCGAGCCCGCACCACGAGGCGGGCGACCGCGTCATCGCCCACGGCGACATGGTCGTCCTCGACTTCGGCGGCCTCAAGCACGGCTACGGCTCCGACACCTCGCGCACCGTGCACGTCGGGGAGCCCTCCGCCGAGGAGCGGCGCGTGCACGACGTGGTGCGCGAGGCCCAGGACGCCGCGTGCCGCGCGGTGCGCCCCGGCATCGCCTGCCAGGAGGTCGACCGCGTGGCGCGCGCCGTCATCACCGACGCCGGGTACGGCGAGTACTTCATCCACCGCACCGGGCACGGCATCGGCGTCACCACCCACGAGCCGCCGTACATGATCGAGGGCGAGGAGCAGCCGCTCGTGCCCGGCATGTGCTTCTCCGTGGAGCCCGGCATCTATCTGCCGGGCCGCTTCGGCGTCCGCATCGAGGACATCGTCACGGTGACCGAGGACGGCGGCCGGCGCCTCAACAACACCCCGCGTGAGATGGCCGTCGTGAACTGAGGCGGCCGGGCTCAGCCCTGGGCGAAGTGCGCGAGCACGTCGTAGGGCGGCGGCAGCGGCCCGGCGCTCGCCCCGTCGAGGCGCCGCAGCTGGTCCGCGTCGAGCGTCCACCCCACCGCGCCCAGATTGTCGGTGAGCTGTTCCACGGACCGCGCGCCGACGATCGGCGCGGTGACGCCCGGCCGCTGGAGCAGCCACCGCAGCGCGACCTGCGCGGGCGTGCGCCCGGTCTCCTCGGCGACGCCGAGCACCGCGTCCACGACCCGCCAGGTCGCCTCCGTGGCCCGCTCGGCCCACTGCCCGCCGCCGCGCGCGCCCCGCGGCGGTGCCGCCATGCCGCGCCGGTACTTCCCCGAGAGCCACCCGGCGTGCAGCGGGCTGTACGGGATGACGCCGACGCCCTCCGCGCGGCACAGCGGAAGGAGCTCCCACTCGGCCTCGCGCGCCAGGAGGTTGTAGATCGGCTGGAGGCACACATACGGCTCCCAGCCGCGCGCGTGGGCCACGTCGCGGGCCTTCTGGAGCTGCCCGGGGCCGTGGTTGCTCGCGCCGAGGTGGCGGACCTTGCCCGCCCGCACCAGGGTGTCGAGCGTGGACAGGGTCTCCTCGATCGGCGTGTGCGCGTCCCACACGTGCGTCTGGTACAGATCCACATAGTCCGTGCCGAGGCGGCGCAGGCTCGCGTCCACCGCCGCGAGGACGTGCTTGCGGCTCAGCCCGCGCGCGTTCGGCGCCTCGCCCATCGGCAGGAACACCTTGGTGGCGATCACCAGGTCGTCCCGTACGCGGCCCTTGAGCCAGCGGCCGAGCACCTCCTCCGACACGCCGTTGGCATAGGCGTCGGCGGTGTCGACGAACGTGCCGCCCGCCTCCGTGAACGCGTCCAGCATCGCGTGCGCGACCCGCTCGTCCGCGCCGCCGCCGAACGTCATGGCGCCGAAGCACAGTTCGCTGACCCGGAGTCCGGTGTTCCCCAGCCGCCGCTGTTCCATGGTCGTGCCCTCCTCGAAGTCGCCACCAGGCTATGCGGGGACCCGGCACGGCCCCGGCTACTCCACGGCGAGCACCGCGCACGACTCGCCGGGCAGCCGCACGGTCCCGTCCGCGTCCGGGCCCCCGACGGGCTCCCACGCGGCGAGCACGCGCGCGTGGCGCACGCCCAACGGGACCTCGGCGGCGCTCTGCGCGAGGTTCACCACGATCCGCAGGTCCCCGCGCCGCACGGCGAACCAGCGCGCCCCCGCGTCATGGGCGACGCGCACCGCGGCCAGATCGGCGTCGGTGAGGTCGCCCCGCTCCCGGCGCAGCGCGATCAGCTCGCGGTACCAGCCGAGCACGCGCGCGTGGTGGCCCTTCTCGCGCTCGGCCCAGTCGAGGCAGGAGCGCTCCCGCGTCGCCGGGTCCTGCGGATCGGGAATCTCCTCCCGCGCCCACCCGTGCGCGGCGAACTCCCGCCGCCTGCCCTGTCGTACGGCCCGCGCGAGCCCGGGGTCGGTGTGGTCGGTGAAGAACTGCCACGGCGTCGAGGCCGCCCACTCCTCGCCCATGAACAGCATCGGCGTGAAGGGACCCGTGAGCGTCAGCGCGGCCGCGCACGCGAGCAGCCCGGGGGAGAGCGTGGCGGAGAGCCGGTCGCCCTGCGCGCGATTGCCGACCTGGTCGTGCGTCTGCGCGTAGCCGACCAGCCGGTACGCGGGCGTGCGCTCGCGGTCGAGCGGGCGCCCGTGCGCCCGGCCCCGGAAGCTGGAGTACGTGCCGTCGTGGAAGTAGCCGTGCGTCAGCGTCTTCTCCAGGGCCGCGAACGGGGCCACGGCGAAGTCCGCGTAGTAGCCGTGGGACTCGCCGGTCAGCGCGGTGTGCAGCGCGTGGTGGAAGTCGTCGCTCCACTGGGCGTCCAGGCCCAGGCCGCCGCGGGTGCGCGGGGTGATGAGCCGCGGGTCGTTCAGGTCCGACTCCGCGATGAGCCCGAGCGGTCTGCCGAGCTCGCCGGCGAGCGCGTCGACGGCCGTCGCCAGCTCCTCCAGGAAGGGCCGCGCCCGGGTGTCGCACAGCGCGTGCACGGCGTCCAGGCGCAGCGCGTCCACGCGGTAGTCCCGCAGCCAGGCGAGCGCGCTGCCGACGAGGTACGCCCGCACCTCGTCCGAGCCGGGCGCGTCCAGGTTGACGGCGGCGCCCCACGGGGTGTGGTGGGTGTCCGTGAAGTACGGGCCGAAGGCGGGCAGATGGTTCCCCGACGGGCCGAGGTGGTTGTGCACCACGTCCAGGACCACGCCGAGGCCCGCGCCGTGGGCCGCGTCGACGAACCGCTTCAGCGCGTCGGGCCCGCCGTACGGCTCGTGCACGGCCCACAGCGACACCCCCTCGTAGCCCCACCCGTGCCGCCCCGGGAAGGGGCACACCGGCATCAACTCGACGTGTGTGACGCCCAGGTCGACGAGGTGGCCGAGGCGCTCCGCCGCCGCGTCCAGGGTGCCCTCGCGCGTGTACGTGCCCACGTGCAGCTCGTACAGGACCGCGTCCCGCAGGCCGCGCCCCGGCCACGGCGCGCGCCAGGCGAACCGCGCGTGGTCGACGACGGCGCTCGGCCCGTCGGGTCCGTCCGGCTGCCGGGCCGAGCGGGGGTCGGGCAGCGCGGTGCCGCCGTCGAGCGCGAAGCCGTACCGGGTGCCGTCCTGGGCCGCGGCCTCCACGGCCCACCACCCGGGGCGCACCGGATCGCGCGCCAGGGCCCGCGTGCCGCCCTCGGCGCCGCCCGGCCCCGCGTCCTCCAGGACCAGATCGACCCGCTCCGCGCGCGGTGCCCACACCTCGAACCTCACCGGAAGACCCCCTCGTTGGCCCCTGTGTCGCCGTGCCTCCATGGTGCGCCAGAAGTGATCGCGGCGGAGGAGTTCGGCCGATTCTGGACACCCGGGCTGAGCTGGCCGACAATCGTCGACGTGACCCTTTCTTCCGCGGCTTCCCCCGAGTACGACACACAGGCGGGGCGGGTGAGCGACGCCGAGCGGGAGCGGGCCCTGGAGGTGCTCAGGGAGGGCGCGGCGCTCGGCCGTCTCTCGCACGACACGTTCGTCCGCCGCATGGAGCTGGCCCTCGCCGCCCGCAAGCGGCAGGAACTGGCCGTGCTCACCGCCGATCTGCGCACGGAGAACCGCTGGACGCGGCTCGCGCTGTCCACCGTCGGCGCGGTCTCCGGCTTCGGCGTGAAGCTGCGCCGGGCCTGGCAGGCGGAGAAGCTGCCCAAGCTGCTGCTCCCGGCGCCGGGCGCGTATCCGCTGCGCATCGGCCGGGACCCGGCGAACGGCCTGCGGCTGAGCCACGACACCGTCTCACGCGTCCACGCCGAGCTGATCCACCAGGGCGGCCTGTGGGTCCTGCGCGACCTCGGTTCCACGAACGGCACGTCCGTCAACGGCCGCCGGGTGATCGGCGCCGCCGTCGTGCAGGCCGGGGACCAGGTCTCCTTCGGCCACATGTCGTTCTGCCTCGCGGCGGCCTGAGACCCGCGCGCCCACCTCCCCCCTGCTCCGGGGACCCGAGGGCCCGGGGGAGCCCGGCCCCTACCGGCCGCCCCTCACACGTCCCGTACGCGCGCGTGCCGGGCCGCCTCCACCGCCGTCCGCGCCTGGTGCTCGACCTGGCGCTCCAGCGGCACCCAGCGGGCCTCGAACCGGTCGGCGAACGCCTCGCTCCACCGCGTCACCAGCCGGTCCAGACGGGGCGCGGCCCGGTCGTCGGCCTCCCGGAGGACCCTGAGGAGCATCGCGGCCGCCCGCAGCGGGAGGCGCCGCCCGAAGGCGTCCACGCTGCCGATGTACGCCATCGACGTCCCGGCGGGCGGCAGCCGGCCCCAGTCGTCGGCGAGCCCCGGCACCAGGTCGAGCGCCCACCGGGCCGCCCGCAGCAACGGCCCGTCCGCCCCGGGGAGCCGGGGCAGCGCGTCGCCGAGGACGTCCTCCACCAGGCCCGCGTCGTGCCGCAGGCGCCGGGCGAAGCCGCGCAGGGCCGCGCGGGGCGCCGGGTGCACGGCCATGTCGTCCACCATGTCGCTCGCCCACATCGGCACCTCCACGATGGCCGTCACGCCGCCGTAGCGGTGCGCGTGGTGCCACGTGGTGTGCCGGGCGTCCTCCGGCAGGCTCGGATAGGCGGCCGCCGAGCCGGGCCCGGGCAGCACGTGGACGCCGGGCCCCGACACCGGCCAGCCCGCCGCGTCCGACGCCCCCGTCTCCACCGGGATGCCGAGGCGCGCCGCCGACGCGGCGAACGGCGCGGCGAGCCCGGGGATGTCCCGGGTCAGCTGCACCCAGCTGCCGCCGAGGTCGGTGCAGTGCAGCGACACCTGCAAGTAGGGCCGCAGTTCGTCGATGACGCCCTTCAGGGCGCGGGTCTCGGGCGGCAGCCGGTCCGGCGGCAGGACGGACGGCGACCACTCGGGCTGCTCCGGGCCCGCCGGGCGGAAGAAGTGCCGGTGGTAGTCCAGGAGGGTGCGCGGCGCCGGGGTGCGGTGCAGGTTCGCGCCGTCCGGGTCGGCGCACAGCAGGAAGTGCCAGGACGTGTCGGCCCGCAGCGCGGCGTCGCGCACCGTCCACTCGGCGAGGGCGACGAGGGTCGAGCCGCCCGTGGGTTCGTTGGCGTGCGCGCCCGCCACCACGAGCACCGCGCGCGGGCGGTGCCCGACGGACAGCAGGTGCAGGGGGCGGCCCGCGCGCGAGGAGCCGACCTGGCGCAGCGTGCACAGATCAGGACGGTGAGCCGCCAGCTCCCGCGCGGACACGACGAGTTCGGGAACACTGGGATAGCGGTTCGCCGCCAGTTGACTCACCCCCGACTGGTCCGCTGACGCAATCCGCAGTACGCCACGCGGCGGTACGCGTGTCAAGCACCCTGAAGGCGGGCTCCACGGAGCCCACGCCTGGTACACATGGCTCCGCTCGCTCCATCCGTCCCATTCACGGACCGGTATGCCCCGCTCCGGGCGGAGCGTGCCCCCGGCGCCCGCCGTCAGGCGCGCTCCAAAAGAGCCACCGGAAGCGGCGCGAGCAGTTCGTCCACGCGCGTGCACCCAGCGAACTCGCGCCCCGGAGTGAGCAGATCGGTCCACGCCCCCCGGGGCAGCGACAGGGCCGTGTCCCGCCAGCCGCCCGCGTCCGCGAGACGCAGCGACAGCCGCGTCACGGCCACCACCACGCCCCCGGAGCGGCAGTAGGCCAGACAGTGCGCCGCGCAGGGGCCGGACGCCGTCAGCGGCTCGTACGTGCTCCCGCCGCCGAACAGGCCGGGCCGCCGCGCCCGCAGCCGCAGCGCCGCCGCGGTGACCGCCAGCTTCTCGTCCGACAGGTCCCAGGAGTCCCGGCGCGCGCCGAGTCCCTCCAACAGGCCCGCGTCGAAGGTCGTGGGGCGGCGGTTGTCGGGGTCGACCAAGGCGTGGAAGGCGCGCTCCGTGCCCTGGTACAGATCCGGCACGCCCGGCATCGTCAGGTGCAGCAGCGCGGCACTGAGGACGTTCACGCGCGCGTGCGGGGCGAGTTCGGCCGCGAACCCGGCCACCGTGTCCAGTGAAGGGCCGCACGGGCCCGCCGCCAGGAACGCCGTCACGGCCCCTTCGTAGCCCTCGTCGCGCTCCGTCCAGCTCGTGTGCAGGCCCGCCTCCCGCACGTGCTTCAGGAGGGCCTCCTGGAGCCGCCTCCCGTAGTCGCCGGAGCCGTCGCGCGCGGCCGGGGCGAAGCCCACCGCCGTCTGCCAGGCCGCCCAGGCCAGTTGGGGGTCGGGCGCCCGCACGGTCTGCCGCGTCACGTCGGCGAGCAGCGCGTCCCACCGCTCGGGGGCCTGCGTGAGGACGCTGATGCCCGCCCGGACCTCGGCGCTGCGCTTGGTGTCGTGGGTCGTCAGGGCCGTGCCGGAGTACGGCCAGTCCCGCCGCACGCGCGCGCAGTACGCGTGGAACTCCGCCACGTCGAGCGCGGGCCGCCCCGGCTCGCCGCCCACCTCGGCCGCCGACAGGAGCGGCACGTACCGGTAGAACGCGGTGTCCTCCACGGACTTGGCCCGCAGCGCCGCCGCCGTCTGCGCGAACCGCGCCCGGAACGCCGCGCACCGCTCGTCGTCGCCGCGCCTGCCGAGGGCCAGGTCCCGTACCGCGTCGACCGCTTCGGCCTCCTCGGGAACCACGAACACCCGCCTGGCCTCGGCGGCCGCGCCCGCCGTCAGGACCGTCGCGGGGTCGGCGCCCCCGCGCGCGTACGGACGGTAGACCTCCAGGCGCACGAGCAGCTCCCGCAGCGCCGTCCGCAGCGCCCACGGGGCGTGGTCCCTGAGGCCGGGGTCCGTCGCGCACAGCGCGTCCGCCTCGCGCGTCAGCCGCTCCACCTCGGCGGCCAGCTCCCGCGTGACGACCTTGTACGCGGCGCGCCGCACGGTCGCCCGCCAGTCGCCGCCCCGGTCGGCGGGCGCCGCGGCGAACCGGCGGTAGCGGCCGCGCAGTTCGCGCGCTCCCGCCGCGTCCGTGAGCACCCCGTCGACGTGCCGCAGCGCGTCGTAGCCGGTGGTGCCCGCCACCGGCCAGGCCGCGGGCAGGCGCTCGCCGTCGGCCAGGATCTTCTCGACGACCGTCCAGCGTCCGCCCGTCGCCTCGTGCAGCCGCCCGAGGTACGCACCCGGGTCCACGAGCCCGTCCGGGTGGTCGACGCGCAGGCCGTCGACGACGCCCTCGCCGAGCAGCCCGAGGAGGGTGGCGTGTGTCGCCTCGAACACCTCGGGGTCCTCCACCCGTACGGCGATCAGGTCCGAGATGGTGAAGAAGCGCCGGTAGTTGAGCTCCGTGCGGGCGAGCCGCCACCAGGCGAGCCGGTACCACTGCGCGTCGAGCAGCCGCGGCAGCGGCAGCCGCTCGGTGCCCGCGCGCAGCGGGAACACCCGGTCGTGGTAGCGCAGCACTCCGCCGTCGACGCGCAGCTGCGCGAGGTCCGCGCCGAGCCGGTGGCCGAGCACGGGCAGCAGCAGCCTGCCGCCGCCCGCCGCCCAGTCCACGTCGAACCAGCGCGCGTACGGCGACGCGGGCCCGTCGCGGAGCACCTCCCACAGCGCGCGGTTGTGCAGCGGGTCGGCCGCCATGTGGTTCGGCACGATGTCCACGACCAGGCCGAGCCCGGCCGCCCGCGCCGCGCGCGCGAGCGCCCGCAGGCCCGCCTCGCCGCCCAGCTCGCCCCGCACGCGCGCGTGGTCCACGACGTCGTAGCCGTGCGCGGAGCCGGGCACCGCCTCCAGGACCGGCGACAGATGCAGGTGCGAGACCCCGAGCGCGGCCAGATAGGGCACCGCGGCCTCGGCCGCCGCGAAGGGGAACTCCGGACACAGCTGCAGCCGGTACGTGGCGGTCGGCGGCTGCGGGACATCGGGCGCGGGGCGCGGAGACGTCATGCGAACGTACGTACCCGCCCGGACGGCTTTTGTGCCTTCGACGCATGCGTGGGTTCGAGGGAGCGTCGATAGCGTCCGACGATGACGGAGAAGGCGCGGTGCGGTCGGGGCGTGCGGGGCGTTCGGGGCGTGCGGGACGGCCGGGTCCGGCGCACCGCCGACTCCTACCGGGCGGTGCTCGCGGTCACGGGGCGCGCGCTGCCGGTGATCTCGTTCCTGGGGCGGCTGCCCGTGGCCGTGATCCAGTTCGGCAGTGTGCTCCTGGTGGGCGAGACCAGCGGCTCGCTCGCCACCGGGGGAGCCGTGGCGTGCGCCCTCGCCCTCGGGCAGGTGACCGCAGGGCCGTTCGTCGGGCGGCTCGCCGACCGGCGCGGGCAGCGGCCGGTCGTCCTCGCCTTCGCCGCGCTCAACGCCCTCGCCGTCGCCGCCTGCGCGCTCGGCGCCCTGCTGCGGCCGCCCACGCCCGTCCTGCTCGCCCTCGCGGTCCTGGCGGGCGCGAGCGTGCCAGGGATCGGCCCGCTGGCCCGCGCCCGCGCGGTGGCGCTGCTGCGCCGCGAGGACGCCCCGCCCGGCCTGGTGAACGCCGCGCTGTCCCTGGAGTCCACGCTCGACGAGCTGTCCTTCGTGCTCGGACCCGCCCTCGTCGGCCTCGCCGCCGTCGCGGGTCACCCGGTGTACGCCTTCGCCGTCGCGGCCCTCCTGGTCGCCGTCTGCGGCACGGGATTCGCCCTGCACCCCACAGCGCGGGCCGCGGCCCCGGCCGCCGCCCCACGCGCGCGTGCGACACGCTCCGCGCTCCCGCGCACGGTGTACGCGGTCCGCGTCGGGCTCGTCTTCCTGGGGGTGCTGCTCGGCGCCTGCGGGGCCGGGATCGCGGCGCTCACCGAGCGGCTCGGCGCGCCGGGCCACGCGGGCCTCGTCTACGCCGCGATGGGCGTCATGAGTGCCGTCGCGGGCCTGTCCACGGCCGCGCTGCCGGACCGCTTCGGCCTGTACGGCCGCTGGCGCGCCGCCACGGCCGCCGCCGCGCTCCTGTCGCTCCCGCTGGTGTGGACGGACAGCCTGGCGGGCCTGTACGCCGTCGTGACGGTCTTCGGCGCCGTCTACGCCCCGAACCTCGTCACCTGCTTCGCCCTGACCGAGCGGGCCGTGCCCCGGCGGCGCGTCGCCGAGGGCATGACGTGGGCGGCGAGCGCCTTCGTCGGCGGCCAGGCGGTCACCCTCGCCGTGGCCGGACGGCTCGCCGAAACCCACGGCCCCGGCGCCGCGTTCGCCCTGGGCAGCGCGGCCGCCGCGGTGGCCTGCGCCATCGCCCTGGTCACGCGCCCGCAGACGGCCCCGGGCGAGAACGCGGCCCCCGCGCGCGCGGACCGCGCCGCCGAGGCGCCTACGCGGGACGCTGCAACACCGTGAGGCTGCGGTCGGTCAGCGTCACGCGCTCGCCCGCCCGCACCTTGGCCCCCGTCCCCGGCGGCACCCCGTCCTCACGCGCCGTGTCGACCACCACCTGCCACTGCTGACCCTGGTTGACGGGCACCACGAACTCCAGCGGGTCCGGGGACGCGTTGAACATCAGCAGGAAGGAGTCGTCGCTGATCCGCTCGCCGCGCGGCCCCGGCTCGGAGATCGCGTTGCCGTTGAGGAACACCGTCAGGGCGCGCGCCTGCGCCGCGTCCCAGTCCTCCTGGGTCATCTCCGCGCCCTCCGGAGTGAACCAGGAGATGTCCGACAGCTCGTCGTGGGTGCCCTCCACGGGACGGCCGTGGAAGAACCGGCGCCTGCGGAACACCGGATGGTCGCGCCGGAGCCACGCCATCGCGCGCGTGAACTCCAGGAGCGTGCTCTCGCCGTCCGGCCAGCGCACCCAGGCGACCTCGTTGTCCTGGCAGTAGGCGTTGTTGTTGCCGCCCTGGGTGCGGGCGAACTCGTCGCCGTGGCTGAGCATCGGCACGCCCTGGGACAGCATCAGGGTGGCGAGGAAGTTCCGCAGCTGGCGGGCGCGCAGCGCGAGGATCCCGGGGTCGTCCGTGGCGCCCTCGGTGCCGCAGTTCCAGGAGCGGTTGTGGCTCTCCCCGTCCTGGTTGTCCTCGCCGTTGGCCTCGTTGTGCTTCTCGTTGTACGCCACCAGGTCGTGCAGGGTGAAGCCGTCGTGACAGGTCACGAAGTTGATCGAGGCGAGCGGGCGCCGGCCGTCGCCCTGGTACAGGTCCGAGGAGCCGGTGAGCCGCGAGGCGAACTCCGCGAGGGTGCGCGGCTCGCCGCGCCACAGGTCCCGCACGGTGTCGCGGTACTTGCCGTTCCACTCCGTCCACAGCGGCGGGAAGTTGCCCACCTGGTAGCCGCCCTCACCGACGTCCCAGGGCTCGGCGATCAGCTTCACCTGGCTCACCACCGGGTCCTGCTGCACCAGGTCGAAGAACGAGGAGAGCCGGTCCACCTCGTGGAACTGCCGGGCGAGGGTCGCCGCGAGGTCGAAGCGGAAGCCGTCCACGTGCATCTCGGTGACCCAGTACCGCAGCGAGTCCATGATCAGCTGGAGCACGTGCGGATGGCGCATCAGCAGCGAGTTGCCCGTGCCCGTGGTGTCCATGTAGTACTGCGGATCGTCCGCCAGGCGGTAGTACGAGGCGTTGTCCAGGCCCCGGAACGACAGCGTCGGACCGAGGTGGTTGCCCTCCGCCGTGTGGTTGTAGACGACGTCCAGGATGACCTCGATGCCCGCCTCGTGCAGGGCCCGCACCGCCGACTTGAACTCCAGGACCTGCTGGCCGCGGTCGCCCCAGGAGGCGTACGCGTTGTGCGGGGCGAAGAAGCCGATCGTGTTGTAGCCCCAGTAGTTGTTCAGGCCCATGTCGACGAGCCGGTGGTCGTTCACGAACTGGTGGACCGGCATCAGCTCCAGGGTGGTCACGCCGAGCCGCGTCAGATGCTCGATGACCGCCGGGTGGGCGAGGGCCGCGTAGGTGCCGCGCAGCTCGTCCGGCAGCTCCGGATGCAGCATCGTCAGGCCCTTCACATGGGCCTCGTAGATCACGGTCTCGTTGTACGGCGTGCGCGGCGGGCGGTCGTCGCCCCAGTCGAAGTACGGGTTGACCACCACCGAGGTCATCATGTGCGGCGCGGAGTCCAGGTCGTTGCGCTCGTCCTGGGCTTCGAACCGGTAGCCGTACACCTCCTCGCCCCAGTCCACCGCCCCGCTCACCGCGTGCGCGTACGGGTCAAGGAGCAGCTTCGCCGAATTGCAGCGCTGACCGCGCGCGGGCGCGTACGGGCCGTGCACACGGAAGCCGTACCGCTGGCCCGGCATGACGCCGGGCAGGTACGCGTGCCGCACGAAGCCGTCGGACTCGCGCAGTTCCACGGCGGTCTCCGAGCCGTCGTCGTGCAGCAAGCACAGTTCGACTCGATCCGCGGCCTCGGAGAAGACCGCGAAGTTCGTACCGGCGCCGTCGTACGCGGCGCCGAGGGGATACGCCTGCCCAGGCCAGACCTGCATGTCCACGACTCTTCCACGCTCACCGCTCCCGTGGGGGCCGCCTTGGCCAGAGTGTGCTCGAAAGTGGGGCAACCACAGAGGAGTTGAGCCCGTCTAACCGACTGACCACATACTCGACATGCCCATGAATTGGGCCCATCAGGGGAGATTGGGGGAGGATGTGCGCAAGCTAGTCAGACGCCACCTCGGGAAGGTCGTGGCGGGGGGTGCCCTCGCCGTGGCGGCCACCGCGGCGCTGGTGGCCGTCACGCTGCCCGACCGGGCGGGGGAGTCCGACCGCAGCACGGCCGCGGGCTCCTCGCGCCAGGACGCCGTAGCGCCCGACGGCACCGTGGAGGCCGCGCCCGACGAGGGCTCCGAGGGGGTCGGCAGCGACCCGCTGACCGACGCCGAGACCGCGCGGGCCCAGAAGATAGCCCTGGACAGCAACGGCCTGCGCTCGCGCGCCCGGGACGTGGAGGGCGACCGGGGGCCGGAGCGGCTGTCCACGAACCTCGCGGAGAACGAGCCGGGGGCGACCGGGGACGACGCGGCGCGCCGCGCCGAGATCGTCTACTACGACTACAAGAAGGACGCCGTCGTCGCCAAGACGGTGAACCTGAAGACCGGCGAGGTCGAGTCGACCAACACGGCCCAGAACGTCCAGCCGCCGCCCAGCGAGGAGGAGCTGACCGAGGCCGCGCGACTGCTGATCGCCGACGGGCACGGCAAGGGCCTGCGGGACGACTACGAGAAGGCCACGGGGAAGAAGCTGGAGGGCCCCTCCGACCTGGACCTGAGCGGCTTCGTGTTCCGCAAGGAGACCCTCGACAGCGTCCCCGCCGACCTCCAGGACTGCGGCAAGCACCGCTGCATCCAGGTCGTGGCCAAGGTCAAGAACGGGCCGTGGATCGACACCCGGGCCTTCATCGTCGACCTCAGCGACCGCCACGTCGGCCGCGTCCGCTGACCGCCCGCACAGGGCAACCGCACACCTCTGCCCTCCTGACCGAAGGAGCCTCCTTCGCATGCACGTCTCGCACGGCAACAGACTCCCGCGCGCCCGTAAGGCGGCCGGTACGGCCCTTGCGGTCTCCGCGCTCCTGGGAGCCGCGATAACCACCGCGGGCCCGGCCACCGCGGCCCCCGGAGCCGCACCGCGGGCGCCCGCGGCCGGCTGCAGCGCCGACTACCGCATCGAGCAGACCCTCGACGGCGGCACGACCTGGCGCATGTGCTGGCACTACAACACGTACTCCGGGCTCATCCTCGACAACATCAGCTACCAGCCCAAGAGCGAGCCCAAGCCCATCCCGGTGCTGACCAGCGCCCGCCTCGCCCAGATCCACGTGCCCTACGACGACGGCGAGGCCGAGTTCGACGACGTCACGGGCACCGACTTCGGCCGGAAGCTGCAGAAGCTCAAGACGAGCGAGTGCCCCGGCGGCACCATCAAGACGGTGAAGGTCCCGGACGGGGGGAACGTCCCGGGCCTGTGCACCACCACCCGCGCGCGGGGGCACGCCTACCGTCTCAACAACGACGCGAGCACCGGCGGCAGCGGCAAGGTCTACGCCGCCCAGGGCAAGGACCTGCTCGTCTACACCGTCAACAAGGCTTCCTGGTACGAGTACATCACCGAGTGGCGCTTCTCGTCGGACGGCACCATCCACTCCAACGTGGGCGCCACCGGCAGCCTGTCGCCGTACGACTTCGACGGCGGCGACGACCGCGGCTGGCCGATCGGCAAGGGCGACCAGGCCAAGGCCGAGAGCCACTCGCACAACGTCTTCTGGCGGCTCAACTTCGGCCTGGACGGCTCGCCCAAGTCCAAGGTCGAGCAGTACGACTCCAAGGTCACCCCGCCCAGCGGCCAGGGCAGCCCCACCACGAAGACGACCCGCACGCCCATCACCAAGGAGCTCGCGGGCGACCGCCAGGACATGCGCTGGTGGCGCATGGTCAGCACGGCGGGCAAGAACAAGGACGGCCACCCCCGCAGCTACGAGTTCGTGCCCGGGGCCAGTCAGAAGCACGCGGGCCGGCCGTTCACGCGGCACGACGTGTTCTTCACCGACTACAAGAAGTGCGAGCAGTACGCGAGCAACAACATCGGGTGCCCGAACGGCTACCCGGCCAGCGTCGACAAGTGGGCGAACGGCGAGACCCTGAAGCACCCCATCAGCTGGGTCAACATCGGCTTCCACCACATCGCGCGCGACGAGGACCAGCAGCCCATGCCGGTCCACTGGCAGGGCTTCTCGCTGGCCCCGCGCGACGTGACGGCCATGAACCCGCTCACTCCGCAGGACCTCTCGGGCGTGAACGGACGGCCGCGAACCTGAAGTTGCGGCACGACCCTGCCCATCCGGCTGCACCGCGCGCCGGTCCCGGAGTACTCTTCCTTGATCGTTGACCGGGGGAGAGCGCGGGGGAGCGGAAGGCGGTGCACGGGTGAGCTCGGAGGGGCGCGAGCTGCCCCCTGGTGACGAGGGTCACGAGGGGAGCTCCGCGGACGTCCCGTCCTCGGCGGTGTCCTTGGCACGGCCGATGGAACCGGTGTCCCAGATCGGACCCGAACTGGACTGGGACGCCGATGCCTGGCGCGAGGTGCGCACGCGCGCCCAGCGGGCCGGGCGGGCCTACATCTGGCTGAACCTCGTGGAACAGCGGCTGCGCGCGGTCGTGGCCGCTGTTCTGCGTCCCGTCTACGAACCCGTCCACGCGGACGACTGGGTGGTCGCCGCCGCGGGCCCCGCCGGGCAGGAGTGGGTGCAGCGGGCCGTCGCCGTGCGCGAGGTGAGCCGCCGCAAGGGCTACCTCCTCGACCCGGCCGACGACAACGTCCTGAGCTTCCTGACGCTGCCGCAGCTGCGCGAGCTGGTCGTCCAGCACTGGCCGTGCTTCGAGCCCTACCTCGACGACCGGCGCGAGGTCGAGCTGGCCCTGGACGAGCTGGAGGTCACGCGCAACGTGGTCTCGCGCAACCGCGCCCTGTCCCCGACGGTCCTCGCCCAGGCCGAGCGCGCCTCCGCACGCCTCCTGGAGATCCTCGGCGCGGGCTCGGACGCGCCCTCCGCGCGGCGCCTGCCGGTCGACGCCGTGGAGCAGCTCGTCGGTGACCGGTACGCGGACGTCGTGGGCGTGCACGCGGACCGGGTGCGGCTGCTGCGGCAGTTCCCGGCGGAGGACCTCTTCGGGGGCGCCCGGCGCGTCGACGCGATCGGCATAGGCCTGAACCTGCTGGTGCAGAACTTCTCGGGCCGCCGTCTCGTCCGGCTCGCCGAGTCCGGCTGCCGGGTCAGGCTGCTCTTCCTGAACCCCGCGAGCAGCGCGGTCAAGCGCCGGGAGCGCGAACTGGGCCTCAAGCGGGGCGAGCTGAGCCGGGCCGTCGAGTCGAACATCCTCCACATGCGCCGCGTGCGCTCGCGCCTGCGCGACCCCGGCGCCTTCGAGATCCAGGTCTTCGACGAGACCCCGCGCTTCACGGCCTATCTGGTCGACGGCGACGGCTCGGACGGCATCGCGGTCGTCCAGTCCTATCTGCGGCGCACCCGCGGCATGGAGGCGCCGGTCCTGGTGCTGCGCGGCGGCGGCCGCGTGGTCAAGGCGGACGACCTCGGCGAGCACGGCCTCTTCGCGACGTACCGGGAGGAGTTCGAGACGGCCTGGGCGGACTCGCGCCCGGTGTCGTAGGACGGCGTCCGGGACGGGTATCCGGGACGGGGAGCGGAATCCGGCCATCTGATTGTCAGTGGCGCATGGGATCGTGGAGGCCACTGGGGGAACGCACCACGACGAAGGGGGCGGCCATGGGCTGGCACCGAGAGCTGCTGATCGGCTTCGACCTGGAGACGACGGGCACGGATCCGTCCGAGGCGCGGATCGTCACGGGGGCGGTGGTCGAGGTCAGGGCCGGACGGGAGCAGGGCCGCCGCGAGTGGCTCGCCGATCCGGGCGTGCCGATCCCGCCGGACGCGGTGGCCGTGCACGGCATCACCGACGAGCGGGCCGCCGCCGAGGGGCGGCCCGCCGCGGAGGTCGCCGACGCGATCGCCGACGTCCTCGCGTCCGCCTGGCAGTCGGGCGTCCCGGTCGTCGCGTACAACGCGGCGTTCGATCTGACCCTCCTCGCCGCCGAGCTGCGCCGGCACGGGCTCGCACCGCTGCGCGACCGGCTCGGCGGGGCCGACCCCGCGCCGGTGATCGACCCGTACACCATCGACCGCTCGGTGGACCGCTACCGCCGCGGCAAGCGCAACCTCGAAGCGGTCTGCCGGGAGTACGGCGTGGTCCTGGAGTCCGCCCACGACGCTTCGTCCGACGCCCTCGCCGCGGCGCGGCTCGCCCGCGCGATAGCCGACCGCCACGCCAAGGTCGCCGACCTCGGCCCGGCGGAGCTGCACCGGCGCCAGGTGGAGTGGTCCGCGCAGTGGGCCGCGGACTTCCAGTCCTTCCTCCGCCGCAAGGGCGACACCGCCGCGGTGGTCGACGGCACGTGGCCCCTGCGGGAGCCGGTGAGCGTGCCCTAGCGGGGGCTCCCCAATCCCGCCCCTTCCCGCTTCCTGGGGGCTCCGCCCCCAGACCCCCGCTCCTCAAACGCCGGAGAGGCTGAAAGATCTGCCGCAACCGGCGACAGTTCCAGCCCGTCCGGCGTTTGAGGACGAGGCGCGGAGCGCCGAAAAGGGCGGGGGCACGGGGGCGGCAGCCCCCGGATCGGGAAGGGGCGGGTCCGGGGCGCCCCGCGAGGGCTAGAACGGGTGCCAGCGGACCTCGGTGTCGCCCTCGCGCAGCGAAGCCACGCGGCGGCGGAATTCGGCCAACGCCCCGGCGTTGGCGGGCGCGTGCTGGGCCACCCAGGCACAGCTCGCGGTCTCCCGCGCCCCGCGCAGCACCCCGCACCCCTCCCACTCCCGCACGTCCCACCCGTACTCCCGGGTGAACTCGTCGTACGCCTCGTCCCCGAGCCCGTACCGGTCACGGGACAGCGCCATGACGACCAGGTCGTGCTCCCGCAGGTCCGAGGAGAACGTCTCCAGGTCCACCAGGACGGGCCCTTCGGGCCCCACCAGGACGTTGCGCGGCAGCGCGTCCCCGTGGACGGGCCCGGGCGCGAGCCGGGGCACGAGCGCGGCGGCGGCCGCCGCGAACCCGTCCCGGCGCTCCCGGAGATAGTCCGCGTCGGCGGGGTCGATCGCGTCCCCGGCGAGCCGCAGCCACCGTTCCACACCCCCGAGCAGCTCACGGCGCGGCAGCTCGAACGGCGGCGCGGGCAGGGCGTGCACGAGCCGCAGGAGTGCGGCCAGATCGCCGGGGCGCGCGGCCCGCACGGCCGCGGGCAGCCGGTGCCAGACCGTCACGGGATGCCCCTCGACGAGCCGCGGCGCGTCCTCGGCGGGCCGCACCGCGGGCACCCCGGCGTCCCGCAGCCACCCGCCGACGGCGAGTTCGCGCCGCGCCCGGTCGAGCAGTTCCGGCGCGGCGCGCCCGACCTTGACCACCAGGTCGCCCACGGCGAACACCGCGTTCTCGCCGAGGGCCAGGAGCTCGGCGCCCGCGTCGGGGCCCGCCGTGAGCCCCGCGGCGTCCAGGACCTTCCGTGCCCGTGCCTCGTCCATCCGTTGCCTCCCGCAGCCTGTGCCTCACCGTGCTCCGCGGCGCGCCGCCACCGGGCCCGCCGCCGCGCAAGTGTCGCATTCGTACAGGCCAGCCCGACTTCACGCGTGCGCGGTCGCTTGACGTAGCCCGGCCGCGTCAGCACGATGACGGAGGCCGCCGGGTCGGCCAAACCGTCATCATCCGCCCAAAGGAGCCGATTCCGTGACGTTGGCGACCGCGCGTTCGCGGTCCGGCAGAGGCTCCAGAGGTCCTCGCCCCGGCAGGGCCGTGGACCACGGGGCCTGGTTCCTGGTCCTGCCCGCGCTGCTCCCGATCCTGGTGCTGAGCGTCGGCCCGCTGCTCTACGGCATCGCGCTCGCCTTCACCGACTCCCAGTCGGGCCGCACCGAGCCCACCGAGTGGATCGGGCTCCTCAACTTCCAGGACCTGCGGCACGACACGCTGTTCTGGGACTCGTTCCGCATCGGCCTGCTCTGGGCGGTCGGGGTGACGGTGCCGCAGTTCCTGCTCGCGCTCGGCCTCGCGCTCCTCCTCAACCAGAACCTGCGCTTCCGCTGGCTGGCCCGCTCGCTCGCGATCGTCCCGTGGGCGATGCCCGAGGTCGTCGTCGGCATCATGTGGCGGCTCGTCTACCACCCGGACGCGGGCATCCTCAACGAGACGCTGCGCGACCTCGGCCTCGGCGACGGACGGGACTGGCTGACCGGCATCGGCACCGCGCTGCCCGCCGTCATCGTCGTCGGCGTCTGGGCGGGCATGCCGCAGACCACGGTGGCGCTGCTCGCCGGGCTGCAGAACGTGCCCCGCGAGCTGCACGAGGCGGCCGCGATGGACGGCGCGGGCGCCTGGCGCCGCTTCACCACCGTCACCTGGCCCGCCCTCAGACCGATCGCGCTCTCCATCACCGCGCTCAACTTCATCTGGAACTTCAACTCCTTCGCCCTGGTCTACGTGCTCACCAACGGCGGCCCCGGCGGACGCACCCGGCTCCCGATGCTGTTCGCGTACGAGGAGGCGTTCCGCTACGGCCAGTTCGGCTACGCGGCGGCGATGGGCTGTGTCATGGTCGCGGTGATCTCGGTGCTGCTCGCCGTGTACCTGGTGGGCCGGCTGAGAGGAGCCGACGAGCGATGACCTCCCGTACGAAGGGGGCCGCGCGGGCCGGACAGTACCTCGCGCTCCTCGCCTACCTCGTCTTCCTCGTGTTCCCGTTCCTGTGGCTGCTCTCCACGTCCTTCAAACCGGCCCGCGAGCTGGCCGACCTGCACCCCACCTGGATCCCCGAGGACCCGACCCTCGCCAACTACCGCCAGGCCTTCGACGAGCAGCCGCTCCTGCGCGCGGCGGGCAACTCGCTGATCGCGGCCCTCAGCGCCGCCGCGATCGCCGTCGTCATCGCCACCCCGATGGCGTACGTGATGGCGCGCCACCGCACGCTGCTCGCCCGGGCGGCGACCGGCTGGGTCGTGGTCAGCCAGGCCTTCCCGTTCGTCCTGGTGATCATCCCGCTGTTCCTCGTCCTGAAGAACCTGCACCTGATCAACTCGCTGCCGGGCCTGATCATGGTCTATGTGGTGTGGGCCCTGCCGTTCGCGCTGTGGATGCTCGTCGGGTACGTCCGCGCCGTGCCGGTGGAGCTGGAGGAGGCCGCGGCGGTCGACGGGGCGGGGCGCCTGCGCACGCTCGTGTCGGTGACCGCGCCGCTGCTCGCGCCGGGCATCGGGGCGACGGCCCTGTTCGCCTTCATCACGGCGTGGAACGAGTTCTTCTTCGCGCTCGTGCTGCTCAAGACCCCGGAGAAACAGACGTTGCCGGTCGTCCTCACGCACTTCATCGGCGCGGAGGGCGTGGCCGACCTCGGCCCGCTCGCCGCCGCCGCGTTCCTCGCGACGCTGCCCTCGCTCGTCGTCTTCGCGCTCATCCAGAAGCGGATCACGGGCGGCATGCTCGCCGGGGCGGTGAAGAGCTGATGCGGCGCGCACGCGCCCTCGCCGCCGCGGCCGCCGCGCTCGTGCTGCTGCTCGCCGGGTGCTCCGGCGACGGCGGGGACTCCGGCGGCCGGATCACCCTGCGCTTCCAGTCGCTCGCCTGGCAGCAGGAGTCCGTGGCGGCGAACAAGGAACTGGTGGCGGAGTGGAACGCGCGCCACCCCGACGTCAGGGTCGAGTACGTCCAGGGCAGTTGGACCAGCGTCCACGACCAGCTCCTCACCTCCTTCGAGGGCGGCGAGGCCCCCGACGTCATCCACGACGCCTCCGACGACCTCGCCGACTTCGCGTACGGCGGCTACCTCGCCGACCTCGGGAAGCTGCTGCCCCGGCGGCTGCGGGCCGACATCCCCCGGGCGAGCTGGGACACGACGACCTTCGGCGGCAAGGTGTACGGCGTGCCGTTCCTCCAGGAGCCGCGCGTGCTCATCGCCAACGCGCGGTGGCTGAAGGAGTCCGGCGTCCGGATCCCGACCCCCGACAAGCCGTGGAGCTGGCCGGAGTTCCGCTCGGTCACGCGGGAGCTCGGCGCGGGGAAGGGGAAGTACGGGGTGGCCTGGCCGCTGAAGGAGCCGGTGTCGGCCACGCTCAACCTGTCGCTCTCGGCGGGCGGCGAGCTGTTCCACCGGCGCCCGGACGGCAAGGCCGAGATCCGCTTCGAGGACGCCGACGCGGTGGTGCCGCGCACGGTCCACGACCAGGTCAACGTCGACGGCAGCGCGTCCGGCGCCACCCTCGGCATGGGCGGCTCGGACACGCTGCCCGGCTTCTTCGGCGGCAAGTACGCGATGGTGCCGCTCGGCTTCTCGTACCGCCAGCAGATCGTCCAGCAGGCGCCGAAGGGCTTCGACTGGCAGGTCCTGCCCGCGCCCGCGGGGGCGGACGGGCTCGCGCAGGGCGTGAGCCCGCAGACCCTGTCGGTCGCCGAGGACAGCCCGCACAAGAAGGAGGCGGCCGCGTTCGTCGACTTCTTCCTGCGCCCCGCCAACATGGTGCGGCTCGCGCGCGGCGACTGGATGCTGCCCACCGGCGAGGAGGCGCTCAAGGACCCGGCGCTGCGCACGGAGAAGAACGACTGGGCGACGGGCACGGCCCTGGCCCGGCACCTGCGCCCCGCCCCCGCGCAGTCGGTGCGCGGCTACCCCGAGTGGTCGGACAAGGTCGCCACGCCCGCGCTCCAGGAGTACTACAGCGGCGCGATCGGCCTGGACGAGCTGAGGAAGCGCCTGGTCGAGGACGGGAACCTGGTCCTGCGCCGCTACCAGCGCTGAGCCCGCGGGACCACCGGCCCCCCGCGGGGCCACCCTCCGCGGGCTCCCGCAGGAGCGACCGGCCCCCGGGATTCCCGCCGTGCCCTCACACGCCGACCGACTCCTCCATCTCCTCCTCCATCTCCTCCTGGTCGGCGGCCGTCGCGGGTGCCGGGGCGGCCGCCACCGCGGTCCGCCGCCGTTCGACCAGCCCCGCCACCGCCGTGAGCAGCGCGCCCGCGGCGAGCCAGGCCACCAGCGTGCCCACGTGTCCGCCGAGGCCGTGGCCGCCGAAGTACAGCTGGGAGCGGACGCCCTCGACGAAGCCCGCGCCGTTCCAGAAGGCGTGCAGGGAGCCGAAGAAGCCGTTCTGCAGCTCGGGCCGGAAGAGCCCGCCGGAGCTGGTGAAGTTGAGCATCACGAAGAGGACCATCATCGCGAGCGTCGTCCAGCGCTTGAGGAACGTGTGCAGGCCCACGCCGATCAGCAGGATGCCCGCCGAGTAGAGCCAGGACATGGCCCACACGCCCCACAGGCCGTGGTGCGCGAGGTGGAACACGGGCCCGGCGAGGACCGTGCCGATCAGGCTCACGGCGAGGGCGACGCCGACGGCGAGGCCCGCGCGCGCCCGCATCCGCAGGGCGCCGCCCGCGGCACCGAGCGCGGCGACGGACGCGTACGAACCGATGCTCACCGCGACGAGCAGGAAGAACAGGCCCTGGCCCGTGGGGTCGTCGGGGACCGTCGGCGCCACGTCGGTGACCTTCAGGGGAGCGCCCTGGGCGGCGGCGAGGGGGGTGAAGACCTTCTCGGCGGCCAGCGCGCTCATGTCGGATCCGGCGGAGGCGACGAGCAGCTCGGGCGTCCTGGCGTCCGGGACGTAGGCGCCGGATATGTCGAGGGACGTGAGCGCGTCGACGGCCTGGGCGCGCGAGGCCAGCGTCCGCACGTCGAGGGCGTCGCCCGCCTTGTCCGCGACGGACTCGGCGAAGGCGTGCGCGCGGGCGTCCGTGCCGACGACGGCGACGGGCAGGTCGTGCGGCTCGGGCGTGACGAACGCGCTCATATAGGCCAGGCCCATGCCCAGACACATCAGCAGCGGGGTCAGGAGATGGACGAGGACGTGGCGCAGGGGGCCACGGGCAGGCGCCTGCATGCGAATCGCTCCAGAGGGTCGGCAGAGACAGGTGGCGTATGCGACATAGATAGTTGGCATATACAACTCTTACGTCATGTTGTACTGTACAACCATTGGCGCCGGGGCGGAAACACGGCACGTGAGGCGGGTGCGGCCGGAGCCGGGCGAGGTGGACGCGAGGAGGCGGAGGGGCCGTGGCCGACCGGGACGACGCGATCGAGACGATCCAGCGGGAGATGACGGCGTTCGCGCGGCGTGCGCGCGCCACCGCCGCGCGGATGCACCCCGAGCTCTCGCTCGTCTCCTTCACCCTCCTGAGCCATCTCGAGTACCAGCAGGGCTGTCGCGCCACGGACCTGGCCGCGCACTACACGCTGGACAAGTCGACCATCAGCAGGCAGGTGGCGGCCCTGGAGAAGGCGGGCCTGGTGGAGCGCCGCCAGGACCCGGCCGACCACCGCGTGCACGTGCTGCATCTGACCGAGCGCGGGGAAGGGGTGCTCGCGCAGGTCACGGACAGCCGTCGGATCGCCTTCCGCGGGCGGCTCGCGGACTGGAGCGGGCCGGATCTGGAGCGGTTCGCGGAGTATCTGCTGCGGTACAACGCGGGCGCGGAGGGCGGTCCGGGCGCGGGGCCCGAGGGGTTCGCCGAGTAGCCCCCGGGTCGGAGGCCCCGGCGCGGGCGCTCGCGAAGAGTGCCGGAAATGGATTGCACGAGACGTATCGTCTCGCTTATGGTCGGCCCATGACCACACGCAAGCGTGCCCACATCGCCATGTTCTCCATCGCCGCCCACGGGCACGTGAACCCGAGCCTGGAAGTGATCCGGGAGCTCGTGGCCCGCGGTCACCGCGTCACGTACGCGATCCCGCACGCCTTCGAGGAGAAGGTCGCCGAGACCGGTGCCGAGCCCGTCCTCTACCGCACCACCCTGCCCGGCGCGGACGACGACCCGGAGGCCTGGGGCGACACCCTGCTCGACAACGTGGAGCCGTTCCTGGCCGACGCCGTCCAGGCCCTGCCGCAGCTGGCGGCGGCGTACGAGGGCGACGAGCCGGACCTCGTCCTGCACGACATCACCTCGTACCCGGCCCGCGTCCTCGCCCGCCGCTGGGGCGTGCCCGAGGTCTCGCTCTCGCCGAACCTGGTCGCCTGGGAGGGGTACGAGGAGGAGGTCTCCGAGCCCCTGTGGGCGGAGCCCCGGCGGACCGAGCGCGGCCGGGCGTACTACGAGCGCTTCGAGAACTGGCTGACGGAGAACGGGGTCACCCAGCACCCCGACCCCTTCGTCGGCCGCCCGCCCCGCTCGCTCGTCCTGATCCCCAAGGCGCTCCAGCCGCACGCCGACCGGGTCGACGAGAGCGTGCACACCTTCGTCGGCGCCTGCCAGGGCGACCGCGCGGCGCAGGGCGACTGGGAGCGCCCGGCGCACGCGGACAAGGTGCTCCTGGTCTCCCTCGGCTCGTCCTTCACCAAGCAGCCGGGCTTCTACCGCGAGTGCGTCAAGGCCTTCGGCGACCTGCCGGGATGGCACGTGGTGCTCCAGATAGGCGGGCACGTCGACGTGGGCGAACTCGGCGGCGTACCGGCCAACATCGAGGTGAGCCGCTGGGTGCCGCAGCTCGCGGTCCTGCGGAAGGCGGACGCGTTCATCACGCACGCGGGCGCGGGCGGCAGCCAGGAGGGCCTCGCGACGGGGACGCCGATGGTCGCCGTGCCGCAGGCCGTCGACCAGTTCGGCAACGCCGACATGCTCCAGGGCCTCGGCGTCGCCCGCCACGTGCCCATGGAGGAGGCCGACGCGCGGACGCTGCGCGAGGCGGTGCTCGCGCTCGTCGACGACCCGGAGGTGGCGCGCAGGCTGAGCGAGGTGCGCGCCGGGATGGCGGGGGAGGGCGGCACGCGGCGGGCGGCCGATCTCATCGAGGAGGAGATCGTGCGCGGCCGGCGTGACGGCGGAGTGAAGAGGGAGGGCGTGGGCACGTGACCGTTTGGTGGCGCTTCAGGCCTGGTTGGCCGGGATTGGCGCTTGGTTCGGCATGGCCTGACACGGCGTGACATAACGCTCTGTCGGACCATTCGGTAACGGCTGGGTCATTCGGTAACGCTCGGATAACGCGCGTGCGTCCTGGCACATGCATGGACCCGACCCACTGGTTCGACCCATACCCCCCGGCAAAGGTTGCATGGGCCACTTCTTGTTCCTTGGGACAACGGCTTCCTAGCGTGAGGTGAACTTCATTCGAACGCCAGGAAGTTGACCCATGTCACAACAGTCCCTGCGACGCGACACGGCCGAGCGGCGGGAGGCGCGGGAGATACCGCCCCTCGCCGAGGTGCGCCGCGTCACCGAGAAGAAGCGCGACGCCTGGTGGACCGTGCTGCTCGTCGACCCCGTCGCCACGCCGCTCGTCCGCCAGACCGCGCTGCGCACCCGGATCACGCCGAACCAGATCACCTGGGGCGCGTTCCTGCTCGGTCTCGGGTCCGCGGCGTGCTTCGCCCTCGGTGACTGGCGGTGGCTGTGCCTCGGTGCCGTGATCTACCACCTGAGCTTCATCCTGGACTGCATGGACGGCAAGGTCGCGCGGCTCACCGGCCAGGGCTCGGTCTTCGGGGCGTGGCTCGACTTCGTCTTCGACCGGATCCGCGTGATGGTGTGCGGGGTCGCCCTGATGGCCGGGCAGTACGAGCGCACCGGGGACGTGACCTACGTCTGGCTCGCGCTCGCCGTGGTCGGGCTCGACACGCTGCGGTACATCAACTCCCTTGAGATCTTCAAGGTCCGCTACACCATGCGCAAGCAGATCAAGGCGCGGGTGCGGGCCGCGCGGCGGGCGGAGAACCAGGCCGAGCTCGCGTTCATGGAGGACCTGCTGCGGGAGAACCCCGAGGCGGACGTGGAGCGGGACCAGGCCGTCGGGGCGGGCGCGCCCGGGGAGCCGGAGGCGCTCGCGGGCCGGGCGGCCGTGCCGGTGGGCGCGGGCCCCTCCGCGGAGGCCGGGGTGCCCGCGCCCGTCCGCCCCGCCAAGCAAGTCATCGACCTCCACCAGGAGTTCCGGCACCGGTTCCCCGCCTATCTGCGGGCGCGGTCCTTCCTGCTGCGCCACCGCATCCGTACGCACCTCGTGAGCGGGGTCGAGTTCCAGATGGGCGTCTTCATCCTCGGGCCGCTCTTCGACGCGGTGATCCCGGCGACCATCGTCTCGGGCGCGCTGCTGCTCGTCTTCGAACTCGCCATCATCTACAAGCTGCTCCTGTCGACCCGGGACTTCACGCGGACGATCGACTCCTTCGAGCAGCCGGTGTCCGCGGCGGCCTAGCCGTCGCCCGCCGAGGGCCTTCTGCGTCCTGCCCGCTCGGGGGAGGGGCAGGGCGCAGAGGGGGCGTACAGGGGGCGGGGTGCCCGAAGTGTCATGGGTGGGTCGATTTGTTATTACAGAACCTTGTTGAACAAGTCACAGCCGCATGAAGGTATTGATCTGCGCGCGTCATTCAGACAGGGTTTCGTCCCAACGCCCGGAGATCTTCAGTTCTTTCGGAGCGAGCCGGGCGTCGCAGTGAAAGCTTGACAACCCCATATTCCCCCCACATCCCCCCACAACACCCCACGAGGAGACCCCTCTTCATGGCAGCTCACAAGCGCGCTCGCACGATGAAGCTCACCGCAGGGATAGTCACCGCCGCCACCGCGGTGGGCGTGACCGTCTTCGCCGGCTCGTTCGCCGGTGCCTCGACCCCCACCGAGGGCAAGGTGTACGGAACCGACGCCAAGGGCGCCGTGGCCGGCAGCTACATCGTCCTGCTCGACGAGAAGGCCGACAACGACGCCAAGGCCGACCTCGCCGAGCAGTACGGCGGCGACCTCGGCCGCACCTACTCCTCGGCCGTCAACGGCTTCTCGGCCACGGGCCTGAGCGAGACCGAGGCCAAGCGCCTGGCCGCCGACCCGGCCGTCGGCAAGGTCGTCCAGAACAAGAAGTTCTCCATCAAGGCCACCCAGGACAACCCGCCGTCATGGGGCCTGGACCGGGTCGACCAGGCCGACACGGCGGGCGACAAGAAGTACACGTACCCGGACCAGGCCGGTGAGGGCGCGACCGCGTACGTCATCGACACCGGCGTCCGCGTCAGCCACAAGGACTTCGGTGGCCGCGCGGTCTCCGGGTTCGACGCGGTCGACAACGACGACAACGCGGACGACGGCAACGGCCACGGCACCCACGTCGCGGGCACCATCGCGGGCTCGGCGCACGGCCTCGCCAAGAAGGCGAAGATCGTCGCGGTGCGCGTCCTGGACGACCGGGGCTCCGGCACCACCGAGCAGGTCGTCGCGGGCATCGACTGGGTCACCAAGAACCACAAGGGCCCGTCCGTCGCCAACATGAGCCTCGGCGGCGGGGCCGACGAGGCCCTGGACGAGGCCGTCCGCAAGTCCATCGCCTCCGGCGTCACCTTCGCGGTGGCCGCGGGCAACGAGTCGAGCGACGCGAGCCAGGGCTCCCCGGCGCGCGTCAAGGAGGCCATCACGGTCGCCTCCTCCACGAAGGACGACCAGCAGTCGGACTTCTCCAACTTCGGCTCCGCCGTGGACATCTACGCCCCGGGCTCGGACATCACCTCCGACTGGAACACCGGCGACGACGCCACCAAGACGATCTCCGGTACGTCCATGGCGACCCCGCACGTCGTCGGGGCCGCCGCCCTGTACCTGGCCGCGCACCCCGACGCCAAGCCCGCGGACGTCGCCAAGGCGCTGACCGACGGCGCCACGCCGGACAAGATCTCCAACCCGAGCGAGGGCACGCCCAACAAGCTCCTGAAGGTCGTCGAGTAGGTCCCGTCCGGGCCGCCGCGCCGCCGCACGGCGGCGCGGCGGCCCTCTTCGGACCGGCGGCCGTCGTGCCCACCCCCACGGGGCGCGGCGGCCGCCTTATCGTGTGCGCATGGCGACGAAGATCTACGCGGCGCTCCTTCGCGGCGTGAACGTGGGCGGCAGCAGGAAAGTGCCGATGGCCCGGTTGCGCGCGCTCCTCGAAGGGCTCGGGCTCACCGGCGTACGGACGTACCTGCAGAGCGGGAACGCGGTGTTCGCGGCGGACCACGGCGACGAGGACGTCCTCGCGGCCGAGCTCGCGGCGGCCCTGGAGCAGGAGTTCGGCTTCGGCGTGGACCTGCTGGTGCGCGACCACGCGTATCTGCGGGCGGTGGTCGACGCCTGCCCCTTCCCCGCCGCCGACCTCGAAGGCAAGCAGCTGCACGTCACGTACTTCTCCGGGCCCGTGGACGCCGCCCGCTTCGCCGCGCTCGACCAAGCGGGCTTCCTGCCGGAGGAGTTCCGCATCGGCGAGCGCGCCCTGTACCTCTACGCGCCCGAAGGGCTCGGCCGCTCCCGGCTCGGCGAGGCCCTGGGGCGCCCCGCCCTCACCAAGGGCCTTACCGCCACCACCCGCAACTGGAACACCGTCACCAAGCTCGCGGAGCTGACCGAGGCCCCGGGGGCCGGCCGATGACCGACCGCTCGCCCGCCGTGGAGGCGGCCATCGAGAACGAGCTGCGCCTGCTCGACCCCGAGGTGCGCGCCTCGCCCCAGCTGTTCGGCGATCTGCTGCACCCCGAGTTCACCGAGTTCGGCGCCTCGGGCGCGCGCTGGGACCGGGCGTCGATCGTCCGGGTCCTCACCGCGAGCCCCGAGCCCGGCGCCCGGCCCGTCACGACCTCCCGCATGCGGGGCGTGCAGCTCGCCGACGACCTGGTGCACCTGACCTTCGACACCGAAAGCAACGGCCGTCTGGTGCACCGCAGTTCGCTGTGGCGGCGCACGGGCGAGGGCTGGCTGCTCTGGTTCCACCAGGGCACGCCGTTCACGCCCTCCGAGCCGGGCGGCCAGGGGTGAAGGGGCAGGCGCTCACGCCGCGCGCGGCAGCGTGACCGTGCGGACGCCGCAGTAGGTCGTGTGCGAGACGATCTCGGCGGGCACCGCGAGCCGCGGATCGGCGAGCAGCCGCCGCACGGCGTCGGGCCGCTCCGGAGCCGGGGCGTGCCCGGCAGCCGAGGTGACGGCGGCGACGGCGTCGAGCAGCGCGAGGTCCGCCGCCGTGACCTCCGCCTCGTCCTTCTCCATCAGCCCCCAGCCGTCCCACGGCAGCGGCTCCGTGCCGCCGAGCGCGGCGAGGTCGGCCACCACGTCGGCGCGCACGAGCCCGAGGCCCTTGATCTCGGGCACGGTGAACACGCCGAAGGCCTCCGGGTCCGCGCGCCCCTCCCGGCACGCCCGCCAGGCGTCCCCGGCCACCAGGAACGCGTCGCGCGGCACGTCCATCGGGTCGAACGCCGTGTCGTGCAGGTCGCCGTACACCTGCGGGTCGGCGAGGACCCAGCCGCGCCCCTCCCGCCAGTACTCCGTCACCCAGTGGTTGTCGTGGAACCCCGCCTGGAAGTACGTGCCGTAGCCGCCCCTGAGCCGCGCCGGGGTGCCGGTCTCGCGCAGCAGCGCGCACAGCAGCAGCGCGAAGTCCCGGCAGGTGGCGACGAACCGCGCCGCGGGCTCGCGCTCCTGGGCGAGCGGGGTGTCGCCGCGCTCGCGCAGGATGCGCAGGATCTCCGTGACGTACCGGGACTCGGCGTCCCCGTGCAGCCGCTCGTCGGGCACCGTCCAGCCGCAGGTCTCCCGCTCCTCGCGGTGCAGCAGCACGCCCCGCACCAGGGCGGCGAGGGCCTCGGGGGAGCGGGGCAGCGGGTCCGGGCCGAGCAGGGCTTCGAGGTGGGGGCCGGGGGTGCTGTACGGGCTGTGTGTCAGGTAGTCGCTGTCCATGGCGGACAGGCTGAGGTCTGCCCTTGGGGCAAGGTCCAGAGGCGGGGGGGCTGTGTGGCCGGGGGCGCCGGGCCGCTGCGCTGGGCTGGGCCGCTCGGCTGGGGCGCCGGGTCGCCGGACCGGGTCGTGATCGGCCCAGGAAACTCCCCTGAAAGTGGACCATTCCACTGCGCCACCCCTGGCTGGGGTTTCCGCCATGACCACCACGGAGACCCGCCCGCCGCCGAGGGGCGCGGCGAGGGGGTGCTGCGTGACCTGTACGCGGCCCTCGGCACCCTGAGGGGCCGCTAGCCGACGGCGGGCAGGGCCAGCAGCCCTGTCGCGAGGTGCCCCGCCCGGGTGGACGGGTGGGCGAGATCCGTCGCGAAGCGACGGCACGCGTCGAACCGTTCGAGGAGCACCCGGGCGACGAACGGCGAGTCCCCCAGAACCCCGCCGAGAACATCGGCCTCGGCGGCACCGCGAGCGATCCGGTCGGGCAGGAACCCGGGAGCCAGTACATAGGGAGCGACGGCCACCCGCCGCACCCCGGGCACGCCCCGCAGGAGGTGGACGGCCCGCCCGGTGGGGGGCAGTGCCGCGGAGGCGAACGCAGGCCGCACGGCGCACCAACCGGTACGCCGCCACTCCCGCGCGATGTCAGCGATCACTGCGATCGCCTCCGGGTCCGTGGAGCCGGCCGAGGCGAGGACCACCCCGGTCGTGTCCTTGTCGGCGGGGTCGAGCCCCGCCTCGTACAGCCGCTGTTCGAGCGCGGTGAGCAGCAGCGGCGAGGGGCCGAGCACCCCCGCCTGCCGCACCCGCATCCCGGCCGGGGCCGCGCGGAGCACGGCGGGGATGTCGGCCTTCGCGTGGAAGGCGCGGGTCAGCAGGAGCGGCTGGGCGACGACGTCGCGCACGCCGGCGGCGGCCAGGGCCGCGAGGACGTCCGGCACGGCGGGGGCGTCGAAGTCGAGGAAGCCGACCTCCACCCGCAGCCCCGGGCGCAGCGTCCGTACGCGGCGCACCAGCGCGCGCACCGTCGCGGCGTGCCGCGGATCGCGGCTGCCGTGGGCGATGACCAGGAGTGCGGGGGAGGCGGCGGTGTGCATCGTGATCACTTCACCAACAGGCCGCGGCTGCGCAGGACCCACCGCTCCAGCGGGCTGAAAATCAGCAGGTCGATGGCGATGCCGACGATCAGGATCAGCAGGATGGCGAGGAAGACCTGCGACATGCTGCTGTTGGTGCGGCCCGCCTCCAGGAGCTGGCCGAGACCCATCCCGAGGTCCGGCGACTGCGCGATGATCTCGGCGGCCATCAGCGACCGCCAGGAGAACGCCCAGCCCTGCTTCAGACCCGCCAGATACCCGGGCAGCGCGGCGGGCATGACGATGTGCCAGGTCCCGCGGAGCCCGGTGGCGCCGAGCGTGCGGCCCGCCCGCAGGAACAGCGGCGGCACCTGGTCCACGCCCGCGACCAGGCCGTTGGCGATCGACGGCACGGCGCCGAGCAGGATCACCGCGTACATCATCTTGTCGTTGAGGCCGAGCCAGATCACCGCCGGGGGCACCCACGCCACGGACGGCAGCGACTGGAGCCCCGACAGGACCGGGCCGATGGCCGCCCGGACGAAGCGGACGCGCGCCACGAGCAGGCCGAGCGGTGTGCCGATGACCAGCGCCATGAGGAAGCCGAGCATGCCGCGCGAGACGGACGTCCAGATGTAGTCGAGCAGGGTGCCCTGCTGCCAGGCGAGCTCGACCTCCCGCCACACCGCGTCCGGCGAGGGCAGCTTGTAGCTGTCGGTCACCTCCGCCCAGACGAGGATCTGCCAGACCACGAGGACGAGCAGGATCGCCGTGACCGGCGGCAGGACCTTCTGCACCAGCGTCTCGCGCAGCGGGGCGCGCCGCGTCTGGACGGTGTCCAGGGCGTCGAGACCCGCCTCCAGGCCCGCCAGGTCGTGGGTGTCCGGCCGGTCGCTCTTGTGCGGAGCGGGAGTCGTCGTGTCAGTGCTGCCCATGGCGGCGGATCTCCCCACGCAGTTCTTCGGTGATCTCGACGGACAGCTCGGCCACGGCCGTGTCGTCGATGCGGCGCGGCTGCTCGATGCCGACGGTCCACTCCCGCGCCACCCGGCCGGGCCGCGAGGACAGCAGGACCACGCGCTGGGCGAGCCGTACCGCCTCGCGGACGTTGTGGGTGACGAACAGGACCGAGACGCCGGTCTCGCGCCAGATCCGGGTCAGCTCGTCGTGCAGCACGTCCCGGGTGATGGCGTCGAGCGCCGCGAACGGCTCGTCCATGAGGAGCAGCTTGCTGTCCTGGGCGAGCGCGCGGGCAAGCGCGACCCGCTGGCGCATGCCGCCGGACAGCTCGTGCACGCGCTTGCCGTACGCGCCCTCGAGCCGGACGAGGGTCAGCAACTCCTCGGCCCTGGAGCGGCGTTCGGCCTTGGCGAGGCCGCTCAGCTTCAGGGCGAGCTCGATGTTCTTGCCCGCGGTCAGCCACGGGAACAGGGCGTGCTCCTGGAACATCAGGGCCGGGCGGCCGTCGGTGCCGATGCTGCCCGCGCTCGGCCGGTCGAGCCCGGCCACGAGGTTGAGCAGCGTCGACTTCCCGCAGCCCGAGGCCCCCAGGAGGGTGACGAACTCGCCCTGGCCGACGTCCAGCGTGATGTCGTCCAGGACGAGCTGCTGCCCCGCCGGTGTGGCGAAGGACTTCGAGACGTGCTCGATGCGCGCGGCGACCCCGCCCGCGTCCGTGGTGTGCGAGGCCCGTGCGGCGCCCCGCGGTGCCTTGGCCAGCGTCGTGCCCATGGTCGTCACCTCCTGAGAACCTGAACTGTGGGCGATGTCGGGTTACTTGACGCCGAGGCCGGCGTCGTCGACCGCGGGCTCGCCCGCCGCCTTCAGGACCTTGTTGAGCGGGCCCAGGTCGTAGATGCCCTTGAGGTCGGGCTGTTCCAGGAGGCCCGCCTTCACGGCGTGCTCGGCCTCGGTGTCGAGCGTCGCCGCCAGCGGGTCGTTGGTGAACTGGATCGACTTCCAGGCCGGGTCGAGGACCTGCGCGGGCAGTTCCTTGCCGGAGTGCTGCTTCAGCTTGGCGTTGGCGGCGGCCTTGGCCTTGGCCGGGTTGTCCTTGATGAACTGGTTCGCCTTCACCGCGCCCCGCAGCACGGCCTCGACGACCTTCGGGTGGTCCTTGAGGAACTGCTGGCGCACGATGACGTTCGTGATCACGAACTTCTTGCCGGGCCACAGGTCGGCCTCGTCGAGGAGCACCTTCGCGCCCTCGGCCACCAGCTTGGACGCGGTCGGCTCCGGCACCCAGGCGCCGTCGACGGAGCCGGACTTGTAGGCGTCCGGGGTGATCTTGTTGTCGGTGCGGACCACGGAGACGTCGCCCTTGCCGCTCTGGGCGTCGACCTTCCAGCCCTTCTCCTTGATCCAGTTCAGGAAGGCCACGTCCTGGGTGTTGCCGAGCTGCGGGGTGGCGATCTTCTTGCCCTTGATGTCGTCCAGGGTCTTGATCTTCTTGGGGTTCACCACGAGCTTCACGCCGCCGGACGCCGAACCGCCGATGATGCGCAGGTTCTCGCCGTTGGACTTGGTGTAGCCGTTGATGGCGGGCGACGGGCCGATCCAGCCGATGTCGATGGACTTGGAGTTGAGCGCCTCGATCTCCGAGGGACCCGCGTTGAACTGGGAGTACGACGCCTTGGTGGCGCCCAGCTCCTTCTGGAACAGGCCCTCGTGGTCGCCGACGAGCGCCGTGCCGTGGGTGAGGTTCGGGAAGTAGCCGATCTTCACCTCGTCCAGCCCCTCGATCTTCTTCGCGTCGGCGGCGATCTTCGCCTTGCCGTCGTCGTCCTTGTCGGAGTCCGAGCCGTATCCGCAGGCGGAGAGTGTGAGCGCGAGCAGGGGGAGCGCGGCGACGGCGGTCAGCAGGCCGGAGCGGCGCGGGCGGGGAGAAAGGGGACCGGAGGAGGTGCGGATGGCTGGCACGGGAGGGGTTCCTCTCGTTGGCCCGGCGGAAGCACGGTTCAGGGTGCGGCCGGGTGGATGTCGGCGGATCTTCGTCTGCGTGCGAAGGGACGGCGGGGGGTGAGGGCGCGCGAGCGGTGCGCGTACGTCATCGCACACATCGCGTGACGCCGCCGGACCCCGCGCCGAGGGCGCCGCTGCCCACGCGGCCGCCCTCCTTCGCGAAGGTCGAGAAGACATCGGGAGAGGACACGGTCAGAAATCCCACCCTTCTTCGTCGTCCGTGGCCGACGCGGGCGCCTCGGCCCTGGCGAAGGCCTCGCCCGCCATCCCGGCGGCGAGCGTCGTGCCGTCCGCCGGGTCGATCAGGAGGAAGGAGCCGGTGCGGCGCGAGTCGGCGTACGCGTCGAGCGCCAGCGGCTCGGCGGTGCGCACCAGGACGCGGCCGATGTCGTTGGCGGCGAGGAGCCCCGGGTTCGGATGCTGCGACAGGTCGTCCAGGGTGAGCCGGGACGGGATCTGCTTCACGATCGCCTTGACCGTACGGGTGGTGTGCTTGAGCAGCACCCGCTGGCCCACGCGCAAGGGCGTGTCGGCGACGTGGCAGACGGTGGCGGCGATGTCCTGGGTGGTCGTCGGCGTATCACTGCTCGGGACGAGCATGTCACCACGTGAGATGTCGAGGTCGTCCTCCAGGAGCACGGTCACGGACTGCGGCGTCCACGCCACGTCCACCGGCCTGCCCAGGAGATCGATGCCCGCGACCTTCGTGGTGCGCCCCGACGGCAGCACCGTCACCTCGTCGCCGACGCGGAACGTGCCCGCGGCGATCTGCCCCGCGTAGCCGCGGTAGTCGGGGTGCTCGGCGGTCTGCGGCCGGATCACGTACTGCACCGGGAGGCGCGCGTGGCAGCCCGTCAGGTCGTGGCTGACCGGCACGGTCTCCAGGTGCTCAAGGACGGTCGGGCCGTCGTACCAGTCCATGGTCGCGGACGGCTCCACCACGTTGTCCCCGGCGAGCGCCGAGATCGGGATCGCGGTGACCTCGGGGACGCCCAGCTCCGTGGCGTACGCGGTGAACTCCTCGGCGATCTTCGCGAAGACGGGCTCCGCGTACGCGACGAGGTCCATCTTGTTCACCGCGAGCACCACGTGCGGCACGCGCAGGAGCGCGGCCACCGCGGCGTGGCGGCGGGTCTGCTCGATCACGCCGTTGCGGGCGTCGACCAGGACCACGGCGAGGTCGGCGGTGGAGGCGCCGGTGACCATGTTGCGGGTGTACTGCACGTGGCCCGGCGTGTCGGCCAGGATGAACCGGCGGCGCGGGGTCGCGAAGTAGCGGTACGCCACGTCGATGGTGATGCCCTGCTCGCGCTCGGCCCGCAGGCCGTCGGTGAGCAGCGCCAGGTCGGGCCCCTCGGCGCCGCGGCTGCGCGAGGCGTGCTCGACGGCCTCCAGCTGGTCGGCGAGGACCGACTTGGAGTCGTGCAGGAGGCGGCCGACCAGCGTGGACTTGCCGTCGTCGACGGAGCCCGCGGTGGCGAAGCGCAGCAGGGTGGTGGCGAAGGGCCCGGCAAGCCGGCCCGCGGTGGTGCTGGTCATGGTTAGAAGTACCCTTCGCGCTTGCGGTCTTCCATCGCGGCCTCGGAGAGCTTGTCGTCGGCCCGGGTCGCGCCGCGCTCGGTGAGCCGGGACGCCGCGATCTCGGCGATGACGGCGTCGAGGGTGCTCGCGTCGGAGTCGACGGCCCCGGTGCAGGACATGTCGCCGACGGTGCGGTAGCGGACCCGGCGGGTCTCGACGGCCTCGCCGTCCTTGGGGCCGCCCCAGTCACCGGCGGTCAGCCACATGCCGCCGCGCAGGAACACCGGGCGCTCGTGGGCGAAGTAGATCTCGGGCAGCTCGATCCCCTCGCGGGCGATGTACTGCCACACGTCCAGCTCGGTCCAGTTGGACAGCGGGAAGACGCGCACGTGCTCGCCCGGGGCGTGCCGGCCGTTGTAGAGCTGCCACAGCTCGGGCCGCTGGCGGCGCGGGTCCCACTGCGAGAACTCGTCCCGCAGCGAGAACACCCGCTCCTTGGCGCGGGCCTTCTCCTCGTCGCGGCGGCCGCCGCCGAAGACCGCGTCGAAGCGCTCGGCGGCGATCTTCTCCGTCAGCGGCAGCGTCTGGAGCGGGTTGCGAGTGCCGTCGGGGCGCTCCTTGAGCACGCCGCGGTCGATGTAGTCCTGTACGGACGCCACGTGCAACCGGAGCCGGTGCGCGGCGACCACGCGGTCGCGGTACGCGATGACCTCGGGGAAGTTGTGCCCGGTGTCGACGTGGAGCAGCGAGAAGGGCACCGCGGCCGGGGCGAAGGCCTTCAGCGCCAGATGCAGCATGACGATGGAGTCCTTGCCGCCGGAGAACAGGATCACCGGCCGCTCGAACTCGCCCGCCACCTCACGGAAGATGTGGACGGCCTCGGACTCCAGGGCGTCCAGGTGGCTGAGCGCGTAGGGCCCCTCGGCCTCCTGGGCGGCCGGGGCCCGCTCGGGCTGCGACGCGTCCTCGGTCGTGGCGGCGGTCGTCATGCGGTGACCCTCTCGTTGGCTCCTGCGCCCGCGGCTTCTGCGCCCGCGCGGCGCACGGGTGCGGGCGTCGTCGGCAGCGGCCGGGCGGCCGTCGTCGGCGCGCTCATACGACACCCCGCTCCGTCAGGAGCTCCAGGACGGCCGCCGCGGACTGCCGCACCGTCTGGTCCTGGGACTCCACGCGCAGGTCGGGCGACTCGGGCTCCTCGTACGGGTCGTCGACGCCGGTGAGCCCGGACAGCTCGCCCGCGGCCTGCTTGGCGTACAGGCCCTTCACGTCGCGTACGGAGCACACCTCCACGGGCGTGGCGACGTGCACCTCCAAGTAGGCGGTGCCGCCCGACTGGTGGCGCTTGCGCACCGCCTCGCGGCTGTCCGCGAACGGGGCGATCACGGGGACGAGCGCGAGCACGCCGTTGCGGGCGAGCAGCTCGGCGACGAACCCGATGCGCTGCACGTTGGTGTCGCGGTCCGCGCGGCTGAAGCCGAGGCCCGCCGAGAGGAACTCGCGGATCTCGTCGCCGTCGAGCACCTCGACCGCGCGGCCCCGCTCGCGCAGGGTGCGCGCCAGCTCGTACGCGATGGTGGTCTTGCCCGCGCTCGGCAGGCCGGTGAGCCAGACGGTGGCTCCGGTCACGTCGGTCTCCTGGACGGGTCGGGGGGCGGTCATCCGTGCAGCCCGCATTCGGTCTTGGTCCGCCCGGCCCAGCGGCCCGCGCGCGCGTCCTCGCCGTCGAGGAGGCGCCGGGTGCACGGGGCGCAGCCCACGGAGCCGTAGCCGTCCATGAGCAGCGGGTTGGTCAGCACGCCGTGCTCGGCGACGTAGGCGTCCACGTCGTCCTGCGTCCAGCGGGCGATGGGGGAGACCTTCACCTTGCGGCGCCGGTCGTCCCAGCCGACGACGGGCGTGTGCGCGCGGCTCGGCGACTCGTCGCGGCGCAGCCCCGTGGCCCACGCCAGATAGGGCGTCAGACCGTCCTCAAGGGGCTTGACCTTGCGCAGCGCGCAGCACAGGTCGGGGTCGCGGTCGTGCAGCCGCGGGCCGTACTCGGCGTCCTGCTCGGCCACGGTCTGGACCGGCGTCAGGGTGAGGACGTTGACGTCCATCACGGCCTCGACGGCGTCGCGGGTGCCGATGGTCTCCGGGAAGTGGTAGCCGGTGTCGAGGAACACCACGTCCACGCCGGGGCGCGCGCGGGAGGCGAGGTGGGCGACCACCGCGTCCTCCATCGACGAGGTCACGCAGAAGCGGGCGCCGAAGGTGTCGGTGGCCCAGGTGAGGACCTCCAGGGCGGAGGCGTCCTCCAGGTCGCGCCCGGCCTGCTCGGCGAGCGCCTTCAGCTCGCCGGCCGGGGTGTCGGCCGGCACCTGCCGAATGGTCGTCATATCGCTGCCTCTCCACCGTCGTCGCGCCGGAGTCCACGGGTGAGCAACCCGAGGAACTTCAGCTGGAAGGCACGGTTGCACGCCGCGCATTCCCATGCGCCATGGCCCTGCTCACTTGGACGCAGGTCCTCGTCGCCGCAGTAGGGGCAGTAGAAGGGGGCGGCCCGCTCGCTCATGGTGTGGTCCTCGTCTCGCTCGCGGCGCTCACGAAAGGGCGTCCTCGTCGGCCCGCGCGGCCCAGGTGGCGAACCGCTCGCCGTCCGCGCGCTCCGCCTGGAAGCGCTTGAGCACCCGCTCCACGTAGTCCGGCAGCGCGGCGGAGGTCACCTTCAGGCCGCGCACCTTGCGGCCGAACCCGGCCTCCAGGCCGAGGGCGCCGCCCAGGTGCACCTGGAAGCCCTCGACCTGGTCGCCGTTCTCGTCCAGGACGAGCTGGCCCTTGAGGCCGATGTCGGCGACCTGGATGCGGGCGCAGGCGTTCGGGCAGCCGTTGATGTTGATGGTGATCGGCTCGTCGAAGTCCGGGATGCGGCGCTCCAGTTCGTCGATGAGCGAGGCGCCGCGGGCCTTCGTCTCGACGATGGCGAGCTTGCAGAACTCGATGCCCGTGCAGGCCATGGTGCCGCGCCGGAAGGGGGAGGGGCGCACCGTGAGGTCGAGCGACTCCAGGCCCGCCACCAGGGACGGGACCTGGTCCTCGGCCACGTCGAGGACGATCATCTTCTGCTCGGCGGTGGTGCGGAGGCGGCCCGAGCCGTGCCCGGCGGCGAGATCGGCGATCTTCGTCAGGGTGGTGCCGTCGACGCGGCCGACGCGCGGGGCGAAGCCCACGTAATAGGTGCCGTCCTTCTGCCGGTGCACGCCCACGTGGTCGCGCCAGCGCTCCAGGGGCTGCTCGGGCGCGGGCCCGTCGACGAGCTTGCGCAGCAGGTACTCGTCCTCCAGGACCCGGCGGAACTTCTCGGCGCCCCAGTCGGCGAGGAGGAACTTCAGCCGGGCGCGGGTGCGCAGCCTGCGGTAGCCGTAGTCCCGGAAGATCGAGATGACGCCCTCGTA
The DNA here is from genome assembly GCF_006088715.1 of Streptomyces sp. YIM 121038. Lineage (NCBI taxonomy): Bacteria > Bacillati > Actinomycetota > Actinomycetes > Kitasatosporales > Streptomycetaceae > Streptomyces > Streptomyces sp. YIM 121038. The sequence continues at coordinate 7,263,853 of NZ_CP030771.1, forward strand.
GACGTCCGCCACCTCGTCGAGGGGCACCCAGGCGCCGAGCCGCTGGCCGATCTTGGGGTTGGTGGACAGACCGCCGCCGACCCACAGGTCGAAGCCGGGCCCGTGCTCGGGGTGGCGCACGCCCACGAACGCGATGTCGTTGATCTCGTGCGCCACGTCGAGCAGCGGCGAGCCGGAGATCGCCGACTTGAACTTGCGCGGCAGGTTCGAGAAGGCCGGGTTGCCCACGATGCGGCGGTGGATCTCGTCGATCGCGGGCGTGCCGTCGATGATCTCGTCCTCGGCGATCCCCGCGACGGGCGAGCCCAGGATGACGCGCGGGGTGTCGCCGCAGGCCTCCGTCGTGGACAGGCCCACGCCCTCCAGACGGCGCCAGATCTCCGGCATGTCCTCGATGCGGATCCAGTGGTACTGGATGTTCTGCCGGTCGGTGATGTCGGCGGTGCCGCGCGCGAACTCCTGCGAGATCTCGCCGATGACGCGCAGCTGCTCGGTGGTGAGCCGCCCGCCGTCGATCCGCACCCGCAGCATGAAGTGCTCGTCGTCCAGCTCCTCGGGCTCCAGGATCGCGGTCTTGCCGCCGTCGATCCCGGGCTTGCGCTGGGTGTAGAGCCCCCACCAGCGCATCCGGCCGCGCAGGTCGTTGGGGTCGATGGAGTGGAAGCCGCGCTTGGCGTAGATCGTCTCAATGCGTGTCCGCACATTGAGACCGTCGTCGTCCTTCTTGAACTGCTCGTTGCCGTTCAGCGGCGTGAAGTGACCGGCGGCCCACTGGCCCTCGCCGCGGTGGCGGCCCGCCTTGCGACGGGGTGCGACAGGCGTGGATCGGTCCGGGTCGGTGGCCATGGGTACGTCCTTCACAGCAGACTGAGAGCGGCTCTGACCTGCGCACTCGCGCGAAGGCGCGGTGGTGCGCGGGGAGGGGGTCAGTACAGGGAAAGCGGCGGTGCTGGGTCTCTCAGCTCGCCGGACACATGGCGCTGGACACGCGGACGAGGTCGACGTGACGTCGACTCACCAAGGCGATTCCAGCTCGAGACATGGCGAAAGCCTGGCATGCGCCTTTCGGGACCGTCCACCACTGTCTGCATTGTGGACGAAGTTGTCTCGTATGGTGGACTGCGGGGGGGGGGGCTGTCAAGCCCCGCGTGGGACGCCCCGGACCCGCCCCTTCCCGATTCCTGGGGGCTCCGCCCCCGGACCCCCGCTCCTCAAACGCCGGAGGGGCTGAAACACAGCCGCAACCGGCACCGATTCAGCCCGTCCGGCGTTTGAGGACGAGGCGCGGAGCGCCGAAAGGCGGGGGCGCACCCAGCGCGGCTACGCGTAGGCCCCCGGCCACGGGCCCGGCGTCGGCTGCTCCGGCTGCTCCGCCGTCTCCGTGCGGAAGAGCTTGAAGCCGCGCCGCACGTAGTTGTCCATGGCGTGCTCGCCGTCGAGGCTGCACGTGTGCAGCCACACCCGCTTCGTGGGCGCCCGCTCCGGCCACCGCTCGGCCAGGTCCCAGGCCCGCGCCGCGCCGTACGCCAGGAGGTGGCCGCCGATGCGCCGCCCCCGGAAGGCCGGGGCGAGGCCGAAGTAGAGGATCTCCACGGCCCCGTCGTCCTGCGGGTCGAGCTCGACGTACCCCGCCGGCGTGCCCCTCTCGTACGCCACCCACGTCTCCACGCCCGGCCGCGTCAGATGCTCCCGCCACTGTTCGTAGCTGAGCGAGAGGCGGTCGACCCACTGGATGTCACCGCCGACGGCGCAGTACAGGAACCGGCTGAACTCGGGCGAGGGCACCTCGGCCCGCACGATCCGTACGTCGCCGTCCGGCGCGGCGGCGGGCAGCAGATCGGTGGGAGCGGTCTGCTCCAGGGACCAGGTGGTGACAGTGATGCTCATGGCGGCCAGGGAATCACGGGTCCTGCCGGGGCCGCCACGAGGGGCCGGGCGCGGGGCCGGGGCATGGCGATGACTCGTGTCACCCCGGCGGGGGTGCGGCGGCGGGTGCGCCCCCGCCCTCAGGGCACCGCGCCCGCCCGGGCCCGGATCACCGCCGGGGCCATGGAGTGCGGAAGCAGCCGCGTCACGTCGTCGGGCAGCACCAGATCGACGTCCGCCTCCTCGTGGAAGCGGTACGGGCGGTGCGCCACGAGGCCGCCCAGATAGCGCCGGACGCGGGACAGCTCGGCGCGCACGGTCACCGTGCGGCCGGGGTCGCCGAACAGGTCGGCGGCGAGGCCCGCCGCGCTGCGCCCCGCCCGCTGCGTGGCGAGCAGATAGAGCAACTCGGCGTGGCGCGGCGACAGTTCGTGGGTCCAGCAGCCCGCGCTTCCGGTGACGGTGACCGACCAGCGGTGCGCCCCGCTGACGTCCACCACCACCCGGGTCGTGGCCGAGGTGGCGGCCACGGCGGCCTCGTCGTCCTCCACGCGCAGGAGCCAGCCGCCGGGCAGCGGCGCCACCGCGCAGCGGCCGAGCGAGGGCAGCCACGCCCGGCCGTCCGTGAGGGACTTGGGCAGGGTGATCCGGTCCACCGGCGGCATCCCGGTGACCGCCGCGGTCCAGCCGTGCGGGTCCACCGCCACCGCGCGCCCGTCGAGGCGGGCGAGGAGCGGCGCCGCCACCGAGCGCAGCCGGTCCAGGGCCGTCAGATGCCCCTCGCGCAGCCGTGCCTCGGCGAGCTTGGCGACCGAGCAGACCAGGGCGAGCGTCGCCGGGTGCATGGTGTCGAGCGGGCCGCTGATGTCGACGACGCCGAGCAGCCGCCCGTCGCGCGGGTCGGTGATGGGCGCGCCCGTGCACGTCCACGGGTGGTGCGAGCGCACGAAGTGCTCGGCGGCGAAGACCTGGACGGGGCGCCGGGTGACGATCGAGGTGCCCACGCCGTTGGTGCCGACCACGGTCTCGCGCCAGTCGGCGCCGACGTCGAAGCCGTGCCCGTCGGCCATCCTGAGCACGGACCTGTTGCCCTCGCGCCACAGCAGCCGCCCGTCGGCGTCCGCGATCACCATGATGTGCTGCGCCACGTCCGCGACGGAAAGGAGGCCCTCGCGCAGCACCGGCAGGACGGCTCTGAGGGGCGAGGCCTGCCGCCGCCGCTCCACCTCGTCCGTGCTCAGGACGCCCGAGCGGAAGTCCCGCTCGGGGTCGACGCCGGTCGCCAGCATCCGGTCCCACGACGCGCCGATGACGGGCCGGGGCCCGAACCTGGCGCGCTGCCCCGTGATCCGGGCGTCCCGCATCTCCAGGATCGCCCGCGTGGCCTGGGCGGCGTTCGCGGCGGCGAGCCGCTCCAGGTCGAAGGTGGCGTGCGTGTTCATCACCGGTTTCCTCCCGCTCTTTGAGCAGGCCCACAGAGGGGACACGTACTCATCGTGCCCGTAGGGGCAGGCCGAAGGACATGCCTCGGCCATGTTGTTGAAGACCGGAGTTGCAACCCCCTGCAACTCTGGCGAACAGTCGTGCGGTGTCCAAAACTTGGCAGCACGCCGCCTGGCGCGGCGCCCGTCCCGACGGGGACCTGAAGACCGGGGGTGGTGCCGTGTCGGCGCAGCACCACCCCCGTGACAGGGCCGCCCGACGGCCCGCGGCCGCCCGTCAGAGGTGCACGGCCGCCCGCTCCACGACCGCCCCCAGATCCAGGCTGTGCGGCAGCGTGCCGAACGCCGCGCCCCAGTCCCCGCCGAGCCGCGAGGCGCAGAACGCGTCCGCCACGGCGGGCGGCGCGTGCCGCACGAGCAGCGAGCCCTGGAGCACGAGCGCCATCCGCTCGACGAGCCGCCGCGCCCGCCCCTCGACGCCCTCCAGGTCGGCGAGCTCGGTCAGCAGGTTCTTGATCGCCGCGTCCAGGCGGTGGTCGGCGCCGCGGGCCGCGCCCACCTCCTCCAGGAACGCGTTCAGGGCCAGCGGCTCCCGCTGGAGCGCGCGCAGCACGTCCAGGGCCTGGACGTTGCCCGAGCCCTCCCAGATCGAGTTCAGCGGCGACTCGCGCAGCAGCCTCGGCAGGCCCGAGTCCTCCACGTAGCCGTTGCCGCCCAGGCACTCCAGGGCCTCGGCGGCGAGGGGCGTGCACCGCTTGGTCACCCAGTACTTGGCGGCGGGCACGGCGAGCCGCAGGAAGGCCTGCTCGCGCTCGCTCCCGTCGTCGTACGCGGCCGCGAGGCGCAGCGCCAGCGTCGTCGCCGCCTCCGACTCCAGGGCCAGGTCCGCGAGCACGTTGCGCATCAGCGGCTTGTCGACGAGCCTGCCGCCGAACGCCTCCCGGTACGTGGCGTGGTGCACGGCCTGCGCCACGGCCTGGCGCATCAGCGCCGCCGAGCCGATCACGCAGTCGAGCCGGGTCGCCGCCACCATCTCGATGATGGTGCGCACCCCGCGCCCCTCGTCCCCGACCCGCCGCGCCCAGGTCCCGTCGAACTCGACCTCGCCGGAGGCGTTGGAGCGGTTTCCGAGTTTGTTCTTCAGACGCTGAATGGCGAACGCGTTCCGTGAACCGTCGGCCAGAACTCGGGGAACGAGGAAACAGGTGAGGCCGGATTCCGCTTGGGCGAGCACCAGGAATCCGTCGGACATGGGGGCGGAACAGAACCACTTGTGCCCGACGAGTGCGTACGTGCCGTCCTCGGAAAGCGCCGTCGCGCGCGTCGTATTCGCGCGGACGTCGCTTCCGCCCTGCTTCTCCGTCATTCCCATGCCGAAGAGCGCGCCCGCCTTCTGCGCGGCGGGCCGCAGCCCCTCGTCGTACACGGTGGAGGTCAGGAGCGGCTCCCACTCGGCGGCGAGGACCGGGTCGGTGCGCAGCGCCGGGACCGCCGCGTGCGTCATCGACACCGGGCACCCGTGCCCGGCCTCGGCCTGCGTCCACACCAGGAACCCGGCCGCGCGCCGCACGTGCCCGCCCGGCCTGCTCCAGGCGGAGGTGAGGCCCGCCGCGACGGCCTTGCCGAGCAGCCGGTGCCACGCCGGGTGAAAGGCGACTTCGTCGACACGGTTCCCATAACGGTCGTGCGTGTGCAGAGCGGGCGGGTTCTCGTTGGCGAGCGTCCCCCACTCCTGCGCCTGCGCGGAACCCGCGGTGCGCCCGAGCAACGAGAGCTCCGCGCGGGCGCCGTCGAGGAGCGCCGGGTCGAGATGACGTTCGACCCCCTCGGCCAGAGCCCGGTCGCACGTGAAGACGTCATATCCCACCAGGGGCGGAGCCTGGTTGGTCACTGTGTGGGTGGTGGCTGCCATGCCGCTACGGTAAGGAGGTGCACCAGGCAAAAGAAACACCCGGGCGCCCACCGGGCCGCTGGAACCGGGCCCGCGCTCTTTACCGCAACGTCTCCAAGCGCAGGACCGCCTGGCTGCTCCTGAAGGACACCGTCAACTCCTGCATCGAGTACCGCGTCCTGGGACTCGCGGCGGAGGCGGCGTTCTTCACCCTGCTGTCCGTGCCGCCGCTGCTGCTCAGCCTCATCGGGCTGCTCGCGTACGTGGACCGGTGGACCGGCGCCCACACCATCGAGAGCGTCGAGAACAACATCCTGGAGGCGTCCCGCACGATCCTGTCCGAGAAGGGCGTGCGCGAGATCGCCCAGCCGATCCTCGAGGACGTCATGAAGGTCGGCCGCCCGGACGTCGTCTCGATAGGGTTCCTCTTCGCCCTGTGGTCGGGATCCCGCGCCGTCAACGTCTTCATCGACACCATCACCGTCATGTACGGGCTCGACGGCGCCCGCGGCATCGTCAAGACCCGGCTGCTCGCCTTCGGGCTCTTCCTCGTGGCGCTCGTCATCGGCTCGGTGGCGCTGCCGCTGATGGTGGCCGGTCCGGACGCGGTGGTGAAGCTGGTCCCGGGCTCCACGACGGTCGTGCAGATCCTGTACTGGCCCGTGGTGATCCTGCTCTCCGTCGTCTTCCTGACCACGCTCTACCACGTGTCCGTCCCGGTGCGCTCGCCCTGGGTGGAGGACATGCCCGGCGCGCTCATCGCCCTCGGCATGTGGGTGCTCGGCAGCTTCCTCCTGCGCATCTATCTGACGAGCACGGTGGAGGGGCCCACCATCTACGGCTCCCTGGCGGCGCCCGTCGCCGTCCTGCTGTGGATCGGCGTGTCCGCCTTCGCCGTCCTCGTCGGCGCCGCCGTCAACGCGGCGATCGACCGGGTCTGGCCGTCGCTCCAGACGGCGGCGGCGCGGGCCGCGCAGGACCGGGTCAAGGAGGCCAAGGCGGCCGAGCTCATCGCCCGGGCCGCCGCCGCGCGGGCCGAGGACGACCCCGACGACCCCGACATGCCCGCGGAGTTCCCCGAGCGCTGGTCCCGCTTCCTGCCCCCGGACGACGTCTCGGGCCGCCTCCGGGCCCACCACGGCAAGCGGGACGAGACGCCCGAGCCCTAGGGGGCTGCCGCGGGGGCCGAGTCATGCCTTCCAGGCCCCCGCGTCCGCCGCCTCGCCCACGAACGCGGTGAATTCCCTCGGCGCCCGCCCGAGCACCTCACGCACCCCGTCGGAAACGTGTGCGTTGCGCCCGTCCAGATTCGTCTCGAAAAGCTCGATCAGGAATTCCACTTCTTCTTCCGGAACGCCGAAGTCCGTGAGCGCGGCACCGTATTCGCGGGCCCCCACCGGCACATAGACGAGCGGCCGCCCGACCGCCGCGGATATCTCCGCCACCGCGTCCCGGAAGGAGAGCAGCCGCGCCCCGCTCACCTCGACGATCCGCCCGGCGTACCGCGGACCGGCGGCGAGCACCGCGACCACCACGTCCGCGATGTCCCGTACGTCGACGAACGGTTCGAGGACCTCCCCGGCGGGGAAGACGAGCTCCCCGGCCCGCAGGCCGTCGACGAGCGGGCCCTCGCTGAAGTTCTGCGCGAACCAACTGGCGCGTACGACCGTCCAGCGGGCGACCCCCGACTCCGCGAGGGACCGCTCCGTGGCGTGCGCCTGGTCCTCGCCGCGCGCGGAGAGCAGGACGAGGTGGAGCACGCCCAGCTCCGCGGCCCGCCGGGCGAGCGCGTCCACGGCGTCCGCGGCGCCGGGCGCGCCGACGTCCGGGAGATAGGCGAGGTAGGCCGCGTCGGCACCGCGCAACGCGGCGTCCCAGGTGGCGGGTTCGTGCCAGTCGAAGCGGACCTCACCGGAGCGGGACGCGGCGCGCACGGTGTGGCCCGCCGCGCGCGCGGCCCGCGCGACCCGGCTCCCGGTGCGTCCGGTGGCTCCGGTCACGAGGACCGTCAGGGCGGCGTCGGTGGTCGGTTCGTCCGTCGTGTGCTGCGAGTTCGTCGTCATGCCCTCAGTCAACTGCCGCCCGCGCCCCGCGGCCATCCGTCAGGAACTCACCCGCATGCGCGTGCGTCTACGCTGCCCCCATGGACGTACTCGCAGGCTTGCTGGAGGGCCCGCGCGCACGGGGGGCCTTCATGATCAGGGCGTGCTTCGAGCCGCCGTGGGCCGTGCGCATCGCGGACGAGGCACCGGTCTCGGTCATGATCATGGTCAAGGGCGACGCCTGGATCGTCCCCGAGAACCCGGCCGCGGAGACGGGCGGGGCGGGCCGGGGCGGCGCCCCGGCGGCGCCCCAGCTGATCCGCCCCGGCGACGTGGCCATCGCGCGCGGCCCCGACCACTACCGCGTCGCGGGCGAGCGGGACACCGCGCCCTTCGCGGAGATCCGGCCCGGCCAGGCCTGCGCCCCTCTGAACGGCGCGCCGGACGGCCACTACGCGAGCTTCGGCCTGCGCGAGTGGGGGCAGCCCGGCGGCCCCGTCCAGATGCTGATCGGGACGTACCAGATGCAGGGCGAGATCACCGCGCGGCTCCTGGACGCGCTGCCGCCGCTGCTCGTGCTGCCCACCGAGGTGTGGGACTGCCCGCTCACGCCGTTCCTCGCCGAGGAGATCGGCAAGGACGAACCCGGCCAGGAGGTGGTCCTCGACCGCCTGCTCGACCTGCTGCTCATCGCGGCGCTGCGCGCGTGGTTCTCCCGCCCGGAGGCGGCGGCCCCGGCCTGGTACCGGGCGCTCGGCGACCCCGTGGTCGGCCCCGTCCTGCGGCTGCTCCAGGACGACCCCGCGCACGCCTGGACGGTGGCTTCGCTCGCCGCGACGGCGGGCGTGTCACGGGCCGCCCTCGCCCGCCGGTTCACCGACCTTGTGGGCGAGCCCCCGATGACGTATCTGACCGGCTGGCGGCTCGCGCTCGCCGCCGACCTGCTGCGCGACAGCGAGCAGACGATCGCCGCGATCGCCCGCAAGGTCGGCTACGGCAGCGCGTTCGCGCTGTCCAGCGCCTTCAAGCGGGTGTACGGCGTCAGCCCGCAGGAGCACCGCACGGGCGCGGCGTAGCCTGGGAACCATGGCCGCGGAGGAGCGGGGCGAGGACGCCGCCGGGTACGCCGAGCGGCCGTCCCCGGTGCTGCCGGGGGCCGTCGTGTGGACCAAGGCCGCGGACCCCTCGGGCGGCGGCTCCGCCGTCCTGCCCGACGGGTGCATGGACCTGCTGTGGACCGAGGGCAGGCTGTTCGTCGCGGGCCCCGACACCCGCGCCTACGCGCCCGGTGCCCCGGCCCCCGGCCGGTACGTGGGCCTCCGCTTCGCCCCCGGCACGGCCCCCGCGCTCCTCGGCGTCCCCGCGCACGAGCTGCGGGACCGGCGCGTGGACCTCGCCGACCTGTGGAGCGGTGCCGAGGTCCGGCGGCTGACCGCGCGCGTGGACGCCGCCGCCGACCCGGCGGCCGCCCTGGAGCTCCTCGCGCACGAGCGCGCGGACCGCGCCCCGGCGCCCGACCCGCTGCTCACCCGCGTGGTGGCGCGGCTGAACGCGGGCCACGGCGTCGCCGAGACGGCCGCCGCCGTGGGGCTCGGCGCCCGGCAGCTGCACCGCCGCGCGCTGCCCGCCTTCGGCTACGGCCCCAAGACGCTGGCCCGCGTGCTGCGCCTCCAGCGGGCGCTCGCGCTGGCCCGCGGCGGCCTCGGCCAGGCCGAGACCGCCGCCGTCGCGGGCTTCGCCGACCAGGCCCACCTGGCGCGCGACGTCAAGGAGTTGACGGGGATGCCGCTCGGCGTGCTGCTGCGCGTCGACGGGTAGCGCCCCGCTTCCAGCGGCGCGGGGCAGATCACGCGAACAGGTCAACCCCGTTACCGTCCGGGTCGAGCACCACCGCGTACCGCTGCCCCCACGGGGCGTCGAACGGCTTGGCCTCCGAGCGGTACCCGGCGGCCACCAACTCCTCGTACACCGCGTCCACGCCCTCGGCCGTGCCGCAGTGGAAGGCGAGCCCGAGCCGCCCGGAGCCGGCCGGGGGTCGCCAGTCGGGCAGGAACGAGCGGAGGGTGGCCTCCGTGTCGAAGGCCACCCGCAGACCGCCCGGCAGGGTGGTCTCCACGTGCGGCGACTCCTCGGAGCCCGGGGCGAAGTCGAGGCCGAGGCGGCGGTAGAAGGCGAGCGAGGCCGCCATGTCGGAGGTGACGATGCCGATCAGGTCGAGCCGGGGCGCGACGCGGGGTGTGCTGCTGCTTTCGCTGTTCATACGGGGAGCGTAGGAGGGGCGCCGCCACACGGTCTTGAAGGAAACGGACACCACCTCCAGGGGAGCGGACACCACCTCCAGGGGGGCGGACACCACCGGGAAGGGCCCGCCTCACCGGCCCGGCCCGGCCGCCGAGAAGGTGAGGGCGAACTCCGCGAAGGCCGGGCGCAGTTCGTACTGCGGCAGCACGCCGGGGCCGCACGACTGGGTGCCGATGCCGCGCTGGCCGTGGTCCAGATGGACCCACACCGTGTCGCCGGGCACGAGGTCGGTGCGGTGCGCGGCGGCGTCCAGCTCCTCGGTGGACCACGGGCGCGCCGTGAACCAGAACGCCGGGTCGCCCACGATCCGCACCCCCGGCCCGTCGACGTCCGTGCGCAGCTCCGCCCAGCGCACGTCCGCGCGGGCCCCGTTCTCCTGCGGCCGCAGATACGGCGTCTGCATCCCCTCCACCGACGAGGCCCACCAGCCGAGGCGGGAGGCCGCCCGGGTGTCCGGGTACGCCTCGCCGTCGCCGCCGAACCAGCGGGCGCTGCCGTACCCGGAGGGAAGCCCGAGCCGCACGCCGAGCCGGGGCAGCGGCACCTCCCAGTCGCCCTCCGGCGTCACCGAGACCGCCAGGCGCAGGGCGGTGCCGTCGGAGGTCCAGCGGTAGACGGTGCGCAGCGCGAGGTCGCGGGCGGCGGGTGCCACGCGGGTGCGCACGGTCAGCGCGTCCCGCGTCACGTCGAGGTCGTCGAGCCGGTGGTGCAGGCGGTGCAGGCCGAGCGTGCGCCAGAGCGGGCCGTAGCGGGTGTCGGGCTGCCACGGCGCGCCGTCGTCGTTGTCGGTGGGCGCCCGCCACACGTCCAGGCGGGGCGCGGACCTCAGCGTGACGTCGCCGATGCCGCGCAGCTCGCCGGTGCGGACGTCGAAGCGGCCGGGCCCGAGGGTGAGGTCGTAGCCGCGGCGGCGCGGCCGCTCCCCGGTGGCGGCCGGCACGGGCGGGCGCGCGGTGACGGGGAAGTCGGCGAACGCCACCGCGTGGTCCAGGGCCGTCCAGTTGGTCTCCTCGCAGACGAGGGCCGACAGGTGCAGCCAGGTCTCGGCGTCCCGCGCGGCGGCGGGCGGATCGGGCAGCTTCAGCTCGACGCTCTCGCCGGGCCCGAGGTCCGGCGGCACGTCCAGCGGCCCGGAGACCGAGCGGACCTCGTCGTCCGCGCGGTCGCAGTGGTACGTCCACTCGAAGGACAGCTCGGCCAGGTCCGCGAAGTCGTAGAGGTTGGCCACCCGGACCGTGCCGGTGTCCGCGTCGTACGCGAACCGCACTGGCTGGATCACCCGCTTGTACTCGGTGAGGCCGGGCGAGGGCGTGCGGTCGGGGAAGCACAGGCCGTCGCAGACGAAGTTCCCGTCGTGCAGCTCCTCGCCGAAGTCACCGCCGTAGGCGTAGCCGAACGCGGGGTGCTTCAGGCCGTGGTCGGCCCACTCCCACACGAACCCGCCCTGCAGCCGCTCGTACGTCTCGAAGAGGCGCTGGTAGTCGCTCAGACCGCCGGGGCCGTTGCCCATCGCGTGCGCGTACTCGCACAGGATGAAGGGCAGTGCGCGGCGCGCCCCCGGGCCGCCGTCCTCGCGGCGGCCGATCCGCTCGACCTCGGCGTGGTCGGCGTACATGCGCGAGTACATGTCGGTGTCCGCGCACGACGGGTCGCCCTCGTAGTGCAGCAGGCGCCCCGGGTCGCGGTCGCGGATCCACGCGGCCATGGCGGTCAGGCCGCGCCCGGTGCCGCACTCGTTGCCGAGCGACCAGATGACGACCGACGGGTGGTTCTTGTCGCGCTCCACGGTGCGGGCCGCGCGGTCCAGGAGCGCGGGGGTCCAGCGCTCGTCGTCGACGGGGTTGCCGCGCCACTGCCGCATCGTGAAGCCGTGCGTCTCCAGGTCGCACTCGTCGATGACCCACAGGCCGAGCTCGTCGCACAGGTCGAGGAAGGCGGGGTGCGGCGGGTAGTGGGCGGTGCGGACGGCGTTGATGTTGTGCTGCTTCATCAGCCGGACGTCGGCGCGCATCGTGTCGAGGTCGACGGCGCGGCCGGTCTCCGGGTGGAACTCGTGCCGGTTCACGCCGCGGAACAGGACCGGCCGGCCGTTGACGGTGATCAGCCCGTCCTGGAGGGCGACCGTACGGAACCCGATGCGCAGCGGCACCCGCTCGCCCGGCGTGGCGAGGACCCCGTCGTACAGGCGCGGCCGCTCCGCCGACCACGGGTCCACGGCCACGGTCACGCTCTCGCCGGTGGCGACGTCGACGCCGAGCTCCGGCACGGTCACGCGCCCCGCCACGTCGGACTCCACGCGGAGCGTGCCCGTCCCGTCGCGGTGGTCGTACGACGCGTGCGTGAAGTGGTCGCGCACGGCGCCCTCGGGCCGGTGCAGCAGCGTCACGTCCCGGAAGACGCCCGGCAGCCACCACTGGTCCTGGTCCTCCAGGTACGACCCCGACGACCACTGGTGCACCCGCACGGCGAGCACGTTGTCGCGGGGCCGCAGCAGGGCGCCCACCGCGAACTCGTGCGGCAGGCGCGACCCCTTGAAGTCGCCGAGGAGCGCGCCGTTGAGCCACACCCGCGCACAGGAGTCGACCCCGTCGAACCGCAGCGTCGCCCCGCCGTCCGCGGGCCAGTCCTCCGGCAGGTCGAAGCCGCGCAGGTGGTCACCCGTCGGATTCTCGGTCGGCACCCGCGGCGGGTCCACGGGAAACGGATACATCTGATTGGTGTAGATCGGCGAGCCGTGGCCCTGCAGCACCCAGTGCCCGGGCACCACGACCTCGTCCCAGGCCGCCGCGTCGAACCCGTCGGCGGCGAACGACTCGTCCTCGTCCGCGGCCCCGGGCGAGAGCCGGAACCGCCAGCTTCCGTTCAGCGAGAGCACGGCGGCGTCCGACCCCGCGTACCACGCACGGGGCGGCAGACCGCCGGTACCGGGGGACACGTCCTCGTGGTAAGGGAGCTCCATACCCCCATCAGAACGCGCCGAGCCGCGCCCACTCAATCATTTCGCCCCGGGCGTTGTTGGATTTCTGCCGGGACGCTTGGACGGGGCGGGGGGTGGTGACGGGTGGGTGACGGGGTGGGGGCGGGTGGGTGACGGGCGGGCCGACGACGGGTGCGCGGCGGGCCCGGGGCGGGCTCTGGTGCGGGCCCAGGGGTGGGCTCAAGTGGGCTCAGGGGGGCGGAAAAAGGAGTGGCGCGGTTTCGGGGGGCGGGGCTAGGGTTCTGAGTGTTCCTCGGTGGCGTGTGTCGCCGCCGTCGGTCGAGTCGTGAGTGGAGGTGTGATCAATGGCTGTCGTTGCGATGGGTGCTGCCCGCGTTCGGACGTTCGTCATCACATCCACCTCCGTGGCCTCCGGCTGACCGGCTCTCTCCGCGTCTTTCCTCGCGCCGTCGTGCGCGGGCCGGGGCCGCCCTTGTGAAGGGTTCTCCCCTTGTCTTCGTCTTCTTCTTCCTTCTCCTCCACTTCCTCCTTCCCGGCCGCCGGTGCCCACGCGCTGGCCGCGTACGGCTGGGACGAGGACTGGGAGGCCGCCTTCGCCCCGTACGCGGAGCGCGGGCTGCTGCCCGGCCGGGTGATCCGGGTCGACCGGGGCAGCTGCGACCTGGTCGTCACCGAGGAGGGTGTCGTCCGGGCCGACACCACGTACGTCACGCCGCACGACCCGCTGCGGGTCATCTGCACCGGTGACTGGGCGGCCGTGGACGCGCCCGGCGGTGATCCGCGGTACGTGCGCGACTATCTGCCGCGGCGCACCTCGTTCGTGCGGTCCACCTCGTCCAAGCGGTCCGAGGGGCAGATCCTCGCCGCCAACGTCGACCACGCGGTCATCGCCGTGTCGCTGGCCGCCGAGCTCGACCTCGGGCGCGTCGAGCGGTTCCTCGCGCTCGGCTGGGAGTCCGGCGCGCAGCCCGTCGTCGTGCTCACCAAGGCCGACCTCGTGCCCGACGCCGCGTCCCTCGCCCACCTCGTGCAGGACGTGGAGACCGCGGCGCCCGGCGTGCCGGTCCTCGCCGTCAGCGCGGCGCACGGGGACGGCGTCGACGTGCTCGCCGCCGTCGTCTCCGGCGGCACCTCCGTCCTGCTCGGGCAGTCCGGCGCGGGCAAGTCGACCCTCGCCAACGCCCTCGTGGGCGCGGACGTCATGGACGTACAGGCCGTCCGCGACGTCGACGGCAAGGGGCGGCACACCACCACCACCCGCAACCTCATCCCGCTGCCCGGCGGCGGCGTGCTCATCGACACGCCGGGGCTGCGCGGCGTCGGCCTGTGGGACGCGGGCAGCGGCGTCGGGCAGGTCTTCGCCGAGATCGAGGAGCTGGCCCGGGACTGCCGCTTCCAGGACTGCGCGCACGTCGCGGAGCCCGGCTGCGCGGTGCTCGCCGCCCTGGAGGACGGTTCGCTGCACCAGCGGCGGCTCGACAGCTACCGGAAGCTGCTGCGCGAGAACCAGCGGATCGTCGCGAAGACGGACGCGCGGGTCCGGGCGGAGATGCGGCGGGAGTGGCGGCGGCGCGGGGCCGAGGGCAAGGCCGCGATGGAGGCCAAGCGGGGGCGGTTGCGCTAGCGGCCGCCCGGGCCTGCTCCGGGGTGCCCCTGCGGGTGCCTCGGGGCGGCCCCGGCCGTCCGGTCGCCCGGCATCCGGGGCGACGGCATCCGGGGCCGTGCCCACGGGGGCTCCGTGTCCGATTTCCGCTAGCTGTGGCGGCTGGGGCCACCCACACTGGAGGTGTGAACGATCTCGATACCAGGTACGAAGCCGTCCGCAGCCGCGATGCCCGGTTCGACGGGGAGTTCTTCTTCGCCGTGTCCACGACGGGGATCTACTGCAGGCCGAGCTGTCCCGCCGTGACGCCCAAGCGGCAGAACGTGAAGTTCTATCCGACGGCCGCCGCCGCGCAGAGCCAGGGCTTCCGGGCCTGCCGGCGGTGCCGCCCGGACGCCGTGCCGGGGTCCGCGGAGTGGAACGTGCGCGCGGACGTCGTGGGCCGCGCCATGCGGATGATCGGCGACGGCGTCGTGGACCGCGAGGGCGTCGGCGGGCTCGCGGTGCGGCTCGGGTACAGCGCCCGGCAGGTGCAGCGCCAGCTCACCGCCGAGGTGGGCGCGGGCCCCGTCGCGCTCGCCCGGGCGCAGCGCGCGCACACCGCGCGCGTGCTGCTCCAGACCACCGACCTGCCGGTCACGGAGATCGCGTTCGCGGCGGGCTTCGCCAGCGTGCGGCAGTTCAACGACACCATCCGCGCCGTGTACGAGCTGACGCCCACCGCGCTGCGCGCCGCCGCGCCCAAGCGGGGCGGCGGCCGGGCCACGCCCGCCGCGGGCATCCCGCTGCGGCTCGCCTACCGCGGGCCCTACCAGGCCGTCGCCGCCTTCGACCTGCTCGCCGACGAGGCGCTGCCCGGCGTCGAGGACGTACACGGCGAGCGCGGCACCCGCACCTACCGGCGCACCCTGCGCCTCCCGCACGCCTCGGGCATCGTGGCCGTCGAGGAGCGCGACCCGCGCAGGCGCGGCGACGCCGGGCAGAGCGGCTGGCTGGAGGCCCGGCTGCACCTCACGGACCTGCGGGACCTGACCACGGCCGTCCAGCGGCTGCGCGGCCTGTTCGACCTGGACGCCGATCCGTACGCCGTCGACGACCGCCTCGGCACGCACCCCCGCCTCGCGCCGCTCGTGCGCGCCCGGCCCGGTCTGCGCTCGCCCGGCGCCGCGGACCCCGAGGAGTTCGCGATCCGCGCGGTCGTGGGCCGGGAGGCCGCCGCGCGGCTCGTGACGGAGTACGGCACGCCGCTGCCGTCCCCGTGCGGCGGCCTCACGCACGTCTTCCCCGAGCCCGCGGCCCTGGCCGGCCGGCTGCCGCTGGCGGCCGCGCTCGCCGAGGGCGTCGTACGCCTGGACGCGGGCAGCGACCGCGACGACGCCGAGCGGCGGCTGCGCGCCGTGGACGGCGTGGACGCGACGGCGGCGGCCGTCATCCGCATGCGGGCCCTCGGCGACCCGGACGTGGCCCTGCCCGGCGAGCGGGTGGACGACGCGTGGCGGCCCTGGCGGTCGTACGCGGTGCGGCACCTGCGGGCGCAGGCGCGTGCGGAGTCGTCAGGGCCGCCTGAGCCGTTCGAGCCGTCGGTCACCGGCTGAGCCGGGGCCGTCCGGCGCGGCGCCGCGCGTACCAGCCCGTCGCGACGAGGGCCGCCGCCAGGGCCGCGGCCGACGTCACCGCCACGCCGGTGGCGGCGAGGCCGCCGCCGGTGGGGGAGGCGGTGCCGGAGCCGCCGCCCACCGAGGCGCCGCCGGATCCGCCGCCTGTCCCGGCCCCGGAGCCGCCGCCGGAGCCGCCGGTGGTCCCGGAGTCCGAGCCGCCGCCGTCCGGGGCGTCACGCGGGTCGTCACCCGGGGGGCCACCTGGGTCCTCGCCACCGCCCCCGCTGCCGGGGCCGGTGGTGGAACCCCCGTCGCCCGGTCGCGCGCCCTCGACCGTCAGGGTCGCGGGCTCCGTGTGCGCGGTGCCCGCGTCGTTGGCGAACTCCGCGCGGAAGCGGTGGCCGTCCTGGGCCGCGCGGGCCGTGAAGGTGTACGAGGCCTGCGGGGGTCCGGCGGCGTCCGCGACGGCGCGCCAGGAGCGGCCGCCGTCGGTGCTGCGCTGCCAGCGCGCGACCGGTGCGGGGGAGCCTTCGGCGCGGGCCGTGAACGTCACCTCGGTGCCGTCCTTCGCCGTGACGTCCTGCGGTGACCGCGTGACGCGCGGCGGAGCCGAGCGGACGATCCGGGTGACGCGGCCCTGGGCGGGGCTGGTGACGAAGACCTCCGCGCCGCCCGGCGCCACCGCGACGGCGGCGGCGCCCAGTTGGGCGACGTTGCCGTGCAGCGGCACCGGCTGCGCCGCGGCCTTCAGGGTGCGGGTGTCGAGGACCGCCAGGGAGCCTTGGCCGTCGTAGTCGGGCGCGTCCGGGTCGCCGACGTCCTGCCGGGCGACGTACGCGCGGCCGCCGTCGAAGGCGACGTCCGTGGCGAGGTCGGTGCCGGTGAGGGTGGTGCGCGGGGTGCCGTCCGCGCCGAACACCATGATCTTGTCCTGGCGGCCCACCCACACCGCGCCCGTGCCCGGGTCGACGGCGGTGAAGCCCTCCACCCCCTCGGTGACGGGGAGTCCGACGGTCCTGGTCACCGTGAAGGAGCCGGTGTCGACGCGGTACAGGCGGTTGTTCGCCAGGTCCGCCGACCACACCGCCCCGCGGCGCGCGTCGACGGCGAACCTCCCGCCGCCCGCGAGGGCCACCGTCCGCCGGGCCGCGCCGGTGGCGGTGTCGACCTCGGCGAGCGCCGTGCCCTGCGCGACCAGCGCCGTACCGGGGGTGACGCCCGGACCGACGTCCGTCACCTTGGGGCCGGGCAGCCAGACCCCCTGTGCCGCCGGGTCGCCGCCCTTGGCCGTGCCGAGGCCCTTGAGCGGGTGGTGGAAGACGACGCCGTCGCCGGGCAGCGGCCCCGCGATGCGGCGCACGGCCACCGCGCCGGGGGCACCCGTGGCGCCGGGCGCCTCGGCGGTGTGGCCGCGTACGGTGCCGTCGGCGCGGTCCAGGACGTACAGGCCCGTCTCGTTGACGTCCGCCGTGGCGGTGTCGTCGTCGGAGCCGACGTAGAGCTTGCCGGAGTCGGGGTGGAGCGCGATGTCGAGGGGTTTGCCCGCCGTGGTGAAGTCGGCGGCGCGGTGGTAACCGAGCCCGCCCGCCGGGGGGTTCGCGCCGCCGTCGGCCGGTGCGAACCCCGCGGTGAGCGCGGCGAGGGTCGCCGCCGCCGCGGTCAGGGAAAGGTGGCGTCTCATGGCGGCAGCGGCCCCCGGCTACTGGAAGGTGACCGGGATGTGCACGTCGTACTTGCGGTCGCCGGAGTCGGCGTGGTCGGCCCGGGTCACGATCGCGCACTCCACGGTCTCGCCGCAGACCTTGCCGCCGCCGAGGTCGGCCTTCACGTGGATCTTCACCGAGAAGCTGCCGTTCGCGCCGAACCGGGAGCTGTTGGGCACGGTGCCGCCGCCCGCGTTGGACACCCAGTGCGAGGCGCCGGTGGTGCCGGACTGGTCCTGGCCGCCGAGACAGGGGGTCGGCTTGTTGGCGCCGGGCGCGCCCTCGACGGCGCACAGGCCGACGTAGACGCCCCGCGCGGTGTTGTAACCGGTGCCGGACACGGTGACGTTGACGCCCCCGGCCGCCGCGGTGTTCGGCCCCGTCAGGGCCAGGCGGTAGGTCTTGCCGCCGTCGGTGACGGTTCTTTTCGCGGTGACGTCGGCGGCGGACGCCGCGCTCGCGAGGCCGACGGTGAGCGCGGCGGCCATGAGGGGAGCGACGGGCAGGAGGGCACGGGTACGCGTACGCATGGGTGCGGGCACCTTTCTGGGCCGAGCGAGGCCCCGGAGGGCTCGCTAGTTAGGTAAGGCATACCTAAGCTTGCTGGCTCTCCGGTGTCAACGCCGTCACCGTCCGCCCCGGTGCGCCGCGCCGTCCGCCCCGACTACGCCGTCACCGTCCGCCCCAACTGCGCCGCGCCGCACGCCTCCTGGCCCCCCGTCACCCCTCGTCCTCCTCCAGGCCCCAGCTGTGGATGCGCTTCGGGCGGATGCGGATCAGCTCCTCGCTCAGCCGCGGCCCCAGCTCGTGCGGGCCGGTGAGCAGCTCCGCCTCGCCGCGCACGTCCACGCCGCGGACCCGCCACGGGTGTTCGCTCACGATGTCGTCCACGACCAGTGCCACCTTCGGGTTGGCCTGGAGGTTGCGCCACTTCTTCGTGGTGCCCATCGCGTAGCCGCCGATGAGGATCGTGCCGTCGTCCTGCGGGAAGAAGCCGACGGGGTTGGCCTGCGGCTGCCCGTTCGGGTCGACGGTGGCGAGCCTGCCCAGACGCTGGGACTTCAGGTACGCGCGCTCGGCCGCGCTGAATTCGGTCATGGGGTGAGGCTGGCACGCGGATCCGGCGGGCGCACCGGTGCGTCGGCCCACGTCGCGGGCGCGGGGGCCCGGGCGGCGGCCCCGGGGCCTCTCGCCGGGTCCGGCGCACGGGCCCTCCCGCCGGGTCCGGCGCACGGGACCCGGGAGCCTCGCGGCGCCGCCCCGTCACCCGCGGGCCAGCACCGCGCCCACCCACGCCCCCACGATCAGCAGACACGCGTACAGCTCCACGAACACGTTCCAGCCACCCGCCCGCAGGGCCGTGCGCACCGCCGTCACGGCCTCGCCGTGCCCGCCCAGCCGCAGCCGCTCCGCCAGGTACATCCCGCCCACGAACCCGGGCGCGGCGCCGAGCACGGGCAGCAGACAGAACCCGAGCAGCGCCCCGGCCCCCGCGTACGCGGTCGGGCGGTGGCCCGCACCGGAATCGCGCAGCCGCCGGGGCGGCAGCTGCCAGCGGACCGCCCGGGACAGCAGGAGCACCAGGGTCGCGCCCACCAGGACGCCCCAGGCCAGGCCGTGCGGGTCCTGGAGCGCCCACCACAGCACCCCGGCCCACACCAGCCACGAGCCGGGCACGCCGGGTACGAGGACACCGCACAGGCCGAGCAGCATCACCACGCCGACCAGCGTGAGCTCCCACGCTCCCATCTGCCCAGGGTGCAGGAGCGGCCGCGAAACCGCAGGTCGCGTTAGTCCCGGCGCCCGCGTCGGCGCCTAGCCGCGGGCCGGTCCCGGGGCGCCCGCCTCGCGGGCCACCCAGCCCCGTTCGTACGCGTGCCAGCCCAGCTGGAGCCGGGTCGTCACGCCCGTCAGCTCCATCAGCCGCTTGACCCGGCGCTGTACGGTGCGCAGGCCGAGGTCCAGCTGCTTCGCCACGCTCGCGTCCGTCATGCCGGCGAGCAGCAGCGACAGGACCTCCAGGTCCGTGCCGTCGGGGCCGTCCGCGGCCTCGCGCACCGTGCCGCCCTCGCCGAGCCGCAGCGGCAGCGCGCCCCGCCACACCGCCTCGAACAGGCCCGTGAGGGACTCCAGGAGCCCGCTCGCGTGCACCACGAGGGCCGCGGGCTCCGCCGTCCGCGTGGTCAGCGGCACCATCGCGAGCGACCCGTCCGCGATCACCAGCTTCGTCGGTACGCGGTCCACGACCCGCACCCGCTCGGCCCGCCCCAACGCCTCCGCGATCTCCGTCAGGCCCGTCGGCGCGGCGAGGACGGCGCGCTCCACCACCACGCGGTAGGCGACGCCCCGGCTCGCCGCCTGTTCCTCCGCGTCGTTCTCCAGACCGGTCACCGCGACCGGCCGGCCCGTCACCAGGGCGCACACCTCGCGGCTCGCGCCGAGCTGGAGCTGGAGGAAGCGCTGCGAGACGGCGGCCGCGCCCGTCACCACCTCGACCAGGTCGTGCACGGTGGGCTCGGCCGCCCGGCCCCGGTACTCCTCCGTGAGCAGGGTCGCCGCGAGCTCCGCCTGCTCCAGCTCGTGCCGCCGCTGGGTGAGCAGCGCGCCCAGGGCTACGCCGGGCGGCGCCGCCACCCAGCGCCCGGCCCGGCCCGACGCCTGCGCGGCGAGCCCGTGCCGTTCGAGCCGGCGCAGCGCCCGCTCCGTGTCCGGCTCGGCGAGCGTGAGGCGGCGCGCCAGGTCCGGCACGTCGGCCGCCCCGACCGACACCAGCGCGCGGTACGCCGCCTCGTGCGTCTCGTCCAGACCAATAGCGGCCAGCATGCGGCGGCTCCCTCCCCGATCGTTCCGGCGCGTTCCTGCCGTTCTGCCCGTGGCTGGCGGAAACCGGCCACGGCGTGAACCCGCCGCGAACATCATCACCGCACCACCCGTCGCTCTGCCAGGGTGGCCTCCTCGCCGGGCGGTCCTCCCGTGGGGGGTGGGCCCGCCCGGCACCCCGCCCGGCACCCCGCGCCACCGCCCGCCACCCCCGTCGGGCCCGGTGGGAATTTCCGGATGCACCGTTTTCGTACGGCCTGTGCTGTGGACAATAGGGGCATGAGCCAGCAGGGGGAGAGGCCCACCGGTCAGGAGGCCGACTGGTGGGCGCAGTTGTACGACGAGGCGAAGGACGACACGGGGCCCGCGGCCGCGGGCGATTCCCTGGACGACCGGTTCGCCTCGGCGGCGGGGACGGTGGGCGAGGAGGCGGACGACGGTCCGCCCGCCGCGTCCGCCCCGACCCTCAGGGGCACGTTCGCGGCGAGGCCCACGGCCGGTTCCCGGGGCGGCCCCTTCGCCCCGGCGGCGGGGGAGCCGCCGCCGAGGGACCCCACCGCGTACGCCGCGGGCAGCGCGCCCCGGGTGGGCCCCGCCGACGACGACGCGCCCACGCCGCCGCCCGCCCCCGCGAGGCCGCCCGACGCGGGCGGGGGAGCGAAGCCGTACGACGTTCCCGGGCAACGGGAGGCCCCGGCGGGGGTGTCGCGAGGGGAGCCGTGGGGCGAGCCGCGGGGGGAGTCCCCGCGCGAGCCGCAGGGGGAGCCGCGTAGGGAGCCCCTGCGCGAGCCCCCGCGCGAGCCGCGGGGAGAGCCCCTGCGTGAGCCGCGGGGAGAGCCCCTGCGTGAGCCGCGAGGGGAGCCGCGCCCGAAACCCCAGGCGCCGAGCCCGGGGCCCCCGCCTCCCCCACCCGCAACCGAGCCCGGCGCCGAGCCCGGCACCCCGGGCGCCAGCCCCCCGGCAGCCACCCCGCCCCCGGCCCCCGCCTGGCCCCCCGGCGTCGAACCACCCCGCGGCCCGGTGACGCCCCCCGCCCGCACCCCGGCACCCCGCCGCCCGCCCTCCGCGGCGCCTCCGCCCACGGAACCCCGTACGGACCGCCGTACGGACCGCCGTACGGAACCCCACACGGACCGCCGCACCGATCCCCCCGCGGCACCCCCGCCCACGGATCCGCCCACAGATCGCCGGGCGGACCGTCGTACGGATCCCACCGCGCCCCCCACCTACCGCGCCCCCGCCCCCTGGGCGCCCGCCACCCCCTCCGGCCCCGTCACCTTCCCCTCCGCGCCCGAGCGGCCCGCCGCGCCGCCCACGCGGCCCTCCACGGAGAGCAGCGCCGCCACCGCCGCGGCCTCCCACCCCCCGAAGGCCCCGGCGGACCCGGAAGGGCAGGGGGCCGTCGGCGAGGCCCCGGCGCTCCCCGCCAGGGCGTACGTGGGGGACGGGCCCCCGACCTACGAAGCCGAGCCGACCGGGCTGCCCGCCGCCGACCCGGACGACCTCGGCAGCCTCGTCGCCGACACCGTGCTCGACGGCGCGCGGTACGGCGCCAGCACGCTGCGTGCGGCCTCCGTACGCGGGGACTCCGCCCGGTACCGGGCCGAGCCGCGCCGGGACGCGCTGCTCACCGCCCGCTTCGGAGCGGGCGAGGACGCCCTCGTCCTGGTCGCCATGGCCACCGGCGCCCGCGCCACGGCGGGCGCCCACCGCGCGGCTGCCGACGCCTGCGCCTGGATCGGCCGGGCCGTGGGCCGCAGCCACGCCCGGCTCGCCCAGGACATCAAGGCCGCGCGGCGCGGCGACCTGAAGTCGGGCCTGCACCGGCTCACCGACCGCAGCCTCGGCAAGCTGCGCGCCCGCGCCGCCGACCTCGGGCTCGAACCGGAGGAGTACACGGCGTCCCTGCGCTGTCTGCTGCTGCCCGCCGACCCGCGCTGCCGCACCCGGGTGTTCTTCGGCGTCGGCTCCGGCGGCCTGTTCCGGCTGCGCGGCGGCGAGTGGCAGGACATCGAACCGCGCGTCGCCACCACCACGGGCGCCGCCGTCGTCGGCTTCGGCTCGCCGCCCGCCGAGACCCCCGAGGGCGACCGGCTCACCATGGACCTGGGCATCACCACGCCCCCGAGCCCGTACGAACCGGCGCCCGCCCCGCCCCGCGACCCCTTCCGCTTCCGCGCCTCCGTCGCCCGCCCGGGTGACACGCTGCTGCTGTGCACCGGCGGCCTCGCCGAACCGCTGCGCGGCGAGCCCGAGCTGTCCCGGCACCTCACCCGCCGGTGGGCCGAGGGCGGGCCGCCCGGCCTCGCCGCCTTCCTCGCCGACACCCAAGTACGGGTCAAGGGATACGCCGACGACCGCACGGCCGCGGCCGTTTGGGAGGCGTGAGCGCGGCCCCTGTGAATTCATGGACCCATAGCGACCGAAGGGGTGCATGAAGACATGGCCAAGCAGAACGTCGCCGAGCAGTTCGTCGACATCCTCGTCCGCGCCGGGGTCAAGCGGCTCTACGGAGTGGTCGGCGACAGCCTCAATCCCGTCGTGGACGCGATCCGGCGCACCCCGCGGATCGACTGGATCCAGGTGCGGCACGAGGAGACCGCCGCCTTCGCGGCCGGCGCGGAGGCCCAGATCACCGGCACCCTCGCCGCCTGCGCGGGCTCCTGCGGCCCCGGCAACCTCCACCTCATCAACGGCCTCTACGACGCCCACCGCTCCATGGCCCCGGTGCTCGCCCTGGCCTCCCACATCCCCTCCTCCGAGATCGGCCTCGGCTACTTCCAGGAGACCCACCCCGACCAGCTGTTCCGCGAGTGCAGTCACTACAGCGAACTGATCTCCAACCCGAAGCAGATGCCGCGCCTGCTCCAGACCGCCATCCAGCACGCCGTCGGACAGTCCGGCGTCAGCGTCGTCTCGCTGCCCGGCGACATCGCCTCCGAGCCCGCTCCGGACAAGGCCGCGGAGACGGCCCTGGTCACCTCGCGCCCCTCCGTGCGCCCCGGTGACGCCGAGATCGACACGTTCGCCGCGATGATCGACGAGGCGGACAAGGTCACGCTGTTCTGCGGCAGCGGCACCGCGGGGGCGCACGCCGAGGTCATGGCCTTCGCCGAGAAGCTCAAGGCCCCCGTCGGGCACGCCCTGCGCGGCAAGGAGTGGATCCAGTACGACAACCCGTACGACGTGGGCATGAGCGGACTGCTCGGCTACGGCGCCGCGTACGAGGCCACCCACGAGTGCGACCTGCTCATCCTGCTCGGCACCGACTTCCCCTACAACGCCTTCCTGCCCGACGACGTGAAGATCGTCCAGGTCGACGTGCGGCCCGAGAACCTGGGGCGCCGTTCCAGGCTGGACCTCGCGGTCTGGGGCGACGTGCGCGAGACGCTGCGCTGTCTGACCCCGCGCGTCTCGCCGAAGAGCAACCGCAAGTTCCTCGACAAGATGCTCAAGAAGCACGCCGACGCGCTCGAAGGCGTGATCAAGGCCTACACCCGCAAGGTCGAGAAGCACGTACCGATCCACCCCGAGTACGTGGCGTCGGTCCTCGACGACCTGGCGGACGATGCGGCGATCTTCACCGTCGACACCGGCATGTGCAACGTCTGGGCGGCCCGCTACCTCACCCCGAACGGCAAGCGCCGCATCATCGGCTCCTTCAGCCACGGCTCCATGGCGAACGCCCTGCCGCAGGCGATCGGCGCGCAGTTCACCGACCGCACGCGGCAGGTCGTCTCCCTGTCGGGCGACGGCGGCTTCTCCATGCTGATGGGCGACTTCCTCACGCTCGTGCAGTACGACCTGCCGGTGAAGGTGGTCCTCTTCAACAACTCGTCCCTGGGGATGGTGGAGCTGGAGATGCTCGTCGCGGGCCTGCCCTCGTACGGCACCGCCAACCACAACCCCGACTTCGCCGCGGTGGCCCGGGCGGCCGGGGCCTACGGCGTGCGCGTGGAGAAGCCCAAGCAGCTCGCCGGTGCCCTCAAGGACGCCTTCGCCCACAAGGGCCCCGCCCTCGTCGACATCGTCACCGACCCCAACGCCCTCTCCATCCCCCCGAAGATCAGCTCCGACATGGTCACCGGCTTCGCCCTCTCCGCCAGCAAGATCGTCCTCGACGGCGGGGTGGGCCGCATGGCCCAGATGGCCCGGTCCAACTTGCGCAACATCCCGAGGCCTTGAGCCTCGCGGGACTCCCCGCTGTGCCCATGGGCGCGCTCCGCGCGCAGCGACGACAGCCCTCGGCAGCACCTGCGGCGAGGGCTGTCGCCCTGCGTGAAGCGGGCGACCTGGGCGTGTCCGCGTCCCTGATCCGCTTGCTTGGAGTGCACTCCAAAGTCATAGCGTTGAGACAGCTGAACCGAACACGCAACGCGTCGGCGCGTCATCCCGCACGACCGAACTGGAAAGGCGGCAAGTGGTACACAGCCAATTCACCACGCACGCAGAGCTTTTCGATCTGCGTGGAAAGCGCGCGCTCGTCACCGGTGGCACCCGAGGCATCGGAATGATGATCACGCGTGGCCTCCTCCAGGCGGGCGCCCGCGTGGTCATCAGCTCACGCGACGCGGAAGCGTGCGCTCAGGCGCAGGAACAACTGTCCCCGTTCGGTGAGGTGCGGGCCGTCCCCGCCGACCTGTCCCGCCACGACGAGTGCCGGCGACTGTCCGACCTCGTCACCGCCGACTCGGAGCATCTCGACATCCTCGTCAACAACGCGGGCACCCTGTGGGACGAGCCGCTGGCGACGTTCCCGGACGCGGCCTGGGACACGGTCGTCGACCTCAACCTGAAGGCGCCGTTCTGGCTGGTCCAGGCGCTGTTGCCCGCACTCCGCAGGGCGGGCACCGCCGACGATCCCGCGCGGATCGTCAACATCGGCAGCATCGCCGCCATCCACATCCCCCAGCGGCCCAACTACTCGTACTCCAGCAGCAAGGCCGCACTGCACCAGCTCACCAGAGTGCTCGCCAAGGAACTAGGACCGCAGCACGTCACCGTGAACGCTGTGGCGCCGGGACCGTTCCCGTCGACGATGATGGCCGCAACCCTCGATGAGTTCGGCGAGGCGATCGCGGCGTCGGCCCCACTGCGCCGGATCGGCCGCGACGACGACATGGCGGGTGTCGCCGTGTTCCTCGCCAGCCGGGCAGGCGCATACCTGACAGGCGCAGTGATCCCCGTCGACGGCGGCATCGCCACAACCGCCTAGGCCGACCGGGGCTTCCCGATCCGGGGGCTCCGCCCCCGTGCCCCCGTTTGTCGGCGCTCCGCGCCTCGTCCTCAAACGCCGGACGGGCTGGAAGTCCTCGGTGCGGGCCGCAGACGAGATCCGGTCGGCACCGGCAGCCATCCAGCCCGTCCGGCGTTTGAGGACGAGCGCGCCAGCGCGATGAAGGGGCGGGGTGCCAGGGGCGGCAGCCCATGGTTCGGGAAGGGGCGCCCGCGCGCGGAGCGCGCTCATGGGCACAGCGGGGCGCACCGCGAGGGGTCAGCCGAACTGCTGCTCAAGATCCTTCAGCTTGCGCTCCAGCGAGTCGAGGCGCGGAATCGTCTGCGTGTCGTCCTCGGCCGTGAGGTCGACCGTCACGGTCTCAGGACCGCCCTTGACGGCCTGGAGGGAGGGACGCGACCGTACGGGCAACTGCTCCTGCTGCGGCGGAGCCGCTATGGCAGGGTCCGCGCCGACCTGCGCGGACCCCACCGACTGCGTCACGGCCGGGACGTCGACCTGCCGGCCTCCGCGCCCGTGGTAGCCACGGCCCCGGCTGATGGCCTTCAGTTGCGCCCGCTCCAGCTTCTCCTGGTCGCGGCGGCGCGTGCGGGCCTGCTCCTTCTCGCGCCGGTCCTCGCGCACCTCCTCGACCGCCTCGTCGAGCGTGCGCACGCCCTCCAGGAGCATCAGCGACCACGCGCCGAACGTCTCCCGGGGCGCCCGCAGCCACCGTACGATCCGGATCTGCGGCAGCGGTCGCGGCACGAGGCCCTGCTCGCGCAGGGCGGCGCGGCGGGTCTGCTTGAGGGCCCGGTCGAAGAGGACGGCCGCGGACAGGGACATCCCGGCGAAGAACTGGGGCGCGCCCGCGTGGCCGAGGCCGCGTGGCGCGTGCACCCAGTTGAACCAGGCGGCGGCCCCCGCGAACGTCCACACCAGGAGCCGGGAGCCGAGCGCCGCGTCGCCGTGGCTGGCCTCGCGCACCGCGAGCACGGAGCAGAACATCGCGGCCCCGTCGAGCCCGAACGGCACCAGGTACTCCCAGCCGCCCGACAGGTTCAGGTTCTGCCGGCCGAAGCCGACCAGGCCGTGGAAGGAGAGGGCCGCGGCGACGGCCGCGCAGCAGAAGAGGAGGACGTAGGAGGCGGTGCCGTAGAGGGCTTCCTTGCGCCTGCGGCGCTCCTCGTTGCGTTCCCACGAGTCGTCGGCGGCGGCCGCCTTCGTCTGGGCTTTCTTGCCCCGTGCGAGCACCGCCACCGCCACCGCCATGCCCAAGAGCAGGACGCCGCCGGGCAGCAGCCAGTCCAGCGATATGTCGGTCAGTCTCATCTCGGGTCCCTTGCGTCGCGGTAGGGCGTTTCGGGCGCCATAGTGACCCACGCCCGACGGCGCTCAAGGGGTTTTCCGGCAAGAGGACGCCAAGTGGGTGGCAAGGACCGCGCCACGCCGGGAATCGTTCGAACTACTGCCAGGAATATGCGAGTTGAGTTCGAATAGGCGGGCGTGCGGGGGCCGCGGGACGGACCGGAGGGCGTCAGGCGGCGGCCGCGGCGGCCAGTTTGGCGGCGCGGTCCGTGTCGCACATGCGCGGGCAGGTGACGCAGGTCTCCTCGGGCCGCAGCGTGTAGAACATGCAGCAGCTCGCGCGGTCGCGGGTGGGCAGCTTCTCGCCGTTCGGCCCGGTCAGCTCGCGGAACGCGGCCGTGCCGACGTACGGCTTGGTGGCGCCGGGGAGCAGGCGCTCCAGCTCGGTGGTGGCGCGCCCCTCCTCGCCGAGGAGATGGGCGACGTACCAGATGCCCTCGACGATCTCGTCCGTCGCCATGGCCCACAGCGCGCGCCCGCGGCGGCGCATGCGCGGCCCGAAGCCGTCGAGCAGCGGCCCCAGGTGCTCGGCCACGGCGGCCCGCACCTCGGCGCGCAGCGCCTCCTCGTCCGGTACGACGGTGGCGCCGGGCAGCGCCGCCGCCGGGTCGTCGGGCAGGCAGGCGAAGGTGGTGGGGCGCACGGCCAGCGTGCCGAGCGCGCGCTGGAAGGAGACGTGCTCCACGGGGTAGCGCGGCACGCGGCGCTGCAGGAACCACGGCACGGTGATCAGCAGACAGGCGGGCCAGGCGTAGCGGTGCAGCGCGAAGCTGGCCACGACGTCGGGCCGGGCGCGCAGGCCGTAGTCCTTGAGGACCTGCGCGTCGTCCCAGGCGAGGAACTCCTCGAACTCCGGCCCGGCGGCGGCGAGCCGCTCGACCGGGACCCAGCCGTCGCCCCGGGGTGCCTGTTCGTCCTCGGCCAGCTCCTGGATCCGCAGCCCGGGGTACACCTCGGTGAGACGGGCGTAGGCGCCCGTGACGGAACTGTGGCGGGGCGCCGAGTGCCGGGCGCCGGGCTCCAGGGTGGGAAGGGACATGCGGGACCGCCGAATCACGATCGATTGCAGGTAAGCCTAACCTTACCCAACATGATCGAGGTTTCAACTGGAGTGCGGTCCGCCTAAGGTGCTTCTCGGGTGATTCGGGTCGTACGTTTCGCGTCCGGCGCGATCCCCTAGGTGCCGGGTGGGCCGCGGAAGCGCGGGAGCGGGAGGTAACAGTGGAGCGGGCCGGAGCGCGTGCGACGGGGGCCTCCGCCCGCTGCGCCGTCGCGAGGGTCCCGGGGCAGGCCGGGACGGGCAGCGGGGACCGGGGCGCGCCGGGGGAGCCGCCGGAGCGCGGCGGCGTGCGGCGCAGCTCCGTGCGCGGGCAGGTCCTCGACGCCCTGCGGGCCGCGCTCGTCGACGGCGACCTCGCGCCCGGCGAGGTGTACTCGGCGCCCGCCCTCGGGGAGCGCTTCGGCGTGTCCGCGACGCCCGTGCGCGAGGCCATGCAGCAGCTCGCCCTCGAAGGCGCGGTCGAGGTCGTGCCGAACCGGGGGTTCCGGGTCCTGCGGCGCGGGGCGCGGGAGCTCGGGGAGCTGGCCGAGGTGCGGGCCCTGATAGAGGTGCCGGTGATGCTGCGGCTCGCCCGCAGCGTGCCCGCCGGACGGTGGGAGGCGCTGCGGCCGCTCGCGGAGGCGACGGTGGTGGCCGCGGCGGCCGGCGACCGGGCCCGCTACGCGGACGCGGACCGGGCCTTCCACCGGGCCCTGCTCGGGCTCTCCGGCAACGGACAGCTCGTCCAGGTCGCCGACGACCTGCACCGGCGCTCCCAGTGGCCCCTCGTCACCGGCCCCGTCCACCCTCGCCGCGCCGACCTCGTCGCGGACGCGGCCGAGCACACGACCCTCCTGGACGCCCTGATCGCGGGCGACCTGCCGGTGGTGCACACGTTGGTGACGGAACACTTCGCGGGCAGCTGAGCCGTCGCGGCGCGCCCCGGGCCCGCCCCCTTCCCGAACCAGGGGCTGGCCGCCCCTGGCACCCCGCCCTTCATCGCGCTGCGCGCTCGTCCTCAAACGCCGGACGGGCTGGAAGTTCTCGGCGCGGGCCGCAGACGAGATCCGGTCCGCACCGGCAGCCATGCAGCCCGTCCGGCGTTTGAGGACGAGGCGCGGAGCGCCGACAAACGGGGGCGCGGGGGCGGAGCCCCCGGATCGGGAAGGGGCGCGGCCGTGAGGGCTAGAGGCCGTCCGCGTCCAGTTCGAACCACACCGCCTTGCCCACCCCGTGCGCCCGCACGCCCCACGCGTCCGCGAGGGACTGGACGAGCATCAGGCCGCGCCCGTGCGTGGCGTCGCCCGCCGCGGGCGTCCGCATCCGCGGCCGCCGTCCCACGAAGTCCCGGACCTCGACCCGCAGCCGCCGCGGCCCCACCGTCGCCGTCAGGACCGCGTCCCGGTCGGTGTGCACCAGGGCGTTCGTGACCAGCTCGCTGGTGAGGAGCTCGGCCACGTCGGACGAGCCGGAGCGCCCCCAGCGCCGCAGCAGGTCCCGCAGCGCCGCCCGCGCCTCGGACACCGCCCTGAGGTCGGAACGCCCCAGTCTGCGCCGCAGCTGGAGCCCGCTCTCACTCGTCACGCCGTCGACTTGATGGTCCTCTCGTCTCACCCGGGCCGCCCCCCGATCGACGGCGGCACCTCCTTGCGCGTACCTGACCATGACCCCCGCCCACAAGTCCGTCATCGAACATGCTCACGGGATGCATGCCCGCCCCACTTGGGCCCACTCATGTCCATTCGTCAACCAACGAAGTGGATGCGCCGATGGGTTGAGGGGAAGTGAAGCCGAGTACCACTCGGGATCGACCATGTGGAGGAGTCGCCGTGCACGACGACCGACGTCTGGTGGAGGAGCGCCTGGAACGCGTGGTGCGGCAGTTCGTCCGCCCCGCCCAGTACGCGGACCGCGTGCCGCTCGCGCTCTCCGTGTGGCACCCGCCCGGCGACGGGGCCTCCCCTGCTCGAGCGGAGCCGAGAGCTTGGGGAACCGTGCCCGTCGCCGAGGCGCTCGCGGCGGCGTACGAGCCCTTCGACACCGGTACCGCCTGGGGAAGGCCCTGGTCGACGAGTTGGTTCCGGATGGAGGGGCAGGTGCCGCAGGCGTGGCGCGGGCGGCGGGTGGAGGTGGTCGTCGATCCGGGGTTCACCGGCGAGGGGCCCGGGTTCCAGGCGGAGGGCCTGGTCCACGACGCCTCCGGGGTCCCGCTCAAGGGCATTCACCCGCGCAACCGGCACGTACCCGTCGCGGACCCCGCCGAGGGCGGCGAGCCGGTGCACCTGTTGCTTGAGGCGGCGGCCAACCCGGCGGTCCTGCACGACTTCGTGCCGACCCGGCTCGGCGACGTCCTGACCGCGGGCGATCGGCCGATGTACCGATTCGCCGCTGCCGACCTGGCCGTACTCGACGAGGCCGTCTGGCATCTGCTCCTGGACATCGAGGTCCTGTCGGAGCTGATGGGCGAGCTGGACGCGGCGCGCCCGCGGCGCCACGAGATCCTGCGCGCCCTGGAGGACATGCTCGACGCGCTCGACCTGCACGACGTGCGGGGGACCGCCGCGGCGGCGCGCGCGGAGCTGGCCGAGGTGCTCGCGCGGCCCGCGCACGCCAGCTCCCACCGCGTATCGGCCGCCGGGCACGCGCACATCGACTCGGCGTGGCTGTGGCCGCTGCGCGAGACGGTGCGCAAGGCGTCCCGGACGTTCGCCAACGTGACGGCGCTCGCGCGTGACTATCCGGAGTTGGTCTTCGCCTGTTCGCAGGCGCAGCAGTACGCGTGGGTGAAGGAGCACCAGCCGCACATCTGGGAGCGGATCAAGAAGGCGGTGGCGGTTGGCCAGTGGGCGCCCGTCGGCTCGATGTGGGTGGAGTCGGACGCGAACATGCCGGGCGGGGAGGCCCTGGCCCGGCAGATCGTGCACGGGAAGCGGTTCTTCCAGGAGGAGTTCGGGGTCGACACCGAGGAGATCTGGCTGCCGGACTCCTTCGGGTACACGGCCGCCTTCCCGCAGCTCGCGCGGCTCGCGGGCGTGCGCTGGTTCCTCACCCAGAAGCTGAGCTGGAACCAGTCCAACAAGATGCCCCACCACACGTTCTGGTGGGAGGGCATCGACGGCACCCGCGTCTTCACGCACTTCCCGCCCGTGGACACGTACAACTCCCAGTTCCTCGGCTCCGAACTGGCCCACGCCGAGCGGAACTTCGCCGAGAAGGGGCGGGCGACCCGCTCCCTGGTGCCGTTCGGCTGGGGCGACGGCGGGGGCGGGCCCACCCGCGAGATGCTGGAGCGGGCCCGCAGGCTGCGCTCCCTAGAGGGCTCGCCCCGGGTCGAGATCGAGCGGCCCTCGGCGTTCTTCGCGGCGGCCGAGGAGGAGTACGGCGAGCGGGCACCGGTGTGGTCCGGCGAGCTGTATCTGGAGCTGCACCGGGCGACGTACACGACGCAGGCGGCGACCAAGCGCGGCAACCGGCGCAGCGAACACGCCCTGAGGGAAGCCGAGTTGTGGTGCGCGACGGCCGCGCTCAAGGACCCCGCGTACGCCTATCCGTACGACGCCCTCGACCGGCTGTGGAAGACGGTCCTGCTGCACCAGTTCCACGACATCCTGCCGGGTTCGTCCATCGCGTGGGTGCACCGGGAGGCGCGGGACACCTACGCGCGCGTGCTCGCCGAGCTCGACGCCCTCACGGCCGACGCGGTACGCCACCTCGGCGCCGGTGACGTCTGCGTCCTGAACGCGTCGCCGTACGCGCGCAGCGAGGTCGTCGAGCACGACGGCGTGCTCACGCAGGTGCACGTGGGCCCGCTCGGCACCCGCAGCCTCGCCGTCGCCGCGGGCCACGAGCGTGCCCCGGTGGCGGTGACGTCGGCGACGCGGACCGGCGCCGAGATCATCCTGACGAACGAGCACCTGCGCGTCACCATCGGTGCCGACGGGCTGCTCGCCTCCGTGCGGGACCTGGACCACGACCGCGAGGTCCTCGCCCCCGGGTCCCGCGGCAACCTCCTCCAGCTGCACCCGGACCACCCCACCCGCTACGACGCCTGGGACCTGGACGAGCACTACCGTCACCGGCACGCCGACCTGACGGACGCCGAGTCCGTGGAGCTGGTCGAGGACGGGCCGCTGCGCGCCTCCGTGCGCGTCGTCCGCGCCTTCGGCGCGGGCTCGCGGATCACGCAGGAGCTGCGGCTCGCGGCGGGCAGCCGCCGCCTCGACGTGGTCACGGACGTGGACTGGCGCGAGTCGGAGAAGGTGCTCAAGGCCGCGTTCCCGCTGGACGTGCACGCCGAACGGTCCACGGCGGAGATCCAGTTCGGGCACGTGCACCGGCCGACGCACGCCAACACCGGCTGGGACGCGGCCCGGTTCGAGATCTGCGCGCACCGGTGGCTGCGGGTGGGCGAGGACGGGTACGGGGTCGCGGTCCTCAACGACTCGACGTACGGCCATGACGTGACGCGCGCCGAGCACGCCGACGGGCTCGGCACGACCGTGCGCCTCACGCTCCTTCGGGCGCCGCACAGCCCCGACCCGGACACGGACGTGGGGCCGCACCGGTTCACGTACGCGCTGCTCCCGGGGGCGGAGGTCGGGGACGCCGTGGCCGAGGGGCTCGCGCTGAACCTGCCGGTGCGGGTGGCGGAGGCGGGGGACGTGGCGCCGCTCGTGCGGGTCGACCATCCGGGGGTGACGGTGGAGTCGGTGAAGCTCGCGGAGGACCGGAGCGGGGACGTGGTGGTGCGGCTGTACGAGTCCCGGGGCGGGCGGGCTCGGGCGGTGCTGACCTCGGCGTTTCCTGTCGCCCGTGCGGAGGTCACGGATCTGCTCGAGCGGCCCCTGCGGTCCGCCTCCACCACCGGCGCGGGGCTCTCCCTCTCCTTGCGGCCCTTTCAGATTCTGACGCTCAGGCTCCGACCGGCGTAGCCCTCGCGGGGCTCCCCGCTGTGCCCATTAGCGCGCTCCGCGCGCGGGCGCCCCTTCCCGATCCCTGGGGGCTCCGCCCCCAGACCCCCGCTCCTCAAACGCCGGAGGGGCTGGAATACAGCGCCGCTTTCGGGGGTCCAAGGGGGCGGAGCCCCCTTGTTCGGGAAGGGGCGGGCCTGGGGCGCACCCGCGAGGGACTACGCCGCCGGGGCCGGTGGGGTGAGTTGGGGGGCCAGCCAGGAGGGGACGCCGCCCAGGAGGCGGAAGAGGCGGGTGGCTTCGGCGCGGAGGCGGGAGGCCTCGGGCTCGGGCTCGGCGTCGGCGAGGGCGGCGAGGGCCGGGGCCGTGCCGACGAGGAAGCCCAACTCCTCCCGGAGGCGCAGGGATTCGGTGAAGCCGTGCCGGGCCTCCGCCAACTCGCCCTCGCGCAGGGCGAGTCCGGCGAGGTGCCGCCAGGTGAAGGAGAGCAGGAGGGAGTCCTCGTGCGCGGTGGCCCCGGCGTGGGCGCGCCGGTACGCGGCCCGCGCGGCCTGCGGCGAGTCGGCGAGGTGCTCGGCGACCAGGCCGCGGCGGAAGTCCAGGAGGGCCCGCCCCGCGGCCCCGGGCGCGAGCAGCGCGGCGGCGCGGCCGAGCGCGGTACGGGCCTCGTCGGCGCGGTCGCGCACGCCCAACACGGTCGCGGCGTAGGCGAGTTGGCCGCGCTCGCAGGCGGCGGCGCCGCGCGCGTCGTCATCGTCGGCGACGGCCTCCGCCGTCCGCAGGCCGTCCTCGGCCTCGGCCCAGCCCTCCCCGGTGAACAGGCAGCGCTCGACGAGCAGCGAGGTTCTCTGGAGCGCGGCGGCCGCGCCCTGCCGGGGCGCGAGCAGTGCTGCGGCGTCGGTCCAGCAGCCGCGCGAGCGCAGCCGCCATACCGCGGTCTGGAGTGGATCGTGCCCTGAGCCATTTCCCGTACCAGACATGGCGGTATGCGCCACGTTGCCCTCCCCTAGCGCACCATTGAGCTGTTGAGTCGTGGGCGAATCTCAGCACGGATCGGCGCGTGGGGCCAAGGGGGTGGGTGAAGGATTTCACAAAGTTGAGGGAGGCGGATGGTGTGGTTTTGGGCTGAACCGACCGGCGCACGCCCGCGCCCGTGGCTCAGCTCATCCGCAATGCCAAGAAGAAATCCAGCTTGTCCTCCAGGCGCGCGAGGTCACGGCCCGTCAACTGCTCGATTCGGCCCACGCGGTAGCGCAGTGTGTTGACGTGCAGGTGCAGCCGGGTCGCGCAGCGCGTCCAGGAGCCGTCGCAGTCGAGGAACGCCTCCAGGGTGGGGATGAGCTCCGCGCGGTGGCGGCGGTCGTACTCCCGCAGCGGATCGAGGAGGCGGGCCGTGAACGCGCGGCGCACGTCGTCGGGCACGAACGGCAGCAGCAGCACGTGGGAGGCCAGCTCCTGGTGGCCCGCGGCGCAGACCCGGCCGGGGCGGGCGGCCGCGACCCGGCGGGCGTGCCGGGCCTCCTCCAGGGCGCCGCGCAGGCCCTCCGCGGAGTGCACGGCCGCGCTGACGCCGAGGGTGAGGCGGCCGTCGTCGGCGAGGCCCGCCGTCAGGGGCTCGCGCACGGCGGCGAGGAGCGCGTCGGCGAGCAGGCCCGCGTCGCCGCCCTCGGCCTCCGGGGACATCGCGGGCAGCGGCACGAGCGCGATGGCCTCGTCACCGGTGTGCGCGACGGCGATCCGGTCGGAGGGGTCGGGGCCCGCGGTCGCCGGGTCGACGAGGATCTCCTCCAGGAGCGCCTGGGCGACCGGGCCGCTCTCGATGCCCGCGCGGCGCCCGCCGTCGATCGAGGACCCCGAGGGCTCGCCCGCCCGGCGCCCGCCGGCGTCGGCCGCGGGCCCGCCCTGGACCTCGTCCCACTCCACGCGGGCCACCACGACCTGCCAGTGCGGGGCCGCGCCGAGTCCGGGAAGGAGCACCGGCGCCGCGACCCGCAGACGGGCGGCGATCTCGGCGGGCGCGGCACCCGTCTGGACCAGTTCGAGGACCTCCTGCGCCAGGCGGCGGCGCACGGTGCGGGCCGCGTCCCTGCGGTCCCGCTCGACGGCGATCAGCTGGGTGACGCCCTGGAGCAGGTCGAGCCGCTCCTCGGGCCAGTCGCCCGCGTCGGCCTCGACGGCGAGCAGCCAGTCGGACAGGACGGTCTCGCGGACGTCCCGGGAGGCGCCCGCGCTGCCCCGGCCGCTGGAGCGGATGGGGAACAGCGAGTACGTGACCCCGTCCACGCCCACCCGGTGCGGTCCGCGCCGCCCGGTGCGGGCGGCGGCCAGGTGCTCTCCGGCGAGCCGCGCGCGGATCCGGGCCGAGAGGCCGGGCGCGCCCGCGGCCGCCCCGGCGATGGCGCGTCCGGCGGGGGACAGGACCCAGGCGCGCAGGTCCAGGTCGGAGCCGAGCAGGTCGAGCACCACGTCCGGGCCGCCGCCCGCGGGGCCCGACGTCATCAGGCGCCGGTGCCGGTCCACGACGGCCGCGAGGTCCCCGGCGCGCTCGCCCGAGACCTGGCGCACGACGTGCTCGGTGATCGTTGCGAACGCCACCGACTCGTTGACGGCGAAGAGCGGGAGCCGGTGGCGGGCGCAGGCCTCGACGAGGTCGTCGGGGATGTCGCCCAGCTCGGCCTCGCCCGCCGCGAGCGCCGCCACCCCGGCGGTCGCGAGGATCCGTACGAACGGCTCCGTGTCGGCGGCGTCCCGGCGCCAGGCGAGGCCGGTGAGCACCAGCTCGCCGCCGCCCAGGTAGCGGCTGGGGTCGCGCAGGTCCGTGGTCATCACGCCCCGGACGGTGCGGTCGAGCTCGTCCTCGCCGCCGAGCAGCCTGAGGCCAAGGGCGTCGGTGTCAAGGAGTGCGCGCAGCCGCATCGTGTCGTCGCCGCCGATCTGTCTCGATTTCGTGTGTGCCCGGCCGCGCCGGGGGTTCCGGGGACCGCGGGCCCCTGTGTCCTGGCGGTTTCCCGGGGGAAGCCGCGAGGTGACCGGGGCCTGTTCTTCATACGAATCTACAAGACTCACGGCTTGGCCAGCCAACTCCTTCATGGTTTCAGTGACTGACCCCATGGGAGGAGCGGGCGGTGTACTTGCCCCACTCCGCGTTAACAGCACATGAACGAGCAGTCGAGAGGCCGGCGGCCCACGTGGCCGGATCGATCGCCTCCACTCGGATGTCGCGCCACCGCCACCACCCGGAAGGCGGACGGCCGCGTCCCCCGGAAGACCGCGCCCGGCGTTCACGATCAGCAACAGCGCCACCGGTCACGAAGCATCGCGTACCAGCACGGCGTACCGGTACCGCGTACGCACACCGAGCACGATGACGACGCACGATTACGAAGAGAGAGCCACTCATGGACTTCCTTCGCCCCGCCAGCTGGGAGGAGGCGCTCGCCGCGAAGGCCGAGCACCCCACGGCTGTGCCGATCGCGGGTGGCACCGATGTCATGGTCGAGATCAACTTCGACCACCGGCGTCCGGAGTACCTCCTGGACCTCAACCGCATCGGTGAGCTGCGGGAGTGGGAGGTCGGCGCGGACTCCGTCCGGCTCGGCGCCTCCGTTCCGTACACCGACATCATGGAGCACCTGCGCGCCGAGCTGCCCGGCCTCGCGCTCGCCTCGCACACCGTGGCGTCCCCGCAGATCCGCAACCGCGGCGGGGTCGGCGGCAACCTGGGCACCGCGTCCCCGGCCGGTGACGCCCACCCGGCGCTCCTCGCCGCGGGCGCCGAGGTCGAGGCGGAGTCCGTGCGCGGCACCCGGCTGATCCCGATCGACGACTTCTACACCGGGGTGAAGCGCAACGCGCTCGCCCCGGACGAGCTGATCAGGGCCGTGCACATCAAGAAGGCGGAAGGCCCGCAGCAGTACTCGAAGGTCGGCACCCGCAACGCGATGGTCATCGCCGTGTGCGCCTTCGGCATCGCGCTGCACCCCGGGACCCGCACCGTGCGCACCGGCATCGGCTCGGCCGCCCCCACCCCGATCCGGGCGAAGGCCGCCGAGGAGTTCCTGAACGCGGCCCTGGAGGAGGGCGGCTTCTGGGACAGCAAGAAGATCATCACCCCGTCGGTCGCCAAGCAGTTCGCGGACCTCGTCTCCGGCGCCGCCAACCCGATCGACGACGTCCGCGGCACGGCGAGCTACCGCCGCCACGCCGTCGGCATCATGGCCCGCCGCACGCTCGGCTGGACCTGGGAGTCCTACCGCGGCACGGGCCGCGGCACGGAGGGAGTCGCGTAATGCGTGTCAACTTCACGGTCAACGGCCGTCCGCAGGAAGCCGACGACGTGTGGGAGGGCGAGTCCCTGCTGTACGTGCTGCGCGAGCGGCTCGGTCTGCCCGGTTCGAAGAACGCCTGCGAGCAGGGCGAGTGCGGCTCCTGCACCGTCCGGCTCGACGGGGTGCCGGTGTGCGCCTGCCTGGTCGCGGCCGGACAGGTGGAGGGCCGCGAGGTCGTCACCGTCGAGGGCCTCGCGGACTTCGCCAAGCAGCGCGCGGAGCACGGCGGTTGCGCCCCCGGCGCCACCGGCTCCTGCGGGGTCTCCCTGGACCAGGCCAAGCGCTGGCAGGCCGGGCCCGCCGACTCCCGCGCCGGCGAGGGCGCCGAACTCTCGCCCGTCCAGCAGGCGTTCATCGACGCGGGCGCCGTCCAGTGCGGCTTCTGCACCCCGGGCCTGCTCGTCGCCGCCGACGAGATGCTGGAGCGCAACCCGGACCCGACGGACGCCGACATCCGCGAGGCCCTCTCCGGCAACCTGTGCCGCTGCACGGGCTACGAGAAGATCCTGGACGCGGTCCGCCTCGCCGCCGCGCGCCAGACCCAGGAGGTCTGAGGACATGGCCGACACCCGCACCACGGGCATCCCCGCCGACGTCACCCAGGGCTCGCAGACCAAGGGCGGCATCGGCGAGTCCACGCTCCGCCCGGACGGCATCCTCAAGGTCACCGGCGAGTTCGCGTACTCGTCCGACATGTGGCACGAGGACATGCTGTGGGGCCAGATCCTGCGCTCCCCGGTCGCGCACGCCGAGATCGTGTCCATCGACACCGGCGAGGCCCTGGCGACCGCGGGCGTCTACGCGGTCCTCACCCACGACGACCTGCCGACCGACGTGAAGAACTACGGCCTGGAGATCCAGGACACCCCGGTCCTCGCGCACGGCAAGGTCCGCCACCACGGCGAGCCGGTGGCCCTCGTGGCCGCCGACCACCCGGAGACCGCGCGCCGCGCCGCCGCCAAGATCAAGGTCGAGTACCGCGAGCTGCCCGTCATCACCGACGAGGCGAGCGCGACGGCGCCGGGCGCGGTCCTCGTCCACGAGGGCCGCGACGACCACCACGCGGGCCACGTCCCGCACCCGAACGTCGTGCACCGCCAGCCGATCGTCCGCGGCGACGCGGACGAGGCGGCGAAGCGGGCCGACGTGATCGTCACGGGCGACTACACCTTCGGCATGCAGGACCAGGCCTTCCTCGGCCCCGAGTCCGGCCTGGCCGTGCCCGGCGAGGACGGCGGCGTCGACCTGTACGTGGCCACCCAGTGGCTGCACTCGGACCTCAAGCAGATCGCCCCGGTCCTCGGCCTGCCCGAGGAGAAGGTCCGGATGACGCTCGCCGGGGTCGGCGGCGCGTTCGGCGGCCGCGAGGACCTGTCGATGCAGATCCACGCCTGCCTCCTGGCACTGCGCACCGGCAAGCCCGTCAAGATCGTCTACAACCGCTTCGAGTCCTTCTTCGGGCACGTTCACCGCCACCCCGCCAAGCTCCACTACGAGCACGGGGCCACCAAGGACGGCAAGCTCACCCACATGAAGTGCCGGATCGTCCTGGACGGCGGCGCGTACGCCTCCGCGTCCCCGGCCGTGGTCGGCAACGCCTCCTCGCTGAGCGTCGGCCCGTACGTGATCGACGACGTGGACATCGAGGCCGTCGCGCTCTACACCAACAACCCGCCCTGCGGCGCCATGCGCGGCTTCGGCGCGGTCCAGGCGTGCTTCGCGTACGAGGCGCAGATGGACAAGCTGGCCGCGAAGCTCGGCCTGGACCCCGTGGAGTTCCGGCAGCTCAACGCCATGGAGCAGGGCACGATCATGCCGACCGGGCAGCCGGTCGACTCGCCCGCACCGGTCGCCGAACTCCTGCGCCGGGTCAAGGCGATGCCGCTGCCGCCGGAGCGCCAGTGGGAGACCACCGAGGGCTCGGACGTGCGCCAGCTGCCCGGCGGCCTGTCCAACACCACGCACGGCGAGGGCGTCGTCCGCGGCGTCGGCTACGCCGTCGGCATCAAGAACGTCGGCTTCTCGGAGGGCTTCGACGACTACTCGACGGCCCGGGTCCGCATGGAGGTCGTCGCGGGCGAGCCGGTCGTCACCGTGCACACCGCGATGGCCGAGGTCGGCCAGGGCGGCGTCACCGTGCACGCGCAGATCGCCCGCACCGAGCTGGGCGTCACCCAGGTGACGATCCACCCGGCCGACACCCAGGTGGGCAGCGCGGGCTCGACGTCCGCGTCCCGGCAGACGTACGTCACCGGCGGCGCGGTCAAGAACTCCTGCGAGGCCGTGCGCGAGCGGGTCCTTGAGCTGGGCCGCGCCAAGTTCGGCACGTACCACCCGGCGTGGGCCACCGCCGAACTCCTCCTGGAGGGCGGCAAGGTCGTCACCGACGGCGGCGAGGTCCTGGCCGACCTCGTGGACGTCCTGGAGGGCGAGGCCGTCGACGTCGAGCTGGAGTGGCGCCACCGGCCCACCGAGCCCTTCGACCTGCGCACCGGACAGGGCAACGGCCACGTCCAGTACTCCTTCGCCGCGCACCGCGCCGTCGTCGAGGTCGACACCGAGCTCGGCCTCGTCAAGGTCATCGAACTGGCCTGCGCGCAGGACGTCGGCAAGGCGCTCAACCCGCTCTCCGTCCTCGGCCAGATCCAGGGCGGCACCATCCAGGGCATGGGCATCGCGGTGATGGAGGAGATCGTCGTCGACCCCGAGACCGCGAAGGTCAGGAACCCGTCCTTCACGGACTATCTGCTCCCGACCATCCTCGACACGCCGACCATCCCGGTCGACGTGCTCGAACTCGCCGACGAGCACGCCCCGTACGGGCTGCGCGGCATCGGCGAGGCCCCGACCCTGTCGTCGACGCCCGCGGTCCTCGCCGCCATCAGGAACGCGACGGGACTCGAACTGAACAGGACGCCGGTCCGCCCGGAGCACCTCACCGGAACCTGACCGGCCCCCCGCTCTCCGGGCGGTGTGCGCCTCCCAGGAACGTCACACTTCCCTCAGCCCACACCGCCCGGAGCTCCAAGTACCGCGCCGCTCGCGGTCCTCGTGCTCCCTGTGAGCCCCCGTTCGTCTCGGGCCGTCCCCCGGGTCGTGCAGCCAGTCACCATCCCAAATCCCGCGGCTTCACGCGGGTGCCCCTGTGAACCTTGGGAGTAGGCACCATGACCCAGCAGTCCCTGGAGCCCAAGACCACCGCGGAGGACGCGGGCCGCGGCTCGCGCGTCCCCGCCGGGCGGTCTTGGCTCGACCGGTACTTCCACATATCCCACCGGGGATCGACGGTCGCGCGTGAGGTGCGCGGCGGCATCACGACCTTCATGGCGATGGCGTACATCGTCCTGCTCAACCCGCTGATCCTGTCCGGCAAGGACGCCGCGGGCGACACGATGGGGCAGAAGGCCCTCATCACCGCGACGGCCTTCGCCGCGGCCGTCACCACCCTGCTCATGGGCTTCGTCGGCAAGGTGCCGCTCGCCCTGGCGGCCGGGCTCTCGGTGTCCGGGGTGATCGCCTCCCAGGTGGCGCCCGAGATGACCTGGCCGCAGGCCATGGGCATGTGTGTGATGTACGGCGCCGTGATCATGCTTCTGGTGGTCACCGGGCTCCGCGAGCTGATCATGAACGCGATCCCGCTCGCCCTCAAACACGGCATCACCATGGGCATCGGCCTGTTCATCGCCATCATCGGCCTGGTCAAGGGCGGCTTCGTCCACCAGGGCAAGGCGACCCCGCTCACCCTGGGCCCCACCGGTGAGCTGGCCGGGTGGCCCGTCCTGCTCTTCGCGGGCACACTGCTGCTGATCTTCATGCTCCAGGCCCGCGAGACGCCCGGCGCGATCCTCATCGGCATCGTGACCGGCACGGTCGTCGCCGTCGTCCTGAACGCGCTGGACGTCATCGACCCGAAGCAGTGGGCCAACGGCGCTCCCGAACTGCACGGCGGCGCCGTCTCCACACCCGACTTCTCGCTCTTCGGAGACGTCGAGTTCGGCGGCTGGGGCGAGGTCGGCGCGATGACCGTCGGCATGATCGTCTTCACCCTGGTCCTCGCGGGCTTCTTCGACGCCATGGCCACGATCATCGGCGTCGGCACCGAGGCCAACCTCGCCGACGACAAGGGCCGCATGCCCGGCCTGTCCAAGGCCCTGTTCATCGACGGCGCGGGCGGCGCGATCGGCGGCGTCGCCGGCGGCTCCGGCCAGACCGTCTTCGTGGAGTCCGCGACGGGCGTGGGAGAGGGCGCCCGTACGGGCCTGGCCTCGGTCGTCACCGGACTGTTCTTCGCCGCGTGCCTGTTCTTCACGCCGGTGACCGCGATCGTCCCGCAGGAGGTCGCGTCCGCCGCGCTCGTCGTCATCGGAGCGATGATGATGATGAACGCCCGGCACGTCGACTGGGCCGACCGAGCCACCGCGATCCCGGTCTTCCTGACCGTGGTCCTGATGCCCTTCACCTACACCATCACCACCGGTGTGGCCGCGGGCGTCATCAGCTGGGTCGCCATCAAGGTCGCCCAGGGCAAGGCGCGGGAGATCGGGGCCTTCATGTGGGGCCTGACCGTGGTCTTCCTCGTGTACTTCGCCCTCAACCCGATAGAGAGCTGGCTGGGCGTCCACTAGGCGCACCGGCTCGACGTATGCGAACCCCCAAGGAGACCGACATGCTGGACATCGCCGAGGAGCTGCACCGGTGGGTCGAGCAGGGGCGTGACTTCGCGGTGGCCACCGTGGTGGCGACCGGCGGCAGCGCGCCCCGGCAGCCCGGCGCCGCGCTCGCCGTCGACCGTGACGGCACGGCGATCGGCTCGGTCTCCGGCGGCTGTGTCGAGGGCGCCGTCTACGCGCTGTGCCAGCAGGCCCTGGAGGACGGCGAGACCGTCGTCGAGCGCTTCGGCTACAGCGACGAAGACGCCTTCGCCGTGGGCCTGACCTGCGGCGGCGTCATCGACATCCTGATCACACCGGTCCGGGCGGACGCTCCCGCGCGGCCGGTGTTCGCCGCCGCGCTCGGTGCCGCCGCCCGGGGCGGGGCGGCGGCGCTGGCACGGATCACCGCGGGCCCCGACGAGCTGCTCGGCCGCGCGCTGCTGGTGCGCGGCGACGACGGGGCCCGCGCCCACGAGGGCGGCCTCGGGGGCCACCCCGAGCTGGACCGGACGGTGGCGGGGGAGGCCCGCGCCCTGCTCGACGCCGGGCGCACGGGCACCGTGGAGATCGGCGCCGACGGCTCCCGCTGCGGGCAGCCGCTCACCGTCCTGGTCGAGTCGTCCGTGCCGCCGCCCCGGATGATCGTCTTCGGTGCGATCGACTTCGCCTCGGCGCTCGTACGGGTCGGCAAGTTCCTCGGCTACCACGTGACCGTGTGCGACGCGCGCCCCGTCTTCGCGACCCGCGTCCGCTTTCCCGATGCCGACGAGATCGTGGTGCGCTGGCCGCACGAGTACCTCGCGGACACCGAGGTCGACGGCCGCACCGTGCTGTGCGTGCTCACCCACGACGCCAAGTTCGACGTGCCGCTGCTCCGTCTCGCGC
The DNA here is from genome assembly GCF_006088715.1 of Streptomyces sp. YIM 121038. NCBI lineage: Bacteria > Bacillati > Actinomycetota > Actinomycetes > Kitasatosporales > Streptomycetaceae > Streptomyces > Streptomyces sp. YIM 121038. The sequence continues at coordinate 7,306,454 of NZ_CP030771.1, forward strand.
TGCGCCTCCCGGTCGCCTACGTCGGCGCGATGGGCTCGCGCCGCACCCACCTGGACCGCGAGGCGCGGCTGCGCGAGGTCGGCGTCACGGAGCTGGAGCTGGCCCGGCTCCGCTCCCCGATCGGCCTCGACCTCGGGGCGCGGACGCCCGAGGAGACCGCGCTCTCCATCGCGGCGGAGGTCGTGGCGAACCGCAGGGGCGGCGGCGGCCGCTCCCTGACGGGCGCCCACACCCCCATCCACCACGACGCTCCGCCGCCCCGCGGCATCACCTCGGTGGCGTGAGCCACGGCCCCGCGCGCCCTTCGCCGCGCCCGTGCCGCTCCGGTGGGTTTCGAAGGCCGGTGCGGGGGGCCACCATGGAGACATGGATCCCCAACAGCACGCCCGAGCAGCTGAGTTGACGCGCGATCCGTATCCGCTGTACGCGCGCGCCCGGGGTGCGAAGGGGCTCACCTACGTCCCCGAGTTCGGCGCCTGGCTGGTGGCGCGGGACGCCGACGTGCGGGAGGTGCTGCGGCGGCCCGACGTGTTCTCGTCGGCGAACGCGGTCCGCGGAAGCGCCAGGCCCTCCCCGGCGGCGCTCGCGGTCCTCGCCGACGGCGAGGGCTTCAGCTCTCGCGGCGGCGTGGTGGTCACCTCGGACGGCCTCGCCCACCAGCGGCTGCGCGCGCCGATCGTGCGCGGTCTCGGTCCGGCCCGGGTGGCCGCGGCGCTGCCCTTCGCGGTCGAGTGCGCCGAGGCCCTCGTCGACGCGTTCGCGGACAAGGGGCGCGTGGAGCTGATGGAGGCGTACGCCATGCGCTTGCCGGGCCAGGTGGTCGGCCACGTGCTCGGCCTCGACCCGGCCGACGTGCCGCTCGTGGTGCGGGCCGGGCACCGCACCGAGGCCCTGCTGTTCCGGCCCCTCGGCGAGGAGGAGCAGCTGGCGGCGGTGCACGACATGGTCGCGGTGAAGCGGCTGCTCGACGGCTATGTGTGCGACCGGTACGCCGCGCCGCGCGACGACCTGACCAGCGAGCTGGTCACCTCGCTGGCCACGGCCGACGACGCGGAGGAGGGCGAGCCGGGGCTGCTCACGCTCGCCCAGCGCACCGAGCTCGTCGCCCATCTGAACAACTTCCTGCTCGCCGGGCACCTGACCACGACCGCCCTCATCGGCACGGCGTTCCTGCACCTGTTGAGCAACCCCGACCAGTGGCGGATGGTGTGCGAGGAGCCGGAGCGGATGATCCCGGCCGCCATCGAGGAGACGGCCCGCTTCGACACCGCGCTGCAGGCGTTCCGGCGCGTCACCACGCGGCCCGCGACGCTCGCGGGCACCGAGCTGCCCGCGGGCGCCGAGCTCCTGGTCGCGTTCGGCGCGGCCGGGCGCGACGACGCGCGCTATCCCCGCCCCGACGTCTTCGACATCACCCGGCCCGCCGCCGCCCGGCACGTGGCCTTCGGCCTCGGCGCCCACGCCTGCCCCGGGGCCCTGCTCGCCCGGGAGCAGATGCGGCTGACCCTGGAGCTGTTCACGCGCCGCTTCCCCGGTCTGCGGATCGCCGCCGACGCGCCCGAGGTCACGATGCGGCCCTCGCTCATCCACCGCGCCCCGGAGGCCCTGCACCTCACCTGGTGAGGCGGACCGTCAGCGGTAGACCTTGCCCGGCTCGGCCTTGCCCGGCGCGAGGAGCTGGGGCACGGTGACGAAGACGTAGCCGCGCTTCTTCAGCTCGGCGATGATGCCGGGCACCGCGGGCACCGTGCCCTTGTAGATGTCGTGCAGCAGGATGATGCCGTCGCGGCCGGACTGTTCGAGCACCCGCTTCTCGATCAGCGCGGAGTCCTCGGTCGTGTAGTCCTTCGCCGTCACCGTCCAGAGGATCTCGGCCAGGCCGAGCTCGCGGGAGAGCTTGTTGACGGTGTCGTTCGTGCGGCCCTGCGGGGGCCGCATCAGCGTCGGCTTCTTGCCGATGAGCTTCTCGATCGCCTTGTTCGGGCGCTCCAGCTCGGCCCGCGCCTCCGCGGGCTTGATCTTGGTGAGGATCTTGTGCGACCAGGTGTGGCTCGCGACCTCGTGGCCCTCGGCGTCCATCTGCTTGACCAGCTCGGGGTACTTCTCGATGTGGTTCTTGCCGAGCGTGAAGAAGGTCGCGGGGACCTTCTCCTTCTTGAGGATCTTCAGCAGCCGCGGGGTGTTCTCGCTGGGGCCCGCGTCGAAGGTCAGCGCGATGCACTTGGCCTTGCGGCAGTCCACGGTGCCGAACGCCCCCCGGTCTTTGCCCTTCGCGTCCGCAGCGCCCTTGCGGACGGTGCTCGGGGAGACCGTGTCGAGCTTGGTGCAGCCGGTGAGGGCGAGAGTGGCGGCCAGGCCGGCGACGAGCGCGGCACCGCCGAACCTGGTGCGCGGAAGCAACTTCTTCCCTGTCTTCGTCATCTTGCTGGTCGGCATAACTATCGGACGCATGCGCGCACTATACATGCCGTGTATACGTCCCGTTCATAGCGCCTCGGGAGCCCGATGAGCGGGACGTTCGCACCGCACGCCCACCGTACGCGCCCCGCGCCGTCGGGACGCGCCACCGGCCCGCACCCGGTCGCAGCTGTGAAGGGTGGGACGGCAGGGGCGCCTGGGCCTGTCGTGGATGGCCGGTAGTCGGCGCAATCTCATCTGGCGGCACGGCCGCGTCGCACCGCAGCATGGCCAGTTGCCCGCGACCTCGCCAGGGGGCCACGGGTGTGCGAAACGGGGGAACGACCATGCCAGGGACAGGACTGTCATCAGCCATGCCCGCACGCGGGCGGGGCCCGTCGAAACGGGGGGCGCCCCGCCAGGAGCTCCGGCAGGAACTGCGCAGGGAATGCAGGCCCGACGGGGAGGCGGCGCCACCGCACGACCAAGGAGCATCCCTTCAGCAGGGCAGGGGGGTGCTCGTGGGAGCCTTCGCCCTGCTCGACGCGTTGCGTCGCCGCGGCGGTGAGGCCGGCCTCACCGAACTCGCCCTCGCCTGCGCCCTGCCCAAGGGCAGCGCGCACCGCCTCCTCGACCAGCTCGGCCTGCTCGGCGCCGTGGAGCGCAGAGGCAACCGCTACGCCGTCGGGCCGCAGCTCTTCCGGCTCGGCCAGGCCTGGCAGCCCTACCCGGGGCTGCGCGCCGCGTCCCGCATCCCGCTGCACCGGCTCCGCGCCGCCACCGGCGCCAGCGTCGTGCTCACCGTGCTGCGCGACGAGCTCGCCCTGACCGTGGCCTCGGTGCCCGGCCGCGTCGAGGGCCTGGTGCCGGTGCGCAACGGCATGAGCTTCCCGCTGGACACGGCCGCCGGGCGGGTCTTCACCGACGGCCCGCGCGGCCCGCTCCTGGAGCGCGAGGAGGTCCAGGAGGGCGTGTCCTGCGTCGCCGTGCCCGTGCGGGCGCCGGACGGGCACACCGTCGCGGCCCTCGCCGCCGTGGTGCCCGCGCGCCAGCAGCTCGCCCAGGTCGCGGCCGAGACGGCCGCCGCGTCCGCGGCCATCGAGAGCAGGCTGACCCGGATGCCGCCGCGCGAGGCGGCGGCCCGCTCGGCCATGCTCCTGTACTGAATTCCCGCTCCCGTACGCGGGGGCCGCGCGGATGTTCCGGTGAGTGGAACTCCCGTAGCGCGGCCCCCGCCGCATTCGTCATGGTGAGGTCACCCGAAGGCCGGGGAATTACCGGCCGCATTCGGGAGAGGACGCCGCGGGCGAGCCGCCGCCGGACGCCGGACGAACGCCTGCGGAACGAATCTGGGGGAATCCATGGACGGTGCCGAAGGCCCGGAGATCATCATCTGGGACATCACGTACGCGTGTCCGCTGCGCTGTGTGCACTGCTATTCCGAATCCGGCCGAAGGCCCGCGCGGCACCTGCGCTCGGCCGCGGACGGCCTGCGCGTCGCCGACGCGTTCCTCGCCCTCAAGCCCCGCGTGGTGTCCCTCGCCGGCGGCGAGCCGCTGCTCATCAAGAACCTCCTGGACATCGCCGGGAAGCTCACCGCCGCGTCCGTCTCCACCTGCCTGTACACCAGCGGCTGGCTGTTCGACGAGGGCCTGCCCGACCGGCTCGCCGAGGTGTTCAGCCAGATCACGGTCAGCGTCGACGGGGCCCACGCGGCGACGCACGACCGGGTGCGCGGGCGCGCCGGATCCTTCGACCGCGCCCTGACGGCACTCGGCCATCTCGACGCGGCGGCCGCGCGCCGCGCCGCCGCCGGGCTCGGACCGCTGAATTTCACTTCCGAATACGTGGTCCTGCGCAGCAACATAGGTGAGCTGGAGGATTTCGTACGCCTCATGGCGCGGCGCTTCCCGCGTCTTGGCAGCATCACCTTCAACGCCGCCGCGCCCGCCGGACTCGGCAGCGGAGTGGAATTCGGCGAGACGGAACTGCTGTTCGACGAGCAGCTGGAACACCTGGTCTCCGCGGAATTCCGCCGACGTCTCCAGGACATCGCGGGCCCGGACATCCGCGTCTTCACCACCGACAACCTCGGCCTCGTCATGCCGCCCGACCCGCGCCTGCCGCGCGACGGCTCCCACGTGATGCAGGTCGAGCCCGACGGCGAGGTGCGCTGGATGCCCGTGTACGAGGGCTCCGTCGGCAACCTCCTGCACGACGACCCGCACGCGGTCTGGGCCCGCGCCAAGGAGCGCTGGGCCGACCCGGACGTCCTCGGCGTCCTGGAGCCGGTGCGCACCGTGCGCGAGTGGGCCCGCGCGGTGCGGCTGCTCAACGACCGGTTCGCCTCGGACGCGGACCGCGAGCGCCTGGAGAAGCGCAAGGCGCCGGTGCCGGTCGCCCTCACGGCCAGGCCCTCGTGAGCGCGCAGGCGTCCGGGGCGGCGGCGCCCGCCCCGCCGCCCCCGCCGCCGTGGACGTCGCCGCCGATGATGACGCCGGAGGACTTCCACCGCTTCTGCCTCGCCGACCCCGACTTCTTCGAACGCCCCGAGCTGCTCGCCGACGACGCCGACCGGTTCGCGGCCGCCCGCCTCGACGCGCCGCCCGGCTGGCGCCGGACCACGTCGGACTGGTGGATCCAGCTGCGGCCCGCACGTCTGACGCTGCCCGCCGAGGGCTGGCTCGTCCACGTCTCCGTCGGCCTCGCCGACCTGGAGAAGGCCGTCGAGATCGTCTGGGGCCACTGCGTGGAGCGCGGCGTCCCCTTCGACTTCGTGCGCGGCACCACCACCGCCCGCGAGGTCAACGGCGACAGCGCCGACCGCTTCGGCTGCGGCAGGCTCATCACCCTCTACGCCGTCGACGACGCCGTCCTCACCGGCACGCTCACCGACCTCGCCGCCCTGCTGCACGGCCTGTCCGGGCCCCGCGTGCTCGGCGCCCTCACCCACCGCGAGGGGCCGCTGCACGTGCGCCACGCCGCGTACGAAGGACCGGCGCGGCCCGGCACCGCCGTCTTCGCGCCGCCCCAGGACCGGCCGCTGCCCCGGATCCTCGCCGACGACCTCGCCGCGCAGCACGCCACGCCCGCCGGCGACTTCCCGTACCGGGTGCGCAGCGCCCTGCGGCTCGGCTGCGGCGGCGGCACCTACCTCGCCCGCACCGGCCCCGGCGAGGGCCGCACCGTCGTCCTCAAGGAGGCCCGCCCAGGCGCCGGGCTCGACCGCGACGGGGCCGACGCCGTCACCCGCCTCGCCCGCGAACACGAGAACCTGGAACACCTCGCGGGCCTCGACTGCGTCCCGGTGCCGGGGTGCTACCGCACCGCCCAGGGGCACCACTTCCTCGAACGGGAGTACATCGAGGGCACCAACCTGTTCGCCGAGAGCCTCCAACTGCCCCTGGGCGTCGAGGAGTACGCGCGCCGCGAAGCGCCCGGCTACGCCCGCTGGGCCCACGGCGTCCTGGAGCACCTGGCCCGCGCCCTCGACGCCCTTCGCGAACGGGGCCTGCGCCTAGGCGAGTTGAAGCCCCGCAACGTTATCCTGCGCCCGAGCGGCGAGGTCGTCCTGGTCGACCTCGCCTCCGCCACCGCCCTCGACGACGACCGGCCGCCCGCGCACGGCGACCCCGGCCACACCGTGCCCCCGGGACTCACCGCCGCACAGGCGCACGCGTATCTGCTGAACCGCGTGCGCGTGGCGCTGCTGCTGCCCGTCGACCTCGACGACCCGGTCAAGGTCCCCACCGTGGTGGCCGCCCTGGCCCGGCACTATCCGCTGCCGCCCGGCCAGGGCGAGCGGATCCTCGCCGGACTCCTGCCCCAGGGGCGGCCGCAACGGCCCGACACGGCGGGCGAGTTGTTCGCCGCCGAGCCGCTCGACTGGCCCCGCGTCCGGGACGCGCTGGTCCGCGGCATCCACCGCTCGGCCACGCCCGAGCGCGCCGACCGGCTCTTCCCGGGCACGCCCACCGGACCCCGGGCGCTCGGCGGCGCCGCGTTCGGGTACGGCGCGGCCGGGGTGCTCTACGCCCTGCACCGGGCGGGCGCCGAGGTCCCCGGCCGCTTCGCGCGCTGGCTGACCGACGCCGCGCGCGCCGTCACCGACCCGCCGCCCGGCCTGTACGACGGGCTGCACGGCGTGGCGTACACCCTGGACCTGCTCGGCCACCGCGACGAGGCGCTCGCCGTCCTCGAGCGGTGCGTGACCCCGCCGGGGCCCGACCTGTACGGCGGGCGCGCGGGCGCCGCCCTGAACCTGCTGCACTTCGCCGCCGTCACCGGCGAGCGGCGCTTCGAGGACGAGGCCCTGCGCCTCGCGGAGACGCTCGCCGCCGAGGCGCCCGCTCCCCGGCCGCCCGCCCGGCCCGACCGGTACGAGCCCGTCGGCCTGCTGCACGGCCCGACCGGCGTCGCCGCGCTCTTCTGCCGCCTGCACGAGCACACCGGCGACGCCCGCCACCTCGACCTGGCCGAGGGGCACCTGGCGCACGACCTCGCCCGGTGCGTGACCGCGCCCGACGGCGGCGTCCAGCTGCGGCACGCCACCACGATGCTGCCCTATCTGCACGGCGGCAGCTGGGGCCTCGCGGCCGTGCTCCCGTATCTGCTGCGCCACCGCCCCGACGACACCCGGGCGGCGCTCCTGCGCGGCGTCCACCGCACCTGCGGCACCGTCTACGTACGGTTCCCCGGGCTGCTCAGAGGCCGGGCGGGCGCGATCGCCACGCTCGCGGCGGCCCACCACGGGGCCCCGGCGCACGACGACGCCGCGGCGCACCGGACCTCCCTGGAGACCCAGATCCGCCTGCTCTCCTGGCACGCCCGCACCTGGCAGGGCGCGCTCGCCTTCCCGGGGCTGCGGATGCCCCGGCTCTCCATGGACTTGGCCACCGGCTCCGCCGGTGTCCTGCTCGCCCTGGCCGCGGCCTTCGAAGGGGCCCTTGTCCTGCCGCACCTCCAGCCGTGGCCGGCCCGCACGACCGGACGTACGAGAGGAGGTGAACCCCATGACCGACATCCTCGAACTCCAGGAGCTTGAGGAGGAGACCCTGTCGCTGTGGCCCTGCAATTCCGGCAGCAGCCAGAGCGGCTTCGCGTTCCTCTGAGCGTCACGGCGCTCCTGAGAGGGTCGAGCGGCCGGCGGTGACGCCCTGGCCGCCGCCGCTCGACTCCGGCCCCGCACGGAAGGACCCGAGCCATGAGCCATCCCGGCGCCGCCCCGCTGTTCGCCGACGGCCTCGAACACTTCGACGACGAGGCGACGTGGTTCGCCCGCACCCGCGCCCCCGCTCCGGACGGCTGGGAGCGCGCCGAGCAGGGCCCCTGGGTCAACCTCCGGGCCGTCGGCACCCGGCTGCCCCGGCAGGGCTGGAAGGTGCACGCGTCGGCGACCCCGGCGGACGCCGAGCGCGTCGTCGACACCGTCGCCGACTACTGTCTCGCCCACGGCATCGCCTTCAAGTTCCTGCGCGGCACGGCGATCCTGAAGCAGGTCAACGGCAAGCCCGCCGCCCGCTCCGCCGGCGGCAAGCTCGCCACCCTCTACCCCGCGACCGACACCGTCCTGGAACTCGCCCTCAAGGAGCTCTCGGCGCTCCTGCACGGCGTCGAGGGCCCCTACGTCCTCAACGACCTGCGCTGGGGACCCGGCCCGCTGTACCTGCGCTACGGCGGCTTCGAGGAGCGCTACTGCTTCTCGCCCGAGGGCGCGTACGTGGCGGCCGTGGCCCGGCCCGACGGCGTCCTCGTGCCGGACACGCGCGGCGCCTCGTTCAAGGTGCCCCCGTGGGCGGAGGTCCCCGCGTTCGTGCGGGCGCAGATCGACGCCGCGCGGGCGGAGCGCACCGGCGCCTTCCCGTACCGCGTGGAGAAGGTGCTCCTGTTCAGCAACGGCGGCGGGGTCTACCGCGCCGTGGAGTCGGCGACGGGCCGCACGGTGGTCCTGCGCGAGGCCCGCCCGCACGCCGGGCTCGACCTGGACGGCACCGACGCGGTGACCCGCCTCGCCCGCGAGCACGCCATGCTGGAACGCCTCGACGACCTGCCCTGCGCCCCGAAGACGTACGGCCGCGTCCGCCACTGGGAACACCACTTCCTGGTGCAGGAGTTCATCGAGGGCGAGCCCCTGCACGAGGCGATCGGCCGCCGCCACCCGCTGCTGCGGCCCGCCCCCACCGCGGACGAGCGCGCCGCCTACGCCGCCTGGGCCGACATCACGTACACGCGCGTCGAGCGGGCCCTGGCCGCGCTGCACGCGCGCGGCATCGTCTTCGGCGACCTGAAGCCCGGCAACATCATGGTCCGCCCCGACGGCTCCGTCTGCCTCGTCGACTTCGAGACCGCCCGGCACATCGGCGACGCCGTGCGCCCGGCCCTGGCCACCGAGGGGTTCAGCGCCCCCTGGGCGCGCTCCGGGTTCGCCGCCGACGACCACGCCCTCGCCTGCGTCCGGCTCGCGCTGTACCTGCCGCTCACCGAACTGCTGCGGTTCGCGCCCGGCGAGCCCGCCAAGCACGAGCAGCTCGTCGCGGCGGTCGAGCGCCGCTTCCCGGTGCCCGCCGACTTCGGCCCCTCGCTGCGCCGCGCGCTCGCACCCCCGGCGCAGGAGGACGCGCCCCGCCCCGCCTGGCCGCAGGCCCCGCGGGACTGGGACGCCCTCCTCGACGGGATGCGCGACGCGATCGTCGACAGCGCGACACCCGATCGCGAGGACCGGCTCTTCCCCGGCGACGTACGGCAGTTGGAGCACCAGGGCGCCGCGCTCGCGTTCGGGGCCGCCGGGGTGCTGCACGCGCTGCGCGTCACCGGCCGCGACGACCACCCGGCCTTCGCGGAGCACACCGACTGGCTGGTCGCGGCCGCCCGCCGCGCCCGGTGGCCGCGCCCCGGCCTGTACGACGGGGTGGCCGGCGTCGCGTGCGTCCTCGACGAACTCGGCCTGCGCGACGAGGCGCTGGCGGTCCTCGAAGGGCTGAGGGGCGTCGAGCCGCACCGGTGCGGCCCCGGCCTCTTCGGCGGGCTCGCGGGCATCGGGCTCACCCTGCTGCGCTTCGGCGCGGACGCACCCGTCCTCGGCGCACGGACACGCGGGGCCGGGGGCGCCACGGCGATCGGCCGGGAGCTGGTCCACCGCCTCGGCGCCGACCCCGGCGCGAGAGGCCTGATGCACGGCTGGTCGGGCCCCGCCCTGCTCTTCACCCGCCTGTACGAGGCCACGGGCGACCCCTCCTGGCTGCGGCACGCCGAGACGGCCCTCGCGCGGGACGCCGGCCGCCTCGGCGTGCCGCGCGGGCCCCGCCTCCAGCTCAGGAGCGGCCCGCACTGGGTGACCGGCCTCGAACGCGGCAGCGCGGGCATCGGCCTCGCCCTCGACGCGTATCTGCGGGTCCGCCACGACCCCCACCTGGCGGGGGTCCGCGACCGGATCCGCGACGGCCTGGACACCGAACTCCTGCTGGACGGCGGCCTGTTGACCGGCCAGGCGGGCGTCCTGTACGCCTGCGCCCACCTGGGCGCGCCCACCGAGGCGCACCTCGACGCGCTCGCCCTGCACGCGGTGCGCTTCCGGGGCCGCCCCGCCTTCGCCCTCGACGGCCGCCTGCGCCTGTCGATGGACCTCGCCACCGGCACGGCGGGCGCGCTGCTCGCCGTGCACGCCGCGCGCACCGGTGCGGCGCCGGACGCCCTGCCGTTCCTGGCCCCGGCCCCCGGCCGCCCGTGACCGCCGCCGAGAGCCCGCCCGCCGCGCCCCACCGGCTGCTGCGCAACCGCGACTTCCAGCTGCTGCTGTGGGGGCAGGGCCTGTCCGTCCTCGGCTCCGGCGCCGCCGCCCTCACCCTGCCGCTGCTCGTCCTCGCCGAGACCGGCTCGCCGCTGCGGGTCGGCCTGGTCGAGGCGGTGTGGACCGGCGCCGTCGCCGTGGCGTGCCTGGCGGCGGGCCCCCTCACCGACCGCTACGACCGGCGTGCGGTCATGCTGTGGTGCGAGTACGGCCGCGTCGCCGTCAGCGCCGCCTTCGCCGCCGCCGTCGCCCTCGGCCGCGCCCCGCTGCCGGTGCTCCTGGGCGCCGGGGTGCTGCTCGGCCTGCTCACCGCGCCGTTCAGCACGGCCGGGCTCGCCTCCGTGCGGAAGGTCGTGCCCCCGAGCAGACTCGCCGCCGCGCTCACCCTCAACCGCGTCCGCGGCCAGCTCGCCGGGCTCCTCGGGCCGCTCGCGGGCGGCGCCCTGTTCGCCCTCGACCCGAGCCTGCCGTACTGGCTCAACGCGCTCTCCTTCCTGGTCTCCGCGGCCACCGTGCACGCCCTGCGCACCCCGCTCGACGCCGTGGAGCGGGCCGGGCCGCGCTGGTGGCGGGCGTTCGCCGAAGGCGTCCGCTTCCTCTGGCGCGACCGGGTCCTCCGCCGGCTCACCCTGATCGCCTCCGCGCAGAACTTCGCCGTCGACGGCGTCGCCCTCACCGTCGTCGTGGTCAGCGGCCGGCACGGCACGTCCAGCCTCACCATCGGCCTGCTGTACGACTTCTGGGCCGCGGGGGCGCTCGTCGGGGCCCTGCTCGCGCCGCGCCTCGTCGACCGGGTGCCGTACCGGACCGTGCTCCTGGCGTGCGGGGCGGTGTGCTCCCTCGTGGTGCCGCTGATGGCGGTGAGCGCCGCGCCCGCCGCCCTCGCCCCGCTGCTCGCCGCCTGCGCGGCCGCCGTCTCGCTCTCGGGCTCGGTCATGACGTACGCCCAGGTCGTCCGCACCCCCGACACGCTCCAGGGGCGGGTGCACGGCGGCGTCGCGCTGCTCCTGCTCGCGGCGCCGCCGCTCGGCTCCGCGCTCGCGGGCCTGCTCCTCGAACGGTTCCCGGACGAGGTGCCCTATCTGGCCTTCGGCGCGCTGCTCCTGCTCCTCACCGCCGTCACGTCGCAGACGTCCCCGACGTCGATGCTCTCGCCGCGCTCGGCGTAGACCTCGGTGAGCCCGACGACCCGCCCCCGCGGCGTCGCGCAGGTGAGCTGGTACGCCTCCTTCTCGCCGTACGTGGCCGGGAGCGGCGCGGCGAAGTCGACGCGCCCGCTCCAGTCGTCGACAGCGCCCGGGTCGGCCTGCGCGTAGTTGACGAGGACCGCGCGGTACTCACCGGGCGGCGGGTCCAGGAGGACGGCGCGGGCGGACGTCTCGCCGCTGGTGTCCGAGGCGACGGGCCTGCCGGAGGCGTCGTACAGATACAGGTCCCAGTGCGTGCGCGGCGACGTCCAGGACACGCCGACGGTCATCCTGCCGTTGTCCGCCGCGGGCGGCCCGGCGACGCGGAACGTGAAGCTCTCCGCCGCCGGGTCGTCCGGGTAGCGCTCGTTGACCGCGGGCACGCCCGGCGGGTTGGCGACGGCGATGGCGTCCTGCGGCGGCCCCTGCGGGTCGCGCCCGTACCGTCCGGCGACGTACGGCCGCGTCGAGGGGTTCACCTCCCACCGGAACCGGCCGCCCGGCGCGGTGAGTTCGGTGGTGAGGTCGTCCCGCACGGACAGCGGCGGCGTCGTCGAACCGTCCGGCTGGAGGACGGGCGAGGTCGGCGTCCGGAACGTCTTGTGCAGCGTCAGGCGGTGACCCGCGGGCGCCCGGCCGGTCAGGGTCGCGTGCGTGGCCGGGTCCGCGGCGTGCGCGAGGACGGCGAGCAGCGCCCCGCGGTTGCCGCCCCTGCCCGCCCCCGCCGCCGGGGGCAGGCCCGCGTACTCGGCGACCACGGCCTCGGCGTAGGGGCCGTGGAAGCCGCTGCCCGCCAGCTCGACGGTGAGGCCCCAGCCGCCGGTCGCCCAGTACGACCAGTCCTCGGTGGAGCCGGTGTTGTCGTACAGCTCCCAGCTCGCCCGGGACGGATAGCCGGTGCGGGCGGCGAGGGCGGCGCCGAGCCTGCGGTACGCGGGCTCGTCGAGCGGCGGCCGGGTGGAGACGAGGCCGGGCGGGCGCAGCACGAGGGCGGCCGGGGTGTGCAGCGTGGTCAGGTTCGTCACCTGGCGCGCGGACACCAGGGCGCGGACGTTGCGCACCTCGGGCTCGCTGAAGGGCGCGGGCCCTCGGTAGGTGTCGCCGTTCCAGGTGAGCCCGGCGCCGGGGCCGCCCCAGAAGCCGCCGTAGTTGCGGTTGGGGTCGGTGCCCCGCGCGCGGCCCGCCGGGTTGGCGGCGCACGTGCCGGTCGCGTACTCGGGCGGCGAGTCCCGCACGCTGCAGTTCTTGCGCTTGGTCTCGTAGTCGAAGCGGGACTGGTCGCCCCGGGGCGCGGCCTCGCGGGAGACGGCGAAGCCGTCGGGGCTGACGACGGGCACGACGACGCTGCGCGTGCGCGCGACGAGCCGCCGCACGGACGCGTCGTGCCGGTAGCCGCCGACCAGGTCGTACGCCCACTCCAGGGCGACCTCCCCGCTCGGCCACTCGCGGGCGTGGTGCACGCCCAGGGTGAGGTTCACGGGCTTGCCGTCGCCGTGGCGCACGTCCGCGCCGATCTCGACGCCGACGACGTCCCGGCCCTCCCACGTCGGCTCGGGCAGCGTGAACGCCCTGACGAGGCGCGGGTGGGCGCGGGCCAGCTCCTTCATCTCGAACTCGTAGTCGTACAGGTGGCGGTAGCCGGTGCGGCCGGAGGGCAGCGGGGAGCGCGCGGTGCGCGCCGCGTACGCCCGGTCCGCGCGGGCGTCCGCAGTCGCCTGCCGGGTGAGGTCGCGCCGGACGGTCCGCCAGGTCAGGCCCGCGCGGGTCAGCGCGGCCCGGTCGGCGGCGTCGGCGAGCACGACGTCCAGGCCGTGCGCGTCGCCGCCGCCGGTGACGTCGAGGCCGAGCCGGGCGAGGCGCTCGCGGTCGGCCCGGCCGGGCGTGCGGACGCGGACGAGCCGGGGCGGGGCCGCGGCGGTCGGCCCGGCGCGGTCGCCGTCGAGCGGCGGCACCGGCCGCCGGGCCGCGGGCGTCCCCGGCGGCGTGGCCAGGAAGTCGAGCCCGAGCCGCACCTCGCGTGCGGGGCCGCCGTAGCGGCAGCCCTGCACCACGAGCCGCTGTCCGCGCTCGACGAAGCCCTCGGCCAGCTCGCGGGAGCGCGGGGCCGCCGACGCGGCGACGACCCTGCCCGTGTCCCGGTCGAACACGGCCAGGTCCCAGTCGCCCGCGGGCCGCCCGCCGGGGGTCAGGCGCGCCTGGACGATCCCCGCCACGTCCGCGGTCACCTCGCGCCGGTCGGCGCCCGCGGCCCCGGGCGGCAGCGGCCGCGCGAAACAGGACCGGGCCACGGGCCGGTCCGCCCGCAGCACGTCCGGGGGCGCCGCACGGGCGGCGCCCCCGGACGGCACGGTGAGGACCGCCGCCACGACCGCGAGCACGGCGGCGCCGACGGCCGTTCTTCCCGAACTCCCCACGCTGTCCCACCCCTTCGGATCGAGGACGACGGCCCTGACCGTGCGCGGCACCGTCGGCAGGAGCAGGGTCCCACCGCGGGGGAGCGGTCTCCCAGAGGCAGGGAGCGGGTTCCCACGGCGAGGGCGGGGGCTGCCCGGATGGTGTTGTTGATCTTGGGTGCACAGGATGGACGAGCCGGGTTTCCGGCCCCACCAGCCGCTTCCCCCAAGGGAGTTCACCGTGACCGACCGTTCAGTCTCCGCCCGTTCCCGCCGCTCAGGACCCCGTACGCGCGTGGCGGTGGTGGCTCTGCTGGCCGCCGCCCTGGGCGCCGTGGGCACGCTGCCCGCGTCCGGGGCGCCGTCCCAGGGCCCGCGCGACGCCGTGCGCAAGGACTCCGCACGCGAGGACACCGTGCGGAAGGACTCCGTGCGCAAGGACGTGGAGGGCCTGGTGCGCGACGCCCGCTTCCCCGCCGCCCTGGTCGCCACGGCCGACCGCGACGGGCGTGCCCGCCACTACACGGCCGGGGTCGCGGACGTGCGCACGCAGCGGAAGGTGCCGGTCGACGGGCGGGTGCGGGCGGGCAGCAACACCAAGACGTTCACCGCGACCGTGGTCCTCCAGCTGGTCGGCGAGGGCAAGGTGGACCTGGACGCCTCCGTCGAGACGTACCTGCCGAACCTGTTGCGCGGCGACGGCATCGACGGCCGGGACATCAAGGTCCGTCAGCTCCTCCAGCACACCAGCGGACTGCCCGAGTACACCGTCCACATACTCAAGGACGTCTTCGGCAAGGCCCGCCACACCTACTACGAGCCCCGCGACCTGCTGGACATCGCGCTGAAGCACAAGGCGGAGTTCGAGCCCGGCGACCGCTGGGCGTACAGCAACACCAACTACGTCGTCGCCGGTCTCCTCATCGAGAAGGTCACCGGGCGCCCGCTGGCCGAGCAGCTCACCAAGCGGGTCATCGACCGCGTCGGGCTGCGCCACACCTCCTTCCCCGGCGTCGGCGACGAGGGCATCCGGGGCCCGCACGCCCGCGGTTACGACGCGGCAAGGCCCGGGGCGCGGCTGACGGACGTCACGAGGATCGACCCGTCCTGGGGCTGGGCCGCGGGGCAGCTGATCTCCACCCCGGGCGATCTGAACCGGTTCTTCTCCGCGCTGCTCGGCGGCGAGCTCCTGAAGCCCGCGCAGCTCGCCCAGATGCGCACCACCGTCAAGGTGCCCGACGGCTTCAGCGAGGTGAAGGGGGTGCGCTACGGGCTCGGCCTGACCCGCACCCCGTTGAGCTGCGGCGGGGCGATGTGGGGGCACGGCGGGAGCATCCCCGGCTACTACACCTACCCCGGTGTGACCGACCGCGGCCGGGCCGCCACGGTCGCCGTCACCGCCAACAGGGAGCCCTCGCGGGGCGCCTTCGCGAAGGCCGACGCCGTGGTGGACGCCGCGCTGTGCCGCAAGTGAGCGGGCCCGCTCCTACGGCGCGTTGGTGAAGGAGCGGCGGTAGGACCGGGGCGGCACGCCCCGGCGGCGCACGAATTGTTCGCGCAGCACGGCGGCGCTGCCGTAGCCGACGCGGCGGGCGACCTCCTCGACCGGCAGGTCGGTGGTCTCCAGGAGCTCCTCGGCGCCGCTGAGGCGCAGGTTCCGCAGCCAGGCGTGCGGGGTGGTGCCGGTCGCCGCGGTGAAGCGCCGGGCGAAGGAGCGCTTGCTCATCGCGGCGCGCCGGGCGAGCTCCGCGACGGGCAGCGGCTCGTGGAGGTGGGCGCGGGCCCAGGCCAGGACGTCGGCGAGCCGTTCGTCCCGGGCGTCCTCGGGGACGGGCGCGGTCAGGTACTGGGCCTGCCCGCCGTCGCGGTGGGAGGGCAGCACCATGTCACGGGCGACGGTGTTGGCGAGCGCCGCGCCGTGCTCGCGCCGCAGCAGGTGGAGACACATGTCGAAGCCCGCGGCCGCCCCCGCGCCCGTGACGATGCGCCCCTCGTCGACGTAGAGGGCGTCGGGCTCCACGCTGACGTCGGGGTGGCGGCGGGCGAGGAGTTCGGCGAACCGCCAGTGGGTGGTCGCCCGGCGGCCGTCGAGCAGCCCGGCCGCCGCGAGCGCGAACGCGCCGACGCAGTGGGCCGCGACCAGCGCGCCGCGCTCGTGGGCGCGCCGCAGCGCGTCGAGCACGGCGGGCCCGGGAGCGTTGCGGAACCCCGCCGAGGGCAGGGCGATCAGGAGCTCGGCGGCGGCGAGCCGGTCCAGGCCGTGCGCCACGGTGACCGGCACGCCGACGTCGGTGGTGACGGGGCCCGGCCGGTCGGCGCAGAGCGCGAAGTCGAAGGCGGGCAGGTCCGCCCCGTGCGGGGCGAACACCTCGGCGACGACGCCGACGGCGAGCATGCCGACCCCGGGCGGGGCATAGGCGGCGACGTTGGTGAAGGGCGGCACGCGGGCAGTGTGCCACGTGGCACGAATCCTGCGATCATAGGCAGTGATGCCACTCGCACGCCTCTGACCTGCTCGGAAGGATGGGAGGCATGACAGACGCACCGCTCGGCCGCAGCGCCGTGTACACGATCCTGACCACCGGCTACGTGGGCTCCACGGGCCCCGGTGTCGCCGCGACCGTCTCCCATGTCGCCGACGCGGGCCGCCACTTCGTCTTCGACCCGGGCATGGTGGCGAGCACCGACGACATCCTCGGCCCGCTCGCGGAACTCGGCCTCGGCCCCGACGACATCACCGACGTGGTGCTCAGCCACCACCACCCCGACAACGTCATGAACGCGGGCCTGTTCCGCCGGGCCCGGGTCCACGACCACAAGGTGGAGTACCAGGGCGACCAGTGGCACAACCGGGACGCCGAGGGCCATGAACTCACCCCGTCGCTCCGGCTGATCCGCACCCCGGGGCACAGCCCCGAGGACATCACGCTCCTCGCGGGCACGGCCGACGGCGTGGTGGCCTTCGCCGGCGACCTGTGGTGGCACGCGGCGGGCCCGGCGGACGACCCCGTCGCCCCGGACCGCGACGTCCTGCGCGCCTCCCGGCGCCGGGTCGTGGCCGTGGCGGACCTGATCGTGCCGGGCCACGGGGCCCCGTTCGTGCCGGACGGGACGACGCCCCTCTAGCAGGGGCGGTGTGGGGTTGTCAATACTTCGAGGGCCCTGCGGGGCCCGGGGTTTGAGTGGGCGTCAGGGCGCGGGAGGCGGGCGCGGCCCCCGTCCGGGGACTCCCGTCCGTCCCGTCAGCAGGACATTCCGCACCCGCGTAAACGGCGCGTTGTCACTGGCTCGATATCGCTCAGAAAGGCTTGTAGGGATTCCGTGCCCGGTCTAACGTGACGAACAACCGTGGCCGGTGAACATCATTTTCCCATTCGGGCGACTTCCTATCCGGAGGCAGTAATGCGCTTTCATCGAGTGTGGCCTGCGCCTGCCGAGTTCCGGACCCTGGAGCCGCGTGGGGAAATGGGATTACGCTCGGCCGGGAAAAGGAACCAGAACGTTTGACGATACACGCGGTCTGCCTCGAAGCGGCGGATCCGCTGACGGAAATTTCCGTTCGTAAAGGGTCCGTCGATCGGTGGGACGGTCCGTCGCCTGTCGGCCCCGGCACCCCCTGGTTCCTGCGCGCACGCCGTACGACTGTCATTCGGACTTCCGGCATTCGCCTTGCGCAGGGGCGCGCCGGCTACAGGACCGCTCACACCGCACAGAGAGACCGAAAGAAGGGCGCTCCCATGCAGGGTTCAGCAACTAACGAAAAGGAAGCCAGCACAGTGAGTGCAGCGGATGTGGAGCAATCGGCTCTGAAGTGGCTGCGTGCCGAGCTGGACGATCAGGAGATCAGCGGCTCCGACAACTTCCTCGACATCGGCGGCCATTCGCTGACCTTCTCGAAGCTGAATGTTTTCCTCGGGGACTCGTTCGGCATCTCCCTCGACATGAAGACGACGTACGACGGGACCCTGGCCGCGGCACTCCTCGCCGCGCAGCCGATCACCACCGAGCCGACCAGTAAGTAAGGGAGTCACCAGACATGACCAGCAGCCCCGTGCGTACGGAGTTCTCGCTGTCGGACGAGGAACTGGCGTTCTTCGAGAAGAACGGCTACATCGGTCCGCTCACCATCTACACGCCCGAAGAGATGGACCAGCTGTGGAAGACCGTCCAGCGCGAGACGCTGGACCGGTCGCACGCCGCGTACCCGGAGGTGGACAAGGGCGTCGGTGCCCCGAACATCTTCAACTACGACCGGCACCTGGACGTCGACCTGCTCGCGCGGCACGTCATGAACCAGCGGATCACCGACCGGGTCGCCTCGATCCTCGGCCCGGACCTGCTGTGCTGGCGTTCGGAGTTCTTCCCGAAGTACCCCGGCGACGAGGGCACCGACTGGCACCAGGCGGACACGTTCGCCAACGCCAGCGGCAAGCCGCAGCTGCTGTGGCCCGGTGAGTCCGAGGAGTCGTTCGGCGCCGGCACGCTCACCGTGTGGACCGCGTTCACCGAGTCCAACCGCGAGAACGGCTGCCTGCAGGTCATCCCCGGCACGCACCACCAGATGAACTACGACGAGACCAAGCAGATGGACTACAACGAGGGGCGCATCAACTCCGAGGTCAAGGACGGCGTCCCGCGCGGCTTCTTCGGTTACGACTACCGGCAGCTGCAGAAGGACCCGAACTGGAAGCCCAACGAGGACGACGCGGTCGCCTTCGAGATGGAGAAGGGCCAGTGCATCATCTTCTGGTCCACGCTGATGCACGCCTCGCTGCCGAACATCGCCACCGGCAAGAACTACCGCATGGGCTTCGCGACCCGCTACGTGCCCACCTCGGTGCAGATCTACCCCGGCACCGACCACATCGAGGAGTACGGCGGGAACATCTCGCTGGACAAGTGGTCGGCCGTCCTCGCCCGCGGCCGTGACGAGTTCGGTCACAACAAGATCGCCACGGAGACGCTGCGCGGCACGAAGTACCTGCCCGCGTAAGCCGGGCCGCGCCGCGGATCAGCGGCGCGCCGTGACGGGACGACGACCCGCGGCCGGACAGGCCGCGGGTCGTCACCCTGAGCGCTCCACCGGGGCCGCCGTTCCGGGTCCCCGCGGGGCGCCGCACCTTCCATCACCATCCCCGGGGGACAGCAGCACCGTGACCACACCCAGTACGTCGAGACCCGCGGTCGCCTTCATACCGCCGTCCTGCTGCGGAGCGGGCTACTTCCGCCGGCTGCGCCGCGAGCTGGGCGACCGGGTCACCTTCCACGCCCTCGAACTCCCCGGCCACGGCCGCCGCTACCAGGAGACCCCGCTCACCGACGCCGCCGAGGCCGTCGCGGACCTCGTCGCCCGCATCGACGCTCCGCTCGACGCCCTGTACGGCGAGAGCCTGGGCGCCTACCTCGCCCTGGGCGTGGCCGACGTGCTCCAGCAGGAGCGGCCCCCGCTGCTGCTCGCCGCGTCCAACTCCCCGCCCTCGGTGCGCGGCCGCATCAGGACCGAGGAGCTCGACACCATCGAGGCCGCGGTCGCCGCGCTGCGCGCGATGGGCGGCGAGATCCCCCCGGAAGTGATCAGTGACCCCGAACTCGCCCAGAGCGCCTACCCGTTGATCCGCGCGGACCTCTTCCTCTCCCAGTCGTGCATCGACCTGGTCCGCGGAAGCGCCGCGGCCGGGAACCTGACGGTCCTCGCCGGGACCGGCGACACCGCGCTCACCCGCCTGGAGGCGTGGTCGACGCACACCCGGGGGCGCTGCGAGGTGGCGTCCCTGTCCGGCGGGCACCTGCTGTCCGCCACGAACCCCGCGGCCGTCGCCGAGCACGTCCTGGAGGCGCTGGCCCGCGGCTGAGGCCGCCCGGCCGGTGGCCCGCAGGGCTCGGCGGCCCGCGGCGCTCGGTGGTCCGTAGCGCTCGGCGGTCCGCCGCCGCCCGTACCCCGCGCCCGTCCCCGCACGTTCTTCCCCGGGCGCCCGTCCCCCGTGATTCCCCCCTGGCGCCCGCTCCTTTCGCTCCTCCCCTCGCCGCCGCGCGGCGGCGACCGTTCAGTCCTTATCCGAAAGGAATCACGATGGTGCTGTCCCAAGCGCCTCTTCCCGCGATCAGCCACCATCAGATGCTGGTCTTCCTGCTCCAGGTCGGACTGCTGCTGGGCGTCGCGATCCTCCTCGGCAGGCTCGCCACCTGGCTCCGCCTGCCCCGTGTGGTCGGTGAACTGTCGGCGGGCGTGCTCCTCGGCCCGTCGGTGTTCGGCAACCTCCTGCCCGACCTGCGCGACTGGCTGCTCCCGCACGACGTGGCACAGATGCACCTCCTGGCCGCCGTGGGACAGCTGGGCGTGCTGCTCCTCGTCGGCATCACGGGCGCGCACATCGACGTCGGGCTGCTGCGCCGCAAGAGCCGGGTGATCGGGGTGGTCAGCGCGGCCAGCGTGCTGCTGCCGCTGGCCCTGGGGATCGGCCTCGGGTTCCTGATGCCGCAGTCGCTGATGGCCCCCGACGCGGAGCGCGGCACCTTCGCCCTGTTCGTCGGCGTCGCGATCGCGGTCAGCGCGCTCCCGGTGATCGCCAAGACCCTGCTCGACATGGACCTGCTGCACCGCAACGTCGGCCAGCTCATCATCGGCGCGGCCGCGATCAGCGACATCGTCGGCTGGATGCTCCTGTCGATCGTCGCCGCGATGGCCACCCGCGGCCTGCACACCGGCCTGGTCCTGGAGTCCGTCGGCTATCTGATCCTGGTCCTCGCCTGCACGGTCCTCGTGGCCCGGCCGGTGGCCCGCAAGGTGCTGCAGTACACCGACCGCTCGCCGCAGTCGGACGTCAGCGTCGCCGCGATCGCCGTGATGATCCTGCTGTCCTCCGCCGGCACGCTGGCCCTGGACATGGAGCCGATCCTCGGCGCCTTCCTCTGCGGCATCGTGATCAGCTCCCTCGGCGTCTCCGCCCGCCGTTCGCTGGACTCCATGCGCACCTTCGTGATGTCGACGCTCGCCCCGCTGTTCTTCGCCACCGCCGGGCTCCAGGTCGACCTGGGCGCGCTGACCCGGCCCACGGTGCTCCTCGCCGCGGTGGTCACCCTGCTGGTCGCCACCCTGGCGAAGTTCGCGGGCGGCTACCTCGGCGCCCGCATGAGCCGGCTCGACCACGGGGAGGGCCTCGCCATCGGCGCGGGCCTCAACGCCCGCGGCGTCGTGGAGATCGTCATCGCCACGGTCGGCCTCAACCTCGGCGTCCTGACCACCGCCACGTACACCATCGTGGTGCTGATCGCCGTGATCACCTCGATGATGGCCCCGCCGTTCCTGCGCCACGCCACCCGGAGCATGCCGGTCACCACGGCCGAGCACGAGCGGCAACGGGAGCTGGCCGGACAGGCCTCCTGACCGCCGCCGCCCCACCAGGGCGCCGGCAACGCCAGGGCCCCGCCCCCGAGATCCGGGGGCGGGGCCCTGGCGTTGCCACGTCTGTGGGCTACACGGAGTCGAGGTGGTCGGAGAGCAGCGCCGGGGTCGGCGCCAGGAACACCGCCCGCACCGGCACCCGCAGGCCGAGCTCCGCGTGCGCCCGTACGCTCAGGCGCACCGCGAGCTGCGACGTGCCGCCGAGGTCGAAGAAGTGGTCGTCGACGCCGACCCCCTCCCGCTGGAGCACGTCGGCGAACAGGGCGGCCAGGGCCCCTTCCCGCTCGGTGCGCGGCGTCCTGCCGTGGTCACCGTCCCCGTCGCCGCCGCTGCCCGCGCCTCGGCGCGGGGCGGGCAGCGCGGCCCGGTCCAGCTTCCCGTTCGGCGCCAGCGGCAGCCGGTCGAGCACCACGAACGCGGACGGGATCATGAAGGTGGGCAGCCGGTCGGCCACGTAGCGGCGCAGCACCCGCGCCGTGAGCCCGGCCGCCGCCTCACCGCCCGGCTCGACCGGCACGACGTAGGCGACGAGCGCACCGGCGCCCGAGCCCGCCGCGGGGCGCAGGGCGACCACGGCCTGGGCGATGTCGGGGTGCGTGACCAGGGCCGACTCGATCTCGGCGGGCTCGATGCGGATGCCGCGCAGCTTCATCTGGCCGTCGTCGCGCCCGAGCAGCTCCAGCTGCCCGTCGGCGTTCCACCGGGCCACGTCGCCGGTGCGGTACATCCGCTCGCCCGCCGGGCCGAACGGGTCGGCGAGGAACCGCTCCGCGGTCTGCCCCGGCCGGGCGTGGTAGCCGCGGCCCACCGCGCCCGCCACGAACAGCTCGCCCACCACGCCCTGCGGGACCGGGACGAGGCCAGGACCGAGCACGTAGGTGCGCATGTTGCCCAGCGGCGTCCCGATGGGCACGCCGCCCGCGCCCCGCCAGCCGTCGGGGACGGTGTACGTGGTGGCGTAGAAACTCTCCGTCTGGCCATAGGCGTTGACCAGGGTCGTGTCCGGCAGCGCCGTCCGCACCTTGTCCGCGAGGGCCGCCGTGAGCTTCTCCCCGGCGAACACCGCGGTGTCCACCGTCAGACGGCCCTGGAGCTGTTCGAGCACCTCGGCGAAGACCGAGGGGACGGTGTGCAGGACGGTGCCCGACCACCGCCCGCGCTCGCCGAGCTCAAGGACGTCGCGGACGACCTCGACGGTGGCGCCGGTGCTCAGCGCGGTGAACACCTCGAACACCGACACGTCGAAGTTGATGGAGCTGCTCGCCAGCATCCGCGCGCCGGGCCGCATGTGCACGGTGGCGGCGAGGCGGAGCACGCCGTTGACGATGTTGGCGTGCGAGATGGCCACGCCCTTCGGGGTGCCCGTCGAGCCGGAGGTGTACATCAGATAGGCGAGGTTGTCCGGGCGCAGCGGCGGCCGCGCGGGCCGGGCCCCGGGCTCGTCGTCGGCGGGCCCGTCCAGACCCAGGGTCTCCATCAGGAGGCAGGTGATGGCGTGCTCCGGCAGCGACCGCGCGGTCTCGGCGTCGGTGAGGATCAGGCCGGGGGCGGCGTCCTGGAGCAGATGGTCCAGGCGGCGGCTGGGGTAGCGGGGGTCGATCGGCAGATACCCGGCGCCGGACTTCAGGATGCCGAGGAGCGCCACCACCAGGTCGGCGGAGCGCGGCAGGGCCAGGCCCACCACCGACTCCGGGCCGACGCCCGCCGCGAGCAGCGTACGGGCCAGCCGGTCGGTGCGCTCGTCCAGTTCCCGGTAGGTCAGCGACACGTCCCCGCAGACCACGGCGACGGCGTCCGGGGCCGCGGCGAACTGGGGCGCCACCAGCTGCGGGATCGTCACCGGCGGGGTGGGGGCCGCGGTGTCGACGAAGTCCACGAGCAGCCGCCGCCGTTCGGCCTCGTCGAGGACGTCGACCGCGCCCACCCGCACCCCGGGCTCCGCGGTCACGTGCCGCAGCGCGCGCAGATAGCAGGCCGCCAGGTACTCCGCGCCCGCGGGGTCGAACAGATCGGTGGCGTACGCGACCGTGCCGTGGATCTCCGAACCGTCAGCCGTGGTGCGCAGCCGCAGCGACAGGTCGTAGGGGGTGCTGTCCGGCACCGCCGTCCGCGCGGTCACCGTCAGGCCGGGCAGCGCGACGGCGGGCCCCGGGGCCTCGCGCAGGTCGAACGCCACCTGGAACAGCGGGTGGTGGGCCAGGGACCGCTGCGGGGCCAGCGCGTCCACCAGGGAGGCGAACGGCAGGTCGCGGTGGGCCTCCGCGGCCAGGGCCTTGCCGCGCAGCCGCTCCAGGAGGTCCGTGAAGGCCGGGTTGCCGCTCAGGTCGGCCCGGAGCACCCAGGTGTCGTCGAAGGGGCCCACGCAGTGTGCCCAGGCCGCGTCGGGGCGCCGTGCCGCGGGGCAGCCGATGGGGATGTCCGCGCCGCTGCCCAGCTGGTGGAGCACCACCGCGAGGGCGGCGCGCAGCACCGCGTCGGTGCCCACCCCGCGCTGCTCGGCGAGGACCGTCACCGCCTTGGTGAGGCCCTCGTCCACGACCAGCGGGACCCGGCCCGCGCGGTGGCTCGCCTCCGGCGGGCGCGGCCGGTCGGCGGGCAGCGGCAGGGGAGCGGGCACGCCCGCCAACTCGGCCTGCCAGAAAGCGGTGTCGCGCGCGTGGACACCCCGCGGGCCGTCCTCCTCCGCGAGGAGTTTCCGCTGCCACAGGGCGAAATCCGGATAGGGAACCGGCGCGTCCGTCCAGTCGGGCGCGGCCCCTTCCCGGCGGGCGGCATAAGCGACCGCCAGATCCTCGGCCAGCGGCCGGAGCGACTCCTCGTCCGCGGCGATGCCGTGGACCACCACGACCAGTGCGTGGTCTTCGGGCGCGCAGCGTATGACGGCGGCGCGCACGGGAATGTCCGTGGTCAGGTCGAAGCGGTGGGACGCCTGTGCCGCGACGGCATCGGAAATCCGCTCGGGCTCCGATTCCACCAGGGGAACGTCGAGGTCGAGCTCGGACACGGGCACCACGTACCGGCCGGGAACTCCCTCCGTGTCCTCGGCGCAGAGCGTGCGCAGGCCTTCGTGACGGGTCACGACATCCCTGACGGCGCGCCCCAGCGCGGCCCTTTCCAGCGGCCCGGTCATCCGCAGTACCAGCGGAATGTTGTGCATGGCCGACGGGCCGTGAATTCGGTGAATGAGCCACAGTCGGCGCTGCGCGAGCGACAACGGATTCATGCGTGCCTACTCCTTGTTCGTCCAGCGTGGTTCGAGTCTGTCGGGACCGTCCGCGCCGTGCCATAGTTCCGGGTGTTCCTCGGAACAACCGCGTGCGCAGTGCCGGGTCCGATCTCGATGCGCGACGCGCGCCGCGTCAATTCGACACGCGTCATTTCGACAAAGCCCGGCCGCGCCCTTTTCGTCTGTCCCGTCGACGGGACCGGCGGAGACGAACGTCGTGGCGGCCGGACCCCTCTCACGGATGAGCCGGAACCGCCCGGAGCCGAACGGAGAAATCGTGCACATCACCGTCGATGAACAGTCCTGTGTCGGGGCGGGCCAGTGCGTCCTGACCGTCCCCGACGTCTTCGACCAGGACGAGATGACCGGCCGGGTCCTCCTCCTGGAGGGGCGGCCGTCCGCGGACCTGGAGGAGGACGTGGTCGAGGCCGCGCGGGCCTGCCCGGCCCAGGCGATCACGGTGACGGAGGCCTGACCCCGTCACCGCCGCGCACCGCACGAGCCGTATCCCCCGGCCGCCTTCCGGCGGCCGGGGGATACGGCTCTTCGTGTGTGGGGGGAACGGGGCGCCGGACCGGCCGCGGTGGAGCGGAGGTCCGGCGCCCCGCGCACGCGCGGGCCGGCGGGGGCGGCGCCGCCCGTGTGCGAGCGCGGGTCAGCTCGTGAGGACCGCCTTCATCACCGATCCGTCGGCGACCGCGGCCAGGGCGTCCGCGTGCCGGTCGAGCGGGAAGGCCGTCACCAGGCTCGCCAGGTCGAACCGGGCGGCGAGCGTGGGCAGCAGGCGCACGTACTCGACGAGGTGGGCCCCGGTGAAGGCCCAGGAGCCGATCACGTCGAGCTGGCGGTAGACGATCTGGTGCGGGTTGACCAGCGTGTCGCCGGCGTCCGTGTACTGGCCGATGACCAGGTACGTGCCGCCCCTGCGGGCCAGGTACAGGCCCTGGGCGACGGCCTGGGGGACACCCGCGCACTCGATGACGAGGTCGGCGCCCTGGCCGCCGGTGGCCGCGCGCACCTCGTTCAGGATGTCGTCCGGGTCGCCTGCGTCGGCGATGTTCAGGTGGACGTCGCCGATGCCCGCCCGCGCCGCCGCCTCCAGGCGCTCGGCCGGGCCGCCGATGACGATGACCTTGGCGGCCCCGGAGATCTGGGCGAACGCCGCGGCCGCGAGGCCGACCGGGCCGCTGCCCTGGACGACGACGACCTCACCGAGCCGCACGGGGCGCCGCTCGTACAGGGCGTGCACGACGGTGGGGCCCGCGCAGGCCAGCGACATCGCGGCGAGCGGGTCGACGCCCTCGGCCGCCTTGACGACGGTGGTGCCCTCCTGCAGGACGATGTGGTCGGCCCACGAGCCGGACAGCTCGGGCCCGGCCACGGTGGAGCGGTTGACCCCGTACGTACGGCGGTTCTCGCACAGCGTGGGCTCGCGGTGGATCCGGCACGGCGGACAGGTCCCGCAGGCGATGGACGAGGCCCACATGACGGAGTCGCCGGGCTTGAGCTCGGTGCCGAGGGCGTCGTGCGTGAGGCCCTCGCCCAACTCCCGTATGACGCCGAGGCCTTCGTGGCCCAGGACCAGCGGGGTCGGGATCGGCAGGTGGCCCTGGTGCAGATGCAGGTCGGTGCCGCAGATGCCGCCGTAGCCACAGGCGACGATCATGCCGCGCTCCGGGGCCGGGGGCAGCGGGTACTCGCGCAGCGCGAGCGGCTTGCCGAACTCCTCCAGGACGACCGCGCGGCCGGTGCGCCCGGTCATACGGCCGCCTCCTCGAGGTCGTCGAGGAAGGAGCCGTCGAGCGGGGCGAGCGGGGCGGAGTCGCGGCACACCACGTAGTCGGGGCGCGGCTCACCGGTCCAGCTCGGCAGGTTCGAGACGTCGTTGTACGTCGCGATGAGCAGACGGCGGGCGAAGGGGGACATGTTGGGGGCCGAGCCGTGCACGATCTCCGGGGAGAACAGCACCACGGAACCGGCCGGTCCCTTCGGGCTGACCATGCCGTGCCGGTCGACGAGTTCGGCCAGCTGCTCCGGCGAGAGCGAGATGTCGTCCGGGTCGAGGTGCTGCGAGGACTTCCGCTCGCTCTTGCGCCCCTCGTGCACCAGCCCGTCGCGGTGCGAGCCGGGCAGGAAGATGACGGGACCGTTGAACTCGGTGACGTCGTCGAGGAAGACGCCCACGTTCACCTGGAGCGGGGCGGGCAGGGTGTCGGAGATCTGCCAGGCCAGGAAGTCCTGGTGCCAGGCCCACTTGTCGCCGCCGAACGCAGGCTTGGCATTGATCTTGAACTGGTAGACGTACACGTCGTCGGGGAGCAGCTGCTGGGCGGGGACCAGCACCCGCGGATCACGCATGAGGCGGGCGTATTCGGGCTGCCGGAGGTGGGAGGAGTAGACCGCGCGCACCTCCTCGCCGCCGTCCTCGATGATCCGGTGCGGCCCCTCCGTCTCGCAGTCCTTCTGGAACGCGGCGCGCAGGGAGTCGACCTCGCGCTCGTCCAGCAGGGAATCGAGCAGCAGAAAACCGTTCTCGTGGTACTGCTCCAACTGCTCCTGAGTCAGACGCATTCTTCTTTCGCTCCTTATGCGAAGGGAATTCACGTAGTGGGCGCGTACGTGAGGTAGCGCCGGGGATTCACCCCATGAAGTGTCCGCCGTCCACGATCAGTTGCTGACCCGTGATGTAGGAGGACCGCGAGGTCACAAGGAATTCGAGAGCGTCGGCGATGTCCTGCGGGGTGCCGATCCGCTGCTGTGGAATGGAGTCGATGACGGCCGCGCGTCGTTCCGGCTCGTCGAGCCGGTAGCGCTCGGTGACTTCTGGGGTGTCGGTAAATCCGGGGAGCAGCGCGTTGACCTGGATGTGCGGAGCCAGTTCAAGGGCCATGCACTTGGTGAGCTGGAGCAGCCCCGCCTTGCTGGCACAGTAGTTGGCGCCGTTCGCCCGCGGGCGGATCGCCGTGGTGGCGCCGATGTTGACGATGGAGCCGCCGCCCGCCTCGATCATGGCGGGCGCGAGGGCCTGGCTGAGGTGGAACGGCCCGGAGAGGTTGGTCGCGACGACCTGGTCCCAGTCCTCCTCGGTGAGGGAGAGGAAGGGCCGGTCGCGGTTGACCCCGGCGTTGTTCACCAGGATCCGGGGGGCGCCGTGCTCCTCGACGATCCGCGCGCAGACCTCGCGGACCTCCGCGGGCCGCCCGACGTCGGCCCGGACGGGGACGATGCTTCCCTCGCCCGCCTCGGCCGCCTCCTTGGCCGCGGTCTCGTCGCTCCGGTAGAGGGCGAGCACCCGGTGGCCCAGGGCGCTGAGCCGCAGACTCAGCGTCAGTCCGATGCCCCGGGTGCCGCCGCTGATCACTGCCGTCGCCATGAGAACTCCACAGAGGTGCGTGCTGCGGGGCGGTCGGCCGGACACGGGATCGCCCCGGCGTCGAGCAGCCCGGACGGATCGCGTACGTCCCTCACCCCGCACGGACGAATGGATCGAAGAACTGGTTCGGATCGGGCCGCCGCCCGCGATGACCGGGCGGGGAATATCCCCGGGCGTACCGCCGCCGGTGAATTCCGCACGCGCCGCCCAGGCCTCCCGGCCCGCTGCCACACCCTCACGCCTGCGGCCTGCCGGGGTCAAGCAGGGAAAGAGTGCCTGACAAGACCGCTTCGCGACATCTCGGATGTCCTGTCCACGGGACACGGGGGCGTCGTGCGGGCGTCGCCCCGGGGAATCGCGTGCGGGTGGGCCGGTGAATTGCTGGCGTTCGCGCCGCGGAGGTTTCGTACGCCACGGAGGGGGAGAGCGGGGATCCGTCCGCGCGGTGCGGAAGCGGTGCGGCAGCGGTCCGGACGCGGTGCGGCAGCGGTCCGGAAAGCGGTGCGGAACAGGGACAGCGGATAGCGCTCGGCCGCCGCTGCGCAAGGCCTTCGCTCTCCCTCGCGGATGCCCGCGGCTCTTCTGCGCGGATGCCTGTGGCTCTTCTTCGTGGATGCCCGCGCGACCCCGCCGCGCAACTCACAGGAAACGTAAGGGACATGCTCCCGGACAAGCCCGGGGATTGCTCTTCCGCGGCTTTCCGTGAAGCCTGCTCGGGTCCGTGTCCGCCGTGCTCCCGAGTGGCATCGCCAGGCGCCATTCGGATGTCCTGTAGACGGGACACGGGGGCCGCCGCGCAACGCCCTGCCAGGGACTCTTCTTTGCTTGACCCCGGCAGGCCGCAGGCATGAGGGTGTGTTCGCAGGCCGGGAGGCTTGGGCGGCGCGTCTGGAATTCACCGGCGGCGGTACGCCCGGGGATATTTCCCCGCCCGGTCACCGCGGGCGGCGGCTTGATCTGAACCACTTCTTCGATCCATTTGTCTGTGTGGGGTGATGGATGTGCATGCTCCGCTGGAGCGAAACCGTCCGCTGACGAGTAGGGACGGGGCGGCCGGACGGATCCTCGACACGACGGTGCTCGAGCTGTTCGCCCAGCAGGCCCGGCTGACTCCGGACGCGATCGCCGTGGTCTGCGGGGACGAGACCCTGACCTACGGCCAACTCGACACCAGGTCCGCCGCGTTGGCCGCGGGCCTCGCCGGGCGCGGCGTACAGCCGGAGTCCCTCGTCGCGGTCGCGCTGCCGCGCTCCGCGGAGTCCGTCGTGGCCCTCCTCGGCGTGCTCAGGGCGGGCGCCGCCTATCTGCCGCTCGACCCCGACTACCCCGTCGAGCGCGTCGAGTTGATGCTCGGCGACGCGGCCCCCGTCCTGCTGCTGAGCGCGGGGGACACCGCGCCGCGGCTGTCCGGCTCGTGCCCTGCCGTGGACGTGGCGGAGCTGACCGGTGCCACCGGCGCGGCGCCCGCCGTCGCCGCGCACCCGCTGGCGCTCGCGTACGTGATCTACACCTCCGGGTCGACGGGCCGGCCCAAGGGCATCGGCGTCACCCACCGCGACGTGGCGGCCCTGGCCCTGGACGAGCGCTGGCGCGGCGGTGCGCAGGAACGCATGCTGCTGCACTCGCCGCTGGCCTTCGACGCCTCCGTCTACGAGATCTGGGTGCCGCTCCTCAACGGCGGCACGGTCGTCGTCGACCCCTCGCCCGACCTCACGCCCGCCGCGCTCGCCGAGCAGGTGGCCCGGCACGACGTCACCGCCGTCTGGATCACCAGCGCGCTCTTCAACCTCCTGGTGGAGGAGGACGCGCACTGTCTGACCGGGCTCCGCGAGGTGTGGGTGGGCGGCGACCGCGTCTCGCCGCAGGCCGTCGCCCAGGCCATGGCGGCCTGCCCCGACACCGTCTTCGTGAACGGCTACGGCCCGACCGAGACCACGGTCTTCGCCACCAGCCACCGGGTCGACCCCACGCGGGACCCGGACGCCGAGGTGCCGATCGGGCAGCCCCTTGACAGCTTCGCGGGCTATGTGCTTGACGCGGAGCTGCGGCCGGTGGAGCCGGGCGTCCCCGGCGAGCTGTACATCGCGGGCCCCGGTGTGGCCCGCGGCTATCTGCGCAGGCCGGGCCTGACCGCCGAGCGGTTCGTGGTCTGCCCCTTCGGCCCGGCCGGTGAACGGATGTACCGCACCGGCGACTTGGTGATCCGCGACGCGAACGGCGACCTCGTGTACCAGGGGCGCGCCGACCACCAGGTAAAGGTGCGCGGCTTCCGCATCGAGCTCGGCGAGATCGAGGCGGCGCTGCTCGCCCACCCCGCGGTGGCGCACGCCGCGGTGATCGCCCGCGAGGGCCGCGGCGGCGACACCGCCAAGCAGCTCGTCGGCTATGTGGTCCTGACCCAGGACGGCGCGCCCGCGCCCGACGCAGCGGACCTCCCGGCCGAGCTGCGCGAGTTCGTGGCCAAGGGACTTCCGGACTTCATGGTTCCGGCCGCGCTCATGGTGCTCGACCGGCTGCCCCTGACCCCGAACGGCAAGCTGGACCGGGCCGCCCTGCCCGAGCCGCACTTCACCAGCACCGCCTACCGCGCGCCGCGCACCGGGACCGAGGAGGTCCTGGCCGGTGTCTTCGCCGAGGTCCTCGGCCAGGCACGCGTCGGCGTCGACGACGACTTCTTCGCCCTCGGCGGCGACAGCATCCAGTCCATCCAGGTGGTGTCGCGGGCCAGGACCCACGGCCTCCTGGTCACCTCGCGGCAGGTGTTCGAGCACCGGACCGTGGCCGAACTGGCGGGCGTCGCCGCCACCGACACCGGCGAGAGCGGCCCCGTCCTGGCCGAACTCGACGGCGGCGGCGTGGGACACCTGCCGCTCATGCCGGTGGCGCACTGGATCCTGGAGAACGGCGCGGGCTTCGACTCGCTGCTCCAGGCCGTGGTCCTGGAACTGCCGCACGACATCGACCGGGAGGGCCTGGCCGCGACCC
Source organism: Streptomyces sp. YIM 121038 (assembly GCF_006088715.1). Lineage (NCBI taxonomy): Bacteria > Bacillati > Actinomycetota > Actinomycetes > Kitasatosporales > Streptomycetaceae > Streptomyces > Streptomyces sp. YIM 121038. The sequence continues at coordinate 7,337,203 of NZ_CP030771.1, forward strand.
TGACGGCCGTCCTCGACCGGCACGACCTGCTGCGCGCGCGGCTGCTGCCCGACGGGCTGCTCGTCGCCCCGGCCGGCACCGTCGACGCGGACCCGCTGATCCGCACCGTGTCCTGCGACGGACAGTGGTCCGGCGAGTCCTGGCGGACCCTGCTCGTGACCGAACTCCAGGACCTGGCCGAGCGCCTCGACCCGGCGGCCGGCGCCCTCGCGCAGTTCGTGTGGTTCCAGCCGCCCACCGGCCCCGGACGGCTCCTGGTCGGCCTGCACCACATGGTCGTCGACGGCGTCTCCTGGCGGATCCTGATGCCCGACCTCGCCACCGCCTGGAAGCAGGTGCGCGACGGCGCCGCCCCGCGCCTCGCGGCCCCCGCGACCTCGGTGCGGCGCTGGGCCCACGCCCTGGTGGAGGAGGCGGCCCGGCCCGAGCGGGTGGCCGAGCTCGACCGGTGGACCTCGATCCTCGACGGACCCGACCCGGTCCTCGGCGCCCGGCGCCTGGACCCGGCGAAGGACGTACAGGCCACCGTCGAGAAGGTGCGCGTGGTGCTCCCGAGCGCCGCCACCGAGGCCGTCCTCACCTCCGTGCCCGCGGCCTTCCGCGGCGGGGTCAACGACGTGCTGCTCGCCGCCCTGGCGATGGCGGTGGTCCGCTGGCGCCGCACGCGCGGCGTCGAGGAGCCCTCGACGCTGCTGCGCCTCGAAGGGCACGGGCGCGAGGAGGAGTCGGTGCCCGGCGCCGACCTCTCGCGCACCGTGGGCTGGTTCACCAGCGTCTTCCCGGTCCGCCTCGACCTGTCCGGCATCGACGTCGAGGACGCCTTCGCCTCCGGCCGGGCCGCGGGCGCCGTCATCAAGGCGGTCAAGGAGCAGCTGCTCGCCCTGCCCGACAAGGGCCTCGGCTACGGCCTCCTGCGCTACCTCAACCCCGAGACCGCCGAGGTCCTGCGCCCGCGCGGCCTCGGCCAGATCGGCTTCAACTACCTGGGCCGCTTCTCCACCGGCGACATGCCCGAGGAGCTGCACGGCCTGGGCTTCACCCAGACCGCGGACGCCGCGGAGTTCACCGAGCTGGCCGAGCTGGACGCCGGGCACGACCCGGCCATGCCCGCGCTGTGCGAGGTGGACATCAACGCGATGGTCACCGACACCGCGGCAGGTCCGCGCCTGGGCGCGGTCTTCGGCGCCCCGGCCGGGGTGCTCGCCGCGGCGGACGTCACCGAGCTGGCCGAGCTGTGGCAGTCGGCGCTCGAAGCCCTGGTGCGGCACGCGGCCGCCCCCGGCGCGGGCGGCCTGACGCCGTCGGACGTGCCCCTGGTCAGCGTCTCCCAGGGAGAGATCGAGACCTGGGAGGAGCGGTACCCGGGCCTGAGCGACGTCTGGCCGCTGACGCCCCTGCAGGCCGGTCTGCTGCACCACACCGAGCTGGCCGGCACCGGCGTGGACATGTACCAGGTACAGCTGCTCTTCGGCTTCGACGGGCCGGTGGACGCCGCCCGGATGCGGGCGGCGGGGCAGGCACTCCTCGACCGGCACGCGAGCCTGCGCACCGCCTACGTACCCGACGCGGGCGGCGACCTCGTGCAGCTCGTCGTCTCCGGCGTGACGCTGCCCTGGCGCGAGGTGACCGTGGCGGAGGACGCGTTCGAGTCCTTCCTCACCGAGGACCGCACCACGACCTTCGACCCCACCGAGCCGCCGCTGCTGCGCATGACCCTGGCGCACGTCGGGGACGGCCGCACCGAGGTGGTCCTCACCGGCCAGCACGTGCTGTTCGACGGCTGGTCCGAGCCGATCCTGCTGCGCGAACTGCTGTGGCTGTACGCCGACCCGTCCGCGCTGGCCAAGGCGCCCTCCTTCAAGGAGTTCCTCGGCCACCTCCAGCGCCGCGACGAGGAACAGCGCGAGCTTTCGGTACGGGCCCACACCGACGCCCTCGTGGGGATCGACGAGCCGACCCTGCTCGTCCCCGAGGAGGCCGAGGGCGGCGCGAGCGGCTTCGGCGAACTCGACCTCGCCCTGACGCCGGACGAGGCCCGCGCCCTGGTGCGGCGGGCCGCGGAGACGGGCAGCACGCCCAGCAACGTCGTCCAGGCCGCCTGGGCCGTCGTCCTCGGCGAGCTCACCGGCCGCACCGACGTGCTGTTCGGCGCCACGGTCTCCGGCCGTCCGCCGGAGCTGCCGGGCGTGGCCGACACGGTCGGCCTGTTCATCAACACCGTGCCGGTCCGCGCGCGCTGCGCGCCGGGCAAGACCCTCGCCCAGGTGGCGACCGAGCTCCAGGCCTCGCAGGCCGTCCTGCTCGACCACGACGACTGCGGCCTGGCCGACATCCACGAGGCCACCGGCCTGGACGCGCTGTTCGACACCCTCGTCCTGGTCCAGTCCCACCCCTTCGACAACGCTGCCATCGCCGACGCCGGCGAAGCGGCCGGTCTGCCCGTACCGAGCTTCCGCAACATCGCGGGAGCGAACTACCCGCTCATCGTGATGGCCGAGCAGGACCCGCTGCTCCGCCTGCGGCTCCAGTACCAGCTCGGCGCGTTCGACCGGGAGCGGGCGGCCGACGTCGCGGAGCGGCTGCTCCGCGTGCTGCGGGCCTTCCTCGCCGACCCCCACAGCAAGGTCGGAGCGGTGGGCGCCCCCGCGTCCGGCGCGCTCGCCGCCACGGCCCGGCCGACCTCGCGGACGGCCCCGGCCGCGGCCGACGAACTGCTGCCGCAGCTCTTCGCACGCCTCGTGGCCGAGGACCCGGACGCCCTGGCCTTCGTCGCCGACGGAGTGATCACCCGGCGCGAGCTGGACGAGCGGGCCGACCGCCTCGCCGGTGAACTCCTGCGGCACGCCGTGGAGCCCGACTCCGTGGTGGCCGTCTCCTGCGTCGACCCGGTGGACCGCACGGCCGCCCTGCTCGCCGTCCTGAAGGCGGGCGCCTGCGCCCTGCCCCTGGATGCCGAGGACTCCCCGGAGTGGACCGGCTCCGTCGTCCGGGACACCGCGGTGAGCGCCGTCATCGTCGACAAGGAGACCGACGACCGCGACTGGGGCGCCGCGCCCCGCATCCGGGTGCCCCTGGACGCCCTGGACGCCGCTCCGGCCGTCCCGCAGGTCCGGCCGCTCCCCGGCCGCCTGGCCCTGCTGACCCACGCGCCGGACGCCACGGCCCGGCCGCGGGCGCTGGCCGTCACCCACGCCGCTCTCCTGCGCGACGTGCGCGGCTTCGCCTCCGACACCGCGGCCTTCCTCGAGGCGGGCCCCGCCACGCCCGCCGCCGAGCTCCTGCTCGCGCTCGGTGCCGGCCGCGCCGTCGAGATCCGCGAGGGCGCGCCGGAAGCCCACCCGCTCGCCGCCGACGCCACCCGCGCCCGCGTCCTCAGCCCCTCCCTCGCCCCCACCGCCCCCGGCGGCACCGGCGAGCTGTACCTCACCGGGGAGTACGGGCGCGGCTACCCCAGGCACCGGGCCCGCACCGCCGAGCACTTCGTCGCCGACCCCCACGGTCCGGCCGGGGCCCGGCTCTACCGCACCGGGCTGCGGGCCCGCGTCACCGCCGACGGCGGGTACGAGCCGCTCGGCCCCTCCACCGGGCGGACCGAGGGCCAACAGGCCCTGGAGGCCGTCCTGTCGGGCCACACCGCCGTGGCGGCCGCCGCCGTGGTCAGTGACGACACCGGCCCCGTCGCCTACGTCGTCACCGCCGCGGGCGCCCGGATCGTGCCCGACGAGCTGCGGGCCCTGGCCGCGCAGCGCCTGCCGCACCGGCTCGTGCCCCGCGCGGTCCTGGTCCTGGACGAGCTGCCCAGGACCGCCACCGGGCGGCTCGACGTCAAGCGGCTGCCCGAAGCCGCCGAGGCGCCGCGCCCGGCCCGGGCGGCGGGCAGCGAGCGCGAGGAGTTCCTGCTGAGGGTCTTCGGCGAGGTGCTCCAGCGGGAGAACGTCGGCGTCGACGACAACTTCTTCGCCATGGGCGGCAATTCGCTGCTCGCGACCAGGCTCATCGGCCGCATCCGCAACGACCTCGGGGTGGAGCTCACCCTTCGCTCGATATTCCAGTACAAGACCATCGCCGAACTGGCAGCCCACTGGGACGAGATCGTCACAGCGAGCGGCCCCCGACTGCGCAAGATGAGCTAGGGAGAAACCCAGCATGTCCATAGTGAGCCCCGAACTCGCCGGTGAGACCCCCTACATCTGGCGCGCCCGGCAGCCGCAGAGCAGGCACCGGCTCATCTGCTTCCCGCACGCGGGCGCCGGTGCCACGGCCTACGCCGAGTGGGCGGCCCTGCTGCCGCCGGAGATCGAGCTGGTCGCCGTGCAGCTGCCCGGCCGTCAGGACCGCATCGCCGAGAAGCCGTTCAGCGAGGTCGGCCCGCTGGTCAGCGTGCTGACCCACGCGCTGCGGCCCGTGCTCGGCGGTTCGTACTCCTTCTTCGGCCACTCCTGCGGCGCGGCGCTCGCCTTCGAGCTCGCCAAGACCCTGCGCGCCAAGGGCCAGACCGGGCCCGAGCACCTCTTCCTGTCCGCGCAGGCCGCCCCCGGCGCGACCGGGATCCGGCAGCTGCACGACCTGTCCGACGACGAGTTCCGCGACGCGATGCTGACCCTCGGCGGCATCGACGAGGAGATCGCGAACGACGAGTTCGTCATGGACTCCCTGGTGCCCGTGCTGCGCGCCGACTTCAGCCTCTGGGAGCGCCACCGCACGGCCCCCGAGGCGCCGCTCGACTGCCCCATCACCGTCCTCGCGGGGGAGACCGACCCGCAGGCGCCCAAGGATTCGCTGGACGGCTGGCGCGAGCAGACGAACGCCGAGTTCACGCTCCGCTTCTACGACGGTGGCCATTTCTACTTCCTCGATTCGCCCGGCATCGTGGTCTCGGCCATCGCCGAGAAGATGCTGGGCGCGGTGGCGGGGAGGACCGCATGACGAGCCCGGACGCCCTCGGCGTACTCGACGACATCACCGGCCGGATCACCGCGGCCGCCCTCACGGTGCCCGGAGTCGGCGACGCCGTCGCCGTGGCCCGCAAGGGCGTGCGGACGGCCTCCGCGCCGCGCCCCGCGGCGGCCCCGCCCGCCGCGGAGGCGCAGGACCTCGGGGACGCCGCGCCCGCCCTCCTGGACGGCGGCCCCGTGCTCATCCCCGACGGCGCGCCGACCACCCTCCAGGAGGCGCTGAGCCAGGCGGCCCGGCTCGCCCCCGACAAGGGCACGGTCTACCTCACCAAGGGACACGACGACGTGTTCCAGAGCTACGCCGAGCTGCTCGCCGACGCCGAGCGGGTCCTCGCCGGACTCCGCGCCGCCGGGCTGCGCCCGGGAGACGCGGCGCTGTTCCAGTTCGCCGACAACAAGGCCTTCCTGACCGCGTTCTGGGCCTGTGTGCTCGGCGGCTTCGTACCGACCCCGGTCGGCGTGGCCACGACGTACCGGGCGGAGAACGAGACCAACCGCAAGCTGCACAACGCCTGGAAGCTGCTCGCGCGGCCCGTGCTGCTCACCGACGACGCCACCGCCGAGGCGCTCGCCGGGGTGCGCGAGCTGTGGGGCGAGCCCGAGGTGCGCATCAGCACCGTCGCCGAACTCCTGGCCTTCGAGCCCGACAGCGACTGGTTCCCCGCCACCCCCGCGTCCCCGGCGCTCAACCTGCTCACCTCGGGCAGCACCGGGATGCCCAAGTGCGTGCACCACACCCACGCCAGCCTGGTGGCCCGGTCGCTCGCCGTGATCCAGCACTGCGGCCTCACCGGCGACGACATCAGCCTCATCTACATGCCGTTCGACCACGTCACGGTCGCCTTCTACAACGTTCGTGACGTCTTCGCGCGGTGTCTGCACATCAACGCCACGACCGAGCACGCCCTCGGCGACCCGCTGCTCTGGCTCGGCTGGGTCGACCGCTACCGCGTGACGAACACCTGGGCGCCGAACTTCGTCTACGCCCTTGTCAACGAGCACGCCGACGAGGTCCGCACCAACCGCTCCTGGGACCTGTCGTGCCTGCGCGAGATCGTCAACGGCGGTGAGCCGGTCATCGCCTCGACCAGCCACGCGTTCCTCGAACTGCTCGCCCCGCACGGCCTCGCCGCCGACGCCATGCGCCCGGCGTGGGGCATGTCCGAGACCTGCTCCGGCGTGACGTACACCCAGCAGCACCGCGACGACCACGCCGCGGGCACCGTCGCCATCGACCCGGCCTCGCTGACCGGCACCGTCCGCCACGTCGACCCGGCCGACAAGGCCGCGGTCGTCCTCTCGACGGTCGGCAGCCCCCTGCCCGGGGTGCAGCTGCGCATCGTCGACGACGCGGGCCGGGAGCTGCCCGAGGACCGCCTCGGCGAGCTGCGCATCCGCGGTCTGACGCTGATGCACGGCTACTTCGCCAACGAGGAGGCCAACCGCGAGGCGTTCGACGAGGACGGCTGGTTCCGCACCGGCGACCTCGCGTTCGTCCACGACGGCGAGGTCGTGATCGCCGGGCGCAAGAAGGACCAGATCATCGTGCGCGGCATCAACTACATGGCGCACGAGGTCGAGAGCGTCGTGGAGCGGGCCGCGGGCGTGAAGGTCACCTTCTCGGCCGCCGTCGGGGTGCGCGAGCCCGGCGCCGACTCCGATCAGCTCGTGGTCTTCTTCGTGCCGGTGCGCTGGGACGCCGACGCGCTCGCCGGGGTCAGCGAGGAGCTGCGCGCCCTGCTGCCCCGCGAGGTCGGCATCGCGCCCGACCTCCTTGTGCCCGTCACCGAGGCGGAGTTCCCGAAGACGGGCAGCGGCAAGGTCCAGCGGGCCGCGCTCGCCGCCGCCTTCCGCGCCGGGACCTTCGCCGACCGCGCCATCGGCGGCGAGACGGCCGAGGAGGTGCCGGACACCTGGCTGTTCCGGCGGCAGTGGACCGAGCTGCCCGACCCCGCAGCGGCGGCGGCCGGGGCCGGGGTCCGGCTCGTCATCGCCGACGACGCCGACGCCGCGCGCCTGGGCGTCGAGGGGCCGGTCATCACCGTCGGCCGCGGTACGGGCTTCGCCGAGCAGGCGCCCCTGCGGTTCACGGCGCGCACGGACGACCGCGAGGACCTGCGGCGGCTGCTCGCGGCCGTGACCGAGGCCCACGGCCCGCTCGCCACCGTCGTCCTCGCCCCGCCGCTGTCCGGCGGCGACGACCCGCACGCCCGGCTCACCGCGGCGACGGCGGAGCTCTCCGCCCTCGTCGGGGCGCTCGCCGACGGGACGTTCGGCCACCCGACGCTGCTCCTGGTCACCTCCGGCTCGGTGTACGTGCGCGAGGGCGACGCCGTCGACCTCGGCACCTGTGCGCTGCCCGCCCTGGTGCGGACCGCCGTCGCCGAGAACCCCCGCACCGTGATCCGCCAGCTCGACCTGCCCGCCGACCCCGGCGGCTGGCCGGCGGCCGTGCGCGCCGAACTCGCCGACACCACCAGCACGGGCACCGTCGCCGTGCGCGCGGGCCGGCGCCTCAAGCCGCAGGTGGCCCCGGTCGCCGACGACGCCGCGCCGACCGCGGCGCCGCTGGTCGCGGGCGGCCTCTACCTGGTCACCGGCGGCCTCGGCGGCATCGGCCACGAGATCGCGGGCTATCTCGCCGCCGCCTACGGAGCGCGTCTGCTGCTCGTCGGCAGGTCGCCCGCCGAGGGCGAGAGGGCGGCCCGGCTCGCCGAGCTCTCCGCGCTCGGCAGCGTCGTGTACGAGCAGCTCGACATCACCGACGGGGCCGCCCTCGAAGCGGCGGTCGCCGCGGCCGAGGCCCGCTGGGGGCGCCCGCTCGACGGCGCGCTGCACCTGGCGGGGGCCAACCCCACGGGGCAGTGGGCCGACCTCGAACAGCACACCGTGGCGGCCGAGTCCGAGGAGACGTACGCCGCCCAGTACGGCGCCAAGGTCGCGGGCACCCTCGCGGTGGCGCGGGTGCTCCTCACCCGGCCCGACGCCTCGCTCGTGCTCTTCGGCTCCGTGAACGGAGAATTCGGCGGCCATTCCTTCGGCGCGTATTCGGCGGCCAATGGCTTCCTCGTCGGATTTGCGGACCACTGGCATCACGAGCGCCGCCGCACTGTGCATTGCCTGGCCTGGAGCATGTGGTCGGGCATCGGCATGAACCAGAACCAGTCCGACGCGCCCGCGCGCAGCCGGGGTTTCCGTTCCATCAACGCCTCGGACGGTCTGCGGCTGTTCACCGAAAGCATCGTGACCCCGCACCACTACCTGATCGTCGGCCTCGACCTGGGGAATCCGGCGATCGTGGACGAACTGGTTCCGGAACAGCTGCGGATCGGTGAGCTGCTCGTCGCCTACACCGCCGACGGCGTGGACGCGGAGGCCGTGCACGCGGCCGTCGCGCCCAGCGTGCAGGACTGCCCGGTGCCGGTGCGCCTGGTGCGCGTGGACCGGGTCCCGAGGGACGCGGCGGGCGCCGTGGACGTGGCCCGGCTGCTCGCCGACACGGCCGCCGACCGGCCCAAGCGCCGCTTCACGGCGCCCGAGACCGACCTGGAGCGGCAGCTCGCCGCCCTGTGGTCGGACGCCCTGAACCAGCCGGAGGTCGGCAGGGACGACTCGTTCTTCGACCTCGGCGGCAACTCGATCCGGGCCACCCGTCTGCTCGCCCTGGTCGACGAGGAGTTCGCCGTCCGGGTGCCGACGCAGGAGCTCTACGAGCACCCCACCGTCGAGGGCATGGCGGCGTTCGTCACCCGGCACACCGCCGGCTGAGTGCTCCCGCGCCGCGTCGGCGCCCCGCCGCGGCGGCCGCCCCCGGCCGCCGCGGCCCGGCCGGTGTCCCGATGTCCTGTCGCCAGGAAAAACGGGGCACCGGCCGCGTGCTGCTCCACCCCGAATTCGCTTGACCCCGAGGGGCGCTGCGGGAAAAGTAAGTGTCGCTCCGCCGTCAGCCCGAAGTGCCCGACCGCCGTCATCCCGATGTGAATTGAGCGGCAGGTACGAGACGGACCGATAGACCGGCTCGCCCATTCGAAATTCATGAAACCCACGGACGTCGAGTTCGCGCGCCATCCGCGCCCACCTTTGCGCATGCAATTGGCCCGTCTGTGCAGGAAGACCCACCGAGGAGTTAACGCGAAATGATCCCTCTGTCCTTTGCGCAGCGCCGGCTGTGGTTCATCGACCGGCTCGAGGGCCCGTCGGCCACGTACAACATCCCGTTCGTGCTGCAGCTGGACGGAGCGCTGGACGTGGACGCCCTGCGCCTGGCGCTGCGCGACGTCGTGACCCGCCACGAGAGCCTGCGCACGCTGTTCGTCGAGGACGACGAGGGCAGGCCCGTGCAGCAGATCCTGCCTGCCGACGGCCTCCTGACGGACCTGCCGGTCATCGAGGTGGCGCCCGAGGGCGTGGACGCCGCGACGGCGGAGGCCGCGGCCTACCGGTTCGACCTCTCCCACGAGATACCGGTGCAGGCGCGCCTGCTGCGCACCGCCCCGGACGCCCACGTCCTGGTCCTCGTCGTGCACCACGCCGCCGCCGACGGCGAGTCGATCGTGCCGCTGAGCCAGGACCTGGCCACCGCCTACACCGCCCGCGTGGGCTCCCAGGAGCCGGGCTGGGCCGAACTGCCCGTCCAGTACAAGGACTACACGCTGTGGCAGCGCGAGTACCTCGGCGACGGCGACACCCCCGGCAGCGTCCTGCACACCCAGCTCGACTACTGGCGCCGCGAGCTCGACGGCGCGCCGCAGCAGCTGCGCCTGCCCACCGACCGGCCGCGCCCCTCGAAGGCCAGCCACCACGGTGACGTGGTCGTCTTCACCGTCGACGCCGACCTCGCCGCCGCCGTCGACGCGGTCGGCAGCCAGCGCGGTCTGACGCGGGCGATGATGATGCAGTCGACGCTCACCATGCTCCTCAACCACCTCGGCGCGGGCGACGACGTCTCCATCGGCCAGACCGTCGCGGGCCGCACCGACAGCGCGCTCACCGAGCTGGTCGGCTTCTTCGTCAACACCTGGGTGCTGCGCACGGACCTGTCGGGCAACCCGACCCTGGAGCAGGTCCTCGACCGCGTCCAGGACAAGGCCCTCGGCGCCTACGAGAACCAGGACGTGCCCTTCGAGCGGCTCGTCGAGGCGCTGAACCCGGAGCGCTCCACCGCGTACCACCCCTTCTTCCAGGTGATGTTCAGCTGGCAGAGCACCGCCCGCGTCGAGCTGGACCTGCCGGGCCTGAGCGTCGAGCTCAAGGCCATCGGCAACGAGACGTCCAAGTTCGACCTGGAGTTCAACTTCTCCTCCGACGAGCAGGGCCGCGTGCACTGCCACCTGGAGTACGCCACCGACCTCTTCGACCGGGACACCGTCGTGGAGATGGGCGAGCGCTTCGTCCGCATCCTGCGGCACCTCGCGGCCGACCCCACCATGCGCCTCGGCGCGGTGGACGTGCTGTCCGACGCCGAGCAGAACGTCCTCGCCGGACGCAACGAGACCGCGGAGCCCACCCCCGAGGGCACCGTCGCCCAGCTCTTCGAGCGGCGCGCCGAGCTGACCCCGGACGCCATCGCGGTCACCTCCGACGCGCAGGACCTGACCTACCGCGAGCTGGACGAGCGGGCCAACCGCCTGGCGCACGAGCTGATCCGGCGCGGCGCGGGCCCCGAGACGCTCATCGGCCTCGCCGTGCCGCGCACCGCGGACCTGGTGACCGCCCTCCTCGGCATCCTCAAGTCCGGTGCGGCCTACGTGCCCATCGACCCCCGCTACCCCAGCGCCCGCCTCGGCCACATCCTCTCCGAGGCCCGCCCGCAGCTGATCCTGACCGACTCCGCCACCGAGTCGGTGCTGCCCGCCGGCGACGCCCCCCTCCTCCGGCTCGACGAGGTCGACCTGGACAGCGGCGCCGCGGACACCCCCGCGGCCGCGCTGCACCCGTACAACACCGCCTTCGTGATGTACACCTCCGGCTCCACCGGCAAGCCCAAGGGCGTGGCGGTCACGCACATCGGTGTCGTCAACGGCGTGACGCGCCTGGCCGAGGTGGTCGGCCTGGAGTCGGGCTCGCGGACCCTCGCGGGCACCTCCGTGAACTTCGACGTCTCGGTCTTCGAGATCGTCACCACGCTGTCGGTGGGCGGCACCGTCGAGGTGGTCCGTGACGCCCTGGTCGTCGCCGAGCGCGGCGGCTGGTCCGGCAGCGTGATCAGCTCGGTCCCGTCGGTCTTCGCCGAGCTCCTGGACCAGGTGGGCGGGAAGATCCAGGCCGACACGGTCGTCTTCGGCGGCGAGGCGCTTTCCGCCTCCCTCGTGGAGCGGGCCCGGGAGGCGATCCCGGGCGTGCGCGTGATCAACCCGTACGGCCAGACCGAGTCGTTCTACGCGACCGCCTTCCACGCCGAGGAGGGCTGGACCGGCACGGCCGGCGCGCCCATCGGCGTACCGCTCGGCAACATGCGCACCTACGTCCTGGGCGCCGGCCTGAAGCCGGTGGCGCCGGGCGTCGTGGGCGAGCTGTACGTGGCGGGCGAGGTGGCGCGCGGCTACTTCGGCCAGGCCGGACTGACCGCCGAGCGCTTCGTGGCCGACCCCTACGGCCCGGTCGGGCACCGCATGTACCGCACCGGTGACCTGGCCCGCTGGAACGACCACGGGCAGCTGGAGTACGTCGGCCGTGACGACGCGCAGGTCAAGGTGCGCGGCTTCCGCATCGAGCCCGGCGAGGTGGAGGCGGCCCTGACCGCCCACCCGGGCGTCGCGAAGGCCGCGGTGGTCACGCGGCAGCACCAGGGCAGCACCCAGCTGGTGGGCTATGTGGTGGCCACGCAGCTGTGGGAGTCCGAGCCCGGCGCGGTGGCGAACGTCGGCGACCTCGACGTCGACCTGACGGCCGCCGTCTCCTCGCGCGAGCTGCGCAGGTTCGTCTCCGACCGGCTGCCGGAGTTCATGGTGCCGTCGGTGTTCGTGATGCTGGACCGGCTCCCGCTGGACCCCAACGGCAAGCTGGACCGCAAGGCCCTGCCCGAGCCGGAGTTCACCGGCAGCGACTACCGCGCGCCGCGCAACGAGGTGGAGGAGATCCTCGCCGGGGTCTACTCCGACGTCCTCGGCCTGGAGCGGGTCGGCATCGACGACGACTTCTTCGCCGTCGGCGGTGACTCCATCCGCTCGATCCAGGTGGTGGCGCGGGCCAGGACCCGGGGCGTGGAGGTCACGCCGCGGCAGATCTTCGAGGCCCGTACGGTCGCCGAGCTGGCCGAGCTGGCCGCCGACGGTGTCCAGACCGGACCCGTCCTGGAGGAGCTGGCGGGCGGCGGCACCGGCTTCATGCCGCATCTGCCGGTCGGCCACTGGCTCGACGAACTCGGCGCGGGCGTCGACCGGTTCACCATGTCGATGACCGTCGACCTGCCCGTCGGCATGGACGAGGCCGCCCTGGTCGCGACCCTCACGGCGGTCCTCGACCGGCACGACGCGCTGCGCTCGCGCCTGGTCACGGGCGAGCGGCCCGGCCTTGAGGCGTCCGCCCCCGGCACGGTCGACGCCGCCTCGCTCCTCCACCGGATCGCCTGCGACGGCACCTGGGCGGACGGCTGGCGCGAGCAGGCCGCCGCCGAGCTGGACGCCGCCGCCGACCGCCTGGCCGCCGAGGCCGGGGTCATGGCGCGGTTCGTGTGGTTCGACGCCGGTACCGAGCGCGCCGGACGCCTGATCCTCGTGCTGCACCACCTCGTCGTCGACGGCGTGTCCTGGAGCATCCTGCTGCCCGACCTGGCGGCCGCCTGGAAGGACGTCCGCGAGGGCCGCACCCCGGACCTCGCCCCGGTGGGCACCTCCGCCCGCCGCTGGGCGCACGCCCTGGCCGACGAGGCCGCGTCCGCCGAGCGCGGCGCGGAGCTGGCGCTGTGGCGCTCCATCGTCGCCGGACCCGACCCGGTCCTCGGCAGCCGCCCCCTCGACCCGGCCGTCGACACCATCGCGACGATCGAGTACGTCCGCAAGGACCTGCCCGTGGCGGCCACGGAGGCGCTCCTGACGAGCCTCCCCGCGGCCTACCGGGGCGGCGTCAACGACGGTCTGCTCGCCGCGCTCGCGCTGGCGGTGGCCAAGTGGCGCAAGCAGCGCGGCGTCGACGCCGCCGCCGCGTCCTCGCTCCTCCTGCGCATGGAGGGCCACGGCCGTGAGGAGGCCGCCGCGCCCGGCGCCGACCTCTCCCGGACGGTGGGCTGGTTCACCAGCATGTACCCCGTCCGCCTGGACGTCGCGGGCGTCGACCTGGACGAGGCCCTCACCGGCGGCGCCGCCGCGGGCACCGCCGTCAAGGCGGTCAAGGAGCAGCTGCTCGCCGTCCCGGACAAGGGCATCGGCTACGGCCTCCTGCGCTACCTCAACCCGGAGACCGCCGAGGTCCTCAAGCGCTACTCCACCGGCCAGATCTCCTTCAACTACCTGGGCCACTACTCGGGTTCGGCGAACATGCCGGAGAACCTGCGGGGCCTCGGCTTCACCCAGGTCGAGGGCACCACCGAGCTGGTCGCCGAGCTCGACGCCGCCATGCCCGCCCTCGCCGCGCTCAACGTCACCGCGTACGTCGCCGACGGCGAGCAGGGGCCGCGCCTGGCCGCCCGGCTCGACTACCCCTCCGGCCTCTTCACGCAGGCCGAGGTGGAGGAGCTCGCCGAGCTGTGGACCACCGCCCTGGAAGGCCTCGCGCAGCACGCCGCGCAGCCGGCCGCGGGCGGCCTGACCCCCTCCGACGTGCCGCTGGTGACGGTGGCCCAGGGCGACCTGGACGCGTGGGAGGAGAAGTACGCGGGCCTGACCGACGTATGGCCGCTGACCGCGATGCAGAGCGGTCTGCTGTTCCACACCGAGCTGGCCGGCGCGTCCTTCGACGCCTACCAGATGCAGTTCGACTTCCACCTCGCCGGTGCCGTCGAGCCGCAGCGGATGCGCGCCGCCGGACAGGCGCTCCTGGACCGCTACCCCAACCTGCGGGCCGCGTTCACCACCGACAGCGCGGGCGACCGCGTCCAGCTCGTGCAGAGCCACGTCGAACTGCCCTGGCACGAGGAGGACCTGAGCTCCTTCACGGGCGCGGAGCGCGACGAGCAGCTCAAGCGGTTCCTGGCCACCGAGCACGGCACCCGCTTCGACGCGGCCACGGCCCCGCTGGTGCGGATGTCGCTGATCAAGCTGGACGACGACGCGTGGGAGCTGGTCTTCACCGCCCACCACGCCCTGTTCGACGGCTGGTCGATCCCGCTGCTCATGCAGGACCTGATGCGTCTGTACGGCTCGGCCGGTGACGCCACGGACCTGGGCAAGCCGCGCAACTACCGTGACTTCCTGGCCTGGCTCTCCCGCCAGGACAAGGACGCCACCGCCGCCGCCTGGGCCGAGGAGCTCCAGGGCGTGGACGAGCCCACGCTGCTGCTGCCCGTCGGCTCCGACGAGCAGGGCGAGGCCTCGGGCGCCGGCCAGATCGACGTGCCGCTCACCGCGGAGCAGTCCCGTGCGCTCTCGCGCCGCGCGAGCGAGCTGGGCGTGACCCTGAACACCGTGGTCCAGGGCGCGTGGGCGATGCTCCTCGCGGGTCTGACCGGGCGTCAGGACGTGGTGTTCGGCGCCACGGTCTCGGGCCGTCCGCCGCAGGTGGCGGGCGTGGACGAGATGGTCGGCCTGTTCATCAACACCCTTCCGGTGCGGGTGGACTGCGCGCCCGGCGCCTCCCTCGGCAGCGTCCTGAGCACCCTCCAGGACCGCCAGGGCGCGCTGCTCGACCACCACCACCACGGTCTGCTCGACCTGCACCAGAGCACCGGTCTGCGGGCCCTGTTCGACACCATGGTGGTCTTCGAGTCGTACCCGATCGACAGCGCCGCGCTCAGCGAGGCGTACTCGGCCGCCGGGATCTCGGTGACCGGGATCAGCCCGCTCAGCGGCACCCACTACCCGCTGACGGTCATCGCGGTGGCCGAGCCGCACCTGAAGGTGAGCCTCCAGCACCAGCACCACCTGCTCGACCAGGAGCGTGCGCAGGACATCGCGGTGCGTCTGGGCCGCGTCCTGGCGCAGCTCGCCGAGGACCCGCGGGCCCCCTTCGGCTCGATCGACCTCCTCGAGCCCACCGAGCGCGAGCGGCTGCACGCCGTCAACGACACGGCCGCCGAGACGCCCGAGCTGACCATCCCCGGTCTCTTCGAGCGGCAGGTCGCGCAGGTCCCGCAGAAGACCGCGGTGACCTTCGACGGCGTGGCGTACACCTACGCCGAGCTGGACGCCCGCGCGACCCGGCTCGCCCAGGAGCTCGCCGGGCGCGGGGTGGGCCCGGAGACCGTGGTGGGCCTCGCCCTGCCGCGCTCCGCCGACCTGGTCACCGGCATGCTCGGCATCCTCAAGGCGGGCGGCGCCTATCTGCCGATCGACCCGAAGTACCCGAGCTCGCGCCTGGACCACATCCTGTCCACCGCGCGTCCGCAGCTGGTCCTCACCGACGCCGACACCGTCGGGGTGCTGCCCGAGACGGACGTCCCGTCGCTGTTCCTGGGCGACCTGGACCTCGAAGGACCCGCCGACGGCGCCCGGTTGGCGGCCGCGCGGCCGCACAACGCCGCGTACGTGATGTACACCTCCGGCTCCACCGGCACCCCCAAGGGCGTGGTGATCAGCCACGCGAACGTGGTCAACGGCGTGCTGCGGCTCGCCGAGCGGGTCGGCGTCGGCGCGGACACGCAGATGTTCGCCAACTCCTCGGTGAACTTCGACGTCTCGGTCTTCGAGGTCGTCACCACCCTCGCCAAGGGCGGCACCATCGAGGTGGTCCGCGACGCCCTGGTCCTGGCCGAGCGCCAGGAGGTGACGGCCAGCGTGATCCACACCGTGCCGTCCGTCTTCGCCGAGCTGGGCGACCGGCTGCCCGCCATGCCCGGCCTGGAGACCGTCGTCTTCGCCGGTGAGGCGCTGCCCGCCACCCTCGTGCACCGCATCCGCGAGACGCTGCCCGACGTGCGGGTCGTCAACGCCTACGGCCAGACCGAGTCCTTCTACGCCACCACCTTCGCCCTGGAGGCGGGCACCGCGTGGCAGGCCGCCGACAACACCCCCGTCGGCACTCCGCTGGGCAACATGCGCACCTACGTCCTCGGCGCGGGCCTCGCGCCGCTGCCGCCGGGCGTGGTGGGCGAGCTGTACGTCGCCGGGAACATCGCCCGTGGCTACTACGGCCAGGCCGAGCTGACCGCCGAGCGCTTCGTCGCCGACCCCTACGGCCCGGCCGGGTCGCGCATGTACCGCACCGGCGACCTCGGCCGCTGGAACGCCGACGGGCAGATCGAGTACGTCGGCCGCGAGGACGACCAGATCAAGATCCGCGGCGTGCGCGTCGAGCCCGCCGAGATCGAGGCCGCCCTGGCCACGCACCCGGCCGTCGGCCAGGCCGTCGTGGTCCCGCACGAGGGCGCGGGCGACAAGCAGCTCATCGCCTACGTGGTCCCCGACCTGGACGGCACCGAGTACATCGAGGAGTCCGCCAAGCAGGTCGACGAGTGGGAGCAGATCTACGACGAGGTCTACTCCGCCACCGGCACCGAGTGGGGCGAGGACTTCACCGGCTGGAACTCCAGCTACACCGGCGAGGAGATCCCGCTCGACGAGATGCGCGACTGGCGCGACGCGGCGGTGGCGCAGATCCTGCGCCAGGGACCGCGCCGCATCCTCGAACTGGGCGTCGGCTCCGGTCTGCTGATGGGCCACCTCCTCAACGACGACAACATCGAGGAGTACTGGGCCACCGACCTGTCCTCGCAGGTCATCGGCCGACTCGCCGAAGAGGTCGAGCAGGCCGGGTTCGCCGACAAGGTCACCCTGCGCCACCAGACCGCCGACGACACCACCGGTCTGCCCCGCGGTCACTTCGACACCGTCGTCCTGAACTCGGTGATCCAGTACTTCCCGCACGCCGCCTACCTGGACGACGTCCTCGCCAAGGCCCTGGACCTGCTCGCCCCCGGCGGTCGGATCGTGGTCGGTGACGTCCGCAACGCGGGCACGCTGCACCTGATGCGCACCGGCGTGCAGCGGACCCAGTACCCGAACGAGGCGCCGGCGGCGGCCCACGCGGCCATCGCCCGCTCGATCCTCACCGAGCCCGAACTGGTCCTGGACCCCGAGTGGTTCCACCAGTTCGGCGAGAAGCACGGCGCGGCCGCGGTGGACATCCGCCTCAAGCCGGGCCAGGCCCACAACGAGCTGACCCGGCACCGCTACGAGATCTTCGTGCACAAGGACCCGGTCGACTTCCTCGACGTCAGCGACGCGCCCGCCGTGGACTGGGGCCGTCAGGTCGGCGAGCTCTCCGCCCTGGAGGAGCTGGTCCGCGCCCAGGACGGTCCGGCGCTGCGCGTCACCGGGATCCTCAACGCCCGGATGATCGAGGAGGCCGACTGGGCCGCCGAGGTCAAGATCGTCGACGCGCCCCCCGCGGCCGAGTCCGCCGTCGACCCGGAGGCCCTGCACGCGTGGGCCGCCGCGCACGGCTGGAGCGTCCTCATGACCTGGTCGTCGGCGGCGGGCGAGAGCTTCGACGCCGTCGTCCTGACCGACCCCGACGCCGTCGAGCGGCCGGTGCGGGGCGCCTTCGTCCCGTCGCGCCGCGCCGACCTGTACCTGTCCAGCGACCCGGCCGCGGCCACCCAGATCGGTGTCCTGGTCGGCTCCCTGCGCGGCTACCTCCAGGAGCGGCTGCCCGCCCACATGGTGCCCGCCTCCGTGGTCGCCATCGCCTCCGTGCCGCTGGCCGCCAACGGCAAGCTGGACCGCAGGGCCCTGCCCGCGCCCGACCTGTCGGCGCAGTCCGGCGGCCGGGCCCCGCGCACCCTCCAGGAAGAGCTGCTCTGCGACCTGTTCGCCGAGGTCCTCGACCTGGAGCGGGTCAGCGTCGACGACAACTTCTTCGACCTGGGCGGCCACTCGCTGCTCGCCACCAAGCTCATCAGCCGCATCCGCGCCACCCTCGGCGCCGAGGTCGAGCTGCGCACCTTCTTCTCCCACCCGACGGTGGCGGGGATCGTGCCGCACCTGGACGGCAGCGTCCGCACCCAGGCACCCCTGGTCCGCGTGGCCGAGCGGCCCGAGCACCTGCCGCTCTCCTTCGCCCAGCAGCGCCTGTGGTTCGTCGACCAGTTCGAGGGCCCGTCGGCGACGTACAACATGCCGATCGTGCTCCGGCTGAGCGGTGAGCTCGACGTCCCGGCCCTGGAGACGGCCCTCAACGACCTCGTGGCCCGCCACGAGACGCTGCGCACGGTCTTCCCCGCGGTCAACGGCAGGCCCGAGCAGCGGATCCACTCCGTCGAGGACGCGCCGGTCACCCTGGCCGTGCGCGACGTCGACGGCGAGGACGAGCTGGCCACGGCCCTCACCGAGGCCGCCCGGTACGCCTTCGCCCTGGAGAGCGAACTGCCGCTGCGCGCCCAGCTGTTCCGCAGCGGTCCGCAGGAGAACGTGCTGTCCCTGGTGGTCCACCACATCGCGGCCGACGGCTGGTCCTACGCCCCGCTGGCCCTGGACCTGGCCGCCGCCTACACGGCACGCGTGGGCGGCGCCGCACCCCAGTGGACCGAACTGCCGGTGCAGTACGCCGACTACACCCTGTGGCAGCACGAGCTGCTCGGCGACGAGAGCGACCCCGACAGCCTCTTCAACAAGCAGTACGCCTACTGGGCCGAGCAGCTCGCCGGGCTGCCGGAGAAGGTCACCATCCCGACCGACCGGCCCCGCCCCGCCGTGCTCAAGGGCACCGGCGACCTGCTCCGCTTCACCCTGGACGCCGAGCTGCACCAGGGCATCGCGGAGCTCGCCAAGGCCACCGGCACGACGCCCTTCATGGTGCTGCAGACCACCATGGCGGCCCTGCTGACCCGCCTGGGCGCGGGCACCGACATCTCGGTGGGCAGTGGCATCGCGGGCCGGACCGACGAGAACCTGAAGGACCTGGTCGGCCTGTTCGTCAACCTGCTGGTGCTGCGCACGGACACCTCGGGCGACCCGACCTTCGCCGAGCTCCTGGCACAGGTGCGCAAGACCAGCCTGTCCGCCTACTCCCACCAGGACATCCCCTTCGAGTCCCTGGTGGAGAAGCTCAACCCGGAGCGCTCGCCCTCCGTCCACCCGCTGTTCCAGATCGCCCTGGCGCTCCAGAACAACGAGGCGGCCCAGTTCGAGCTGCCCGGCCTGCGCGTGCAGGCCGACGGCTCCGGCACCGGCACCGCCCGCTACGACCTGCTCCTGAGCCTCGACGAGACCTTCGAGGACCGGACCAGGCCCGCGGGCATCTCGATCGCCGCCGAGTACTCCGACGAGCTGTTCGACGCCGCCACCATCGAGACGCTGATCACCCGCTGGAAGCGGCTGCTCACCACCGCGGTCACCAACCCCTCGCACCGCATCAGCTACGCCGACCTGCTCACCCCCGAGGAGCGCAGCCAGCTGCTCGCGGCCGAGCGGGAGCAGCCGGAGCGGGTCGCCGCGCCCGCGACCTTCCCCGAGCTGTTCGCGGCCCGGGTGCAGGCGGCCCCGGACGCCCCGGCCGTGGAGTCGGCCGACGTCACGTGGTCGTACGCGGAGCTCGACGCGCGGGCCAACCGCGTCGCGCACTGGCTCGCCGCGCGCGGCATCGGTCTGGAGCAGCAGGTGGCCGTGGCCATGCCGCGCTCCGCGGACCAGGTCGCCGTCGCCCTGGGCATCCTGAAGGCGGGCGCCGCCTACATGCCCGTCGACCTGGACTACCCGGCCGACCGCATCACGTACATGGTCGACGACGCCGCCCCCGCCGCCCTCCTGGTGACGCGGGCCGCGATCGAGGACCTGCCGGAGGGCCTGGCCACCGAGGTCGTGGCCGTCGACACGGACGACGTGCAGGCCGCCTGGCGGACGAGCCCGGACACCGCGCCGGACACCGGTCTGACCCTGCACCACCCGGCGTACGTCATCTACACGTCGGGTTCGACGGGCCGGCCCAAGGGCGTCACCGTGACCCACGCGGGCATCGCCTCGCTCAGCCACTCCACCCAGGAGCGGCTCGGCCTCACCCCGGACGCGCGCGTCCTGCAGGTCGCGGCGCCGAGCTTCGACGCCGCCTTCTGGGAGCTGGTGCAGTCCCTGACCACCGGTGCGGCCCTGATCGTCCCGGCCGAGCGGCGCCTGGTCGGCGACGACCTGGTGCGCACCCTCGCCGAGCGCCGCGTCACGCACGTGATGCTGCCGCCCAGCGTGCTCGCCGCGCTGCCCGCCGACACCCCGCGCACCCTGACCGACCTGCGCACGGTGACCGTCGGTGGCGAGGCGTGCCCGCCGGGCCTGGCCTCCGCCTGGTCGCCGGGGCGTCGCTTCGTCAACGCCTACGGCCCCACCGAGACCACCGTCTGCGGCTCCATCTCCACCCCGCTGACCAGCGACCACACCCCGATCGGCACCGCCGTGGCCGACAACCGGGTGCGGGTGCTCGACGAGCAGCTCGCCCCGGTGCCCCCGGGCACGCCCGGTGAGCTGTACGTGGCGGGCCCGAGCCTGGCCCGCGGCTACCTCGGCCGCTCCGCGCTGACCGCCGAGCGCTTCGTCACCGACCCCTACGGACCCGCGGGCTCGCGGATGTACCGCACGGGCGACGTGGTGCGCCAGGGCGCCGACGGACAGCTGGAGTACCTGGGCCGCAGCGACGACCAGGTCAAGCTCCGCGGTCTGCGCATCGAGCCGGGCGAGATCGAGGCGGCGCTCGCCGAGCACCACAACGTGGCCCAGGCCGTCGTCCTCGTCCGCGAGGTGCGCGGCAGCAAGCAGCTCGTCGGCTACGTCGTCCCGGCCGGTGCCCGCGAGATGAAGGCGGAGCACTTCGACATCACCGCGGGCGTCTCCGCCAAGGAGCTGCGGCGCTTCGCCGCGGGCCGCCTGCCCGAGTTCATGGTGCCCTCGTCCTTCGTCCTCCTGGACGAGCTGCCGCTGACGCCGAACGGCAAGCTGGACAAGGCCGCGCTGCCCGAGCCCGAGGTGCCCGGCGGCGCCTACCAGGCGCCCCGCACGCCCGAGGAGCAGGCCCTGGCCGCCGCGTACGCGGAGGTCCTCGGCCTGGAGCGGGTCGGCATCGACGACGACTTCTTCGCCGTCGGCGGTGACTCCATCCGCTCCATCCAGGTCGTCTCCAAGGCCCGCGTCCACGGCATCGAGATCACGCCGCGCCAGGTCTTCGAGTGCCGTACGGTGGCCGCCCTCGCGGTGGCCGCCGCGACCGGCGGTCCTGCCGTGCCGGTCCGCGAGGAGATGGCGGGCGGCGGCGTCGGCTGGATGCCGCTGCTCCCGATCGCCCGCTACATCACCGAACTGGGCGGCGGTTACGACCGGTTCGTGATGTCCATGGCGGTGAACCTGCCGCGGGGCATCGACGAGAGCGGCCTGGTCGCCACCCTGGCCGCGGTCGTCGACCACCACGACGTGCTCCGCGCCCGTCTGGTCACCGCGGACGAGGCGGGCCTGGAGGCGGCCGAGCCGGGCACCGTCGACGTCGCGTCCCTGGTGCGCCGCGTCCCCTCCGCGGGGGACTGGCAGGACGCCGCCTGGCGCGACGAGGCGAAGGCCGCGCTCGACGCCGCCGTACGGGAGCTGGACCCGGCGTCCGGCGACGTGGCCCGGTTCGTGTGGTTCGACGCCGGACCGCAGACCGCGGGCCGACTGATCATCGTGCTGCACCACCTGGTGGTCGACGGCGTGTCCTGGCGGATCCTCGTCCCGGACCTCGCCGAGGCCTGGGAGCAGGTCCGCGAGGGCCGCACGCCCGACCTGGCCCCGGTGCCCACCTCGATGCGCCACTGGGCCCACGCCCTCACGGAGGAGGCCGCGTCGCCCGGCCGCACGGCCGAACTGGCCCTGTGGCAGAGCGTCGTGGAGGGCCCGGACCCGCTCATCGGCTCCCGGCCGCTCGACCCGGCGGTGGACGTCCGCGCCACCATGGAGTCCGTGGAGGTGCGCCTCGCGTCCGAGGCCACCGAGGCGCTCCTGACCGCGCTGCCCGCCGCCTTCCACGGCGGTCCCAACGACGGTCTCCTGACCGCCCTCGCCCTGGCCCTGACGCAGTGGCGCAAGAACCGCGGCGTGGACGAGTCCTCGCTGCTCCTGCGCCTGGAGGGCCACGGCCGTGAGGAGGCGGCGGCGCCCGGCGTCGACCTGTCGCGCACGGTCGGCTGGTTCACCACGATGTTCCCGGTGCGCCTGAGCGTCGAGGGCTTCGACGTCGACGAGGCCGTCGCGGGCGGCCGCTCCGCGGGCCACGCCATCAAGGCCGTCAAGGAGCAGCTCAACGCCATCCCGGACAAGGGCATCGGCTACGGCCTGCTGCGCTACCTCAACCCGGAGACCGCCGAGGTCCTCCGGGCGAGCCACGCCGGTCAGGTCACCTTCAACTACCTGGGCCGGTTCGCCGACGGCGACCAGCCGGGCGGCGGCGGTGGCTGGGCCATCGCCGGGGACATGGAGGGCATCGCCGCCGAGCTGGACGCGGACATGCCCGCCCTGGCCACGGTGGAGGTCAACTCCTACGTCGTGGACTCCGCGCAGGGCCCGCAGTTCAGCGCCTCCCTCAGCTTCCCCGCCGGGCTGCTCGCCCGCGAGGACGCGCAGGAGCTCGCCGACCTGTGGCACACCGCCCTCGAAGGCCTGGCCCGGCACGCCCGCACCCCGGGCGCGGGCGGCCTGACGCCCTCGGACGTCTCGCTGGTGAAGGTGCGCCAGCGCGACCTGGAGGCGTGGGAGGAGCTGTACCCCGGCCTCCAGGACGTATGGCCGATGACGGACGCGCAGTCCGGTCTGCTCTTCCAGAGCCAGCTGGCCGACACCTCCTTCGACGCCTACCACGTGCAGTTCGCGATGCACCTGGCCGGCGGGGTCGACCCGGAGCGGATGCGCGCGGCCGGGCAGACCCTGCTCGACCGGTACGCCAACTTCCGTACGGCGTACGTGTCCAGCGCCTCCGGTCAGCAGGTCCAGCTGGTCCTCGACCACGTCGAGCTGCCCTGGCAGGTCGTGGACCTGCGGGACCTCGGCGAGAAGGCGCAGGAGGAGGCCTTCGAGAAGCTGCTCGCCGAGGACCAGACGGCGCACTTCGACCCGGCGGCGCCGCCGATGCTGCGCATGACCCTGGTGCTGCGGAGCGACGACCTCTCGGAGCTGGTGTTCACCGTCAACCACGTGCTGTTCGACGGCTGGTCCTTCCCGCTCATGCTCCAGGACCTCATCCGCGCCTACGCGGCGGACGGGGACACCTCGTCGCTGCCGCGGGTGCGGCCCTACCGCGACTTCCTGGCCTGGCTCGGCAAGCAGGACCAGGAGGAGGCCTACCGGGCCTGGGCGCGGGAGCTCGACGGGGTCGAGGAGCCGACGCTGCTCGCCCCGGCGGCCGCCACCACGGCGGTCCCCGAGGGCCAGGACGCGACGGAGCACGTCGACCTGCCGCTGCCCGCCGGGATGGCGCAGGAGCTCCAGCGCCGCGCCGGTGAGCTGGGCATCACGCTCAACATGCTGCTCCAGGGCGCCTGGGGCGTGGTCCTCGGCCATCTGACCGGACGCCAGGACGTGGTCTTCGGTACGACGGTCTCCGGCCGTCCGCCGCAGGTCCCGGGCATCGACGAGATGGTGGGTCTGTTCATCAACGCCCTGCCGGTGCGCGTGCAGTTCACGCCGCGGGACACCCTCGCGGACCTGCTCACCGGGCTGCGCGAGCGCCAGGCGGTCCTGATGGACCACCAGAACCTCGGTCTGACCGAGATCCACGACGCCGCCGGTGTCGGCACCCTGTTCGACAGCATGATCATCTTCGAGTCGTTCCCGATCGACCGCGAAGGCATGAGCGAGGCGCACGGCGAGGCCGGCGTCGAGATCACCGGGATGCGCATCCACAGCAGCACCCACTACCCGATCACCCTGGGTGCCGACCCGGAGCTGACCATGGCGGTCGTGGAGTACCGCAAGGACCTCTTCGAGCGCCGTGAGATCGAGCGGATCGCCGCGCTCGTCGGCCGGGTCCTGGAGCAGCTCGCCGCGGACCCGCACACCCCGCTGTCCCGCCTCGACCTCGTGGACGAGGCCGAACAGGACCTGGTGCTGCGGCAGTTCAACGACACGGCCGCCGAGGTGCCCGCGAAGACGGCCATCCGTCTGGTCGAGGAGCAGGTCGCCCGCACACCGGAGGCCGTCGCGGTCGTCCACGAGGGCGAGCGGGTCACGTACGAGGAGCTGAACGCGCGGGCCAACCGGCTCGCCAGGCACCTCACCGCGCGGGGCATCGGCCCGGACACCCAGGTGGCCGTGGTCCTGCCGCGCACGCCGGAGCTGGTGGTGGCGATCCTCGCGACCCTCAAGTCCGGTGCCGCCTACGTCCCGATCGACCCCGGCTACCCGGGCACGCGTCTGCAGCACATCCTCGACACGGCGGGCCCGCGTCTGATCATCACCGACACCACGGTGGCGGACGTCCTGCCCGCGGGGGTGGACACCGAGCTGCTGCTGCTCGACGATGCGGACGTGTCGGCGTACTCCGCCGCGGACCTGGCCGACAGCGAGCGCACCGGCGTGCTGCTGCCGGACCACCTGCTGTACCAGATCTACACCTCCGGCTCGACGGGCCTGCCCAAGGGCGTGGGCCTGACCCACGCCAACCTGGTCAACGCCCTGCACGGCATGGCGGGCGAGGTCGGTCTCGGGTCGGGCCTGCGGATGCTGGCGAGCACCTCGATCGGCTTCGACGTGGCCAGCTTCGAGCTGTTCTTCACGCTCACCAACGGCGGCAGCGTCGAACTGGTCCGTGACGTCCTGGCCCTGGCCGAGCGCGACAGCTGGGACCTGGACGTGGTCAGCTCGGTGCCCTCGGCCTTCGCCGAGCTCGTCGACCAGCTGGGCGAGCGGGTGCGGCCCAAGGCGCTGCTGTTCGGCGGCGAGGCCCTCACCCCGGCCCTGGTGGGCCGCATCCGGGCCCAGTGGCCGGACGTGCGGATCGTCAACTGCTACGGGCCGAGTGAGGCGTTCTACGTCACCTCGCACGTCCTGGACAGCGAGGCTCCGTACGCCGCGGGGGTGCCCATCGGGCGCCCGCTGAACAACCTGCGCGGCTATGTCCTTACGCCGTCCCTGACCCCGGTCGCCCAGGGCGCCGTCGGCGAGCTGTACCTCGCCGGCGCGGGTGTGGGCCGCGGCTACCACGGGCGCACGGCGCAGACCGCCGAGCGCTATCTGGCCGACCCGTTCGGCGCCGCGGGCGGGCGCATGTACCGCACCGGTGACCTCGCCCGCTGGACCGCGGACGGGCACCTGGAGTACCTCGGCCGTGCCGACTCCCAGGTCAAGATCCGTGGCTTCCGCATCGAGCCCGGCGAGGTCGAGGCGGCGGTGGCGGCCCACCCGCAGGTCGCCCAGGCCGCGGTGGTGGCACGCGCCACGGCGGGCAGCAAGCAGCTGGTCGCCTACGCGGTGCCCGAGGACGGCGCGGAGCTCGAAGCGGCGCAGCTGCGCTCCTTCGTCGCCGAGCGGCTGCCCGAGTACATGGTGCCCGCGGCGTTCGTCACCCTGGAGCGGCTGCCGCTCTCGCCCAACGGCAAGCTCGACCACCGGGCGCTCCCGGCGCCCGACCTGAGCGGCACGGCGGCCTACCGCGCGCCGCGCACGCCTCAGGAAGAGGTCCTGGCGAGCCTGTTCGCCCAGGTCCTCGGGGTGGAGAAGGTCGGCATCGACGACAACTTCTTCGACCTCGGCGGCCACTCGCTGCGGGCCACGCGTCTGGTCAGCCGGATCGCGGCGGTCCTCATGGTCGAGGTGCCGATGCGGACGGTCTTCCAGGCGCCCACGGTCGCGCAGCTGGCCGAGAGCCTCTCGGCGGGCGGCGAGGGAACCGGGTCCGAGAACACCGACCCGTACGGCGTCGTCCTCCCGCTGAGGAGCGGTGGAAGCGGCACCCCCGTGTGGTTCATCCACCCCGGTTTCGGCCTCTCCTGGTCGTACCTGGGCATGGCCATGCAGCTCGGGGACCGGCCGGTGTACGGCATCCAGGCCCGCGGCTTCGACGGTTCGCCGATCCCGGAGAGCTTCGAGGCGATGGTTCTGGACTACGTGGAGCAGATCCTGGCCGTGCAGGAGGAGGGGCCGTACCACTTCGTCGGCCACTCCATGGGCGGCACCCTGTCCCACGCCGTCGCCGCCGAGCTCCAGAGCCGCGGTCACGAGGTGCCCTTCGTGGCGCTGCTCGACGCCGCGCCGACGAGCGCCTTCGTCTCCGAGGACGTGGTGCTGGACCGGTCGGTGGGCCGTGACTTCCTCGCGGGCTATCTGCCGGGCGAGGACGAGGACGCCGAGCGCCAGACCCTCGTCGAGAACGGCGCGCAGATCATGTCCGAGCACGTGCGCCTGGCGAAGGAGTTCACCCAGCCCGTCTACCGCGGCACGGCGCTGTTCTTCAACGCGACCCTGAGCCCGGAGGCCCAGGCCTCCTTCTGGGACGCGTACGTCGACGGGGACGTCCGCGTGAGCGACGTCCACGCCACCCACTTCGGCCTGACCGCACCCAAGGTCGCGGCCGAGATCTGCACCGTCATCAACCGCCACCTCGCGGACTGACGGAGCAGCACGTGGTGTCGGGTCCGGCCCACTCGGCCGGGCCCGGCACCGCCCCTTTCCCCCTCACCTGCCAGGTGAGGGGCCCACGCAGTCACACCGAGAAGAGAGAGATCCGTGACGGAGCAGATCACCACCCTGAGCAACAAGACCGTGAGCAACCCAGCGGAGTACGGGGCCCTGCGCGACCAGGGTTCCTTCTTCCGGGCCGCCATCGAGGGCCTGGAGTCCCCGGTCTGGTTCGTCGCCGGTTTCGACGACGCCAAGGAGATCCTCCACGACCCGCGTTTCATCCGTGACCAGTCGAAGCTGCCGGGCGCGGAGGGGCCGAGCCTCACCGACGAGATGCTCGAGCAGGTGGGCATGCCGCGGGAGTACTTCAAGTACTTCGGTCTCCTCGGTCTGTCCGACGGCGAGGAGCACACCCGGATGCGCAACGTCGTCGCGCGCGCCTTCACGGCCCGCCGCGTCAACGCGCTGCGGGCGGGTCTGGAGAAGAACGCGGCGGACACCTACGCGGCCCTGGCCGCGAAGAAGGAGGGCGACCTCGTCGCGGAGCTCGGCTACCCGTTCACCGCGGCCGCCATCTGCGAGCTCATGGGCGTCGAGGAGGCCGACCAGCCGAAGCTCATGGGCTGGATCATGGAGTTCGTGTCGTACGACACGGAGCGCCTGGTCTCTGCCATCGGCAGCATTATCGAGTACTACAAGGAGCTCATCGCACGCCGTCGCGCCGAGCCGACCGACGACCTCATCTCCGAGCTGACCAAGCCCGGGGGACCGGACCAGGATCTGCTGACCGATGACACCATCATCGCCATCTTCCTGCTCCTGACGAGCACGGGCATCGCGCCGCCCGCGCACTTCCTCGCGCAGGCGATCCTCGCGCTGCTGACGAACCCGGAGGAGCTGGCGAAGCTGCGTGCCGAGCCGAAGCTGCTCGCGCGGCGTGCCGTGCCGGAGCTGATCCGCTTCGCCACGTCCGTGCCGACCGGCGGTCCGCTCTACGCCGCCGAGAGCTTCGAGTTCCGCGGCTGCCCGGTCAGGACCGGTGACGCGGTGATTCCCTCGCTGCTCGGTGTCAACCACGACCCGCGGCAGTTCAAGGACCCGCTCAAGCTGGACGTCGCCCGTGACATGGGTCCCGGCGTCGGCCACCTCTCGTTCGGCAGTGGCTCGCACTACTGCACCGGCGCGGCACTGGCCCAGCTGGAGACGGAGATCGTCATCAACACGTTCCTGATCCAGAACCAGGGCATGGAGCTCGCGGTCAAGCCCGAGGAGCTCCAGTACTTCGACGTCCCCGGTAAGGGCACCGCTCTCGGCTCCCTCCCGGTGCGCTTCTGAATTCCCGCTTACGCCGCGAGGAAATCCGCACCAGAGGTCGTCCTGGCTCAACTCCCATGGAGCCCGGGCGACCTCGCCCTTTTCACCGAACGGCGCCAAGGGCTTAGGCAGTACTCAAGAGTGGAAGCCAAAGGAGGAATCGAAGGAGGCCGGTTGAGGGCCCGCCGTGTTCGTCTTCCCGTCTTCACGCGGCGTTCATCCAGCGGCGTGGTGTTGTGGCTAGAGGCTCTGGCTGGGCTATTTCGTGGCGACCTCTCCCTCAGTCGTCGAGTGCCATATGAAAACCGTACACGCCATGAGTAGGTGCCAACACCACGAACCGCGAACCGGAATGCGGAACGGCTGAAACCGAGCGCTATCCGGCTCGGACCGAACCCAAGGCCGAGCAGTGCTCCCCAATGAGCCCACCACATCGTCCTCTTGCCCTTCGGGGGCTTCCCCAAAGGGCAAAAGGCCTTGCCCGAAAGGGCAGCCACGGTGACCGCCCCCACGCGCCGAACGAGCGGATCGACCGTGGTTGGCGAAAACCAGACAGGGAACCGGAGGGCCGCGATAAACGATTGATCTCCGCCGCCGAGAAACCAAAAGGCCGAATCAGTGTGCACGGCTCCGCAATTTCGGCCCTGGCGAAAAGCCGGAAGAGGCGGGAAGCCGCCCGCCGCGACGTCGGGCGTGCGAGGGCGCGTGATGCCGCGCGCCTCCAGGTCTGGCCTGCGGTGACGGCTCCACGCCAGGGGGCGCCGCCATCGGCTTCTCACGGCTCGGTGCGGTGGGTCCCCCTCGGCATCCCGTGAGTTCCCCGCGGCTCGATGTCGCGACGGCGAAGGCTCCCGACTGGCCGGAAGTGGAGGCGGGACCCGGGGGCGATGGCGGTTGCCCCTCGCGGTCACCCGTCGCAGGGCCGTGGCTCGATAGCGCCCTTGACCGTCATCAAATGTCACGGCGAGCCTGTTCGAGCACCGAAGGCCCAGAAATGCACTCCGGTTTCCTGCACCACTCGCGCATGGAGGTTCCATGGACATCGAGATGAGCACCGAGGTGGAGAGCGACCTCGGCGAGCTAGAGGTACTCGAGATGGATGAACTGCACGTCAGTGGTTCGTCCACGGCCTACAACTACATCGCCAGGAACGCCGACCGCTCGTCGGACACAGCGGCGGGCTGACCGGCCCGGCCGCATCGTTCCGTGAGGAGCCCACACCACCTGTTCGTGGGCTCCTTCGGTTCTCCCTTCGCGATCGTCGAGGGTCGTACGAGCCCTTCCCGGGCGGGAGCGCCCTCGTGTATCCGGTCGGCCGCATCCGCCCGGAAGAGGACGGATGGCATGGATCTCCTGCTGCTCTTTCCGCCGCTCACGGAGGCGACGCTCTTTCCCTATCTGAGCCTGCCGTATCTCGCCGGTCACGTCCGCCGGTCCGGCCGCTCCGCGCATCAGGTCGACCTGAGCATCGCATTGGTCCACCGGCTCCTCGACGGACCGGCGCTCGCCCGGGAGGCCCGTGCCCTGGACACGGCGCGGGAGCTGCCGTCCTGGTACCGGGCGGTGGTGGCCGATGCCGCCCTGCGGCATCTGGGCGAGGTCCGCGACTTCGTCCTGACGAAGGCTCCGGCGCCCCGCCTCGGCCCCGTGCGCGCGGTGCGACTGGCCCGCCAGGCCGCCCAACTGATGCTGCGGGACTCGGCGTTGGCGTGCGTGTGGGACGACTTCGAATCGCTCGACCGGGCGGTGCTGCGCCTGTCGGAATCCCCGGCCGGCTCCCTCGACTTCGCGACCCGGAGCCTGCGCGGTCTGCTGGGAGAGGCCCTGGACGAGGCCGCGCCGCGGGCGGTCGGCATCTCGGTCGCCTTCTTCAGCCAGGTGGCGCCGGCTCTGCTCGTCGCCCGGTGGATCCGGAAGCTCCGCCCGGGCACACCCGTCTGCCTCGGCGGACAGCAGGTCATGCTGCGCCACGACGAACTGGCCGCCATGGCCTCCGTACGGACGGCGGTGGACGCGCTCTGCGTCACCGCGGGCGAAGAGCCCTTGGAGCGCTGGCTCGCCCATCTCGCAGGAGAGGCGCCGCGCGACGACGTGCCGGGGATGAGGTGGCTGAGCCCCGAAGGCGCGACCGCCCCCGGCAGGCCGCCCACGCTGCGCTTCAAGGACGTCGGCGCGCCCGACTACGGCGGCCTGGAGGTGCGTTCCTACCTCAACGACACCGTCGTCCTGTCCATGGTGTCCTGCGTGGGCTGCTTCTGGGGGCGCTGCGTCTTCTGCTCCTACGGCAACCGCTCCCTCGAACGCGGCGGCTACCAGCAGGCCTCGCCCAGGCAACTCGCGGACACCGTACGGCAGATCGTGGAGAGCACCGGGATCGACTTCGTCACCGTCGTCGACGAGAACACCAATCTGCTCCTGCTCGCCCGGGCCATGCGGCTGGTGCGCGAGAGCGGGCTGCGCGTCCGGTTCAACACGCGCAACCGCCTGGAGCCGGTCCTGCTCGACCCGGCCTTCTGCCAGGAGCTGGCCGAACTCGGCTGCGAGGGCATGGCCGTCGGCTACGAGGGCGTCACGCAGCGGCTGCTCGACCGGCTGGACAAGGGCGTCCGCGCCGCGGACTTCCAGGTCATCCTCGACAACCTCGCGGCGGCGGACATCCGGGTCAACCTCTCCGTCATGGGCGGCCTGCTGGACGAGACCGAGGAGGAGGCCGAGGAGTCGCTCCGCTTCCTGGAGCGCAACCGCGAGAAGTTCGCCGTGGACGCCTTCGAACTCATGGTGGTCGAGCCGGGGACCCGGCTCCTTGCCGAGCCGGGGAGCTTCGGTGTGGCCCTCGACGGCTCCGCCGCGTTCGCCGACAACCGCGAACTCAACTACCTGGGCGGCAGGGTGGGCAGGCGGCACACCGTCGTGGGCGGCCCCGGGCGCCCCGCCATGCTCAGGCGGCTCCAGCACGGCATGCGCCGGATCTCCGCGGCGGGAGCCGGACCCGCCGAAGCCCCGGCGCGGCCGGCGGCGCTGCGCCCGCACCCATGGATCCGGTGCGCTCCGCCGGGACTCGCCCCGCGCGGCGGCTCCTTCCTGCTGGCCGATCCCGTACGGGACCAGGTGTACGCGCTGCCGAAGGACCACGTGGCCCGAAGTGCCGCGCCGGGCGGGCTCCTGGCCGCGACCAGCGCGCGGGGCCGCTCCCTGCTCGGCAAGCTCGCCGCCGCGGACGCCGGTGTCCTGTGCGACGAACCGCCACCGGCCCCGCGCCCGTCCCGCTGAAGGAGTCACACGGTGCACATCACCCTGGTCAACATGCCCTGGGCCTCGATCGACTTCCCTTCCCTGGCCCTGGGAATCCTCAAGCGACGCGTCACGGACGCGTTCCCGGACAGCCGCGTCGACGTCGTGCACGCCAATCTGGACTACCTCGACTGGATCACCGAGCGGGCCGGTCTGACGCGGGACGAGTACACCTTCTGCTGGGACTCCTACTTCACCGGGTACAGCGAGTGGATCTTCTCCTCCGCGCTGTACGACGATCCGCGGTGGCGCAACGACGAGTTCGCGGACCTCGTGGCGGGCGTGGTGCCGGGGGACATGCTCGCCAAGGGGCGCCACCTGCACGCGCTCGCCCCCGAGTACGTCGACTCCCTCGTCGGCCGCATCCTCGCCGACCGGCCCGACGTCGTCGGCTTCTCCACGACGTTCGCGCAGAACAGCGCCGTCCTCGCCGCGGCCAGGCTCATCAAGAAGGCCGCGCCCGAGGTGCGCGTGGTGCTCGGCGGCGGGAACTGCGACGGCCCGCAGGGTGCCGCGCTCCACCGCGGCTTCCCGTTCGTCGACTACGTCAACCGCGGTGAGGGCGAGGTGTCCTTCACGCGGCTCCTCACCTGCCTCCGCGACGCGTCGAGCCCCGCGGACATCCCCGGGCTGTGCTGGCGCGACGCGGACGGCACCGCCCACGCCAACGCCATGAGCGCGGCCCCGCTGCCGGCGTCGGCACTGGTCACACCGGACTACACGGACTACTTCGAGCAGCACGCGGCCTCCCGCGCCGGAGCCATGGCCGAACCCCACCTGGTGGTGGAGAGCTCACGCGGCTGCTGGTGGGGGCAGAAGCACCACTGCACCTTCTGCGGGCTCAACGGATCGTTCATGGAGTTCCGCAGCAAGAGCCCGGACCGCTTCGTCGACGAACTCCTGGCGATGACGGAGCGCTACCGCGTGCTCAACGTCGCCGTGGCGGACAACATCCTCGACATGGCCTATCTGAGGTCGGTGGTCCCGAGGCTCGCGGAGGCCGAGTGCGACCTGCGCGTCAGTTACGAGATCAAGTCCAACATGCGCCGCGAGCAGCTCGCCTCCCTCGTCGCCGCCGGAATCCACTACGTGCAGCCCGGCATCGAGAGCCTCAGCGGCCGGGTCCTGAAGCTGATGGACAAGGGCGTCACCGGCTGCCAGAACGTCCGCATGCTGCGGGACGCGGAGTCGGTGAGCCTCGGCGTCGTATGGAACTACCTCTTCGGCTTCCCGGACGAGACGGAGGAGGACTACGAGTCGGTGATCGACCAGTTCCCTTCCCTCCACCACCTCGCTCCGCCGAACGGCGTGACCCGCATAGCCATCGAACGCTTCAGCCCCTACTTCAACCGCCCGGAACTGGGATTCGGCGACCTGCGGCCCGCCGCCCACTACGCGGTGATCTACGACCTGCCCGAAGCCGAACTCCGCGACATGGCCTATGTCTTCGACGCGGCGCACCGGGGGATCTCCGCCACACAGGCGGAGCGCCTGGAGAAGGCCATCGAGACCTGGCGCCACGAGTTCCCCCGAGGGCGCCTCACGCAGTGCGACCTCACCGACTCCGTCGTCCTGACCAACACCCGGCCCGGCTTCGCCTGGAGGACCCTGCGGATCGAGGAGCCCTGGGAGACGGCCGCGTTCCGGCTCCTGGACCAGCCGTGCACCGACGACGTCCTGCTGAAGAAGCTCCGGGCGGGCGGTCACGACGTCGACGCGGAGGACGTGGCGGACCTGCTGTCCCGCTGGCGCACGAGGGGCCTGCTCTTCGAGGACGGCGGCCAGACCGTGCACGTCGTACCGTACGCCGCCAACCAGGACCTCATGCGCTGGGTGA
The DNA here is from genome assembly GCF_006088715.1 of Streptomyces sp. YIM 121038. NCBI lineage: Bacteria > Bacillati > Actinomycetota > Actinomycetes > Kitasatosporales > Streptomycetaceae > Streptomyces > Streptomyces sp. YIM 121038. Next base: position 7,370,256 of record NZ_CP030771.1, read on the forward strand.
CCCACGGCGGCCCGGCGCTGGTGCCCGCACTGCGCCACGGCCCGGCGGACCGGAGCCCGGAGGCGGCCGCGACGACGGCGCTGCGGTGCTGGCGCGAACGCGACGAGGAGACCCGCGCGCGGGACGGCATCTTCATGGGGGAGGAGCCGTACGAGGACACCGCCGTGCGCTCCGTGGCGGAGCTGGTCGCGCGGGGCACCCGGCACGTCGCCCTTCCCGAGCCCGTGGTCCTCGGCCGCGGCGGGAGCGGAGGCGACCGGCGGGCGGTCCGCGGGCTCACCCACGTACGGGAGTTGACGGGACGAGGCCTCTCCGTCGACTGGGACCTGGACCTCGGCGGCGAGATCGGAGCATGGCGGCTGTTCAGCCATCTGTATCCGCCGCGTTCGGTGGCCGGTCCCGACGGCGACGCCGTCCTCGAGCAGTGGCGCACCACGTTCCACATGAACAAGTGCGGCTACCGGCGTGGCGTGGGCTTCGTCGAAGTCACCGACCTGCGCCACGGAGCACAGCGGCGCGTCCTCATGCGCAAGGTGAACAAGGAGAAGCTGGCGGCACTCCTGGACGGTGCCCCTGCCTCGGACTTCCGGCCGCGGGAGACCGAGGCGTTCCTGACGTCGGGTCTCGTGCACCGGGTCGGCTCCCTGCTGTGGTGGCTGCCCTCCCGCATCACCCGCTGGCCGGTCGTGGGGTGACGCCGTGGGACGACGCCGTGGGACGACATCGTGGGGTGAGGAAGGGAAGCGACGGCCGCGCACCGGACCACCGTACGGAGAGGAACCGAGGACCATGCACCCTGACGGGGCCCTGCCGCCGCGCTCCCTCAACGCGGCCGAATGGGACCACACGTACGAGACCGTGGCCGCCCGCTGGGACGAGGAGCCGCCGCCCGTGCTCGGCGACCTCCTCGCCGAGCACGCTCCGCCCCCGGCCCGCGTCCTGGACGTCGGCTGCGGGCTCGGCACCACCGCGCGCTGGCTCGCCGCCCGCGGCTACGCCGTGACGGCTTGCGACTTCTCGGCCCGGGCGATCGAGGAGGCCCGCCGCCGCACGCCCGAAGGGTCGCCGGTGCGGTACGAGGTCCGTGACGTGACCGGCCCCGGGCCGGTGGACCCGTTCCCGGTGGTCCTCGACCGTGGTGTGCTGCACACCTGCCCCACCGGCCACGAGCGGCGCACGTTCGCCGCGGCGATGGCCCGGACGTGCGGGCCCGGCGGCCTGTGGGTCCACGTCGGGGCCGCCGCGCTCAGCGAGGAGGACGCCCTGGACCAGTCCGGTGGACCGTCCTGGACCACCGAGGAGACCTTCCGCTCCGCGGTGGCCCCGTGGTTCACCGTGCTGGACCTCCGGATCGCCGACTTCGGCCGGCAGCCGGGCGTGACGGACTGGCCCGCGCGGTACGCCGTGCTCCGGAGGGGCCAGGGCTGAGGCCCTTCCCGCGGGCGTGCGGCCCGGCCCCTGCCGCACGCCGGAGCCTCTGCCGCACGCCGGAGCCGTGGGGCCCTGCCGCACACCGGAGCCTCTGCCGCACGCCGGAGCCGTGGGGCCCTGCCGCACACCGGAGCCTCTGCCGCACGCCGGAGCCGTGGGGCCCTGCCGCACACCGGAGCCTCTGCCGCACGCCGGAGCCCTAGACGCGGTCGACGTGCACGTTCGTGGACTTCACCCGGGCGGTGGCCGTCATGCCCACCTCCAGGCCCAGCTCTTCCACGGCCTCCCGCGTCAGCAGCGACACCAGCCGGTGCGGCCCGGCCTGGATCTCGACCTGGGCCGCCACGTCGCCCAGCTTGATCGCGGTGACGATGCCGGGGAAGGCGTTGCGGACCGAGGTGTGGGAAGCCTCCTCCTCGCCGTTGCCGCCCTGGGCGAGCTCCACGGAGAAGGCGGCCAGGTCCTTCCCCTCGATGAGCCGCCGGCCGCCCTCGTCGCGGTGGGTCGCCACCCGGCCCGCGTCCGCCCACCGGCGCGCGGTGTCCGGGCTGACACCGAGCATCCGTGCCGCCTGACCGATCGTGTATGACTGCATGGTCGTCAAGGTTAGGCCCCCGCACCGCGGCCCGGCCGGGGGCCGCGGCGGTCGGCCCCGCACGGCCCCGACGTCCGTGACCGCACCCGGCGCACCACCCGTGGCGTCCTCCAGATCCGCAGATCGGCGACGGTGGTCCGAACTGGTGCTGCGGATCGCGCGGCCGGGCCCTCGTGGTGACTGAGTACGGACCGGAGGAGCTTCAGCGGCCGTCGCGGAGGCGTATGTCTTGGGTCCAGGCGTTGGAGCGCCCGGAGGGGGTCGTCTTGCAGGCGGTGGCGTAGCAGCGCCAGAACCAGTTGCCGTTCTTCCGTCTCCGGATCTCGATCTCCGTGCCCTGGCACCGCCTGCACTTCGGAGGGCGGGAGAAGGTCTCCGCGTGCTCGTGCGCGAGCAGTTTGCGGGCGAAGTACGCGCCGCGCATCGTGACCATCACCTCCCGCGTCCAGCTCTGGGACAAAGCGTTCAGGCTGCCGAGCAGCACGGTTCGTTCGTCGAAGACCGCGATCTTCTGGTGCATGACGTACATCGGGATCACTGTGTGGGCCACGGCGCGAAGGTCCGTGATCAGTGCCTGGGTTCGCAGGTCTCCGCTGCAACTGGTCGGTGTCGTCGCGGATGAAGACGGTGATCCGCACTCCGCGGTGGGAAGCGGCCGCGAGGGCGGGCAACAGGGAGCGGAGCCGTCTTGCGATCCACGGTGCCCAGAGCCATAGAGAGCGCTCTGCTCGGTTGATCTCTTCGGCGAAGGTGTCGTAGAAGGTCGAACTCCCGGCCCTGGAACCGGTGGGCCGTACCGACCTCCGCGAGTGGGCGCCCCGCGTCTTCGACGTCGCGCAGTGCCTCCAGGGTGGCGTCGGCCTGGACGCCGTACGGTGTGACGATGCCGGCCTCTTCCCCCTGTTCGCGGTGGAGTTCCACCAGCGCCCGAGCGATGAGCGACCCGGCGGGCCACCACCCTTTGCGGCTGCCGGTCAGGTGGGCGCGAGCCAGCCCGTCCAGGCCGTCGGTGTCGATGAGGACGATCTCGGGGTCGTTGCCCGGTCTCTCGCGCAGCGTCTGGGGACCGCCCGTGAGGACACCGCCATACGCGAGATCGTTGGCCAAGCGCATGACGGCAGGGCCGAAACGGTGCTGCTCGGTGAGCGTGACGCACGATGGGTGCGCCTCGGCGTCTGACGGTTCGTGGATGCCGCAGTGCTGGAACACGTCCGGGTGCAACCACCGCTTGATGTCGGGGCGGTCGCTGTTGCCGAGGACGGACGGGACCACCGGCCCGAGCTGCATGAAGTCCCCGAGCAGGACGGCCGCCCGGTCTGCTTTGCCAGTGGCGAGCAGGACCTCGGGGAGGGTCGCGGCACCCGCTTCGTCGACGAGGACCACGTCGTACGGCCCCTCGAGGACCGTGCGGTTGGTGCGAAACCGGGCCAGGGTCGTGGCGACCAGCTTGGCGGACTTGATGATCTCGCCCTGGGCGTTGCGGGCGAGTCGCTCATATCCTTCCTGCGCCAGCTGGTACTGCTTCTCCAGCTCCGGTCGGCGGGTACGGTCGGCGGCCACGGCGGGACGCAGCCGTTCGGCCCGGTCATGCTGGGCCGGCCAGCCTCGTTCGGCGGCCTGTCCGACCAGGTCACGGGCCTGCACGGCGCGGGCGGCGGTCTCGGAGGCCCGGATCGCCGCTCGCTTGAGGGCGAGCGCCTGCTGCTCAGCCTGTTCGCTCGCGGCCACGAGCTTCATGGCGTCGGCTTCGAGCCGGGAGATCTGGTCCCGGCTGAGCGGGATCGCCGCGACCAGCGCGTTGACTCGGGCACCGATACGGGCGATGTGCGCGGTCGCGGTCGCGCGGGCCTCCTGTGCTGTCGCACGGGCGTCGGCGGCCGCCCGCCGGGCGTTCGCCAGCTCATCCCGAAGGTCTGCGATCGTGTCGCGCTGCCGCCACCTGCCGACGGCGCCCTTCGCCTCGAGTTCCTTCAGCCTCAGCTCCAGGGAACGGCGGCAGTCGTCCGCGAGTAGGGCGTCGGCCTCGCTGTTCCCCGCCGCTTCCTGCACGCGGGTGATCTCCTCCGAGAGGTCGTCGACCTCGCGCCAGCGGTCCTTCGCCGCGTCCGCGGCCCTCTGGCGTGCGCGTGCTGTACCGATGGCCTCCCCGAGGTGGTCCAGGCGTTGGACCGCTTGACTGAGCTGCTCTTCCGCCTCGGTCACCCGGGCTCGCGCCGCCGCCACGGCTTGTCCGGTCGCCCCTACGAACTTCAGGGCCGCGAAGTACGACGGGGCGTCGAATTCCGCGAGTCTGCCTTCCAGAACCGTCAACTGCTGGGCCCGGTCCCTGATGGAGACGAGTTCGGCCTCGAGTTCCGCACGCCGGGCCGCTGCCTCCGTCAGCCGGGCCCGGACCATCAGAGGCAGGGACACGGAAGGGTCTTCGGCCACCTCGCGCAGGTGGGGCGGCCCGACCCGGACGATGTCACCGAACTCGTGGCGTCTCTCCCTCACCACACCCAGCAGGGCGTTGTCCACGGCGATGTTCGTCGCCGACACCAGCAGCACACGCCGACCCTGGGCGATCAGGTCGCCAATGGCCCGCTTGAGGACGGTGGTCTTCCCTGTGCCAGGTGGCCCCCACACCAAGTGGACGCCTTCGCCGAGACATGCTCGGTAGGCGTCCGCCTGGGCAGGATGGAAGCCCGGCGGGTCGACGGCGTGAGCCGAAGGGCCGCCGATCGTCGCGGTCGCGAGAGCAGTGGCGAGGGGATGTTCACCCAGCCCCGCGATGCCGTCACGCAGAGCCTCGATCAGGAAGGTGGGCGGCTGCTTCAGCATCCACAGGTGCGGGTCCGCGATCTCGGCGAACTCCGGTACCAGCAGCGTGAGCAGGGAGCCGTTCTGTACGGCTTCGGAGACAGCGAAGCCCTTGGTCTGGATGCCGTCGTTGCCCGGTCCGGCCAGCCTCAGGGAGTCCAGCTGTTCCGGCCCGATGTCGGAGCTGCGTAGATCGACCACATACCGGCCCGGATCACCACTCCGGGCCGCGCGCCCGACGAGCTGCCAGCGTGGCTGTTTGCCCGCGCCTCCTTCGACGGCGATCTACTCGCCGAGTGCCGAGGCGATCTCCTCGCGCCATCCCACCTACCGTCCCCCGACCCGCCCGATCCGCGCCTGCCCGATGCTGCGCCGCCCTGATGTGCTTCCTGTGGCCTCTCCACCCGAGGACCGGCACAGCCCGAGTCGTGGACGAGGGAAGCGCACCGGGTCGCTGCCTTGGAGCGAACCGGAGCCCGAGCAGGAGAGGTGCGCCTTCCCACTTGGGTTGCCCACGACGTACGGCAACACGATCCGGGCGAACATTCAGTGTCGAGGTGTGGAGCCCGCTTCCGCGAAGGTCGGCCTCATTCCCATGCGGGGGGGCGGGCGGGCCTGGAGGGCGTCCCGCAAGGGCGGCTTGCACGGTCTCCGGATCCTTCGCGTGCACGAAGTTCATCAATTCCCGCGACGCCCCGCTACAGCCAGTCCCGCCTCTTGAAGATGAAGTACAGGCTCACGCACACCACACCCATCAGCCCGATGGCGAAGGGGTAGCCGAAGGTCCAGCTCAGTTCGGGCATGGTGTCGAAGTTCATTCCGTAGATCGTTCCCACCAACGTGGGAGCAAACAAAATCGCCGCCCAAGACGAGATCTTCTTGAAATCCTCTACCTCACCCCGTTGGCCAGGGCATTTGAGTCGCCGAGGTGGTCTGACCTGGGGGAATGCGTCTTTCTGATTCCTTCACGCTCGTTCAGCCTTGTGTCGCTGGTTCTCCCCAGGCGCTCCCCATGCAGCTCAATTCCCCCCAGATTCTCCCCACGGGGCTTGCTCGATGGAGGCGCCTCAAGATGGTTCGGGGCCCGATTGCTTTGTCGTGTTCCGCAATCGGCTGGGCGCCGATGTTCGTGTCCGGCCGGAGTGGCGCTGGGGCACTGACCCCGCTGTTGGCTTCTCTGCCCATTCGCCTCTCGGTTGTGCCGTTTCGTGACGCTGGACAGTGTCCGATGCCTGTGGTGTTCGGGGCCGCAGGGGGTGTGCAGGTGCGTGGTAGGCGTGTTGCTCGTGGCGCTTAATTCATTGCCTCTCCACCGGACTCCCGCTGTCCGGGTGGGCATCGCCACCCGCAGCCATGGCGAGGCACTCAGCGGCTTCCTCCATGATGCATGCCGCGCCGTCGGGGTCATCGTCGAGCAGCGCGACCGCCTGTCCGTAGCAGCCCAGGGCCTCTGCGCAGCGACCTTGGGCGCACAGGCACCGAGCATTCCAGAGGGGGACCGCCCACAAGGGCACCGTGCCGCCGTCGGCTACGGTTGCGGCCTTCTCGGCCAGCGCTAGTTGCTCCTCGGCCTGTGTGAAGTCCTCCTGCGCGATGAACAGGCGGGCGAGCGCGATGTGCAACTCGACGATGAGCAAGCCGATGTTTCCGCTCACGCTCAGCTGATCGCGCAGCAACCTCCGCAGCTCGTCCTCGACGCCGCTGCACTCCGCCAGTTCCAACTGAAGGGCGAGCCGGGTTTGGATGAGGTCGACGAGGCTCGCGGGGCTTACCGGGGAGTCGCTCCCGGCCGGCATGTAGAGACCGAGGAGACGGCCGATCAACGCGATGGCCGGGCGTTCACCTTCCCCGTGCAGAAGCAGACCGAGCAGGTGCTGGGAAATGTCGTAATAGAGGGGGGAGAGCTGTGCGTCCGATTCATCGAGTCGGGAAAGCAGCGTGCTGTACATTCTCTCTGCTTGTTCCGTCTGACGCGTTTGTGTGAGTGCGTGACCCACGTGGTGAAGCAGGCTGATGTCCAGTTCGGACGGTTCCGTCTCGACGGCGGACATCAGCACCTGCGCCTCCGCGGTCGCCCTCTCGTCCTTGCCCTGTTCCGCGAGCACCAGGACAAGGACCGAATGCGCCAGCAACCTGTTGCGCACAGAGCCGTTTGAGCGCAGCCCGTCCAGAACCGCGCGCAGCTGTTCTTCCGCGGCAGGCAGCCGGCCGGTCGACTGCAAGGCGCGTGCCCATAGGAACTGGAATTGCAGTGTCTCCAAGTCCTGCGGCCCTCGCTCGGCGCGGCTCTCTTCGAAGAGTCGGCGTGCCTCGTCCACATCGCCGATGGCTTCGTAGTACTGGCCACGAATCGCACCGACTACGGGACGGGTTTCCGGTAGAATAGCGGCTCGTTCCATCATCAACCTGAGTAGTTCATCGGCCTGATCCCGATGGTTGGAGGCCAGGCAGTAGCCGTAGGAGACCCATCCGGCTTCGACGAACCAGGCCAGCGACTCCACGTCGTTCGCGGGAGCGGAGCGCAAGGCAGCCAGAACATGGGGGACTAGGACCTGCCGCCTTCGCCATTGATCAGGTGTATCCGTGCCCCCTCCCATCCATCGCGCCAGGCGGGCGCTGGTCTGCCACACCTCAGCGGTTTCATCTCCGTCGCGCACCTGTGCCGCGTTGGTCTCCAGTACCAGCGGGTGAGCTGTCAGACACAAGTCTGCCGCGTTCGCCGTGCGGCTTCCGCGTCCGCTGATCGAGACGTCCACGTCGACCAGGTTCAGCAAGCCCACGTCGACGAGTGCGTCGACGGCTGCCTCGCCCTCTTCGAATCCTTCCGGGAACCCGCCCTCCAGTGTGACGAGACCGTAGGCGAGCAGCGCGGTGGGGAACGGGGTCGTGGCGAAGCACGACAGGACCCGCATGAGTAATCTGGCTTCCGGCAGCCCTTGTCGGGTGAGCAAGTCGAGGCTGATCTCCCAGGTGTGGCTCACCAAACGGCGCAGCCGCTGCTCGTTCATGGGCGACCTGAGTGATTCACCCGCGTCGAGCAGCGGGGCGCCCAGCCGGTCGAGTTCGGCCTTGTACCCCGCGAAGTCCCCCACGGGCCGGATGTCTACGGCGCCGCGCGCTAGGCCCAGGCTCCTTCGTGTCTTCGCCAGATATGAGCCCGCCAAGTGCAGCCCCAGGGGCAGTCCACCCAGCCTCGTAGCGAGCGCACGAGCGTCCTCCGTCGGCCCGGCGTCGCCCGCCAGATCAGTGAGGACCTTCCCCCCGTCCTCGGCCGACAGCATGTCCACCGCTCGGCACATTGCTTCCGTTCCCCACAGCAGGGGGTTTCCGACGCGACTCGTCACCACGGTGAGGCCGGAACGACTCGGTCGGATCCACCCTGTGCCGTCCCCTGGCAAGCCGTGCTCCGAAGCAACGACTGAGAGGTCGTCCACGGCGTCGACGACGAGCAGCCAACGCTCGCCCGCACGGTCCAGGCAACGCCACACGAGATCCAGCGCGCTCGACTGACCTGCCCAGGCACGAGTGAGGTCCTCTTCGGCCACGCCCAGTTCCCGGGCCACCTGAGACATACCCGTCAGCAATCGCTCGTTCGTTGTCCCAGACACCCAGAACACCTGATGCCCAAGGGCCCGGGCGTGCCGGGCAAGCCGCAGCGCCGCTGTTGTCTTTCCGCATCCGCCTAGCCCGTGCAGGACCTGCACCTGTTCGTGCCCCTCGGCCAGTGCCCTTTTTAGATCAGCCAACAGGCTGTCCCGGCCATGGAGACGGGTGGGCAGCTCTCCGTACGGAGGACGCACCGAGTAGGTGCCCGGATTCGGTCCGGAAGCGGCCGGGTCGCCCCTCGCCGTACGGCGAGGAATCCCCCCGGTCTCACGGCGTCGTTCCTGGTCCGCCGCCGTCCGCCTCGTCTGCCACGCGGCCAGGCCCCGCCGGGGTGTGCTGGAGTGCTGCTGGGCCCTGGCTTCGAGCAGTTCCACGAGAACGGCAAAGGGGCGGTCGTCCTCGGGAACACTTTTCCCGCTGAACCACAGGCTGAGCTTGCCCTTGCCGAGACTGACCGGGGGGCGTTGTCTGCTTCCCCACTGCGCGATCTGGGCGTACGTAGGGGATCCGGCGTTCGCGCGAAGCTGCCTCAGCTCCGTCGCGAGCCGCTCGGCCGCGGACTGGTCGTCCATCCATCACCCGTTCAATCCGAACTTCCGTTGAACGCCTATTCCATCAGGTCTGGCTTGCGGCGATGTGGGGTTCAGCGGGAAAACGATCCGTTGAACCCCGCACGGATCCGGGCTAATGGCCGACGACCGGCCAGAGAGGCCGGACCTGGAGAGAGGACGTGCGGTGAAGGAATTCGCAGCGAAGTGGCGGCGCAGGGCTTGGCGGTTCGAAGCGCTGAGGACAGCGGGAGGATGGGTGGTCTCAGGTCTTGTCCGCGAACTCGTCAGCCGTGGTCTGTCCTCGTGGTGGGGGTCATGAGCCGAGTCCTTCACGACGCCCGACGGCGAGATCGTGAAGCGAGCGGGCGAGGGCGGCAGCCAGCTTCCCCGCTCGTCTGCCCGGCATGTCCAGCGGCACTGGGCGACCCTGCGGGCTCAACTGGTCCTGACATTGACCAGGTTGGCGATGTGCCGGCCTTCTATCGTTGGGCCCACGGCGTCACCAGACCGCCCCGCCTCAGCTTTGCTCGCCCCGAGCAAGCACCAGCAGGATCGGTCAGCGGTTGCGGCTGGCTGCCGGGTCACTCCTCTCGGAGGCGGATTGCCATCACAGTACCGTCGGCACGGATGGACACCGCGTTCCACTTCCCTGACGTGCTGCGGTCCGGCCACTGTCCTCGGAGGTCGTGTACTTCGCGTCGATACTCGTTGACGCGCCCGTGATGGAGATGCATGTACAGGCTCTTCTTGAGCCCGGAGAACGCCTCTACGCGGGTGCCATTCAGGCGGTAGATGTGGTCGGTGCCGAGGTAGTCGATGCCGTGGATGTGGTGCTCTGCATCTCGCAGTCTGCCCGTGTTGGCATGGACGTCGTGCTGGAAGTGGCGTCGCCCTTGCTCCTTGGTCAGGTACTGGGCAGTGGGTTTGCCACCCCCGGTGAATGCCATGAGCGTGGCCGCTTCCGTCCGTGCCAGCACGATGTTGAACCAGGCAAAGGATTCGGACAGTACCTGGTACCCGGGGATAGTCGTCTCTCCTCGTTCTGCATGCCGCACGACGTCAGCCATGCGGTTGCCCTGGTCAAGGGCAAGGTCCAGGTCGGCTTGTGGTGTTTCGCCGGGCGGACGGAGGATGGTCGTGCCCGGTGCCTCCAGGATGTGCAAGGCGAGGCTCTCCCTACTGGGGATCTCTGTCCCGATCAGCAGGTACGGGACAGTGCCGTAGGGCCCGATGTGTACGGACTCCACGTGGGCGCTGGCCGTGCTGAGCTGCTTGTGTACCTGGTGGACGCTGCTGTGCGTGCCCTTCGAGGAGACGAGGAGGACCTTGGACGGCTGACCTGGTTGCCAGGCTTCGACGAAGAAGTGGGGGCGTCGCTGCAGTGGCTCCGGGCGAGATCCGATACCGGAAGTGCTGCGAAGGGTCCAGCCAGCTTTCAAAGCGACGTCCGCGGGAATCACGGAGACGGAGTGGTCGGGGTACCGAGACCTCACCACGTTCTCGGCCAACAGTGAGGCGAAGCCGGTTCCGATTTCTCCGGACTGCGTGGCCTTGTAGAAGCGTAGGAGATCACGCCCCTCGGACGACAGCTGCAGGTAGTCACCCTGGCTGGCCTCCAGTGCCTGGCTATAGCGCAGACTCCCCCAGTGCTCCGCCAGCCCTCGTCCCGCGCCTTGACGGGACGACGCGGCCCCGAGGCCGATGGCGTGGATGACTTGCCAGGGGGTGAGTGTCAGTGATCGCGGTGCGGCTTGGACAGTTCTGTAGTCGGTGCGCCGGCGAAGCGGGCCTCGCCCGTCGTCTATCCGCTTCTCGTCTTCGTCGTCCGCGGCCTCGGAAACGTGGGCGGCGAGTTCGGTGGACGAGCGGACCTGAACGTGCGAGGCGTTGCTCAGCTCGTGGAGAATCTCGTTGACGGCTTTGAATTCGTCCTTGTTCACCGATTGCCCTTCCGTCGACGCCATGTGGAGTGAGCCGCAGGACGGTAGGACGGGGCGGGGGAGCGCAATCAAGTACGCATGAGGGGCGCAGGCCGGTATTCGGCCAGCTCTCCTCGGTGCCCATGAGTCCTTTCCAACTTCAGACTGATGCGTGGTGAAGGACGACGACTGCCTTCACGATGTTGGTGATGCGGTTGGTACTGCAGCGGAGTGTCCGCAGGAGGCGCCAGCTCTTGAGGGTGGTCATGGCCTGCTCGCTAACGCAGCGGATCTTGACGTGGGGTGGTGTTGTGGCGACACCTCCACCGCTTGAGCCGATGGCCTCGATACGGCACCAGTACGGGTCCGCCAGCACCTTGATACGCCTTGTCCGCCCAGCATTTGAGCTCCACGCAGGCTTTGAAACGGCTCACTGGTGCACCGGCGGAGTGCCTTGGGCGCGCGGGCGTCCGCGGGCGACACGCTGCACGCCTTCGGAATCAGGGGGTCGGCGAGTCGACGATCGTCTTGCCCACGTACTTCATCCGCGGTGCTCGAGGGTGAACTCGGTGGGCAAGTGCTGCCACCACTCTGTCGACGACGGTGTCAAAAGCCGCGTGTTCCCAGACGCGCAGAGGCAGCCAGCCCAGGCTGACGAGGTGGGCATTGGTCTCTTCGCCCCGCCGGGCGTTGCCCTGCAGTTTCTGCTGCCACCACTCCGCGTTGTGCGGCGGCGCGTGCAGGTGGCGAGGGCACGCGTGCAGAAGCACCCCTGCCAGAAGCACCCCTGCACGAATGTCGCCGTCCGCCACCGAACGAACGTGAGGTCTGCACGGCGACGGCGCATTTCAGGGACGGGTAGGTTCACGCGGTAGCGAAATCCCAGCGCGGGCAGGGCTCTGGTGCCAGCCGTCGAGGGAGACTTCCGGCCCTCCGGCTAGGTAGCAATGGAGAGCGCTGGCTGTGGTGTCCACGAACTCCTTGGGGATGGCGTCGGTGTCGATCCAGCGGACCTGGGCGTGCTTGCGGGGCTCACGGTTCTCGGGCTCGCCGGTCCACTCATGGGCGGCGAAGACGACGGTGAGGAATCCGTTGGGAGCTTCGACGCCCCAGGCGCCGTGGATGATGTGGGCGACCTTGAGGGACTCCGGCTTCACGGTGAGGCCGGTCTCCTCGTAGAGCTCGCGCACCGCAGTTTCGGTGATGGGCTCGCCGGGTTCGCTCTTGCCGACAGGGAGGTCCCACATGCCCTGGGCGAACTTGGCGTTCTCGCTGCGCTGGAGGAGTACGACGCGGTTGGCGGCCTGGTCGTGGACGATGACGGCGGCGACCAGCAGGGTCATGGATTCGAGGGCGGGCTTCAGGGCTTTGGGTTGGTCGTCGGTGGTCGGTTCAGCCACGGTTACGTCCCTTCATCGGCCAAATAGGTAGGCAGCTTAGGCGAGTGCTTCGCGGGCGCGGCGCGCGAGATCGGCAGCTCCGGGCACCTTGCGCCGCTGGTAGATCGCGAGAGTGGACCGCAGCGACATGATCGCTTTGCGGGTGCGGTCGGAGGTCATGCCCTCCATGAGAGTGAGAGCCTGCGACCAGGCGGCGACGGCCTCGTCAGCGCGGGCCTGGGCGGCGAGGCTGTCACCCAGATCGGCGTAGGTGAGGGCGTGGACGCGCTTGTACTTCACGGGGTCCCAGCGGATCAGGGCGTCGCGGTGCTGTTGTTCGGTGCCGACGTGGTCGGCGAGGTCGGTGAGGGTGCGGGCGGTGTGGCTGGCCACGGTGCCGGCGGCCGGGCCGCTGACGCGGGAGTAGCTGGGCTGGGGGCCGTCCTCGCGCAGGAGGGCGTCTTCGGCGGCGAGCAGGGCGCGTGCGGCGGCGGGCCTCTCGTCGGTGGCGGCGTAGGCGCGGGCGTGGGTGATGTGGAGCAGGGCTTCGGTCTGGCCGTCGATGTGGCCGAGCCCGCTGGCGAGCGCGGCTTCGGCGAGGTCGACGCAGTGGTGGGGCTGTTTGAGGCTGAGGGCCTGGTGGGCGAGGGTGCGCATCATCCAGGCGGCGTGGCCGTGCGGGTCGGCTTCGCAGGCGAGTTGGTAGCCGACCCGGTAGTAGCGCTGGGCGGCGCCTTCCTGGCCGAGGTCGTGGTGCTTCCAACCTGCCAGGTAGGCGAGTTCGGCGACGGCGCCGAAGGCGGCGCGGCGTAAGGGCTCGGTGGTGAAGCGGCCGCGAAGCATGGGGGCAGCGGTGTCGGCGAGGTAGGCGGTGACGGTCGTCAGGCCGTGGCCGCCGCCGAGGCGTTCGTCGGCCGCGCTGAAGGCAGCGGTGATCTGCCGTACGACATCCACGTCCTCCGCGCCGACCAGCGTGGTGCCGGTGCGGGCTCGGAGCATGCGGGCGGTGGCCTCGTGGTCGTAGGCGAGCGGCATGGCGACGCCGGCGGTGGTGAAGGTGGCGACCGCGAGGAAGCGGTGGCGCTCGACGTCGGCGCGCCCCAGCTCGGTCACAGTCAGGACCGGGTCCGCTTCGCCCTGCTCGTCGCTGTCAGATGTGCCCAAGCCGATCTCGGCCAGGGTGACGATGCGGCCTGATCGGCGGGTCAGCGCTTCGGTGAGGTACTGGCTGGTCCGGCCGCTGGGCTGGCGGGTGCCGTTCACCCAGTGGGAGATGGCCGACTTGTTGGTCTGGGTGATCTCGCCGTTCTCGGCGGCGATGCGCCGCACGTCCCTAGCCAGGGCCTCGTATGTGCAGCCTACCGCGTCGATGGCCTCGCGCAGGCGGGAGTTGGGGGCTCGCTGCGCTGTCACGACCGCCTCCGATCCGGAGCTGTAAACCGCGTATACCGCCTCGCCTGCCCCTCACCGTACCCACGGTGCGTGACGAGAGGTTCACTTGTTCGCAGCCGCCCGGCACGGTCCCAGGTTCCGACCGTGATCCAGGCTCCCCCTTGGTCCGGGCGGCTCCCCGAAGTTCCGTACGCCCGCAGGAAGCTCGGGCATTCCTATGCCCGTTCCTTGCCCCTCAGAGACGGAGACACGGTGACCACCATCGACACCGCGGCCATCACGGTCGAGCTGCCCGAAGCGTTCGACACGCGCTGGAGTCGCCTGCCCGGCATCCAGGTCGAAGGCCGGCGCATCACCATCGACCCGGCCGAGTACTTCTTCCGCTTCGAGTCCCACGCCTGGCTCGTCGCCGACTGGGAGCTGGTCAAGTCCCAGCTCCTGGACGTGGACGAGACCACCGAGAGCGCGGTCGAGCAACTCGCGCTCGGTTTCATCAAGCAGCATGGTCAGTCCACCTCGGACGCGGCCCGGGTGCTGTCCATCGCGTACGAGGTGTACGCGTACCTGTTCCGCGAGGAGCATCTCGCCGGTCTCGGCCTGCGGCAGATCACCGCCGAGCACCTGCGGATGCTGCGCGAGGCGGCCACGCTGATGGCCCTGAACAAGGTGGAGCTGGACGGGCACATCTCCAACGTCGGCCCGTGCTGGTTCTTCCCAGCCGCCACCTCCGTCGTCTTCGACCTGGACGAGGAGACGGGCTGCCTGCTCGACGAGGTCTACCACGGTGGCTGGTTCAACGAGCACCGTCGGATCGAGTCCATCAAGGCCCACGCTGCCCTCGGCGGCCGGCTCGTGCACGGCTGCCAGTCCGTGCCGGACCAGTCCGGCGGCGTGGTCGCGCCCTACGGTGCCTCGATGACCAACTTCCGAGACGGCCTCGCCGAATTCAAGGGCGATTGGATCAAGCAGGTCCACGCCCACCGGGCTGCCTCCGCCGCCTAGCCCGTACACCTGGCTCCAGGGCGGGCAGACACACTCGTCCGCCCTGGACGCCATCGATCTCAGGAGTCCCTCATGGATGCGAACCTCAACGCCGAACTCTTGGACAACGTACTGACCGCTGCTGGTGAGTCCGCCGTAGCGCGTGAAGAGGTGCGCGTCTGGTCCATGTCCGGCGTCGAACGCCTGACCTTCCCCGACGGCGCCACCGCCATCTTCAAGTACGCCAAGAGGCCCTTCGACCGTGAGGACCAGGCCCTACGCCTGGCCCGCACCCTCGGCGTTCCGGTCCCCAACGTCCGCGCCTCCGCAGTGCTCGATGGCTGGCTCGGGATGCTGCTGGAAGACCTCGGCACCCCTGTCCGGGATGCCGACGACCTCGACGGCGCTGCCGCAGCCGTGGTGCTGCACCGCACCCGCAAGGCGGCATCCTTGCCCGTCCTTGACCGAGAGACCCTGCGAGCCCTGCCCAGCCGGGCACTGGACCACCTCGATCGGCTCGGCAAGGCCGAGCGGTGGCAGGACACCGACGGCATCGAGGCATCGCTCGACCGGCTCTCCCAGGCCGCCGAGGCCCGCTCGGCCGGAGCGACGACCGCGCCGTTCGGATGGGTGCACTCCGAGTTCCACCCCACCAGCCTCCACATCGGCCGACGCGGCTGGCGTCTCCTCGACTTCGCCCGTGCCTTCACCGGCCCCGGGCTGCTCGACCTGGCCAGCTGGCACGGCACCCTCGAGGATCCCGACCCCGTACGCCTGCGCGTCTTCCTGTAGACCTACGTCGCCGACGGCGGCACCCCCGATGCTCTCGCCGAACGTGGAGGGCTCACTGCGGAGCAATGGGCGCTGGGCTGGCACCGGATGTGGGCGGTGGAGTGGTTCATGGAGCAGTCCATCCGCTGGATCAACGACCCGGCCACCGACGCCGCGTACATCAAGGTCGTGCGCCGCCACCTCACCGACGCCCTCCATCTCCTGGAGGCGTAGATGCTCGCCCAGGCTTCTCCCTGGTACGCCCATGCTCTCCAGCGCACCGCGGCCGGACCTGCCGTAGCGCTGAACGTGCCTGCGCGGATGGAGTGGACCACACGACGAGGCAGCGGCCCTGGCTCCGAGATCCTCCATCTGGGCCCGTACCGCAGGCGAGTGCTGGAACTCGGCTGCGGCCCCGGTCACAACGCCGCCCACCTCGCCACCCGGCACGCTGCTCAGGTCACTGGCGTCGACCTGGTCGGCCTTCAGGTCCGCAGGGCCCGTTCGCACTACGGACGGCTGCGCAACCTGGACTTCGTCGTCGGCCACGCTCTGCACTACCTGCAGGCAACCGACGAACGCTTCGACGCGATCTACTCCGTCTTCGGCGCCATCGGCCTCGTCGCCCCGCAGGTCCTGCTCCCGGCCATTGCCCAGCACCTCAAACCCGGCCGCACCCTCGCCTTCTCCGTGCCTCACCCGCAACGCGGTGGCAGGCCTCCGTGTGCTGATGACCGCCCGCGGCGTGACTTCGTCAACCTCCCCGACCGCACCCGACTGCCCATAGTCCGCTGGGATTTCGACACCGGCCGCTGGGAGACACACCTCGATCGTGCGGGCCTGTGGCTCACCTCGGCCCAGGAGTTCCACGATGCACGCCACGGCCGCTGGCCAACCACCTTGCTGATCACTGCCCGCAAGCTCTGACCCTCGCTCCAGCCTTCTGGAGGTACCGATGCGCCAGCCATACCTGCTCCTCGACATCGACGGCGTCCTCATACCGTTCCCCGGCGACAACGGGGCCGCCCCGGCCACTCATGTCCGATACGACGTCGTGCCCATCGGCCGGGGCGCCGACGACCCCGTTGCCATCTGGCTCAACCCGGACCACGGCCCGCTGCTCATGGACGTGTTCCGAGTCGGAACACTCTGCCCGACCTGGTGCACCAGCTGGCGCCGAGACGCTACCGCCTTGATCGGCCCGCTCCTCGGCCTCCCGCCTCTGCCGTACGTCGACCTGCCACGCCCGCAGATCACCACCAGCCACCCCAACGGCTACCTCTGGAAACGTGACTACGTCGACACCTGGCTGGGCGACGCACCCGCCGTCTGGATCGACGATGACTTCACCGGCCTGGACCATGCCTGGTCCGAAGCACGCACCGCCCGCGGCTCGGCGACTCTGCTCATCCAGCCAGACCATCACGTCGGGCTGAAGGTCGAACATCTGGCCCAAGTCACTGCATGGGCTGCTTGGATGGCCGAGCATGGTGCCGAAGCCGCGTAACGCCGAGTGCTGGGCCGCCCGGTGTTGAACGTCCTCAGCCCCTCCGACCGCGTACGAGAGAACCCCCGGATGTGCGTCGAACTCTCCGATCGCGGATCACGTGTTCTCGTGCGGAGGCGCCACCTCGGACCATGCAGCCCACTGGTGTTGGAATGGTTTCACTACCTGCCTGTTCACCCCATCTATCTCTGGCTGGTACCTACAGAAGGCCCGCCTGGTGCCGATCCTCGCTGAGCCGTGGCCGGCATGTTGGTCGGAGGACACCCTGCACCCTCGTGCCATGACGACCTGAAGGCTCAGGGATGTGGCAACGGTCACCGGAACTGAATCACGGCCCTTCTCAGAGGTGACGGCGCATCACTCCAATGCATTTGGCCCGGGCAGCGATTGATTGGTCCCGCGGATATGGCACCCCGAGATTCATCCCGCTGTCGGTGGCGATCGGGGGTTGCTGCCAGGCGAGACTCATCTGAGCACCAGCCTCAGCTCGGGCCGTGGCAACGAGGACTGAGTATGGCCCTGCCACAGCCGAGGCCTCGATCTGGAGCCACGCTTGGTGGAAGGCCATCCGGGCGAGTAGGCCGCTTACCTCGTCGGTGAGCTGTTGCCGTACGGAGGAGGAGGACTCGGGGCGGCGCCGTATGCGGTACGGCATCTCCAGGTACTCCTCGACCGTGGTCAGCGCCTCGGCGAACGTCTTGGCCCGGCGTTCCTTCCGTACGGTCCGCTGATTGAAGGTGTACGTGAGGTAGGCGCCGAAGAGAGCGATGCACGGGACGATCACTGCGGCTGTCTGGGCCCAGGTCCAGCCGCTCTCCGTCGCCCGTGCCGCCGCGATGACCTGCACACGTCGCTCCCCTGCGTGTCGTGAGGGGCGTCCTCCACCAACCACTGGCCACCGTGTTCTCCGCCGGTGAGCCGCCAGTAGTGTTCGAGGAACAAGTGTGTGCGCACTATCTCGATGAGGTCCAGCAGCCCTTTCGAACTCGTCCAGCGACGTTCGTCCGGATCGAGCGGGTACCAGAGGCAGAGGGCATCGTCACGCGAATACCGGTGCTTCGACGCGGCCCCGGGCTTGGCATGGACGCGAGGGAAGTCCTGGGCTGGCTGGCCGTAGGTCGGATAGGGCGGAACCGCATGGAAGCGGATCCGGACGTCGATCGGGTCGGGCTCGCCTATGACATCAAGTCCTGCGAGTTCGTACGTTAGTGAGTCACTGCGGTACGTGTGGCGGAGAGCATCACCGAAGTGTCGGTGTGCGTCACGTTCGAGTGGGGCCCACCAGACAGGCTGAGCCCCATACCAGACGGGCATGGTGTCAGTCTCCCCACGCCCGGGTCCGAGTCGGCGTGACGAGTCCCGTGGCGAGCCCGAGACCGGAGGTGGCCAGGCTGCCCGACCGGACCGCTCGCGTGAGGCGGTCGGCTTCTTCTTCCGTGGCGTCGGGCTTCGCCACAAGTTCGGGCAGGACCTGGTGTAGTGCGTGCTGGGCCAAGGCCGGTCGCTCTTCCTTTTCATGCTCGATCGCGAGGTTGATGTACTTCTGGGCGGTGCAGAGCCTCTTGTGCACGTCGGCGCGCGGCATGTTGAGTGGGATCGGGCCGGCTACTCCGGCTGGGTCGGGCGTCGGGCCCTTGCCGATCTCGTCCGCCGCGTAGGTGAAGAAGACCTGCAGGGCGTTGATGAGCGGCATGGGCTCGTTGAGGCAGTCGAGGCACAGGGCCTTGACGTTCCAGGAGCACATGGGCTTGCTATGGGTGCTGTTCCAGTGCTTCAGGAGCCGGACCGTGCGGGCGAAGACGACCTTCGTGTCCTCGATGGCCTGCAGCACCATTCGAGTGTGGGCGATCGGATCGGCGCGGTCCCACTGGTCTGCGGTCTTCGTGTTCGGGATGTACAGGCCCCGCCCTGAAGGGTGAGGGATCGCGGTCATGACGTCCGCCGTGAAGTCGACCTGGCCTGGGGTGACCGGGGCGCCGAAGCGTACGAGGACGGCGCGGCGGCGTCCTTCGACTTCGACGGTGAGATTGGGGAACTCGTTGTCGAGGTCCTCGTGGATCGCGTCGCGGACGATCTCCATCAGGGACTGGGCGCTCTTCTTGCCGGGGCCGTAGGGCTCGGCGTCCTTCTCCGTGAGGACGACGCCGAGGTCGACGTCGGTCAGTGGGGTGTTGGCGTCGCCGTGCGCAACGCTGCCGTTGAAGTAGGCGGTGGAGCCTGCAAAGGCTCGGCGTACGGACGCGGCGAGGAGTTTGCGGCGGCGCTTGGCCTCGGCGAGTTCCTCGTCGGTCACCTGGATCTTGCGGCGTCCTTCGTCGAGGAGCTGCGCAAGGGACTTGTTTGGAACCATCGGTACCTCCTTGGTGGCTGGTAGGAGACGACACATCGGCCGCCCGCCAGCACGTGACCTTTTACTTCTCCCGACGGACACCCTTGAACGGCGTGCCGCCTGTCTTCCCGCCCATGAAGCGGCCGTTCTCGCCTCGCTTCGTCCAGACGCCAGTCCGGGGATTGAGGATCTGGCTCCGTCGGGAGACACCACCGCGACGGAAGCCCTTGCCGGTGTTCGTAGCCATGTGGCCATCACCTTCTAAGATCACGACCTCCGTGATTGCGAGATGGAAATCAGTACCGATCTCGCAATCTGAAGGGTAGAGGGCATGCTTCGACTTTCGCAAGTGATGCCTGATGTGCAACCATGTATCCGAGAGAGGAGGAGATCGTGAGCGAGCGAATTGCAGCAGGACGGTTTGATGCGGTCGCGTTTCACGCAGCCCTGGATCGCACGCGTCAGGAGCGCGGCCTTCTCTGGAAGGACGTAGCTCAGCAGGCAGGTGTAAGTGCTTCGACGTTGACGAGGCTGGCCCAGGGACGTCGGCCCGACGTGGATGGGCTAGCGGCTCTAGTCACATGGGCCAATCTCAGCGCGGATGATTTCGTTCGCCGAACCGACGAGCCTCGCAGCCAAGACACGCTGACCAAGGTGGCTACGCATCTAAGGGGTGATCGCAACCTCACGCCGGAGGCCGCGGAAGCCCTCGAAGCTCTGATCGCCGTCGCCTACAAGCAGTTGGTGAACGATCAGCCGGAGTAGGGGAGCTCCCTATGTCGTTGCGTCATGGCTTCAAGGCTGAAGCGAATCGTCTCGCGGTGCAGATGCGGAAGGAGCTACGGCTTCATCCCGCGTCGCCTCTCGCACCCGCCCGGCTCGCTGAACACTTGGAGATCCCGGTCGAGACGTTCAGCTCTGTGGTAGCCCATGACGTACGGATCGGGCCACTCCTCACCGATGCGCGGGAGGCCGTGAGTGCCGTGACCGTATACGCAGGGACGCGGCGGGGGATTTGGGTGAACGACTCGCACGATCCGGGGCGGCAAAACAGCTCAGCCGCTCATGAAGTCGCGCACGCGCTCTTGATGCACCCGCCTGGTCCTGCACTCGACCTCGGCGGTTGTAGGCACTGGGACGGGGAGATCGAAGAGGAGGCTGACTGGCTGGCCGGTAGCCTCCTCATCACCAACGAGGCGGCGTGGTCCATCGTCAGGCGCGGCACCAGCCCAGAGGAAGCGATGCTCCAGTACGGAGTTAGCAAGCCCATGTTGACCTGGCGCATGAATATGAGTGGCGCGCGCGGGCGCCGTACCCGATCGGCAAGTTGATTCTTCCGCAGGTCCTTTGGCTCAGCAGCGAGGTGAATGTGGACGCCGACCGTTGCTCGTAGCCCCAGGCTGATGCGTCGATTGAATCCAGCTTCTACGCGGCTAGGTCGACGCTCACCCCGAGGAGGGCCTGCAGCTCGGCGACGGTGTCCGCCTCGTGCGTCGCGAGAACGGTGGTGATGCCCAGGTCCGCGGCGGGCGGGAGGTTCACCGGATGGTCGTCGACGAACACGCAGGCCGAGCCGGGCAGGCCGAGACGCTCCAGTGTCAGCTGGTAGATCGCCGGGTCCGGCTTCGCGGTTCCGACAGCCTCGGAAATGACGTGTACGTCGAACAGGCTCCAGATGCCGACGTGTTCGTACGGGTTGAAGGGGTCCAGACCGAAGCTGTTCGACAACAGCGCGAGCCGGTACCCCGCTTCCTTCGCGGCCCGCGCGAGGGCGGCCATGTGCCGTGCTGCGGGCACTCCGGCCCAGGCGCGCCCCATCAGGTTCGACGGTTCGACATGCGCACCGAGCAGGCTCGCTGTGCCCTCATTCCACTCGGTCTGGCCGATCTGTCCGAACTCCAACGCCGTGTACAGCCGTCGGCCTTCAGGGTTGTCACCGAGAGCGGTACGCCATGCGTCGGGGTGGAGCCCTTCCGCTTCGCACCACGCGCGGTGCACGGGGCGCGGGTCGGCGGTCAGTACCCCGGCGAAGTCCAGGATGAGCCCGCGCGGGGCGTTGCGATCGGCGGCGGCCTTGGCATGCGGCATGCTGCGTGCTCCCTCTCCGTTGGCCCTGTGAGGGACGTTACCGCGTGCGGGGCGAGCAGAATGGTTTGAAGACCCTGCCCTCCCGGCATCGCGCGGATGTGAGCAACACCGGTGTACTGGCGACTGCTGTGTGAGCTCCGGGCTGCCCGGGGCCGGGGCCGTGGCGGACG
Organism: Streptomyces sp. YIM 121038; assembly: GCF_006088715.1. Classification (NCBI taxonomy): domain Bacteria; kingdom Bacillati; phylum Actinomycetota; class Actinomycetes; order Kitasatosporales; family Streptomycetaceae; genus Streptomyces; species Streptomyces sp. YIM 121038. The sequence continues at coordinate 7,391,774 of NZ_CP030771.1, forward strand.
CGGCCGGTGGCGGAGAGGGCTCCTGGCCACCGGCCGCCGGTTCGTGCTGGGGCTTGCGTGTGCTCAGTCCTCGTGCGGCGGGATGTGGTCGGCGCCCGCAGCGACGAAGGTGGCCAGCCGGTCGTACTTGAGCATGTCCTCGTGGGTCATGAAGGGGACGAGGACTTCATGGTGCGGAATGACGTACTTGAACAGGAGGTCGGCCAGCTCCAGTGCGGCTGCTGCGGCCTCGGCTTTGGCCCTGGGGTTGTAGACGCGGATGCCTGCGGCCTGGAGTTCGTCCGTAGTGGCGCAACGGATGATCGCCTGTTCCTCCTCAGTGAAGAGGCGTCCGTCGAGGTGGCGGAAGACGAGGGAATCCGCAGGGCGGTTGAAATCTGTGTCGAACAGCAGGGCCATGACGTGGGGACGGGGCGTGGAGGCGTGAATGGGGGTCTCCTCAACGGGGGATGGATGCTGATGTCGCTCATGGTCCGGACGATCCCCGGTTTCGCTAACCGGGGATCGTCGGCTATGTTCCGGCGGCTTGTGTGGTCATCGCCGACGAGCGGAGGCGTTCGTCGGAGGGGCCACCGGCTGTGTGGCAGGCGTGGGGGAGGGGGTGCGTCGGCCCGCTTGCTGGGGGCTGTGCGGGGCGTATCCGGGCAGGCCCGCGGTACGGCGCAGGCGCCAGACGAGGACGTCGCTGATGGATTCGGCGGTGTCCAGTTCCCGGTGGGCGGCGGCCTCGACGAGCAGGGCCCGGGGATCGTGACCAGCCTGTTCGGCGTCGGTGAGGGTGGCGGCCAGGGCGATCCAGCCGGGCTCGGCCAGGATGGCCTCGGCGAGCTCGGGCAGGGCGGCGCGCACGGTGGCGGTGTGGTGGTGGCGTAGGGATGGGGCGATACGGCGACCCCGCTCCCGCAGCACGCTGAGAGATTCGGCGGCCGCTTGCTGGTAGGCGGCGAGCAGGTGCTCGGCGGCTTGGCGGGCGGCCTCGGCCTGCTGGGCGTGCTGTCGCCGGGCATGCCAGTGCACGGCAGCGATGACGAGGAAGAACAGCATGTCGATGGCCATGGCAGTGCTGGCCCCTTCCTCGCCCCGGCCCAGTGCCGGCCCGCCTCGGATCAGGTCGCGTGCGGCACGGCGCAGGTCCTGTGCGTGACGGAACTCGGCTCGGGTGTGGGAACGGGAGGCCCGCTCGAACTCCCAGGCTGCTTTGCGCAGTTCACCTCGGGTGTGAAGAGCTGAGGTCTTGGCGAGGGCGTCAAGGACCTCGCCGGTCACGGCGATCTGCGCGGCCGCCGCACCGTCATCGCCGCTGTGGTCGAGGACGAGCAGTGCCTGCCAGGCGGCCTGGGCGGTGGTGCGCCGTGCCGCGGCGGGTGCTGACGGGGAGGCGGCTGGGCTCCCCGGCCGTTCGCTGTCGGCGGTCTGCGCTGGGGTGGGGTTGGTGGTGAAGCGTTCCTGGATGCGGGGCAGGGAGAGGTCCGGGGCGAGGGTGGACCCGGCGTAGAAGATCGGCTCTTTGCTCTCGTTGCGGTCGTCGGGCAGAGCGACTTTGTAACCCCGCAGGTCACCGGAGGACAGCACCTTAGTGCGGACGAGGAGCCCGGCGTCCTTCAGACGGCCGAGGAACTCCTCGGTGGAGGCGGCACCGGCGACTGCCCGACGGACGGTCTCACGCAGTTCCTCGCGCGCGGGTCTGTCGTGGCCGTGGCGCTCGGCCTTGTGGCGCTCGGCCCTGGTGGGTTGCTTGGCGGCGGTGCCGTCGCCGGGGGTGACGCGACGGAGACCCAAGTCGGCTTCGATGAGGCGGGCTTCAGCCTGGGCGCGCTTGCCGGAACGGTGGTGGTCGGGGCGGCGGCTGTCCTCGCGTACGAGGGTGGCGATGATGTGGATGTGGTCGTCGGCGTGGCGTACGGCCGCCCAGCGGCAGCCCGCGCCGTCGCCTGGGTCGATGCCGGTGGCCGCGACGATGCGTCGGGCGATGTCGGCCCACTGCTCGTCGGTCATGATCGGGTCGTCGGGCGCGGCGCGCACAGAGCAGTGCCACACGTGCTGGGCGGGTCGCTGGTCGGTGTCGAGTAGGTGGAGGGGCTGGTCGAGGAGGCGCGCCAGGTCCTTCCTCGTGGCCTTCCGGTCGCGGCCGGGGTCGGGGGCCATGTGGTCGAAGGAGGCGACCAGGTGCGGATCGACGTGCTCCTCGCGTGTGCCCTTGCCGTAGAGGTAGCGGAGCAGGCATAGGGTGCTGCTGCCCTGGCGGTGAATGCTGGGGATCAAGCAGCCTCACCTTCCTGCTCCTGCTCCTGCTGGTGGGTGACGCGGTCTGCGGCCTTGCCTACGGCGTTGGCCGCGCGCCGGATGTCGGCGAGCACCTCTTTGAGGTGCGGTGCGTCACCGCCGGAGTTGAGGGCTCTGGCGACCTGGTTGAGGTTGCTGCCGGCCCAGCCGAGCTGGCGGCGCATGGCGAACAGCTCGGTGAGCACATCGCGTTCGGTGGCGATGGCGGCGGCGGTGCGGGACTGGTCGCGGGCGGCGGCCAGCGCGGAGTGGGCGAGGAAGCCCGCCATGCTCATGCCGACGGCGTCGGCGCCGACCTGGATGAGGGCGTGTTCTTGATCGCTGAGGCGGACGCTCTGGGCGGGACGCTGCTTCTTGTCGCGCGGACGGGCCTTCCCCTTGATCTTCGTCCGGCGCTTGCGGCCGGTCTTTCCTGGCTGCGATCCGCCCTCGGTCGCAGCCTCTCCGTTCGGCGCCCCTTGGCGTCGGGCGGGCCCCGCCACCCCCGGGGCGGGGCCAGGTTCGGACGCTCCCCCTGTGGGGGAGTGTCCGAACCTCCAACTTGCTGCGCCTGAGTCTGGTGGGACCAGTGGTGCGGCTTTGGGACGGTCAGAGGGAGAGTCGGTCATGCGAAGCGGCTCCGTTTCAGGGTGTGTCATGGGCGAGGGATGGGCCGGTTGGCCTGTGGGGCGGCTGTCGGCGTGAGGGGTGCACCGTGTGCGGACCGGGTGTGGTGGATGGTCCGTACGCGGTCCGCGCCGGATTGCGTGGGGTGACCGGATATCCGGTCACCCCACGGAGAAGCCCGTCAGGGAGCCTTGGTCCGCGCGCAGGCGCTGCATGAGCTCGGTGAGACGGTCCTCGGAGATGGGCAGCCCGGCTTCGCGGATCGCGTCGCGTGCGACGGCTCGGCTGACCCTTCCGTGAGCCTCGACGGCTGCGCGGGCGATGGCGAGCAGCTCGTCCATCTCGGCGCCCGGCGGACGGCCGGAGCGATGCGCTTGAGTAGCGTCCGTGGCCGAGGGTGGTCCGGGCTGGTCCTGGACCAGGTCAGTTCCGGGCGAGCCGGGGGTGGGGTGCACGGATGTGGCTGTGGTGGGGGTGGTCCGTGCGGTCTGGCGGGCGATGAGGATGTACAGGTGGACTGCGCCTGCGAGGGCGAGTGGCGCGAGGGTGGACAGGATGCCGACCGTCGTGTCGCCGAGCCTCAAGTCACCTGTCCGGGCCTGCTGGTTGAGGCGTACGGCGTGCAGGGCGTTGGCCCAGATGCTGGCCGCGGTGGCGGTGCCGAAGAGCGTCCAGACGTAGGCGCGGGCGCGGAAGGGGGCGCCGCGCAGGATGATCAGAGCTCGGACGCCGTAGGCGATGAAGCCGTCGATGACGAGCGGGAAGAGGTACGTCAGCAGTCCGCGCACGTGGATGGCGGTGGCCATCTGTTGCAGGGCATCGTACGAGAGTGCGCAGCCTGCACTGCCAAGGGCGACGATTGCGGCGCGGTCCCACCCGGTGACGGAGTGGGAGGGAGCGTCGGTGTGGGCGGGCAGGTCGGGTTGGGGCATGCAGGCGGCTCCGTGGGTCCCTTGTGGCAGGGGTAGAGGGATAGTTGGTGGGCCCGCGGGTCAGGCCGTGGTGGCAGGCTGTCGCCGCCGGTCGGGACCGGTGAGGACGACGCGGAGTGTCATCTCCGCCAGGCGCGAGGCCACACGGTCGCCTATGGCGTCGCGCAGGGCGCCGATGGGCAGGTTGGTGGTGATGAGGGTGGGGAGCATCTCGGTGTAGCGGCGGTCGATGAGCCGGTACGTCAGCTCCTCCGTCCACTCCGACTGCTTGGCCGCGCCGAGGTCGTCCACGATCAGCAGCGGGCTGCGGCTGAGGACGTGGAGTTCGCGCTCGGGGTCGTGGCCGGAGCGCGGGCGCAGGCGGGCATGCAGGTCAGGGGTGTTCGCCGCCTCCCAGCGCAGTCGTACCCCGGCCCTGAGCAGCGAGCGGACGGCTCCGTACGCCTGATGGGTCTTGCCGGTGCCGGTGGTGCCGACGATCAGCAGCGACGGACCGCAGGCGATGCCGCGCGAGCCGCCCGGACCCGGTCGCCCGGCCCGGACGATCTCGTCCACCCAGGCGGTGACCTGGGGGTGGGTGGCGAGGGCGTCGCGGTAGCGGGGCGGGATGCGGGCGTCGGCCAGTTGCAGTGTGGTCACGGGCTGCGCGGGCGGCTCGGCGGGCAGGGACGCGCGGTCGATGCCCCGGTCGGCGAGGATGCCGTCGAGGCGGGCCATCACCGTGCTGACACGGCGGGGTTGGCGGGCGGTGGCCGTGGTCACAGCTGGCCTCCGTAGGCCGCTTCGGCGTCGGCGGGCGCGGGGTTGGTCCAGGCCCGGTGCGGGCCTGCGGCAGCCTGTGGTGCGGCGTTCATGGCCTCGTGCACGAGGCTGGGCAGGGTGCTGGGGTGCAGACCCTTGGCACGGTGCCGCTCCAGTCCGGCGCGTATGTGAGCGGCCGCGATGCCTTCGTCGAGCAGCTTGCGCACCTCCCTGCCGAGGTGCCCCAGGACGTCCTGGGGCGGGCGGTGAGCGCAGGCGACGGCGTAGTCGCCGATGAGCTGATGGGCCGAGACGGTCTCGGGCGCGGCGGCGCTCGCGCCCCCCAACGGAGTAGATCCTAGATCCCTGTTCCTAGGTCCTAGATCCGGACCGTGAGGGCTCACTGCATGCTCACGTCCTTGTGGCGAAGGCTCACTAAAATCGCTCTGACCTGGGGCTTTGTGGCTCAGTGAGTCCTTCGTGTCCACGTCGTGAGCCTGTGCGGAGGGCTCCGTGAGCGTTCCGTGCGAGCGCGGTGAGCGCTCAGGTGCCAGGCCGAGGTCGTGGTGCGGGCAGTCGGGATGCCGGACCCCGCTGGGCCGGTTGACCTTCTGGTGCCGCGCGAAGGTGACGATGTGCAAGTACCGCTTCCCATCTGCGCCCTCGTAGCGGCAGATCAGACCGGCGGTGTGGAGCTGGTTGAGGTCGTCCTCGACACCCATCGGCCCGTGCTCGGGGCGCAGCGACCACAGCAGGCCGGCGATGACGGCTGCCTGGTCGCGGTACCGGCCGTGGTCGTCGGCCTGGGTGAGCAGGCCGAAGAAGGTCCGCTCGGCGGAGAGGGAGACGGCCGCCAGGGATTCGGACGCGAACGCCTCAGGCTTGATGGTGCGGATACGGGCGATGTAGATCGACCACCTTTTGCGAATCGGGGGCGGGGGATTCGGGCAGGGGATGGTGCGCTGGTGCTTGGACAACACAGCCACACCTACAGCCCAAAAGTCCAGAGTTAACTCTAGAGCGCAGTACAACTTCCAGGCGGGCCACGAATACAGTAGGCCCAGATCCCCGGTTGTCGAAATCAGTGTCGGCCAGCGCATCGCTCACAGCAGACGAATAGCGCTTCCCTGAGGCGGCGTGCGGAAGCTACAACACGACCATGCCTCCACGTCCTCTCCAAATCGGTCCCGCAGGACGGGCCGTCGCCCGTGCCATCGAGTCCACTCGCACCGCCCGCGGCTATTCCCAGCGCAAGCTCGCCAACCGCGTCACCGCGCTCGGGCGCCCCATGACCTTCACCGCTGTCTCCCGCATCGAACGCAGGGTCCGGCGCTGTGACATCGACGATCTCGTCGCCATCGCCGTGGCCCTTGATGTCGCCCCGCACGCCTTGCTCGGCTGGCACGCCTAGCCGCTCGACCCGTTCGGCGAGGGCGCAACATAGCCGACGATCCCCGGTTAGCGAAACCGGGGATCCTCCGGACCATTGAGTCTCCCGAGGCGGTCCCGTCTCCATCCGTCGGCGAAGCCTTGCGCAGTAGTGCCTACGGTCAGTGGAAAGGGCTCTCGCCGAGGAATTGCCGCCACGGCATGGAGTAAATCGTCGTGACGGGCTGTTCGTGAATCCAAACCTCAGTCGAAGGACCCCTTCTTGTCTGAAGTCGCCCCGTTTTCCCAGCGCCGTCCCTCCGCACTTCCGAATGCCTCCGCCGTAGGACGGGCATTCCTTGGCGTGCAGGAAGCGGCGGCCTATCTCGGTCTCTCGCCGCGCACGCTCTACGTCTGGCGGCACCGGCGGCAGGGGCCGCCGAGCTTCCGGTTGGGGGCCCGTGGGCGGGTGACGTACCGGCTCGACGCGCTCGACGCCTGGATACGCGAGCAGGAGCTGGCCGACTCGCGCTCCAACCCAGCCCTCGACCCCGTGAGCGCTGCCCCGCAGCGTCGGGTCGACCACTCGGCTACGGCCTGACGCACCAGCGGTAGCGCCACCCTCACCCCCAACCCCGAGGACGTACTTGGCTGGCTACATAGAAGACCGCTGGATCAACAAGAAGAAGGACCCCACCAGCGGCAAGCGGGAGCGCACCGCCCGCTACGGGAAGGGCACCCGGTACCGCGTCGCTGGGATCCCCGGCGTACGGAACATGTCGTTCGACACGCTGGAGGACGCCAAGGCGTGGCTGCGCAGAGCCGGAACCGACAGCGAGCGCGGCGAGTTCGTCGACCCGCGCGATGGCTCCATCACGCTGGCCGACTACGTCACCCGCTTCTGGAAGGAGGGTGTGCGCGGCGCCCCGGGCACGATCAAACGCGTCGACGAGCGCGTCCGCCTCCACATCCTTCCGCACCTCGGCACGGTGGGCCTGAGGGACATCTCTGCGACCGTCCTGCGCGGCTACATCGCCACGCTCGAAGCCGAATGCGCGCCGCGCTACGCCCGCCAGATCCTGACCACCCTCTCGAACATCTTCGAGGCGGCCATCGACGACAAGCGCCTCGTACGCAACCCGATGCGCGCCAAGTCGGTGCGCTGGCCCAAGGTGCCGGAGGACCAGCGGGAGGCATGGCCGCTGGAGACCGCGCAGCGCATGCGGGACGCGATCAAAGCGCGTTACCGCATCGCGGTCGTAGTTGCCCTCGGGTGCGGGCTGCGGCAGGGAGAGGTCTTCGGCCTCTCGCCTGAGGACGTCGACTTCCAGCGAGGCGTTATCCGCGTGCGCAGGCAGGTCCAACTACTCAACGGCCGCTTGTACTTCGCCCTGCCCAAGGGTGGGAAGACGCGCATCGTCGACATGCCTGGGTCGGTCGCGGCCGAGTTGGCAGCGCACTTCCTGCAGTACCCGGCCGTCGAGGTCGAACTGCCGTGGGGCGGGCCGGAGCCGGAGCGGGAGAAGCGGACGTTCCCGCTCGCCCTGACGACGACGTACGGCAACGCGCTGCGGGCCAACATCTTCAACGACGAGGTCTGGAAGCCCGCCCTCGCCGCGGCCGGGGTCATCCCGATGCGGGAGAAGGGGCAGCGCTGGAAGGCATCCCGCAAGGACGGCTTCCACGTGCTCCGGCACACCTTCGCCTCGGTCATCCTCGAAGCGGGCGAATCCGTCGTCACCTTGGCCCGCTGGCTCGGACACTCCAGCCCGACGATCACGCTCGACCACTACGCGCACTTCATGCCGGAGGCGGGCGGCAAGGGGCGTGCGGCCGTCGACGCTCTGCTCGGTGTGGTTCCCGAGTACGTCCCGGACAACCTCGCCAGCGCCTGAGGAAACAGAAGACGGGTGGTACAGCACATGCTGTGCCACCCGTTTCGCTGTGTGGACTCCGTGACGAGCCGCCAGAGTCAGCTCGTGAGGCTCTTGCGGCGAACACGCAGGGTGTACGTCTTCCTTCCCCCAGGTGCGCCGCTGCTGCCCCAGCCGCCGCTCGTGGCCACGTCCCACCCCTGCTGTTGCTTCATCTGAGCGGCGAAGGTGTGCCGGTCGTGAATCTCGCAGCCGCAGTCCAGCATGACGTCGACGCTGATGTAGGGGCTTCGAGGGCTGTCGTTCGCGTGGGATGCTGGCTCCCATCGCACGTCGTGGACGTGCTCCTTGAGGCCGGTTCGCTCCTCGTCGTGTTTGATGCCGTGCGCCTTCGCGTACTCGTCCAGGTCGTCGATCACGAACAAGTGGCTCGACCACTCGCCGGGCCAGACCGCGAACAGGCGGGACTTGCCGGCCACGGTCCGCTCGTACGCGGCGTGGCCGCCCCCGTGCGTCACGGTGCCGTCTTCGTGGATCTCGATGTAGCACGTCGTACGTGCGGTGTAAGGGAAGTCCTTCCCTGCCGCCGCGGCACTCCTCGGTTCCAACCGGTCCTCCCTGTGTACGCGGTCCTGCGGACCGTTCAGTCAACACTCACCGTGACGGCGTACGCGGGGATGTCGGCGGAAGTTGGCTGGCCGAGGCTTGTGGAATGGCTGGTGATGCGGACGGTGCCCCGCTCCCCGGCGCCGCTCATTCTCCCCAGATTCTCCCCAGAGGGGTCGGCAGCGCCCTTCGATTCCTTCGCACACGCGAAGTTGATCAAGGGTCGTCGGCTCCCCGCTACAGCCAGTCCCGGCGCTTGAACACGAAGTACAGACTCACGCACACGACACCCATCAGCAGAATCGCGAACGGATACCCCGCCGCCCACTTCAGCTCCGGCATCGTCTCGAAGTTCATGCCGTAGATCGTTCCCACCAACGTGGGAGCAAACAGAATCGCCGCCCACGACGAGATCTTCTTGATCTCCTCGTTCTGTTCGAAGCCCGCTTCGGCCAGGGCTCGCATTTCTGCGTTCTGTTGTTGGGTGACCAGGGTGGCGTTCACCGTGAGGATGTCTGCCAGGGCCTGGCGGAAGCCGTCCACCCGTTCGCTGGTGTGGGTGACGTGGTCGGCGACGTCGCGGAGGTAGCGCTGGAGTTCCTCGTCGGTGCCGTACTTGGCGAAGCCTGCCATGAGGGCGTGGAGCATGCCGACCAGGGGGCGGGTGGCGCGCTGGAACTCGACCATTTCCCGGGCGAGTTCGTAGATGCGCCGGGAGACCTCCGGGGCGCCGCTGAAGACCTCGGTCTCGATCTCGTCGATGTCGTTCTGGACGCCCGCGACGACCGGCGCGTAGCCGTCGACCACCGCGTCCAGGATGGCGTACAGGACGGCCTCGGGGCCCAGGCGCAGGAGTTCGGGGTCGTCCTCCATGCGGTGGCGCACCGCGGACAGGTCGGGGGCGGCGCCGTGCCGGACGGTGATGAGGAAGTCGGGGCCGACGAAGACGTGCAGCTCGCCGAAGTCGACCTCCTCGGGGGCGTCGAGGTAGCGGGCGGCCCGCAGGACCACGAAGAGGGTGTCGCCGTACCGCTCCAGCTTCGGGCGCTGGTGGGCCTCCATCGCGTCTTCCACGGCCAGCTCGTGCAGGTCGAACTCGGCCGCCAGGGAGAGCAGTTCGGCCTCCGTGGGGCGGGCGAGGCCGATCCACGCCATGCCGTCGGGGCGGGCGCGCAGTTCGCGGTAGGTCTCGGCGAGCGTGGTGGGCGAGGACACGCGGACGCCGTCGCGGTAGAGGGCGGCCTCCACCACGCTCGGTGCCTGGGGCGCGGTGTGCTCGGGTCGGCGGCGGGGCGGGTCGGCGGCCGGTGGTGTCGCGGGCCGCTCGGGCGTGCGGCGTTCCGCCGCGCGCCGCCAGGAGTGCTTGCGGGTCGACTGTGGGCGGTGTGCTCGTCGCTCCGGGGTCACCGGTAGCCCTTCCTGTCGCCGTACGGTCCTCACGCCTGCGGCCGCGAGGACCCTGAGCAGGATATATGCGGCAGATGACGCGAGTGTGACGCTGGTGTGCGGCCGCCCCGGGCCCCGGTGCGTCGCTGTCCTGGGCTGTGGCGCGTCGCCGTTCCGGGTCGGGGTACGTCGCCGTCCTGGGCGGTGGTGCGCCGCCGCTCCGGGCTCGGGCGTGCGGGCGGCCCGGCTGTGGTGCGCCGCCGCCCCGGCCCCGCCCCTTGGCGCGCTACCGCCCCCGCCCCCGCCCCAGGCCCTGGCCCGCCACCCCTCCCCGGCCCTGGAGCCCCCCGCCCCAACCCCCGGCACACCCCCCCTCGCGGACCAAACCTGTCCGCAACGCGCGTTAGCGTGCGGGCATGACGAAGACCCCGTCGGCCCCGGTGCTGAGTCGCCGCGCGCTGAACCGTGCCACCCTCGGGCGGCAGCTACTGCTGTGCCGGGTGCGGATGTCCGCCGCGGACGCCCTCGCGCACCTCGTGGGCCTCCAGGCGCAGAACGTGCAGCCGCCGTACGCCGCGCTCGCCGCCCGCCTCGACGGGTTCGCGCCCGAGGAGCTCTCGGGCCTGATGAGCGATCGCGCGGCCGTGCGGGCGGTCACCATGCGCTCCACCGTGCACACCCTCACCGCCGACGACCTGCTGCTGCTGCGCCCGCTGACGCAGGCCGCGCTGGACCGTGAGCTGCGGACGTTCCGCGAGGGGCTCGGCGGCGTCGGCCTGGACCGGCTCGCCACGCTCGCCCGCGCGTACGTCGAGGACGAGCCGCGCACCCCGGCCCAGCTCCGCGCCGAGCTGGCCCGCCACTGGCCGGGGGCCGACCCGCGGTCGCTCGGCATCGCCGCCCGCGCCCTCCTGCCGCTGGTCCAGGTCACCCCGCGCGGCCTGTGGCGGCGCAGCGGCCGGGTCGCGCTGACCACGGCCGAGCACTGGCTGGGCCGCCCGCTCGTGGTGGGGGCGGCGCCCGACGCCGTCGTGCCGCGCTACCTCGCCGCCTTCGGGCCCGCCTCCGTACGGGACATGCAGGCCTGGATGGGGCTGACGCGGCTGCGGGACGCCTTCGAGCGGCTGCGGCCCGGACTGCGTACGTTCCGCGACGAGAACGGCGTCGAGCTCTTCGACCTGCCGGACGCGCCCCGGCCGGACCCGGACACCCCGGCGCCGCCGCGCTTCCTGCCCGAGTACGACAACGTCCTGCTGTCCCACGCCGACCGCTCCCGCGTCGACCCCGCCGGGTACAAGGCCCGCACCTGGAAGGTCAACCAGCCCTTCCGCACCTTCCTGGTGGACGGGTCGCTCGCGGGGGTGTGGCGTCTCGACGAGGCCGCGGGCGGGGCGGTCACCGTCGTCGTCGAGCCGTTCGGGGCGCTGACGAAGGCGCAGCGCGCGGACGTCGAGGACGAGGCGGTCCGGACTGCGCGGGTGCTCGCCGAGGGGGCGCCCTCGTACGACGTGCGGTGCGGGGCCGTGGTCGACGGCTGAGCCCGCGGTCCGGGCGGGCGGCGCGGCTGCGTAGGGTCTCCGGCATGGAACTGCGGCAGCTGGGCTACTTCGTGACGGTCGCCGAGGAACTGCACTTCGGGCGGGCCGCGGAGCGGCTGCACATCGTGCAGTCGGCGGTGAGCCAGCAAGTGCGGCGCCTGGAGCGGGAGCTGGGGGCAGAGCTGTTCGACCGCGCGCCGCGCCAGGTGCGGCTCACCGCCGCGGGGGAGCGGCTGCTGCCCGAGGCGCGGGCCGTGCTCGCCGCCGCCGAGCGGGCCCGGGCCGCGGTCGGCGCGCGCCCGCCCGGCCTGCGGCTCGGCACCTGCACGGGGCTCGGCGAACACCTGGAGCGCGTGCTCGCCCACTTCGCCGAGCGGGCGCCCGGGGTGCCGGTCGAGCTCGTGGCCACCGGCGCGGGGGAGCGGCTCGCCAGGGTCGCGGACGGGCGGCTCGACGCGGCCTTCGTCCGGGCCGCCGAACCCGTGCCCGGGGTGCGGGTCGTACCGCTGTGGCGCGACCCCCTGGTGGCGGTCGTACCGGCCGGGCACCCGGTGGCCGCGCGCGCCGAGGCCGCCCTGGCCGACCTGGCGGAGGTGCCCCTCGCGCTCACCGCGCGCCGGGCCAACCCGGCCCTGGTCGACCTCGTCGTCGGCGCCTGTCACACGGCCGGTTTCACCCCGGTGCGCGGGCCGGTGGGCGGCTCGCTCCAGGACAACCTCGCGATGATCGGCGCGGGGACCGCGCCGCTGTGGACCGTCGTGTACGCGTCGCACGCGCGGCTGCTGCGCGGTCCTCGGGTGGCCTTCGTGCCGTTCGCGGCGGAGCTCGCCCTGGAGACGGGGCTCGCGGTACCGGAGGGGGCGCGGCGCGGCGCGGGCCCGCTGGACGGGTTCCTCGGGGCGTGCGCGGCCGCGGCCCAGGATCTCGGCGGGGCCTGACGATCCCGGGGAGGGCTGACGACCCCGGCCAGGGCTGACGGTCCCGGCCGGTGGTCCCGGGGTGCGCTGACTGGTCCCGGTCGCGGCCGGTGGTCCCGGCGGGGGCCGGTGGTCCCGCCCGCCGCTGACGATCTCGGTTCGTGATCGCCGCGATCGCGGGCTGCTCCTTGGTCGCGGCGCGCGGGTGGGCTGAACTGGTGTCGTCCCGCAGGGGGCACCGAGAGATCGCCTCACCTGGCCGGTGACTCCGGCCGTACACAAGGGAGTTCAGCATGCCTACCGTCACCGTTCAGCAGGGTCCCCGGGACGTCGTGCTCAAGCGGGAGCTGGTGCGGCGGATCACGGACGCGTTCGTGGACGCGTACGCGATTCCGGCGGAGACCGTCACGGTGTGGATCGAGGAGTACGGGGCGGAGAGCTGGGGGGCGGCGGGCACGCTCACCGCCGACAAGTAGGCCCGGGGCCGCGCCCCTCGCGGTCCGGCGGGGCGGCGGCGCGGTGGCCCGCTACGGCAGCAGCCCCGCCCGCCGTGCCGCCACCACCGCCTCCCACCGCGTGTGGACGCCCAGCTTGCGCATGGCCGAGCGCAGATAGGCCTTCACCGTCTCGGGGCGAAGGCCCAGGCGCTCCGCGGCCGTGGCATTGGTGGTGCCGAGGGCCACGCAGGTCAGGACGTCGAGTTCGCGCGGGGTCAGGGCGACGACGGGGGAGTCGCCCGCGGAGGTCAGCGTGGCGCAGACCGCGAGCAGCTCGTGGCGCAGGGCGGGGTCGCAGGTGCGCGCGGCCAGCGCCCGCAGGGCGCCGTGCGCCTCCCGTACCCGCTCCCAGGCGGCCGGGCCGGGCCCGGCCGCCGTGTCCCGCGCCGCCGCCACCAGGGCGCGGGCCTCGTCGCGCACCACGAGGGCCTGTTCGACGTCGCGCGCGGCGGCCACGGCCGCGGCCAGCGCGCGGTCCCCCAGCGGCTGCGCCGTGCGCAGGGCGCCGTACAGCAGGCCGCGCACCCGGCGGCGCACCACGAGCGGCACCGCGAGCACCGAGCGCAGGCCCTCGGCCTCGACGGCGGCGTCGTACTCGTGGCTGATGTGCCGCGAGGAGCTGTAGTCGGTGACGGCGCACGGCCGGGCCAGGGCGAGGGCCTTGCCGCCGAGGCCGTTGCCCAGGCGGATGCCGAGGCCCCGCAGGACGTGCGTGCCGGTGCCGCTGAGCTCCGCGATCCGCAGGTGCGGGGTGGCGGCGGGGGGCGTGTCCGTGAGCCCGCCGAACGCCACCGGAAGCCCGGTGGTACGCCGCAGCCGCACCAGCGCGGCCCGTACGTCCCCCGCCTCACCCGCGCCCGCAGCCGTCACGCGCCCGCCCTTTCACCGCACCGCACCCCCGTCCGGGGGTAGTGAGACCCACATCACGAACTCCACGATGGTACGGATGCGGAGTCGGCCGGGGAACGGCCGCGCGCCGGCCGTGTGGACGGCGGGGACCTAGGGAGAGCGGGGCATGCCGATGACGGTGACGGAGACGGGGGGCGCCACGGAGACGTTCCGGGCGGCCCGGGACTTTCTGCTGCGCCACCGCGAGGACTACGCGGCCGCGTACGAGGGCTTCGCCTGGCCGCGGCCGGAGCGGTTCAACTGGGCGCTCGACTGGTTCGACGTCATCGCCGACGGCAACGACCGCACGGCGCTGCACATCGTCGAGGAGGACGGCTCCGAGGTCCGGCTGACCTTCGCCGAGCTGGCGCGGCGCTCCGCGCGGGCCGCCAACTGGCTGCGCGGGCTCGGCGTCACCGCCGGGGACCGCCTCGTCGTCATGCTCGGCAACCAGGTCGAGCTGTGGGAGGTCGCGCTCGCCGCGATGAAGCTGCGCGCCGTGGTCATCCCGGCGACGCCGCTGCTCGGCGCGGCGGACCTGCGCGACCGGATCGAGCGCGGCCGGGCCCGGCACGTGGTGGTGCGGGCCGAGGACACCGCCAAGTTCGCGGACGTGCCGGGGGACTACACCCGGATCGTGGTCGGCCCCGGGGCGGCCACGCCCACCGGGGCAGCCACGTCGGCTGGGGCGGCCACACCCGCTGGGGCGGCTGCGTCAGCCGGGGCGGCCACACCCGCTGGGGTGGCCACGCCCGCCGGGGCAGCCACGCCCACCGGGGCGGCCACACCCGCCGGGGCGCCCGCGCCCGCCACGGCCACCGAGCCCGAGGGGCCCGCCGAGCCCGTCACGGCCACCACGGCCACCACGGACACCGCGCCCGCAGGGCCCGCAGGGCCCCTCTGGATCTCGTACGACGGCGTCGACACCGCCCCCGACGCCTTCACCCCCGACGGCGTCACCCTCGCCACCGCCCCGCTCATGCTCTACTTCACCTCCGGCACCACCGCCCGTCCCAAGCTGGTCGAGCACACCCATGTGTCCTACCCGGTCGGGCACTTGGCGACGATGTACTGGATCGGGCTCAAGCCCGGCGACGTGCATCTGAACATCTCCTCGCCCGGCTGGGCCAAGCACGCCTGGTCGAACCTGTTCGCGCCGTGGAACGCCGAGGCGACCGTCTTCATCCACAACTACACGCGCTTCGACGCGGGCCGGCTGATGCGCGAGATGGACCGCGCGGGCGTCACCAGCTTCTGCGCCCCGCCCACCGTGTGGCGGATGCTCATCCAGGCCGACCTGACCCAGCTGAAGACCCCGCCGCGCGAGGTCGTGGCCGCGGGCGAACCGCTGAACCCCGAGGTCATCGAGCGGGTGCGGAGCGACTGGGGAGTGACCATCCGCGACGGCTTCGGCCAGACGGAGACGGCCGTACAGGTCGCCAACACGCCCGGCCAGCGCCTCAAGCCCGGCTCCATGGGGCGCCCCACACCAGGCTTCCGCGTCGTGCTGCTCGACCCGGTGACCGGTGAGCCGGGGGCGGCGGAGGGCGAGGTCGCGCTCGACCTGTCCGCCGCGCCGGTGGGCCTGATGACGGGCTACCACGGCGACCCGGAACGCACCGCCGAGGCCATGGCGGGCGGCTTCTACCGCACGGGTGACATCGGCGCGCGCGACGCCGACGGCCATCTGACGTACGTGGGCCGCTCCGACGACGTCTTCAAGGCCTCCGACTACAAGATCTCGCCCTTCGAGCTGGAGAGCGCGCTGCTCGAACACGAGGCGGTCGCGGAGGCCGCCGTCGTGCCCGCGCCCGACCCGGTGCGCCTCGCCGTGCCGAAGGCGTACGTGGTGCTCGCCGAGGGCTACGCGCCGGGGCCCGACACCGCCAAGGCGCTCTTCGCGCACTCGCGCGCGGTCCTCGCGCCCTACAAGCGCCTGCGCCGCCTGGAGTTCGGCGCCCTGCCCAAGACGGTGTCCGGCAAGATCCGCCGCATCGAGCTGCGCGAGGCCACGGCCCAGGGGTCCGACGCCGAGTACCGCGAGGAGGACTTCCGGTGAGCGCCCCCGCTCCGGGCGGCGCCGCGGAAGCCGTCGAGGCCTCGTACGCGCACGAGCTGTCGTACGCGCACGGCACCAGCTCCGTCCCGCTGCTCGGCGACACCATCGGGCAGAACCTCGACCGGGCCGTCGCCGCCTGGCCCGACCGGGAGGCGCTCGTCGACGTGCCGTCCGGGGCGCGCTGGACGTACGCCGAGTTCGGCGCGGCCGTCGAGCGGCTCGCGCGGGCCCTGATGGGGGCCGGGGTCGCGCGGGGCGACCGGGTCGGGATCTGGGCGGTGAACTGCGCCGAGTGGGTCCTCGTCCAGTACGCGAGCGCACGCGTGGGCGCCATCATGGTGAACATCAACCCGGCCTACCGCTCCCACGAGTTGGCGTACGTCCTGAAGCAGGCGGGCATCGGTCTGCTCGTCGCCTCGCAGACGCACAAGAGCAGCGACTACCGCGCGATGGTCGAGCAGGTCCGCCAGGAGTGTCCGGAGCTGCGCCGGGTCGTCTATGTCGCGGACGGCTCGTGGGAGGAGCTGCTCGCCGCCGCGGACGCGGTCACGCCCGCGGAACTCGCCGCCCGCGAGGCCGGGTTGACCTGTGACGACCCGGTGAACATCCAGTACACGTCGGGCACCACGGGCTTCCCCAAGGGGGCCACCCTCTCCCACCACAACATCCTCAACAACGGCTACTGGGTGGGCCGCACCCTCGGCTACAGCGAGCAGGACCGCATCTGCGTGCCGGTGCCCTTCTACCACTGCTTCGGCATGGTCATGGGCAATCTCGCGGCCACCTCGCACGGGGCGTGCGTGGTCATCCCCGCGCCGTCCTTCGACCCGGTCTCCACGCTGCACGCCGTCGAGCGCGAGCGGTGCACGTCCCTGTACGGCGTGCCGACGATGTTCATCGCGGAGCTGAACCTCGCCGACTTCGCCACGTACGACCTGTCGTCGCTCCGGACCGGGATCATGGCCGGGTCGCCGTGCCCCGTCGAGGTCATGAAGCGGGTCGTCGCCGAGATGCACATGGAGCGGGTCTCCATCTGCTACGGCATGACCGAGACCTCGCCCGTGTCCACGCAGACCCGCGGGGACGACGACCTGGAGCGGCGCACCGCCACCGTCGGCCGCGTCCTGCCGCACATCGAGGTCAAGGTCGTCGACCCGGTCACCGGTGTCACCCTGCCGCGCGGCAGCTCGGGCGAGCTGTGCACCCGCGGCTACAGCGTGATGCTCGGCTACTGGCGCGAGCCCGAGCGCACCGCCGACGTCATCGACTCCGGGCGCTGGATGCACACGGGCGACCTCGCGGTCATGCGGGACGACGGGTACGTCCGGATCGTGGGCCGCATCAAGGACATGATCATCCGCGGTGGCGAGAACGTCTACCCGCGCGAGATCGAGGAGTTCCTCCACGCCCACCCGAAGATCGCGGACGTCCAGGTGGTCGGGGTGCCGGACGAGCGCTACGGAGAGGTGCCCCTGGCCTGCGTGATCCTCCACGAGGGCGTGGCGGAACTGACCCTCGACGAACTGCGCGGCTTCTGCGAGGGCCGCCTCGCGCACTACAAGGTCCCCGCGGCCCTCCGGATCCTGGACACGTTCCCGATGACGGTGTCGGGCAAGGTCCGGAAGGTGGAACTGCGCGAGCGGTTCGGCTGACGCACGCCTGACGGGCGGGGCCTAGGAACCGCGGGCGGCCAGCTCGTCCGCCGCCCCGTTCAGCGCCACGGGCACCCCGTCCAGCTCGATGCGGAACAGCGGTACGCCGAGCTCCGCGGCGCGCTCGCAGGCCTCGGGCGTGAAGTCGGACAGGGCGAAGCACACGCACGTGACCTCGTGGGTGAGCGCGGTGAGCCACGCGCACTCCAGGTCGCGCAGGCACGCGGGCCGCGCCGACGGCTCGACGTGCGCGAGGACGCCCCGCGCGGTGAGCCGCGCCCCGGACGGGGCGCGGCCGCCGGAGCCGGGCTCGGCGTCCCGCACGTCCGCGTAGCCGAGCCAGCGCAGATACAGCGCGGCCGTGGTCACGGCGTCGCGCGCGCTGCGCACCGGGACGGGCCGGAACGCGGGCCGGGGCGCGGGCGCCACCGCGGAGAGCGGCGGCCGGGGCGGAGCGGGGTCGGGCCCCGCCGGTGAGACGGCCTCCGTGAGGACCGGGATCCGCAGCACCGCCCCGCACGCGCAGCCGACTTCGGGCTGGGGCCAGTCCGCCGCGCGCCCGCAGGCCCGGCAGCGCACGGTCACCCAGTCGTCCGCCCAGCTCCGCTCGGTGACGGGGGTGGCGGCGGCGCCGTACGCGACCGGCGGGACGACGGGCGCGCCGCAGGAACAGGGGAACGCGGGGGGAGCGTAGGCCTGCTCGTGACGGCACACCGGGCAGTGCACCGGGACCCCGTCCGTCGTCATCTCCCTCACCGCCTCCCTCTCGTCACCCGTCACCCGTGGCCGCATCAGCCTGGGCCCATGGTCTTACGGAACGCAACTACCCCGATACGCGATTTTGAGCTTCGGGCCGCTCCGGGACCGGCACTCCCTTGACGGTCGGGCCGCCCCGTCCTACATTGCTTCCACATAACAGAATCTAAATTCCGCAATGTGAAAGATTAGCCCACGGCCGCGAGGCCGGCCCACCGCAGGACCGGAATTCACAGCTCACCGCGGGGCGCGACGGGAGCCCGGATCCGCCAGCTGGAGCAGGAGAACCCCATGGCTCGTATGACCGCCGCCCGCGCGGCAGTGGAGATCCTCAAGCGCGAGGGCGTCACCGCCGCCTTCGGCGTGCCGGGTGCCGCGATCAACCCCTTCTACAAGGCGCTGAAGGAGGGCGGTGGCATCGACCACACGCTCGCCCGCCACGTGGAGGGCGCCTCGCACATGGCCGAGGGCTACACCCGGACGAAGCCCGGCAACATCGGCGTCTGCATCGGCACGTCGGGCCCGGCGGGCACCGACATGATCACCGGCCTGTACTCGGCCATCGGTGACTCGATCCCGATCCTGTGCATCACGGGCCAGGCGCCCACCAGCGTGATCCACAAAGAGGACTTCCAGGCCGTCGACATCGCCTCCATCGCGAAGCCGGTGACGAAGATGGCCGTGACGGTCCTGGAGGCCGCCCAGGTCCCCGGCGTCTTCCAGCAGGCGTTCCACCTGATGCGCTCGGGGCGGCCCGGGCCCGTCCTGATCGACCTGCCCATCGACGTCCAGCTCACCGAGATCGAGTTCGACCCGGAGACGTACGCGCCGCTGCCCGTCTACAAGCCCGCCGCGACCCGCGCCCAGATCGAGAAGGCCATCGGCTTCCTCCTGGAGTCGGAGCGGCCGCTGATCGTCGCGGGCGGCGGCATCATCAACGCCGACGCCTGCGACCTCCTGGTCGAGTTCGCCGAGCTGACGGGCACTCCGGTGATCCCCACCCTGATGGGCTGGGGCGCCATCCCGGACGACCACGAGCTCAACGCGGGCATGGTGGGCCTGCAGACCTCGCACCGCTACGGCAACGCCACCTTCCTGGAGTCGGACTTCGTCCTCGGCATCGGCAACCGCTGGGCCAACCGCCACACCGGCTACAAGCTCGACGTGTACCGCGAGGGCCGCACGTTCGTGCACGTCGACATCGAGCCCACCCAGATCGGCAAGATCTTCGCCCCCGACTACGGCATCGCCTCCGACGCCAGGGCCGCGCTCGCGCTCTTCGTCGAGGTCGCGCGCGAACGGAAGGCGGCGGGCAGGCTGCCCGACCGCACCGACTGGATCGCCGCCGGGCAGGAGCGCAAGGCCACGCTCCTGCGCCGCACCCACTTCGACGACGTGCCGATCAAGCCGCAGCGCGTGTACGAGGAGATGAACAAGGCCTTCGGCCCCGAGACGCGGTACGTCTCCACGATCGGCCTCTCCCAGATCGCGGGCGCGCAGATGCTGCACGTCTACAAGCCCCGGCACTGGATCAACTGCGGCCAGGCGGGCCCGCTCGGCTGGACCATCCCCGCCGCGCTCGGCGTCGCGAAGGCCGACCCGGAGGGCCAGGTCGTCGCGCTCTCCGGCGACTACGACTTCCAGTTCCTCATCGAGGAGCTGGCGGTCGGCGCCCAGCACCGCATCCCGTACGTCCACGTCCTGGTGAACAACTCCTATCTGGGGCTGATCCGTCAGGCCCAGCTGGGCCTCGACATCAACTTCCAGGTCAACCTGGAGTTCGAGAACGTCAACTCCCCGGAGCTCGGCGTCTACGGCGTCGACCACGTCAAGGTCGCCGAGGGCCTCGGCTGCAAGGCGATCCGCGTGACCGACCCCAGTGAGCTCGGGGCGGCGTTCGAGCAGGCCAAGAAGCTGGCTCAGGAGTTCCGGGTGCCGGTGGTCGTGGAGGCGATCCTGGAGCGGATCACGAACATCTCGATGAGCCGCACGGCCGACATCAGCGACGTGACCGAGTTCGAGGAGGTCGCCACCGAGGCCTGGCACGTCCCGAGCGCGATCAAGACCTTCAAGGCCTGACGCTCCCCGCCCTCACGGGGCGACGTCCGCGTCCCCCCGGGCGGAACGCGCGGCCGCCGCACCGGAGTTCGGCTCCGGCGCGGCGGCCGCGGCGGCCGCGGTCCCGAGCCGCGCGCCCCGCAGCGACGGGAACGCCGCCGCCACCGCGAGCGTGGCCGCCACACAGACCAGGCCGCCCACCGTCACCGCGGCGGCGGGCCCGGTGAGTTCCGCGAGGAGGCCGACCGCGGCGTTGCCGAGCGCGGGCGACACCGTGGCCTGGGCCATCCACAGGCTGCTGACGCGGCCCCGCAGCCCGTCCGGCGTGCCGTGCTGGAGCAGCGCCGAGCGCAGCGTCTCGGAGATCAGGTCGCCGAACCCGGCGAGCGCGAGCAGCACGAGCGCGAGCGGCAGCCACGCGCTGAGCCCCACCCCGGTCAGCGCGGCGCCCCACAGCAGGACGGCGCCGATCAGCGCGTGCCCGCCCGCGCGGGCCGTCCAGCCGCTGGTGGCCGCCCCGGCGAGCGCGCCGAACGCGGGCGCCGCGTACAGGAGTCCGACGGCCGCGGGCCCGCCGCCGAACCGCTCGTCGGCCAGGGCCGGGTACAGGGCCTGCGGCATCGTGAAGACCATCGCCGCGGCGTCGATGAGGAGCAGGCCGAGGATCGCGCGGTGGCCCCGCACGAAGCGCAGGCCCTCGGCGAGCGAGCCGAACGCCTGCCGCACGCCCTTGCCCCCGGCGGTGGGCGCCGACGGCACGGGCAGCGGCCCGACGAAGAACAGCGCCGCCGTGAACACCAGGAACCCGGCCGCGTCCACCGCGTAGCACGCGGCGAGTCCGGGCCCGGCGATGAGCGCGCCGCCGATGGCGGGTCCGCCGAGCGCGGCGAGCTGGGTGGAGCCGGAGAGCAGGGCGCCCGCCGCGGCGAGGCGCTCGGTGCCCGCGAGGGCCGGGACCGCGGCCAGCATCGCGGGTCCGCCGAGGCCCGCGAGGAGCCCGGTCGCGGCGGTGGCCGCGTAGATCACCCAGAGCCGGGGCTGCGGAGCGAGCGCGTTGGCCGCGAGCGCGGCGGCCACCAGGACCAGCGGCAGCCGCGTGGCGATCATCAGCGTCCGGCGGTCGAACCGGTCGGCCAGGACCCCGCCGACGAGGACGCCGACGACCACGGGAAGCGCCCGGGCCAGGCTCACCAGGCCGATGTGGAGGGACGAGCCGGTCAGGTCGTACACCTGCACCGCGACAGCCACCGAGGTCATCAGGGTACCGGTCATCGCCCCGAGGAAACCGGCGTAGAGCAGCCGGAAGTCGCGGCTTTCGCGCAGCGGTCCGAGGTCCATGGCGAGGCCGGAGAGACGGGGCATCGAGACTCCAAGCTAGGTGAGGCAACCCTTAGTCGCCCTCACCCTGGCGGGCGTGACGCTTAAAGTCAACAGGTGTGAAGTTCAGGGCGCGGGCCGTGTCACCGGCGGCCCGCGCACCTCCGTTAGCCTCGGGGGATGAGCGGAACGACGCGGCGCAGACCCACCCACCGCAAGGGCCGGGCCACCCTGACCCGGGAGTCGGTGGGGGAGGCCGCGCTCGCCTATCTGGGGGAGCACGGCGCCGCGGCGCTCACCATGCGCTCGCTGGCCGCCGAACTCGGGGTGTCCGCCCGCGCCCTGTACAACTACGTGGACGACCGGCGGGACCTGGTCGCCGTCGCCGCCGGGATCTTCCAGGCGGGCTGGCGGCCGCCCCGCCTGGACCCGGCCCCCGGCGCCTGGCGCGCCGGCCTGGCCGCCTTCTGCGCGGACCTGCGCGCCCACTACCGCCGCCACCCCGGCATGACCACGCTCGCCCTCAGCGAGAACGTGACGATGGCCGGCCATCCCGTGATGCTCCGCAACGTGGACGCGCTCATCGGCTTCTACGCGGCCGTCGGGCTCACCCCGGCGGACGCCTACCGCGCCTGCATGGAGACCGTGCGCCTGGTCGTCGGCTTCGTGGAGTTCGAGGACGCGCCGCGGGACCGTCCCCCGGCCCATCTGGACCCGGGGGACCTCGCGGCGCACCCGCCGCCGTGGCTCCGTACCGAGGAGGGGGACGCGCTGCCTCACCTGGCGGCGGTCGCGGAGCTCGCGCCCGACTCGGCGGACACGCGGTTCGCCTTCGCCGTGGAGGTGTTCACGGAAGGCCTCGCCGCCCGGCGGCGCCGCGCGTAGTGCGCGGTGAGCGCCAGGACCAGCGGCCCCCACAGGCCCACGGGCAGGACGCAGATCCTGAACAGCAGGTCCCAGGCCGCGTTGTCGCCGGGGTCGAAGCCGAAGCCGATGCCGAGGGCGCCGAGGGTGAACGGCCCGAACAGCAGGGTCGCGCCGATGCCGCCGAGCGTCGCCGGGACCAGGGCCACCGCCGGGTGCAGCCGCCGTCCGCCGACCAGCGGCACCCAGTCCGGCGCCACTTCGCCCCAGCCCCGGATCAGGCCGAAGGACAGCAGCGCGAGCGCCTCGGTGAGCAGGCTCAGGCCGAAGACGTACGGCACGGAGATCCACAGGCTGCCGATGGAGCCCGTGCCGGTGCCCATGTCGAAGCCGAAGGCGAAGGGGAGTCGCCACAGGCACTGGGGGAGCAGGACGAGCGGGATGAGGTGGGCCACGCGCTCGGCCCAGCGGGGTACGGGGACTGCGGTCGTCGTCATGCCCCTGAGCCTTCCGCGGGGGCTCGCGGAGATCGTCACCGCACAAACTGAACCGCCTCCGCCGTGCGGCGGAGGCGGTGGTCGTCCCTGGGGGAGGAGCGGACAGTGCGCAGAATCGAGCCCGTCCGGCGCTTGAGGACGAGGCCGAAGGCCGATCGGCCGGTTCTGGCACGCTTCGCGAGGCACCGCGGCGACCGGGCGATGGCCCTCGGCCACGCCTCCTCTGGTCGAAGGGGCGGCCGGGGCCTTCACCACCGCACTGGCTCGCCTCGAGCCGCCGCGGTCCTCGTCCCCCCGCGTGCCGTGTGCCACCCCTCATCCGGGCGCACGGCCTCGCGGGATCCGCGCTGGGGGACCGACCTCCCGTCAAGTCCCCGGCGCAGTACTGGAGGTGAGGGTGGGTCAGTCCTCGCGCAGGGCGCGGACGGCCTCCTCCACGCGCTTGCCGTAGTCGGCGTCGGCGGCGTGGAAGTGGGCGAGGTTCTTCTCGACGACGTCCTCGCGGGACACCTGGGACAGACCGCCCGCGATGTTCGCGACCAGGCGGGACTTCTCCTCGTCCGACATCAGCCGGTACAGCTCGCCGGCCTGGAAGAAGTCGTCGTCCTTGGTGTGGGCCGGCGCCTCGTGCGTGCCGGTGTGGCCGGTCACGGCCAGCGGTGCGGAGAGCGGCCTGCCGGTCTCGACGGGGCCGTCGTAGGAGTTGGGCTCGTAGTTCTTGCGCTCGCGGCCGTAGGCGTTGGTGGCCATGAGGCCGTCGCGGCCGTAGTTGTCCGCCGTGGTCGCCTTCGGCGCGTTCACCGCGAGCTGGGTGTGGTTCACGCCCAGGCGGTAGCGGTGCGCGTCGGCGTACGCGAAAAGACGGCCCTGGAGCATCTTGTCCGGCGAGGGGCCGATGCCCGGCACGAAGTTGTTCGGCGAGAAGGCGGCCTGCTCGACCTCGGCGAAGACGTTGTCGGGGTTGCGGTCCAGGACCAGGCGGCCGACGCGCTGGAGCGGGTAGTCGCCGTGCGGCCACACCTTCGTCAGGTCGAAGGGGTTGAAGCGGTAGTGCGCCGCGTCCGCCGCCGGCATGAGCTGCACGTGCAGGGTCCAGGACGGGTTCACACCGCGCTCGATGGCCTGGAGCAGGTCCGTCTGGTGGGAGTTGGGGTCCTTGCCCGCGATCTCGGCGGCCTGCTCGGAGGACAGGCTGCGGATGCCCTGGTTCGTCTTGAAGTGGTACTTGACGAAGAAGGCCTCGCCCTGGGCGTTGGTCCACTGGTAGGTGTGCGAGCCGTAGCCGTTCATGTGCCGGTACGAGGCCGGGATGCCGCGGTCGCCCATCAGCCAGGTCACCTGGTGCGTGGCCTCGGGGGCATGCGCCCAGAAGTCCCAGACGTTGTCCGGCTCCTGCTTGCCCGTGAACGGGTCGCGCTTCTGCGAGTGGATGAAGTCGGGGAACTTCAGCGGGTCCTTGATGAAGAAGACCGGCGTGTTGTTGCCGACGAGGTCGTAGTTGCCCTCCTCGGTGTAGAACTTCAGGGCGAAGCCGCGCGGGTCGCGGACGGCGTCGGCGCCGCCGAGGTTGTCGGCCACGGTCGAGAACCGCAGGAAGACCTCGGTGCGCTTGCCGACCTCGGCGAGGAAGTCGGCGTGGGTGAAGCCGGTGACGTCGTCGGTCACCTCGAAGTAGCCGTACGCGCCCGAGCCGCGGGCGTGCACCACGCGCTCCGGGATGCGCTCGCGGTTGAAGCGGGCGAGCTTCTCCAGGAGGTGCTGGTCCTGGAGGAGGAGCGGGCCGCCGACACCTGCGGTGGCGGAGTTCTGGTTGTCGGCGACAGGGGCGCCGGACTCGGTCGTGAGCACGCGCTTCGGCATGGTGGTAGGTCGGCCTTCCGTGCAGAAATGCTGGAGCTGCTTGAGGTGACGCGAGCGTAAGGACGCCGGATCCGTCACGTCAACAGTTTGTTGAAGTTGGAGGTGGAGCGGGGTTCCGGGCCGCGGCGGAGCTTGGGCGCGACAGGACAGGTGTCAGCGCCGCCGCGGCCCGGAAGTCTGGGGGCGCTCAGACGGCCGGGCCGCCGGAGAGCCGCTCGACGGAGCGGAGCAGCGCGGAGTGGTCGAGGCCGCCGTCGCCCTGGGCGCGCAGGCTGGCGACGAGCTGGGCCACCACGGCGCCGACGGGCAGCGCGGCACCGACGTTGCGGGCGGCGTCCGTGACGATGCCCATGTCCTTGTGGTGCAGGTCGATGCGGAAGCCCGGCTTGAAGTCCCGGTTCAGGAAGTTGTCCTTCTTGCGGGTCAGGACGGTGGAACCGGCGAGCCCGCCGTTCAGCACGTCGAGGGCCGCGGCCAGGTCCACGCCGGACTTCTCCAGGAAGACCACGGCCTCGGCGCAGGCCTGGATGTTGACCGCGACGATGAGCTGGTTGGCGGCCTTCACGGTCTGGCCCGAGCCGTGCGGGCCGCACAGCACGACGGTCTTGCCGAGGGCGTCGAACAGCGGCCCGGCCGTGTCGAAGTCCGCCTGCTCGCCGCCGACCATGATGGACAGGACGGCCTCGATCGCGCCGGCCTCGCCGCCGGAGACCGGGGCGTCGAGCACCCGGATCCCCTTGGCCGCGGCGGCCCGCGCGAGGTCCACGGAGGTCTGCGGGGTGATCGACGACATGTCGATGAGCAGCGCGCCGGACCTGGCGTTCTCCAGGATGCCGTCGGGGCCGTAGGCGATGGCCTCGACCTGCGGCGACGCGGGCACCATCGTCACAATGACGTCGGCGTCGCGCACGGCGTCGGCGATCGAGGCGGCCGCGGTGCCGCCCGCGGCGGCGAGCCGGTCCAGCTTGTCCTGCTCCAGGGTGTAGCCGGTGACGGGGTAACCGGCCTTGATCAGGTTCTCGGACATGGGCGAGCCCATGATCCCGAGTCCGATCCACGCGACCTTGGGGAGCGTGCTGCTCATGAGGGGGACCTCTCTGCTTGCGTCGGTACGTGGTGAGATGGGCCGGGCGTCAGCCGCGGGCCCCGGCGGGCAGCCAGTCGAAGGACTCGTGGCTCGGGCGGTCGCCGGGCTTGTACTCCAGTCCGACCCGGCCCTCGTACCCGGCCTTGCGCAACTGGTCGAGCAGGTCCTCCAGGGGGAGCGACCCGGTGCCGGGGGCGCCGCGCCCCGGGTTGTCGGCGATCTGCACGTGGGCCGTCCTGTCGGCGTAGGCGGCGATCACCTGCGGCAGGTCCTCTCCGTTCATGGAGAGGTGGTACAGGTCCATGAGGAACTTCGCGTTGCCGAGCCCGGTCGCCTCGTTGACCTCGTCCACGACCTCGATGGCCTTGGGGGCGCTGACGATCGGGCAGCGCGGCGACTCGGGGGCGTTCAGCGCCTCGACGAGCAGCACCGCGCCCACGCGGTCGGCGGCACGGGCGGCCAGCACCAGGTTCTCCAGGGCGAGTGCGTCCTGGGCGGCCGGGTCGACGCCGTCGACGCGGTTGCCGTACAGGGCGTTGAGCGCCGTGCAGCCGAGGGACGCGGCGAAGTCCGCGGCGACGTCGACGTTCGCGCGGAACTTCTCGCTCTCCTCGCCGGGGATCGACAGGGCTCCCCGGTCGGGGCCCGGCAGCTGTCCGGCGTAGAAGTTCAGGCCCACCAGCTGGACGCCCGCGTCCTCGATCGCCTGCTTCAGGGCGTCGAGCTCGGACCGCTCGGGGGTGGGGGTCTCGACCCAGGGCCACCACAGCTCGACGGCCTTGAACCCCGCCGCGGCGGCGGCCGCGGGGCGCTCCAGGAGCGGGAGCTCGGTGAAGAGGATCGACAGGTTCACATCGAAGCGCTGGTCGGAGAATCCCATGGGGCTTCCGCGCTCCTTCCGTAGTGCCGTGGCCGGGGCGCGGTGGGGCCCGGAGTGCCGGGGCCGTGGCGCCGTGGGGCTGATTTCGTATGGCGGAAGTTCGTTTCTGCTTGATGGAAGACTGCCTCCGTTCTGCGGAAGCTGTCAAGAGGGGCTGCCGCGGATTCCGGAGTCCGACGTAGGTTGAGCCCGTGCGATTGAGAGTGGAGTTCACGACCGAGCCCTTCGATCTGGACGAGGCGCCCCCGCACGCGGTGGTCGCCCGCGAGGTGGTCCAGGGGGCGGGCCTCGACGCCGTGGACGTCGGCCCGTTCGGCAACACCGCGGAGGGCGACGCGGACGCCGTGCTCGCGGCCGTCGACGCGATGCTGCGCAAGACCCTGGGCGCGGGCGCCACCCGCGTCTCCCTCCAGGTGAACGTCGTCGAGGGCGGCGCCGGGGAGGCTGCGGGATGACCGGTTTCGCGGATGACCCCTTCGCCCTCGCGGTGAAGCCGCTGGTGGACGCGATGGGCGGGCGGATGCTGGCCCCCGAGGAGGCGGGCGAGGACGACGTCGTGCTCGCCTGGGAGGGGCGGGACGTCCTGGCCGTGCGGCTGCCGCAGCTCGCCGACTCCCTGGACCACATCCTGCTCGCCCTGGAGCGCAAGCACGGCAAGCCCCTCGCGGACCTCGACCGCAAGGCCAAGCAGGAGGTCGTCCGGATACTCGAGGCGCGGGGCGCCTTCGCCGTGCGCCACGGCGTGGAGACGGTCGCCACGGCGATCGGCGTGAGCAGGTTTACGGTCTACAACTACCTGAATCGCTCCACGTAGCCGCCGTCGGACAGGCTCCCGCGGGCCCGTCCGACGGGTGCGGACGGGGCGTCCGGCGTGTGTGGACGGGGCGTCCGGCGTGTGCGGACGGGGCGCGAAGCGCCGGTGAAGCCGCGCCCGGGGACCCGAGGCCCTTGTTAACCAAAGTTTTCAACAAAGTGTTGACGTCGACTTTCGGACGGCGTTAGCTATGCCCAGCCCGTCCAGCACAAAGGCCCCGGAGGCCCCCGTGACTTCGAGCACCAAGACGCCGGGCCTGACCCGGTTCAACGCCCTCGACGAGGCCGCGGCGCGCTCCGCACTCCACGAGGCCTGCGCCTCGACCGTCTGGGGCGACACGATCCTGGCCCGGCGCCCCTTCGCCACCGCCGACGCCCTGTACGCCGCGAGCGACGCCGCCACGGCCGAGCTGACCGCGGCCGACCTGGCCGAGGCGATGGCGGGACACCCGCCGATCGGCCGCCCGAAGCCGGGTGACCCGACCTCGTCCCGCGAGCAGCGGGGCATGGCCGGGGCGTCCGCGGAGCTCAAGGCCGAGATGCTCGAACTCAACCTGGCCTACCAGGACAGGTTCGGCCACGTCTTCCTCATCTGCGCCACCGGCAGGACCGGGGAGCAGATGCGGGACGCGCTCAGGGACCGGATCGGCAACACGCCCGAGCGCGAACGCGAGATCGTCCGCGCCGAGTTGGGCAAGATCAACCGGATCCGCCTCGCCCGACTCGTCGACGCCGTTGAAGAGGACTGACGCAGCATGAGCACAAGCACCACGGCCTCGGTGTCCACGCACATCCTGGACACCTCGGCCGGCCGGCCCGCCGCCGCGGTCGCCGTCCGGCTCTCCGCCCGCGGCGGGGCAGCCGCGGACTGGCGGGAGCTCGGCGGTTCGGTGACCGACGCGGACGGGCGCTGCAAGGACCTCCCGGCGCTGCCGGAGGGCACCACCCACGTGCGCCTCGACTTCGCCGTCGAGCCGTACTTCCTGAGCAAGCAAGCCAAGCAAGCCGAGGCGCAGCAGGACGCCCCCGCGAATCGGGACAGCGGTGCGTTCTTTCCAGAAGTGGGGATCACGTTCGCCGTCAAGCCCGGCGAGCACTACCACGTACCGCTGCTGCTCAACCCGTTCGGCTACTCCGTATATCGAGGGAGCTAGCAGATGGTCGACTCTTCCCGCCCCGCCCGCCCTGTGGTCCTGGGACAGAACCAGTACGGCAAGGCCGAGAACCGAGTCGTGAAGATCACGCGGGACGGCGACACCCACCACATCAAGGACCTGAACGTCTCCGTCGCCCTCTCCGGCGACCTGGACGACGTCCACTACAACGGCTCGAACGCCAACTGCCTGCCGACGGACACCACGAAGAACACCTGCTTCGCCTTCGCCAAGGAACACGGCATCGAGTCCGCCGAGAGCTACGGCATCCACCTCGCCCGGCACTTCGTGGAAAGCCAGCCCTCCATCCACCGGGCGCGCATCCGCATCGAGGAGTACTCCTGGGAGCGCATCGCCGCTTCCGACAGCAACTCCCAGTTCATCGGCGCCGACGAGGTCAAGCACTCCTTCGTGCGCAAGGGCCAGGAGACCCGCCTCGCCCAGATCACCTACTCCGCCGAAGGCGACGGGGAGCCGCAGTTCGAGGTGCTCGGCGGTCTGAAGGACCTGACCGTCATGAACACCACGAACTCGGAGTTCTGGGGCTACATCAAGGACAAGTACACGACGCTCAAGGAGGACTACGACCGCATCCTCGCCACGTCCCTGTCGACGTGGTGGCGGTACACCTGGACGGGCGACGACCAGCGCACGCCGAGCTGGAACAAGTCCTACGAGCAGGCGAAGAAGCACATCCTCCAGGCCTTCGTGGAGACGTACTCCCTCTCGCTCCAGCAGACGCTCTACCAAATGGGCTCGCGGGTCCTCAACAACCGCGGCGAGATCGACGAGATCCGCTTCTCCGCGCCCAACAAGCACCACTTCCGCCAGGACCTCTCCTTCTGCGGCCTCGACAACGACGCCAAGGACGGCGCGGTCTACTACGCCGCGGACCGCCCCTACGGCCTCATCGAGGCCACGATCCTGCGCGACGGCGCCGAGGCCAAGATCCCGGTCGACATGACCAACCTCTGACGCGGGACGCGCGCCCCGCCCGCCGCAGGGGCGGGGCGCGCCACACCGGAGGGAACGACAGCTATGGCACAGCCTGCCGAAGGGCCGACCGACGGCCCGTGTTCCACCCCGCCGGACGCATGCCACCCGGTGGATGAGAAGCTCCACGTCTCGCGGCTCGTCCCCGCCGCGCTCCAGCACATCGCCGCCATGTACGCGGGTGTCGTCACCCCTCCGCTCATCATCGGGCAGGCCGTCGGCCTCGACGCCGCCGCGCAGACCCGGCTCATCGCGGCCGGCCTGCTCATCGCCGGACTCGCCACGCTCCTGCAGACGCTCGGCGTCAGGAACGTCGTCGGCAACCGGCTGCCGTTCGTCAACGCCGCCTCCTCCGCGGGCATCGCGCCGATGCTCGCCATCGCCGAGAACAGCGCCACGGGCCACCAACTCCCCGCGATCTACGGGGCAGTGATGGTCGCCGGGCTCTTCTGCCTCGTCGTCGGACCGTTCTTCGGGCGGCTCCTGCGGTTCTTCCCGCCGCTGGTCACCGGCGTCGTCATCACGCTCATCGGCGTCACGCTCATGCCGGTGCCCGTCGGCTGGGCCCAGGGCGGCGACAAGGAGGCCGCCGACTTCGGCGACATGCGCCACCTCGCGCTCGCCGCGTTCACACTCGTGGTGATCCTGCTCTTCCAGCGGTTCGCACGCGGCTTCTTCAAGCAAGTGGCCCTGCTCATGGGCCTGTTGGTCGGCACGCTCGTGGCGGTCCCGTTCGGGCTCGCGGACTTCTCCTCGCTGCGGTCCGCGCCGGTCGCGGCGCTGCCCACGCCCTTCGCGTCCGGGGCACCCGAGTTCCAGCCGGCCGCGATCCTCTCGCTGTGCATCGTGATGCTCGTCCTCATGACCGAGTCCAGCGCGGGCATGCTCGCGCTCGGCGAGATCTGCGAGCGCAGGACCGACGGCGCCACCATCACCCGGGGCCTGCGCACCGACGGCATCGCCACCCTGGTCGGCCCCGTCTTCGGGGGATTCCCGACCTCGGCCTTCGCCCAGAACGTCGGCGTGGTCTCGCTGACCCGGGTGCGCAGCCGCTACGTCGTCGCCGTCGCGGGCGGCGCCCTGATCGTGCTCGGCGCCTTCCCCGTGCTCGGCGCGGTCGTCAGCCTCGTACCGATGCCGGTGCTCGGCGGCGCGGGCATCGTGCTCTTCGGCTCCATCGCGGTCAGCGGCATCCGCACGCTGTCCGAGGCGGGCCTCGACGACAGCTCCAACATCGTCCTGGTCGCGGTGGCGCTCGGCGCGGGCATCATCCCGCTCGCCGCGCCCACCTTCTACGCCGACTTCCCGGCCTGGGCGCAGACCGTGCTCGGCTCGGGGATCAGCGCGGGCGCGCTGGTCGCCGTCACGCTGAACCTGTTCTTCCACCATCTCGGCACCCGGGACGGCGCGCGCAGCGACGTCGCGGCACTCAAATCTCCCTAGGGTCCTGCCGTGCCCTCCCTCGCGCTCATCCGGAGCAGAGGGACCCCCTCCACGCCACCCACCCCAGAAGGACGCACCATGGCACCTTCGGCAGCCCCGCAGCGCACCGTCATCGAGAACGTCGCGATCGCGACCGTCGACGCCGAGGACACCGAGTACGCCTCCGGCCACCTCGTCGTCGCCGACCGCCGCATCGAGTCCCTCGGCGCCGGCCAGGCCCCCGAGGGCCTGGAGAACGTCGTACGCCGCGTCGACGGCACCGGACACCTCGCCACGCCCGGCCTCATCAACACGCACCACCACTTCTACCAGTGGATCACCCGCGGCCTCGCCACCGACCACAACCTCTTCGACTGGCTGGTCGCGCTGTACCCGACGTGGGCGCGCATCGACGAGGACATGGTCCGCGCCGCCGCCCGCGGCTCCCTCGCGATGATGGCCCGCGGCGGCGTCACCACCGCCATGGACCACCACTACGTGTACCCGAAGGGCTCCGGCGACCTGTCCGGGGCCATCATCGGCGCGGCCCGCGACATGGGCGTGCGCTTCACCCTCGCCCGCGGCTCCATGGACCGCGGCGAGAAGGACGGCGGCCTGCCGCCGGACTTCGCCGTGGAGAGCCTGGAGGGCGCGCTCGCGGCCACCGAGGAGACCGTGCGGGCGCACCACGACGCGTCCTTCGACGCCATGACGCAGATCGCCGTCGCGCCCTGCTCGCCGTTCTCCGTCTCCACCGAACTCATGGCGCAGGGAGCGCAGTTGGCCCGGCGCCTCGGGGTGCGGCTGCACACGCACGGCAGTGAGACGGTGGAGGAGGAGAAGTTCTGCCACGAGCTGTTCGGCAAGGGGCCCACCGACTACTTCGAGTCCACGGGCTGGCTGGGCGAGGACGTGTGGATGGCGCACTGCGTCCACATGAACGACTCCGACATCGCCGCCTTCGCCAGGACCGGCACGGGCGTGGCCCACTGCCCGTCCTCCAACGCCCGGCTCGCGGCGGGCATCGCCCGCGTCCCCGACCTGCTCGCCGCCGGGGTGCCCGTCGGGCTCGGCGTGGACGGCACCGCCTCCAACGAGTCCGGCGAGCTCCACACCGAGCTGCGCAACGCCCTGCTGATCAACCGGCTCGGCGCCCACAGGGAAGCCGCCCTGAACGCCCGTCAGGCCCTGCGCCTGGGCACCTACGGAGGCGCGCAGGTCCTCGGCCGCGCGTGTGAGATCGGCTCCCTGGAGGCGGGCAAGCTCGCCGACCTGGTCCTGTGGAAGATCGACGGCATCGGGCACTCCACGATCGCCGACCCGGTCACCGCACTCGTCTTCGGCGCCGCCGCGCCGGTGACCCTCTCCCTTGTGAACGGCGAACCCGTGGTCGAGCACGGCCGTCTGCTGACGGCCGACGAGGACGCCATCGCCCGCACCGCGCGGGACGAGGCACAGCGACTCGCGCGCATCGTCGCGGAGCGCTGACCGCGCGGGCGAGCGCAGATGTCCGGCTGAGGGGGACGGCCCTCAGTCGGCACCCGTGGACCCGAGCGGGGTCCGCGGTCACCGGGCCCGGGGGTGCGCACGCCGTGTGCGCCCCCGGACCCTCAGCTCCCACCTGCTCCACAGCACCACCTCCCTGACACCCGCGTCACACGGTGACGCGTAACCGACCGGAGGGTCCGCCGTGGCCAAGCCAAGCTCCCGCACGGACGCAGCGACTGCCGCTGCGCAGCACCCTGTCGACGAGCGCCTCCCGGCGCTCAAGATGGCCACCACCGGCCTCCAGCACGTCGCCGCGATGTACGCGGGCGTCGTGGCGCCGCCGCTGATCGTCGGCGCGGCGGTGGGCCTGTCCGCCACCGAACTGACCTTCCTCACCGGGGCCTGTCTGTTCACCGCGGGGCTGGCCACGTTCCTGCAGACCCTCGGCGTCTGGAACATCGGCGCCCGCCTCCCGTTCGTCAACGGCGTCACCTTCGCGGGTGTCGCGCCGATGCTCGCGGTGGTGGACTCCACCAAGGACAAGGACGACGCGCTGCCCGTCATCTTCGGCGCGGTGATCGTCGCCGGGATCCTCGGCTTCGTCGCCGCCCCGTTCTTCTCCAAGGCGGTCCGCTTCTTCCCGCCCGTCGTCACGGGCACGGTCATCACCCTCATCGGCATCTCCCTGATGCCGGTGGCCTTCGGCTGGGCCCAGGGCCCGAACCCGGGGGCCGACGACTACGGTTCGCGCAAGTTCCTGGCCCTCGCGGGCATCACGCTGCTGATCGTGCTGCTGCTGCGCCGGTTCACGCGCGGCTTCGTCAAGCAGGTCGCTGTCCTGCTCGGCCTGGTGATCGGCACGCTGGTGGCGATCCCGTTCGGTGTGACGGACTTCGACCCGGTCACGCAGGCGGACGTGGTCGGCTTCCCGACGCCGTTCCACTTCGGCGCCCCGCAGTTCACGGCGGCGGCGATCGTCTCCCTGTGCGTCGTCATGGTCGTCTCCATGACGGAGTCCACGGCCGACATGCTCGCGCTCGGCGAGATCGTCGACCGCCCCGCCGACGAGAAGACCATCGCGGCGGGCCTGCGCGCCGACACCCTCGGCTCGGCGGTCAGCC
This sequence comes from Streptomyces sp. YIM 121038, assembly GCF_006088715.1. Taxonomy (NCBI): domain Bacteria; kingdom Bacillati; phylum Actinomycetota; class Actinomycetes; order Kitasatosporales; family Streptomycetaceae; genus Streptomyces; species Streptomyces sp. YIM 121038. Next base: position 7,425,431 of record NZ_CP030771.1, read on the forward strand.
CGCTGTTCAACGGCTTCATGTGCAGCGCCTTCGCACAGAACATCGGCCTCGTGGCGATGACGAAGATCCGCAGCCGCTACGTCGTGGCGACCGGCGGCGGCTTCCTCGTCCTGATGGGCCTGTGTCCGATGGCGGCCTCGCTGATCGCGGTCGTGCCCCGCCCGGTCCTCGGCGGCGCGGGCGTCGTGCTCTTCGGCTCGGTCGCCGCCAGCGGCATCCAGACCCTCGTCAAGGCGGGCCTGGACAAGGACAACAACGTCCTGATCGTCGCGGTGTCCCTCGCCGTGGGTCTGATCCCGATCTCGGCGCCGGAGTTCTACCACGCGTTCCCGGAGACCGCGAGGATCATCCTGGACTCCGGCATCTCCACGGGCTGCGTCGCCGCGGTGGTCCTCAACCTCCTCTTCAACCACATCGGCAGGGGCAGCGAGGACGACGAGGTCACCGCCCCGATGGAGCCCGGCGACGAGATCTCGCAGTCCCGGGTCCCCAAGCAGGTGACCGCGCACTGACCGCCCGGCGCGGGGGCGGCGCCCACGGCCCGCCCCCGCGCCCTCGGCGTCTCAGCACCCTCGGCGTCTCAGTGCCCCAGCTCGGCGAGCGCGGCCACCAGCGGCTCGGGGTCGAGCGGTCCGATGTGCGAGGCCGTCGCGAAGTTCCGTACGCGGAAGGGGTTGCCGGGCGTCCGCTCGTCCGCGGCGGCGATCATGAGGTCCTGGAGGGCCGGGGTGATGAGGCGGTCCTTGCCGAAGCGCAGATACGTGCGCGGCACCCGGCCCCAGGTCCCGGCCCCGCCGACGGCGCGGTCGGTGGCCACCCGGTCCGACTCGTCGGGCTGGAGCCCGGCGAGCACGTTCCGGAAGGCGGCGTCGGGGTAGTCCGCGCAGACCATCTCCTTGAACAGCGCGAGGTCCTTGGGGTCGCCGGTGCGCAGGTTGAGCCGGATCACCCCCAGGACCGCCGGGTCGCCGATGACCTGCTCCTCGGGCACGATCGCGTCGGCGGCCTCGGGGGTGCCCATGCAGGCGGTGATGGTGGGGAAGGCGGGGGCCGGGCAGTACGCCGCCATGTAGACGAGGTGTTCCAGGAGTTCGGGCACGGCGTCGGCGACCCGGCTGACGGAGACGCCGCCCATGCTGTGCCCGACGAGCACCACCTTGCCGCCGCGCGCGCCGCGGGCCGCCCGGCGCACCACGCCGGTGACCCGCCGCTCGAAGTCGTCGAGTCCGATCCGTCCGAGCGGCGTCGGCTCGGTCGCGAACGCCGCCAGGTCCTGTGTCTGGTAGGAGGCGGGAAGGTATGCCTCCGCTCCGTGGTAGGGCTGGTCCACCGCGACGACGCGGTGCCCGCGCAGGGTCAGCTCCCGGGCGATGGGGGCCCAGAAGGCGCCCGCGCTGTTGGTGCCGTGCACCAGGACGTAGGTCCGCGCCGCGGTGGCCGCGGCCGCCGCGGGCCCGGCCGCCGTGAGCCCCAGCGCCGCGGCGCCCACGGCTGCGCCGGCACCGCCGCGCAGGATGTTCCTCCGGTCAGTCATGGTCGCGAACGTAGAGAGTCCGGAGGTGTGCCCACAAGAGCCTTTGGGGCAGATGTGGCGCGGGGTGCGCGCGGCCCCCCACGGGCCGTGCGCACCCCGCGCCCGCGACGGGGCGTTGCTCAGCGGTCGATGCGGTACGACTCGCCGTAGACCTTCCATGCCAGCGGCGGGTCCAGGTTCAGGTTCTTCTTGTTGAGGAAGACGCGCTGGGCGGTGTCCACACGGCTGGTGTCCTCGTGGGCCTCCTCCTGCTTCATGGCCCAGACGCGGGCGTCGAGGAAGGCGTTCAGGTACTTGGTCTCGTCGCCGCCCTGCGCCGGGGGCTTGGCGCTGCGCAGGGCGCGCTTGCGGATGCCGCTGAAGCTGGTGCTGTCGCCGCCGTCGCCGTGCATGACGATCGCGTCGTAGTACGCGAACTGGCCGAGGACGCCGATGCCGTCGGCCTTGCCCTGCTTGACGGCCGGGTTGAAGTAGACGCGGTCGCGCTCGTCGTTCTGCGCCTGCTGGAAGGCCGGGTCCTTGGCGGCCTTCTCCCAGTCCTTGGTGTAGTTGGGGTCCAGACCCGCGTGCGAGTCGGAGCCGTTCACGCGGCGCAGCGCGGGCAGGTACTTCTCCAGGACGTTGCCGGGCTTGCGCTTGGCGTAGAGCTCGACGAGGTCGAGCATGTCGCCGGTGCCGGAACAGAAGCCGATGATCCCCGCGGTGTAGCCGCGCTTGTCGCCGATGTCCTCGATGTACTTGTACTGCGCCTTCCAGTCGAGCGAGGAGTTCTCCGCGCTGGAGACCAGCTTCATGGCGATCTCCTTCTTCGCCGGGTCGTCCAGGCCGACGGCGGCGGAGCTCGCCGGTGCGGTGGCGCGGGGCGCGGGCGCGGCGCCCGCTGTCTGGGTGGCTATCAGGGGGCTCGCTATCAGGGCGGCGCCGATCAGGCCGATGACGGTGCGCCGTGTGCTGGTGCGGTGGGGGGTGTGGTGGGAGTGCAACGGAACCTCCAGAGGGGGGAGTTCGTGGTGCCGTGTGCGGGCCGTGCTTTGTTAGGAAGGTTTCCTACCAGAAATCGAGGATGACGTATACCCGTCAAGCACGGTCCGGTGTGCGGCCCGGTGCGCGCCCGGTTGGCCGCCCGGCCCGGTCCGGTTCGCGGCACAGGAGTCACGGCGGTCCCCCGACGCGGCACGAGGGCGTGTCCCAAAGGGCCCACGAGCGCGCTCGCACATGGCCGGTCATCGCCCTAGTCGCTGCTCACGCTGGTCCGTACGATCCCAACACCCTCAGCCTCCGCTCATCGCACGCCGACCGGTCGCCGACCCGTGAGCGGACCGCGTGAGCGGACCCGTGCGATGGCTGAGTCAGTTCCTCCCAGCACACGCTCCATCCCCCACCTCGCGGCGGCACGCCCTGCGTGCGTGCCGTCACGGGCCGAAGCACTCGATGGGAGAACCACGAACATGTCCGCTGCACTGCTCGCGGGTGGCGCCCTCGCCACCCTGCTCGCCGCGGGTCTGCCCGCTCACGACCCGACCGAGTTCAGCGACCCGCCGCCCGACAAGATCGTGATCGAGATCGCGACCGTGAACGGCTCGGGCTGCCCCAGAGGGACGGCAGCCGTCGCCGTCTCCGAGGACAACACGGCGTTCACCGTCACCTACAGCGACTACCTCGCCCAGGCGGGCGGCAACTCCGCCCCCACGGCGTTCCGCAAGAACTGCCAGCTCAGCCTGATCGTGCACGTCCCGCAGGGCTTCACCTACGCGATCGCGAGCGCCGACTACCGCGGCTTCGCGTCGCTGCAGCAGGGCGCCAGGGGCATCGAGAAGGCGTCGTACTACTTCCAGGGCTCCCCGGACACCGGCGCCAAGTCCCACGTCTTCAACGGCCAGATAGCCGACAACTGGCAGGCCACCGACGAGACCGAGGTCACCCAGCTGGTCTGGGCGCCCTGCGGCAAGAAGCGCAACTTCAACATCAACACCGAGCTGCGGGTGGACGTCGGCACCTCGGACCGCACCAAGACCAGCTTCATGACGATGGACTCCACCGACGGGGCCATCAGCACCATCTACCGCGTGAAGTGGAAGGAGTGCCCGCGCTGATCCGGCTCGGCTGAGGTACTGACCAGCTAGTTCCTGGTGAGGGGGCCGTGCCTCCGGCGGGGCTGACCGCCGTCCGGAGGCACGGCGACGACACCGGGCCCCGCGTCAGCGGGACCCGGCGAGCGCGTCGCGCACCTTCTTCGCGATCGCGTACGTGTCTCCGGCGGGGGCCACGGCGAGGCGCCCCGGCTCGCGGATCCAGCGTTCCTCCAGGGCGAACCAGTCGAACGCGTCGTCGGGCTCGGGCTCGCGGCCCTCGTCGAGCGCGGCCCGCAGCGCGTCGAAGTACGTCGTCCAGCGCAGCCGGTACAGACCACCGACGAGGCCCGCCCACTCGCGGTTGGCGTAGTCCTTCAGGCCCGCGTCGGCCCCGGCGCGGGTACCCCACACGGTGACCAACGACAGCTGGTCATAGGCCAGTTGCTCACGCTCCCGGGCGTTGGTGCCCCACGCGCGGGCGTCCGCCACCCACCGCCCGAGCAGCTGCCCGGCATCGGTGGCGGCGAGCCGGTCGAGCAGGTCCAGCAGGTGCAGCCAGGTGCGGGTGAGCCGCTCGAAGCGGGCGGTGTCCCGCGCGTCGTGGGCCGCCTTGATCCGGGGCAGCAGCACGCGGCTCCGGTTGGACAGCGCCTGCCGCGCCACGTCGAGCAGGTCGCGCCGGTAGGCCGCCGAGTCCCTCAACTCCCTTTTCACCAGCAGGAGTGCGTCGAGCGCGGGCTCGAAGTCCGCGGCCGGATAGCGGAGCTCCTTCGGTGACCAGGAGGCGGCGGAGCGCACGGTCAGGCCGGGCCGGGCGCCGAACAGGCCGTCGGCACCCTCGGCCCACCCGTCGGCGCGGGTGGTGCCGTAGCAGGTGCGCCGCAGCACGTGCCAGGCGCGCGCGGCATGCGCGTCGGTGCCGCCGTACCGGCTGGTGGCCCACTGCGCGAACCACTCCTTGAGGTCCAACGCGCCCTGTCTCCAGGCGAGTTCGGAGAACAGCTCGAAGGCGGCCGGGTTGTTGTCGGCGGCCTCCGGCAGCAGCGCGATGCCGCGCAGGGCGCTGCCGTCCCTGGTGCGCCACCGCTCGTACAGCTCCGCCCAGTCGGGGGTGTTCGCGCCGAGCGCGGTGTGCCCGCCGAAGTTCCAGATCGAGCCGAAGGCGTACGGCGTACCGCCCCAGTCGGCCTCGCGGTCGGTGACGTGCGGGAAGCGGTCGGACAGACCGTCGACGACGAGCATGCGGTCCCTGTCGACGGCGTCCGTGAGGGCCTTCGGCGGGTTGTGCTGCCAGCCGAGGATCACCCACAGGGCGTCCGGGCGGGCGGTCCGCAGCGCCCGCTCGACGGCCCGCGCGGCCTCGCCCACCGGTACGTCACCGGGATTCCCGCCTTCGTGGAGCAGGTCCATCTTGTACATCGTGGACGGTCCGAGGAGCTCGCCCTGGACGCGGTAGAAGGCGGCGGCGACCCGCGCGAAGGGGTCGGTGCGCGGATCCAGCCAGTCGGGCCGCGCGAAGCCCACCCAGTCGCCCTGCGGCACGGTCCGCGCGCCCGGGTTCCGCGCGGCGAAGCCGGGCGGGACGGTGCCGAAGTAGCCGGGGAACACGGGCGTCATGCCGAGCGCCCGGAGCCGGTCCGCGATGCGCCGCCCGAGCCGGGCGCGGTGCTCCAGGAGCTGCCGTGACACCGGGTGCGGGAAGGACGCCATGTTCTGCAGCAGCCACCATGGCTGGTGCGCCGGGCCCGGCACCCAGGCCCGCAGCTCCTCGTCCCCGTACCCGAACTCCTGGAACACCCGGTGGCGGACGGCGTCCGCGCCCGTGTGCACGAGGACCTCGTTGTAGCCGTGCAGCGCGAGCACGTCGATCTCGCGCTCCCAGTAGGCCCAGTCGTGGTAGGCGTTCGTGTAGCCGTCGTTGGTGTCGTTGAGGGCGAAGCGGTGCGGGGTGTTGGCGCGGCCGGTGAGCGGCGCGCCGGGTGCCGGGAGCACCCTGGGCAGGGCGAGTTGGTGCCCCGCCCAGGTGATGTTGGTGTGGCAGACGTGCTTCAGGTAGTGGTACAGGCCCTTGAGCTGGACGGCCGGGGTCGGTCCCGTGACGGTGACGCGGCCGCGCGTCCCGGAGACGCGGTAGGCGTCCGGGTCCCCGGACGCCTCGAACGCGAGCTGTTCCGCGTGCCGGGGCAGCAGCCGCCGCGCGGCGGCCGCGGCGCCCCCGGGGTCCCCGCTCGGGCCCACGGCCGCCCGGGAGGCGCCGTCGGCGGCGTGCCTCCCGGAGCAGGCCGCGGCGGTCCCGGCCGTGCCGGCGAGGGCGGTCAGCAGAGTGCGGCGGGGCAGGGGGGACATCGGGGCTCCCGGGGTCGGGCGGGCGGGGCGGACACCGAGGTGACTCCTGCCCCGGACGCCCCCGGTTCCTAACCACCCGTCAGAGAGCGCGCGGCGCACACCACGCCGGTGAGCAAGGAGATTCATCGGATCGGAAAGACCGGAGGAGGCTGATTGGTGGAAGACGAGGGGAAGTTGGGCCCATTGACATCCGATGTATCCGCTCCTACGTTCCCGAGCGTCCCGTAGTCGAACAGGAGCCGCTCATGCGACGAAGAGTCACCACGCTCGCCCTGCTCCTCACCGCCGCCGCCCTGCCGCTGTCCGCGCTCACGCCCGCGCAGGGCGCCCCGCGGCACCAGCGGGCCGCAGGGCCCGGTACGGACCACGCCGCCGACGACCCCTTCACGGCCGACCGCACCGACTGGTTCCGCCAGGACCGGTTCGGCATGTTCATCCACTTCGGCGCGTACTCCCAGCTGGAGGGCGAGTACGCGCGCCCCGACGGCACGGTCTGCCGCAACGCCGAGTGGATCAAGCGCCAGTGCAAGATCCCGACGGCCGAGTACGAGCAGCGGGCGCGGTCGTTCGATCCGGCCGACTTCGACGCCGGGGCCGTCGTGAAGGCGGCGAAGGACGCCGGGATGAAGTACATCGTGATCACGTCCAAGCACCACGAGGGCTACGCGATGTGGCCGACGAAGGTCAACTCCTGGAACCTGCGCGACCATTCGTCGTTCGACAAGAAGCGCGACATCCTCGCCGAGCTGAAGCGCGCCGCCGACGCGGCGGGCATCAAGCTCGGCTTCTACTACTCCATCTGGGACTGGCACGACCCGGACTTCCCCGACCCCGCGACCTTCCCGAAGTACGAGAAGCGCATGTACGCGCAGCTCAAGGAGCTGATCGACAGCTACGACCCGGCGCTGCTCTGGTTCGACGGCGAGTGGGACACCGACGAGCCGCACAACCCGTGGACCGCCCGCGACGGCGAGCGCCTGGAGGCGTACCTGCGCGGCCTGAACCCCGACCTGGTCATCAACAACCGCGTCGGCAAGCGCCGCGTGGTCGACGGCGACTACGGCACGCCCGAGCAGGAGATCCCCGACGCCCCGGTGGACGGCCAGCTCTGGGAGTCCTGCATGACCCTGAACGACCACTGGGGCTTCGCCCGCTACGACCAGAACTGGAAGTCCGGCGGGACGCTGGTGCGCAACCTCCTCGCCACGACCTCGCGCAGCGGCAACTACCTCCTGAACGTCGGCCCCGACGCGCGCGGCCGCATCCCGCGGCAGTCCGTGGACCGGCTCAAGGAGATGGGCACCTGGCTGCGCACGGCGGGCCAGGGCGAGGCGGTCTTCGGCGCCCGCTACGGCGGCCTGGTCGAGGAGCCGGACTGGGGCACGGTCAGCCGCAAGGGCGACACCCTGTACGCGGCGGTCACGCGCTGGCCGGGCGCGGGCCGACCCCTGCACCTGCGGGCGCGTACGGACTTCACGGTCACGTCGGCCCGGGTCCTCGGCAGTTCCCAGCAGGTCACCGTCGCCAAGTCCGGCGACGGGTACGACCTCACGCCGTCCGGCGCGGCCACCAACCCCACCGCCACCGTGATCGAGCTGAGGACCGACCCCGGCCGCGCGTCCCGCCCCGGCGACGGCAAGGGCCTCAAGCAGGAGGTCTTCGACAACGCGGAGCTGTCCGGCACGCCGAAGGTCACCCGGACCGACCCCACGGTCAACCACTCCTGGAAGTACACGGGTTCACCGCACCCGTCCGTCCCGGCGGACCGGTTCGGGGTGCGCTGGACGGGCTCGGTCGAGCCGCGCCGCTCGGAGACGTACACGCTCACCACGGTCTCCGACGACGTCGTGCGCGTCTGGATCGACGGCAAGCTGGTCATCGACTCCTGGAGCCCGCACGAGCCCAAGGTCGACAAGGCCCGGGTGCGCCTGGAGGCGGGCAGACGGCACGCCGTCCGCGTCGACTACGCGGAGCAGACCGGCGAGGCCCACATGAAGCTCCTGTGGTCCAGCCCGAACCAGCCGCAGGAGGTCATTCCCTCGACGCAGCTGCGGACCCGCTGACCACGGCGTACTCGGTGAACGTGCCGCAGACGGCGAAGCCGAGGGCGCGGTAGACGGGCTCGCCCTCGGGGGAGGCCTGGAGCACCGCCGTGCGCGCCCCCGCGGCGCGCGCGGCGTGCAGCGCGGCCAGGGTGACGGCCCCGCCGTAGCCGCGGCGGCGGTCGGCGGCGAGGGTCGAGATGTTGTAGATCCCGGCGACGCCCGCGTGCAGGAACGCCTCAGCGCTGCACACCGGCCGCCCGGCGACGTACCCGACGAGGTAGCGCGCGGGCGAAGCGGCGGCGAGCGCTCCCTCGGCGACGGCCGCGTAGAAGGCGCGGACCGTCGCCGCCGGGGGCTCCCAGTTGGCGGCCAGGACCGTGGCGTACGCGTCGAGTTCGGCGGGCGTGGTCACGGGGCGGATCTCCAGGCCGTCCGCGTGCGCGGGCGGCAGGGCGGCGTCCAGGCCGAGGCGCATGCCGGTCTCGGTCCCGGACGCGGGAAGACCGGCGGCGGCGAGCCGCGCCCCGAGGTCACCCGGCGTCGAGGTGTCACCCACCCACCACGAGAAGGCGCGCCCGGTGCCGGTCAGCTCCTTCACGGTGGCGGCGACGCGGGTGTCCGCGCTCTCCTCGGTGAACCGTGCCGCCGCGACGATGTTGAAGGTGTCGTCGTCGATGCCGCTGTCCGCGACGACCAGGTCCCCGTGGTCGGTGACGGTGGCGCCCGGCAGGTACCGGTGCAGGTGCCCGGCGTGCGCGGCGAGGTTCCGCTCGACGGCGTCGAGCGGCTCCGGGCCGGTCGCGGTCCCGCTCACAGTCCCTCCAGGACGGTGTCGACGGTGCTCTCCAGGGCCTTCCTGCCGTCCCGTACGCGGGCCAGGACGCGCAGGCCGTAGTACGTGCTCTGCACCAGGCGCGCCACCTCGCGCGGGTCGCGGCCGGGGGAGATCTCGCCGGCGGCCTGCCCGGCCCTGGTCACCGCGCACACCTCGTCCTCGACGCGGTCGAAGCCGCGCCGCACCGCCCGGCGCACGTCGCCGTCGAGCCCGGCCCGTTCGATGGCCGCGTTGATGGCGAAGCAGCCCCGGCCGTCGTCCGCGTCCAGGTCGCTCTCCAGGGAGTGCAGCATCATCGCCCGCAGCCGCTCCTTGGCGGAGCCGGGGCCCTGGAGCCGCTCGACCTGCGCGGCGGTGACCGTGTCGTAGTAGCGGTCGAGCGCGCGCAGATACAGCTCGCGCTTGCCGCCGAAGGTGTTGTAGAGGCTCGACGGGCCGAGGCCCGTCGACTCGGACAGGTCGCGCGTCGACGTGCCCTCGTACCCGCGGCGCCAGAAGGTCTCCATGGCCGCGCTGATGACGCGGTCCTCGTCGAACTGTCGTGGCCTGGCCATGGGCGGACCCTACCCGTTTTGGAATACCTTTTCAAAACTGGCCGACGCCGAGGCGGGAGGCGTCGGGGAGGCCCGCCGCTCCAGGAGCCCCGCCCCCACCGCGGCCGCGCAGCCGAGGGCGGCGAGCCCGGCCCCGACCCACGCGACGGCCGCGTAGCCGTAGCCCGCGTCGATGGCGAGCCCGCCGAGCAGCGGCGCGAGCGTGTTGCCGACGTTGAACGCGGCCGTGTTGGCCGCGCCGACCAGCGTGGGCGCGCCCGGCGCGAGCGTGAACACCCGTGACTGGAGGGCGGGGTTGGTGACGTACCCCGCCATGCCGAGCAGGAAGACGAGCGCCACCACGACGGCCACCGCCGAGCCCGCCGTCAGCGCGAGCACCGCCGAGATCGCCGCGAGCGCGCCGAGCCCCCACGCCAGCGTGGCGACCGCGTGCGTACGGGCCGTCCGGCCGCCGATGACCAGGCCGAGCATGCCGCCCGCCCCGAACAGCGCGAGCACCGCGGGCACCCACCCCTCGCCCAGGCCCGTCTCGTCGGTGAGCAGCGCGGCGAGATAGCTGAAGGTCACGATCACCGCGCCGAAGGCGAAGGCCGTGACGGCGTACGAGAGCCACAGCTGCGGCCGCGCCATCCCGCGCAGCTCCGCCCGCACGGACGGCGCCTCGCCCCGCTCGCCGCCCGGCACCGCCGCCACCGTGCACACCAGGCTGACCACCGTCGCCGCCGCGACCGCCCAGAACGCGGCCCGCCACCCCGCCGACTGGCTCAGTACGGTGCCCGCGGGGACGCCGACGACGGTCGCCAGGGTCAGGCCGCCCGCGACCAGGGCCACCGCCCTGCTCTTCGCCTCGCCCGGCACGAGCGCCACCGCCGTCGCCACGGCCACGCCCCAGAAGCCCGCGTACGCGAGCGCGCTGACGATCCGCGTCGCGAAGAGGAGCCCGTACCCGGGGGCCACCGCGCCCACCACGTGGCCCGCCACGAACACCGCTTGCAGGCTCACCAGGGCCGTCCGGCGCGGCCACCGCAGCGTCGCCACGGCGAGCAGCGGCGCCCCGACGACCATGCCGATCGCGAACGCCGAGATCAGCAGCCCCGCGTCGGGAACGGACACCCCCAAGTCCGCCGCCATGCCCGGCAGCAGCCCGGACAGCATGAACTCCGATGTCCCTTGCGTGAAGATCCCGAGCGCCAACACGTAGACCGCGAGCGGCATGGGTGTCCCTCCCTGATGTACGTACGCTGTTTTGGAGCAGTCGCTTCAAAACCAGGGTGGACGGTAGCACGAGCCACGAAGGCACGCGCCCCGAAGGGGCGCGGGGAACTGCGCAACCAGCCACGACGAACCCGCAGGTGAACGACTTGCTCAGCCAGTGGTCTCCCAGGCCGTCACCGTGAGTTCGTCACCGACGGCGAGCTTGCCGGTGCGCAGCACCGAGAACTTCACGCCCAGAGCCACACCCCCGCCCGGCTGCCGCCGATACGTGGCCAACGTACGCAGCGGCTCGGGCCCCGCCCGCTCACCCGAGTCCTGGTCGACCAGGGTGACCGCGCAGCGCAGCGCGAGCTTGGCGAAGCCCAGCTCGGTGTTGCCGATGCCGACGTTCCTGACGGAGTCCTCCGTGTGCGGCGCGTCCCACCCGTCCACGACGACGTTGGGCCGCAGCCTGCTCAGGGTGATCGGGCTGCGCCCCGCGGCCTCGATGCGGGCGTTGAGGTCGTCGTACGAGGCCCGGGACAGCAGGTGCAGCGCGCCGCTGTCGGCGAAGCCGGACGTGCCGGGGTGCAGCCCGTCGGTGACCCGCTGGTGCTCCGGCGGCACCCGCACCAGACGGCAGTCCGTGCCGAGCACGTCCGACAGCCAACGGGCCGCCTCCGCGCCCTGGTCGACGGCCCGGAACGGCGCCCCGAACAGATCCACGTCGCGGCGCGGCGACGTGATGTCGACCTCGATCTCCAGCGGCTCCGCGTCCGGGGCCCGCAGCGTCAGGCGCCCGCCGTCCCAGCTCACCTCGGGGCGGATGACCGCGAGCCGGGCGTCCTTGCGCTGGGTGCGGTACACGCCGGAGCCGTCGGTCACCATGAACGCGCGGTCGTGCGCGAGGCCCGCAGGCGTCAGGTCGCTCTCCGTGAGCGTGACCCCGGCGCACCCCTTGACCGGATAGGTGATGAGGTCCGTGACTACCGCTGTCATGCCGGTCCGATCGCCGCGATGTCGTCCATGAGCTGCCCTTCGGTCGGTCCACAGGTGGGTCCACGGGGCGATCTTCCCCGTCCGCCTCAGCATCGTTCGCCGACCCGTACGGCATCAATGCCTTTTGCCCAATGGAAAGGATCACGGTGGGGGAGCACGGGCCTCTGTAACGGTCGGCGTCCGTCCGATCGCCCCGCGTACGGCGGCTCCGCCACAATGGCGGCGCCCTCACCCTTCCCCACCGGAGGCGCGCCATGAGGCTTCGCACCGCCGTGTCCCAGCTCTTGTGTGCCGTACTCCTCGGCGCACTCGCCTTGGTGGCAGCCCCCGCCGCGGGCGCCACCGCCGCCCCGGCGCAGACACCGCTGCGCGGCGGCACCATGCTCTTCAGCCCGTCCGGCCGGTGCATGGTGGCCTTCAACGCCACCAACGGCACCCGCCACTACGGGATCATGGCGGGCCACTGCGGCGCCGTGGGCACGCAGTGGTACGCCGACCGGGGCCTCACCGTCCCGGTCGGCGTCACCGAGGCGGCCGTCTTCCCCGGCCAGGACTACGCGTTGGTGCGCTTCACCAACCCCGACTACACGTATCCGAGCGAGATCGCCGCGGGGGCGCAGGTCATCCGCATCAACCGCGCCGCGAACCCCGTCGTGGGCCAGTCCGCGTGCCGCACCGGACCCACGACGGGGACGCACTGCGGCACCGTCCAGGGCGTGAACGTCACCATCACCTACCCGCAGGGCACGGTGAGCGGCCTCTTCCGCACCAGCATCTGCGCCGAACCCGGCGACTCCGGAGGTTCCGCCTTCGGCGGCGACGCCGGGCTCGGCCTCCTGGTGGGCGGCAGCGGCAACTGCACCTCCGGCGGGACGACTTACTACCAGCCCTTGGTGCCCGTGCTCAGCGCGCACGGGCTGCGCGTGGGCTACTGAGCGCCGCCCGCGTACGAGACGAAGTCGGCCCACGCCCCCGGGGCAACGGTCAGCTGGGGCCCGGCCCGGTGCTTGGAGTCGCGGATGTGGATGGTGGTGGGGCAGGCGGCTACCTCTACGCAGTCGCCGCTTCCTCCACTGCTGTAGCTGGACTTGTGCCAGGAGAGGGCTACTTCTACGCAGTCGTCGCCCGATCCGCCGCTGTAGCTGCTCTTGAACCACACCAGTTTGGGGGTGCTCATCATGCTCCTCGCATCCGCTCCAGCAGGCTCACCGAGTCTTCGAGGGAGAGAGCCTGTGAGCGCATCCTGGCATACCGCATCTGGAGCATGCTGACCACTTTCGGATCTGAGATGATCAGTCCGCTCTCCTGGCCCTCGTTGTAGGCGAACCACTTGTTGTCAGGCGTCTCCAGGAGCTGCATGGGGCCGTCGAGTCCGGCATGGCTCTCCTTCACCAGCGGCATGATCTGGACTTCGATGTTCCTGCGATTGGCGAGCTGGAGGACGTGGTCGATGACCCCCCGGGTCACCTCGGCCCCGCCCATGTTCCGCAGGAACAGGTGCTCTTCGAGGATGAAGCTGTACGAGGTGTTCGGCCGGTCCGTAAGGAGTTTCTGGCGCTCGACGCGTGCCGCGAGCTGAGCCTGGATCTGTTCGTCGCCCAGCGGTGGGAGCTGGTTGGCGAACAGCCTCTCCGCGTACGCGGGTGTCTGCAACAGGCCCGGGATCAGGCGGCATTCGTACGTGTAGAGGGTGACAGCCTCTTGCTCAAGCTGAGCCCACCGGCGGAACCACGTGGCCAATCCCCGCTGTCGAGAAAGCTGGTTCACCATCAGCCGCAGCGTCCCGAAGGCGTCCAGGGTCGCCTCCGCCTGGTCCACGAAGCGCGGCGGCGGAAAGCGCCTGCCCTGCTCGATGGAGGCGATGAAGTGGGTCGAGTAGCCGATCTCGGGGGCCAGGGTCTCTTGCGTGTACCCGGCCCGTTTGCGGAAGCTCTTCAGTGCGGCGCCGAACGCCTTGAGCCCATCGCTCGGTTCGGGCTCCTGTGAGCCCGGCGTGCTTGACGACATCACGGGTATCCCCTGACGCTCGCTTACCGTCCCCGCCAACGCGCCCATGCTTACGGGGAGTTACCCCCACTGTCTACGTTTCGCACTCGTACACTTACGGAGCGTACGAGTTTTGTGCCTCCCGAACTGCGCGTTCACACGGTCACCGTGGACCGCATGCCACCCCAGGTATAAGCCCCCACACCAGCACATGTGTTCACGCGGCGTATCAACGCCAGTCCGCGAGGAGCGCGCCAGGCGAGAACGCTCGCCCGCGACCAGCTGAACGGCTGGGGAATCCCTTACGACAGTGAACTCTCCGACGCGGCCGCCCAGATCGTCGCCGAGCTGGCGGCCAACGCGGCCACGCACGGGCGGGTCCCCGGGCGCAGCTTCGAACTGAGGCTGTTGCTGCTCGCGGGGACGCTGCGGATCGAGACGTCGGACACCCGGGCGGAGTGCGCGCCGCCGCCGGAGGTGCGGCTGCCGCCGGAGGAGGCGGAGTCGGGCCGCGGTCTGGTCCTCGTGGCGGCGCTGGCCGACGCGTGGGGCGTGGAGAGCCGCGAGATCGGCAAGACCGTGTGGGCGCGCCTCTCGCTCGGCTGAACAGAAGGGGCCCCGGTCACGCGCAGGGGGCGTGACCGGGGCCTGCTGGGTCAGGGACGGCTAGTCGGCGGGGCCGATGAAGTGGAACGACCAGGCCTCATTGGGCGTGTCGTCCTCCTGGGCCAGCTTGACGTGACTGCCGATGTACTCGGCGCGCACGACGAGCCCCTTGTCCGAGGTGATCTGGAGACCGGACGGGGTGGGCTGGATCCGCCAGGGGGTCGGGGATCCCTGGCTGACGAAGACCTCTTCGCCGGTGTAGGTCAGATACTGGTCGGACGGGCCGACGTAGGGGCGTATGTGGTACTGCCCCGGCAGGTCCTCGCTGGCGCGCTCGATGATCCATTCCTGGGCGATCGGGGGGATCAGCTCGGGTGCCGCGATGACGGGCCGGCCGTGCTGGACGGCGTGCGGGGTGGGAGTGAGGACGATCCGGAAGCCGATGTGGGCTCCGATGACGTAGCGGCCGTTGGGAAGATTGACATCGGGCATGGTCTTAGTCCTCCGCTTCTCCGGGCCGGACAGGTGACGGACGTCACCGGCCTGTACACCGGATCACTCTCACGGCACACCCGGCACGACAGGCAGACGAAATGCGGCCATGCGGGGCGATGGCCCTAAATGCCCGTCAGATGGGCGGATACCGCCAACTTCTCCCGTGCAAGAGGAGGGCGAGGGGGCGTGCGGGGCCACGCACCGGCGCACTCGCCCAGTGCCCCGCCGACCACGACCGCCCCGACAACGACCGGAACGGCCGCCGCGACCGCGCTCTTCAGGCCCGCCGATTGCATCCGCCCGGCGAAGCTTGTAGCCCGTCCGGCGTTTGAGGACGAGGCGCGAAGCGCCGATTACCGGGGGTCCGGGGGCGGAGCCCCTGGTTTCGGGAAGGGGCGGGCCCGGGGCGCCACCCGCGAGGGCTACTGCCCCCGCACCCGCACCCCCGCCTGGAAGCGAGACGTAGCCCCCACCTCGGCCAGCAGCTCCGCGACCCGCCGCCGGTACGTCCGCAAGGACATCCCGAGCCGCCGGGCCCCGGCCTCGTCGGTCAGCCCGTCGCTCAGGGCGGCCAGCACGCGGCGGGCCTCCTCGTCCAGCGAGGGCACCGGCGCCCGCACCGCGTCGGCCAGCGGCTCGGCCGCCTCCCACGTCGCGTACAGCAGCGACCGCACCCCGTCGACGACTTCGGGGACCCGTACCACCGTGTACGTACGCGGCCCCCGGGCCTCCGAACCGGCGAGGACGGCGATCCGCCGGTCGATGACGATGGCCTCGCGGGCGAGGGGCGCCGACGAGATGCGGACGTCCGCGCCGGACGCGGCGATCGCCGCGAGCCGCCGCTCCGAGTACGGGTCGCCGAGCGCCTGCCGCGTGTACACCTTGCGCATGACGAGGCCGTCGCGCGGCGCGGGCTTCGGCAGGGGCGGCCGCTTGCCGTCGGCGAAGACCGCGTTGACGCCGCCCGACCAGGTGACGAGGTCGGCGGCCCCGCACAGGAACTCCTCGCGCGCGGCGGCGAACAGGTCCCCGGCGCGCAGCACCAGCTCCCGCTCCCCGCGCAGGGTGACGACGTCCTCGTAGCCCTCGCTCATCCCGCCCACCTCTCTCCGCGGCCCCTCTCAGGTCGCTCTCCGGCTGGCAACAACCTGCCACCCTCCCGGCCCCGGCCCGCACCGGCTCCAGAATTGTCCCCATGCCGCACGAGAACACCACCCCGCACGAGAACACCGCCCCGCACGAGACCAAGTCACCCGCCGCCCCCGCTGCCGCGGCCGGGCGCTGGCACGTGGGAGGCGACCTGCCGGTGAACCGCATGGGCTTCGGCGCGATGCGGCTGCCCGGCCGCACCTGGGAGGGCCCCGCGGGGGACCCCGAGGCGGCCGTCGCCGTGCTGCGCCGGGCCGTCGAGCTCGGCGTCGACCACATCGACACCGCCGCGTTCTACTTCTACGAGGACCTGTCCGCCAACGCCTTCATCCGGCAGGCCCTGCACCCCTACCCGGACGACCTGGTGATCGCCACGAAGGTCGGACCCGACCGCTCCCCGGGCCACGACTGGCTGGACGCCGCGGGTCCCGAGAAGCTCAAGGCCGACGTGCACCGGAACCTGCGCCAGCTCGGCGTCGACCGCCTCGACCTCGTCTACTTGCGCTTCCTCGCCGCGGACGGCCCCGGCGACGGCCGCTTCGAAGCCCTCGCCGCACTGCGCGAGGAAGGCCTCATCCGGCACCTCGGCGTCAGCAACGCCACCGCCGCGCAGCTCGCCGAGGCCCAGCGGATCGCGCCGGTCGCCGCGGTGCAGAACCGCTACAGCCCGGTGTCCCGCGACGCCGAGGCCGACGCCCTGGTCGAGCTGTGCGCCCGCCAGGGCATCGCCTTCGTGCCGTTCTTCCCCCTCGGCGGCGCGGGCGCGCCGCACGTCGCCGCGCTGCGCCGGGTCGCCGAACGGCACGGCGCGAGCCCCGCGCAGATCGGCCTTGCCTGGTCGCTCTCCGTGTCCCCGGCGGTCCTCGCCATCCCCGGCACGTCGTCGCTCGCGCACCTGGAGGAGAACGTGGCGGCGGCCGCGCTCAGCCTGGACGCGGAGGACCTGGCGACGCTCACCGCGGGCTGACCTACAGACCGAGGACCCGGGCGTCCGTCGCGAGCGCCCGGAAGTACTCCTTCGGGTCGTCGACCATCCGCCGCTCCTTCAGGTCGAGCAGCCCGCCCACGCCGGTCAGCTCCGCGGCGACCGTGCCGTCCGGCTTGGTGAAGATCTGCTCGATCCTGAAGGTCTTCCGCTCGCCCCACAGGAACCGGCAGGACACGGAGACCTCCTCCCCGGCGCGCAGCTCGCTGCGGTACCGCAGCGTGTTCTCCAGCGCGACGGGCCCGACGCCCTTCCCGATCAGGTCCGCCTGCCGGATCCCCGCCGCCATCAGGATCGACCACCGCGCGTGCTCCGCGTACTGGAGATACACGGCCTGGTTCAGATGCCCCTGCGTGTCCGTCTCGTACCCCCGAACGACAATCCCGACGGAGTACGCCTCCGCCCCCACCCCGTCCTCCGACTGCTGCTGCGCCACGACGCTCCCTCTCCCCGCTGTCCTGTCCGACCTGCTGACATGCCGCTGGTGCAAGCCTCAACTGCCCGTCCTGTCCCGGCATTCCCCGCGCGGGCCCAGCGGCGTCTCAGCGACACCTCAGCGACGTCTCGGTGACGCCACCACGAAGCGGCGGCCCGTCCGCGCGTCCCCGTGCTCGCTCACCAGCCATCCCGCCCGCTCCAGGGCCGTCCCACAGGCCCGCACGCCCTCCGCCGTCGGCTCCGACACCTCCACGGCGTCCGGTTGCACGGACTCCGCCACGCGGTACCCGTCCCTGCCCGCCGTCGAGGGCGCGCGGCCCGCGGCCTCCAGGGCTATCGCCACGGCCCGCACCTGGTGCGCCCGCTCCCACGCGCAGGGTCTCTCGCGGTCGCCTCCCGGGTTCGTCATCCGGCGCAGCTCCACGAGGCCGAGCCATGCCGCCCTGACCTCCCGCTGTCGGGCGGGGCCCTCTGCGGCGGGCGGGTCCGGCTCGGTGCCGGTGCGGGCCGCGAACACGCCCGGCTCCGCCTCCACCGGGGCCGTCTCCGGCGCGGCGTCCGTCGGCTCGTCCCTGACTCGGTGGCCCGCCGGGGTGAGGAAGTACGCGTGCGGGGGGCGGGGGTGCCTGAACGCGAGGCGCAGTCTGACCAGGGCGGTCAGCTGCGCCTCCGTGCCGCGCAGGCGGCCCGTCGCCGGGTCCGCCTCCGCGATGATCCGCCGCTGCGCGGCCGTGGTCGGCTTGGTCACGAGAACACCACCCCCTGTGCCCGATGGTGCCCCACCCCGCTGACAACGCCGCCCTGCCGGGAGCTCCCCAACCCCGCCCCTTCCCGAAACCAGGGGGCTTCGCCCCCTGGACCCCCCCCATCGGCGCTCCGCGCCTCGTCCTCAAACGCCGGACGGGCTGGAAGACCCCCGGCACGGCCCGGCCCCCACCTGCGGACCCATGGACGAACTCCGTTCCGCAGTGGGGATCCGGCCTGCGGTCGGGATCCGGCCCGCACCGGCACCATCCAGCCCGTCCGGCGTTTGAGGACGAGCGCGCAGCGCGATGGAGGGGCGGGTGGGCGGGGACGGAGCCCGCCCGGCGATTGAGGGCGAGCCCGGAGGGCGAAGGAGGGCGGGTGGGGGGGGAGGGAGCCCCGCGCAGCGGAGCGGAAGGGGCGCTACGCCGAGGGGCGTAGGTTCCAGGTGGCTACCACCGGGCGGCCGTGCTCGAAGCTGAGGCGGCTGACCGTACCCGTGGCCAGCTGGAAGTGCGCCCCGGCCGAGGCGGGGAGCCCAAGGCGGCGGGCGGCCAGGACGCGGAGGAAGTGCCCGTGGGCCACCAGGAGCACGCTGCCCTCCGTGTTGGCGAGGGCCGCGTCGACCTTGGCCAGCATGCGGTCGGCCCGCGCCCCGACCTGCTCGGGGGACTCGCCCGGATGCTCCGGAGGCCCCGCGGCCACGCCGTCCGTGAAGAGGAACCAGTCGGGCCGCGTCCGATGGATCTCCACCGTCGTCACGCCCTCGTACGCCCCGTAGTCCCACTCGGCCAGATCGTCGTCCACGCGCGCGTCCGCGAAGCCCGTGAGCGCGGCGGTCTCCCGCGCCCGCGCGCGCGGGCTGGTGAAGGCGGCGTCGACCCGGTACTTCCCGACCTGCGGCGCAAGGGACCGCGCCTGTTCGCGGCCGTGGTCGGTGAGGGGAATGTCGGTCCAGCTGGTGTGCTGGCCGGACAGCGACCACGCGGTCTCGCCGTGCCGGACCAGGAGGAGGTCACCCATGCGCGCGTTCCGTTCTGCTCGGTTCTGACTGGTGCGAACCGTCGCGGCGGTGGCCGTATTCCATGATCCGTCCGGCACCGGGGGAGGGGCCCGTCACTTCCGCCGCAGCTCCCGCCCCCCGAACGCCCCCGCGCCGTCCGCCCGCTGCCACCACGCCTCCAGGCCCGCCTGCCCGAGGGAGCGCCAGTCCGGCGTCTCCTGCACGAAGGCGCGGCCGAGGCGCCGCCCCAGGTCGACCATCGTGCGGCCCGCGACGGTCCGGTCGGCGTCGTAGGACTCCAGGGCGTCGGGCCAGGTCACCGCCGTGGTGATGGCGGACTCCAGGACGGTGGCGTCCTGGAGGGCCTTCACCGCGCCCGCGCCCGTGTGCGGCCGGGCCACGGTCGCCGCGTCGCCCGCGAGCAGCACCCGGCCCTGGGTGTAGCGCGGCGCGGTGTAGTCGTACATGGGCTGGAGGAAGAGCTCGGCCGGTGCGGTGGCGCGGACCACCGCGCCCCAGTAGGGCGGCAGGAGCACGTCGGCGACGTACGACAGATGGCCGCTGAGGGTGTCGGTGAGGCCGCCGGGCGGCAGGCTCCGGGGATCGTCGAAGGCCAGGTCCGCGTCCAGGCCGCGCGGCGGCGCCGTGTACAGCACCCAGTTCACGCGGCGCCCGCCCGTCCCGTCGGGGATGCGGTAGAGGATCAGGTGGCCGCCGTCGAACACGGCGTACACGCAGTCCTCGGCGCCCCACAGCTCCGGGTCGGGAAGCCGCTCCTCGGGGTACGCGCCGCGCCAGGCCAGATAGCCCGCGTACTCGGCCCGCAGGCCGGGGAACGCCGCCTCGCGCACCACCGAGCGGTAGCCGTCCGCGCCGACCACCACGTCGAACCGCTCCGTGCCGTCGTCCGTCTCCACCAGGGCCCCGCCCGGACAGGCCCGCACCCCGGTCACCGCGGTGGCGGTGCGGAACGTGACCGTCTCGGGCACCCGGCGCCGCAACTCGCCCCACAGCGGGCCCCAGTTGTACGTACGGAACGGGAAGGGCGTCACCGCGACCGTGTGCCCGCGCGGGTCCGGTGCCGCGTCGTCGCGCACGTACCAGCGGCGCCTGACGAGCTGCACCCACTGCATGTCCGCGTCCAGGTAGCCCGCCGACTCCAGCTCCGCGTAGCGGGAGTTGTGGACGGCCAGACCCACGCCCCGGTCGGCGAGGCGGCCCGCCGCCCGCTCGTACACGGTGATCTCGTCCGCGCCGCCCCGGTGCGCGGCCAGTGCGGACGCGCAGCCCGCGACGCTGCCGCCCACCACGGCGACCCTGCCCGAATGCATCATCGCGCCATCCTGACAGGGCGGGTGACGTCCTGTCATGACCAAAGGTCAGCGCATGGATACACCGCGTCCGGCGAAGAACGGCTCGAACTCCGCGCGCGGGAGCTCCGCCGTGCGCGTGGGCGCGTCGATCCCCGAGGGGTTGTGGAAGTGCAGGCTCCCGTCCGCCGTGCGCGCCGTGACCAGGACCAGATGCCCGCCGCGGCCGGGCGCCGGGCGCCCCGGGCGGCGGATCTCGTAGTGCACGGACGTGATCACCGTGTGCCCGGAGTCGACGAGGTCGGCCACCTCGTCGAGCGTCAGGTGCCGGTGCACCGTCGCCTCGCGGCCGAGCGTGTCGCGCACGTACTCGGCGAACGGCGCGTAGATCAGCCCCTTGATCGTGCCGTCGGCGGGGTCCTCCGTGTACGCGCCGTACTTGAGGGCCCCGTCGCGCAGTTCGAAGAGCGAGGGCGCGCCCTCGCCGAGGGCCATCCGCAGACAGGTGAGGCCGCACAGGTGGCCGCACCAGCGCGCGTAGTCGTCGAGGGTGGCCGCGCCCGACTCCCGCCAGGCGGGGTCGTCGGCGCGGTCGTGGCCCTCGTACACGATCTTCCCGACCAGGTCGGGCGAGGCGAACTGGGTCAGGGACGGGACCCGGCAGGTGGGGCAGGCGGTCACGGGCACGCTCCTCGTCGCGGGGCGGCCCCGGGCCGGGGCCGCGCGGGGCTACTGGCGATAGCCGCTCAGGAAGCGGCCGATGCGGCTGATCGCCGCGTCGAGATCGTCAGCGTACGGGAGCGTCAGGATGCGGAAGTGGTCCGGGTGCGGCCAGTTGAAGCCGGTGCCCTGGACGACCTGGATCTTCTCCTGGAGCAGCAGGTCGAGGACGAACTTCTCGTCGTCGTGGATGGCGTGCACCTTGGGGTCGAGGCGCGCGAAGGCGTACAGCGCGCCCTTCGGCTTCACGCAGCTGACCCCGGGGATCTCGTTGAGCTTCTGCCAGGCGCGGTCGCGCTGCTCGTACAGGCGGCCGCCCGGCGCGGTCAGCTCGTGGATGGACTGCCGGCCGCCGAGCGCCGCCTGGATCGCGAACTGGGCGGGCGCGTTGGCGCACAGCCGCATGGAGGCCAGCATCGTCAGGCCCTCCAGATAGTCCCGCGCGTGCTGCTTCGGGCCCGTCACGACCAGCCAGCCGGAGCGGAAGCCCGCCACCCGGTACGTCTTGGAGAGCCCGCAGAAGGTGAGCACCACCAGGTCGGGGGCCAGCGCGGCGACGCTGTGGTGCACCGCGTCGTCGTACAGGATCTGGTCGTAGATCTCGTCGGCGAACACCATCAGGCCGTGGCGGCGCGCCAGGTCGAGGATGCCTTCGAGGACCTCGCGCGGGTAGACGGCGCCCGTCGGGTTGTTCGGATTGATGATCACGACGGCCTTGGTGCGGTCGGTGATCTTCGCGGCCATGTCGTCGAGGTCGGGGTACCAGTCGGCCTGCTCGTCGCACAGGTAGTGCACGGCCCTGCCCCCGGAGAGGGTGGTCACGGCCGTCCACAGCGGGAAGTCGGGGGCCGGGATGAGGACTTCGTCGCCGTCCTCCAGGAGCGCCTGCACGGCCATGGTGACCAGCTCCGACACGCCGTTGCCGAGGAAGATGTCGTCTACGGAGACGTCGTCGATCCCCAGGGCCTGGTAGCGCTGCGCCACCGCGCGGCGGGCGGACAGGACGCCCCGCGAGTCCGTGTAGCCGTGGGCGCTCGGGAGCATCCGGATCATGTCCTGGACGATCTCCTCGGGCGCCTCGAAGCCGAACAGGGCGGGGTTGCCGGTGTTCAGCCGCAGCACGCTGTGGCCCGCCTCCTCCAGGGCGTTCGCGTGCTCGATGACCGGGCCCCGGATCTCGTAACAGACCTCGCTGAGCTTGCTGGACTGCCGGAACTCCATGCGGTGTGCCTCCCGTAGCGTGGGTTCCTTGGTTTTACCAAGCTGGAGCTTGGAAAGTCCAACAGCTTGTCTAGACTGCGACGCATGCCATATCGACCGCGCCGTAGCTACGACCAGTTCTGTGCCGCCGCCCGCGCCCTCGACGCCGTCGGCGACCGCTGGACCCTGCTGATCGTCCGCGAACTGCTCCTCGGTCCGCGTCGCTACACCGATCTGCACGCCGACCTGCCGGGCGTCAGCACCGACGTGCTCGCCTCGCGCCTGAAGGACCTGGAGCAGTCGGGCCTCGCCACCCGCCGCAGACTGCCGCCGCCCGCCGCCGCGTACGTGTACGAACTCACCGGGCGCGGCCGGGAGCTGACGCCCGTCCTGCGCGCCCTCGCGGCCTGGGGCGCCCCCGAACTCGCCGAGCGCCGCCCCACCGACGCGGTCCGCGCCCACTGGTTCGCCCTGCCGCTCCTCGACGCCGTCGCCGTGGCGGAGGGCCTGGTGGAGCTGAGCCTGGAGGAAGGCGAGTTCCACGTACGGACGGACGCCGACGGGGTGGTCTCGTACGGGGACGGGCCCGCGCCCGAGGCGCCCGACGCACGCGTCACCCTGGACGCCGGGACCGCCGTCGAGATCGGGCGGGGCGTGCTGAGCGTGGCCGACGGGGTGCGGGCGGGGCGGATCTCCGTGACCGGGGACGGGCCGCCGGCCAAGGCGTTGCGAGAAGGGTGAGGGGGTCCAGGGGCCGCCGTGCCCCTGGGCCCCCTCTGCGGGTGCCTCGCCCTCAGACGCCGGACGGCCTCGCGGGAGGCCTGCCGTTGCCGCGCGTCAGGGTGTAACCGCCCACGCCCGCGAGCGCGGCGAGGACGCCGCCGACGCCCGTCCAGACCCAGCGGTCCGTCCACCAGCCGGAGGACCAGCCGTCCTCGGGCTCGGCGGCGGAGGGCTTGGAGCCCGGCACCAGCGGGTCGCCCAGGGTGCCGTCCACCGCCGCCGAGCCGCCGATGTCCTTCGACGTGGCCTCGACCTCGGCGGTGACCGGCTGGCCCAGGTCGGCGGTGCGCAGGCCGGTCGCCGTCAGGCGCACGTAGTACGTGCCCGGCAGCGGGTCGTTGGCCCACGGCTCCGACCAGGCGCGCACCGTGCGCAGGGTGCAGGCGAGCTCGACGGAGGAGCTCTCGGCCTTGCGCGCCTGCATGCCGTACATGCAGGACTGGCGGCGCCGCAGCCCGTCGTACACGTCGATCCGCCACTTGGCGCCGGACGCCCCCGCGGCGGACTCGGGCAGCTTCACGGTCGCCTTGACCGTGGGCCGCTGGCCGGAGTCCGCGGGGAAGGACCAGTACAGGTAGTCGCCGGTGGAGGCGCTCGCCGTGGCCTTGTGGCCCTGCTCGATCTCCGTCGCCGTACGGAAGGAGGTGCCCGCGTCGGTCCGCTCCTTGTCGTCGTCACCGGAGGCCGCGAACGCCGGTCCCGAGGCCAGCAGCGCGCTGAGGCCGAGCAGGCCGGCGGCCGCCAACAGACGTGTCCTACGCATCAGTTGGTCCTCCAGACGGCGACGCGCCAGCGCGAGATCCAGCCCCACAGCACACCGCCCACGAAGCCGGTGAGCACGAGCGCGCCGAGCAGCCACCAGCCGCGGCCGAGGCCGAAGGCCGCCACGTCGGACGAGCCGTCGGGCGCGTCCACGACGTCGACGGCCAGTTCGAGGGGCAGACCGGGCTTGCCCTTCGCGGCGGCCCCGGCGGCGGCCGAGTAGGAGTGCGACACCTGGAGACAGACGGTCTCCTTCTCGTCGTCCTCGTCGTCGTCCCGCTCGGGCTTCGGATACCGGAGCCCGGTGGAGATCACGTCGGTGCGGCCGTCCCCGGCCTCCGAGCCGCGCACGACCTCGC
This sequence comes from Streptomyces sp. YIM 121038, assembly GCF_006088715.1. Taxonomy (NCBI): domain Bacteria; kingdom Bacillati; phylum Actinomycetota; class Actinomycetes; order Kitasatosporales; family Streptomycetaceae; genus Streptomyces; species Streptomyces sp. YIM 121038. The sequence goes on from NZ_CP030771.1 coordinate 7,449,550, forward strand.
GGTCGTGCTTCGTGACGGCCCGCAGGAGCACGCCGTAGTCGTTGTTCACGGCCCGGTCGGCGCCCACGCTCACCGAGGCGCGCAGCTCCTTGCCGGGCGCCACGTCCACGCGGTACCAGCGGTGCTCGCCGAACCCGGCGCGGTCGCTGTACAGACCGGGCTTGAGCTCCGGCGCGGCCGAGCAGCTGTCGGCGCCGTCGACGGCCACGGGGTTGACGACCGGGTCCGCCGCGCGGTCCACCAGCTGGCCCACCCGGTCGGTGAGTTCGTCGGTGTGCCGGACGGAGGTGTACGTGCCGCCGGTGGCCTCGGCGATGCAGCTCAGCTGCGCGCGCATCTTCGTGTTCGGGACCAGGCCCAGGGTGTCGACCGTCAGGTTGATGCCCTTGGCCGCGATCTCCCGCGCCACCTCGCACGGGTCGAGGGGCTGGCAGGTGTCCTCGCCGTCGCTGATGAGGACGATGCGGCGCGAGCCCTCGCCGCCCTTCAGGTCGTCGGCGGCCTTCAGGAGGGCCGGGCCGATCGGGGTCCAGCCGGTCGGCGAGAGCGTGGCCACCGCGGTCTTGGCGTCCGTGCGGTCCAGCGGGCCGACCGGGTAGAGCTGCTCGGTGTCCTTGCAGCCCGTTCTGCGGTCGTCGCCGCGGTAGTTGGCGCCGAGGGTGCGGATGCCCAGCTCGACGTCCTCGGGGGTGGCGTCGAGCACCTCGTTGAAGGCCTGCTTCGCCGCGGCCATCCGGCTCTTGCCGTCGATGTCGCGGGCCCGCATCGAGCCGCTCACGTCGAGGAGGAGCTCGACCTTGGGCTTCGCCCCGCCCTCGCTGTCGTCCGGTTCGTCGGCCGCGTGGGCGACGGTGGGCACGATGCCCATGCTCAGGGCCGCGAACAGGGCACAGAGCCCCGCCGCGAGCCGTTTTCTGGTGATCATCAGCGGATCCTATGGATCAAGGCGGGTCCGCTCCAAAAAAGCAGTTGAGGGCGCCGGTTAGGGTGGCGGGTGTGCTGCGAGAAGTGACGGCTGTCCGATATCTGGAACCCCTGCGGGCGGGCGGCTCCGTGCCCGGTGTCGTCGAGGCCGACGACCTCGGGACCTACGTCCTGAAGTTCACCGGCTCCGCGCAGGGCCGCAAGGCGCTCGTCGCCGAGATCGTCGTCGGGGAGCTGGCCCGCCGCCTCGGCCTGCGCGTGCCCGAGCTGGTCCTCGCCCACTTCGACCCGGCCCTCGGCGCGCACGAGCCGCACCAGGAGGTCCAGGACCTGCTGCACCGCAGCGCGGGCCTCAACCTGGGCATGGACTACCTGCCCGGGGCGCACGACTTCACCCCGGACACCGACCTCGACGTGGACCCGCTGGAAGCGGGCAAGGTGGTCTGGCTCGACGCCCTCACCGCGAACGTCGACCGCACCGTGCACAGCTCGAACCTCATGGTCTGGCCCACGTTCGGCGTCCGCCCGCCGCGCCTGTGGCTCATCGACCACGGCGCCGCCCTCGTCTTCCACCACCGCTGGGACGCCGCGTCGGTCCTCGCCACCGCCGAGAAGGCGTACGACTTCCGCCAGCACGCGCTCGGCCGCTACGGCCCCGACACGCGCGCGGCCGACGCGGAGCTGGCGCCGCTGGTGACCGAGGACCTGCTGCGCGCGATCACGGCGGACGTCCCCGACGCCTGGCTCACCGACGAGCCGGGCTTCGCGACCCCCGACGCGCTGCGCGAGGCCTACGTCACCTACCTCACGGCCCGCGCCCGCGCCTCCGCGACCTGGCTCCCCACCGACTTCCCGCCCCGCGCCCAACTGGCCGCCGAGGACGCCCTCCGCGCCCGCGCCACGGAGGCGTCCCGCCCGCCCTGGCTGAAGCGGGTCCCGAACCTCCACGGCAAGCCGCAAGTGCGCTGAGCGCCCCGCGGAGGTGCGGGGCGCTCAGCGACACACGGGCACTGCCCCGGCTCAGCGCAGGCGTTCGTACGCGGGGAGGGTGAGGAAGTCCGCGTAGTCGGCGTCCAGGGAGACCTGGAGGAGGAGGTCGTGGGCCTCCTGCCACTTGCCCGCCGTGAAGGCGGCCTCGCCGAGGTCGGCGCGGATCGCGGTCAGCTCGGCGGCGGCGACCTCGCGGGCGAGGTCGGCGGTGGCGGGCTCGCCGTTCTCGAAGACGACGCCCGCGTTGATCCACTGCCAGATCTGGGAGCGGGAGATCTCGGCGGTGGCCGCGTCCTCCATGAGGTTGAAGATGGCGACCGCGCCGAGGCCGCGCAGCCAGGCCTCGATGTAGCGGATGCCGACCTGCACGGCGTTGACCAGGCCCGCGTACGTGGGCCTGGCGTCGAGCGAGTCGATGGCGATCAGGTCACCGGCGGCGACGGACACGTCCTCGCGGAGGCGGTCCTTCTGGTTCGGCTTGTCGCCGAGGACCTTGTCGAAGGACTCCATGGCGATCGGGACGAGGTCGGGGTGGGCGACCCAGGAGCCGTCGAAGCCGTCGCCCGCCTCGCGGTCCTTGTCGGCGCGGACCTTCTCGAAGGCGACCTTGTTGACCTCGGCGTCCTTGCGGGACGGGATGAAGGCCGCCATGCCGCCGATGGCGTGCGCGCCGCGCTTGTGGCAGGTGCGGACGAGCAGTTCGGTGTAGGCGCGCATGAACGGGGCCGTCATCGTGACCGCGTTGCGGTCCGGCAGGACGAACTTCTGGCCGCCGTCACGGAAGTTCTTGACGATGGAGAAGAGGTAGTCCCAGCGGCCCGCGTTCAGGCCCGACGCGTGGTCGCGCAGCTCGTAGAGGATCTCCTCCATCTCGTACGCGGCCGTGATCGTCTCGATGAGGACGGTGGCGCGGACGGTGCCCTGGGGGATGCCGACGTGGTCCTGCGCGAAGACGAAGATCTCGTTCCAGAGGCGGGCCTCCAGGTGCGACTCCGTCTTCGGGAGGTAGAAGTACGGGCCCTTGCCGAGGTCGAGCAGGCGCTGGGCGTTGTGGAAGAAGTACAGGCCGAAGTCGACGAGGGCGCCCGGGACCGGTGTGCCGTCCCCGTCCGTGAGGTGCCGCTCGTTCAGGTGCCAGCCGCGCGGGCGCATCACGACGGTGGCGAGTTCGCCCGCGTCCTTCAGGGCGTACGACTTGCCGGTGCGCTCGTCGGTGAAGTCGATGCGGCGCTCATAGGCGTCGGTGAGGTTGAGCTGGCCGAGGATCACGTTCTCCCAGGTGGGGGCGGAGGCGTCCTCGAAGTCGGCGAGCCAGACCCGCGCGCCCGAGTTGAGCGCGTTGATGGTCATCTTGCGGTCGGTGGGGCCGGTGATCTCCACCCGGCGGTCGTTCAGGGCGGCCGGGGCGGGCGCCACCTTCCAGGAGTCGTCCGCGCGGACGGCGGCGGTCTCGGGCAGGAAGTCCAGACAGGACGTGCGGGCGATCTCGGCGCGCCGCTCGGCGCGGCGGGCCAGGAGCTCGTCGCGGCGCGGCGTGAACCGCCGGTGCAGCTCGGCCACGAAGGCGAGGGCCGCCGGGGTGAGGACCTCTTCCTGCCGGGGCAGGGGCTCGGCGTCGACGATGGCCAGCGGGGACGGCGCTGGTGCGGACATGAGCTGTCACTTCCTTCAGCGAGCGTGCTTCACGGGCGGCGCGGCGGTGGGGGCGGGGCGACCGTCGGCCCGGTCGTGTGGCACCGCGTGCCACGGTGCCGGGAAACGGCCGCGGGCGCCGTCCACCGGGTCAGGCGCTTCTGAACAGTGGATACTAGTTTCCTCATGGTGGAAGTTCAATCGTTTGTTGATGTCGAGATTCTCTTCGTCGACACAACGCGGCGCAGAGTGCCACCGCCGTCACCCCCAGTGGACCAGGGGTCCGGCGGGGCGGCCAGGGGGCGTCGGGTCCCTGGGGCGGTGGCCCCGCGCGGGGCGCGTCGGCGCCCCTTCGGCCGCCCCGGGCGCTTCGGCCTTCTCCCGGCTCCCGTCACTCCAGCCGCTCCAGGTCCGGGAGCGTGTCGATGTCGTACGGCTCCGCGATGTCGCCGCACTCCACGAGCGTGAGCGCGCCCGCGTGCTCCCGCAGATAGGCGCGCGCCCCCTGGTCGCCCGTCGCGGCCGCCGCGATGCCGTCCCAGTGGTCCGCGCCGAACAGGACCGGATGCCCGCGCTCGCCGTCGTACGCGGCCGCCGCGAGGTCCGCGGGGGAGCGGTGCGCGGCCAGGAGCCGGGCCACCGCGGCCGGGCCGATGCCGGGCTGGTCCACGAGCGTCACCAGCGCGGCCCGCGCCCCGGTGCCCGCCAGCGACGCCAGGCCCGCGCGCAGCGAACTCCCCATCCCCTCCCGCCAGTCCGGGTTGTCCACGAGCACGCACCCCGGGAGCGTCGCCTGCTCCCGTACGACGTCGGCGGTGGCCCCGAGCACGATGTGCACGCGGGTGCAGCCGCCCTCGCGCAGGACCCGCGCGGCGTGCTCCACGAACAGCTCGCCGCGGTGTTCGAGCAGGGCCTTCGGGCAGCCGCCCAGGCGCCGCCCGCCGCCCGCGGCGAGCAGCAGGCCGGCGACCTCGGCGGCGGGGGCGGACGGGGCGGGTGACAGGGATTCGGTCATGACCCTTGCTTACCGCATGGCTTCTGGGGACCCTGTTCCGGCCGGGGCGTGGCCGAAAGATGCGGCTGCCGCACAACGACGTGCGAGGGGGAGAGCTGTGTTGCGGAGCGTGGGGCGGAGAGCGGCGACGGGCGGCTACGAGGATCCGCGGGTGACGGAGCTGCGCGCCGCGGTGTCCCGCTTGCGCCGTGAACTGGCCTCCTACCCCGGGGAGTTCCCCGATCGGGCGATCGCCGAGGACGAGCTGGCGGCGCTGGCCGCGATGGCGGCGGCGGGGGCGCCCGATCTCCGCCGGCTGCGGAGGTCCCTCTTATTGGTCGCGGGGTCGATCGGCTCGGTCAGTGCCTTGACGGGGGCGCTGGGCGGGGTGCGGGGGGCGGTGGAACGATTCCGCGACCCTCGTGGCTGAGGCCCTCGCGGGGCGCCCCGGGCCCGCCCCTTCCCGAACAAGGGGGCTCCGCCCCCTTGGACCCCCGTATCGGCGCTCCGCGCCTCGTCCTCAAACGCCGGACGGGCTATGAATAGCCCCTCCGGCGTTTGAGGAGCGGGGGTCTGGGGGCGGAGCCCCCAGGAATCGGGAAGGGGCGGGATTGGGGACCCCGGTAGGGCTACGCCACCCAGTCGCCCGGCAGGGGTGCGCCCGCAGGGGCCTCCAGGCCGCTCGCGAGGGCGGCGGCCAGGCGGGCGGCCACGTCGTCGCACTGCCGCGGCGGCAGCGTGAAGGGAATCCGCAGCCGGTGCTCATGCGTACCGGGATCCGCACCGAACCGCGAGCCCCCCTCGATCCGCACCCCCTGCCCCAGCGCGGCCCGGGCCACCGCGGAGGCGACCGGCGCCCCCAGGTCCACCCACAGGGAGAGCCCCCCGGGCGGCAGCTGCCAGCGCCACTCGGGCACGTGCCGCGCCAGCGCAGCCGCGAGCGCCGCCCGCGAGGCCCGCAGCGAGGCGATCCGCGCGTGCAGCGTCGCCTCCATGCCCTCCAGGAGGTGCAGCGCCACGAGCTGCTCGATCACCGGCGTGGCCATGTCCGACGGCACCCGGGCCATGGCCAGCTCCGTGATCAGACGGGACCCGGCCCGCACCCACCCGATGCGCAGCCCGCCCCAGTGCGACTTGCTCAACGACCCCACGGTGACGACCTGTTCGGCCGCGCCGTGCGGCGCGAGCGAGGCGAACGGCGCGGGCGGCGGCACGTCGAGGGCGATGTCGGCGATGGTCTCGTCGACGAGCAGCCAGGTGCCCGTCGCCCGGGCGGCCTGGAGGATCCGCACCCGCTGCTCCCGGCCCATCAGGGCCCCCGTCGGATTCTGGAAGTCCGGTACGAGGTAGGCGATGCGGGGCGCCGCCTGCCGCAGCGTGGACTCGACCAGGTCGGTGTCCCAGCCCGCGTCGGTGACGGGCACGGGCGTCGCGCGCAGGCCCGCGCGGCGGATCGCGTCGAGCGCGTTGGGGTAGGAGGGGTTCTCCACCAGGGCCCGGTCGCCGGGGCGCCCGAGCAGCGCGAGCGCCAGCGAGATCGCGTGCTGGGCGCCGGTCGTGATCAGGATCTGGTCCGGCAGCGTCGGCAGGCCCCGGCGCGTGAACCGCTCCGCGACCGCCGCGCGCAACTCGGGTAGCCCGTAGGGGTGGTAGCCCGCCGTCGGCGCGTGCTCGGGCAGCCGGGCGGCGGCCGCAGCGAGCGCCGCGCTCAGCTCCGCCTGGGGTGCGGGCGGCGCGGCCACCGCCAGGTCGATGACCCCGTCGCCGACGGGGAACGCCGCCACGCTGGCCGGGCGGCGGCCCTCCGGCAGCTCCGTCCAGGTGCTCGCGCCCCGGCGGCTGCGCGCGAACCCGCTGTCGCGCAGCAGGTCGTACGCCGCCGTGACCGTGGCCCGGCTGACACCCAGTGCCGTCGCCAGTTCGCGCTCGGCGGGCAGCCGGGTGTGCAGCGGGACGCGGCCGTCGAGCAGCAGGGTGCGGACCGCCTGGGCGAGCGCGCGGTAGCCCGGCCGCTCCCCAGCCAGGTCCGTCACCAGACCGGCGAGCCGCGCCCCGCCGAGCCGCCGGTCCACGGAGTGGACCACGTGCGCCTCTGCCATGCCAGATCCTCCCGATTGGCCCTGCTGTCCAGGCCAATCAGCCTACACACTCGTGATCAGCCGCTGTTTTGGCCGACGTACTGGCCTGGCAGCGGCAGGAGAGACGTACGAGGAGACGACGTGAACGGCGAGCGGGACGAAGAGACGGCAGGGCCCGGGCGCGTGGTGGTCGGGGTCAGCGGTGACTCGCTGGCGAGCCTCGCCGCGCTGCGGGTCGCCGCGCGGGAGGCGCGGCGGAGCGGGCGGGTGCTGGTCGCGGTGCTCGCGTGGGAGCCGCCGGAGGGGGAGGCGCTGTATCTGCGCCACCCCGACCCGGCGTGGGCCGCGCACTGGCGGGGCGTGGCCCGGGGGCGGCTCGCGGGGGCCTTCGACGAGGCGTTCGGCGGGGGGCCGCCCGGGGTGGTGGTGGAGCGGCGCCCGGTGTGGGACCGGCCGGGGCCCGCCCTGTGCCGGGTGGCCTCGCGGCCCGAGGATCTGTTGGTGGTGGGGGCGCGGGGCGGGTGGTGGCGGGGGCGGGTCCGGCGCTACGCCGAGGCGCGCGCGGTCTGTCCCGTCCTGGTCGTGCCCGCGCCGCCGGTGCCGGTCGCCTTGCGGCGGGCGTTGCGGCGGGCCAGGCCGGTTGACTTCGCGGTGCGCCCCTGACCCGCCCCTTCCCGAACAAGGGGGCTCCGCCCCCTTGGACCCCCGTTTTCGGCGCTTCGCGCCTCGTCCTCAAACGCCGGACGGGCTGGATCTGGCGCCACCCGCGGGGGGCTACGCCGACGGGCCCGAGCTGGCCAGGGCCGTGGAGAGTTCGGCCGCGACCTGCTGGAGGACGGGGACGATGCGGCGGGTGGCCTCGTCGGTGACGCGGCCCGCGGGGCCCGAGATGGAGATCGCCGCGGCCGTGGGGGAGTCGGGGACGGAGACGGCGAGGCAGCGCACGCCGATCTCCTGTTCGTTGTCGTCGACCGCGTACCCCGCGCGGCGGACCTCGTCGAGCGCGTCGAGGAAGCCGTCGGCCGTGGTGATGGTCTTCTCCGTGGCGGCGGGCATCCCCGTCCGCGCGAGCAGCGCCCGCACCTCGTCCGGCGGCGTGTGCGCGAGCAGCGCCTTGCCCACCCCGGTGGAGTGCGGCAGGACCCGCCGCCCCACCTCGGTGAACATCCGCATGGAGTGCTTGGACGGCACCTGCGCCACGTACACGACCTCGTCGCCGTCGAGCAGCGCCATGTTCGCCGTCTCGCCGGTCTCCTCGACGAGGCGGGCGAGGTAGGGGCGCGCCCAGGTGCCGAGCAGCCGGGACGCGGACTCGCCGAGGCGGATCAGGCGGGGGCCGAGCGCGTACCGCCGGTTGGGCTGCTGGCGGACGTATCCGCAGGCGACGAGCGTGCGCATGAGGCGGTGGATGGTCGGCAGCGGCAGGCCGCTGCTCGCGGACAGTTCGCTGAGGCCGACCTCGCCCCCGGCGTCGGCCATCCGCTCCAGGAGGTCGAAGGCGCGCTCGAGGGACTGGACGCCCCCGCTCGCGGGCGCGGGGGCGGAGGACTTCGCGGCGTCGGTGGTGCTGGCGCTGGACGTCGGCACGGCGCGTTCCTTTCGACTGGCAGGCGGTATGCAGCCTACCGGGCGCCTGCGGGGACGTATCCGGCGCGGGCGGGGCGTCCGTGCCGGTCAGTGCGTGTTTGTCCGGTCTCCCGCGAGGCGGTCGGAGCGCCTTCGACGGTATGCGTCGTACAGAGCTACGTTCTGAACTACGGAATCTTACTTCCACTTTGTGGAAACGCATAGACCCTTGACGCGGCTCGCGGCGAAGTGAAAACTCCTTCAACAGAACGTTGAATTCCGCTGGCCGGAAGGCCGCCGGAGCCCAGGCCCGCCGGTAGGGGGCCCAACAGCCCCCGCGTGGGGCCCTACGGAGAGGGGTCGCGGTGCCCGACGTCGAACTGGTGCTGCGCTCGACGCGCGTCATCACCCCCGAGGGGACGCGTGCCGCGTCCGTCGCCGTCAGCGGCGGCACGATCGTGGCGGTCCGCCCCCACGACGCGCCCGTGGAGCCCGGCGCCCGTCTGGAGGACGTCGGGGACCACGCGCTGCTGCCCGGACTCGTCGACACGCACGTCCACGTCAACGACCCCGGCCGCACCGAGTGGGAGGGGTTCTGGACGGCCACGCGCGCGGCCGCGGCCGGCGGCATCACGACGCTCGTCGACATGCCGCTCAACTCCCTGCCGCCGACGACGACCGTCGGCCACCTCCGTACGAAGCAGGACGTCGCCCGGCCCAAGGCGCACATCGACGTCGGCTTCTGGGGCGGCGCGCTGCCCGACAACGTGAAGGACCTCAGGGCCCTGCACGACGCGGGCGTGTACGGCTTCAAGTGCTTCCTTTCGCCCTCGGGCGTGGACGAGTTCCCGGAGCTCGACCAGGACCAACTGGCCGCCTCCATGGGGGAGGTCGCCGGGTTCGGCGGGCTGCTCATCGTGCACGCCGAGGACCCGCGCGAGCTGGCCGCGGCGCCCGCCCGCGGCGGACCCAGGTACGCGGACTACCTGGCGACCCGCCCGCGCGTCTCCGAGGACACCGCCATCGAGGGCCTCATCGCCCTGGCCAGGCGCATCGGCGCCCGCGTGCACGTGCTGCACCTGTCCTCGTCCGACGCCCTGCCGCTGATCGCCGCCGCCAAGCGCGAGGGCGTCCGGCTGACCGTCGAGACCTGCCCGCACTACCTCACCCTCACCGCCGAGGAAGTCCCGGACGGCGCCAGCGAGTTCAAGTGCTGCCCGCCCATCCGCGAGGCCGCCAACCAGGACCTGCTGTGGCGGGCGCTCGCCGACGGCACCATCGACTGCGTCGTCACCGACCACTCCCCGTCCACGGCCGACCTCAAGACGGCGGACTTCGCCACCGCCTGGGGCGGCATCTCCGGCCTCCAGCTGAGCCTGCCCGCCGTGTGGACGGCGGCCCGCGCGCGCGGCCACGGCCTGGAGGACGTGGTGCGCTGGATGTCCACCCACACCGCGCGCCTGGTCGGCCTGGACCGCAAGGGCGCCATCGAGGCGGGCCGCGACGCCGACTTCGTGGTCCTCGCGCCCGACGAGACCTTCACCGTGGACCCCGCCCGGCTGGAGCACCGCAACCGCGTCACCGCGTACGCGGGCAAGACCCTCACCGGCGTCGTGAAGTCCACCTGGCTGCGGGGCCGACGCATTGTGTCCGAGGGCGAGTTCACCGCCCCCTCGGGCCGACTCCTGGAAAGGAAGAACTGATCACCGTGACGGCGATACCCACCTTCACCGGCGACGCCAACCCCTACGGCGGCGGCGAGCCCTACGCCGACTACCGCACCGCCGACTTCCCCTTCACCCAGTACGCCAACCTCGCCGACCGGCAGCTGGGCGCCGGCGTCATCGCCGCCAACGACGAGTTCTTCGCGATGCGCGAGAACCTGCTCCTGCCGGGCGCCGCCGAGTTCGACCCCGAGCACTTCGGCCACAAGGGCAAGGTCATGGACGGCTGGGAGACCCGCCGCCGCCGGGGCGTGTCCGCAGAGCAGCCCTGGCCCACCGAGGACGACCACGACTGGGCCCTCGTCCGGCTCGGCGCGCCCGGCGTCATCCACGGCGTCGTCGTCGACACCGCCCACTTCCGGGGCAACTACCCGCAGGCGGTGTCCGTCGAGGGCACGGCCGTCGAGGGTTCGCCGACGCCCGAGGAGCTCCTCGCCGACGACGTCAAGTGGACCGTGCTCGTCCCGCGCACGCCCGTCGGGGGCCACGCCGCGAACGGCTTCGCCGTGGACGCCGCGCAGCGGTTCACCCACCTGCGGGTCAACCAGCACCCCGACGGGGGCATCGCCCGGCTGCGCGTGTACGGCGAGGTCGTCGCCGACCCCGACTGGCTCGCCGCGCTCGGCACCTTCGACGTCGTCGCCCTGGAGAACGGCGGCCGGGTCGAGGACGCCTCCGACCGCTTCTACTCGCCCGCCACCAACACCATCCAGCCCGGGCGTTCGCGCAAGATGGACGACGGGTGGGAGACGCGGCGGCGGCGCGACCAGGGGCACGACTGGATCCGCTACCGGCTCGTGGCGCAGGCCTCCGTGCGGGCCCTGGAGATCGACACGGCGTATCTGAAGGGGAATTCGGCGGGGTGGGCCTCCGTGTCCGTGCGCGACGGCGACGACGGCGCGTGGGTGGAGGTGCTGCCCCGCACCCGGCTGCAGCCCGACACGAACCACCGCTTCGTGCTGCCCGAGACCGCCGTCGGCACCCACGCGCGCGTGGACATCTTCCCCGACGGGGGCATCTCCCGGCTCCGCCTCTTCGGCCGTCTGACGGAGACGGGCGCCACGGCACTCCGGGCCCGCCACCGCGAACTGGGCTGATCCCTCGCGGGGCTCCCCAATCCCGCCCCTTCCCGAACAAGGGGGCTCCGCCCCCTTGGACCCCCGTATCGGCGCTCCGCGCCTCGTCCTCAAACGCCGGAGGGGCTATGAATAGCCCCTCCGGCGTTTGAGGAGCGAGGGCCTACGCCGCGTGGCCGCCGTCGACCGACAGCTCCGCCCCCGTGACGTACGCCGCCTCGTCCCCGACGAGGTACGCGACCATCGAGGCCACCTCCGCGGGGCTCCCGTAGCGCCCGAGGGCGGTGTCCGCGGCCTGGGCCGCGGCGTAGGGCCCGTCGGCCGGGTTCATGTCGGTGTCGATGGGCCCGGGGTGCACCAGGTTGGCCGTGACGCCCCGCTCGCCCAGCTCCCGCGCCAACGCCTTGGTGAGGCCGATGAGCGCCGCCTTGCTGGTGGCGTACAGCGTCCCGCCGGGACCCGGTACCAGCTTGGCCATGCAGCTGCCGATGGAGACGACGCGCCCGCCGCGCGGCAGGAGCGCGGCCGCCGCCTGGGAGGCGAGGAACGCCGCCCGGACGTTCACGGACAGGACGCGGTCGACGTCGGCGAGGCTGAGGGACTCCAGCGGGCCGATGACACCGGCACCCGCGTTGTTGACCAGGATGTCGAGCCCGCCGAGGTCGTCCGCGGCCCGCGCGACGGCGCCCGCGGCGTCCCCGGCGTCGGCCGCGTCGGCCCGGATCGCGAAGCCGCGCCGCCCGGCCGCCTCGATCTTGGCGACGACCTCACGGGCCGCGTCCTCGCCCCGCACATAGGTGATCGCCACATCGGCGCCGTCCTGGGCCAGGCGCAGCGCGATCGCCGCGCCGATGCCGCGGCTGCCGCCGGTGACCAGGGCCTTCTTACCGGTGAGTGAAGACATGTCCGTACCGCGCTTTCGCATTCGTCCGTAGCGGCCGCCGGTCGCGGCCCCGTCCTTGCGTGCTCCATCAAAGTCCCGGCCGCGCCCCGGAGCTGGCGGGAAACGGACGCCGAGGCACGGGGTGCCGGACGGCGCTCGCAGAGCGATGAGTTCCGGGCGGTGCGAGGGTCGAAAGGGGTGAGGGCGGGCGCGGACGGCGTCCCGTCGGCCACGCGGCACGAGACAGAAGGCGGTCGCCATGAAGATCACGCTCACGCAGTTCCAGACCCTCGACGGCGTCATCCAGGCTCCGGGCGGCCCCGAGGAGGACACCAGCGACGGCTTCCCGCACGGCGGCTGGTCGGTGCCGTACGGGGACGAGGACTTCGGCCGCTTCGTCGAGGAGGTGTTCGGCCGGGTGGACGCCTTCCTCCTGGGCAGGCGCACGTACGAGATCTTCGCGGGGTACTGGCCGAAGATGACCGACCCCGCCGACCCGATCGCCTCCCGGCTCAACGCGCTGCCCAAGTACGTGGCGAGCCGCACGCTGACCGCCGCCGACTGGGCGGGCACCGAGATCATCGGCCGTGACGACCTGGTGAAGGACGTCGGCGCGCTCAAGGAGCGGCCCGGCCGGGAGCTCCAGCTGCACGGCAGCGCGGGCCTCGCGCAGAGCCTGCTGGCGCACGACCTGATCGACACACTGCACCTGCTGACGTTCCCGGTGGCTCTCGGCACCGGCAAGCGCCTGTTCGCCGAGGGCGGCCTGCCGACGGCGTTCCGGCACACCGCGTCCCGTACGACGTCCAAGGGCGTCGTGATCAACTCGTACGACCGCGCGGGCCGTCCGGAGTACGGGAGTTACTAGGGCCTGTCCGGCCATCGGACAGGTGCTGGGCGGCGGCACGGGCTCGGCCACCCGTGGCGGGCGGTACGGGCGAGGACGCTCGCGTCGGGCCGCACGGGTCCGGCCGCCCGTGCCGCGCGGCCGGACCCGGTTAACTCCAGGGAAATTCCTCGGACTTACCCCCCATTGTCATTGACACATCAACCTCTACGCGCGTCACACTGGGCCCATGCGAATCCCCCCACGGATCACCCGTCTCGTCAGTGCGTCCGCCCTCGCCGCCGCGTTCCTCGTCGGCGGCTCTCTCACCGGCGTCGCGAACGCCGCCCCGCAGCAGGGCCCGGCCGTCGTCGGCCCGGCCGGGTTCTCCGTCGCCTCGGTCGGCGACATCTGTTACTCGGCCCTGCCCTCGCAGGCCCACGACACGCTCCGACTCATAGCGAAGAACGGGCCGTTCCCGTACCCGCAGGACGGCACCGTCTTCCAGAACCGGGAGGGCGTCCTGCCGAAGCAGAGCACCGGCTACTACCACGAGTACACCGTCAAGACCCCGGGCTCCTCGACCCGTGGCGCCCGGCGCATCGTCACCGGCGAGCGCGGCCAGGAGGACTACTACACCGCCGACCACTACCGGTCGTTCGACCTGGTCGACCGAGGCTGCTGACCGGCGCCCAGGGGGTTCACCGGGCCTTCTCGGCGCTCTCGGCCGCCGCGAACAGGGCGACCGCGAGCACCACGAGCGCGATGCTCAGATACAGCTCGTAGCCGTCGGCGAAGCCCAGGTGCTGGATCACGCCCCAGCCGCGCAGCCAGCCGGTGAACTCGTGCACCAGCCCCGCGGCCCCCTGGACGAGCAGCAGGAAACCGATTCCTTCGAGAAGCTTCTTCATGGCACCGATCCTCGTCCCGCGGACCTTCCACGGACATCGGCCGCGGGGCGGGGCCCGCCGCGCCGGGCGGCCGCATCGGCGCCCGCCGGGATGCGCCCAAAGTCGCGCGCCATGTGACTTTGGTCGACGATCGCCGCTGGTGGGAGACCATCCGGCCGGGCGGTGCGTAGATTTGTCGCTTGTGAACGACAGCGCTGCCACACGACCGGCCGTCGACGGGGGACGGCCGGTCGGCGTGGACCGTCAAGCCGCACCGGAGCCCCCGTCAGGTGCCGAGCCCGTGCTGCCCAACACCTGGTTCCTGCCCTCGGCCGTCACCGCCGAGCTGGACCCGGACCGGCGCGAGGGCGAGGGCGGGCGCGTGCGGCGCACCCTGCGGGACTGGGTCGTCGACTTCGGCCTCTTCCTGATCGCCGTGGTCATCGGTCTCATCGGCGCGGACGGCGTCGCCAAGAACCCCGCGCTGTCCGACAGCACGGTCGCGATCGACCAGCTCATCGGCGCCGCGTCCTGTGCCGCCGTGTGGCTGCGCAGGCGCTGGCCGGTCGGCCTCGCCGTGGCGATGCTGCTCGTCGGCCTCGTGTCCGACTCCGCGGGCGGCACCACGCTCGTGGCCTACTTCACGCTCGCCGTGCACCGGCCGTTCAAGTACAGCGCGCTGATCGGCGGCCTCGGCGTCGCCACGATCCCGGTGTTCTTCTGGCTGCGGCCCGACGGCGAGACGCCGTACCTGGTGTCGGTCGTGCTGACCTCGATGCTCATCCTCGTCGTCCTCGCCTGGGGCATGCTCGTACGCTCCCGGCGCCAGCTCCTGATCGCCCTGCGCGACCGGGCCCGGCGCGCCGAGAACGAGGCCGCGCTCCGCGCCGAGCAGGCCCAGCGGCTCGCCCGCGAGGCCATCGCGCGCGAGATGCACGACGTCCTCGCGCACCGCCTGACGCTGCTCAGCGTGCACGCGGGCGCCCTGGAGTTCCGGCCCGACGCCCCCCAGGCGGAGATCGCCCGCGCCGCGGGCGTCATCCGGGAGAGCGCGCACGAGGCCCTCCAGGACCTGCGCCAGGTCATCGGAGTGCTGCGCGGCGGCGAGGCGGAGACCTCGTCCGGGCGGCCCCAGCCCACCCTCGCGGCCCTGGACACGCTCGTCGCCGAGTCCCGCGACGCGGGCATGAAGGTGGGGCTCGACCTGCGCGTGGCCGACCCCGCCGCGGTGCCCGCCGCGATCGGCCGCACCGCGTACCGCATCGCCCAGGAAGCCCTGACCAACGCCCGCAAGCACGCGCCGGGCGCCGAGGTCACCGTCACCGTCGCGGGCGCGCCCGACGAGGGCCTGACCGTGACCGTCCGCAACCCGGCGCCGCCCGGCGAGGTGCCGCCCGTGCCCGGCTCGGGCCAGGGGCTCATCGGGCTCACCGAACGGGCGTCGCTCGCGGGCGGACGGCTCTCCCACGGCGCCCGGCACGGCGGCGGCTTCGTCGTCGAGGCATGGCTGCCCTGGGGGTGAGCCCCCTGCCCGGATCGCCCCGCTTCCTCCCTCAACTCCGCACCCCCCAGGGCCTGGTGAGGGGCGCGGTCGCCCCCCCGGCTACGATCGGCCGCTGCACAGAAGCAAAGGCCCGAAAGCAGGGGCGGGCGGCAACGGCACGTAACCGGAGAGGTGAAGGCAGTGACGGGGGAGAGCGCGCCGGAGGACACCGGCCGCCCACAAGAGGGCAAACGGTTCATACGCGTACGGCAACGCCTCAGGGCCCGACGCGGCGCGCTCGCCGCCACCACCGTGGTCACGCTGCTCGCCGCGGGCCTCGGCACCTGGGCCACGGACACCTGGCCCTTCGAGGGCCGCGACCGCTACTGCTGGGGTGCCTGGGAGCGGGACAGCGGCCCCGGCATCCTCGGCGACGAGGCCTTCGACGGGGACGACGCCCACCGCCGCACGGCCGAGGAGACCGCGCCCACCCGGGCCCGGCCCCAGGGGCGGTGCGTGCTCGCCGTGCGCTCCGAGCACACCTTCAGCGACGGCGACAAGGGCGTACAGGACACCCGGGTGACGGTGACGTACGGACCGGCGCCCGAGCGGGCCGCCGCCCGCCTGGAGTGGCTCAACACCTTCGTCGGCGGGCGCGCGATGCCCCTGCCCGAGGGGCTGCCCGGCGCCGTCGACGGCAGCCACGGCCTGCTGGTCCTGCCCCAGCGCTGCGACACCCGCGACGGACGGCCCACCGCCGTCACCCTGCGGGCCGAGGAGAAGGGGCCGGACGACGTCATCGGCGGCACGGACCTCGGCGGCGCCGACGCCGCCGTCGAACTCCTCCTGACCGCCGCCGAGCAGGGCATGCGGGCCGCGGGCTGCGCCCCGGCGGAGCCGCCGCGCGCCACCTCGCCCCTGCTCAGGCTCCCGGAGAAGGACGACACCAACCCGTCGAGCGCCGTCTGCCGCATCCCGGGGCTCGACGTCGCGTCCGGCCTCGGCAAGGAAGCGGCCCTGCGGCTCGTCGCCCAGGCCGGGGCGGTCACCCGGGACAGACAGGCCTGCTCCGTACGGATCGGCCGCTCCCCGCGGCTCGGCGAGCGCGTGGACACCCGGGTCTTCGACGCCCTGATGATCCGCGAACCACGGCTCGGCGCGCTGCTCGACGGCGTGACCGGGAGCCGGCCGCCCGCGCGCGGCTGGCGCGGCACCGGCGTGTTCGCCGCCGGGCACCAGGTCGTCCGCGCCCGGTGCGCGGGCCGCCCCACGACGTTCCTGATGCTCGGCTCGCCGACGCGCGACACCGAGGGCTACTTCACCACGTTCACCGACGCGGTGACGCGACGCCTGGGGTGCGCGCCCCTCGCGCCGAAGACGCCTGCCGCCACCCCCGGGGAGCACCGATGAGCGAGCACCGCACGACGGCCGCGGCGGACACCGAGGACGGCGGGGGCGACGTGGCGGCCGCCATCGCGGCGGCCGTGCCGCGCCGCCCCTGGTGGCACTGGCGCCGGCTCACCCGCGGCCGCCTGCGGCCCGCCCTCGCCGCCGCCCTCGCCGGGGCGCTGCTCGGCGGCACGGCCGTGGCCTGGCAGGCGCAGGCGGGACCGTTCGCCGAGGAACGGGCCTGCTGGGGCGCGTTCGACGAGGACGACGTGGCCGACCTGTTCCACGGCAAGCGGGACATCGAGGCCGCCGACGTGCCCGTCACCACCAGCAGGACCGGCTCCGAAGGGCCGTCCGGGCTGTGCCGGTTGACGTCCCCGCGCGGCGCCCGCGTCACCGCCCGGCTGCACCGGCTCGACGTACGCTTCGGCGGCGCGGGCGACACCTGGGCCGACGAGTACCTGTCCGCGCGCATGACGCCCCTCGGCGGCGGACTGCTCGGCATGGTGTCCGACACGCGCGCGTGGCTCGCGGTCCCCGAAGGCTGCGTCGGCCGCCAGCGCGAGGACGAAGGGCCGCTCGTCGTCGACATGGAGACCGGCTGGACGGTGTACGACGACGAGGTCGACACCGACGAACGGGCCCGGCTCGCCCGCGCCGTGGTCACCCTCGTCAACGACTACATGACGGACCAGGGCTGCACCCGCGCCCTCGCCGACCCGGCCGACGGGCTCGGCGCCCCCGCCCGGTTCACCGACGAGAAGCGCGACGCGATCTGCGGCGTCGAGGGCCTGCGCACGCACGACGGGAAGGACGCCGACCACTACCGCCGTCCCCTGGTCACCGCGGGCGACGCCCCCGTGCGCACCTGCGACCGCGACGTCCTCTTCGGCCATCCGTCGCTGCGCCTGATGACGGTCGTGGACCCGCGCCTGGCCGTGCTCTACAAGGACCTCTCGTACGACGGCGGGCAGCGTCGCATCACGGCCGACGGCGACACCCGCAGGCACTCCCGGGGACACGGCTTCCTCCGCGACGACATGGCCCTCTACCAGGCCGAGTGCCAGACCGGTGACGTCACCTTCCTGATCCGGGCCGACGACGGGGAGCGCGCCGCCGACCTCCGCGCGCTCATGCCCCGTTACGTGGCGGCGGAGGCCGACCGCGTGGGCTGCGGCCCGCTGCGGATCCGGCTGCCCCGGTGACCGCCTCCCGCCCCGGACCCCGGCCGGGGCCGGTGACCGGGCTCGTTACGGTAGGGCGCATGAAACCGATCAGGCTCCTGCTCGTCGACGACGACCCGCTGGTCCGCGCCGGACTCTCCTTCATGCTCGGCGGTGCCGACGACATCGAGATCGTCGGCGAGGCGGGGGACGGCAGCGAAGTCGCCGCGCTGGTCGGTGAGGTGCGCCCGGACGTCGTCCTCATGGACATCCGGATGCCCACGATGGACGGCCTCGCCGCCACCGAGCTCCTGCGCAAGCGCCCCGACGCCCCCGAGGTCATCGTCCTCACCACGTTCCACGCCGACGAACAGGTGCTGCGGGCGCTGCGCGCCGGGGCCGCCGGGTTCGTCCTCAAGGACACCGCGCCCGCCGAGATCGTCGCGGCGGTACGGGCCGTGGCCGCCGGGGAGCCCGTGCTCTCGCCCACGGTGACGCAGCAGCTCATCTCCCAGGTGACCGGCGGCGGGCCGCAGCTCGACCGGCGCCAACGCGCCCTCGCGCGCCTCGGTGCCCTCGGGGAGCGGGAGCGGGAGGTCGCCGTGGCGGTGGGCCGGGGAGCCTCCAACGCGGACATCGCGGCGGAGCTGTTCCTGAGCGTGGCCACGGTGAAGGCCCACGTCTCCCGCATCCTGACGAAGCTCGACCTCAACAACCGGGTGCAGATCGCCCTCTTGGTCCACGACGCGGACCTCCTGGACGGCGCCTGAACCCTGCCGGGGGCTCCCCGATCCCGCCCCTTCCCGAAACTGGGGGCTCTGCCCCCAGACCCCCGCTCCTCAAACGCCGGAGGGGCTGAAACACAGCCGCAAGCGGCACCATCCAGCCCGTCCGGCGTTTGAGGACGAGGCGCGAAGCGCCGAAAACGGGGGTCCAAGGGGGCGGAGCCCCCTTGATCGGGAAGGGGCGGGCCTGGGGCGCCCCGCGAGGGAACGGCCCGGCCGCCCCGTTCGTTCCGCGGACACCAGGTAACCCGCACGAGGGGACGCCCCATGGCAGACGCAGTCATCGACCTCGCCTCCTACGAGGACTTCACCACCAACCCCCACCGGGCGTACGCCGAGTTGAGAGCCCGGGGCCCCGTCCACCGCGTCCGCTTCCCGCCCCCGGACCACGACACCGACCACTACTTGGTGGTGGGCTACGAAGAGGCCCGCGCCGCCCTCGCCGACCCCCGACTCACCAAGTCGAGCACGGGAATCGACCTGGCGTTACCGGACGAGGTGCTGATCGGCCCGCATCTGCTCACCGTCGACCCGCCGCACCACACCCGGCTGCGCTCCCTGATCGGCCGGGAGTTCACCGCCCGCCGCGTCCAGGCGCTGCGCCCGCGGATCCAGGAGATCACGGACGGCCTCCTGGACGGGATGCTCGCCAAGGGAAGCCGCGCCGACCTGGTGGAGGCCCTCGCCTTCCCGCTGCCGATGACGGTCATCTGCGAACTGCTCGGCGTCCCCGACCTGGACCGCGAGCGCTTCCGCCAGCTGTCGAACGAGGCCACCTCACCCACCACCGAGGAGTGGGAGGAGACGGTCTTCGTCGCCCTCGCCGCCTACTTGGACGAGCTGATCGAGACCAAGCGCGCGGTCCCCGGCGACGACTTGCTCAGCGCCCTCATCCGCACCCGCGCCGAGGACGGCGACCGGCTCTCCCACGAAGAGCTGCGCGGCATGGCGTACCTCCTGCTCATCGCGGGACACGAGACGACGGTCCACCTCATCACCAACACCGTCCACGCCTTGCTCGCCCGCCCCGCCCAGCTGGCCGAGCTGCGGGCCGACCCGGGCCTCCTGGACGGCGCGATCGAGGAAGGCCTGCGCCACGAGGGCCCGGTGGAGAATTCCACCTACCGCTTCACCACCGAGCCCACCGAGATGGCGGGCACGCTGATCCCGGCCGGTTCCGTCGTCGTGGTGGGCCTCACCGCGGCCGACCACGACCCGGGCAAGTACGGGGCGCCGGACGACTTCGACCTCCACCGCGCCCCGCAGGGCCACGTCGCCTTCGGGCACGGCATCCACTTCTGCCTGGGCGCCCCGCTGGCCCGCGTCGAGGGCCGGATCGCCCTCGCCTCGCTCCTGGAGCGCTGCCCGGACCTCGCCCTGGACGGCCCCGCGACGGACTGGCGCCCGGGCCTGCTGATGCGGGGCCTGCGCCGCCTGGACGTCCGCTGGTAGCACCCGCCCGGGACCTCCGCCCGGTGTGACCTGCTGACCGGCGGCGGCGAGGGCGCCGAGACGCCCTGTGCCCTGGCCCAGGGCACGGTCCGCGCGACGGGCTGAGCCCCGGGCCCGCGCAGGGGCGGGCCGGGGCGACCGGGGCTCAGGCCCCGGGGATCTCCGTGAGCCGCACGGGCCGCCGCTCGGCCCGCGACAGCTCGCACGCCTCGGCGATGCGCAGCGCGTGCAGCGCCTCCCGGCCGTCGCAGGGGTTGGCCAGCTCACCGCGCACGACGTCGACGAACGCGGCGAGCTCCGCCTCGTAAGCGGGGGCGAAGCGCTCAAGGAAGCCGGGCCACGGCTTGTCGGGGCCGCCGGGCGCCTCCGGTTCGGCGGAGGTGAGCGGGGTGCGGGCGGTCACGCCGACCGCGATCTGGTCGGCCTCCCCGGCCAGTTCCATGCGGACGTCGTAGCCCGCGCCGTTGCAGCGGGTCGCGGTCGCCGTGGCCAGGGTGCCGTCGTCGAGGGTGAGCAGCACGGCCGCCGTGTCGACGTCGCCCGCCTCGCGGAACATCGCGGGACCGGCGTCGGACCCCGTCGCGTACACCTCGGTCACCTCGCGCCCCGTCACCCAGCGCAGGATGTCGAAGTCGTGCACGAGGCAGTCCCGGTACAGGCCCCCCGACAGCGGCAGATACGCGGCGGGCGGCGGCGCCGGGTCCGAGGTCATGGCCCGTACGGTGTGCAGCCGTCCGAGCTGCCCGGCGCGCACGGCCGCGCGCGCCGCCGCGTACCCGGCGTCGAAGCGGCGCTGGAAACCGAGCTGCAGGATCGTTCCGGCGGACTCGACCTCGGTGAGCGCGGCGAGGGTGCCCGGCAGGTCGAGCGCGATGGGCTTCTCGCAGAACACCGGCAGGCCCGCCCGCGCCCCCCGGGCGATGAGCTGCGCGTGCGCGGCGGTCGCCGCCGTGATGACCAGCGCGTCCACGCCGGGACCCGAGGCCGCGCCCGGGAACAGCGCGTCCACCGAAGGGGCCGCCGTCGCCCCGAGCCGCGCCGCGAGGTCCGCCGCCCGCGCGGTGTCCACGTCCGCGACGACGAGCGATTCCACCTCCGGACGGCGGACGAGGGCCGCCGCGTGGAAGGTGCCGATACGTCCCGTTCCGATCAGTCCGATGCGCATGGGCCCCACCCTCGCGACGGAACCGCGCTCCTGTCAATGGTTTGTCCTGACAACAGAACTTCCGAACTTCCCGTCATCATCTCCCCGGACTACGCTCGCTCCGTGACCGAACAAGGAGCAGCCAAAGCCGCGAAACCGGCCGTGGACCCCACCGTGGCCCTGCACCTCGGCGTCGACCGCAGCAGCCCGGTCCCGCTCTACTTCCAGCTGTCCCAGCAGCTGGAGGCGGCGATCGAGCGCGGTGCCCTGACGCCCGGAAGCCTGCTCGGCAACGAGATCGAGCTCGCCGGGCGCCTCGGCCTCTCCCGGCCCACCGTCCGCCAGGCCATCCAGTCGCTCGTCGACAAGGGCCTGCTCGTGCGCCGCAGGGGCGTCGGCACCCAGGTCGTGCACAGCCAGGTCAAGCGCCCCCTGGAGCTCAGCAGCCTCTACGACGACCTGGAGGCGGCGGGCCAGCGCCCCGAGACCCGGGTCCTGCGCAACGTGGTCGAGCCCGCGTCCGCCGAGACCGCGGCCGCCCTCGGCGTGGCCGAGGGCAGCGACGTCCACCTGGTCGAGCGCCTGCGGCTCGCGCACGGCGAGCCCATGGCCAGGCTGCGCAACCACATCCCGGCCGGGCTGCTCGCCCTCGACACCGAGGCCCTGGAGGCCACCGGCCTGTACCGGCTGATGCGGGCCGCGGGCATCACGCTGCACAGCGCCCGGCAGTCCGTGGGCGCCCGCGCCGCCGCGGGGGAGGAGGCGGAGCTGCTCGCCGAGCCGGAGGGCGCGCCGGTGCTCACCATGCGGCGGACGACCTTCGACGACACGGGCCGCGCGGTCGAGTACGGCTCGCACATCTACCGCGCCTCGCGGTACTCCTTCGAGTTCCAGCTCCTCGTGCGCCCCTGACCTCGCCCGGCGCCACAGAAGTAAGAATGTTCTGACAAAGTCATTGACGGTGGGCCGCGCCCCCGGCTACAACTCCCTCCAGCCGCACAGCAGCGGCGGCCGGGAGCAAGCCGGGAGAAGGGTGGCACCACCATGCGTACAGCCCGCACGGCATCAGCCGTCACAGCGGTCGTCGCGCTCGCGGCAGGCCGCGGCAGCTCCGGCGCCGAGCGCGACGAGAACGGCGCGGACGGCGCGGACGTCGGTACCCGATGACCATCCGGGGCGGCGGCGTGACCGATACTTGGGCGGCTGGGTCCGCTGACCGGGCCCAGCGGCACGAGAGGCTCGGCAGGGCGCGGCACACTGTGCACACCGCGAACACGGCGATCTCAGCAGGCACTGCAAGCACGGCACAGCAAGAAGGGCACGGCGACGTGGCAAGGGTTCGAACGGGAGTACGTGCGGTGGGTGCCGTGCTGGTTGCGGTGCTCGGGGCGTCCCTCGTGGGATGCAGCAGCACCGGCGGCAAGCGCGCCGAGGACGCGCGCAAGGCGGCGCAGGCGTCGGGCAGGGCCGCGGTCGACACGCCGCGCTGGACCTTCGCGATGATCACCCACTCGGGCGACGGCGACACGTTCTGGGACATCGTCCAGAACGGCGCGAAGCAGGCCGCCGTCAAGGACAACATCAAGTTCCTGTACTCGCACCACGACGAGGCGCAGCAGCAGGCCCAGCTCGTGGACGCGGCCATCGACAAGAAGGTCGACGGCATCATCGTCACGCTCGCCAAGCCGGACGCGATGAAGGCCGCCGTGGCCCGCGCCCGCAAGGCGGGCATCCCGGTGGTGACCGTGAACTCGGGCTCGGAGGAGTCCAAGGCCTTCGGCGCCCTGACCCACATCGGCCAGGACGAGACGATCGCGGGCGAGGCCGTCGGCGAGGAGCTGAACAAGCGGGGCAAGAAGAAGGCCCTGTGCGTCCTGCACGAGCAGGGCAACGTGGGTCACGAGCAGCGCTGCGAGGGCGCCAAGAAGACCTTCAAGGGCGAGATGAAGAACCTGTACGTGGAGGGCACCAACATGCCCGACGTGCAGTCCGGCATCGAGGCCAAGCTCCAGGCCGACAAGGACATCGACGCGGTCGTCACGCTCGGCGCCCCGTTCGCCGACACCGCGGTGAAGGCCAAGGAGGGCGCGAACAGCAAGGCGGAGATCGACACCTTCGACCTGAACGAGAAGGTCGCCGGGGGCCTGAAGTCCGGCACGCTCGGCTTCGCCGTCGACCAGCAGCCCTACCTCCAGGGCTACGAGGCCGTGGACCTGCTGTGGCTCTACAAGTACAACGCCGACGTCCTCGGCGGCGGCAAGCCGGTCCTCACGGGCCCGCAGATCGTCACCAAGGACCAGGCGGGCGAGCTCGAGGACTACGCGAAGCGGGGAACCCGATGAGCGCGACCGCACCGGCCCCGCACAAGCCCGCGAAGGCGGCGGACGAGCGCCTCCTGACGACCTCCCCCCTCAAGAAGCTCCTGGGCCGCCCCGAGCTGGGCTCGGTCGTCGGCGCCGTCGCGGTCTTCCTGTTCTTCGCGATCATCGCGGACAGCTTCCTCCAGGCCAACAGCATCGCCACCGTCCTGTACGCGGCCTCCACCATCGGCATCATGGCGGTGCCGGTGGCGCTGCTCATGATCGGCGGCGAGTTCGACCTGTCGGCGGGCGTCATGGTCACGACGTCCGCGCTGATGTCGTCGATGTTCAGCTACCAGATGACCGCGAACGTCTGGGTCGGCGTCGGCGTCTCGCTGCTCGCGACCCTCGCCATCGGCGTGTTCAACGGCGTCATGCTGATCCGCACCGACCCGCCGAGCTTCATCATCACGCTCGGCACGTTCCTGATGCTGACCGGCATGAACCTCGGCTTCACCAAGCTGATCAGCGGCACGGTCTCCACCAAGTCGATCTCCGACATGGAGGGCTTCTCGTCCGCCAAGGACGTCTTCGCCTCGACGATCACCATCGGCGGCGTCGACTTCAAGATCACGATCGTCTGGTGGCTGGCGATGGTCGCGGTCGCCACCTGGATCCTGCTGCGCACCCGCGCGGGCAACTGGATCTTCGCGGTCGGCGGCGGCGAGCAGGCCGCCCGCGCGGTCGGCGTCCCCGTCGGCAGGACGAAGATCGGCCTCTATATGGGCGTCGCCTTCGGCGCCTGGGTCTCCGGCCAGCACCTGCTGTTCAACTACGACGTCGTCCAGTCCGGCGAGGGCGTCGGCAACGAGCTGATCTACATCATCGCGGCCGTCATCGGCGGCTGTCTGATCACCGGAGGCTACGGCTCGGCGGTCGGTGCCGCGGTCGGCGCGCTGATCTTCGGCATGACCAGCAAGGGCATCGTCTACGCCGAGTGGAACCCGGACTGGTTCAAGTTCTTCCTCGGAGCGATGCTGCTCCTCGCGACCCTGCTGAACGCCTGGGTCCGCAAGCGCGCGGAGGCGACGAAATGACGACTGAGGCCGCATCCAAGGACGTCACGGCCCCCGCGGACGGTACGCCGCTCGTCGAGCTCGACGACGTCAGCAAGTACTACGGCAACATCCGCGCCCTGGAAGGCGTCTCCCTGGAGGTGCACGCGGGGGAGATCTCCTGCGTGCTCGGCGACAACGGCGCGGGCAAGTCGACCCTCATCAAGATCGTCGCGGGCCTGCACCGGCACGACGCGGGCACCTTCCGCATCGAGGGCGAGGAGACCCGGCTCGCCAGCCCCCGCGAGGCCCTGGACCGCGGCATCGCCACCGTCTACCAGGACCTGGCGGTCGTCCCGCTCATGCCGGTGTGGCGGAACTTCTTCCTCGGCTCCGAGCCCACCAAGGGCACCGGGCCGTTCAAGCGCCTGGACGTGGAGTTCATGCGCAGGACCACCCACGCCGAGCTCCTTCGCATGGGCATCGACCTGCGCGACGTCGACCAGCCGATCGGCACCCTCTCCGGCGGCGAGCGCCAGTGCGTGGCGATCGCCCGCGCCGTCTACTTCGGCGCGAAGGTCCTCGTCCTGGACGAGCCGACGGCGGCGCTCGGCGTGAAGCAGTCCGGCGTCGTCCTGAAGTACGTGGCCGCGGCGCGGGACGCGGGGCTCGGCGTGGTCCTGATCACCCACAACCCCCACCACGCCTACCTCGTCGGCGACCGCTTCGTCCTCCTCAAGCGCGGCCGGATGTCCGGCTCCTACACGCGAGCCGACATCACCCTCGACGAGCTGACCCGCCAGATGGCCGGGGGCTCCGAGCTCGACGACCTCCGCCACGAACTGGAACGCACCCCGGGGAACACCGCCCCCTAAGGGGCGCGGGGAACTGCGCGCTCAGCCGGCGAAGAGCCGCAGACGCATCTGCCGAGTACCGAGCAGACGCGTCTGCGGCTTTTTCGTGGCCGGTCGCGCAGTTCCCCGCGCCCCTGGAAGGGGCACCTCCCGCCAGCCCGGGCGGGAAGCCCGGGGCGGCCGCGCCCCGGGTCCCCGTTGTGCGCGCCCCCGCGAGCGTGAGGCAGAATCGGCGCGATGAGCACCTACCGCGACCTCACGCACCGCGGCTCCGCCCGAGCCACCGTTCTGCGGACCGTGGGCACGCGTGAGCGCCGTTCGCACCTGACGGCCCCCCGCGTCCCCACGGTCGGCATCGACATCGGCGGCACCAAGGTGATGGCGGGCGTCGTGGACGCCGACGGCAACATCCTGGAGACCCTGCGCACCGAGACGCCGGACAAGTCCAAGAGCCCCAAGGTCGTCGAGGACACCATCGTCGAGCTGGTCCTCGACCTGTCCGACCGGCACGACGTGCACGCCGTCGGCATCGGCGCCGCGGGCTGGGTCGACGCGGACCGCAACCGCGTCCTGTTCGCCCCGCACCTGTCCTGGCGCAACGAACCCCTCCGGGACCGCATCTCCGGCCGTCTCGCGGTGCCCGTCATGGTGGACAACGACGCGAACACCGCCGCCTGGGCCGAGTGGCGCTTCGGCGCGGGCCGCGGCGAGGACCATCTGGTCATGATCACCCTGGGCACCGGCATCGGCGGCGCGATCCTGGAGGACGGCCAGGTCAAGCGGGGCAAGTTCGGGGTCGCGGGCGAGTTCGGCCATATGCAGGTCGTGCCCGGCGGACACCGCTGCCCGTGCGGCAACCGCGGCTGCTGGGAGCAGTACAGCTCCGGCAACGCGCTCGTCCGCGAGGCCCGCGAGCTGGCCGCCGCCGACTCGCCGGTCGCGTACGGGATCATCGAGCGCGTCAAGGGCAACGTCCCCGACATCACCGGGCCCCTCATCACCGAGCTGGCCCGCGAGGGCGACGCCATGTGCGTCGAGCTGCTCCAGGACATCGGCCAGTGGCTCGGCGTCGGCATCGCGAACCTCGCCGCGGCCCTCGACCCGTCCTGCTTCGTCATCGGCGGCGGCGTCAGCGCCGCCGACGACCTGCTCATCGGCCCCGCCCGCGACGCCTTCCGCCGCCACCTGACCGGGCGCGGTTACCGCCCCGAGGCCCGCATCGCCCGCGCCCAGCTCGGCCCCGAAGCCGGCATGGTCGGCGCCGCCGACCTGGCCCGGCTCGTCGCCCGCCGCTTCCGCCGCGCCAACCGCCGCCGCGTCGAGCGCTACGAACGCTACGAGCGCTACGCCGAGGCCCGCCGCGCCAACGACCGCACCGCCCAGGGAAGCCAGTAGATGACCGTCCCCCGCCAGCCCTCGTCCCCGGACCTGCCCGGCCCCGCGGAGCCGGAGCCCCGCCCCGAGGACCGCCGCCACATGCTCCGCCGCCGCTGGCTCACCGCGACGATCATCGTGCTGCTCATCGGCGTGCCCGCGGTCTATCTGCTGATCTCCGCGAACCAGTCCCGCGACAGCGGCCGCGACAAGGAGAAGAAGTACTCCGCGACCGGCCTCACCGCGGGCTGGCCCTCCAAGGTCCAGCGCCGCCTGTACGACGTGTCGGTGCCGCCGTACTCGGCGGAGGTCGCCTACTACGAGACGAACAACTGGCGCACCAGCCGGCTGTACGTCCAGTTCCTCACCAGCAACGAAGGCCTGGAGAAGTTCCTCAAGGAGACCGGCACCAGCGCGAGCAAGCTGAAGAAGGACGACATCACCATCAGCAAGCGCGACCAGAACGTCGTCGGCTGGGAGTTCACCGGCCCCGGCCCCTGGTGGGGCGTGACCCACGACCAGGACAACCCGGCGCCCACCCAGGACATCGTGGTGAGCCGCGCCAACCCGAAGCACCCGATGGTCTACGTGGTCTCCGCGACGACGCCCTAGGGGCACGTCAAGGGCAGGAGAAGGACAGGAAGAGGCCGTGGCGGGTTCCGCCGCGGCCTCGTAGCATGGCGCCGTGATCCTCGGCCGCGGCAGCTTCGTCCCCGGTGCCCACCGGGCCCGTGCGCTGCCTTCGCGCGGCTGTTGTTGATCCTTCAGCACACCCCCGCCGAGCACGTCCCGTACGCCGTGTGACCTTCGTCCGGCGTACGCGCCGTGCCGCACCCCTCCTGTCACCCCGCCCTGTCACGCCGCGCGGAAGGCCGCCCCCATGACGCTGCCCCACCCCTCCCCGACCGAAGCCGACCACGACCGGCGCAGGCTGCGCCAGTGGCTCGCGGGCCAGGCCCGCGCCGACGGCGTGGCCCGCCGCGACCTGCTGCGCCTCGCGGCAGCCGCGGGCCTCGCGGCCGCCGTGCCGGGCGTCTGGAGCGCCCCGCGCGCCCACGCCGCCACCGCGCCGGGCATCGTCAAGGCGCTGCCCGCCGAGGTGTTCACGCCGCGCGGCACGAACGCCGAGACCAGGTTCGAGGCCCTCGCGGAGACGGGCCACCTCACCCCCGCGTCCCACTTCTTCGTCCGCAACCACACCGCCACGCCCCAACTCGCCGCCGACGGCTGGAAGCTCACCGTCTGGGGCGACGGACTCACCGGCGGCCCACGGGAGTTCACCCTCGCCGACCTCCACCGGCTGCCGTCGACGACCCGCAGCGCGTTCGTCGAGTGCGCGGGCAACGGCCGCAGCCTGTTCACCGTCCAGCAGGGCCAGCAGGTCTCCGGCACGGCCTGGACGCTCGGCGCCATCGGCCAGGCGCGCTGGCGCGGCGTGCGCCTCGCCGACGTGCTGCGCGAGGCGGGCCTCGCGCGTAACGCCGTGGACGTCATGCCCCGCGGCCTCGACAGCGACTACGTGACGGCGGACGGCACGAACCTCGGCCGGGTGCGCCGCCCGCTGCCCCTCGCCAAGGCCCTGGACGACGTACTCCTCGCGTACGAGATGAACGGCGAGCCGCTGCCCGCCGACCACGGCCACCCGGTGCGGGTCGTCGTGCCCTCGTGGATCGGCATCGCGTCCATCAAGTGGGTGGGCGACATCGAGGTCTCGGCGACCCCGCTCTACTCGCCCTGGAACACCGACTTCTACCGCCTGTTCGGCCCCGGCCACCCGCCGGAGGGCTCCGCGCCGCTCACCCGCCAGACCCTCAAGTCCGCCTTCGAGCTGCCCTGGAACGCGCCGCTGGCCGCGGGCACCCGGCACCGCCTCACCGGCCGCGCCTGGTCCGGCGCGGCGGCCGTCGCCCGCGTCGACGTCAGCACCGACGGCGGCGCCACCTGGCACCCGGCCCGGCTGCGCGACGAGCCGCGCCGCGGCTCCTGGGTGCGCTGGAGCACGACCTGGCGCCCGCGCGCCACGGGGCCGGCCACGCTGCTCGCCCGCGCCACCGACGCGACGGGCCGCACCCAGCCGCCCACGACG
This sequence comes from Streptomyces sp. YIM 121038, assembly GCF_006088715.1. Classification (NCBI taxonomy): domain Bacteria; kingdom Bacillati; phylum Actinomycetota; class Actinomycetes; order Kitasatosporales; family Streptomycetaceae; genus Streptomyces; species Streptomyces sp. YIM 121038. The sequence goes on from NZ_CP030771.1 coordinate 7,478,218, forward strand.
CCGCACAACACCCAGGGGTACCTGTTCGACGCCGTCGTACGGCACCCGGTGACGGTGGTGTGAGAACCGTCAGCCCTGTTGGCCCGCACCCCGCCTCTCGTACGCCGCCACGGCCACCGCCAGGTCCTGCCACGCCATCCCCGCCGACTTGAACAGGCGCGGCCTGTCCGGCGTGACCGGCACCTCGCCGCGCACCAACTCGCCGAGCGTGCGCAGCCCTTGCGGGTCGAAGGCGCGGGCGGCCACGGCCTGCACGAGGTCGCCGCACTCGCGCAGCGCCACGGCCCGGGCCTCGGCGACGACCGTGGCCCGGCCCACGAGGTGCTCGTCCACCTCGCGCGCGTCGGGCTCGTGCGAGCCGACCGCCGCGACGGCCGCGTGCGGCGCGAGCAGTGCGCTGTCGAACAGCGGCTCGCGCGCCGTCGTGCAGCAGCACACCACGTCGGCGTGCGCGACGTCCTCGGGCGTCGCGGCCGCCGCCGTGAGCCCCGCGCCCCGGCAGCGCTCCACGAACGCCGCGCGCCGCCCCGGGTCCCGGCCCACCACGTCCACGTGCGCGAGCCCGGGCCGCACCGCCCGCACCGCCTCCACGTGCCCCCACGCCTGCGGCCCCGTCCCGAACACCAGCAGCCGCCGGGCCCCCGGCACGGCCAGGTGCCGCAGCGCCGCTCCCGACACGGCGGGCGTGCGCAGCGACGTCAGCGCGATGCCGTCGAGCAGGGCCAGCGGAGTGTGGGTCGTCCCGTCGAGGAGGAGGTAGAGGCCCTGGACGCGCGGCAGCCCGCGCGCGGGGTTGTCCGGCGTGACGGAGGCGACCTTCACGCCCGCGTACGCCGTCGTGGCCGAGGGCATCAGGAGCAGCTGCCCACCCGGCACCCCGACCACGGCCCGGGCGGGCTCCGCCTCCGGGTCGAGGCCGCCCCCGGCGAGCGCGGCCTCGACGGCGTCGACGGCGACGGCCATGGGAACGAGCCGGGCGACGGCGTCGGCGCCGATGTGAAGGAGAGGATTTCCTGAAGGTTCTGGGGAGACGGGTAGCGGATTCATCCCATGACCCTCACCGATGCCGACGCCCCCGAAACACCGCACTGGACCGGGCAACGGCCCCCTGAGGGGCGCGGGGAACTGCGCGACCAGCCACAACAGTCCCGCAGACGCGCAAGCACAGCCACCGGGCAGACGAGAGGGCGGCCTCCCACCGGCAAGGAGGACACCGGCGCGGAGGCCCGGTCCAGACGATGCCCCCGTCACTCGACGCCGAAGGCGACTGGCTAGCGTGGAGCGGGTGAGTGAGACGAAGAACCCCGCCCTCCAGTTCCGCTTCGACGGTCCGGACGACGCTCCGGTACTGGTCCTCGGGCCGTCGCTCGGGACGACGTGGCACATGTGGGACCGGCAGGTGCCCGAGCTGAGCAAGCACTGGCGGGTGCTCCGCTTCGACATGCCCGGACACGGCGGCGCCCCCGCCCGCCCCGTGGACTCCGTCGGTGAGCTCGCCGCCGGCGTGCTGGCCACGCTCGACGAGGTGGGCGTGCAGCGCTTCGGCTACGCGGGCTGCTCGCTCGGCGGCGCCATCGGCGCGGAACTGGCCCTCAGGAACCCGCAGCGGGTCGCCTCGCTCGCGCTGATCGCCACCTCGCCGCGGTTCGGCACCGCCGACGAGTGGCGCCAGCGCGGCGTGATCGTCCGCACCAACGGCCTCGACCCCGTCGCCAGGACCTCGCCCGAGCGCTGGTTCACGGCCGGCTTCGCCGCCGCCCAGCCCGCCATCACCGACTGGGCCGTACAGATGGTGCGCACCACCGACCCCGGCTGCTACATCGCCGCCTGCGAGGCGCTCGCCGCCTTCGACGTCCGTGGCGAGCTCGGCAGCATAGGAGTGCCCACACTGGTCCTCGTCGGCTCCGAGGACCAGGTGACCGGCCAGGGCGAGGCCCGCACGCTCGTCGCGGGCATCCCCGACGCCCGCCTCGCCGTGGTGCCCGGCGCCTCCCACCTCGCGCCCGTCGAGCAGCCCGCCGCGGTCACCGATCTGCTCGTCCGCCACTTCGGCAGCGCCTGGCAGGCCGCGCCGGACATCGGCGCGACCGGACAGCACGCGATCGCGGCGCCGCCCGTCAAGCCCGTGCTCGCCCCGCCGCCCGCCGCGCCCCCGGCGGAGATCGCGCCCGTGGAGCGGCCCGAGGAGCAGGCCGCGCGCCCCGACGCGTACGCCACGGGCATGAAGGTGCGCCGCGAGGTCCTCGGGGACGCGCACGTCGACCAGGCCCTGGCCGCGGCCGACGGGTTCGCCGAGGACTTCCAGGAGCTCGTCACGCGCTACGCCTGGGGCGAGGTCTGGAGCCGCCCCGGCCTCGACCGGCGCACCCGCAGCTGCGTCACGCTCACGGCCCTCGTCGCGGGCGGCCACCTGGAGGAGCTGGCCTTCCACGTCCGCGCCGCGCTGCGCAACGGCCTGACCCCGCCCGACATCAAGGAGGTGCTCCTCCAGGCCGCCGTGTACTGCGGCGTGCCCGCGGCCAACAGCGCCTTCCGGGTCGCGCAGGCGGTCATCCGCGAGGAAACGACGCCCCAGGAGTAGCGCGGGACCCCGCGGCGAGCAGGATGGGGACCACCGAACGGAGAAGGGGAATCCATGACGAAGGCCACCGGCAGCACCGGCATGAAGCTCACCAAGCAGTCCCACGCGTGCGTACGCCTGGAGAAGGAGGGCCGGACGCTCGTCGTCGACCCCGGGGGGTTCAGCGAGGCCGACGCGGCCGTCGGCGCCGACGCGATCCTCGTCACCCACGAGCACCCCGACCACTTCGACGAGTCCCGCCTGCGCGCCGCCATGGAGGCGAACCCGGCCGCCGAGATCTGGACCCTGGCGGCCGTCGCCGACCGGATCGCGGCGGCCTTCCCCGGACGCGTGCACCGGGTCGGCCACGGCGACACCTTCACGGCCGCCGGGTTCGACGTCCAGGCCCACGGCGAGCTGCACGCCGTGATCCACCCCGACATCCCGCGCATCACCAACGTCGGCTACCTGGTGGACGGCTCCGTGTTCCACCCCGGCGACGCCCTCACCGTCCCCGAGCACCCCGTGGACACCCTCCTGGTCCCGGTGATGGCCCCCTGGAACAAGATCTCCGAGGTCATCGAGTACGTCCGCGAGGTCAAGCCGCAGCGCGCGTACGACGTCCACGACGCGCTGCTCACGGATCTGGCGCTGCCCATCTACGAGGGGCACATCGGCAGGCTCGGCGGCACCGAGCACACGCGGCTCGCGCCGGGCGAGTCCGCGCGGGTGTGACCGCCGCCGGGCCGCCCGCTGTCACACCCGGCAGGTAGGTTGTCCGTCATGCGCATCGCCACCTGGAACGTGAACTCGATCACCGCACGCCTTCCCCGTCTCCTGGCCTGGCTGGAGAAGAGCGGCACGGACGTCCTGTGCGTCCAGGAGACCAAGTGCACCGCGGAGCAGTTCCCCACCGAGGCCCTGCGCGAGCTGGGCTACGAGTCGGCGGTCAACGCCACCGGCCGGTGGAACGGCGTCGCGCTGCTCTCCCGCGTGGGCCTCGAGGACGTCACCACCGGCCTGCCCGGCGGCCCCGACTACGACGGCGCGCAGGAGCCCCGGTCCATCGCGGCCACCTGCGGCCCCCTGCGCGCCTGGTCGGTCTACGTGCCGAACGGCCGCGAGGTCGACCACGCCCACTACGCCTACAAGCTCCAGTGGTTCGAGGCCCTCAAGGCCGCCGTCACCGCCGACGCCGCGGGCCCGCGCCCCTTCGCCGTCCTCGGCGACTACAACGTCGCGCCGACGGACGACGACGTCTGGGACGTCGCCAGGTTCGAGGGCCTCACGCACGTCACCCCCGCCGAGCGCGCCGCCCTCGCGGCCCTCCGCGAGACCGGCCTGACGGACGTCGTCCCGCGCCCCCTCAAGTACGACCACCCCTTCACGTACTGGGACTACCGCGAGCTGGGCTTCCCCAAGAACAAGGGCATGCGCATCGACCTGGTGTACGGCAACGCCCCGTTCGCCAAGGCCGTGAGCGACGCCTATGTCGACCGCGAGGAGCGCAAGGGCAAGGGCGCGTCGGACCACGCCCCGGTGGTCGTGGACCTCGACCTCTAGCCCCGGAGCACCTCCAGGGGCACCGCCCGGGCCAGGGCGGCCAGGCCCGCGTCGCCGGGGTGCAGATGGTCGCCGCTGTCGTACTCCGGCAGCAGGCGCGAGGGAAGCGCCGGGTCGCGGAGCGCCGCGTCGAAGTCGAGCACGGCGTCGAAGCCCGCCCCGTCCCGCCGCAGCGCCGCGTTGACCGCGGCCCGCTCCGCGTCGACGGCCGCCGTGCACCGGGCCTCCCCGGCGCACGGCACCAGCGTCGCCGCGACGACCCGCAGCCCCCGCGCGCGGGCCCGCGCGGCGATCTCCCGCAGGCCGCCCAGGACCTCCGCCGCGGGCGCCTGGGCCCGCAGGTCGTTGATGCCCTGGAAGACGACCACGGTGCGCGCGGACGTCTGCGCGAGCACGTCGCGGTCGAGGCGGTGCAGCGCGCTGACGCCCCCGGTGTCGGTGGACACGCCGTCCCCGGGGTAGCGGTCGCCGACGACGCGGTTGGCGGAGACGCCCTGGTTGAGGACGCCGCGGCGCGGCGCCCCCGGCTCCTCCAGGAGCCGCCGCGCGAGCACGTCGGGCCACCGCCGGTTCGTGTCGGGCGTGGAGCCGACCCCGTCCGTGATGGAGTCGCCGAGCAGCACCACGGAGCCCGCCCCGCCCGCCACGTCGACCCCGGTGAGCAGCGGCCACACCCCCACCGTGGAGGTGTACGAGGCCCCCGCCCCGTCCGCGGCGTGATCGCCCGGCTCGCTCACGTACGAGGTCTGGAGGGCCTGGCTGTGCACGGGCGTCGCGGTCACCGTCCCCGGCAGATGGAAGCTGACCAGCAGATCCGCGCCCGCGGGCACCGCGAACCGCAGCGGGTCGCTGAACACCCGCGCCCCCGCCGGGATCTCGGCCCCCCGCGCCCCGTCGAACGTCAGCGCCGCGGGCGCGCCCCGCGCCCGTGCCCCAGCGTCCCGCACGGCGACGCTGGCGCTCCCGACGCGCACGGGCGCCCCCGCGAAGGTGTTGTCGAGCCGGATCCGCACCCGGGGCCCGCCCGCACTGGTGTGCACCACGAGCCGCACGGTCCGGTCCGCCCACGGGCCCACGGGCGCGTACCCGGCGGTGGACGCCGACCACGTCCCCGTCCACCCGGTGGCAAGGGAGCGCACCGACAGGGCGAAGACATGCAGGTCGGCCGCCCCGGGGTCGCGGGGCAGGCGCACCGACGCCACCTCGCGCCCGCGCGCGAGCGGCACGGTGACGACGTACAGCCGGGCCTTCTCGGCGCGTTGTCCGTCCGGCGCGTTGACGTGCGGCAGGGCGACGGACTTGGTGGCGAGCGGACCGGTGCGCCAGTCGGGGGCGGTCAGCCGGTACGCGGAGCGCGACCCGTCGCGGTAGCGCACGGTCCCGCTGCCCCGCGCGTCGCCGCCCGTCCCGGCCACCAGGAAGGCGAGCGCGTCGCCGCGTCCGCGCAGCCGCACCCACTGCCCGTCGGCCCGCACGTTGTCCGGCTCGCCCGCCCGGGTGTCCGGCCGGACGAGGTGCGCGCCCTCAACTCCCAGGACGCGCCCGGGAGTCCACCCGGCCGCCGCCAGGTCCGGCGCGGACAGCGAGGCGCCCGAGCCGTCGAAGTCCGCGTCGCCGGGCCGCGCGTCGTCGCTGATGGCGCGGTTGTCGAAGAGCCGCTCCAGGGGGAGCGGCCCGGATCCGTGCGGCGCGGCACCCGCCGCGCCCGCGGGGGCCGGAATCCCCAGGAGCGCGAGTACGACGGCGGCGGTGCCCCAGACGCGTCGGCGCACGACGGCCCCTTCCCGAGCCTCGGTGTTCCCGGTGTGACGGTGCACGCGCCCTGAAGCCGTGATGGTGGACGCGCCCTGAAGCTAAGGAGCCGTCAGACGCCAGTCAAGACAGCGGCCCGTGTCCGTCACCCCGGCCGCCGGTCCCCGAACCCCTTTGCCAGGATGGGCCCATGCATCTTTACGATGAGCGTCTGACTGTCCCGGTCGCATGGTGGTTCCTCGTCGTGCTCGGCGGCGGGCTCTTCGCCGGGCTGCTGCTGCCGTTCGGCCCCGTGGCCGCCGCGGTGGGTCTCCTCCTCGTCGTCGCCGTCTTCGGCCCGCTCGTGCACCGGTACGGCTCGGCGCGCATCGTCGTGACGCCGGGCACGCTCGTCGCGGGCGGCCGGGCGATCCCCGTGGACGAGCTCGGCCCGACCGAGATCCTGGACGCGGGGGAGGCCTTCGAGTGGCGCACCCGCAAGGCGAACGCGTACGCGCACCTGCTGCTGCGCAGCTATGTGCCGACCGCCCTGCGCGTGGAGCTGCGGGGCCCGCACCACACCGTGCCCTATCTCTACCTGTCCACGCGCCGTCCGATGAACCTGGCCACGATCCTCGCCTTCACGCGCCGCTGAGCCTCTACCCGCCGCCGGGCACCCCCGCGCCGACGGCACCCCGTACGGCACCGCCCCGGGCGCGACACGTACACCGGGTGCACCAAGCGGAGTGATTCGCCTGATTCCGTGATCAACTGCCGCAAGATACATTCCTTGGAATGCAAAGCCGCCGTCCGAACGCTCGGGCGCCCCACGGAGAGGCCGGTCATGAACATTCCGTTCCTGGACAAGTGGCGCAAGCGGCACGCGGATGGGGCGGGACTGAAGCTCGCCGCCGCCTTCGAGGCCGACCCGGAGGGGGTGGCCGAGCTGCTCTCGGAGTGTGAGCTGCTGCGCTCCCAGGCGGCGCGCGCCGGGCTCGAACTGGACGACACGCCCGCGTCGTTGGCGGCGCTCGACCAGCTCACGCCGCGCTGGCGGGAGGACCCGGAGACCCTGCCCTGGTTCGGCAACGACGCGGGCCTCTACCTCGGTACGGTCATCGTCCGCACCGTCCCCGGCGCCGTGTGGCACGTCCTGCCCGGCGGCACGCCCGTCGTCCGGCTCGTCTCGGGCCGGGAGCTCCAGGTGGTCGCCGCGGGCCTCGACTGGGCCGTCCAGGGCACCCCCGAGCTGTCCCAGATGTACGCCGAGACCTCCGAGACGTAGCCGGGGCGTGACCGGCGCATGACCAGCACATGGCCGAAACCCGGCTGGTCCGTGGCCGGACGGCGAACCTCCGGTCTCAAATACGGTTAATGCCCGTAAGTGCGTGTCGTCCCATAAGTCCAGTTTTGCCGTGGATAGTTTGCGCGGACCGACACAGCTGAGAGTGAGCAGGTCTGGGCATGGCCGTCGATCCGTTGATCGAGCTGCGTGATGTGAACAAGTACTACGGCGAGTTGCATGTCCTGCAGGACATCGACCTCACCGTCGGCAAGGGGGAGGTGGTCGTGGTCATCGGCCCGTCAGGGTCGGGCAAGTCGACGCTCTGTCGGACGATCAACCGTCTTGAGACCATCCAGTCGGGCACCATCCGCCTCGACGGACAGCCGCTGCCCGAGGAGGGCAAGGCCCTGGCCCGGCTCCGCGCCGAAGTCGGCATGGTCTTCCAGTCGTTCAACCTCTTCGCGCACAAGACCGTGCTGCAGAACGTCTCCCTGGCCCAGACGAAGGTCAGGGGCCGCAAGAAGGACGAGGCGGACCAGCGCTCCCGCGAGCTCCTGGAGCGGGTCGGGCTCGCCGCGCACGCGCAGAAGTACCCCGCGCAGCTCTCCGGCGGCCAGCAGCAGCGCGTGGCCATCGCCCGCGCGCTCGCCATGGACCCCAAGGTCATGCTCTTCGACGAGCCGACGTCGGCCCTCGACCCCGAGATGATCAACGAGGTCCTCGAAGTCATGCAGTCGCTCGCGCGCGAGGGCATGACGATGGTCGTCGTCACCCACGAGATGGGCTTCGCCCGCTCGGCCGCCAACCGCGTGGTCTTCATGGCCGACGGCCGGATCGTCGAGGACCGGGCCCCCGAGGACTTCTTCACCCACCCGGAGAGCGACCGCGCCAAGGACTTCCTCTCCAAGATCCTCAAGCACTGACGGGGGGATGAGTCCCATGCGTACGACACGTCTGCTCGGGCTGCTCACGGCCCTGTCGCTCACCGCGCTCGCCACCGCCGCCTGCGGCAAGGAGGGCAGCCCCCCGACCAAGGGCCCCGCCGCCGGGAAGCTGCCCGTCTACCGGGTCGCCGAGGGCTTCGAGCTGCCCGGGTCCGGCACCTGGCGCAAGGCGAGGAGCCGCGGCCACTTCGTCGTCGGAGCCAAGGAGGACCAGCCCTACCTCGGTGAGAAGGACCCCGCGACCGGCCGCTACTCGGGCTTCGACATCGAGATCGCCAAGATGGTCTCGGCCTCGCTCGGCCTGGACCCGAAGCGCGTCTCCTTCAAGACCATCGCCTCCGCGAACCGCGAGACCGCCCTGCAGAACGGGCAGATCGACTACTACGTAGGCACCTACACCATCAACGACAACCGCAAGAAGCTCGTCGGCTTCGGCGGCCCCTACTACATGGCGGGCCAGGGCCTGCTCGTGCGCCACGACGAGGAGGACATCAAGGGCCCGAAGGACCTCGACGGCAAGCGCGTGTGCTCGGCCGCGGGCTCCACCCCGTACCAGCGCATCCAGAAGGACTACCCGAAGGCCACGCTCGTCGCGTACGACACGTACTCGGTGTGCGTCGACAACCTGCTGACGTACCAGGTCGACGCGGTCACCACCGACGACGCGATCCTCATCGGCTACGCGGCCAAGGTCCCCGACGAGCTGAAGGTGGTCGGCAAGCCCTTCTCCGAGGAGCCCTACGGCATCGGCGTCCCCCGGGGCGACACCACGCTGCGGTTCGCCATCGACGACGCCCTCGCCGCCCGCGAACGCGACGGCGACTGGAAGAAGGCGTACGACGCGACCCTCGGCCTGTCCGGGGTGCCCGCGCCGAAGCCGCCCGCCATCGACCGCTACCCGGCGAGCTGAGGAGGCGTCGTGGACGTACTGACGGACAACTTCTCCACCTACGGCGAGGGCTTCCTCGGCACGGTCGAACTCACCGTGTACGCCTCCGTCCTCGCGCTCGTGCTCGGCTTCGTCATGGCCTCCTTCCGGGTGGCGCCCGTCGGCTCCTTCCGGGTGTTCGGCGCGGTGTGGGTGGCGGTCCTGCGCAACACCCCGCTGACGCTGCTGTTCTTCGCCGTCCTGCTCGGCCTGCCGCGCTTCGGACTCGTGCTGCCCTTCAAGGTGTTCGCCGTCCTCGCGCTCGGCTGCTACACCTCCGCCTTCATCTGCGAGGCGCTGCGCTCCGGCATCAACACCGTGCCCAGGGGGCAGGGCGAGGCCGCCCGCAGCCTCGGCATGACGTTCGGTCAGACCCTGTCCGTCGTGGTGCTCCCGCAGGCCTTCCGCTCGGTGATCCCGCCCGTGGGCTCCACGCTCATCGCGCTCGCCAAGAACTCGGCGATCGCGGGCGCCTTCAGCGTCACCGAACTGCTCGGCACCTACAAGACGCTCAGCGAGCTCGGCTACAACATCGTCTGGACCTTCCTCTGGATCGCCCTTGGCTATCTGATCATCACCCTCGCCATCAGCGCCGTCTTCCACATCCTCGAAAAGCGCTGGGGAGTCGCCCGATGACCACCACCGCCGCCGAAGCCACCGCCCTCTACGACATCCCGGGCCCGAAGACCCGCAGGAGGCACCTGCTGTACGGCGTGCTCTCGACCGCCGTCATCGTCGGGCTCGTCGCCTGGGTCCTGTACCTGCTGTTCGACACCGACCAGTTCACGCGCACCAAGTGGACGCCGTTCGAGTACAAGGGCATCCAGGAACTGCTTCTGCGCGGGCTCGGCAACACGCTCAAGGCCTTCGCCATCGCCGCCGTGCTCTCCCTTGCGCTCGGCGCGCTGCTGGCCACCGGGCGCCTCTCCGAGCACCGCGTGGTGCGCTGGCTGGCCACGCTGGTCGTGGAGTTCTTCCGGGCCATGCCCGTACTCGTGATGATCTTCTTCGTCTTCGTGGCGCTGAAGGTCCAGCCGCTTCCGGCGCTCGTCGCCGGGCTGACGCTCTACAACGGCTCCGTGCTCGCCGAGGTGTTCCGCTCCGGCGTCAACTCCGTCGAGCGCGGACAGAGGGAGGCCGCCTACGCGCTGGGGATGAGAAAGACTCAGGTCATGTCGTACGTCCTGGTGCCACAGGCCGTGCGGGCCATGCTGCCCGCCATCATCAGCCAGTTGGTCGTGGCCCTGAAGGACACCTCGCTCGGTTATCTGATCACCTATGAGGAGTTCCTGCACGCCGGGAAACTGATCGCGTCGAACCTCGACTACGATTTGCCTTTCATCCCCGTGGTCATGGTGATCTCACCGATCTACATCGGGATGTGCATGCTGCTGTCGTGGTTCGCCTACTGGGTGTCCAAGCGCCAGCGGCGCAGTCCCAAGACAGAGGCCGTGGACGTCGCCCCGGCTGAACCAGGGACGCTGCTGCCGGGAGGGGGTCCCCCCAGGGCCCCCGCCCCCTAGGGGGGAGCAGTAGCTGGAGGGCCAGGCCCGCCCGGCAGCAGCCGGTGATCACTGCTCGCGCAGGGGGATCGACACGTACGACGGGTCGGTCCCGGGCGAGGAGAAGGTCAGCTGCGCGCCGGACGGGTTGTGCTCGATATAGAGCGGGTCGACCGTGTCGACCACCAGGGCGAGCCTGTGTCCTGCCGGGACGTCGTAGGCCGTGGAGAACAGCTCCAGGTCGACGGCGAACGGCTTGCCGGGGGTCTTGCCGTGGAAGGTGTACGGCGCGTTGCTGACCAGCTTGCCGAGGCCGAGCGGGCCCACGTCGTAGAGGTACGCGACGAGGGTTCCGCTCTCCTTGGTGCTGGTGAGCGTGGTGTGCAGCTTCGCGGTGCCGCGCACCCGCTGGGGCCGCTCGGCCCGCTGCCCCTGCCAGACGGCCGCGTAGCGGCGCGGCAGCAGCGGCATCGACGCCACGGGCGGCAGCTTCAGGAACTGGTCGAGGGCGTTGGAGAGCATCACGATGCCGCCGTTGGCGCCCGAGTCGACGTTCGCGCGGATCGTGGTGGTGCCCGCGAGGTCCAGCTTGTGCCGGGTGGCGCCGACCGACTTCCAGTCGGGGTAGCCCTCGTAGCCGCCGGTGGAGCGGGACTTCAGCTGGACGGGCTGCTCCTGGTCGATGCCGTTCCGCTCGCCCTTCAGATAGCGGTCGAACCAGCGCCGGGTGTTCGTCCAGGTGTCGTTGGGCAGGCCGAACAGGCCGGTCGCCTCGGCCGTCGCGTGGTCGCCGGGGCGGAACTCCAGGCGCTTGGGGCCCTTGAGCTTCTCGTAGAACGCGGCGTACGCGTTGGGCGGGAAGATGGTGTCCCCCCAGGCGTTGCCGAGCATGACGGCGGCGCCGTTGCTGTTGATCCGGTCCAGATGCGTCGCGGGGGAGCGCTCGGCACCCCACGCGATCATCTCGTCCTCCTGGTCGAGGTCGGAGGCGAGGAAGTCCTTCAGGATCCGCTGGAGCTCGGCGCTCGGGCGGCCGGTGAGATAGCCCGCGCCGCCGAGCAGGGCGCCCGCCTGGACGTGCTGGGTGCGGCCGCTGTAGATGGACTCGACGAGGTCGCTCCAGCCGCTGAGGGCCGCGACCGCCTTGACCCGCTTGTCGTGCCCGGCGGCCAGCAGGCTGATGCCCGCCCCGTAGCTGACGCCCGCCATGCCGACCTTGTCCGGGTCGGCGGGGGTGTTCCGCAGCGTCCAGTCGATGACCCGGGAGGCGTCCGCGACGTCCTCGGGGCCGCCGACCTCGATCTCGCCGCCGGACTGCCAGAAGCCGCGCGAGTTGTAGCTCACCACCACATAGCCGGCGTCGGCGAGCTTCTTGGCCTGCGCGATGTACTCGATCTGCGGCATGGCCCAGCTCGTGGGCAGCACGACGACGGGGTACGAACCGCCCGCCGCGGAGCCGGCGGGCGTGACGACGTTGGCCTTGAGGACCGTGCCGCCGTCACCGGGGATGTCGACGAAGCGGACGCCCGGGGCGGCCGCGGGGGACGGGGGTGCCGCCTGCGCGGCGGGCACGGCACCGGCGACGAGCGCCGCCGATACCGCACCCAGGGCAGTGGTCCGCACAGCTCTGCGCGTCTTTCCCACGGGTCACTCCTCACACGTGCCGGTGCAAAGTGACCTGACGGTAACCGCGCGGGATTACCTCGGGTAACCCGTCGGTAAGTTACGTACGGGTAACGATAGTTGAGCGGTGGAGTTCCCCGGCCGCCCGTCGTGGGTCTCAGCGCAGCGCGCTCTTGGCCTGCCAGTCCGCCCACGACAGGTTCCACTCGCCGAAGCCGTTGCCCGGGTCCGGCGTGCCCTTGGAGCCGTTGCCCGAGACCTCGAACGGGTCGCCGATCTGGACCTCGCCGTACAGCCACGCGGCGTTGCCCGTGCTCATGCCGACGCAGCCGGAGCTGTGGTTGGTGTTGCCGAAGTACGCCGCGTTCCAGGGGGCCGCGTGGGCGTACATGCCCGACCAGGTCAGGCGCATCGAGTAGTCGACCATCTTGTCGTAGGCGTTGCCCAGGCCGACGGTCTCGGAGCGCATGTTGATCGTGCCCTCCTTGGCCATCAGGACCGACGTGCCGCCCCAGGAGGCCTTCTCGCCGCCGGGCGTGCCCGCGGACATCGGTACGGACTTGACGGTCTTGCCGTCGCGCGTCAACGTCGCGGTCTTGTTGTCAAGATTGACCTTGACGACCTGGTTCTTGCCGACGGTCATCGCGGTGTCGTAGTCGCGCACGAACCAGCCGCCGTCGGTGCCGGAGTCGACCCCGTTGAGCTGGGCGTCGAGGGCGACCTTGGTGCCGGACTTCCAGTAGTCCTTGGGCCGCCAGTCGACGCGGTCCTTGCCGTCGTAGTTCTTGATCCAGCCCCAGGAGCCGACGGTGTCGTCGGACGTCTTCACCTTGAGGTGCTTCTCGACCTCCGCCTTGTTCTTGACGGGGTGGTCGAAGACGATCGACAGGGGCTGGGCCACGCCGACGGTCTTGATGTTCCGGCCCGGCGTGATGGTGACCTTGTTGACCTTCTCGGGCGCGGCCGTGGTGAACGCCTTGGCGGCCTTGCCGCCCTCCTGCGTGGTGGCGCGCACGGTGTAGCTGGTGCCGGGCGCCGCCACGCGCGCCGAGGTCCAGCCGCGGCCGTCGGCGGAGACCTTGCCGGGCAGCTCGGCGCCCTCGGAGTCGGCGACCTTCACGTCCTTCAGCTTGGCGTCTCCCGCGGCCAGCTTCACGGTGACCGGGACGCCCGCCTTGGCCTGCTTGCCGGTGAGGTTCACCGAGAGCTTCGGCTTCTCGGCCGCGGCGTCGGCACCGGAGCCGCCGCCGGAGCAGGCGGTCAGGGCGGCCGCCAGGGCCGCGGCACCCGCGACGGCCGCGTACCGGGGGCGTATGGAGCGGCGGCTGGGGCTCAGGGACCTGCGGGACCTCAAGGAAACGTACCTCCGTGCGGATGTTCATGCCTGCCCGGAGTGAGAGGGCGGAGGGATTCCCGTGGTTGCCTGTTGTCCGGAAAATCCGGACTGCGTCATGGAAGCGTTATGCGGGTCTTGCGTTCCGTGAACGTTTGCTCACTTGGCGCGATGTGAGCTGCGCGCGGACTGCGCCGGCAGCGGTTCCCGGGCGGCGTGGGTCACCTCTCCGATCAGCTCGACGACGTCCGGGCCGTACGCCTGGGAGTTCACGACCTTCAGGAGCAGGACGAAGGAGCCGCCGTGCTTGCGCGCCAGGCGCTCGTGGTGGCGGGCGAGATAGCGGGCGGCCGCCTGGTTGGTGATCGCGCGCTGGCCGCAGAAGAGGAACACGGGCCGCGCGTCCTGCCCGGCGGTGAGCCGCGCGAGCAGCACGTACTCCGCGATGCCCGCCTCCATGCGGTAGCGCTCGCCGCCGATCTGGAAGGCGCCGCGGTCCGGGCCCGGCTCCGGGTCGGCGTTCACCCGCACGCCGGGCAGCAGCGAGTGCATGTGCGCGGCCATCCGGCGGTGGATCGCGGGGTTGCCGAGGCAGAACTCGGTGCGCTCGCCGAAGCCCTGCTGGGCGGCGTCGTGGGCGACGACCTGGGTGTGCGCGCCGCAGTCCTTCACCACGGCGGAGAGTTCGAGCAGGGAGAGCACGTCGTGCCGGGTCACGGTCAGCTCCGGGCCGCCCGCCTCGCGGTTCACGACGAACAGCGACTCGGAGTGCTCGGGCAGCCCGAAGAACGCCCGCTTGCGCCGCAGCCTGCGCCGCGCCAGGTACGCGCGGGCGTACAGGGCCAGGGCGGCGCTCACGACGGCCGCGCCGGGGCCGAGGACGAGAAGGCGTACGTCTTCAGTCATGGGCGCGCATGCTAGCGGCCGTCCCCGGCCACCTCGGGAGGCGCCGTGGCCGGGGACGGGGCACGAAGTTACGCTGCGCGGAGGGTTGTTGACCGGAGGTGTTCATGCGGCATGACGTGGTACGGAATCTGACGCTATTGGCGGTGGGCGGGGTATTGGTGACGGTCGGTGCGGCCGCGCCCCCTTCGCCTTCGCGCACAGCGGAACCGGGCAGTGCGGCCGAAGCGGCCACACATGCCCAAGCGGGCACAAGACCGGATTCGGCCGGTACGGCCGGTGCGTCCCGGCCCCCGGAGAAGGTGCCGGAAGCCGTCGGCTACGGCGGGGCCGTCGCGAGCGTCGACGCGGACGCGTCCGCCGTCGGCATCGAGGTCCTGAAGAAGGGCGGCAACGCCGTGGACGCGGCCGTCGCCACGGCCGCCGCGCTCGGCGTCACCGAGCCGTACTCGGCGGGCGTCGGCGGCGGCGGGTACTTCGTGTACTACGACGCGAAGACGCGGAAGGTGCACACGCTCGACGGGCGCGAGACGGCCCCGCGCACCGCGGACGCGGACCTCTTCCTGGAGGACGGCAAGCCCCTGCCGTTCGCGGACGCCCAGACCAGCGGCCTCGGCGTGGGCACGCCCGGCACCCCGGCCACCTGGAAGGCGGCGCTCGACAACTGGGGCAGCGAACGGCTCGGCACGCTCCTGCGGCCCGCCGAGCGCCTCGCCCGCGACGGCTTCACGGTGGACCGGACGTTCCGCGCGCAGACCGAGGCCAACCAGGCGCGCTTCAAGGACTTCCCGGACACGGCGGAGCTGTTCCTGCCGGGCGGCAAGCTGCCGGTCGTCGGCTCCACGTTCAAGAACCCGGACCTCGCGCGCACCTACGCCGAGCTGCGGCGCGAGGGCATCGGCGCGCTGTACCGGGGCGACATCGGCAAGGACTTCGTCCGGACGGTCAACAAGCCGCCGGTGGACCCGGCCGCGGAGCGCGTCGCGCGCGCCGGTGACCTGTCGATGAAGGACCTGCGCGGCTACGAGGTCAAGGAGCAGGCCCCCTCGAAGACCACGTACCGCGGGCTCGGGGTCTACTCGATGGCCCCGTCGACGTCCGGCGGCACGACGGTCGGCGAGGCCCTCAACATCCTGGAGCGCGGCGACCTCTCCCGGGTGAGCAAGGCGCGCTATCTGCACCGCTTCATCGAGGCGAGCCGGGTGGCGTTCGCCGACCGGGGGCGCTGGGTGGGGGACCCCGACTTCGAGGACGTCCCGACCAAGCAACTGCTCTCGCAGCGGTTCGCGAACTCCCGCGCCTGCCTCATCAAGGACGACGCGGTGCTCAAGAGCCCCGTGGCGCCCGGTGACCCGCGCGACCCGCAGCCCTGCGCCAGCGGCGGCAAGGCGGCCCCGACGACGTACGAGGGCGAGAACACCACGCACCTGACGGCGGCCGACAAGTGGGGCAACGTCGTCGCCTACACCCTCACCATCGAGTCCACCGGCGGCAGCGGCATCACCGTGCCCGGGCGCGGCTTCCTGCTGAACAACGAGCTGACCGACTTCTCCTTCGCGCCCGCCCGGCCCGGCGTGCACGACCCGAACCTGCCGGGGCCGGGCAAGCGGCCGCGCTCGTCGATCGCGCCGACCATCGTGCTCGACGAGGACCGCGAGCCGGTCGTCGCGCTCGGCTCGCCCGGTGGCGCGACCATCGTGACGACGGTCCTGCAGACCCTGACCGGCTTCCTGGACCGGGACCTGGAGCTGGTCGACGCGATCGCGGCGCCGCGCGCCAGCCAGCGCAACGCCGCGCAGACGGAGCTGGAGCCCGGCCTGTGGGACAGCCCGCTGCGGCGCGACCTGGAGGCGCTCGGCCACTCCTTCAAGCAGAACCCGGAGATCGGGGCGGCGACCGGCGTCCAGCGGCTGCCCGACGGCAAGTGGCTGGCGGCGGCGGAGCCGGAACGCCGGGGCGGCGGTTCGGCGATGGTGGTGCGCCCGAGCTCCTAGCGCCGCTCGGCCACCGTGTGCGCCGGGGCCCGCACCGCTCACTGGGGCGGTGCGGGCCCCGTACGAGTCCCTCAGGCGGGCCCCAGGGGCTCCGTACGGGCGTCGGTCAGAGGGCGGTCAGGACGCGCGGCCCCGCGGCCGTGATGGCCACCGTGTGCTCCGCGTGGGCGGCGCGGCTGCCGTCGTCCGTGCGCAGCGTCCAGCCGTCCGGGGCGGCGTGGAAGCCGTCCTTGCCGCCGCCGATCACCATCGGCTCGATGGCGAGCACCATGCCGTGGCGCAGGGGCATGCCGCGGCCCGGCCGCCCCTCGTTCGGCACGGCGGGGTCCTCGTGCATCTGGCGGCCGATGCCGTGGCCGCCGAAGCCGTCCGGGATGCCGTACCCCGCGGCGCGGCAGACGGTGCCGATGGCGTGGGCGATGTCCCCGATCCTGTTGCCCACCACCGCCGCGTCGATGCCCGCCTGGAGGGCGCGCTCGGCGGTCTCGATCAGGCGGACGTCCTCGGGGCGGGGCGTGCCCACGATGAAGCTGATCGCGGAGTCGCCCGCCCAGCCGCCGAGGTGCGCGCCGAAGTCGGCGGAGAGCAGGTCGCCGTCGCGCAGGACGTAGTCGCCCGGGATGCCGTGCACGATCGCGTCGTTCACCGAAGCGCAGAGCGTGGCCGGGAAGGGGACCGGGGCGAACTCCGGGTGGTAGTGCAGGAAGGGGGAGGTCGCGCCCGCGTCCTTGAGCACCTGGTGCGCCACGTCGTCCAGGTCGCGCAGGCTGACGCCGACGGTGGCCGCGGCCCGCACCGCGGCCAGGGCCCGTGCGACCACGCGCCCCGCCTCCCGCATCGCGTCGATCGATGTGTCTGTCTTGAGTTCCACCATGCCAATTACTATACCGGTATTTGAATGGGGTGCGCGTACACTGGCGCCATGGTGCGCACTCCTCTGACCCCCGAAGAGCGCGAGCGCGGTGAGCGGCTCGGCCGACTGCTGCGGGAGGCGCGTGGCGCGCGGAGCATGGTGGAGGTCGCCGCGAGCGCCGGCATCTCCGCGGAGACGCTCCGCAAGATCGAGACGGGCCGGGCGCCGACGCCCGCGTTCTTCACGGTCGCGGCGCTCGCGGTGACCCTGGAGCTGTCTATGGACGAGGTGGCGCGGACGTGCGTCCTGGTCCCGGTGTGAGGCCCGCGGGGCGGACCTGCGCCGAGCGGCGGGCCAGGAGGGCCGCGCCGCCCCCCGTCGCGAGCGCGAGCGCCGTCAGCGCGGCGCTGACCCACAGCGGCGAGCGGTAGTCGAGCCCGGCGTCGAGCGCCCGGCCCCCGGCCCAGGGGCCCACCGCCGCGCCGATGTTGAGCGCCGCCGTGGCGAAGGCCCCGCCCAGGGTGGGCGCCGCCGTCGCCGCGTACAGCGCGCGGGCGATCAGCGTGGAGCCCACCGCGAACGACAGCGTGCCCTGGACGAAGGCGAACGCCACGGTCGCCGCGGTGTGCTGGGCGGTCAGTGCGAAGGCCGCCCACCCCGCGAGCAGCGCGAGCGAACCGGCCACGAGCAGCGGCAGCGGACGGCTGTCGGCCACGCGCCCGCCGAGCGTGACCCCGGCGAAGGAACCGAGCCCGAACAGCGCGAGAAGGCCGGGCATCCAGGTGTCCCCGACCCCGGCGACGTGCGTGGCGAGCGGTTCGAGATAGGTGAAGGCGCAGAACGTGGCGCCGTTCACGAGCGCGCCGAGCAGCAGCGTCACCAGCAGGTGCGGGGCGCGCAGGGCGGCCAGCTCCGAGCGCGCGCCCGCCGGTGCGCCGCCGGGGGAGTCCGACGGCACGGAGCGCGCCACCGCGACGACGGCGGGCAGCGTCACCAGGGCCACCGCCCAGAACGCGGCGCGCCACCCCCAGAGCTGGCCGAGCAGCGCGCCGCCCGGCACGCCCGCGACGCACGCGAGCGTGGTGCCGCCGAGCAGCACCGACGTCGCCCGGCCCTTGGCGTCCGGCGCGACCAGGCCCGTCGCGGTCGCGAGCGCCACCGCGAGGAACCCGGCGTTGGCGAGCGCGCCGACGACCCGGGTGGCCAGCAGGACGCCGTAGCTCGTGGTGAGCGCGCCCACCACGTGGGCGAGGAGGAAGGCCACCAGGAAGGCGAGCAGCGCCCGGCGGCGCGACCAGCGCAGGCTCAGGACCGCCATCAGTGGCGCCCCGACGACCATTCCCACGGCGAACGCCGAGGTCAGCGCGCCTGCGGCGGAGACCGGCACGTCCATGTCGGCGGCGATGTCCGACACCAGGCCGGACAGCATGAACTCGGACGTGCCCTGGGCGAACACGGCGAGGGCGAGCAAGTAGAGGACCAACGGCACAGCGGGACTCCAGAGCCACGTCAGCCACTCCGTGGGCACGGCGAACGGCCCACGGAGTGGATGAGGAAAAGGGGAAAGGTCCGTGACTGCGGCGCGGCGGTGGTCCCGAGGCTTGGCCGCCGCGGAGCCCCGTGCGGGGCTGCTGCGCGGCGTCGGCCGGATCGGTCGGCTCGGATCGGCCGACTCGGCTCAGTCGGCTCGGATCAGCCGGATCGGCTCGGGTCAGCCGACTCGGCTCGGATCAGGAGCGAGGCCACCGGAGCGCGCCGGTGGCCGGCGTCTGTCGGCTTCGGGACTGGACATGTGCGCAGACTAGCCACGCTTCCCGCCGCACGTCCACGTAATTAACGAGGGCTCCGGAAAACCACGTGTAGCCGTCCCGTAACGCGTCTGGTGTTATCTTCCGGACCGGCAGACCCTAGTCTCCCAGGGGACGGTGCCCGACGATGGCAGTGGGACAACTCCCGGAACGAATAAGGGAGTTCGCACGGTACTTGAACGACCTCCTGGCGCGCCTCGACCAGAGCGCCGGGTGGTGCGGCGTGTTCTGGTCCCGCGACCCCGACGGCATGCGGGCCTGCCTCGACGGCACCGAGGTGCCGCCCTGGGACGTGGTGCAGGCGCTGCTCCACGACCTCGCGGCCGACGTCGGCGTGGGGGTCGCGCAGGCGGAGACCGGCCGCGCCCGGTCGCTGCACGCCGCGTCCGTGGCGGCGCACGACGATCGCCCCGGCGGCCGTGAACTCCTCAGCGACCGGCTCGACATGATGCTCCAGGAGCAGCGGTTCGCGGTCGAGCGGGAACAGGAACTCGCCCGCGCCCTCGCCCTCGCCGCGACGCCCGACGAGGTGGACCGCATCCATCTCGACCTGGCCTGGGTGCGCGACGACCACGAGCGCGCCGCGGCGCGCTGTGGCGAGCTGCGCCGGCGCATGGAGCGGCTCGACCGGGCGCGGGCGCCGCGCTGGGTGGACTTCGGCGGCGCCCCCTCGGACGGCGGGGACTTCGACGTCAGGGAGTTCCCCGCCGACCCGTCCGGCACCGCGGCCGGGCCCCGCGCCGCCGCCGACCGGGGCGCCGCGTACGACGGTCAGGGCGGCGCGTCCGACGACGACCGCGCGCCCTCTTCCGGCTACGACGACGACGGCCGTGCGCTCCCCTCCGGCTACGACGACGGCCGCCGTGCGCCCTCCTCCGGCTACGACGGCGACGACCGTGCGTTCCCCTCCGGCGACGGCGGTGACGCCCGCGCGCTCTCCTCCGGCTACGACTACGACGGTGACGGCCGCGCGGAGGCCTACGACCGTGACGGCCGCGCCGCCGCCTACGGCACGGACGGCCACGACACCGCCTGCGGCCACCCCCAGGGCCCCGAGGACCCCGATCCGCCCCGCAGGGACGCCGAGCGCGCGCCCGGCCAGGACGTGGCCCCGCGGGTTCCCGCGCAGCCCGGCCGCTCCCGGCTCGGGGTGCGGCGGCGCCCGCGCGGCGCCCGGTTCGCGGGCCTCGACGGCGCGGGCGACGACACGGCCGGGCCCGTCGCCGAGCCGACCGCGGCGGCCGCCCCGGGCACCCCGCGCGGCGCCCGCTACGTCCAGGCCGTCGACGCGCCGCCGCGGGCGCACCCGGAGCCGCCGGCCGCCCCGGACGGCGCCGCGGCCGACGAGCGCGCCACCGTCGACGCGGTCAAGGCCCTCATCCGGCTGCGCGGCGAGGGCCGCAGCGGCGAGGCGCACGGCGTGCTCGTGGAGGCGGCCGGGTGGCCCGCCGCGCGGCTGCCGCTGTTCGCCGACGAGCTGCACCACGCGGGCCTCGCGGCCGACTGGGCGACCCTGCTGTGGGAGGCCGCCTCGCTGCCGCCCGACCGCCTCGTGGCCGTCGCCGACGCGCTCGCGGGCGCGGGCCGCGCCGACGACTGCCGCAAACTCCTGCGCCAGGGCGTGGCCCGGCCCGCCCCGGAGATCGCCGAGTCGCTGCTCGCGCTCCTGGACGCGGGGCGCGAACGCGAGGCCCGCGCGCTCCTTGACGCGTATGTGCGCGTGCGCAGCGCCGAGGACGTCGCGGCCTGCGCGCACGCCGACGCGCAGCGGCTCATCCCGCTGCTCCTGGAGATGGCCAAGGGGGTCTCCGACGCGCACCACTGGGACCTCGTGCACGCGCTGCGCGTCGCGGGCTTCACCACCTGAGCCCCGCCCCCGCGGTGTGCGCGGCCGTGCGTCCCGCACCCGCTCGGGTGATCGGTGGCCCGTGAAACAAGATCGACTCCGCCGCGTTGAGGTGATGGTCTTGGCAAGGCCGTCCATGGGGCTTACGTTCGTCTGTCTACGCACCAAGTCTACGGGCGTAGAGGCTCTCTGACGTCCTGTCGAAGGAGCACAGCTCATGGTCAACGTCGTACGCGCCGCACTCGTCCAGGCGACCTGGACCGGCGACACCGAATCCATGATCGCCAAGCATGAGGAGCACGCCCGCGAGGCCGCCAGGCAGGGCGCCAAGGTGATCGGCTTCCAAGAGGTCTTCAACGCCCCGTACTTCTGCCAGGTCCAGGAGAAGGAGCACTACCGCTGGGCGGAGCCGGTGCCCGACGGGCCGACCACGCGCCGGATGCGGGACCTGGCCCGCGAGACCGGCATGGTGATCGTCGTGCCCGTCTTCGAGGTCGAGCAGTCCGGCTTCTACTACAACACCGCGGCCGTGATCGACGCCGACGGCAGCTACCTCGGCAAGTACCGCAAGCACCACATCCCCCAAGTCAAGGGGTTCTGGGAGAAGTTCTACTTCCGTCCGGGCAACCTCGGCTGGCCGGTCTTCGACACCGCCGTCGGCCGCGTCGGCGTCTACATCTGCTACGACCGGCACTTCCCCGAGGGCTGGCGGCAGTTGGGCCTGAACGGCGCCCAGCTCGTCTACAACCCTTCGGCCACCTCGCGCGGCCTGTCCGGCCATCTGTGGCAGCTGGAGCAGCCCGCCGCCGCGGTCGCCAACGAGTACTTCGTCGCCGCGATCAACCGCGTCGGCCGGGAGGAGTACGGCGACAACGACTTCTACGGCACGAGTTACTTCGTGGACCCGCGCGGGCAGTTCGTCGGCGAGACGGCGAGCGACAAGACGGAGGAGCTCCTCGTGCGCGACCTGGACTTCGACCTGATCGACGAGGTCCGCGAGCAGTGGGCGTTCTACCGGGACCGCCGCCCGGACGCGTACGAAGGGCTGGTCACGCCGTGAAGGACCTGCACACCCGGCACAAGGCCGTCCTGCCCGACTGGCTCGCGCTCTACTACGGCGAGCCGATCGAGCTCACCCACGGCGAGGGCCGCTACGTCTGGGACGCCCGGGGGCGGCGCTACCTGGACTTCTTCGGCGGCATCCTCACCACCATGACCGCGCACGCGCTGCCCGAGGTCACCAAGGCCGTCGCCGAGCAGGCGGGCCGCATCATCCACAGCTCGACGCTGTATCTGAACCGCCCGATGGTGGAGCTCGCCGAGCGCGTCGCCGCGCTCTCCGGCATCCCGGACGCGCGCGTGTTCTTCACGACGTCCGGCACGGAGGCGAACGACGCGGCACTGCTGCTCGCCACCGCCCACCGGGGCTCGAACCAGATCCTGGCGATGCGCAACAGCTACCACGGCCGCTCCTTCTCGGCCGTCGGCATCACCGGCAACCGCTCCTGGTCGCCCACCAGCCTCTCCCCGCTCCAGACGCTCTACGTCCACGGGGGCGTGCGCACCCGCGGACCCTACGCGGCCCTGAGCGACGCCGAGTTCACCGAGGCGTGCGTGGCGGACCTCAGGGACATGCTCGGCCAGACCCGTGGCGTCGCCGCGCTGATCGCCGAGCCGATCCAGGGCGTCGGCGGCTTCACCTCGCCGCCCGACGGCCTGTACGCGGCCTTCCGCGAGGTGCTGGAGGAGCACGGCGCCCTGTGGATCGCCGACGAGGTGCAGACCGGCTGGGGCCGCACCGGCGACCACTTCTGGGGCTGGCAGGCGCACGCCCAGTCGGGCCCGCCGGACCTGCTCACCTTCGCCAAGGGCATCGGCAACGGCATGTCGATCGGCGGCGTCGTCGGCCGCGCCGAGGTCATGAACTGCCTGGACGCCAACTCCATCTCCACCTTCGGCGGCTCCCCGGTGACGATGGCCGCGGGCCTGGCCAACCTCACGTACCTGCTCGAACACGACCTCCAAGGCAACGCGCGCCGGGTCGGCGGGCTGCTCATCGAGCGTCTGCGGGCGATCTGCGCGACGCTGCCCGGCGTCCGCGAGGTGCGCGGCCGCGGCCTGATGATCGGCGTCGAGCTGGTCAGGCCCGGTACCGACGAGGCCCACCCGGAAGCGGCCGCCGCCGTCCTCGAAGCGGCCCGCGAGGGCGGCCTCCTCATCGGCAAGGGCGGCGGCCACAGCACCAGCGTGCTGCGGATCGCGCCACCGCTGACCCTCACCGTCGCCGAGGCGGAAGAGGGCGCGGCGATCCTCGAACGGGCCCTCCGGGAGGTCTAGTCCGCGGGCGCGCCCGCGCCCGCCCGCCGCCGACGCCCGTCACCCCCGTACGAAAGGGAGCGCACCACCATGAGCACCCGCACCCTGATCCGCGGCGGACTCGTCGTCACCGCCGCCGAGGAACTCCACGCCGACGTGCTCGTCGAGGACGGCCGGATCGCCGCGCTCGCCGCCCGCGGCACCGAGGCCGCGGCGGCCTGGACCGCGGACCGCGTCATCGACGCGAGCGAGAAGTACGTCATCCCGGGCGGCGTGGACGCCCACACGCACATGGAACTCCCCTTCGGCGGCACCTTCGCGTCGGACTCCTTCGAGACCGGCACCCGCGCCGCCGCCTGGGGCGGCACCACCACCATCGTGGACTTCGCCGTGCAGACCATGGGCCGGTCCCTGCGCTCGGGCCTGGACGCCTGGTACGCGAAGGCCGACGGCAAGTGCGCGATCGACTACGCCTTCCACATGATCCTCTCCGACGTCAACGAGCGGACCCTGAAGGAGATGGACCTCCTCGTGGAGGAGGGCATCACGTCCTTCAAGCTGTTCATGGCCTACCCGGGGGTCTTCTACAGCGACGACGGACAGATCCTGCGCGCCATGCAGCGCTCCGCGGCCAACGGCGGCCTGATCATGATGCACGCCGAGAACGGCATCGCCATCGACGTCCTCGTCGAGCAGGCACTCCAGCGCGGCGAGACCGACCCCCGCTACCACGGCGAGGTCAGGAAGGTCCTCCTGGAGGCCGAGGCGACGCACCGCGCGATCCAGCTCGCCCGGGTCGCGGGCGCCCCCCTGTACGTCGTGCACGTCTCCGCCGAGGAAGCCGTCGCCGAGCTCGTGACCGCTCGCGACAAGGGCCTGCCCGTCTTCGGCGAGACCTGCCCGCAGTATCTGTTCCTGTCCACCGACAACCTCGCCGAGTCCGGCTTCGAAGGCGCCAAGTACGTGTGCTCGACGCCGCTGCGGCCGCGCGAGCACCAGGCCGCGCTCTGGCGCGGCCTGCGCACCAACGACCTCCAGGTGGTGTCCACCGACCACTGCCCCTTCTGCTTCACCGGCCAGAAGGAGCTCGGCCGCGGCGACTTCTCGAAGATCCCGAACGGCCTGCCGGGCGTCGAGAACCGCATGGACCTGCTCCACCAGGCCGTCGTCGACGGGCACATCAGCCGCCGCCGCTGGATCGAGATCGCCTGCGCCACGCCCGCGCGCATGTTCGGCCTCTATCCGAAGAAGGGCACCATCGCGCCCGGCGCGGACGCCGACGTCGTCGTCTACGACCCGGCCGCCACCCAGGTGCTCTCCGCCGAGACCCACCACATGAACGTCGACTACTCGGCGTACGAGGGGAAGCGGATCACCGGCCGCGTCGAGACGGTCCTCTCGCGCGGCGAACCGGTCATCGACCAGCGCACGTTCACCGGGCGCGCCGGGCACGGCGTCTACACGCCCCGCGCGACCTGTCAGTACCTGAACTAGGAGGCACCCGTGGATTTCGGACTCGTCCTGCAGACCGACCCGCCCGCGTCCGAGGTCGTCGGCCTGATGCGGCGTGCCGAACAGAACGGCTTCGGCTACGGCTGGACCTTCGACTCGGCCGTCCTGTGGCAGGAACCCTTCGTGATCTACAGCCAGATCCTGGAGCACACCCAGGAGCTGATCGTCGGCCCCATGGTCACCAACCCGGGCACCCGCACCCCTGAGGTCACCGCCTCCACCTTCGCGACGCTCAACGACATGTTCGGCAACCGCACCGTGTGCGGCATCGGCCGCGGTGACTCCGCGATGCGCGTCGCGGGCCGCAGGCCCCACACGCTCGCCCGGCTCGGCGAGGCGATCGAGGTGATCCGCGACCTCGCCGAGGGCCGCGAGGCCGACGTCGGCGGGCAGGCCCTGCGCATCCCGTGGATCAAGAACGGCAGGCTTCCCGTGTGGATGGCCGCGTACGGCCCGAAGGCGCTCGCGCTCACCGGCGAGAAGGCCGACGGGTTCATCCTCCAGCTCGCCGACCCCTATCTGACGGAGTGGATGGTCAAGGCCGTACGGGACGCGGCCGCGGCCGCCGGACGCGACCCCTCGGCCGTCAAGATCTGCGTGGCCGCGCCCGCGTACGTCAGCGCCGACGTGGCGCACGCGCGCGAGCAGTGCCGCTGGTTCGGCGGCATGGTCGGCAACCACGTCGCCGACCTCGTCGCCAAGTACGGCGAGCACTCCGCGAAGGTCCCCGAGGCCCTCACCGCGTACATCAAGGAGCGCGAGGGCTACGACTACAGCCACCACGGGCGGGCCGGGAACCCCGACACCACTTTCGTGCCCGACGAGATCGTCGACCGCTTCTGTCTGATCGGGCCCGCCGCCGCGCACATCGAGAAGCTGCGCGCCCTCAAGGACCTCGGCGTCGACCAGTTCGCCCTGTACGCCATGCACGACGCCCGCGAGGAGGTCATCGACGCCTACGGCGCCGAGGTCATCCCGGCCCTGAACTGATCCCGCCACGAGCCGCCGTGGGCGCGGCGCCGGGCGTGGCATCATCCCCGGCATGAGCCGCATATCCCCGGGGCGCGCCGCCGCGCTCGGTGCCGTCGCCGTCGCCCTGCTCGTCTCCGGCTGCGGCCGCCAGGACGGGAGCGGCGGGAGCGGCGGGCACGGGCGGGGCGGTGGCCCCGGGGCAGGCGTGCCCTCGCAACCGGTTACCGCCGACTCGCTCGACCCCGATGCCCCGCGCTACGGGGCGGAACCGGCGGAGCGGCCCGCGCAGCCCTCGCGCGACTGCACCGGCAGGACCGGCACCCTGCTCGAACCGGGCCCCGTCGACAGCGCGATGGGCCTGCGGGCCATGACGGTGTGGCTCACCCACTGCGGCACCGGCACCTACCGCCTCGACGGCTACCCGACGCTCCAGGTCCTCGCCGAGGACGGCACCGCCTTCGACGTCCACAGCCTGCGGGGCGCGCAGGCCGTCACCACCGGCGTGGAGGACCCCGGGCCGCACCCCGTGACGCTGCGGCACGGCGAGTCGGCGACCGCGGGGGTGGTGTGGCGCAACACCTACGCCAACACCACCAAGGCCCCTGTCGAGGGAGCCCGCCTCCAGGTGCTGCCGGCCCCCGGAAGGCCCGCGCGGACCATCGCCCCGGACGGCGGGATCGACCTCGGCAGCACGGGCCGCATCGGCACCACGGCCTGGCGGAAGGCGGCGGCCGAGTCCGGCGCGGGGCGGCCTACGGGACCCGCGCCGTCCACTCCGGCGAGCTGAACTTCGTCCGCGCGAGCTCCTGCGCGCGGGCCAGCTCGCCCCCGGTGACCTTGCCCGCCGTCAGGCCGTACCGCCCGCGGAAGGAGTCGACCATCCGCTCGATGACGGCCTCGCGGGGCAGGCCGGTCTGGCGACGCAGCGGGTCCACGCGCTTCTTGGCGCTCTTCGTGCCCTTGTCGGAGAGCTTCTCGCGGCCGATGCGCAGGACGTCGAGCATCTTGTCGGCGTCGATGTCGTAGGCCATGGTCACGTGGTGAAGGACCGCGCCCGGGCCGCCCTCGGGGCCGACCATCCGCTTCTGCGCGGCGCCCGCGATCTTCCCGGCGTCCGTGGCGATGTCGTTCAGCGGCTGGTACCAGGCCTTGACGCCCATGTCGCCGAGCGCGCCGAGCACCCAGTCGTCGAGGTAGGCGTAGCTGTCCTGGAACGACAGGCCCTGCACGAGGGCGTCGGGAACGGACAGCGAGTAGGTGATGGTGTTGCCCGGCTCCACGAACATCGCGCCGCCGCCGGAGATCCGCCGCACCACGTCGATGCCGTGCCGGGCCGCGCCCTCGGGGTCCACCTCGTTGCGCAGCGACTGGAAGCTGCCGATGATCACCGAGGGCGCGCCCCACTCCCACACCCGCAGCGTCGGCGGCCGGCGCCCGGCGGCGACCTCCTCCGTGATGACCTGGTCGAGCGCCATGTGCAGCGCGGGCTGCTGCGGCCCCTCGTGGACGAGCTGCCAGTCGTAGTCCGTCCAGTCCGTGGCATGCGCGAGCGCCCGCCGCACGGCGATCGCCACGCCCTCCGCCGTCAGCCCGTACATGACGGTCCCCGCGGGCAACGCCGCCTCCACCCGCGCGGCGAGCCCGACGGCGTCCGTATCGGCGGGAGCCCCCTCCAACGCGGCGTCGATGGCGAGGATCGCCTCATCGGGCTCAAGAAAGAAGTCCCCGGCCACACGCACGTTCCGCAGCCGGCCGTCCTCGACGTCCAGGTCCACCACGACGAGCTTGCCGCCAGGGACCTTGTACTCGCCGTGCACCGCGATCCTCCTGTTGTCCGCTGCCTTCCGGGCCCCGCCCGGAAAGTCCCCCTACGCTAACTCAGCACCCCTGTGGCGAGAGGCGGGGCGGCGTTAGCCTGCCGGGCATGTTTACGTCGCGGCCTACTCTTCAGGGCACTTTCGGCATGGTGTCCTCCACGCACTGGCTCGCCTCGCAGTCCGCGATGGCTGTTCTCGAGGACGGGGGGAACGCGTATGACGCGGCTGTCGCCGCGGGGTTCGTGCTGCATGTCGTCGAGCCGCATCTGAACGGGCCGGCGGGGGAGGTGCCGATCATCCTGGCGCCCGCGGGCGGGCCCGTGCGGGTGCTGTGCGGGCAGGGCGTCGCGCCCGCGGGGGCGACCGTCGCGCACTACCGGGACGAGCTGGGCCTGGACCTGGTGCCCGGCACCGGGCCGCTGGCCGCGGCCGTACCCGGTGCGTTCGACGCGTGGATGCTGCTCCTGCGCGACCACGGCACGAAGCGCCTCGGAGAGGTCCTGGCGTACGCCATCGGGTACGCGGAGGACGGGCACCCGCCCGTGGAGGGCGTCGGCCGGACCGTCGAGGCGGTGCGGCGGCTGTTCGAGACGGAGTGGCCCTCCTCGGCGGAGGTGTACCTGCCGGGCGGCACCGCGCCCACCCCGGGCGAGCTGTTCCGCAACCCCCGCCTCGCCGTCACCTGGCGGCGCCTGGTCGCCGAGGCCGAGGCGGCGGGCGGCACCGACCGCGTCGCGCAGATCGAGGCCGCCCGCGAGGTGTGGCGCTCCGGCTTCGTCGCCGAGGCCCTGGTGCGCCAGGCCGCGCGCCCCACCCTGGACACCAGCGGCGCGCGGCACACGGGCACCCTCACGGCCGCCGACCTGGCCGGGTGGTCGGCGACGTACGAGGAGCCCGTGACGTACGACTGGCGGGGCTGGACGCTGTGCAAGGCCGGCCCGTGGAGCCAGGGCCCGGCCTTCCTCCAGCAGCTCGCCCTGCTGCCCGACGAACTGCCCGCGTACGGCTCCGCCGACTACGTGCACCTGCTCGTCGAGGGCTGCAAGCTCGCCATGGCGGACCGCGAGGCCTGGTACGGCGACGCCGCCGACGTCCCCCTGGACGCGCTGCTCTCCGCCGCCTACAACGCCGAGCGCCGGGCCCTGATCGGGGCCGAGGCCTCCCACGAGCTGCGGCCCGGGACGCCGGGCGGACGGGAGGCGAAACTGGCCTCCCGCGCGCGGGCGGCCGCCTCCGGCGCGTCCCCGTACGACCCGCAGGGCATCCTGGCGGGCACCGGCGCCGCCGCGGGCGCCGGGGAGCCCACCGTCGCCCAAGACGGCGCGACGCGGGGCGACACCTGCCACCTGGACGTCGTCGACCGCTGGGGCAACATGGTCGCGGCCACGCCGTCCGGCGGCTGGCTCCAGGCCAACCCCGTCGTGCCCGAACTCGGCTTCCCGCTCGGCACCCGGCTCCAGATGGTCTGGCTGGAGGAGGGTCTGCCCAACTCGCTCACCCCGGGCCGCCGCCCCCGCACCACCCTGACACCCTCCCTCGCGCTCAGGGACGGCGTACCGGCCCTGGCCTTCGGCACGCCCGGCGGCGACCAGCAGGACCAGTGGCAGCTGCACTTCTTCCTGGCCGTCGCCCTGCGCGCGACCGTGCGCGGCGGCCTCGACCTCCAGGGCGCCATCGACGCCCCGAACTGGCACAACGACTCTTTCCCCGGCTCCTTCTACCCGCGCGGGATGCGCCCCGGCAGCGTCACCGTCGAGTCCCGCACGGACCCGGCCGTCGTCGAGGAGCTGCGCCTTCGGGGGCACGACGTGACCGTGGGGGAGCCGTGGTCGGAGGGGCGGCTGTGCGCGGTGGCGCGGGACCCGCGCACCGGGGTGCTCTCGGCGGCCGCGAATCCCCGGGGGATGCAGGGGTACGCCGTGGGGCGGTGAGGCCGGACCCCGGGGCCGCCGCCGGTCCGCCGACGGCCGGGCGGTGGCCCGGCGCCGGGCGATTTCATCCTGATTCCACCCTTTGTTCACCCCCTCCGCACGGGATGTCAGTGGCGCGTGCTCTCATGGAGGCATGATCGAAACGCAGGAAATCAAGGAAAGCATCGACGACTTTCTCGCACGTCAGGCCGCCGACGTGGAGCGCGTGATCCGCGCCGCCGCCGCCGCGGAGATCACTCCGCGGTTCCGGCAGCTCGCCGAGGACGAGGTGGTCCAGAAGAGCGGCCCGCACGACCTGGTGACCGTCGCCGACCGCCTGGCGGAGGAGTTCCTCACCCGCGAGCTCACGGCGCTCCTGCCCGGCTCGGTCGTCGTCGGCGAGGAGGCGGTGCACGCCGACCCGTCGACGTACGAGGCGATAGCCGAGGGCGCCCCGGTGTGGATCGTCGATCCCGTCGACGGGACACGCCAGTTCGTCCGCGGCGACGCCGGCTTCTGCACCCTGGTCGCCCTCGCCCTGGACGGCGTGGTCCTGGCCTCCTGGACGTACGCCCCGGCGCTCGACCAGTGCGCGGTGGCCGTCCGCGGCAGGGGCGCGACGCTGAACGGCACGCCGCTGCGCGCCGGGACCCCCGAGCCCGGCCGCCCCCTCACCGTCGCCACCTCCCACCCGGACTTCACGACGGACGACCAGAAGCACGCCCTGCTCGGCGTGTTCACCGACGGCTTCGCGGCCCGCCCGTGCGGCTCCGCGGGCCTGGAGTACCTGGCGGTGGCGCGCGGCGAGCTCGACGCCGTCGCGTTCACCTGGGAGCTGGCCTGGGACCACGCGGCGGGCCTGCTCCTGGTCGAGGAGGCGGGCGGCGCCCACCTCACCCGCGAGGGCGTGCCCTTCGCCATCACCGGGGGCAACGCGCTGCCGTTCACGGCCGCCCGGGACGCGGCCACGGCCCGCCGGGTCGCGGACGCGCTGGTGGCCGGGGCCTGACCGCCGCGCCCTGCCGCCGGGGCCCGCGGCCGGGGTCCCGCCGGTCCTGCGGCATATCCTGTGCGGCACTGGCCACCGGCTGACGAAGGAGTCCGAAGGTGCCGTCGATGCTCGATGCCGTCGTCGTGGGAGCGGGTCCGAACGGTCTGACCGCCGCCGTTGAGCTGGCCCGCCGAGGCCTCTCGGTGGCCGTCTTCGAGGCCAGGAGCACCGTCGGCGGCGGCGCCCGCACCGAGGAGCTCACGCTGCCGGGCTTCCGGCACGACCCCTGCTCGGCCGCGCACCCCCTGGGCATCAACTCCCCGGCGTTCCGCGCCCTGCCCCTGGAGCGGTACGGCCTGCGGTGGCTGCACGCCCCGCTGCCCATGGCCCACCCGTTCCCCGACGGCAGCGCCGCCGTGCTCGCGCGCTCCGTCGCCGAGACGGCGGCCTCCTTCGGCCCCCGCGACGCGGGCACCTACCGGCGCCTGGTCGAGCCCTTCCTGCCGCACTGGGACACCCTGGCGCGGGACTTCATGTCCCTGCCCCTGACCGCCCTGCCGCGCGACCCCGTGCTGCTCGCCCGGTTCGGGCTCCAGGGGCTCCCGCCGTCGACGTGGCTGCTCCGGCGGTTCCGGGACGACCGGGCGCGCGCGCTGTTCGCCGGGCTCGTCGCCCACGTCATCGCGCCCCTCAACGGCTTCGCGACGACCGCCGTCGGCATGGTCTTCGCCCTCGCCGCCCACGCGCGCGGCTGGCCCGTCGCCCGCGGCGGCTCCCAGGCCATCTCCGACGCGCTCGCCGCGTACCTCAAGGACCTCGGCGGCGGCGTCCACACCGACTACGAGGTCAAGCGCCTCGACGACCTGCCGCCCGCGCGCGCCTACGTCTTCGACACCTCACCCACCGCGCTCGCCCGCATCGCCGGACTCGGCCGCTACTACGACGCGTACCGGTACGGCGCCGGTGTCTTCAAGGTCGACTACGCCCTCGACGGCCCCGTGCCCTGGACCGCCGAAGCGCCGCGCCGGGCGGGCACCGTGCAGATCGGGGCCACGAGCCAGGAGATCGGCACCGCGCTGCGGGCCGCCTCGCGCGAGGGCCGGGCCCCGGACACGCCGTTCCTCATCACCGTCCAGCCCGGCGTCGCCGACCCCACCCGCGCCCCCGCGGGCAAGGAGGTCTTCTGGGCGTACGGCCACGTGCCCAACGGCTGGCAAGGCGATCTCACCGACGCCGTCGAGCGGCAGCTGGAGCGCTTCGCGCCCGGCTTCCGCGACCGCGTCCTGGCCCGCGCCACCGCGGGCCCGCCCCAACTCGCCACGCGCAACGCCAACTACGTGGGCGGCGACATCGCCTGCGGCGCCGCCAGCGGGCTGCAACTCCTGCTCCGGCCCCGGCTCACCGCGTTCCCCTACCGCACCCGGCACCCGGCCGTGTTCCTCTGCTCGTCCGCGACACCCCCGGGACCCGGCGTGCACGGCATGTCCGGGCACAACGCCGCGAAGGCCGTCTGGAAGCGGCTCCGGCACCAGGACGCGACCTCATGACCGCCCGCGTCACGCTCGTCCAGGGCGACATCACCGAGCAGCACGCCGACGCCGTCGTGAACGCGGCGAACTCCTCGCTCCTCGGCGGAGGCGGCGTCGACGGCGCCATCCACCGCCGGGGCGGCCCCGAGATCCTCGCCGCCTGCCGCCGCCTGCGCGCCGGCCACTACGGCAAGGGCCTCGCGACCGGCGAGGCGGTCGCCACGACGGCGGGGAAGCTGGCCGCCGCGCACGTCATCCACACCGTCGGCCCCGTCTGGTCGGCGACCGAGGACCGCTCCGCGCTGCTCGCCTCCTGCTACCGCGCGTCCCTGCGGGCCGCCGCCGGACTCGGCGCCCGCACGGTCGCCTTCCCGGCGATCTCGACGGGCGTGTACCGCTGGCCGATGGCGGACGCCGCCCGCATCGCCGTCCACGCGGTACGCGAGGCCCTGGCGGCGCACCCGGAGGTGAGCGAGGTGCGGTTCGTCCTCTTCGACGCAGCGGCGTACCGGGCCTTCGAGGAAGCGCTGGCCGCCGAAGGCTGATGTCGGATTCCCGCCAGCCCCAGGGGCGGCGATCGCCGATCCTTGAGCCATGCCCACCGTGACGCCCAGCGCATCCGAGCCGCGTACGCCCGCCGAGCCGCACCCGGCACCGCAGGCGCGGGACACCCCGGCGACCGCCGCGCCCACCGGGATGCACGGGGACTTCGACCGCTGCGTGCGGGCCGTGCAGTCCAAGGACGACCGGTTCGACGGATGGTTCTTCACCGCCGTCCTGACCACCCGGATCTACTGCCGCCCCAGCTGCCCCGTCGTACCGCCCAAGCCCGAGAACATGACGTTCTACCCGAGCGCCGCCGCCTGCCAGCAGGCCGGGTTCCGCGCCTGCAAGCGGTGCCGCCCCGACAGCAGCCCCGGCTCACCCGAGTGGAACCAGCGCGCCGACCTCGTCGCCCGCGCCATGCGCCTCATCGGCGACGGCGTGGTCGACCGCGACGGCGTGCCAGGACTCGCCGCACGCCTCGGCTACAGCACCCGCCAGGTCGAGCGCCAGCTCCTCGCCGAGCTCGGCGCCGGGCCCCTCGCGCTCGCCCGCGCCCAGCGCGCCCAGACCGCGCGGCTGCTCATCGAGACGACCACGCTGCCCATGGCGCAGATCGCCTTCGCCGCGGGCTTCGCCTCCATCCGCACGTTCAACGACACCGTCCGCGAGGTCTTCGCGCACGCCCCGGGCGAGCTGCGCACCCGCGCCGCCCGCCGCGGCCGCGGCCCCGGCGGACCGCCGCCCGCCGCCCACGGCACGCTCTCGCTGCGGCTGCCGTTCCGGGCCCCGCTCCACCCCGACAACCTCTTCGGCCACCTCATCGCGACCGCCGTACCCGGCGTCGAGGAGTGGCACGAGGGCGCGTACCGCCGCACCCTGCGCCTGCCGTACGGGCACGGCGTCGTCGCGCTCACCCCGCACCCCGACCACATCGGCTGCCGCCTCACCCTCACCGACCCGCGCGACCTGACCCTCGCCATCAGCCGCTGCCGCAGGCTCCTCGACCTGGACGCCGACCCCGTCGCCGTGGACGACCAGCTGCGCGCCGACCCGCTGCTCGCGCCCCTCGTCGACAAGGCGCCGGGGCGGCGCGTGCCGCGCACCGTGGACGAGGCCGAGTTCGCGGTCCGCGCGGTGCTCGGCCAGCAGGTGTCCACGGCCGCGGCCCGCACCCACGCCGCGCGCCTGGTCACCGCGCACGGCGAGCCGGTCGACGACCCCGAGGGCGGCCTCACCCATCTGTTCCCGGCCCCTGCCGCGCTCGCCGCGCTCGACCCCGACTCCCTCGCGCTGCCCCGCAGCCGCCGCGCCACCCTCATGACCCTCGTACGCCATCTCGCCGACGGCACGCTCCGGCTCGGCGTGGAGAACGACTGGGAGCGGGCCCGCGCCCAGCTCACCGCGCTGCCGGGCTTCGGCCCCTGGACCACCGAGGTCATCGCGATGCGGGCGCTCGGCGACCCCGACGCCTTCCTGCCGTCCGACCTCGGAGTCCGCCGCGCCGCCCAGGGCCTCGGGCTGCCGCACACGCCCGCCGCGCTCACCGCCCGCGCGGCGGCCTGGCGCCCCTGGCGGGCGTACGCCGTCCAGTACCTGTGGGCGACGGACGACCACGCCATCAACCACATCCCCGCGCACCCCGGGCGCTGAAGCCCCTACGCGAACCCCTGAGACCCCCGAGACCCCTGAGACCTGGGATTGACCGCCATGCACCGTACGCACACCGTCATCGACAGCCCCTACGGGCCGCTCACCCTCGTCGCCACCGACGGCACCCTCAGCGGCCTGTACATGACCGAGCAGCGCCACCGCCCTGCCGAGGAGACCTTCGGCGACCGCGACCCCGACGGCTTCGACGCGGCGACCGAGCAGCTGACGGCCTACTTCGCGGGCGA
Organism: Streptomyces sp. YIM 121038; assembly: GCF_006088715.1. Taxonomy (NCBI): domain Bacteria; kingdom Bacillati; phylum Actinomycetota; class Actinomycetes; order Kitasatosporales; family Streptomycetaceae; genus Streptomyces; species Streptomyces sp. YIM 121038. Next base: position 7,512,579 of record NZ_CP030771.1, read on the forward strand.
GCTGACCCGCTTCGACCTGCCGCTGCGCCTGGACGGCACGCCGTTCCAGCAGTCCGTCTGGCAGCAGCTCCTGAAGATCCCGTACGGGCGGACCCGTACGTACGGGGAGCTCGCCGAAGCCCTGGGCAAGCCCGCCGCGTCCCGCGCCGTCGGCCTGGCCAACGGCAAGAACCCCATCGGCGTCATCGTGCCGTGCCACCGCGTCATCGGCGCGGGCGGCGGCCTGACCGGCTACGGCGGCGGCCTCGACCGCAAGCGGCGGCTCCTGGAGCTGGAGAGCGGGACCGCCCTGTTCTGAGCCGTGGCCTCCGGTGCCTCAGTCCGCACCGGCCCCCGAGTCGGCGAGCTCCGCGATCACCTCGGCGTGGCAGGGCTCCGGCACGCACCAGCACCCAAGGCGGTGCCCCCGCAGCTCGGGCAGCAGCGCGAGCAGGTCGGGGCGGCTGAGGAGATGGTCGCGGTACATGGCCACGACCTCCTCCCGCGTCCCGTCCTTACCGGGCCGGAAGGGGCTGGCCAGGGGAGAGCCCTTCAGGTGCCAGCCGCCCCGGTGCATGGCCCGGCCCACGTAGACCACGTCGGCGTAGTCCGGGTCCTCCCGGTGCCCCTTGAGGTTGACGACGGTCGTACGGCTCACGACGGGGCTCCCTCCGGGCGCGGTGCCGCGAAGACCGCGCAGGTCGTCGTGGCGTGGGCGTGCAGCTTGCCGTCGGCGGAGCTGACGACGCGGGCCTCGGCCGTGGCCGTGGTCCTGCCGACGTGCAGGGCCCTCGCGTCGCAGCGCAGGCGCGGCGAGTCCGCGAACACGGGGCGGACGAAGTTCACGCTGAGCTGGGTCGTGGTGTAGGCCCGGCCCGGCGGCAGCAGGGTCGCGACGGCGCAGCCCAGGGCGGAGTCGAGCAGCGTGGCCAGGACACCCCCGTGCACCGTCCCCATGGGGTTCAGGAGGTGCTCGCCCGGGTCGATCTCGAACACCGCCGTGCCCTCGCCGTAGCCGACCAGGTGGTAGTCGAGGGTCGAGCCCAGGGGCGGCTCCGGCAGTTCCCCGGCGAGGATCCTCCGCAGCAGCTCAGGACCGCTCACGTCCCCCGCCTCGGCCCAGGGCACCGGCGGCTCCCAGGTGTGCGTGCGGACGCGTGGCCCGCGCGGGTCCGGCTGCGCTGTCATCGGCGTGCTCCGTCCTTGGGCCCGGCGCGCGCCGTTCGGCTCGCGCCGCTTCCCTTACGACTCTCCCTGGCTTCGCCGACGGCCGCGCGCCGAGAGCCGGCGCCCGCACGGCCACCCGCCCGGGCCGGCGCCCACCCCGCCCGAATCAGCCGACCCGCCGCCCGCCCTCCAGCTCCACCGCGCCGCCGCCCGCCGCCAGCACGTCCAGCGCGACCCGCAACCGGCGCGCGAGCGGCACCGAGAGGTACGACTCCAGGTCCCCGGGTGCCACCAGGCGCCAGGACAGCAGCTCCTCCTCCTGGATCCGGATGGCCGCGAACCGCTCGTCGGGGAGCACCCCGCCGTCGTACAGGAACGCCACCAGCGGCGGTCGCTCGTCCGTGCCCGGCACCCAGTCGACCACGAGGAGGCCGCCGAGCTCGATGTCCAGGCCGACCTCCTCGGCGGTCTCGCGGCGCGCGCCCTGCCGGGGCGTCTCGCCGTCGGCCGACTCGACCCCGCCGCCCGGAAGTGCCCACTTCTCGCGGTAGTTGGGCTCGACGAGCAGCACGCGGCCCGCCGGGTCGCGGATGACGGCGGCGGCTCCGGCGAGGACGCGCGGCAGGCCCGCGATGTAGGCGGCGTAATCGAGAGTCGTCACGGAGGGAAGGGTAGCCCCGCGCGGCGGGGCCCCGAGGGGCCTTGCCCCCGGCTCCCGGCGCGGTCTCACTCGTCCGATCTGCCCCGGGACCTGGCGATCCGGCGGAGCCTGGGGTGGCGGTCGGCCGACTGTGAGGTCAGGGCGTCGCCGACCATGGCCCGCACCGCGTCCCGCAGGCCGTGCAGCGCGGTGTGCCGTGCGGGCCCCGCCCCCGGGTCCACCCTGAGCTCCTTCAGGAGCGCCCAGCACAGCGCCAGCATGACGACGACGAACGGCAGGGCCACCAGGATGGTCGCGCTCTGCAGGGACTTGAGGCCGCCCGCGACGAGCAGCACGGCGGCCACCGCCGACATCAGTGCCCCCCAGGTGACGACGAGCCAGGTGGGCGGGTGCAGCGAGCCGCGGCTGCTGAGCGAGCCCATCACGAGCGAGGCGGAGTCGGCGCTGGTGATGAAGTACGTCATGACGAGGACCATCGCCACCCACGAGGTGACCGTGGTCAGCGGCAGACCGTCCAGCATGGCGAACAGGGACGCCTCGGCGCCCTCCTTGGCCTTGGCCGCCATGTCCACCGCCCCGGTCGTGTCGAGCCGGATGCCGGTGCCGCCCATCACGCAGAACCACACGACGGTCGCCCCGCTCGGCACGAGCAGCACGCCGATGAGGAACTCCCGGATCGTCCGGCCGCGGGAGATGCGCGCGATGAACGTGCCGACGAACGGCGCCCAGGACAGCCACCACGCCCAGTAGAAGATCGTCCACGCGCCGAGCCAGGTGCTGTCGGTGAAGGCGCCGGTGCGCGTGGCCATCGGCAGGAGCTGGTGCAGGAAGCCGCCGACGCTCGCCGGGATCGCGTCCAGGATGAACACCGTCGGGCCGAGCACGAAGACGAACAGCATCAGGAGGGCGGCGAGCCCGAGGTTGAGCGTGCTGAGCCACTTCACGCCGCGGTGCACCCCGGAGAAGGCGGACAGCACGAAGGCCGCGCCGAGCGAGGCGATGATGATCAGCTGGAGGGTGGTGCTGTCCTCGGCGCCCGCGGTCAGATGCAGCCCCGTGGAGACCTGGAGCGCGCCCACGCCGAGGCTCGTGGCGGTGCCGAAGACGGTCGCGAAGACGGCGAGCAGATCGATGATCCGGCCGGGCCAGCCCGCCGCCCGCGCCTCGCCGATCAGCGGCACGAAGACCGAACTGAGCCGGTTCCCGCGGCCCTTGCGGAAGCCCGCGTACGCGAGCGCGAGGCCGGCGATGCCGTAGATCGCCCACGGCGTCAGGGTCCAGTGGAAGAAGGAGTACTCGAACGCGACCCGGGCGGCGCCCCCGGTGCGCGCCTCGACACCGGAGGCGGGCGGCGGGTCGAGGTAGTGCGTGAGCGGCTCCCCGACGCCGTAGAACATCAGGCCGATGCCCATGCCCGCGCTGAACATCATCGCGATCCAGGCGAGGCTCGTGAACTCCGGCTCGGAGTCGTCGGCGCCCAGCCGGATCCGGCCGAAGCGGCCGAACGCCAGCAGCACGCACAGGACCAGGAAGACATCGGCCGCGATCACGAAGAGCCAGGCGAAGTTGTCCAGGACCCAGGAGAGGGCGGAGCCGGTCGTGTTCTCGAAGGACGTCTTGCCGATCGCCGCCCAGGCGACGACGCCGAGGACGACGAGGGCGCCGATGCCGACGACGCTGAAGTCGGGGGAGCCGTCGGGGGCGGAGCCGGGCGGGGAAGGCGGGTCCGGCGGGCCGCCGGAGGTTCCGTCGGGGAGCGGCTGATCGATCACTTCCGTGCTCATGACGCCCCACTATGGAGCGGTATGCTCCGCTTTTTTCGGCTGACGCGCCGTCCTTGCGCCCAGCTGACCATGGGCAGGGGGCCCTTCCTGCGGTTATGGTCGCAGCGGCGCGACTGCCTTGCCGCGAGCAAGGCCGGAAGCAAGGGGAACGCAAGGTGGCGGACGCAGGGACGACAGCTCACGACGGGGGCCGTGGGACGGGGCGCGGTCACGGCCGCGGGCATGTGCTGATCGCCGCGGACAAGTTCAAGGGGTCGCTCACGGCCGTCGAGGTCGCGCAGCGCGTGTCGGCGGGCCTGCGCCGCGTCGTGCCGGACCTGTCGGTGCGCGCCCTTCCCGTGGCGGACGGCGGCGACGGCACGGTCGACGCGGCCGTCGCGGCCGGGTTCGAGCGCCGCGAGGCCCGGGTCACCGGGCCGCTCGGCGAGGGGGTCACGGCGGCGTACGCGCTGCGTGACGGCACGGCGGTCGTGGAGATGGCCGAGGCGTCGGGCCTGCAGCGCCTGCCCGAGGGCGTCTTCGCGCCGCTCACCGCGTCGACGTACGGCACGGGCGAGCTGATCCGCGCCGCCCTGGACGCGGGCGCGCGCACCGTCGTCTTCGGGGTCGGCGGCAGCGCCACCACGGACGGCGGCGCGGGCATGCTGGCCGCGCTCGGCGGCCGGTTCCTGGACGCGGCCGGGCAGCCGGTCGCCCCGGGCGGCGGGCCGCTGCGCGACCTGGAGAGCGCCGATCTGTCCGGGCTCGACCCGCGCCTGAAGGACACCGAGATCGTCCTCGCCAGCGACGTCGACAATCCGCTGACGGGCCCCAAGGGTGCCCCCGCGGTGTACGGCCCGCAGAAGGGGGCGTCCCCCGAGGACGTGGCGGCGCTCGACACCGCGCTCGCGCACTTCGCGCGGGTGCTCGCCCGCTCCGCGGGGCCGCGCGCCCTGGAGCACGCCGAGGCGCCCGGCGCGGGGGCCGCGGGCGGCATCGGCTTCGGCGCCCTCGTCGGGCTCGGCGCGTCCTTCCGGCCCGGCATCGAGGTCATGCTGGACGTCCTGGGCTTCGCGCCCGCCCTGGCCGGGGCGCAGCTCGTCATCACCGGTGAGGGCTCCCTGGACGAGCAGACCCTGCACGGCAAGGCACCCGCAGGGGTCGCCGCCGCGGCCCGCGCGGCCGGGGTCGAGGTCATCGCCGTCTGCGGGCGCCTGGCCCTGCCGCCGACCTCCCTCGGCACGGCGGGCATCCGCCGCGCGTACGCCCTGACGGACATCGAGCCGGACGTCGCCCGTTGCGTGGCCGAGGCGGGCCCGCTCCTGGAGCGCCTGGCGGAGGGCATCGCCCGGGACTATCTGCGCTGACCGTCCCGGAGCCCCGGCCGGGCCCGTGCGGGCCGCACGGCCTCGCGCGGGCCGCACGGGTTCGCGCGGGCAGCAAAAAGCCGGATGGGCCCGAACCACGAGGTTCAGGCCCACCCGGCTCGGGTCGGTCGCGGGAGGCTACGGCAGCTGTGCCGCTCGCGCCTCACGCCGGTTGTCCCGGAAGTTGTTCACCCGGCGAGCCGTGGCGAAGAGCGGGATCACGGCCCCGAGCACCAGCTGGAGCGCGCAGCCCGTCTGCAGCAGCAGCTGCCCGCCCGGCGCGTCGAAGGCCCACGCCGCGAGCAGCCCCATCGCGGAGACGATCCACGCCAGCATGGCCACCGCCAGGGGACCGCGCGGCTTCGGGTACTCGACGCGGCTGACCATCAGCCACGCCGTACCGATGATCGCCAGGAGCGTGGCCACGAAGGGCAGCTCCAGGAGCACGATCGAGACGACCGTCAGCGCCCCGAAGGGCGAGGGCATCCCCTGGAACACTCCGTCACGGAGCGTCACGCACGAGAATCTCGCAAGCCGCAGCACCACCGCCAGGAGCACCACGATCGCGCCCACCGCCGCGACCCGCTGGTGCGCGTCGTCGGCGACCATCCCGTACACGAGCACGAAGTACGCGGGCGCGAGCCCGAAGCTGATCAGGTCCGAGAGGTTGTCCAGCTCCGCGCCCATCGGCGAGGACCGCAGCTTGCGCGCGACGAGGCCGTCGAACAGGTCGAAGACCGCGGCGCAGAGCATCAGGATCACGGCCGTGGCCGCGCTGTGCCGGGCCATGCCCGACTCGTCACTGCCCGTGAGGTGCGGGATGAGGATGCCGGTGGTCGTGAAGTAGACCGCCATGAACCCGCACGTGGCGTTGCCGAGCGTGAGGGTGTCCGCTATTGACAGGCGCAGCGACAGCGGCATGTCCTCGTCGGCGTCGTCCACCGCGTCGACGGCCTCGGGCACCCAGCCGCCCGTCTGCGCCTCTGGATCAGTCACGGTCAATGCGAGTCACCCCAGCCACGGTCTTCTGACCGACCTCGACATCCACCTCGACGCCCTCGGGCAGATAGATGTCGACGCGCGAGCCGAAGCGGATCAGCCCGATCCGCTCACCCTGCTCCACCTTCGTGCCCTGCGGCACGTACGGCACGATGCGCCGGGCCACCGCGCCCGCGATCTGGATCATCTCGATGTCGCCGAGCTCGGTGTCGAAGTGCCAGACAACGCGCTCGTTGTTCTCGCTCTCCTTGTTGAACGCCGGGACGAAACCGCCGGGGATGTGCTCGACGGACGTCACCGTGCCGGCCAGGGGCGCGCGGTTGACGTGCACGTTGAGCGGGCTCATGAAGATCGCGACGCGGGTGCGCCCGTCCTTCCACGGCATGATGCTCTGCACGACGCCGTCGGCCGGGGAGATCACCCTGCCCTGGGTGATCTCGCGCTCGGGGTCGCGGAAGAACCACAGCATGCCCGCGGCGAGTGCGGTGGTCGGTACGGCGAGGGCCGCGGCGCCCTTGGACCGGCGGGACCGGGCCAGGCTGAGTGCCGCGGTGGCGACGGTCGGCAGGAGCCACGGCGATGCTCCGCGCGCGAGGCGTACACCAGCCAGGCTGTCGCGAGGTGCAGAGGTTTGGCTGTGGGGCATGGATGACCTTCGTAGCGGATGATGCCGCACTGCATACGGGGGGACGGCGGCTTTCCCGGGATCGTATCGGTTGCGAGCCACAACTGGGCAAGCCAGGAAGCCGAGTCGGCCGCCCGCGCGTGCTGACTGGGTGTGATCTTCTTCTCGATTAGATCTCGAAGAAACCGCCCCAAACCGGGCATTCAGCCCTGAAGTCGATACTCTTCGAGGAGTCGTCGGCCAATGATCATTTTCTGGATCTCGGCGGTTCCTTCACCGATCAGCAGCATGGGCGCCTCTCGGTACAGGCGCTCGATCTCGTACTCCTTCGAGAAGCCGTAACCGCCGTGGATCCGGAACGCGTCCTCCACGACTTCCTTGCAGTATTCGGACGCCAGGTACTTCGCCATCCCTGCTTCGAGGTCGTTTCGCTCCCCGGAGTCCTTTTTGCGTGCTGCGTTTACCATCATCGCATGGGCGGCCTCGACCTTGGTAGCCATCTCCGCGAGCTTGAACTGAATTGCCTGGTGCTGCGCGATCGGCTTGCCGAAAGTGTGCCGTTGCTGGGCATAGGAGACACCGAGTTCGAAGGCACGCTGAGCGACGCCGCAACCACGCGCCGCCACATTCACACGGCCGACCTCGACGCCGTCCATCATTTGGTAAAACCCCCGGCCGGTGGTCCCGCCGAGCACGCGATTGGCTGGAATGCGCAGGTCATCCATGACCAGCTCGGTGGTATCGACGCCTTTGTAGCCCATCTTGTCGATCTTGCCCGGGATGGTCAGGCCGGGGCGCACCTCACCGAACCCCGGCTCCTTCTCCACCAGGAAGGTCGTCATCGACTTGTGCGGGGCCGTGCCCTCGGGGTGGCCTTCGTCACTTCTGACGAGCACGGCCACGAGCGTTGACGTACCGCCGTTCGTCAACCACATCTTCTGACCGTTCAGGACGTACTCGTCGCCGTCCTTGACCGCCTTCGACGTGATCGCCGACACGTCCGAGCCCAGCGCCGGCTCCGACATGGAGAACGCCCCGCGGACCTCGCCGAGCGCCATCCGCGGCAGGAAGTACTCCTTCTGCTCCCGCGTGCCGTGCTGCTTGAGCATGTACGCCACGATGAAGTGGGTGTTGATGATGCCGGACACCGACATCCAGCCGCGCGCTATCTCCTCCACGCACAGCGCGTACGTCAGGAGCGACTCGCCCAGGCCGCCGTACTCCTCGGGAATCATCAGGCCGAACAGGCCCAACTCCTTGAGCCCGTCCACGATCCGCTGCGGATACTCGTCGCGGTGCTCGAGGTCCGTCGCGACCGGGATGATCTCTTTGTCGACGAAGTCACGGACGGTGGACAGGATTTCCCGCTGGACATCCGTGAGGCCCGCGGTCTGGGCGAGTCGGGACATGGCTACTTCTCCTGGCTCTTCGGCTCCGGGCGGCCGGGCTGCTCGCCGCCGCGCTCCTTGATGTACGTCTCGGTCGGCACCATCACCTTGCGGCGGAACACGCACACCAGGGTGCCGTCCTGCTTGTAGCCCTTGGTCTCCACGTGGACGATGCCGCGGTCCGACTTCGACTTCGACGGCGTCTTGTCGAGGACCGTCGTCTCGCCGTAGATCGTGTCGCCGTGGAAGGTCGGCGCCACGTGCTTGAGCGACTCGACCTCCAGGTTCGCGATCGCCTTGCCCGACACGTCCGGCACGGACATGCCGAGCAGCAGCGAGTAGACGTAGTTGCCCACGACGACGTTCTTCCCGAAGTCCGTCGTCCTCTCCGCGTAGTTGCTGTCCAGGTGCAGCGGGTGGTGGTTCATGGTGAGCAGACAGAACAGGTGGTCGTCGTACTCGGTGACCGTCTTGCCGGGCCAGTGCTTGTAGACGGCGCCGACTTCGAACTCTTCGTAGGTACGGCCGAACTGCATGTCCCTCACGCCTCCGGAGCTTCGAACACCGACGTGCGCCGCATGCCCGCCGCACGGCCCTTCCCGGAGATGACGAGCGCCATCTTCCGGCTCGCCTCGTCGATCATCTCGTCGCCGAGCATCGCCGAGCCCTTCTTGCCGCCCGCCTCGGAGGTGTAGTACGCGTACGCGTCGAGGATCAGCTCGGCGTGGTCGTAGTCCTCCTGGGACGGCGAGAACACCTCGTTGGCGGCCTCCACCTGGCCGGGGTGCAGCACCCACTTGCCGTCGAAGCCGAGGGCCGCGGCGCGCCCGGCCACCTCGCGGTAGCCGTCGATGTTCTTGATCTGGAGGAACGGGCCGTCGATCGCCTGGAGGTCGTGGGTGCGGGCGGCCATCAGGATGCGCATCAGGATGTAGTGGTACGCGTCCGCCGGGTAGCCGGGCGGCTGCATGCCCACGACGAGCGACTTCATGTTGATCGACGCCATGAAGTCGGCAGGGCCGAAGATGATCGTCTCAAGTCGTGACGAGGCACCGGCGATCTCGTCAACATTGACCAGGCCCTTCGCGTTCTCGATCTGCGCCTCAATGCCGATGCGCCCGACCTCGAGGCCCATCGTCTTCTCGATCTGCGTGAGCAGCAGGTCAAGGGCCACGACCTGCTGGGCGTCCTGGACCTTGGGCAGCATGATGCAGTCGAGGTTCTGGCCCGCGCCCTCGACTACGGTCACGACGTCGCGGTACGTCCACTCGGTGGTCCAGTCGTTGACGCGCACCACGCGTGTCTTGCCCGTCCAGTCGCCCTCGTTGAGGAACTTGACGATCGTGTGCCGTGCCTCCGGCTTGGCGAGCGGCGCGCAGGCGTCCTCCAGGTCGAGGAAGACCTGGTCGGCGGGGAGGCCCTGGGCCTTTTCCAGGAAGCGGGGGTTGCTTCCGGGGACCGCGAGACAGGAGCGGCGGGGGCGAAGGCGATTGATGGGCTCACTCATGCGGGGACCTCCAACGGGTCGAGGTGGTTCGCTGTGCGGATCTCGTCGACGATACGGCCGATGATCTCCGTGATGCCGAAGTCCTTGGGGGTGAAGACGGCGGCCACGCCCGCCGCCCTCAGGTCCTCGGCGTCGCTGCTGGGAATGATGCCGCCGGCGATGACGGGGATGTCGTTGGCGCCGGCGGCGCGCAGCCTGGTCAGGACGTCCGGCACGAGCTGCGCGTGCGAGCCGGAGAGGATCGACAGGCCCACCGCGTGCACGTCCTCCGCGAGCGCCGCGTCGACGATCTGCTCGGGGGTGAGCCGGATGCCCTGGTAGACGACCTCGAACCCGGCGTCGCGGGCCCGGACCGCGATCTGCTCGGCGCCGTTGGAGTGCCCGTCGAGGCCGGGCTTGCCCACCAGGAAGCGGAGCTTGCCGGTGCCCATGTCCGCGGCCGTCTTCTCGACCTTCTCGCGGACCAGGGCGAGCGGCGTGCCCGCCTCCGCGGTGACCGCGAGCGGCGCCCCGGAGACGCCCGTGGGCGCCCGGAACTCGCCGAAGACCTCCCGCAGGGCCCCCGCCCACTCGCCGGTCGTGACACCGGCGCGGGCGCACTCCAGGGTGGCCTCCATGAGGTTGCCGGTGCCCTGTGCGACCTCCTTGAGCCGGTCGATGGTCTGCTGGACGGTCGGGAAGTGGAACGGGTCGCCTCCGCCCTGCCGGTCGGAGGACTCCTGCCGCGTGGTGCGCCAGTCCCGCACCGCGGTCACGACGCGCGCCTCGACCGCCGGGTCGACCGTCATGATCGCGGTGTCCAGGTCGGCCGTGAGCGGGCTCGGCTCCGTCGCCTCGAAGACGTTCACGCCCACGATCTTCTCGTCGCCCGCCTCGATCCGCGCGCGCCGCTCCGCGTGCGAGGACACCAGCTGCGACTTCAGATAGCCGGACTCGACGGCGGCCATCGCGCCGCCCATCTGCTCGATGCGGTCCATCTCCTCCAGGGACGCCTCGACGAGCGCGTCGACCTTGCCCTCGACGACGTGCGAGCCCGCGAAGATGTCCTCGTACTCCAGGAGGTCCGACTCGTGCGCGAGGACCTGCTGGATGCGCAGGGACCACTGCTGGTCCCAGGGCCGGGGCAGGCCGAGGGCCTCGTTCCAGGCCGGGAGCTGCACGGCACGCGCGCGTGCGTCCTTGGAGAGCGTGACGGCGAGCATCTCCAGGACGATGCGCTGGACGTTGTTCTCCGGCTGGGCCTCGGTCAGACCGAGCGAGTTGACCTGCACGCCGTAGCGGAAGCGCCGCTGCTTGGGGTTGGTGATGCCGTAGCGCTCGCGCGTGACCTGGTCCCAGATGCGGCCGAAGGCGCGCATCTTGCACATCTCCTCGATGAACCGCACGCCCGCGTTCACGAAGAACGAGATGCGCGCGACGACGTCACCGAACTTCTCCTCCGGCACCTGCCCGGAGGCGCGCACCGCGTCGAGGACGGCGATCGCCGTGCTCATCGCGTACGCGACCTCCTGCACCGGTGTGGCCCCGGCCTCCTGCAGGTGGTAGCTACAGATGTTGATCGGGTTCCACTTGGGGATGTGCGCCACGGTGTACGTGATCATGTCGGTGGTGAGCCGCAGGCTCGGCCCCGGCGGGAACACGTGGGTGCCGCGCGACAGGTACTCCTTGACGATGTCGTTCTGCGTCGTCCCCTGGAGCGTGGTGATGTCGACGCCCTGCTCCTCCGCGACGACCTGGTACAGCGCGAGCAGCCACATGGCCGTGGCGTTGATCGTCATGGAGGTGTTCATCTGGTCCAGGGGGATGTCCTGGAACAGCCGCCGCATGTCGCCGAGGTGCGACACGGGGACGCCGACCCGGCCCACCTCCCCGCGCGCGAGGATGTGGTCCGGGTCGTAGCCGGTCTGGGTCGGCAGGTCGAACGCGACCGAGAGGCCCGTCTGGCCCTTGGCCAGGTTGCGCCGGTAGAGCTCGTTCGACGCCTCTGCCGTGGAGTGCCCGGCGTACGTCCGCATGAGCCACGGCCGGTCCTTCTGGCGATCCGTCATGTGCGTAACCTCGGTGTCCTTGGTGTCCTCAGTGTTCCCGGCGTGCTCGGCGTGCTCGGGGTTCTCGCCGTTCTCAATGACCTCGGCGTCCTCAGACGTTGCGGAAGCGGTTGATGGCGTCGATGTGCCGCGCCCGCGTCTCGGGGTCGCGCACGCCGAGGCCCTCGGCGGGCGCGAGCGCGAGGACGCCGACCTTGCCCTGGTGCAGATTGCGGTGCACGTCGTAGGCGGCCTGCCCGGTCTCCTCCAGGGAGTACACCTTCGAGAGCGTCGGGTGGATCTTGCCCTTGGCGATGAGCCGGTTGGCCTCCCACGCCTCGCGGTAGTTGGCGAAGTGCGAGCCGATGATGCGCTTCAGGGACATCCACAGGTAGCGGTTGTCGTACTCGTGCATGTAGCCCGAGGTGGAGGCGCAGGTGGTGATGGTGCCGCCCTTGCGGGTCACGTAGACGCTGGCGCCGAAGGTCTCCCGGCCGGGGTGCTCGAAGACGATGTCGATGTCCTCGCCGCCGGTGAACTCGCGGATGCGCTTGCCGAAGCGCTTCCACTCCTTGGGGTCCTGGGTGCGCTCGTCCTTCCAGAACCGGTAGCCCTCGGCGTTGCGGTCGATGATGGCCTCGGCGCCCATGGCACGGCAGATCTCCGCCTTCTGGGGGCTGGAGACGACGCAGATGGGGTTGGCGCCCCCGGCGAGCGCGAACTGCGTGGCGTACGACCCGAGTCCGCCGCTCGCGCCCCAGATCAGCACGTTGTCGCCCTGCTTCATGCCCGCGCCGTTGCGCGAGACGAGCTGCCGGTACGCGGTGGAGTTCACCAGGCCGGGGGCGGCGGCCTCCTCCCAGCTCAGGTGGTCCGGCTTCGGCATGAGCTGGTTGGACTTCACCAGGGCGATCTCGGCGAGCCCGCCGAAGTTGGTCTCGAAGCCCCAGATGCGCTGCTCCGGGTCGAGCATCGTGTCGTTGTGCCCGTCGCTGGACTCCAGTTCCACGGACAGGCAGTGCGCGACGACCTCGTCGCCGGGGTGCCAGGCGTTGACGCCGGGCCCGGTGCGCAGCACGACGCCCGCCAGGTCGGAGCCGATGATGTGGTACGGCAGGTCGTGACGCTTCGTCAGCTCGCTGAGCTTGCCGTACCGCTCCAGGAAGCCGAACGTCGACAGGGGCTCGAAGATCGACGTCCACACGGAGTTGTAGTTCACGCTCGACGCCATGACCGCCACCAGGGCCTCGCCCGGGCCGAGTTCGGGCACCGGGACCTCGTCCAGGTGCAGCGACTTGCGCGGGTCCTTGTCGCGCGTGGCGAGCCCCGCGAACAGTTCGGTCTCGTCCTTGTGCACGGTCACGGCGCGGTACGCGTCGGGCAGCGGCAGCGCGGCGAAGTCGGCGGCCGACGTGTCCGGCGATTGGATCGCGTCCAGGATTTCCTGCATGGGTTGCCTCCGGCGAAGGGCGCCCCGTGGGAGGCGCTCTGAGGGGTACGTCGGGTGGTGCGTGGCGTGGTGCCCGGGTGCTTCGAGGGGTGCGTGTGCTCGGTGCTCGACGGGTGCGAGGGGGCCTCGGACCCGTGGGGTTACGGGAGGTGCGAAGCGGTGGTGCCGTCGGTTCGGCGGAGGTGGTGCTGCGGCGGCGCCGTGGTGGGGCGCAGGAGGTGCCTGTGACGCAGGCGTCCGGGCGCGCTCGCCGAGGCTTGCGGGGACAGCCGGCGTACGGGTGGTGTCCGTGCGCCGGCCGCCCGGACAACATCAACGTATGACACCGCGTGCCAGTCGGCAAGACACTCAGTGCCAACAATTTCACTCAGTTGTCATTGCCCCGGTTCATCTGAGCGATGATCGATCATTGCAGGTCAGAGGGGGTGCGCCGAGCAGGCGTAAAGAAGCCCGCCCGCTCCCGGGAGGGGAGCGGGCGGGCGGAGCGGGAGTGCGGGACGGGTCAGGGGCGCGTGCGCAGGGCCTTCTCGATGGTGCGCATGATCTCGTCGAGGGGGGCGTCCGTACGGGCCACGGTCACCAGGACCTCACCCCGGTCCGAGACGGTCGCGGGCGCCCCCGAGGGGGCCGCGTCGCGCCCGGCGCCGATGCCCGTCCCGAACGTCCGCCGCACGATGCCGAAGGCGTGGTCGAGCTGGCCCTCCACGTCCCCCTGGCCCCCGGCCCGCAGCCACCGCCGCAGCACGTGGTTGTGGGCCGTGACGACGGCGGACGCCGCGACCTCCGCGAGCAGCGGGTCGTCGTTGCCGTCGTGGTGGGCGTGCTCGTCGAAGTGGCCCAGGAGATAGCGCGTGAACAGCCGCTCGTAGCGCGCCACGGAGGCGATCTCGCGCTCCCGCAGGGTCGGGACCTCGCGCGTGAGGCGGTAGCGCTCCACGGAGACGGTGGGCGACGCCGCGTACATCTTCATGACTTCCTTGATGCCGCGGCACACGGTGTCGAGCGGATGCTCGTGCGCGGGCGCCGCGTTGAGCACGGCCTCCGCACGGATCAACGTGTCGTCGTGGTCGGGGAAGATCGCCTCTTCCTTGGAGCGGAAGTGGCGGAAGAAGGTCCGCCGGGCCACCCCGGCCGCGGCCGCGATCTCGTCGACCGTCGTGGCCTCGTACCCCTTGGTCGCGAACAGCTCCATGGCCGCGGCCGCGAGCTCGCGGCGCATCTTGAGCCGCTGCGCGGCGGCACGGCTGCCCGCGGCGCTCTCCGGAGCGTCGGGCGTAGCGGGCGTACGTGAGGACTTGGCGGCCTTGGGCATGACCCGAACGTACTGCATGTGCGCAGCTGAGTGCGCCCGCGGGAGCGGACCGCCCGAGGGTTCGAGCAGCCCTCCCCAGTCCGCCCGCCCGGCGCGCACGACACCGTGCGCGGCGGGCGGGCCTTCCGGGGCCGGGTCAGCGCCGGGCATATTCGCGGAAGCCACGGCCCGTCTTGCGGCCGAGGCAGCCCGCGGCCACCAGATGCTCCAGGAGCGGCGCGGGCGCGAGGCCCGGCTCGCGGAATTCGCGGTGCAGGACCTTCTCGATGGCCAACGACACGTCCAGGCCGACGACGTCCAGGAGCTCGAAGGGGCCCATGGGGTAGCCGCCGCCCAGCTTCATCGCGGCGTCGATGTCGTCGAGGGACGCGTAGTGTTCCTGGACCATCTTGATCGCGTTGTTGAGGTACGGGAACAGCAGGGCGTTCACGATGAACCCGGCCCGGTCCCCGCAGTCCACCGGGTGCTTCTTGATCGTCGCGCACAGTTCCCGGGCCGTCGCGTGCACCTCGTCGGTGGTGAGCACCGTCCGCACGATCTCGACGAGCTTCATCGCGGGCGCCGGGTTGAAGAAGTGCAGACCGATCACGTCACCGGGGCGCGAGGTGGCGCGGGCACAGGCCACGACCGGCAGCGAGGACGTGGTGGTGGCGAGGACGGCGCCCGGCTTGCAGATCTTGTCGAGCGTCGCGAACAGCTGCCGCTTGACCTCCAGGTCCTCCGCGGCGGCCTCGAGGGCCAGATCGACGTCCGCGAACGCCTCGTACGAGCCGCTCGGCGTGATCCGGTCCAGCGTCTTCGCGGCCGACTCCGCGGTCATCCGGCCCTTGTCGACGGAGCGCGCGAGCGACCTCGCGACGCGGGTCCTGGCCGCGACGGCCTTCTCCTCGCTGCGGGCCGCCAGCACGACGTCGTACCCGGCCTTGGCGAACACCTCCGCGATCCCCGACGCCATGGTGCCGGAGCCGGCCACGCCCACCGAGCGCACCTCGCGCCCCCGCACCTGCCGCGCGCCCTCGACGGGCGTCAGCGCGTCCCGCACCACCTCGCCGCTGTCCGGCTCGGCGTACGTGTAGAAGCCGCGGCCCGCCTTGCGCCCCGTCAGGCCCGCCTCGCTGAGCTGCTTGAGGATCGGCGCGGGCGCGTGCAGCCGGTCGCGCGACTCGGCGTACATGGCGTCGAGGACGGTGCGGGCGGTGTCGACGCCGATCAGGTCGAGCAGCGCGAGCGGCCCCATCGGCAGACCGCAGCCGAGCCGCATCGCCGCGTCGATGTCCTCGCGGCTCGCGTACTTCGCCTCGTACATCGCCGCTGCCTGGTTGAGGTAGCCGAAGAGCAGTCCGTCGGCGACGAATCCGGGGCGGTCGCCGACGGCGACGGGCTCCTTGCCGAGCGCGGCGGCGAGTTCGGTGACGGTGGCGACGGCCGCGGGGGCGGTCAGGACGGACGAGACGACCTCGACGAGCTTCATCGCGGGCGCAGGGTTGAAGAAGTGCAGGCCCAACACCCGCTCGGGGCGGGCCGACTCGGCCGCGAGCCGCGTCACGGACAGGGCGTTGGTGCCGGTGGCGAGGATCGTGTCCGGGCGCACGATGCCGTCGAGCGCGCGGAAGATCTGCTGCTTGACCTCGTACGACTCCGGCGCGACCTCGATCACCAGGTCCGCGTCGGCGGCGGCCTGGAGGTCGGTGAAGGTGCGGAAGCGGGCGAGGGCGTCCGCGCGTTCGCCCTCGGTGAGCCGCTCGCGGCGCACGGCGCGCGCCGTCGAGGCCTCCAGGGCGGCGACGGCGTGCGCGGCGGCCTGCTCGCTGATGTCGATGCCGATGACCTCGCGGCCCGCGACGGCGAGGACTTCGGCGATGCCCGCGCCCATCGTGCCGAGGCCGACGACGGCGACGGTGCGCAGCGGCGCGCCGGACGTACTGGACGTGCTGGACGGACGGGCGGAGGGAGCGTCCATGCGGGGACTCCAGGGAGTGAGTGACGACTGAGAGGGCGCACGCGCGGGGCGCGCGCAGGGGCGCATCGGACACGACGGCGCGCGCGTGAAAGCCACGCGAGCGGCGTGAAGGGGTGTACGGCGCGCGTGAGTTGCGCGAGAAGGGGAGCCGACGGGCCCGGTCCCGGAGCCGCGTCGTCCTGCGGTACGTGCGTACCGAACCGACAACACTCTCGACGGCTGCGTCACCAGGCCGTCAGGAGTCGTGGAACTGCTGCGTGGAGCTACTACGGGGAGTGTGCCCCGCTCACTTGAGATTAACCGGTGAGTAACGAGCGCGCCAGCCCCCGGTGCCTGTGACCTCGGTCGCGACTAGGCTCACCGCATGGATGCGGAGTTGCGGACGGTGACGGATCGCTTACGACGCGAGGCGGCCGCGTCGGGAGCGCAGAAGGCGTACGAGAGACTGCTGGCCGTCAGTGATCCGGACGAGCTGGCGGGGATGCTCCAGGCGGCGGGACAGCCCCTGTGGGCCAGGGAGTTGGCGGCGGTGCGGCTCGGCCTCGCGGGCGACAAGCGCGCCTTCGAGTCGCTCGTGCTGCTGCTCAACCACCGGGACCCGCCGCGCTGCGCGGCCGCCGCGCACGCGCTCGCCCGGCTCGGCGACCCGCGCACGGCACGCGCGGCGGCCGCGCTCGCCACGAACGAGCTCCGGGTGGCCTACGCCCTGCACCCCGTGCGGCTCCTCACCGAGCTGCGCGCCCCGGAGTCGGCGCCCGCGCTCATCACCACGCTGCGCCGCCGCCTCGCGCCCAACGACCCGTACGGCAAGGTGGCGCTGGCCTGTGTGGAGGGCCTGGGCGCGCTGGGGGACGCCCGGGCGATCCCGGTGCTCACGGCCGCCGTCGCCCACCCGCGCCTCGCGGCGGCCGCCGCGGCGGCCCTGGCCCGGGTGTCGGCGTGAGGCGTACGGGCACCAGGGGGTGCGCGTACGGGCTCAGCGGTCCGGGCCGCGGGGCCGGTGGCGAGGTGCCCCTGGGCCGGTGGTGGCGCTATGCGCCCGCGGCGGCCTCGTCCGGCACGATCGCCAGGGCCTCTATCTCCATCAGGAACTCGGGCGAGATCAGCGCCGCGACCTGCATCGCCGAGGACGCCGGAAGGCGCGTCGGGTCGAGATGGGCGTCCCGCGCGGCGCGCACCGCGGACATGTGGGACATGTCCGTGACGAAGTACGTCAGCTTGATCACGTCGTCGAAGGTGGCGCCCGCGGCCGCCAGACAGCGGCGCAGATTCTCGAAGACCCGCATGGCCTGGGCCGCGGCGTCGCCCGCGCCCACCAGCTCGCCCCGCTCGTCCAGGGCGAGCTGACCGGAGACGGCGACCAGACGGCCGGTGCCCGTCACGACGTGGGTGTACGCCGTGGCGGGTGCGACTCCGTCAGGGGCGTGGATGTGCGTCAGTCGGCTCATGATCCCCATGGTGGACCATGGGTCTGACAACGCCCCCGGCGCCCGCCGCGCACACCCCGTCGGCGGGCCCGGTTCCGCGGGCCCGCCGGGCGCGGGATCAGCTGCGGAAGCCGAGCAGCCCGTGCAGTTCGGCGCTCCGCGCCGCCTTGCCGCGGGCCGGTGCCCGTCGCGGCTTCGGGTCCGGCAGCGCCTTGCACACCGCGTCGACCTCGCCGCCGCTGCTCGGCACCCGGCCCTTGTCGAGGTACTTCGCCAAGTACCGGTCCAGGCAGGCGTTCCCGCTCAGGGTGACGCCGTGGTTGCCGCCGCCCCACTCCACCACGAGGCGTGAGCCGCGCAGCTTGCGGTGCATCGTGATCGCTCCCTCGTAGGGGGTCGCCGCGTCGTCCGTCGCCTGGAAGAGGAGCACCGGCGGCAGCGCGGAGTTGCGGACGTCCGTCGGGCGCAGGCCGGCGGTCGGCCAGAACGCGCACGGCGCGTTGTACCAGGCGTTGTTCCAGGTCATGAAGGGCGCCTTCGCGTACACCGCCCAGTTGTCCGCGCGCCACCGGTCCCAGTCGCGCGGCCACGCCGCGTCCCGGCACTGCACGGCCGCGTACACCGAGAAGCCGTTGTCGCCCGCCGCGTCCACGGCGCCCAGGCTCTCGTACGCTTTCACGAGCGGCCCGGTCCGCCGGTGGTTCGCGTAGGCCGCGAACGCGTCGGCGAGCAGCGGCCAGTAGCCGTTGTAGTAGCCGCCCGGCAGATAGGTGTCCTCCAGCTCCGCGGCGCCGACCTTCCTGCCCG
This sequence comes from Streptomyces sp. YIM 121038, assembly GCF_006088715.1. Lineage (NCBI taxonomy): Bacteria > Bacillati > Actinomycetota > Actinomycetes > Kitasatosporales > Streptomycetaceae > Streptomyces > Streptomyces sp. YIM 121038. The sequence continues at coordinate 7,531,018 of NZ_CP030771.1, forward strand.
CGGGCCTCTCGGCGACGGCCGCGCGCATGGCGTACCACTTGGCCTCGACCTTGTCCGGGTCCTTGCCGAGCTTGTACGTCGTGTGGTGCTTGGCCACCCAGGCGAGGAACGCCTTGTGGCGGGCGTCGAACGCGAAGTCCTGGCTGAGGTTGGCCTCGTACCAGACGGCTGTCGGGTCGACCACGGAGTCGAGCACCATGCGGCGCACGCGGTGGGGGAACAGCCGCGCGTAGACGGCGCCCAGATAGGTGCCGTACGAGTACCCGAAGTAGGAGATCTTCCGGGCGCCGAGGGCCGCCCGGATCGCGTCGATGTCCTTGGCCGCGCTGACCGTGTCGATGTACGGCAGGACGTCCGCGTACTTCTTGGCGCACGCCTTGGCGAAGGCCTGGACCCGGCGCAGGTTCGCGCTCTCCAGGGCGGGCGTCGCCGGCACCGAGTCGGGCCGGACCGGAGCGGCGTGCCCGGGGCGGCAGGTGAGGGCCGGGGTGCTGCGGCCCACGCCGCGCGGGTCGAAGCCGATGACGTCGTACTGGGCGGCCACCTTCTTCGGCAGGGCCGCGGCGACGGATCCGGCCATCGTCAGGCCGCTGCCGCCGGGGCCGCCGGGGTTGACCAGGAGGGGCCCCTGGTACGTCTTCGCGGTGTGCCGCACGCGCGAGAGGGCGAGCGTGACCTGCTGCCCGTGCCGGTGGTCGTGGTCGAGCGGCACCTTCAGGGACGCGCACTGCAGGCGCGGGTGGTCGGGCGTCGCGCACTTCTTCCACACGAGGGTCTTCGGCGGGTGCGGGGTGCGCGGCGTGGTCCGTGAGTCGGCGCCCGCGGCGGCGGGCACCGCCGCGACGAGACCGGCCATCAGGGCGGCGACACCGCACAGCGAGACGGCGCTTCTTCTCATCGAGCCTCCCGGGACGGAGGGTTCGGGGCCGTGCGGCCCACGACCCTCGCCGCATGGTCCCGGAATCCCTGCCCGGAAGAGGGCGTTCTGACAAGAAATGACCTGAAAGGAGCACGGCCTGAACGGGTGCCCGCCGCCCTTCGGTCAGAGCAGCGTGAGCTGCGTGGCCTCTGGTGCGGACGCGGCCTCCTGGGGTGCCTCCCGGGGTACGCGGATGCGGCGCGCGCCGCCCGCGCGCGAGGGGCCGATGCCGAACTCCTCGGCCAGCTCGTGCACCTGGCGGGTGACGCGGCGCTGGTACCACTTGGGCGCGTAGTCGCCCTCCGCGTACAGGCGCTCGTAGCGCCGCACCAGATGCGGGTGATGGTGTCCCAGCCACTCCATGAACCACTCGCGCGCACCGGGGCGCAGATGCAGGACGAGCGGGGTCACCGACGTCGCCCCGGCCTGCGCGACCGCCCGCACCGTGGCGCGCAGCTGGTCCGGGTGGTCGCCGAGGAAGGGGATCACCGGCGCCATCAGGACGCCGCAGCCGATGCCGTGCTCGGTGAGCGTGCGCACGACCTCCAGGCGGCGCGCGGGCGCGGGCGTGCCCGGCTCGACGGTGCGCCACAGGGCCTCATCGAGGAAGCCGACGGACACCGAGATGCCGACGTCGGTGACGGCGGCGGCCCGGCGCAGCAGGTCCAGGTCGCGCAGGATCAGCGTGCCCTTGGTGAGGATCGAGAACGGGTTCGCGTGCGCGCGCAGGGCCTCGATGATGCCCGGCATCAGGCGGTAGCGGCCCTCCGCGCGCTGGTAGCAGTCGACGTTCGTGCCCATCGCGATGTGGTCGCCGTGCCAGCGGGGCGAGGCCAGCTCGCGGCGCAGCAGGTCGGGCGCGTTCACCTTCACGACGATCTGGCTGTCGAAGCCGAGCCCGGTGTCGAGGTCCAGATAGCTGTGCGTCTTGCGCGCGAAGCAGTACACGCACGCGTGCGTGCAGCCCCGGTAGGGGTTGACCGTCCACTCGAAGGGCATGCGGGAGGCCCCGGGCACGCGGTTCACGATCGATCTGGCCCGGACCTCGTGGAAGGTGATCCCACGGAACTCGGGCGTGTCGAAGGTCCGGGTGGTCACCGCGTCCGCGCCGAACAGCGCGGCGTCCGCGGTGCCCCGGCGCGGCCCGTCGGACAGGCTCTCCCAGCGCATGACGCCTCCTCGGTAGCACTGACCACAGAATAGAACACATGTTCCCTTGATCGTGCGGACGTCACCCCCGACCTGAGGGGGACCCGATTTGGGGCGCCGCCGCACGGGGTGGTTGGGTGACGGTCGAACCTTTGAGACACCAACTGGAGGAAGTGCCATGGCGCAGGTCGAGGCGACCACGGAGCGGATCATCACGGCGCGGCCGGAGGACGTCTTCGATGCGCTCGCCGACTACAGCGGCACGCGCGCGAAGATCCTGTCCGAGCACTTCAGCGAGTACGAGGTGCGCGAGGGCGGCGACGGCGAGGGCACCCTCGTCCACTGGAAGCTCCAGGCCACCAGCAAGCGCGTCCGCGACTGCCTGCTCGAGGTGAGCGAGCCCACCGACGGCGAGCTGGTCGAGAAGGACCGCAACTCGTCCATGGTCACCACCTGGCGCGTGACCCCCGCGGGTGAGGGCAAGGCGCGCGTGGCCGTCTCCACGGTGTGGAACGGCGCGGGCGGCATCGGCGGCTTCTTCGAGAAGACCTTCGCCCCCAAGGGCCTCGCCCGCATCTACGACGCCGTCCTCGACAAGCTCGCCGCGGAGGTGGAGAAGTAGCCGGAGCCGAGACCGGCCGGGGCACCGACGGGCCGTCGGGGCCGCGCGGCCGGGAGTGAGGAACGGCGGCGAGAAATCGCCGCACCCGGCAGGGGAGTTGGGGCCGGTGCGACACGGAGCCGTGTCGCACCGGCCCCAACTCCCGTTTAAGCCATCAGGGTTGTTCCCACGCTCACCGTTTCGAGTGGTTTCCGGCGCGGTCCGGTGGTGCGCCGTAGGGCTCCCACCGGCGCTTACGTGCGCCGGTGCACCTCTCGGGGGGACTCGTCGCGCTTGCTCGCAGTTGTCGCGTAATGCGAGAAATGGGCGGCGCAGGCGTGACGAGGGGAGCATCAGGTGGGCGGGACGACGCTGGCGATGAGCGCGGAGCACGACGAACGGGCGGCCACCCGGCCCCCGGCGGCCGACGCGGCCGAGGAACCACCACCCCCGGAGGACCGGGGGCCGACGCCGCGGGAGTTGAGCCCCGGCCGGGTGCGCATGGTGTTCTTCGCCCTCATGCTGGCCCTGCTGCTCGCCGCCCTGGAACAGATGATCGTGGCCACCGCGCTGCCGAAGATCGTCGGCGAACTGCACGGCCTGGACCGGATGTCGTGGGCGATCACCGCGTATCTGCTCACGTCCACCGTGGGCCTGCCCATCTACGGCAAGCTCGGCGACCTCTTCGGACGCAAGGGCGTCTTCCAGTTCGCGATCGTCGTCTTCGTGCTCGGCTCCGCGCTCGCGGGCTGGTCGCGGACCATGGACCAGCTCATCGCCTTCCGCGCCCTCCAGGGCGTCGGCGCGGGCGGCCTGATGATCGGCGTCCAGGCGATCATGGCGGACATCGTGCCCCCACGCGCGCGGGGGCGCTACATGGGCGTGATCGGGGCCGCGTTCGGCCTCGCGTCCGTAGCGGGTCCGCTGCTCGGCGGGTTCTTCACCGACCACGTCTCCTGGCGCTGGTGCTTCTACTTCAACGTGCCGTTCGGCCTGGTCACCCTCGCCGTCGTCACGCTCGTGCTCAAGCTGCCCAAGCCCGCCGCCCGAGGGCGGCTCGACGTGCTCGGCGCGCTGCTGCTCACGGCGGCCTCCACCTGTCTGGTGCTCCTGACGAGTTGGGGCGGCACCGAGTACGCGTGGGGCTCGCGCGTCATCCTGGGGCTCGGGGCCGGAGCGGTCGTGGCGAGCGTGCTCTTCCTGGTCGTCGAACGGTTCGCGGCAGAACCGATCATCCCGCTGCGCCTGTTCCGTGATTCGGTCTTCAACATCACGGGTCTCGTAGGGCTCGTCGTGGGAATCGCCCTCTTCGGAGCGGCCAGTTATCTGCCCACCTACCTCCAGATGGTCGACGGCGCGAGCGCCACGGAATCCGGTCTCCTCATGCTGCCGATGATGGGCGGCCTCGTCGGCGCCTCGGTCGTCGCGGGTCAGCTCATCAGCCACACCGGGCACTACCGGATCTACCCCATCATCGGTGGCGTCCTGTCGGTGATCGGCATGTACCTGCTCTCGCGCCTGGAGGCCGATACGCCCCGGCTGCACTACAGCGTCTGGATGGCCGTCCTCGGCGCCGGCGTCGGCCTCGTCATGCCCGTCCTGGTGCTCGCCGTGCAGAACGCCGTGCGGCCCGCCGACCTCGGCACCGCCACCAGCGCCAACAACTACTTCCGGCAGATCGGCGGCAGCGTCGGAGCCGCCGTGTTCGGCACGCTCTTCGCGAACCGGCTCACCGACGCGCTGGCCGACCGGCTGCCCGACACCGCCGGTCTGCCGGATCCCGAATCGATCACCCCGCAGGTCGTCCACGTGATGCCCGCCCACCTGCGCGAGGGCTACATCCAGGCGTACGCCGACGCGATGCCCCGGATCTTCCTCTACCTGGTGCCGGTGCTCGTCCTCGGCCTGCTGTTCGCCTTCTTCCTCAAGGAGACACCCCTGTTGTCCAGTGCCGCGTCCACCCACGCCTCCCTCGCCGAGCCTCCGGTCATCCCCGAGGCCCGCTCCCCGTACGTCGCCGGTGTGCCCGTCTGCGGCACCGTGCAGCACCCCGACGGCACCGTGGTGCCCCGCGCCGCCCTGACGCTCATCGACGTCGCGGGCCAGCAGATCGGCCGGGGCGCGAGCGGCGACGACGGGCGGTACGCGCTCGCCACCCCCGGGTCCGGGTCGTTCGTGCTGATCGCGGCGGCGGGCGGGCACCAGCCGCAGGCCGTCACCGTCACCGTCGGCGAGCGCCCCGTGGAGCTCGACGTCGTGCTCGGCGGCGCCGGGCGGCTCGCCGGGACCGTGCGCACCGCCGACGGCACGCCCGTACGGGACGCCGCCGTGACCCTCACCGACGTCCGCGGCGACGTCGTCGCCACCGCCCGCAGCGGACGCGAGGGGGGCTATGTGATCACGGAGCTGGTGGCCGGTGAGTACACCCTCGCCGCGAGCGCTCCCGCGTTCCGCCCCGCGGCCCTGCCCGTCAGCGTGCAGGCCTCCCGGGAGACCCGCCAGGACATCGAGCTCGCCGGCGGCGCCGTGCTGCGCGGCACCGTGCGGGCAACCGGCGGGCGGCCCGTCGAGGACGCGCGCGTGACGCTCCTGGACGCCGCGGGCAACGTCGTCGACACGCTCACCACGGGCGTGGACGGCACGTTCCGGTTCGTCGACCTGTCGTCCGGCGAGTACACGGTGATCGCGGCGGGCTACCCGCCGGTCGCCACGGTCCTCCAGGTCGCCGGTGGCGGCCGGACGGAGCGGGACCTGCAACTGGGCCACGAGGACTGACCGGAACGACCGGGTCCGACAGGTCGAGCGGGACGGGCGGCCCGACGGACCGAGAGGACCGGACAGTATGGCTCCCCGCGCGGCCAATTCGCGCAAGGCAGCGCGTGACAACCCGTCCCGGCCGTACGGTGGTTGAGGGGCGGTGCAGATCTTGCCGTGCCGTGGGAAGGAGCCTTGGCCATGGAGCGTGGGACCCCGGACGGCGGGGCCGTGGCGCACAGCGCCGCGTCCGGCCGCATCCCCTTGGCCGTTGTCGTCATCGACGGCGACGGCCTCGTCTCCCACTGGAGCGCCGGCGCGCGCCGTCTGTTCGGCTACGTCAGGGACGACGCGGTGGGCCGTCCGGCGGGCGACCTGCTGCCCGTCTCCGGCGCGCTGCCGCCGCAGGACGGGACGCGCTACGGAACGTACGACGCCCTGGGGCCCGATCTGGGCAACTCCTTGGACGGGCACATCTCCTACCCGGCCGCGGGCCGGGCCCGGCTGACGCCGTCGGCGAGCGGCGGCGGGCACGGCGAGCGCGTCGACGTGCTGTGGTGGGCCTATCCGCTGGTCGGCCCCGGCCCGGAGCGGATGCTCGTGCTCGCCGCGGACGCGGCCCGCCTGGCCCGGGGCGACGACGTGGACCCCGCCCATGTGGAGCGCATAGCCCCGGGGTTCGCGCTGCACACCGACTTCCCCGGGGCCGACGATCTCGCGGGACGGCTCCCGGACATCCTGCCCAGCATGAGCGTGGCCGAGAGCGCCCGCATCGTGTCGCAGATCCTGGAACTGGGCTATCCGGTCCTGGAGTTCAGCCAGCACGACCGGGTGCCCGTCACGCCCGACTGGGGCGTGCCGCGCCGGGCCGAGCGCCAGGCGCGCAAGCAGCGCGCGGCCGAGGCGGCCGCCGCCGGGCTCGCGCCGGGCCCGCAGAGCGCCGACGACGCCGACGACCTGGAGTACGCGGCGGTCCGCGAGCACCTGGAGTTCCTGAACGAGGTGAGCGCGCGCATCGGCTCCTCGCTCGACCTGGCCCGCACCATCCAGGAGGTCAGCAAGGCGGTCGTGCCGCGCTTCACCGACGTCGCGGGCACGTATCTGCGCGAGCAGGTCGTCGCGGGCGAGGGCTTCCCCGAAGGCGTCCCGGACGAGACCACGCTCTGGCACCGCGTCGCAGTGGAGCACACCGACGAACCGGGCCGCTGGGACGACGTCGTGCCCGTCGGCGAGTCCATGCCGTTCCCCTCGCACACACCGTTCTTCCAGTGCATGACGTCGGGCGATCCGGTCCTCGTGCCACGCATCACCGAGGAGATGGGCAACGCCATCGCCTCCCAGTTCGAGAAGCGCGACATCCGCCCGCTCATCAACCACCGCTCGATGCTGGTCGTGCCCCTGAAGGCACGCAACGTGGTGCTCGGCTTCATGATCCTGCTGCGCCACCGGGAGCGGCCCGTCTTCAACGACATGGACCGCGTGACCGGAGCCGAACTGGCCGCCCGCGCGGGCCTCGTCCTGGACAACGCGCGCATGTACACGTACCAGGAGTCGGTCGCCGACACCCTCCAGGACAGCATGCTGCCGCACATAGAGTCCCGGATGTCCGGCTGCGACATCGCCACCCGCTATCTGCCGGGCACCCTGCTCGGCCGGGTCGGCGGCGACTGGTTCGACTCCGTGAAGCTGCCCGGCGCGAGAACGGCGCTCGTCGTCGGCGACGTCATGGGCCACGGTCTGAACTCGGCCGCGATGATGGGCCAGCTGCGCACCGCCGTGCAGACCATGGCCGCGCTCGACCTGCCGCCCGCCCAGCTCCTGCGGAACCTGGACGACCTGGCGCAGCGACTCGGCGAGCACTATCTGGCGACGTGCCTGTACGCGGTGTACGACCCCATCGCGGGCGATCTGCACCTGGCGAACGCGGGCCACATCCCGCCCGTCCTGGTCCGCGCCCGCTCCGGCCGCAGCGAGCTCCTCGACCTGCCGACCGGGGCGCCCATAGGGGTCGGCGGCGTGCCCTTCGAGTCCGTCCGGGTCCGGGTCGCGCCCGGCGACCGGCTGCTGATGTGCACCGACGGGCTCGTCGAGGTGCGCGGCGAGGACATAGGCGTCGGCCTCGCCACGCTCGTCGAGTCCGCGGCCCACCCCGCCGCGTCCATGGACGCGGCCTGCGACACGATCATCCGCGCGCTCAACACCCGGGGCGGGCGCAAGGACGACGTGGCCCTGCTGATGGCCCGGCTGAACGGCGTCGCCTCCGAGGACGTCGGGCACTGGCGGCTCGCGGCGGACCCCTCCGAGGTCAGCAGGGCCCGCGAGCTCGTACGCCGCCAACTGCGCGCCTGGGGCCTCGACGACCTGGAGGACACCGCGACCCTGCTGGTCAGCGAGCTCGTCACCAACGCCGTACGGCACACCCGCGAGGGCCGCGTCGGGCTGCGCCTGGTCCGCTCCGGCCGGATCCTGTGCGAGGTCGACGACGAGGACCCGACGCTGCCGACGCTCCTGAACGCCGGGCCGGGCGACGAGTTCGGGCGCGGCCTGCGCATCGTGACGCGGCTCGCCAAGGAGTGGGGCACGAGCAGCGGCAGCAAGGGCAAGACGGTGTGGTTCGAACTGGAGGCGCCGCGCCGGTAGATCGAGCCGCGCCGGTGGGCCGGGCCGTGCCGGTGGACTGATCCGGGGCGGTGGACCGATCCGGGGCGTGTGCCGCGTGCTGCGCCCCGTCACGCGCGCCGGTACGCGGGCACACGCCCGGGGAACGCGTATCGAAAGCGCCGTGAAGGTGCGCGCGTGTGGCTTGTCGAGCGCCCCCCTGAGCGGTAGACCGATCTTGTCGTCGCTTTCGGCGGCACCGGTCACACCCGTCACACCCTGGGGAGCTGGGCATGAGCGTCACGAGTCGGTACCGGGAGGCGTGGGAGGGCTTCTGGAGCGAGGCACCCGAGGACGAGGGTGCCGTCTTCTGGGACGCGGAACCCGCCCTGACCGTGGGCCTCCACCTGGCCCTGTTCGAGCCGCACGTGGCCGCGCCCGGCCTGCCGGTCGTCGACGTCGGCTGCGGCAACGGCACCCAGACCCGCTTCCTCGCCGACCGCTTCCCGCGCGTCCTCGGCCTCGACCTGGCGGCCGCCGCGATCGAACACGCCCGGCGCGCGGACCCCGCGGGACAGGCCGAGTACCGCCAGCTCGACGCGGCGGAGAAGAGCACGGCCGAGCAACTGCACGCGGAACTCGGCGACGTGAACGTGTACGTGCGGGGCGTCCTCCACCAGTGCGAGCCCGCCGACCGCGGGCCCTTGGCCGAGTCCCTCGCGACGCTCATCGGCGAGCGCGGCCGGGTCTTCGTCGTCGAGCTGGCCGAGGCCGCGGGGCCGGTGCTGGCCGGCCTCGCCCGGAGCGCGGACGGCCCGCCGCCCAAGCTGGCACCGATCTTCGCCCATGGGCTCACCCCCGCCGAGGTCGCCGACGCGGAACTCCTCGACCACGTCCACGCGGCGCGCCTGACCATCCTCGCCAGCGGGGAAATCCCCCTGACCACGACCGAATTCACCTCCGACGGCACCCGCATCGAGCTGCCGTCCACCTGGCTGGTTGCGGGCCGCACCGACCTTTCCACAGGCACCAGTGGTCTGAACCAGTGAGACTTATCCACAGGCCTGGCACGGGGTCGGCGCGACCGCGTACGGTTTCGAGGCATGAAGATCCTCATCAGCGCCGACATGGAGGGCGCCACAGGTGTGACCTGGCCGGCTGACGTGCTGCCGGGTACGCCGCAGTGGGAGCGGTGCCGGTCGATGTTCACCTCGGACGTGAACGCGGCGGTGCTCGGCTTCTTCGACGGCGGCGCCGACGAGGTGCTCGTCAACGAGGCGCACTGGACCATGCGCAACCTCCTGCTCGAAGAGCTGGACGAGCGCGCGCAGATGCTCACCGGCCGCCACAAGGCGCTCTCCATGGTCGAGGGCGTGCAGCACGGCGGCAGCCAGGCCGTCGATGGCATCGCCTTCATCGGCTACCACGCGGGCGCAGGCATGGAGGGCGTCCTCGCGCACACCTATCTCGCCAACCAGATCACCGGTGTGTGGATCAACGGCGTCCGCGCCAGCGAAGGCCTGCTGAACGCGCACGTGGTGGCCGAGTTCGGCGTCCCCGTGGTGCTCGTCACCGGCGACGACCTGGCCTGTGAGGACGCCCTCGGCTATGCGCCCGGCGCGCTGAAGGTCGCCGTCAAGGACCACGTGTCGCGGTACGCGGCGGTGTGCCGCACCCCCGCCCGCACGGCCGCCGACATCCGCGCCGCCGCGAAGGAGGCGGCGGCGCTCGCCGTGCGGCACGAGCCGGTGGTGGGCGGCCCGTTCACCGTGGAGGTCGAGTTCGACGCCGAGCACCTGTCGATGGCCGCGACGGTGGTTCCCGGGGTCCGGCGCGTGGCGGAGCGGAAGGTCGCGTACACGAGCGAGACCATGTACGAAGGCATTCGCACGTTCAAGGCGGTCACCACGATCGCCTCCGCCGCGGTGGAGGAACAGTATGGCTGAGCAGGTGGACTCATCGGCACTGGACGAGGTCGTCCGGTTCACCTCCGATCTCATCCGCATCGACACCACCAACAGTGGGGACGGCGAGTGCCGCGAGCGCCCCGCCGCGGAGTACGCCGCGGCACTGCTCGCCGAGACCGGCCTGGAGCCCACGCTCCTGGAACGCACCCCCGGCCGGACGAACGTGGTCGCCCGCATCGAGGGCACGGACCCGGGCGCCGACGCCCTGCTGGTCCACGGCCACCTCGACGTCGTGCCCGCCGAGGCCGCCGACTGGAGCGTGCCCCCGTTCTCCGGCGAGATCCGCGACGGCGTCGTGTGGGGCCGGGGCGCCATCGACATGAAGAACATGGACGCGATGATCCTGGCCGTGGTGCGCGGCTGGGCGCGCGCCGGAGTGCGGCCCCGGCGCGACATCGTGATCGCGTTCACCGCCGACGAGGAGGCCAGCGCCCGCGACGGCTCCGGCTTCCTCGCCGACGAGCACCCCGGGCTCTTCGAGGGCTGCACCGAGGGGATCAGCGAGTCCGGCGCGTTCACCTTCCACGACGGGCGGGGCAATCAGCTGTATCCGATCGCCGCGGGGGAGCGCGGGACCGGCTGGCTCAAGCTCACCGCGCGCGGCACCGCGGGCCACGGCTCCAAGGTCAACAAGGAGAACGCGGTCAGCAGGCTCGCCGCCGCCATCCACCGCATCGGGGAGTACCGCTGGCCGGTGCGGCTGACCCCCACCGTGCGGGCGGCCCTGGTGGAGCTGGCCGGGATCTACGGCCTGGAGGCCGACCCGGACGCCCCGGGCTTCGACGTCGACGCCTTCATTGAGAAGCTCGGCCCGACCGCGGCCCTGGTCGAGCCCACGGTCCGCAACAGCGCCAACCCCACGATGCTCCGCTCCGGTTACAAGGTGAACGTGGTCCCGGGCGAGGCGACCGCCTATGTGGACGGCAGATTCGTGCCCGGCGGCGAGGAAGAGTTCCGCACCACCCTTGACCGGCTCACGGGACCGGACGTCGACTGGGAGTTCCACCACCGGGAGGTGGCGCTGCAGGCGCCGGTGGACACGCCCACGTTCGCCAAGATGCGCGCGGCCGTGGCCGAGTTCGCCCCCGAGGGCCGCGTCATGCCGTACTGCATGTCGGGCGGCACGGACGCCAAGCAGTTCTCGCGGCTCGGCATCCGGGGCTACGGCTTCTCGCCCCTGCGGACGCCGGAAGGCTTCGACTACCAGGCGCTCTTCCACGGAGTGGACGAACGGGTGCCGGTCGAGGCACTGCACTTCGGCACGCGGGTACTGGACCGGTATCTGCGGACGGCCTGACCGGCCGACGGCCCGCTCGGCGGGCCGATGGGCCGATGGACCACGTGACGGACCAATGGGGGAACGGACTATGGGGGAGATGATCGACATGGCGCAGACCAAGCCGTACGGCTCGTGGCGGTCCCCGATCGACGCCGGGCTCGCCGCGGCGCACGACGGCCGCCCCGCCTTCGCGGGCTTCGTCGGCGGCGAGGCGTGGTGGACGGAGCCGCGCCCGCTGGAGGGCGGTCGGCGCGCGCTGCTGCGCCGCCGCCCCGACGGCCACGAGGAGTCGGTGCTGCCCGCCCCGTGGAACGTCCGCAGCCGGGTCATGGAGTACGGCGGCCTGCCCTGGACCGGCGTCGAGCGCCCCGGGGATCCGCGCGGCCCGCTCATCGTGTTCGCGCACTTCGCCGACCAGCGCCTGTACGCCTACGAGCCGGACGCCCCCGGCGCGGAACCAAGACCCCTGACCCCGGTGTCGGACGTGGGCGGCGGGCTGCGCTGGGCGGACCCGCGGATCCACCTCGACCGGGGCGAGGCGTGGTGCGTCCTGGAGGAGTTCACCGGCGAGGGGCAGACCGACGTGCGGCGCGTGCTCGCCGCCGTGCCCCTGGACGGCTCGGCCGCGGGGGACCGGGCCGCGGTGCGGGAGCTGTCCGACGGACGCCACCGGTTCGTCACCGGGCCGCGCCTGGCACCGGACGGCACGCACGTCGCCTGGCTCGCCTGGGACCACCCCCGGATGCCCTGGGACGGCACGGAGCTGATGGTCGCCGAGGTCGCCGCGGACGGCACCTTCGCCGCCGCGCGCCGGTTCGCGGGCGGACCGCAGGAGTCGATCGCGCAGGCCGAGTGGGCGCCGGACGGACGGCTGCTGTTCGCGAGCGACCGCACGGGCTGGTGGAATCTGTACCGCGCTCCGCTCGACGGCGCCCCCGTCGCGCTGTGCCCGCGCGAGGAGGAGTTCGGCGGACCGCTGTGGCAGCTCGGCCTCAGCTGGTTCGCGCCGCTGGACAGCGGTCTGATCGCCGTCGTGCACGGCACGGGTGCGACCGCGCTCGGCGTGCTCGACCCGGAGACCGGCGAGGTCGTCGACGCGGCCGGGCCCTGGACGGAGTGGTCGGCCTCCGTCGCCGTCAGCGGCACCCGTGTCATCGGCGTCGCCGCGAGCCCGCGCAGCGCCTACGAGGTGGTGGAGCTGGACAACCGCACCGGCCGCGCCCGCGTCATCGGCGCGCCGCACGACGACCCGGTGGACCCCACGTACTACCCCGAGCCGCAGATCCGCACCTTCCTCGGGCCCGACGGCCGGGAGATCCACGCGCACGTGTACCCGCCGCACCACCCGGGTCATCTCGCGCCCGACGACGAGCTGCCGCCGTACGTGGTGTGGGCGCACGGGGGGCCCACCTCGCGCGCCCCGCTCGTCCTGGACCTGGTGATCGCGTACTTCACCTCGCGCGGCATCGGCGTCGCCGAGGTCAACTACGGCGGTTCCACGGGCTACGGCCGGGAGTACCGCAACCGCCTGCGCGAGCAGTGGGGCGTCGTCGACGTCGAGGACTGCGCCGCCGTCGCGCTCGCGCTCGCCGACGAGGGCACCGCTGACCGCGCGCGCCTCGCGATCCGCGGCGGCAGCGCGGGCGGCTGGACCACGGCGAGCTCCCTGACGACGACGGACGTGTACGCCTGCGGCACGATCATCTACCCCGTCCTCGACCTCACCTCCTGGAGCGACGGGGAGACCCACGACTTCGAGTCGCGCTATCTGGACACGCTCATCGGCCCGCCCGACGAGGTGCCCGGCCGGTACGAGGAGCGCTCGCCCACGCGCCACGCCGACCGGGTCACCGCGCCGTTCCTGCTGCTCCAGGGCCTGGACGACGTGATCTGTCCGCCCGCGCAGTGCGAGCGGTTCCTGGCGCGGATGGAGGGGCGCGGGGTGCCGCACGCGTACCTCGCCTTCGAGGGCGAGGGGCACGGCTTCCGGCGGGCCGACACCATGGTCCGGGCCCTGGAGGCCGAGCTGTCGCTGTACGCGCAGGTGTTCCGGATCGACCCGGCGGGCGGTCTGCCGACGCTGGAGCTGTCCAAGTGAGCGCGGCGGTCCAGCCGCTGACGCGGCCCGCGCGGCTCGCGCCCGGTGCCCGGGTCGCGGTCGTCGCGCCCAGCGGGCCCGTCCCCGAGGACCGGCTCGCGGCCGGTCTTGACGTCCTGCGCGGCTGGGACCTGGAGCCCGTGGCCGCCGCCCACGCCCGGGACACGCACCCGCGGTTCGACTATCTCGCGGGCACGGACGAGGACCGCGCGCGGGACCTCCAGAGAGCCTGGTGCGACCCGTCGGTGGCGGCGGTGCTCTGCGCGCGTGGCGGGTACGGGGCGGCGCGGATGGTCGACCTCCTCGACTGGGACGCGATGCGGGCGGCCGGGCCCAAGGTGTTCCTCGGGTTCAGTGACATCACCACGCTGCACGAGGCGTTCGCGAGCCGTCTGGGGCTCGTGACGCTGCACGGCCCGATGGTGGCGGCCGCCGACTTCCTGAAGAACGCGCGGGCCCAGGAGCACCTGCGGGCCACGCTGTTCGAGCCGGAGTCCGTGCGGGAGATCGCCTCCGCGGGCCGGCCGCTGGTGGGCGGGCGGGCCCGGGGGGTGACGCTCGGCGGCTGTCTGTCGCTGCTCGCGGCGGACGTGGGCACGGCGGGGGCCCGGGCCGGGGCGCGCGGCGGGCTGCTGTTCCTGGAGGACATCGGCGAGGAGGCGTACCGCATCGACCGCTGTCTGACGCAGCTGACGCGGGCGGGCTGGCTCGACGGCGTGGCCGGGGTGGCGCTCGGGTCGTGGGTGGACTGCGAGCCGTACGAGCGGCTGCGGCCGCTGTTCGCCGAGCGCCTGGAGGGGCTGGGGGTGCCGGTCGTGGAGGAGTTCGGGTTCGGGCACTGTGACGGGGCGCTGACGGTGCCGTTCGGGATACCGGGGCACCTGGACGCGGACGCGGGGACGCTGACGCTGGACATACCCGCGCTCGCCTAGGGCGCGTGTGCTGTCACGTGTGGCGCACGGCCCGTCCGCTGAATCTCCGTCAAGAATCCAGTGCCACGGGCGTTGCCCCCGCATGACGCGTGCCTCAGCAGGAGCGCGGACCGGTGTCTGCCGGGCGGTGGTCGCCACGCCCACACCGTGGAGGCCCTCTTGTTCCGCCTGTCTCAGTTCCGCCATGCCGTGTCGCCGTTCCGCACGGCCCCGCCGCGTCCCGGCGCCGCGTCCGCCGGGGGCGGCCCGGCGAGAGCGAGGACGCCGCTCGCGCTGGTCGCCGCCACCGCGCTCGCCGCGCCCCTGCTCGTCGCCGTGCCCGCGCCCGCGTCCGGCGCGGGGGAGCGGGGCGGCCGGTTCACCGTCACCCCGCTCACGTTCACGGTGCGGGCGGGGGAGCGGCGCTGCGCCGTCGACGCCGATCTGTACCGCCCGCGCGGGGTGGACCGGGCGCATCCCGCGCCCGCCGTGCTCGCCACCCACGGCTTCGGCGGCAGCAAGTCCGACGGCGCCACGGCCGCCATCGGCAGGGCCATGGCCGAGCGCGGCTACGTCGGCCTCGTCTACTCCGGGCTCGGCTTCGGCAAGTCCGGCTGTCCGATCTCGCTCGACGACCCCGGGATCGACGGCCGGGCCGCCTCGGGGCTCGTGGACTTCCTCGCCGGTGAGCGGGCCGCCGACGACGGCACCAGGGCCGACTACGTCGTCGCGGACGCCGCGGGCGACCCGCGCGTCGGCATGGTCGGCGCGTCGTACGGCGGCGCGATCCAGCTCGCCACGGCGGCCGACGACCACCGCGTGGACGCGCTCGTCCCGCTCATCACCTGGCACGACCTCGGCTACTCCCTCAACCCGAACAACGCCGTCGAGGGGACGGCCGCGGGCCGCGAGGTGCCCGGCGCCGTCAAGTGGCAGTGGATGAACGGCTTCTACCTCATGGGCGAGGGCCAGCCCCTCGTCGCGCCGAACCTCGACCCGTCCCGGATCAACTCCCTGGACTGTCTGCACTTCGTCACCCGCGCCTGCGAGCTCATCCGCACGCTCAACTCCGGCCGCTACCCGGACGGCAGGACGCGGCGGCTCCTGGCGTACGCCCGCAGCGTGTCACCGGCGTCGTACCTGCACCGGGTCGAGGCACCGACGCTGCTCGTGCAGGGCCAGGCCGACACGCTGTTCAACCTGAACGAGGCGGAGGCGACGTACCGCGCGCTCAAGGACCGCGGCACCACGGCGAAGATGATCTGGCAGTCCTGGGGGCACAGCGGCGGCATGGGCGGCCCCGCCCCGGGCGAGCTCGACCTGGGCAAGGGCGACCTGGAGTCGACGTACGTCGGCCGTCGCGTCCTGGCGTGGTTCGACCGCTATCTGCGCCACGACGAGAGCGCCGACACCGGGCCCGACTTCGCCTACTACCGCGACTGGATCAAGGACCCGGGCCGCACCTACGCCACCGCGTCGCACGTCCCGGAGCCCGGGCGGGAGCTGTACCTCTCCGGGGACGGCAGGCTCGTCGGCGACCGCGCGCGGGTGACGCCCGGCAGCCGGACGTACCGCAACCGGCCGCTGCCCACCAGCCACTCGGAGAGCTCGGCCGCCAGGATGGCGGGCCTGCCCGACCTCGCGCCGTACGACACCAAGGGCACCTACCTCGGCTGGACCACCGAGCCCCTGCGGCGGTCCGTCGACGTGGTGGGGGCGCCCGAGGCGACGCTGAGGGTGGCATCGCCCCGCGCCGAGCGGGCGCAGGGCTCCGCCGACGCCGCCGACAAGCTGGTGCTGTTCGCGAAGCTGTACGACGTGGCGCCGGACGGCGCGCAGACGCTGGTGCACCGCCTGGTGGCGCCGGTGCGGGTGCCGGACGTGCGCGAGACGTTCACGGTCCGCCTTCCGGGCATCGTGCACCGGTACGAACGGGGGCACCGGCTGCGGTTCGTGATCGCGGCCAGCGACGGCGCGTACGGCGGGAACCGCGGGGTGAAGCCGGTGACGGTGACCAGCGCGCCCGGCGACACGGGGGTGCTGCGGCTGCCCGTGGTCCAGGGCACGTCCGGCGGGCCGGGCAAGGCCTAGGGCCTGTCCGGCGGGCCGGGCGCGGCGTCCCGTCGGACAGGCCCTGGCCGTCGTCACCCGTTCGGCCCACGGGCCCCACCCGCCCGCGTCATCTGCCGTGCGCCCGTCGCCGCCGCTGCCCATCCTGACGGGACGGGCAGCGGCCGGCGCTGCGACGGATTACGGAAGGGTCCCGCCATGAGCAGTTCCACGGGCGGCTCCAAGAGTCCCTCGAAGGGCGGCGTGGCCGGGCTGATGACGCCCGGCAGGATCACCGTCGCCGTCATCGCCCTGCTCACCCTCGTCTTCATCTTCGAGAACACCCGCAGCACCAAGATCCGGCTGCTGATCCCCGAAGTGACCATGCCGCTGTGGATGGCGCTGTTCGGCACGGCGGTGATCGGGGCCGTGTGCGGGGCCTACTTCGTCCGCCGCCGCAAGTGATCCGCCGCCGCAAGTGAGCGGGCCGTCCCGGTAACGTGGGGCGGATGCGCCAGCCGAGCCGCCGCCACCTCGCCGAAGGCCCCCGCACGGGCATACGCCCCTTCACCGCCGCGGACGGGGCCGAGTTCACGGCACGGGCGCGGGAGAGCCAGGAGCTGCACCGGCCCTGGCTGTTCCCGCCCACCACCGAGGAGGCCTACGCGGCGTACGCGCGCACGCTCGTCGAGGACCCGGCCAGGGCCGGGTTCCTCGTCTGCGAGCGGGAGTCGGGCGCGCTCGCCGGGTTCATCAACATCAACAACATCGTCCGGGGCGGCTTCCGCTGCGGGGCGCTCGGCTACGGCGTGTTCGCGCACGCCGCCGGGCGCGGCCTGATGCGGGAGGCGCTCGGGCTCGTCGTGGACCGCGCGTTCGGCGAGCTGCGCCTGCACCGTCTGGAGATCAACGTGCAGCCGGGCAACGGCGCGTCGATCGCGCTCGCCCGCCGTCTGGGCTTCCGTCTTGAGGGCTTCTCGCCGGACTTCCTGTTCATCGACGGGGCGTGGCGCGACCACCAGCGGTGGGCCCTGACCGCCGGGATGCGGGCCGCGGCAACCGGCGGCCGCCCGGCCGCCACCGGGCCCCGCGAGGAGTGACGGCGGCCACGGACGCGGCCATTGAAGGCGGTGGCCCGCGTCCCGGAGGATGGACCGCATGCGGAACATCGTGGTCATCGACGCCCCCTCCAACCTGGGTCTGCGCCCGCCCGCGCCGGGCACCGTGCCCGGCTGCTACAAACTCGCCGGGGCGCTGCGCGAGCGCGGCATCGTGCGCCGCCTCGGCGCCCTGGAGGGCGGCGTCGTCGTACCGCCGCGCTACGACCGGGGCGACTGGCAGGAGGGCGACGGCGTGTTCAACGCGGCGGCCATCGCCGCGTACACGCCCCGGCTCGCGGACCGCATCGAGCGCCATCTGCGCGCAGGTGAGCTGCCCGTCGTCCTCGGCGGCGACTGCTCCATCCAGCTCGGCGCGTCCCTCGCGCTGCGCCGCACGGGGCGCTACGGCCTCGCCGCGCTCGACGCCTCCGCCGACTTCCGGCACCCGGGCAACTCCGACCGGATCGGCGCGGCGGGGGGCGAGGAGCTGGCGCTCGCCACCGGGCGCGGCCAGGACGACCTCACCGACCTCGAAGGCCTGCGGCCCTATCTGCGGGACGAGGACGTACGGATCTTCGGCATGCGCGACGGCGACGAGGACCGCGCCGAGCTGGGCGAGCTGAAGATCCCGACCGTGACCGTCGGCGAGCTGCGCCAGTGGGGCGCGGCCGACGTGGCCCGCTCGGCCGTCGTCGCCCTGGAACACACGTCCCTGGACGGCTTCTGGGTGCACCTGGACGCCGATGTGCTCGACCCGTCCGTGATGCCCGCCGTCGACAGCCCCGACGAGGACGGCCTGCACCCCGACGAACTCCTCGCGCTGCTGCGCCCCTTGGTCCGCTCGCCGCGCTGCGTCGGGCTCAACGTCACCATCTACGACCCGGACCTGGACCCCGAGGGCACGGCGGGCGACGTGCTCACCGACGTCGTGGTGGCCGCCTTCGCGCAGCCGTGATCGCTCCCGGCGCCGGCGGAACCGGGCAGGGCCCCTGGTGGGGGCGGCGTTCAGCGTGTTCCATGGTCACCGACCCGATGACCTGAGGAGACCGCCGTGGCGACGACCGTGCGACGCGACGTACTGACCCTGCCCGCCGCCGAGTTGGGGCCGGACAACCCGCTGCCGCCGCTGCGGCTGCCGCGCGAGCCGCACCGGGTCGACGACCGCGCGCGGCAGGGCCTGCCGCGCGACATGGCGCGGCAACTCGGGTACGAGCCGCTGCGCTCGGTCCTTCCCGCGCCGCTGCGCGACGGCTACGGCCGACGGCGCGCGCCCGCCTCGTTCGACGTGCTCGTCCTGGAGAACGAGCGGCTGCGCGCCACCGTCCTGCCCGGCCTCGGCGGCCGCGTGCACTCGCTCGTGCACAAGCCGACCGGGCGGGAACTGCTGTACCGGAACCCGGTGTTCCAGCCCGCGTGCTTCGCGCTGAACGGCGCCTGGTACGCGGGCGGCATCGAGTGGAACATCGGCGCCACCGGGCACACCACGCTGTCCTGCGCGCCGCTGCACGCCGCCGTCGTGACCGCGCCCGACGGCGGTCCGATGCTGCGCCTGTGGGAGTGGGAGCGGCTGCGCGACGTGCCCTTCCAGGTGGACCTGTGGCTGCCGGAGGACTCCGACTTCCTGCACGTGGGCGTGCGGATCCGCAATCCGCACGAGAAGCCCGTGCCCGTCTACTGGTGGTCCAACACCGCCGTGCCCGAGGAGCGCCGGGTGCTCGCGCCCGCCGCCGAGGCCTGGCGCTACGACTACACGCGCGCCCTCGCCCGGGTACCGGTGCCCGAGCCGCACGGCCCGTACGCCGCCGACTACTTCTACGACGTGCCGGACGGCGCGCGCCGCTGGATCGCGGCGCTCGACGCCGACGGGCACGGGCTCGTGCAGACGTCCACGGCCGCGCTGCGCGGGCGCAAGCTGTTCCGGTGGGGCGCGGGCGGCGGCGGCCGGCGCTGGCAGGAGTGGCTGACGGGCCCGGACACCGGCGGGTACGCGGAGATCCAGGCGGGGCTCGCGCGCACGCAGCTGGAGCACGTGCGGCTCGACGCGGAGAGCGAGGTCGCGTGGCTGGAGTCGTACGGTCCGCTGTCGCTCCCCGCGGACGTGGCGCACGGGGACGACTGGGCGGCGGCCCGTGCCGCGGCCGAGGAGCGGCTCGCGGAGGCGCTGCCGCCGTCGGCGGTGGACGCGGCGTACGAGCGGTGGCGGCCGTACGCCGACGACGAGCCGGGGGAGACCCTCGCCGTCGGGTCCGGCTGGGGCGCGCTCGAAGTGCTGCGGGGCGAGTTCAAGCTGCCGGGCACGCCGTTCGACCAGGCCACGCTGGGGCCCGAGCAGGAGCCGTGGCTCGAACTCCTGCGGTCCGGGGCGGTGCCGGAGCCGTCCGGGGCCGGGGCGCCCGGGCCCACGCTCGTCGCCCGGCACTGGCGGGACATGCTGGAGACGGCGCCCGCGCGGCCGCACGCCGAGTACCACCTCGGGGTCGCGCAGTGGCACGCCGGGGACCGGGCGCAGGCGGTGCGCAGCTGGGAGCGCGGGCTCGAACGGGCCGCGGCCGCGGCGCGCTGGCCGCTGCTGCGGTGCCTGGCGGTGGCCGACCTGGAGGCGGGGCACGGGGAGCGGGCCGCGGACCGCTACGCGGAGGCCTTCGCCGGGCTCGGGGAGTCCGAGGCCCTGGGCGCGCTCGGACGTGAGGCGATCGAGGCGCTCCTCGCGGTGGGGCGGGCGGAGGCCGCGCGCGGCGTCTGGGACCGGCTGGGCCCCGCCGTGCGGGGGCTCGGGCGCTTCCGGCTCCTGGAGGTCAGGCTGCTGCTCGCGGAGGGCGACCCGGCCGGGGCGCGGGCGGTGCTCGACGAGGGGTTCGAGGTGGCGGACCTGCGGGAGGGGGACGAGGGGCTGGGGGAGCTGTGGGCGACGGTGGCGCCGGGGGTGCCGGTGCCGCCGTGCTACGACTTCCGCATGACCCCGGCCGCGGAGCCCGGCGGGGCCTGAGCCGTGCGGGGCGGCTGTGGGCCGGGCCCACAGCCGCGCGAGGGGCTACGCGTTGCGGTCGACGTACTCGAAGACCGTGCCGTCCGGGTGCATCGCGATCAGGTTGCGGCCCGCGGGGGTGGGGACGGGGCCCGCGATGATGCGGGCCCCGGAGGCGGTGAGGGTGGCGTGGGCCTCGTCGACGTCCTTCACGGCGATCGTCGCCGTGACCTTGCGGAGGATCTCCAGCTCGTGTTCGGGCCCGCTCATCAGCAGGAAGCACCCGACCGACGCGACGGACACGCCGCCGCGCTCGAACCGCATCGCTGTGCTGCCCGTAAGGCGCTCGTAGAAGGAGACGGACGCCTCCAGGTCGTTCACACAGACACGCAGCACGGTTCCCAGGATTTCCATACGAACGAGCCTAGTTGGCCCGGCCGGGACACGAGATCCATTCGGCGGACCTCGCGCGCGCGGCCCGGGGCGCCCCGGGGCCGGGGCAGGGGCCGTTACGCGCCGCGACCGCGGGGTACCCGGCGGCCATGACTGCATCGGACCATCCACACCGACCTTTCGGCCGTTCCTCGACGAGCGCTCCGGGGCAGAAGGCGACCGGCCTCGCGTCCCCGGAGACGGCGCTGAGCGACGCGCTGGCGCAGGTCGTCCACGAGGCGGTACGCGCGTCCCTGCGGGAGGCGGTACGCACGGAACTGCCGAGCCAACTCGCCGACGCGGCGCGCGAGCAGCGCCGCAGGGCCTCCCTGTACGCGGCGGCCGGAGTCGCCGCGCTGTACGCGGGCGCGGCCGCCGCGCTCACCCTCGGCCTGGCCGTCGCCGTCGGCCTGCCCGGCTGGGCGGCGGGCCTGATCGTCACCGTGCTGCTCGCGGCGGTGGCCGTGGTCCTGCGCAACGCGGCGCGGCCCGGCCGCTCCCGGCCCGGCACGGGCACCCCGGCCCGCGCGGCCGCCGAAACCCCCGCGGCCGCCGTGCCCCCGACCCCGCGCGGCGCCCCGGGCACCGCCGACTTCCCCGCGGTCCCGTCGAGCCCGCCGGACGCCACCGCGCCGCCCGTCGTCCCCGAGTCGCCGAGCGCGAGCCCGCGGTCGCGGTGAGGCTCGGCGACGGCGCGCGTACCGGGCGGGCGGTGCGACCGCTGTCTCGCGCGGACCGCCTACGGCCCGTCCTCGCCCACCGCCCCCGGCAGCCAGCCCGTCGCCCGTAGGACCGCCAGAGCCACCTCGCCCACGGTGCGGCCGTCCGTCGGGACCCGATGGGTGCCGACGGGGACGTGCGCCTCCAAGCGCCGAGCCATGTACGCGCTGCGGCGCAGCTGACGGGCCAGCTCCGAGCCCTGCTCCCGTACCGTCAGGCGCCGCGCGGCCGTCTCGTCCGTCGCCGTGAGCAGGACGCGGGTGAGCCGCGGGGAGCCGAGGGCCTCGGTGAAGATCCACTCCTCGCTGCCGAGCACGGCCGCCGTGTTCGTGTACACGAGCCGACGGCAGCCCAGGGCCGCGTAGTTGGCCCACAGCGCCGCCAGGTTGCGGCTGGTGAGCCGCGAGCGGTCCGGGTCGTCCGGCGGCGCGGGGTGCACCGTGTCCAGTACGTCGCCCTCGATCAGGGCGTGACCGACGTCGGCGGCCCGCAGCCGCGCCGCCACCTCCCAGCCCACGGACGACTTGCCCGCCCCGGAGCGGCCACCGATGAGCAGGACCTCCGGCGGTGCCTCCCGCGCCGGTCGTGCTTCCCGCCCCGACGGCGCCTGCCGCCCCGACGGCGCCTGCCGCCCCGACGGCGCCTGCCGCCGCGACGGCGCTTCCCGCCCCGACCGTGCTTCCCGCTCCGACCGTGCTTGCCTCAGCGCATCCATGACCGCGAGCGTCGCAACGCCGTCCGGCGCCCGCCACCGGATATTCCGTTTCACCGCGGCGGCCACGGGCACCTGGGAGGTCCGTGCGGGAGCACGCGCACCGGCGCCCGCACCGGCAGCCCAGAGGCATCCGTGCGCGGACACCGTACGGATGCCGTACCGCACTCCACCGGAGGCGCTACGTGAGCCGTGAATCCCACCGCCAGCACGTCGTGGTCGTCGGCGCCGGCTTCGCCGGGTTCCAGGCCGCGCGGACCCTCGCGCGCCTCGCCCGTCGCCGGGTCGACGTCACCCTGCTCAACCCCACCGACTACTTCCTCTACCTGCCCCTGCTGCCCCAGGTGGCCGCGGGCGTCCTCGAACCGCGCCGCGTCACCGTGTCGCTCTCGGGCACCCTCAAGCACGTCCGGCTCGTCCTCGGCGAGGCCGACGGAATCGACCTGGAGCGCCGGGCCGTGGGCTACACCGGACCGGAGGGCGAGCGCGGTGAGCTGACCTACGACCGGCTGGTCCTGGCCGTCGGCAGCGTCAACAAGCTGCTGCCCGTCCCCGGCGTCGCCGAGCACGCGCACGGCTTCCGGGGCCTGCCGGAGGCGCTGTACCTGCGCGACCACGTGACCCGGCAGATCGAGCTCGCCGCCGCCGCGCCCGACGCCGCGACGTGCCGGGCGCGCTGCACCTTCGTCGTCGTCGGCGCGGGCTACACCGGCGTCGAGGTCGCCGCGCACGGGCAGCTGTTCACCCGGTCCCTGGTGCGCGGTCAGCCGCTGCGCGCCGGGATCGAACCCCGCTGGCTGCTCCTGGACATCGCGCCGCGCGTCCTGCCGGAGCTGGACCGGCGGCTGTCCACGACCGCCGACCGCGTCCTGCGCGGGCGCGGCGTGGAGGTCCGCACGGGCACCTCCGTGAAGGAGGCCACGCACCGGGGCGTGCTCCTCGACGACGGCGACACGGTCGACACGCGCACCCTCGTGTGGTGCGTCGGCGTGCGCCCCGACCCGCTCGTCGCCGGGGTCGGCACGCCGCTGGAGCGCGGGCGGCTCCTCGTCGACCCGTTCCTGAACGTGCCGGGCCACCCCGAGGTGTTCGCCTGCGGCGACGCGGCGGCCGTGCCCGACCTCGCCGAGCCGGGGCGGTTCACGGCCATGACCGCCCAGCACGCCTGGCGGCAGGGCAAGGCCGCGGGCCGCAACGTGGCCGCCTCGCTCGGCATCGGCCGCCGCGCCCCCTACCGCCACCACGACCTCGGCTTCACCGTCGACCTCGGCGGCGTCAAGGGCGCCGCCAACCCGCTCGGCGTCCCGCTGTCCGGGCCGCTCGCCGGGGCCGTCACCCGCGGCTACCACCTGGCCGCGATGCCCGGCAACCGCGTGCGCGTCGCCGCCGACTGGCTCCTGGACGCGGCGCTGCCCCGCCAGGGCGTACAGCTGGGCCTCGTCCGGTCGTGGTCGGTGCCGCTCGACACGTCGTCGCCGGAGCTGGCCCGGGTGCCCGGCGGGCCCGCCGAACGTACCCCCGACCGGGAGAACAGGCCCGGGGCCGAGCCCGATTCCGAGTCCGCGTCCAAGCCCGAGGAGTGAGCGACCATGACCGAGACCACCCCGCGCGGCGGCCACGGGCCGGACCACCTCCGGGAGCTCGCGCGGCAGCTGCGCGTCGACTCCGTGCGCGCCGCGGCCGCCGCCGGATCCGGGCACCCCACCTCGTCCCTGTCCGCGGCCGACCTGATGGCGGTGCTCCTCGCCCGCCACCTCCAGTACGACTTCCAGCGCCCCGACCACCCCGGCAACGACCGGTTCATCCTCTCCAAGGGCCACGCGTCGCCGCTCCTGTACGCCGCGTACAAGGCGGCGGGCGCCCTCGGCGACGAGGAACTGCTCACCTTCCGCACCCGGGGCAGCCGCCTCGAAGGACACCCGACGCCCCGCCGCCTGCCGTGGGTCGAGGTCGCCACCGGCTCGCTGGGGCAGGGGCTCGCCGTCGGCGTCGGCATGGCCCTGTCCGGCAAGCGGCTCGACCGCATCCCCTACCGGGTCTGGGTGCTGTGCGGCGACAGCGAACTGGCCGAGGGCTCCGTGTGGGAGGCCGCGGAGCACGCCGCGTACGAGCACCTGGACAACCTCACCGCGCTCGTCGACGTGAACCGGCTCGGCCAGCGCGGGCCCACCCGGCACGCCTGGGACCTCGACGCGTACGCGCGCCGCTGGAAGGCCTTCGGCTGGCACGTCGTCGCGATCGACGGGCACGACGTCGAGGCGGTCGACCGGGCCCTGCACGAGGCGCGCTCCACCGCGGGCCAGCCCACCGTCGTCCTCGCCCGCACCGTCAAGGGCAAGGGCGTCGCGTCCGCGGAGGACCGCGAGGGCCTGCACGGCAAGCCGCTGCCCGACGCCGAGGCCGCGGTCGCGGAGCTCGGCGGCCCCGGGCGGCTGCGCGTGGACGTCCGGCTGCCCCCGGCGGCCCGCGTGCTGCGCGCCACCCGCAGCGGACACCTGGAGCTGCCCCGGTACGAGCAGGGCGAGGAGGTCGCGACCCGGGACGCCTTCGGCCGGGCGCTCGCGGCGCTCGGCACGGCACGCGGCGACGTCGTCGCCCTCGACGGCGAGGTCGGCGACTCCACCCGCGCGGAACTCTTCGCCAAGGAGCACCCCGAGCGGTACTTCGAGTGCTACATCGCCGAGCAGCAGCTCGTCGCCGCCGCCGTGGGTCTCGCCCGGCGCGGCTGGGTGCCGTACGCGTCCACGTTCGCGGCGTTCCTGACCCGCGCCCACGACTTCGTGCGCATGGCGGCCGTCAGCGGCGCCGACCTCAACCTGGTGGGCTCGCACGCGGGCGTCGCCATCGGCGAGGACGGCCCGTCCCAGATGGGCCTGGAGGACCTGGCGATGTTCCGGGCCGTGCCCGGCTCCACCGTCCTGTACCCGTGCGACGCCCCGCAGACGGCACGCCTGGTCGCCGCCATGGCCGACCTCGACGGCGTGCGCTACCTGCGCACCTCGCGCGGTGCGACGCCGGTCCTCTACGGCCCCGGCGAGGAGTTCCCCGTCGGCGGGTCCAAGGTGCTGCGGTGGAGCGACGCCGACCGGCTCACGGTCGTCGCGGCCGGGGTGACCGTCCACGAGGCGCTCGCCGCCGCCGTGCTCCTCGACCGCGAGGGCATCCCGGTGCGCGTCGTCGACCTGTACTCCGTCAAGCCCGTGGACCGGCGCACGCTGCGCGAGGCCGCCGAGCGGACGGGCTGTCTGCTCACCGTCGAGGACCACCGCCAGGAGGGCGGCATCGGCGACGCCGTCCTGGACGCGTTCAGCGACGGCAGCCCGGTGCCGCGCCTGGTGCGCCTCGCGGTGACCGGCGTGCCGGGGTCCGCCTCGCCCGCCGAGCAGCTGCGGGCCGCGGGGATCGACGCGGAGTCGATCGCGGCGGCCGTACGGCTGCTCGTGGAACACGTGGTGGTGCGATGAGGGGGGAGCGGACATGAGCGAGACGCGCACCGTACGGGCGGGCCGCCGCACCGTCGCACTCCACCGGCCCCAGAAGCCGTTCATCCCCGAGGGCTCCGGCTCAGCCCCGTACACCAAGGGGGACCTCTTCGACTACTACCGGGCCGTCGCCCCCTTCATCCTTCCGCATCTGCGCGGCCGCCCCCTGATGCTGGAGCGGCACCCGGACGGGGTCGCGGGACCCCGCTTCCTGCAGAAGGACACACCAGAGCACTACCCGGGCTGGATCACCCGCGCCGAGGTGCCCAAGCGGGGCGGCACCGTCACGCACACCGTGTGCGACGACAGCGCCACGCTCCTCTACCTCGCCGACCAGGCCTGTGTCACCCTGCACCGCTGGCAGTCCCGCGTCGGCCGCGTCGACCGGCCCGACCGCATGGTCTTCGACCTGGACCCGGCCGGGGACGGCACGCCGCAGGGCGCGTACGGCCCGGTGCGCGAGGCCGCCGGGCTGCTCGGTGAACTCCTCGACCAGGTGGGTCTGCCGTCCGCCGTGATGACGACCGGTTCGCGCGGCCTGCACGTGGTCGTGCCGGTCAACGGCCGCCACCACGTCGACGACGTCCGCGCGTTCGCCAAGGAGCTCACCGAGGTCCTCGCCGCCGCGCACCCGCACCGGTTCACCACGGCCGTCCGCAAGAAGGACCGGGGCGGGCGGCTCTACCTCGACGTCCAGCGCAACGGATACGCGCAGACCGCCGTCGCGCCCTTCTCGGTACGGGCCAGGCCGGGCGCGCCGGTGGCCGTGCCGCTCGCCTGGGAGCAGCTCGACGCCCCCGGCACGCACGCGGCCCGCTGGACCATCGCCGACGCCGTGGAGCAGGCCCGCGGCGACCCCTGGGCGGGCCTGCTGCGCTCGCCCCGCGCACTCGGCCCGGCACGCCGCAAGCTGCGGGCGCTGCGCGGCGGCTGAAAGTCGGGCGGAGGTTTGCCGCCACGGCACCAGGTCACTCGGGTCAGGAGGTGGCCATGACGCATACGTCCCGCAAGCAGAACAACACGACAGCCGAGTCCGACGCCCTGCCCGGCCCCGTCTCGGTGCTGCGGCACGCGCGGGAGCAGCTCACGGAACTCACCGGCCTCGCCGCCGAGTCCGTCTCGTCGTTCGAACGCACCGACGGCGGCTGGGAGCTGGAGGTCGAGGTCCTCGAACTCGCCCGCGTGCCGGACACCATGAGCCTGCTCGCGACCTACGCCGTGAGCCTGGACCCGGGCGGCGAGCTCACCGCCTACCGCAGGGTGCGCCGCTACGAGCGCGGCCGCGCGGACCCGCACCGCACGGGCGGCTGACCGGCACACCCGGCAGGGCCCGACCATTCCGGGCGTCCCGAACACCCACGACGCCAACACCCAAGGCAAGGAGGACAGGTCGGCATGACCGTCGTCCCAGCACAGCAGAGTGGCGGCGCAGGCGGCACCAGCGGCCTGTACGACGTCATCGAACTCATCCTCGACCGCGGGCTCGTGATCGACGCGTTCGTACGCGTCTCGCTCGTCGGCATCGAGATCCTCAAGATCGACGTGCGCGTCGTCGTCGCCAGCGTCGACACCTATCTGCGCTTCGCCGAGGCCTGCAACCGCCTCGACCTGGAGGCCGGACCGCACAAGAGCCCCGGCCTGCCCGACCTGGTCGGCGAGATCACCGAGTCGGGTGCGCGCGGCAAGTCCAAGGGCGCGCTCAGCGGCGCCGCCCAGACCGTGTCGGACGCCTTCAAGCAGGCGCGCGAGGACGGCCGCTCCGGTGAGGAGGAGGCCGCCCGGCCGCGTCGGCGCAGCACGTCACGGTCCCGGAAGGAGGAGACGGAGTGACCACGTACATCTACGGGATCGCCGGCAGCGACCACCCGGCGCTGCCGGAGGGCATGGGCGGCATCGGCGAACCGGCCCGCCCGGTGCGCGTCCTCAGGCACGGCAAGCTCGCCGCGCTCGTCAGCGACAGCCCCGAAGACCTGCGCCCCAAGCGGCGCGATCTGCTCGCCCACCAGAACGTCCTGGACGAGGCGGGCGCGGGCGGCCCCGTCCTGCCGATGCGCTTCGGCAGCCTCGCGCAGGACGACCCGGCCGTGGTCGAGGTCCTCGACGAGCTGGCCGACCACTACGAGGAGCGGCTGCGCTCCCTGGAGGGCAGGGCCGAGTACAACGTGAAGGCCGCCCACGACGAGCAGGCCGTGCTGCACCAGGTGCTCGCCGAGAACCCGGAGCTGCGCGCCATGGCCGAGGCCAACCGCAAGGCGGGCGGCGGCACCTACGAGCAGAAGCTGCGGCTCGGCGAGCAGCTGACCGCCGCCGTGCAGGGCCGCGAGGCCGGTGACGGCCTCCAGGTGCGCCGCGCGCTCGAACCGTGCGCGGAGGCCGTCAGCACGGGCCCCGAGGGCACGGGGTGGCTGGCCAACTACTCGTTCCTGGTGCGCCGCGAGTCCGCCGACGGCTTCGTGGCCGCCGTCGCGGAACTGCGCAAGACCCAGCCGCACCTGGACGTGCGCGTGAACGGCCCGCTGCCCCCCTACAGCTTCGTCGACCCCGGTGCCGCACAGCCCGCGGACGACGCGGCACGGGCGCGGTGAGGCCCGCGCATGGGACTCGTCGGTGAACTGCTCGGGCTGCCCCTGGCCCCGGCCCGGGGCACCCTCTGGGTGCTCCGCCAGGTGGTCGCGGAGGCGGAGCGGCAGTACTACGACCCCTCGGCGATCCGCGCCGAACTCGCCCGGCTCACCGAGCTGGTGGAGGCGGGCGAGATCGACGCGGACGAGTTCGACCGCCGTGAGGACGAGCTGCTGGCGCGGCTCGGCTACGGCGCCCGGCAGGAAGCGGCTCCGGAGACCGTTCCGCGGGCCGCTCCGGAGGAGAACAGGACGGCGACACGATGAACCGTTTGGCAGTGGGCCTCGGCGTAGGCGCGGGGTACCTCCTGGGACGGACCAAGAAGGCCAAGCTGGCCTTCGCCGTCGGCACCATGGTCGCGGGCAGGAGGCTGAAGCTGAACCCCGCGTCCCTGGCCCGCGCGGTGACCGACCAACTGGAGAACAACCCGCAGTTCAAGGAGATAGGCGGCCAGCTCAAGGACGACCTGCGGGGCGTCGGCAAGGCCGCGACCGGCTCGCTGCTCGACCGGCGCCTGGAGTCCTTCGCGGACCGTCTGCACGACCGCACCCTGGACGTACGGGACCGGATGGCGGGGGCGGCGCCCGGGGCCGACGAGGAGCCGGACGAACGCGACGGGTCAGAGGAGCGCGACGGTCGCGACGGGTCCGAGGAGCGCGACGAGCCCCGCCAGAAGACCGGCACGGCGACCAGAAAGGCGCGGTCCGCGGCCAAGAAGGCCCCCAGGCCCGCCGGTGGCCAGAGCGGCGGCGGCACGGGGTCCGGGCAGGCCCGGAAGAAGAGCCCGGCGCCCCGCAAGAAGCCGTCCGCGCGCGGCACCCAGAGCCGGGACACCGCGAAGCGCAGCCCGGCGAAGCGGGCCCCCGCGAAGCGCAGCCCGGCACGGAAGTCCGGCGGCGCGAAGGGAGGCGACGATGCCTGACACGCGTGAGCGCATCAGCGACACCGCGGGCGGGGCCACGGGCTCCGGCGACGGCGAGGGGGCGGGGGGTGCCCTGAGCGCCGCCCTGCACGGCCCCGGCGCCGACCGCCTGAAGGACGAGGCGCGGGCCTACCTCATGGCGCAGGCGGAGCGCGCCCTCGTCGGCGTCGGACGCAAGCTCGGCGACGCCACCGTCAAGCTCAACGACGTGGCCGAGGGCCGCAGTCCGGGCTTCGCCCGCCTCGCCCTGGACGGCGGCCGCAAACTGGCCTCCGGCAAGGGCCCGTTGCGCAGCGCCGTCGAAGTGGGCGGCAGCCACCTGAAGGACGCCGTGACCGGATCGCTCAAGGGGGCCCTGGACAAGGCGCGCGGCAAGGGCGGCAAGAGCGGCAGCGGACAGAAGCCCACCGTCATCCTGGAGCACGTCGACGTCGGCGTGCCCGTGCGCGAGGCGTACGAGCAGTGGACGCGGTACGAGGAGTTCGCCACGTTCACCAAGGGCGTGCGGGACGCCACCGAGGTGAGCGAGACCGAGTCCCACTGGAAGCTCAAGGTCTTCTGGTCCAGCAGGAGCTGGACGGCACGCCTCATCGACCAGGTGCCCGAGGAGCGCCTCGCCTGGACGTCGGAGGGCGCCAAGGGCACCACGAAGGGCGTGGTCAGCTTCCACCCCCTCGGCGAGCGCCTGACCCGGGTGGTGCTGGTCATCGAGTACTACCCGAAGGGCCTGTTCGAGCGCACCGGCAACCTCTGGCGCGCCCAGGGCCGCAGGGCCCGGCTCGACCTGAAGCACTTCGCCCGCCATGTGTCGCTGCGCTCGGCCGCGCAGGACGACACCGACACCGAAACCGACGCCGAGGACGTGGAGCCCGAGGAGGACGCCGAGGACATGGCGTACCACGAGGACGACGACACGTACTCGGAGGAGACCGACGAGGCCGACGAGGCCGACGAGGACGACGCCGACGACGGCTACGAGGACTACGCGGACGAGGACGGCGTGTACGAGGAGGAGGACGACGGCGAGCCCGAGGACGCGGCCGAGGAAGCCGACGTGGACGCCGAGGACGAGGCCGAGGACGAGGCCGACGAGGACGAACCCGTGGCGGCGGCCCGGAGCCGCCGATGACGACCGCGAGCCGACTGCCCGATTCGTACGGCCAGGGCGGCGGCACCAACCTCGCCGACGTCCTGGAGCGCGTCCTGGACAAGGGCGTCGTCATCGCCGGGGACATCCGGATCAACCTGCTCGACATCGAGCTGCTCACCGTGAAGCTGCGGCTCGTCGTCGCCTCGGTGGAGCGCGCCAAGGAGATGGGCATCGACTGGTGGGAGGACGACCCGGCGCTGTCCAGCAAGGCGCGCAGGTCCGAACTCGCCCGGGAGAACGCCGAGTTGAAGCAGCGCCTGGAGCGGCTCGAACTGACGCGGGGCGAGGCCGCGGCCGAGAGCGAAAGTGAGCGTGAACATGACCGCGGAAGTGAACCCGAACGCGAGTGACGACGTAATCGACGGCGTGAGCGACGAACCGCACGACGAACCGCACGACGAGCTGCGCTACGTCTACGCGGTGTGCAGGCGCCTGTCCGGCCCGTTGCACGCGGACCTGACCGGGGTCGGCGGCGCACCGCCCCGGCAGCTGGCCCACGCGGGCCTGATCGCCGTGGTCGGCCCCGTCCCGGCCCGCGACTTCGGCCTCGAACCGTTGCGCGCGCATCTGGAGGACCTGGACTGGCTGTCGGAGACGGCCCGCGCCCACCAGCACGTCATCGGCGCGCTCACCGCCGTGACCTGCCCGCTGCCGCTGCGGCTCGCGACGGTGTTCCGGGACGACAGCGGCGTGCGCGCCATGCTGGAGGGCGAGAGCGCGCGCCTGGGCCGGATCCTCGACCGCATCGAAGGTCACGTCGAGTGGGGGGTCAAGGTGTGGCTGCACCCCGACGCGGGCGGCGTCGCCTCCGCCGGGTCGTCGCGGCCGCGCGGCGCTCCCGCCTCCGGGCGCGACTATCTGCGCCGGCGCAGGGAGCAGCGCACGGCGAGCGAGGAGACCACCGCGCGGGCCGAGGTGTTCGCGCGGCGGCTGCACGCCGAGCTCGCGCGGTCCGCCGCGGCGTCCCGGCAGCACCCGCCGCAGAGCCCGGCCCTCGCCGCCCCGGGCTCCGGCCTGAACGTCCTCAACGCGGCCTATCTGGTGCCCCGTTCGTACGCCGAGGAGTTCCTGGAGCTGATCGCCCGCACCGAGGGCAGCCAGCCGGGCCTGCGGGTGGAGGTGACGGGCCCTTGGGCGGCGTACTCCTTCACGGACGACGCGGACGACGCGGACGACACCGGGATGACCGAGACGACCGGGACGGTCGGGACGACCGGGGTGACCGGGGTGACCGGGGTGACCGGGACCACGAGGAAGGACACCGAGACCGGATGACGGCGATCGAGCCCCTGTACGGCCGGGAGATCGCGCTGGTCGACCTCCTCGACCGGCTGCTCGCGGGCGGTGTGGTCATCGCGGGTGACCTCACCCTGCGCATCGCGGACGTGGACCTCGTCCGCATCGACCTGAAGGCGCTGATCAGCACGGTCGGCGCGGCGGTGCCGTCGCCCTGGCCGGAGTACCCCGAGCGCGGAACCGCCGTGCGCGGGCCGAGCTGACGGGAGCCCGCCGTGGACCTCGACCCCCAGACCGTGGAGCGCGACCTCGTCGCGCTCGTCCTCACCGTCGTGGAGCTGCTGCGCCAGCTCATGGAGCGCCAGGCGCTGCGCCGCTTCGACACCGGTGAGTTGACGGAGGACCAGGAGGAGCGGATCGGGCTCACGCTGATGCTCCTGGAGGAGCGGATGGGCGAGCTGCGCGAGCGCTACGGACTGCGGCCCGAGGACCTGAACCTGGACCTCGGGCCGCTGGGGCCGCTGCTGCCGAGGGAGTGACGGGCCCTCGGGGCGGCCGCTGTCGCCGGGCCGCTACCAGCGGTACCAGTGCGGCCGCGTCCCGGACGCGCCGGGGCCCGTGCCGCGCGGCAGGAAGGCGAGCAACAGCAAGAGCAGCAGGACCAGAAGAAGGAAAACCATGGCGTGCACCTCCTGCCGTCCGGGTATCCCCGACGGGCCCGGACACACCCCCGGTCACCGGCGGCAGAGCACCTCCCCGTGCAGCACCGCGAACCACCCGTCCGGCGCGCGCCCCCACTCCCGCCAGGCCTCGGCGACGGCCGAGAGCCGCTCGGCGTCGGCGTGCCCGCTCTCGACCGCGCGGTCCGCGTACGAGGACGCCACCGTCCGGTCCGCCCACAGCCCCGACCACCAGGCGCGCTCCTCGGGCGTGCTGTAGCACCAGGTGCCCGCCCCCGCGGTGACGTCGGTGAAACCGGCCGCGAGGGCCCAGGACTTGAGGAGGCGGCCCGCGTCCGGCTCCCCGCCGTTGGCGCGGGCCACGCGCCGGTACAGGTCGAGCCAGTCGTCCAGGCCGGGGGTGCGCGGGTGCCACGTCATGGCCGCGTAGTCGCTGTCGCGGGCGGCGACGATGCCGCCGG
Source organism: Streptomyces sp. YIM 121038 (assembly GCF_006088715.1). Lineage (NCBI taxonomy): Bacteria > Bacillati > Actinomycetota > Actinomycetes > Kitasatosporales > Streptomycetaceae > Streptomyces > Streptomyces sp. YIM 121038. The sequence continues at coordinate 7,563,825 of NZ_CP030771.1, forward strand.
GCGCGCAGACGCGGCGCATCTCGCGCAGCGCGCGCACCGGGTCGCCCACGTGCTGGAGCACCTGATGGGCGTGGACGACGTCGAAGGAGCCGTCCGGGTAGTCCAGGGCGTGGACGTCCCCGACGGTGAACTCCACGTTCGCCAGGCCCCGTTCGGCCGCCGTCGTCCGCGCCAGGTCCAGGATCTCCGGGGCCCGGTCGAGGCCCGTGACGTGCCCGTCCGGGACGAGCGCCGCGAGGTCGGCGGTGATGGTTCCCGGCCCGCAGCCGATGTCGAGCACCTTCATGTGCGCCCGGAGCGAACCGACGAGGTACGCGGCGGAGTTGGCGGCGGTGCGCCAGGTGTGGGACCGCAGGACCGACTCGTGGTGGCCGTGTGTGTAGACGGCCGTGTCGGAAGGGCCGGCGGCGTCGGCCGTGCCGCTGCGCGGCCCGTCCGCCGGGGCGTGCTGAGGCATGCGCTGTGTCATGTCCGAACGGTACGCCGAACGTACCGGATCATGAGACCCCCGTATCAGGATGTGGACCCCCGCGGGTGCGGGGAAGCAGCCCGCGGGGGTCCCGCTCACGCCAGCGGCGAGGGGCGGTACACCGTCAGCGCCTCCGGCAGCTTCTCGATCAGCAACTCGCCCTCGACCGGCGTGATCTCGCCGTCGTACGCGACCACGGTGCCGGGCGCGAGACCCGCCACGCGCAGCGTCCGGCGGCGGATCGCGGTCTGCACGGGGGAGCGCTCCACCGGCGAGGTCAGGGCGGCCGCGAGCAGCCGGGCGCCGGGCTTGCGGCCGCCGTGCACGACGCGCACGTCCAGGAGCCCGTCGGCCAGGTCGAACCGGCGCGCGGGCGCGAGGCCCAGGCGGTTGTACACGCAGTTCCCGGCGAACAGCAGCCACAGCGCCCGCTCGGTGCCCTGGAACTCGGCCCGCAGCGGCTGCCGGTCCGCGCGCAGCACGTGGGCGGCCGCGAGGACCCCGGCGGGCCAGCCGCCGACCTTGGGCGACCACCGCTCGCGCTCGCGCACGAGCTCGGGGTAGACGCCGAGGCTGAAGGTGTTGAGGAAGTAGCCGTCGCCCCGGGCCGCGCTGAACCGGCCCACGTCCACCGCGACCGCGTTCCCCGCCTCGATCGCGGCGGCCACCTCGCGCGGGTCCTCGGCGCCCAGGTCCTGCGCGAAGTGGTTGAGGGTGCCGCCCGGCACCACCACGAGCGGGACGTCGTGGCGCAGGGCGGCGGCCGCCGCCGTGTTGACGGTGCCGTCGCCGCCGCACACGCCGAGCACCCGGGCGCGCTCCGCCGCCTTGTCGAGCTCGGCGGCCACCTCGTCCGGGGAGCACCGCACGACCTCGGCGTGCGGCAGCGCGTCGAGCAGCGGGCGCACCCGTTCGGGGCTCCGCGCGCCCTCGTTCACGACCACCACCAGGCCGCGCCCGCCGGGCAGGGCCGGGGCGTCCACGCGCGGGCGGCCCGGCGGCGGCAGCTGGGACCGGGTCGGCACCAGGCCGCGCACGGCGTAGGCCGCGCCCACGCCGAGGGCGGCGCCCGCGAGCACGTCGCTCGGGAAGTGCACCCCCGTGTACACCCGCGACAGGGCGACGGCACCGGCGAGCGGCGCGACGGCCGCGCCGAGGCCCCGCGACTCCAGGGCCACGCCCGTGGCGAAGGCGGCGGCGGACGCGGCGTGGCCCGAGGGGAACGACGTGGTGAAGGGCTGGCGCTTGAGCCGCCGTATCAAGGGCACGTCGTCGAGGAGCGGCCGCGCCCGCCGCACGGAGCGCTTGCCGAGGGTGTTGATGGTCGCGGACGCGAGCGCGAGCGAGGCCGCCCCGCGCACGGCGGCGCGCCGGGCCCGGGGGTGCCGCGTGGCCGCGAGCGCGGCGCCCGTGGCGAACCACAGCACGCCGTGGTTCGCCGCCCGGCTCAGCCGCGGCAGGACCTGGTCGGCCCCGGGCCAGTGCCGGGACGCCACGGCGGTGAAGACCCGGCAGTCCAGTGAGGTGAGACGGGCCTTGGGCCCACGGGCGGGGGGCAGGGGGAGCACGGCGTCAGGACTCATGGAATCCCGGGTACCCGGGGAACGCCGCGGCCAACGGCCGAGTGATCGACCCCACCCCCGGCCCCCGAAGAGCGGGCCGCCCCGCGGGCCTCCGCCGGGCCGGGCCGTAAACCGTTTGCCGCCCGCGAGCCCGCCCACGGACAATCGCCCCATGGGACATCTAGAGGCCGCACACATCGAGTACTACCTCCCGGACGGCCGGGCGCTGCTCGGAGATGTCTCCTTCCGCGTCGCCGAGGGCACGTCGGCCGCGCTCGTCGGGCCGAACGGCGCGGGCAAGACCACCCTCCTCAAGCTCATCGCGGGCGAGCTGCGCCCGCACGGCGGCACGGTCACGGTCAGCGGCGGCCTCGGCGTCATGCCCCAGTTCGTCGGGTCCGTACGGGACGACACGACGGTGCGCGACCTGCTCGTCTCGGTGGCGCACCCCCGCATCCGCGAGGCCGCCCGAGCCGTCGACACGGCCGAGCACGCCATCCTGACCGTCGACGACGAGGCGGCCCAGCTCCAGTACGCGCAGTCGCTCGCCGACTGGGCGGAGGCCCGCGGGTACGAGGCGGAGACGCTCTGGGACATCTGCACCACGGCCGCGCTCGGCGTTCCGTACGAGAAGGCGCAGTGGCGCGAGGTCCGCACGCTCTCCGGCGGCGAGCAGAAGCGCCTGGTCCTGGAGGCGCTGCTGCGCGGCACCGACGAGGTCCTGCTCCTCGACGAGCCGGACAACTACCTGGACGTCCCCGGCAAGCGCTGGCTGGAGGAGCGCCTGAAGGAGACCCGCAAGACCGTCCTGTTCGTCAGCCACGACCGCGAGCTCCTGGCCCGCGCCGCCGACCGGATCGTCAGCGTGGAGCCCAGCCCCGCGGGCTCGGACGTGTGGGTGCACGGCAGTGGCTTCGCCACGTACCACGACGCGCGCCAGGAGCGCTTCGCGCGCTTCGAGGAGCTGCGCCGCCGCTGGGACGAGAAGCACGCGCAGCTCAAGAAGCTCGTGCTCGACATGCAGCAGTACGCCTCGCGCAGCGACGAGATGGCCTCGCGCTACCAGGCGGCCAAGACGCGCCTGAGGAAGTTCGAGGAGGCCGGGCCGCCGCCCGAGCCGCCCCGCAAGCAGGACATCACCATGCGCCTGCACGGCGGCCGCACCGGCGTGCGCGCCGTGACCTGCAAGGACCTGGAGCTCACCGGCCTGATGAACGCCTTCGACCTGGAGGTGTTCTACGGCGAGCGCGTCGCCGTGCTCGGGTCGAACGGCTCGGGCAAGTCCCACTTCCTGCGCCTCCTGGCGGGCGACCCGGAAAGCCCCGTCGCGCACACCGGCCAGTGGCGGCTCGGCGCCCGCGTCGTGCCGGGACACTTCGCGCAGACGCACGCCCACCCCGAGCTGGAGGGCCGCACCCTCCTCGACATCCTGTGGCGGGAGCACGCCAAGGACCGGGGCGCGGCCATGTCCCGGCTGCGCCGCTACGAGCTGACCGGGCAGGCCGAGCAGCGCTTCGAGAAGCTGTCCGGCGGCCAGCAGGCCCGCTTCCAGATCCTCCTCCTCGAACTCCAGGGCTCCACCGCCCTGCTGCTCGACGAGCCCACGGACAACCTGGACCTGGAGTCCGCCGAGGCGCTCCAGGAAGGCCTGGAGGCGTACGAGGGCACGGTGCTCGCGGTCACCCACGACCGCTGGTTCGCCCGCTCCTTCGACCGCTTCCTCGTCTTCGGCTCCGACGGCCGGGTCCGCGAGACCTCCGAGCCCGTCTGGGACGAGCGCAGGGTCGAGCGCGCGCGGTAGCGTGGCCGGCAGCGCAGGGCAATCCGTCGTACGCTGCGCGGTTGGAGACACCGTGTCCGTGAGGACGTCCTTCAGGACGGGCGACGTCGACGAGGCAAGGCAGCTCATCGAGGCCACGTACTACAGCAACTTCATGGACGTGTGCGAAGACCCGCGGCCCTTCAGCGCGCGGTACGACATCGGGAAGCTGGGGGCGCTCACCGTCGGCGACATGCGCTGCGGGGCCGACGTCCGCATGCGCTTCGGCGAGCTGGGGGCCTACCACGTCAACATCCCGCTCAGCGGGCACGTCTCCTGGCGGCAGGGGGCCGCGCCCGCCACCGCGGCGGGCGTCGGCAGCGCGGCGGTCTACCAGCCGGTGGGCGACACCGTCCTGGACCGCTGGACCGGCGACTGCCGCCTGCTCGCCGTGAAGGTGGACCGCGCCGCCCTCGAAGGGCGCCTGGAGCGGCTCATCGGCAGGCCGGTGCCCTCCCCGGTGACCTTCGGCCCGGTCTTCGACACGCGGCGGGGCGCCGGGCGCGGCTGGGCACGCCTCGTCCGGACCGTCGTGGCCGACCTGCGCGAGGACGACGGCGTCCTGACCCACCCCCTGGTCGCCGAGCCGCTGCAGGAGGCCCTCCTCAACGGCCTGCTGCTCGCCGCGGACCACCGCTACCGCGACCGGCTCACCGACCCCGTGCACCAGCTGCGCCCCGCCCCCGTCAAACGCGTGACGGACGCCGTCCACGCGCGCCCCGAGCACCCGTTCACCACCGCGGCCCTCGCCGCCGAGGGCCGCGTCGGCGTGCGCTGGCTCCAGGAGGCCTTCCGCCGTTACGTGGGCATGTCCCCGATGGCGTACGTACGGGACGTGCGCCTCGGGCGGGTCCGCGAGGAGCTGCTCGCGTCGGGTTCCTGCGAGCGGTCCGTGAGCGAGGTCGCCCACCGCTGGGGCTTCACCCACCTCGGCCGGTTCGCCGAGCAGTACCGGGCGCGGTTCGGGGAGCTGCCGTCGCAGACGCTGCGGCGCTGACAGGGGCGGCGACCGGGGCCCGCGACGGGGGCCGCGGCCGGGGCGCGTGCGCTATCCGGACGCGGTGCGCTATCCGGACAGGCCGTGCGCACAGCGGATCGTCGGCGCCGGAGCCCGCGCCTAACGTGGCTCTGTCGCCGGGTGGACCGGTCGCGTCGCGGGGGGCCCAGCCTTCTCCCGGGGCGGACCGTGGACGGAACCCCGGCACCTCCGGCCCGGCTCTGGTGAGCGCCGGGCCGGCTTCGGACCGGCGGGCCCGGTCGTTCCCCCTGGCATTCCCCCGTGTGCCATCGGGCCCGCCACTCCGCACGCCGTCGGGGCCCCAGCGGCCCCCTCCCGGTGGTTCGCGCCGCGCGTCGCGGTCAGACTCGACAGCACGCGGCCCGCGCACCGACCGACGGGAGACGGCATGAGCACCGGCGACGACCAGCGGACCCTGGAGCGGCACGGCCAGGCCGTCGAGCAGTTCACCGACCGGGTGCACGCGGTCCGGCAGGACCAGTGGGACGCCCCGACGCCCTGCGCGCGCTGGACGGTCCGCGACCTCGTCCACCACCTCGTGTCCGAGCAGCTGTGGGTGGAGCCGCTCGTCCGTGACCGCGCCACCGTCGAGGAGGTCGGCGACCGCTTCGACGGCGATCTGCTCGGGCCCGACCCCGTCGCCTCCTGGGACACCGCGGCCGCGGCGTCCCGGGCCGCGCTCGGCGCGCCGGGCGCGCTCACGGGCACCGTCCACCTCAGCTACGGCGAGAGCCCCGCGCGCGCCTACTGCGCCCAGATGACCACCGACCTGGTGGTGCACACCTGGGACCTGGCCCGCGCCATCGGCGCCGACGAGCGCCTGCCCGACGCCCTGGTCGCCGCGGCCGCGCGCGAAGTCGCCCCGTACGCGGCCGACCTGGCGCAGAGCGGCCTGTTCGCCGCGCCGGTGGAGCCGCCCCCGGGAGCGGACGCGCAGACCGAGCTCCTGTGCCTGCTCGGCCGCACCCCCTGAACCGCCGCGCCGACGCGCCTCCTCACCGGGGCGGGCCCGCGCCGCCGTCCGGTGCGGCGCGGCTGATGTCGGCGAGCGCGGACGCCGGGTCCTGCTCGATCGCCAGATCGCCCAGGCTCACCATGCCCACCGGCCGCCCGTCCTCCACGACCGGCAGCCTGCGCACCGCGTGGTCGCGCATCAGGCCGACCGCCGCGGCCACTTCGTCGTCGGGGCTCACCACCACCGGGTTCGGGGTGCACACGGCCTGCGCGCTGACCGTCAGCGGGTCGGCGCCCTCGGCCACGGCCCGCAGCGTGATGTCCCGGTCGGTGAGCACCCCGACCACCTGGTCGCCGTTGGCCACGACGACGTCACCGATGTCCTGGGCGCGCATCAGCTGCGCCGCCTCGACCAGGGAGGCGTCGGGCCTGACCGCGACGACTCCCGGTGTCATGACCTGCCTCACGTACTCCGCCATGTCCGCAGAGACCTCCTTCGTCCGTCGGCGATGCGACCCCGCCCGCAGTACCCCTGTACGGGCCACCCATGCCGCCCGGCCCGGCGCTACCGGCGCTTGCCGCCGCCCGGCAGGAAGTCCTGGACCTTCGCCTTCAGGCCCTGCTTCACCACCGCGCCCCGGTCGGCGTCGCCCTTGAGCAGGGCCGTCGCCGTCGACTCCAGCTGCTCCCAGGAGGCGTGCGGCGGAATCGGCGGCACCGCGGGGTCGGTCAGGAACTCGACGACGGCGGGGCCCTCCGCGTCGAGGGCCGCGCGCCAGCCCGCGGTCACGTCCTCGGGCTTGTCCACACGGATCCCCGTGAGCCCGATCGAGCGCGCGAAGTCCGCGTACGGCACGTCCGGCAGGGACTGCGAGGGCTCGAACGACGGGGCGCCGCCCATCGCCCGCAGCTCCCACGTCACCTGGTTGAGGTCGCGGTTGTTCCACACCCCGACGACGAGCCGCGGATCGTCCCAGCGGTGCCGGTACTTGGCCGCGGTGATCAGCTCGGCCATGCCGTTCATCTGCATCGCGCCGTCCCCGACGAGCGCGATCACCGGCCGGTTGGGGTGCGCGAACTTCGCGCCGATCGCGTACGGCACGCCGCAGCCCATCGTCGCGAGCGTGCCGGACAGCGAGGCCCGCATGTCGCCGCGCAGCGTCAGATGGCGTGCGAACCAGTTGGCCGTGGAGCCCGAGTCGGAGGTGATGATCGCGTCGGCGGGCAGGAGCGGGTCCAGGGCCCGGGCCACGTACTCCGGGTTGACGGGGTCGGCGGCCAGCTGCGCGCGGCGGTCGAGGACGCCGTGCCACCGCTCCACGTTCGCCCGCACCGCGGCGTGCCACTCGCGCCCGGCCGCCGCGCGCTCCTCGGAGACCAGCGGGATCAGCCGGCGCAGGGTGGCGCGCGCGTCGCCCACCAGGTTCACCTCGTAGGGGTAGCGCATGCCGATCATGTGCGGGTCGATGTCGATCTGCACCGCGCGGACCTTGCCGTACTCCGGCAGGAACTGCGCGTACGGGAAGCTGGAGCCGATCGTCAGGAGCGTGTCGCAGTCGCGCATCAGCTCGTACGAGGGGCGGGTGCCGAGCAGCCCGATCGCGCCCGTGACGTACGGCAGTTCGTCGCTCAGGGCGTCCTTGCCGAGCAGCGCCTTGGCGACGCCCGCGCCGAGCAGCTCCGCGAGCTCCTCGACCTCGGCCCGCGCGCCCGCCGCGCCCTGCCCGATCAGGACCGCCGCCCTGGTGCCGGAGTTCAGCACGTCCGCGGCCCGCTCCAGGGCGGTCGGCGAGGGCAGCGCCGTCCAGGCGCTGCGGTCCAGGCTGGAGGGCACCATCTTGAACGCGTGCGGCGGCGGGCGGTAGTCGAGCTCCTGGACGTCACCGGGGACGATCACGGCGGTGGGGCAGCGGCGCGCGTACGCGGTGCGGATGGCGCGGTCCAGGACGTTCGGGAGCTGCTCGGGCACCGTCACGGTCTCCACGAAGTCGGAGGCCACGTCCTTGAACAGCGTGTGCAGGTCGACCTCCTGCTGGTACGAGCCGCCCATCGCCGAGCGGTGCGTCTGGCCGACCAGGGCGAGCACCGGCACGTGGTCCAGCTTCGCGTCGTACAGGCCGTTCAGGAGGTGGATGGCGCCGGGCCCCGAGGTCGCCGCGCACACCCCGAGCCGCCGGCCGAACTTGGCATAGCCGACCGCTTCGAACGCGGCCATCTCCTCGTGCCGGGACTGGAGGAAACGCGGCCGGTCGTCGGCGCGGCCCCAGGCCGCGAGGAGGCCGTTGATGCCGTCCCCGGGGTAGCCGAAGACGCAGTCGACGTCCCAGGCCCGCAGGCGCTGCAGAATGTGATCGGCGACCTTCGTGCTCATGACGGTGTCCTTCCGGTGCCGGGCGCGGAATGCGTCCCGGCCGGGTGTCCGCCGGAGCCCCGGGAAAACCCGCGCCCGCCGACGTGGCGTTTGGTGCGCGGAGCGAGGGGCAGGCGGAAGGCAGTGCTTCGGAACGGAGGCACGTCCGTGGGAGAGGCTTCACTCGCCCCGGGTGTGCCCTGACGCGGCACGTGCCCGCACTCCCACGGTGACCGTGCGACCCAAAGCACAGGCAAGGGAGTTGTGACGCACCATGCCAAAGGACGCAGCACGTCCCGAGGAAGCTGCGGCGGTCCCCGACGACACCTCGTCGGGCACGACCACGCGCCGCGAGCGCCCGCACCACGGCCGAGCCACCCCGCACACCCCGCACGCGCAGCGCGCGGCGGCACCGACACGCCTGTCCGGCAGGCAGTCCCCGGCGCGGCGGCAGCGCGCCTCCCGGCACCCCCACGACGACGCCCCGGACACCGCCGCTGCCTTCGGCAGGCTGTGCGGACTCCCGCACGGGCCCGAGCGGGACGCCCTCAGGGAGGAGATCGTGCGGGCCTGGCTGCCGATGGCCGAACGGCTCGCGGGCCGGTTCCGCAACCGCGGCGAGTCCCTGGAGGACCTGCGCCAGGTCGCCGCCCTCGGCCTGGTGAAGGCCGTCGACCGCTACGACCCCGAGCGCGGCAACGCCTTCGAGAGCTACGCCGTGCCCACCGTCACCGGCGAGATCAAGCGCCACTTCCGCGACCACATGTGGACCCTGCACGTGCCCCGGCGCGTCCAGGACCTGCGCAACCGCGTGCGGTTCGCCTGCCAGGACCTCTCCCAGACCGTGTCCGGGCGCGCCCCGACCATCGCCGAGATCGCCGAGCGGGCCGGGATGAGCGAGGAGGACGCGGCCACCGGCATGGAGGCCCTCGACAGCTTCACCGCGCTGTCCCTGGACGCCGAACTGCCCGGCAGCGACGACGGCTACGCGCTGCGCGACACCCTGGGCGGCCCCGACCCGGCGCTCGACGTCGTCGTGGACCGCGAGGCCGTCAAGCCGCGCCTCGCGGCGCTGCCCGAGCGCGAACGGGCCATCCTCTACATGCGGTTCTTCGGCGACATGACGCAGAGCCGCATCGCCGAGCACCTGGGGATCTCCCAGATGCACGTGTCCCGCCTGATCAGCCGCTGCTGCGGGCGGCTGCGGGACGAGATCACCCGTGATCTGGCGCGGCACCCGGCCCGCCCGCACCCCGTCGCGTCCGCCGAGATCACCCGGGACGCCGCATAGCCAGCGCGATATGACGGGACATCACATCCACGGCGCGCGCCTCGGCCATCGAGAAGGCGAGGCGCGCGCCGGTCCTGAACAGGCTGAGCACCCCCTCGGGCGGGCCGCCCGCCTCCGTGGTCAGCGCCACGCACAGCAGGGACGTCACCTGCGCCCGTACGAGCACCGGCGCGCCGGACGCGTCCCGGCCGAAGCCGTCCTCGGGGTGCGGCCGCACCTGGAGGGCGGGCGCCCCGCAGCGCACCGCCTCCATGACCAGCGGGCAGTCGGTGGGGTCGAGCGCGCGGACGTCCGCCACCGGCCCGCCCGGGGGCCCCAGGACCGCGGTGCGGCGCGGCCGCGCCCCGCCCTCGTCGGCGATCACCCAGTCCGCGAACGTGCCGTGCAGCACCTCGGCGGCGCGCCGCAGCACCCCGGCCGGATCGCCCGGCGGGGCCGTGAGCAGCGCCGCCGTCATCGTGTCCGACAGTTCGAGGAGCTCGGCGTGGCGGGTCGCCTCGGTCAGGTCGGGCACCTGGCCCCGCAGCGGGCCGAAGGAGCCGTGCCCGGCGGCGCGGAGTTCGCCCGCCCCCGCGGGCTGCAGGACGGCGAGGACGACCGTACGGGGCTCCGTGCCGGGCCGCAGCGCGGTCAGCGTCGCCCGCAGCGGCTGCTCGGGGCGCGGCTGGAGGCGCACCGTCAGGCTCCGGTCGCCCTCGCCGCGGGCGACCGCCGCGGCCTGCGAGCGGAACGCGATGCCGTCCGACGGCGTGAGGAACCCGGACAGCGGGCGCCCCGTCGCGTATCCGCCGCGCACCCCCGTCAGGCCCGTCGCCGCGACGTTCATGCGCCGCACCACGGTCTCGCCGTCGACGAGCACCACGGGAAGGGGGAAGCGCTGGAACACCGCGCGCAGCAGCCGCTGCTCGTCGCGGTCCGAGGAGGCGGCCGCCGCCCCGCCGTCCACCGCGAGCCGCTCGAACCCCGGCCACAACCGCGCGGCCGCGTGGTCCAGTTCGAACAGGGCCGCGTCGAGCATGGTGCCGAGGTCTCCGGCCGGCACGGCACGGGACGCCTTCAACTCCGCGACGCGGCGCACGAAGTCCGCGAGCTCCTCACCGAACTCATCCGTCTGCCCCATGCGTCGAACGTAGCCGCTGCGCCCGTTTTCCGGAGGCTTCCGGGGGAAGCCGCACAGGTGGGAAGCAAGGAGGAGAGCGCCATGCCGATGCCGATCGGACCGGAAGGATCGGAATCCACGCTGCCGCAGCGCAGGCTGTCCGAACTCGCCGAACAGGCCGTCCGGTGCACCGCCGCGTGCTGCGGCGCCGGCACCACGGTCACCGACGGCGGCGACGAGCTGCCCACCGCCGTCACCCACCCCGACCTCGCCGGGCTCGTCTCCGTCCAGCTGCGCTCCGGAGAGGGGCCCATCCCGGCCGCGCAGGAGCGCGGCGCGCCGGTGGACGCGGGCGACCTGCTGCGCGACGAACGCTGGCCCGAATACCGTGCCCTCGCCCTCGCATCCGGTGTCCGCGCCAGCGTGACGCTGCCGTTCCGGCGCTCCGGCCTCACGCTCACCCTCAGCCTGTTCAGCTTCCGGCCGCGCAGCCTGGACGACGTGAGCTGCGGCCCCGCGCAGGCGCTCGGCGCCCTCGCCACGACCGGCCTGGTCCGCGACCGCCACTACCGCGCGGCCCTCACCGAGCTGGACCACCTGGGCGAGGCGCTGCGCACCCGGCCCGTGGTCGACCAGGCGCGCGGCATCATCATGCACGTCCTGAGCTGCGACGCGGACCAGGCCTTCGCCCTGCTGCGGCGCATCTCCCAGACCACGAACCGCAAGCTCTCCGAGGTGTCGGCCGCCCTGGTGGACTCCCGCGGCCGCGGCCTGGAACGGGAACTGACCTCCCTGGCGCGCGAGGCCCGCACCGGCTGACGGCACCGTCCCGCGCGCCGGGGGTTAGCCCGTCCGGCGCGGGAGGACGAGCGCGCGGCGCGGTCAGCGGCTCGAATGAGTGCATGCGCACTTCCGTCCCCCTGACCCTCGCCCTCCCGCTGGCCCTGTACCCCCTGCTCGCCGTCGTGCCGCCCGCCCACGCGGAGGGCGGCACGGCCGCCGAGGTCACCCCGGCGCGCGCCGCGCCCGGTGAGCAGGTCACCGTCTCCGTCGCCTGCCCGGCCACCGGCACCGCGCCCCCGCAGACGATGGAGGCCGCCTCCCGGGCCTTCGAGCGGGGCAGCGCCACGCTCCAGCGCGTACCGGACCACCAGAACCGGAGCCCCGGCGCCATCGGCTACCAGGGCACCGCCCGCATCGCCCCCACCCCGGGCGCCGCGGGCGGCGGCCCGGAGGTCGGGGGCCCGGCGTCGGAGTGGTCCGAGGACGGCGGCCCGGACGTCGCGGGCCCGGCGTCGGAGTGGTTCGTGGACGGCGTGTGCCCCGACGACGGGCCGTGGCAGGCCACCTTCACCGTCACCCGGGCCGCACCGGGCCCCTCGCCCACCGCGCATGCTCCCGCCGCGCCGCACGGCGTCCACGCGGGCGGGGGCGGCGCCTTCACCGACTCACCCGCGGCCCTCGCCGCGGGCGGCGTCCTGGTGGCGGGCGCGTGCGCCGCCGCCGTCCACCGGCTGCGCCGCGACCGCGCCGCCGGGCGCTGACCGCCGTACGGAGTAAACCTGACGGACCACCACCCACCCGACGATGGAGCGGCGCCGCCGTGGGTACGCACAGACCCGACGGCACGCGGACGGTCACACGGGTGGCCAGGCGAGCGCACGGAGGTGCCCATGCGGCGGACGGACCACGCGGGGCGCGGCCGCGTCCGGTCGGGACCGCCCCTGCCGGAGCCGGGCCTGCCGGTCCTGCCGGAGCTCGCCGCCGTCGTCGCGGCCGCGGCGGGCCACAGCCACGCGCCCCCGCCCGGCGGCGACCCGGCGCTGCGCGCGGCGGCGAGCGGCTACTGGGAGCGCCGCGGCCTGCCCGTCGGGCCGGAGCAGGTGGCCGCCGCGCCCGGCGCCGGGCCGCTGCTGCTCGCCGTCGCCGCGGCCCTCGGCGGCGACGTCCTGCTGCCCCGGCCGTGCGCCGCCTGGTGGGAGCCCCAGGTGCGGCTCCTCGGCCGCTCCGTCTACCACGTGCCGACACCGGCGGAGTGCGGTGGTGTCCCCGACGCGTACGCCCTCCTGGAGACCGTGCGCCGCGTCCGTGCCGAGGGCGGCGCGCCGCGGCTGCTCGTGCTCTCCGTCGCCGACGACCCGACCGCGACCGTGCCGCCGCCCGACGCCGTCCACGAGGCCGTCGAGGCCGCGGCGGGCGAGGGCCTGCACATCGTGAGCGACGAGACGTGGCGCGACACCCTGCACCACCCGCGCGACACCGTCCTGGTCGGCCCCGCGGCGATGGCCCCCGACCGGGTCACCGTCGTCAGCGACCTCGCTGGGGCCTTCCTGCCGCCCGCGCTGCCCGCCGCCGTCGCCCGCTTCCCGGCGGACGGCGCGGGCGCCGCGCTGCGCGCCCGCGCCCTCGACGTCCTGACGGCCCTGGGCGCGACCCCGGCCGCGCCGGTCGCCGCCGCGGCCGCGTACGCGCTCGGCGAGCCCGACGAGATCACCGCGCGCCTGGCCGCCGCGAACCGGCTGCACGCGCGCCTCGCCGCCGCGCTGCGCGAGGCCGTCGTCGGCGCGGGCGCGCTCGCCCGGCCGCCCGCCGCGGGGCGACACGTGTACGCCGACCTCGGCCCGCTGCGCGCCGCGCTCGCCGCGCGCGGCGTCACGGACGCGCAGGAGCTGGAGGACCACCTCCAGGAGCGGCTCGGCCTGCCCGCACCCGGCGGCCACCGCTTCGGCGACGACATCGACGCGCTGCGCGTCCGGCTGTCCACCGGGCCGCTCCTGGGGCCGGACCCCGCGGAGCGCGGCCGTGCGCTCAGCGCCGCAGAGCCACTGGAATCGCCGTACGTGGAGCGGGAGTTGGCCGCGATCGCCGCGGCCTTCGACGAGCTCCGCGCAGAAGCACAGCGACGGGAGCCTCCTCGGTGACGCAGACACAGCAGCAGCCCCAGGGCACGGAGCAGGCACGACGGACGGCCGCGACGGCCAAGACGGCCGCGACGGCCAAGACGGCCGCGACGGCCGCGACGGCCACGGCGGACGGGCCGGACAGGGCGGCCGCCCCGGACGCCCCGGACGCGCGCGGCACCGCGACCGTCCGCCGCCCGCCCGCCCCGGTGTCCGTGCCCGGCTCGCCGCGCCTGTGGCCCAAGTCCTTCGCGGACCGGCTCACCGCGCCGCTGCCGGGCCTGCGCGCCTTCGCGCGGTTCGCCCGCGAGGGCGCGCTGCGGCCCGCCCCCGCGGGCCTCGCCGACATCCCCCGGCTGCCCTTCGCCCCGGGGCCGCTGCCCCGCGTCGACGCCCGTACCGTCGCGGTGACCTGGGCGGGCCACGCCAGCTGGGTCGTCAGGATCGGCGGCCTCACCGTCCTGACCGACCCGGTCTGGTCCCGGCGGATCCTCGGCACCCCCGCCCGGGTCACCCCCGTCGGCGTGGCCTGGAGCGCCCTGCCGCGCGTCGACGCCGTCGTCATCAGCCACAACCACTACGACCACCTCGACGCGTCCACCCTCAAGCGGCTGCCGCGCGACACCCCGCTGTTCGTGCCCGCGGGGCTCGGGCGCTGGTTCGCCCGGCGGCGCTTCACGCGCGTCACCGAGCTCGACTGGTGGGAGAGCGCCGAACTCGACGGCGTCCGCCTCGGCTTCGTGCCCGCGCACCACTGGTCCAAGCGCGGCCTGCGGGACACCTGCCGGAGCCTGTGGGGCGGGTGGGTGCTCACCGACGGGGAGGGGCAGCGGGTGTACTTCGCCGGGGACACCGGGTACGGGCACTGGTTCGCGCGCATCGGGGAGCGGTATCCCGGGATCGACCTGGCGCTGCTGCCCATCGGGGCGTACGAGCCGCGGTGGTGGCTGCGGGACGTGCACTGCGACCCGGAGGAGGCGGTGCGGGCGGCGCGCGACGTGGGGGCGCGACGGATGGCCCCCATGCACTGGGGCACGTTCCTGCTCTCGGCCGAGCCCGTCCTCGAACCCGTGGAGCGGGTGCGGCGCGCCTGGGCGGCGGCGGGGCTCGCCGCGCGCGACCTCTGGGACCTGCCGGTGGGCGGTTCGCGGGTACTGGGGCCCGGCTAGGAGGCCCGCTCCGACCGGGCGCCGCGCGGCCGCAGGCGGCGCCACAGGGCCGGGGCCGTGCTGATGACGACGGTGAGGCCCACCGCCAGGGCGACGCCCTGCCAGGGTTCCCGGAAGAGGGAGCCGCCGAGGATGCCGATCAGCTGGTAGGTGACCGCCCAGGCGAGGCACGCGGGGAGGTTGCCGCGGGCGAAGCGGCGCAGCGGCATCCGGGCCAGGAGGCAGGCCAGCATGACCGGAAGGCGGCCCGCGGGGACGAGCCGGGACAGGACGAGGACCAGGACGCCGTGGTCCTGGAGCTTGTCCTGGGCGCGGGCGAGGCGCTCCTCGGGCGCGCGGTCGCGGATCGCCTCCAGCCAGCGCGACCCGTTCTTCGAGCGCATGCCGCGCTGCCCGAGCCAGTACAGGGCGACGTCACCGGTGAACGCCGCGAGCGAGGCCACGCCGAACACGACGAGCAGCGCGAAGGGCGAGGTGTCGGTCTGGTGGAAGGCGACCACCGCGGCCGAGCTGACCAGCGCCCCCGTCGGCACCACCGGCACCAGCGCGCCGACCACCACCAGCAGGAAGAGCGACGGATAGCCGACCGCCTGCTGGGTGGAGTCCGGCGACACCTGGGCCGCGGCGGCCAGCATCATCGGGCGGCCTCCGGCCGGACGCTCTCGCCGTGCGCGAGGCGGTGCACCGCGACCTCCGGCGCCCGGCGCGCGGCCTGCCGCACGAACTCGTCGCCCGGCGTGTGGAACTCGTGCGGCCGCACCGCGTCCATGCCGATCGGCCAGTACGTGCCGTAGTGCACCGGCACCGCGCTGCCCGGCGCGATCCGGGCCAGGGCCTCGGCGGCACGGGCCGGGTCGAGATGACCGTGGCCCAGATAGGGGCCCCAGCCGCCGACCGGCAGGAGCGCCACGTCGACGGCCCCGACCTCGTCGGCCATCGCGTCGAACAGGCCGGTGTCCCCGGCGAAGTACGTACGGGCCGCGCCCTCGACGACGTACCCGAGGGCGGGGGAGCGGTGCGGGCCCACCGGGAGGCGGCGCCCGTCGTGCAGGGCGGGCACCACCCGCACGACGACGCCGGCGTCGCCGACGGGCACCTCGTCCCCCGGCGCGACCTCCGTGAACCGCAGGTGGGACAGGCGGCGGAGCCCTGGCACCGAACGCGCGGCGCCGCGCGGGACCAGCGCCCGGGTGCCGGGCGCGAGGCGGGCGAGGGAGGGCACGTGCAGATGGTCGGCGTGCAGATGGGAGAGCAGCACGACGTCGGCCACCGCCGCCTCGGGCGGCGGGAGGGCTCCCCGGCGGCGGCGCAAGTGCGCGAGCCTGCGCACGAAGAGAGGATCGGTCAGGACCCGCGTCCCGGAATCCTCGACCGTGCAGGTGGCATGGCCCCACCAAGTGACCGTGACGTCCGGCCGCACCCGTTCCTCCTTCGTGTGACTGTCTCCGAGCCTACGGCCAGGAGTAGTGTCGTCGGCTGACGCCAGAGGTGAGGGGCATGCCATGGGAAACACCTGCGGGGGGCCGGCCCGCGCGGTGCGGGTCGCCGCCATCGCCAGCCTGACGCCTCTGGAGGAGCTGGACAGCGACCCGTTCCTCGTCGACTCGCGCAGCCAGCACGCCATGTGCGCGCGCTGGGCCGCCGCCCACGGCTACGTGGTGACCCGGGAGCTCGTCGTGCACGGCCTGCGCGCCGACCACGCCGTCTTCTGGAACGACGTGGACGCGGGCCTGGTCGACCTGTTCGTGGTCCCGTGCCGCCGGGTCCTGGAGCGGGCGCTGCGGTCCGCCGACGAGTTCACCGCGGAGTGCGCGCGGCGCGGCGTCCGCATCGAGACCGCGGGCTTCGAGGAACCCTGCTACGACTCCCGCATGAAGGCCCGCGTGCACCGCCGCCTCTCCATGCCGACGGCGGGCTACGACGGCTGCTGAGCCCCGCCCCGGGCGCCCTGCCGCCTGCGGGATCCCGCCCTGTGACAGGCTGAGGGCAAGGTCGGGACGTGAGGCAGGCGGAGCGCGGTGCGTGGTGGTCGGTGGCGGACGGTGGGGCGCGGCCTCGGGCGCGTGATCGTCGTCTGGGCGGTGAGCACGCTCACGATGCTGGTCCTCGCGGGCATCCTGCCGGACTTCAAGCTCAAGGCCGACGACGGCGACAGCGCCACCCGCGTCGCCGTGACGGCGGCCCTCGGCGCGGGCGCCTTCGGCCTGCTGTCCGCCCTGGTGTGGCCGCTGCTCGTCCGGGCCTTGCTGCTCGTCCCCGCCCTGGTCATCGGGCTGCTCACCTTCTTCCTGAACGGCTCGCTGCTGCTGCTCGCGCTGCGGCTCATCCCCGACGGCCGCGGCGACGCGAACGCCGAGACCGCCGTGGTCGTCGCGGCCGTGATGTCGGCGGTGGCGTCCGCGACGGGCGGCGCGCTCGCCGTCCGCGACGACGACGCCTACCGGCGGCGCCTGTACCGCCTCGCGGACCGAAGACGCCGCCGTGCCGCGGACCCGCACCGCCCCAGCACCCCGGGCACGGTCTTCCTCCAGCTCGACGGCGTCGGCCACGACGTCCTGTGCCGGGCGGCGCGCAAGGGCGTGACGCCCACGATCGCCCGCTGGCTCGGCGCCGACGAGGGGCCCGACGCGCGGGCCACGCACCGGCTCACGCCGTGGCGCACCGACTGGTCGAGCCAGACCGGCGCGAGCCAGCTCGGCATCCTGCACGGCAGCAACCACGACGTGCCCGCCTTCCGCTGGTACGAGAAGGACACCGGCGAGGTCATGGTGTCCAACCGGCCCGCGTCCGCCGCGGAGCTCCAGCGGCGCGCGATCGTCCGCACCGGCGACGGCGGACTGCTCACCTACGACGGGGCCAGCCGCGGCAACCTCTTCAGCGGCGGCGCCGAGCAGCTGGCGCTCGTGCTCTCCATGGCCGCGCGGCGCGGCCGCGAGAACCGCTCGCGGGCCGGGTACTTCGCGTACTTCTCCGACCCGGCCAACGCCGTCCGCACCGCCCTGTCCTTCGTCGCCGAGGTCGGCCGGGAGATCGGCGAGTCGACCCGCGCCCGGATCCGCCGACGCCGCCCGCGGGTGAGCCGCGGCGGCCTGTACCCCTTCATCCGCGCCTTCGCCACCGTCGTGGAGCGCGACGTCGTGGTCGCCGCCGTCATCGGGGACATGCTCGCCGGGCGGGCCGCCGTCTACGCCGACCTCGTGGCGTACGACGAGGTCGCGCACCACTCCGGGCCCACGAGCGGCGACGCCGAGCGGGTCCTCAGACGCCTCGACCGGTCCCTCGCGCTGCTCGCCCAGGTCGCCGAGCACGCGCCCCGGCCGTACCGCATCGTGCTCCTCTCCGACCACGGCCAGAGCCCCGGCGAGACCTTCCGCGCCCGCTACGGCCTGACCCTCGGCGACCTGGTGCGCGCGGGCTGCGGCCTGCCCGTCCCCCGCCGGGCCCGCCGCACGCACAGCGGCGCCGAGGCCCGCTCGGCCGTCCGCGCCGCCCTGCGCAGGCCCGTGGAGGAGGGCACCGGCGAGCACCGGCCGCGCCGCCTCGCCGAGCCCATCGTGCTCGCCTCGGGGAACCTGGGGCTCGTCTCCTTCCCCGACGTGCCCCACCGCATGACGCGCGAGGAGATCGACCGGCGCCACCCGGCGCTCCTGCCGACGCTCGCCAACCACCCCGGCATCGGCTTCCTGCTGGTGCGCAGCGCGGACCGCGGGCCCCTCGTCCTGGGCGCGCGCGGCGCCGAGGTGCATCTGGACGAGCTGCCCGCCGACGCGGGCCCCGCCGCCCTCGGGCCGCTCGCCGACTTCGGGCCCGGCGCCGCCGACGCCGTGCGGCGCACCGACGGCTTCCCGCACACCGCCGACATCATGGTCAACTCCGCGTACGACCCGCTGGACGGCGAAGTCCTCGCGTTCGAGGAGCAGATCGGCTCGCACGGCGGGCTCGGCGGCGCCCAGTCCCGGCCGTTCCTGCTGTCCCCGCTCGTCCTCTCGCCGCCCGTCGCCGAGGGCGCCGACGGCACCGCCGACCTCGTCGGCGCGGAGGCCGTGCACCAGGTCCTGCGGCGCTGGCTGCGCGAGGCGCACGGGCCGGAAGTGCCCCGCGTCACACCTGCGGATGATCGCCTTCCGGACCCTGCGGCACCGACAGCATTTCCCGCCGCCGACCAGGTCGTACAGGACAAAACGCAGTGATTTTGCGGCGTGCCCCCGGTGCCCGACCATGGGCCCGCGCCCGGTGATCCCGGGCCCCGGCACGACGAGAGGCGCACCACCCCATGCACGACACCGGAACCGCACCACCGTCGGCTCCGGCCCTGAAGCAGGACGCGGAGACCGCCGCGCCGCACGACGACGGCAAGCACGCGCGCCGCTTCGGACTCCCCACCGCCATCTGCCTGGTCATGGGCAACATCATCGGCGGCGGCATCTTCCTGCTCCCGGCCTCCGTCGCGCCCTTCGGCACGATCAGCCTCGTCGCCTTCGCCGTCCTGACCGCGGGGGCCATCGCGCTCGCCCTGGTCTTCGGCCGCCTCGCCGCGCGGGACCCGCGCACCGGCGGCCCGTACGTGTACGCGCGTGAGGCCTTCGGCGACTTCGCGGGCTTCCTCGCGGCCTGGTCGTACTGGATCACCACCTGGGTGTCGAACGCGGCGCTCGCCGTCGCCGCCGTCGGCTACCTCGACGTCCTGATGCCCGTGACCGACCACCAGTGGACCGCCTGTCTGGCGGCGCTCGGGCTGCAGCTGCTCCCCGCGCTCGCCAACCTCGCCGGGACCCGGTACGTCGGCGCCGTACAGCTCGTCGCCACCGTGCTCAAGTTCCTGCCGCTGCTGCTCGTCGCCTTCGGCGGGCTCTTCTTCTTCGACCCGGCGAACCTCGGGCCGTTTCGCGCGAGCGGCGACGGGGCGCTCGGCGCGGTCTCCGCCTCCGCCGCCATCCTGCTCTTCTCCTACCTGGGCGTGGAGTCCGCCGCCGTCAGCGCGGGCGAGGTGCGCGACCCGCGGCGCAACGTCGGCCGCGCCACCGTCCTCGGCACGCTCGGCGCCGCCCTCGTCTATCTGCTCGGCACCCTCGCCGTCTTCGGCACCGTCGCGCACGACGAGCTCGTCGGCTCCACCGCGCCGTTCACCGACGCCGTGAACGCCATGTTCGGCGGCTCCTGGGGCGGCACCGCCGTCGCCGTCGCCGCGCTCGTGTCCATGGTCGGCGCGCTCAACGGCTGGACGCTCCTGAGCGCCCAGACGCCGTACGCCGCCGCGAAGGACGGCCTGTTCCCGAGCGCCTTCGCCACCAAGCGGCGCGGCGTGCCCACCGTCGGCGTCCTCGTGACCGTGGTCCTCGCCTCGCTCCTGACCGTGTACAACTACACGGCGGGGCCCGCCGGGGTCTTCGAGGTCCTCGTGCTCGTCACGACGTTCACGGCCACCGTGCCCTATCTGCTCGCCACCGCCGCGCAGCTCTACTTCCTGGCCTCGGGGCAGCGCGAGCGGGTGCGCCGCGGGCGCCTGGTGCGCGACGCCGTGCTCGCCTCGGCCGCGTTCGGCTTCTCGATGTGGCTGGTCGCGGGCGCCGGGTACGCGGCCGTCTACCAGGGCGTCCTGTTCCTCTTCGCGGGCGTCCCCGTGTACGCGTGGATGGCGGCCCGCAAGAAGCGGGCCGCCCACCGCTCTCCCTCCTAGCGGGTCCTGCCCCGACGCGTCACCGCGCCAGCGGAGCCGTCACCCAGCGCCGGGTCCTGAAGCCGTCCTCGGGGCCGATCTCGATCAGCTTGCGGGCGGCGGGGTACGCCTCGTTGCCCACCACCTCGTAGCCCACGCGGAACGTGCCGGGCACGTCCCTGACCTCGGGCCGCCGCTCCCGCGCGACGGCCGCACCGTAGTCGCCGTCGTCGGCCGCGCCCCGCACCGCGAGGTCGGCGAGCAGCCGCTCCTGGGCGAGCGCGAGGGCCTCCCGCGGGTCGCGCGGGGCCGGTGCGTCGGCGGCCCGGGCGCCCTCGGCGGCGGGCGGTGCCACGCGGCTGCTGGGCTCGCGGGCCGTGCCGGTCGCCGTGCGCGTGGACAGCTGGGCCTGGACGACGGTGCCGTCGTTGTCGAGGCCGACCCGGATCACCCCGCGGTCCGGGCTGATGACGGGCACGCCGTCGAAGGCCTGGCGGAGGGTGACGTGCGTCTGCAGGCTCGTCGGGACGCCGGTCTCCGAGCCGTCCTTCGTGCCGGAGTTCTGCATCAGGTCGTGCACGCTGTCGACGACCAGCTCGGCGCCCTGCGCGTGCTGCTCGGCGAAGGCCCGCGCCAGCTCCACCGCGCGCTCGGTGGGCAGCGGCGTGGTGTTGCGGTGGTTCGCCTCGGCGAGCCGCACCCAGCGCACCGCGTGCGGGCCCGTGGAGACCGTGCGGTCGCCGGACGCGGCGCTCAGCACGCCCTGCCGCTCGACCTGCACCTCTTCGAGGGCCGCCGCGGGGAACTCGGCGATGCGCCCGGCCGCGGTCAGCTCGGCGCTCGGGTCGCGCGGCGCCAGCTGGACGATCTGCGCGCCCTGCGGCGCCTCGCCCGACTCGTCGGCGAGCGAGGCGCGCGCGTAGTACCAGCGCCACGCGTACCAGTCGTCCGGCACGGCGTCGCGGAAGAAGTTGCGCTCGGTGTTGAGCCGGTTGACGGCCTCGGCCTGGGTGGCGCCGACCGCGCACACGGACGGGGCCTGGCCGTGGTAGATGTCCCAGCTGCCGTTCAGCCACGCGTCGCAGAACGTCTGCCCGGACCGCCACTTCTCCCAGAACTTCTTTCCGTAGTCCGGGTTGTCGATGCTGACGGTCTCGAAGCCGAAGAGCATCCGGAAGCCGAGGTTGGGCCCGCCCCAGGTGCGGATCGGGGAGTGCCCGTCGAGCACCCGGAGCGACAGACAGGTCGACCAGAAGACGTACTTCGCCTTCTCGTTGCCGAGCGCCATCCGGTTCGAGTACGCGCGGGTGCGGCCGTCCCAGGCCGCGCCGAGCGGCGCGATGAAGACGCCGCCGCCGTCCATGGTGCCGTGGCCCGAGTGGTACACGGCGCAGACGGCGTCCATGCCGTAGCGGTCCTGCCAGTTGTCGTACGTCTCCTCGTACGCCCACACCTGGACGCCGCCGTCGGCGAACCAGAAGTTGCGGTCGTAGAACTGCTGGAGGTACGCGAGGAAGCCGGTGGCGTCCTCGTGCGTGTACGACAGCGGCGAGGCGTCGGCGAACTTCTCGACGCTGAACGCGCCCCACCAGCCGAACGTCGAGTCCCGGTCCCCGGCCGCGCCCGGCTTCTCCGGCTCCAGCGGAGACGGACCGCGGTCCGCGTAGTTCATGCGCATGGTCTTACCCCCTGGGTTCTCCCCGTCGCGTGGCTGAACCGCACGCGGTCGAGGGGGCCTAAAAGTGTCACTGCCGAAGGGCCTTGCCCAGGTGACATTCCGGCCATAGGGAACGCGCCACGGGGGTGCCGCGCCGCCCCTGTGGCCCCGCCGGCCAGGGCGTTCGCCGCCCCGGTGTTCGTATCGGCCGCGCGCACCAGCGCGGCCCCCTCGAACACGGTGAGGGGGCCGCGCGGTTGGCGGAAAACGGAGGCTGTCTACTTGCCGTCTACCGGCCGAGGTAGGCGTCGAGAATCGTCACGCTCGACGCGTTGCCCTGCCGGTCGGTGACCTCGGCGCGGAAGGAGACGCCCTTGCCGCGGGCCGGGTTCGTCACCTCGGCCTTGCCGCCGGTGACCGTCAGATCGGTCCACGTACGCCCCTTGTCGTAGCTGACGTACGCCTTCAGGGACGCGAGGTTGCCACCGGCCGCATGGCCCTGGACGGTGACCGGGACGGACTGTTTCACGCCTGCGGGGGCGCGGCTGTCCAGACCCGCCTTCGGCGTGAAACGCACCGTGGACACGGGCAGTTTCTCCTCCCCGTCCACGTGCCGGGAACGGAACGTCCAGCTCGCCTCCACGCGCGAGGACACCGCCGCGAGCTTCGGGGAGCGGGTCACGGAGGCCGTCAGCCGGTACTCCGCGTCGCCCGCCGGGACCTTGAAGGCCTCGGCGCCCGTCACCGCGTCCTTCTTCTCCGCGACCTTCACGCCGTCGCGGTACAGGACCGACTTCTCGGCGGTGTAGCGCGTCCAGCCGGGGTTCCCCCGGCCGTCGGCGACGACCGGGATCCGGCCGCGCAGCTCGTCGCCCTTGCGGAAGACGCCGGTGCCGGCGTCGAGGGCAGGGCCGAACACGCCGGTGTTGAACGTCCTGGTGGACGTCGTCCCGGCCCGGAAGGCCCGCGGCGCCGTCTCGTAGGAGCCCTCCAGGACGCGGTCGCCCTCGGCGTCCTTGTCGCCGTACTGCTCGAAGCCGACGCCCCACCGCGCGCCGTCGCGCGCGGACACGTACGCCGTGGTCGTGCGCGGCAGCTTCTGCGGCGCCAGGATCGGCGAGATGCCGCCCGCCTCGGGGAGGTATCCGGCGACGGCCAGCGAGCCCCAGCGGCCGGGGGCCGACGCGCCGGAGCGGACCTTCAGGGTGGCGAAGTCGGCCTTCTGGAGGTGCCGGGTGTAGCCGGTCGCGAACTTGGTCACCCTGCCGCCGAGCATGACGTCGTAGCGCGTGTCCGCGCCCTTGCGCCAGGTCCCGAGCCACTGCTGGCCGAACCCGGCGGCGACCGCGGGGCCGAGGTGCGCGGTGCGCAGGCTGGAGAACTTCGAGATGTTGAGGGCGCCCAGCTCGTTGCCCGCGTACGTGTACCGGGCGTCGAGGAAGACCAGCTTCGCGGTGCGGTCCGCGATGCTGATGTCGACCGGCTTCGCCTTGCGGGCGTCGAGCGTCACGGTCGTCTTCTTGGTCACCACGAGCCGGGGCCGGACCAGCCAGTCCGTGCCCTTGTCAGGGTCGCGGGGGTCGACGTAGACCGCCGTGTCCAGCAGGTACGTGCCCTTCGCCACACGGAGCCTGACGGTCCCGGAGGCGTCGTCCACCCAGTGGTTCTGGCCCTTGTCGCCGCCGGTGAGGCCCTGGAGCAGGGTCAGGTAGTGCGGCGCGGGCCGCCCGTCGCGGCCGACGGTCTTCAGCGTCACCTCGTGCCGCTCGATCTCGCGCTCCACGACGGCCGCCGTGCGCACGCTCTGCCCGCCGCCGGTCGCGGTCACGTACGCCGCGTACGTGCCGTTGACCGAGCCGCCGGGCCGGGTGTCCGCGACCAGGTCGACCGCGGCGGTGCCGCCCGCGGGGACCGTCAGCTCGCGCTTGCTCAGGGAGAAGAGCCCCGCGGGCGCCGGGCGGCCCTTCGGGTCGGTCGCCGCCACCGCGAGGCCGAGCGTGACGTCCCGGTCGCCGAGGTTGCGGTACGTGAGCTTCTTCGTGACGGGCTTGTCGTCGGTGTGCGGCCACAGCCGCGTGCCGAAGTCGAGCGACGTCGGCCGGGCGATCACCGTCTGGTCGACGGCCTTGTCCACGGCGATCCGGCCCGAGCCCTGCTCG
Source organism: Streptomyces sp. YIM 121038 (assembly GCF_006088715.1). Taxonomy (NCBI): domain Bacteria; kingdom Bacillati; phylum Actinomycetota; class Actinomycetes; order Kitasatosporales; family Streptomycetaceae; genus Streptomyces; species Streptomyces sp. YIM 121038. The sequence continues at coordinate 7,587,928 of NZ_CP030771.1, forward strand.
AAGGGGCTGTACGCGCCGCCCCGCGCGGACGCCGTCAGGGCGCCCTTCAGCTCCGGCTGCTTCCAGGTCGGGTGCCGCTGCTTGAGCAGCGCGGCGGCGCCCGCGGCGTGCGGGGCCGCCATGGAGGTGCCGGAGATCGTCAGATAGCCCTCGGGGTTCTGCCCGACCTCCTTCTCGATCCGGCTGCCCGGGGCGGCGGCCGCGGTGATGTCCACGCCCGGCGCCGTCACGTCCGGCTTGATCGTGCCGCCGTCCCCGATCGGGCCCCGGCTGGAGAACGGCGCGAGCTTGTCCGCGTCGTCGACGGCGCCCACGGTCAGCGCGGCCTTCGCGCTGCCCGGGGAGCCGACGGTGCCGGGCCCGAACTCGCCTTCGTTGCCCGCCGAGACGGCGAACAGGACGCCCTTGGCGGCCGACAGCTCGTCGACCGCGGCCTCCAGCGGGTCGGTGCCCTCGGAGTCCCCGCCGCCCAGGCTCAGATTGACCACGTCGGCGCCCTGGGCCGCGGCCCACTCCATGCCCGCGACGATGCCGGAGTCGTCGCCGAAGCCCTCGTCGTCGAGCACCTTGCCGCTCAGGACCTTCGCGCCGGGCGCGACGCCCTTGAGCTTCCCGCCCGAGGCGGCGCCCGTGCCCGCCGCGATGGACGCCACGTGCGTGCCGTGCCCGAGGCGGTCCTCGACGTCGGCGGCCGAGCTGAAGTTCTTCTCGGCGACGACCTGGTCCTTGAGGTCGGGGTGCGCGGAGTCCACGCCCGAGTCCAGGACGGCGATCTTCACGCCCTTGCCGTCGTACCCGGACCGCCAGACCGCCGGGGCGCCGATCTGCGGCACGCTCTTGTCCAGGCTCGCCTCGCGGACGCCGTCGAGCCACACCCGGCGCACCCCGGGGGCGTACCCGCGCGCGTCCGTGAGGGTGCGCCACAGCAGGGCCGCGTCCCGGCGCGGGGTGCGGAGGGCCTCCGCGTTCAGGGACGGCAGGACGCGGCGGACCGCCGTGTCCCCGGCCGCCCGGACACCGGCCCGTGCGCCGCGGGCCGCGCCCGTGTAGCCGACGATCAGTTTCAGGCCCTTCTTCTGGGCCGTGCGGGTGGCCTTCCGGCTCAGCTCCGTGAGGTCGAACAGCCGCCGGTCGACGCGCCCTTCGGCGATGAGCCGCCGCGCGTCGTACGGCAGGACCAGCGTGTGGCCGCCGACCGTCTGGGTGCGCACGGGTATGTGCTCGCGGCCCTTCGCGGGCACGAAGCCCCGCACGCGGCCCTCGGCGTCGACGGCCACGCGGTCGCCGGTGACGAGGGTGAGCCGGTACGCGGCCGCGCCCTTCGACGACAGGGCGGGCCCGGCGGCGCCTCCGGAGGCCGCCCGGCCCCCCTCGGCCGCCGCAGGTCCTGTCAGGCCCGCCGTGAGCGCCGCGGCCACCGCTGTCGCGACGGTGACCGCGCCCACTCTCGCGCGACGGCTGCCGCGTCGACTTCCCTGGCGACTTCTGTGCTCATTTCGGTGATGGCGCACATTTCCCCAATCGAGTTCAACTTTGTTACGTAGACGATCAGTTGATGCCTCAGGTTCCTTGCGCGGCGGTGGCGCGCGCCCGTCGGGCGCCCGCGGGAACACCCTCCCGGGTGATCCTTCTTACGGCTCCGTACCGACCCCGTACGCCGCGATTTCCCCCGGAGTGTGATCGGATGGGGGTCACGGAACTTCACCGAAGGGATTTGGCATCGTGGCTACCACGCGCTCCGCACACACGGTCTGGGAAGGCAGCCTGACCGAGGGCTCCGGCACGGTGACCTTCGACTCCTCGGGCATCGGGCAGCAGGCCGTGTCCTGGCCGTCCCGCGCCGAGGAGGCGAACGGCAAGACGAGCCCCGAGGAGCTCATCGCCGCCGCGCACTCCAGCTGCTTCTCGATGGCGCTGTCCCACGGCCTGACGGGTGCGGGCACCCCGCCCACCAAGCTCGTCACGTCCGCCGACGTGACCTTCCAGCCGGGCACCGGCATCACCGGCATCCACCTCACCGTCGAGGGCGAGGTGCCGGGCCTCGACGAGGCGGCCTTCACCGCCGCCGCCGAGAACGCCAAGGCCAACTGCCCGGTCAGCCAGGCGCTCACGGGCACCACCATCACGCTGTCGGCGAAGCTGGCCTGACCCGCGGCCCGCACCGCGGCGAAGCCGCCGACCCCGCACGCCGGGGCGGCGGCTTCGTCGTGTCCGGGCCCTCCCCGGGCCCGCACGGGCCCGGCCCCGTACGCGGCATTGACAAGAGCCCGCTCAAGTTTTGTGCTGGAGGGCGGAGTATCACCGCGTCGGAAGGGGTTGTTGGACATGGCACGTGCGGTCGGCATCGATCTCGGCACGACCAACTCCGTGGTCGCCGTCCTGGAGGGCGGCGAGCCCACCGTCATCGCGAACGCGGAGGGGGCCCGCACCACCCCCTCAGTCGTCGCCTTCGCCAAGAGCGGCGACGTGCTCGTCGGGGAGGTCGCCAAGCGCCAGGCGGTGACGAACGTGGAGCGCACCGCACGCTCCGTCAAGCGCCACATGGGCGACCCGGCCTGGGGCTTCCCGCAGAGCGGCACGGTGGACGGCCACCGGTACACCGCGCAGGAGCTGTCCGCGCGCGTCCTGCAGAAGCTCAAGCGGGACGCCGAGTCCTACCTCGGCGAGGACGTCACCGACGCCGTGGTCACCGTGCCCGCGTACTTCGACGACGCCCAGCGCCAGGCCACCAAGGAGGCGGGCGGGATCGCGGGCCTCAACGTCCTGCGGATCGTCAACGAGCCGACGGCCGCCGCGCTCGCCTACGGCCTCGACAAGGGCGACGACCAGACCGTCCTGGTCTTCGACCTCGGCGGCGGCACCTTCGACGTGTCGCTCCTGGAGATGGGCGAGGGCGTCATCGAGGTCAAGGCCACCAACGGCGACACGCGGCTCGGCGGCGACGACTGGGACCAGCGCATCGTCGAGCACCTCGTCAGGCAGTTCAAGAACGCGTACGGCATCGACCTCGCCCAGGACAAGATGGCGCTGCAACGCCTGCGCGAGGGCGCCGAGAAGGCGAAGATCGAGCTCTCCTCGGCCAGCGAGACCGACATCAACCTGCCCTACATCACGGCCTCCGCGGACGGGCCGCTGCACCTCGCCGAGAAGCTCACCCGGGCCCAGCTGCAGGAGCTCACCGGTGATCTGCTCGACCGCTGCAAGGGCCCCTTCCACCAGGCGGTCAAGGACGCGGGCGTCCAGCTCTCCGCGATCGACCACGTCATCCTCGTAGGCGGCTCCACCCGCATGCCCGCGGTCACGGACCTGGTCAAGGAGCTGACCGGCAGGGACCCGCACAAGGGCGTCAACCCCGACGAGGTCGTCGCCCTCGGCGCGGCGCTCCAGGCGGGCGTGATCCGCGGCGACGTCAAGGACGTCCTGCTGCTCGACGTGACGCCGCTGTCGCTCGGCATCGAGACCAAGGGCGGCATCATGACCAAGCTCATCGAGCGCAACACGACCATCCCCACGCGCCGTTCGGAGACCTTCTCCACCGCCGAGGACAACCAGCCCTCGGTCGGCATCCAGGTCTTCCAGGGCGAGCGCGAGATCGCCGCGTACAACAAGAAGCTCGGCGTCTTCGACCTGACCGGCCTGCCGCCCGCGCCGCGCGGGGTGCCCAAGATCGAGGTCACCTTCGACATCGACGCCGACGGGATCATGCACGTCTCGGCGAAGGACGAGGCCACCGGGCGCGAGCAGCGCATGACGGTCACGGGCGGCTCCGCGCTGCCCAAGGACGACATCGACCGGATGGTCCGCGAGGCCGAGCAGTACGCCGAGGAGGACCGCAAGCGGCGCGAGGCCGCCGAGACCCGCAACCAGGCCGAGCAGCTCGTCTACCAGACCGAGCGGTTCCTGAGCGAGAACGGCGAGCGGGTCCCCGCCGACACCAGGGCCGAAGTGGAGGCGGCCGCCGCCGAGTTGAAGAGCGCCCTCGACGGCGGCGACACCCACGCCGTCCGCGCGGGCGCCGAGAAGCTCGCCACGGTCAGCCAGAAGATGGGGCAGGCCCTGTACGCGGCCGCGGGCGCCGCCGGGAGCACGGCGGCGCCACGGGACTCCGGCGCCCGGGGCCCCGCCGACGAGGGCGTGGTCGAGGCGGAGATCGTCGACGACGAGGAGGCCGGGAAGAAGGGCGACGGCAACGGGGGCGAGAGCGAGCGCGGCGGTCCCGGCGCCTCCTGAACGGGCCCGGCCGCCCCCGCTCCTGGAAGTGCCCGGCTACCCCCGGTCCTGGAGGTACTTGACCGTCGCCGGGTCGGCGGGCAGCAGGGTCTCGACGGCCAGCTCGGCGACGGTCACGTCCATCGGCGTGTTGAACGTCGAGATCGAGGAGATGAAGGACAGCACCCGGCCCTCGTGCTCGATCCTGAGGGGCAGCGCGAAGTGCGGCACCTGCCCGTCCGCCGCCGTGTCCTCGCCCGGGTCGAGGACCGGGTAGGCCGCCACCTCCTCGTACAGGGCGCGCAGCGCGCCCGACCGCTGGAGCGCGATCTGACGCTCCATCTGGTGCAGCAGATGCCCGCGCCACTCCCGCAGGTTGCGGATCTTCGAGGCAAGACCCTCGGGGTGCAGCACGATCCGCATCGCGTTCAGGGGCGGCGCGAGCAGGTGCTCCGGCAGGCCGTCCAGGAGCGAGGCGATGCCGCGGTTCGCGGCGACCACGTCGTACGTCGCGTCGACGACCAGGGCCGGATACGGCTCGTAGCCCTGGAGCAGCCGCTCCAGGCCCGCGCGCAGCGCGCCCATCGACGGGTCGTCGAGCGGGGTCTGCCGGAAGCGGGGCGCGTACCCGGCCGCGAGCAGCAGCGCGTTGCGCTCGCGCACGGGCACGTCCAGGTGCTCGGCGAGCTTCAGGACGAACTCCTCGCTCGGCTTGGAGCGGCCCGTCTCCACGAAGCTGATGTGCCGTGCCGAGGAATCCGCGCGCAGCGCCAGCTCCAGCTGGCTGACGCGCCGCTCCTGGCGCCAGCCGCGCAGCAGCGCGCCCACCTCGGAGGCCGTGCCCGCGTCGGAGGCCGTGCCCGCGCGCGGGCCACCGCCTTTGCCGTTGCGCTTGTCGGGAGCCAGAGTTGTCATACCCCTGACGGTAATCGAGGAGCCCCGCATGGCGAACGCGAAGAAGAGTGGCGCATGACCGGCATGAACGACCCGTGGGACCCGCTGTCGTGGGAGGCCGCCGCCGGCTACCGGGCGCGGGTGCGCGGCTGTCTGCTGGGCGGCGCGGTCGGGGACGCGCTCGGCTACGCCGTCGAGTTCGACTCGCTGGCGGCCATCCGCGCCGCCCACGGCCCGCGCGGCGTGACCGGCCCGCTCCCCGACGCCGACGGCGTGTGGCGGATCAGCGACGACACCCAGATGACGCTGTTCACCGTCGAGGCCCTGGAGGCCGCCCACGCGCGCGAGCGCCGCAAGGGCATCGGCGGCGCGGCGCCCCGGCTCGTCCTGGAGGCGTATCTGCGCTGGCTGGACACGCAGCACCGGCCGGGCCCCGCGGCGGACGTGCGCGGCGGCCTCGCCGCCGAGGCCTGGCTCTACGCCCGGCGCGCGCCCGGCAACGCCTGCCTCAGCGGCCTGGCCCGCGCGCACGCGCCCGACCCGCGCGCCCCGCTCGGGCCGCCCGGGCCGGTCAACCCGGAGTCCAAGGGCTGTGGCACCGTCATGCGTTCCGCGCCCTTCGGGCTCACCCGCGCACCCGCCGGGCGGGCCTTCGAGCTCGCCGCGCGCTGCGCGCTGATCACGCACGGCCACCCCACCGGCTCCTATGCCGCGGGGGCGCTCGCCGCGATCGTGGCGCACCTGGTCGCGGGGGACTCGCTGGAGGGAGCGGTCCTGCGCACCCTGCGGCTGCTCGCCCGGTACCCCGGGCACGCGGAGACGTCCGCCGCGCTCGCCCGCGCCGTCGACCTGGCCGCTGAGGGGGAGCCGGACGCCGCCCGGGTGGAGTCCCTGGGCGCGGGCTGGATCGCCGAGGAGGCCCTCGCCGTCGCGGTGTACGCGGCCCTGGCCGCGCCCCGGGTGGAGGACGCCCTGGCCCTGGCCGTGAACCACTCGGGCGACAGCGACTCGACCGGCTCGGTCTGCGGCAATCTGCTGGGCGCGCTGCACGGCGACCACGGGCTGCCGGGGGACTGGCTCAGGGCCGTCGAGGGCCGGGCGGTGATCGCGGCGCTCGCGGACGACCTCGCGACGGAATGCGCGCGCCGCTGAGTCCCGTGCCCGCGACGCGCTGTGGCAGGCTGACAGCGCACCCCCGACACCAAGGAAGGAGCGCGGCCATGCCTCTCGAACCGCTGTCGCAGAAGGAGATCGAGGACCGGCTCGCCGAGCTGCCCGGCTGGTCCGTCACCGAGAACGCCGCGGGCACGGGCCGCTCCGAGAACGCCGGGAGCACGGGCCGCTCCGGGAGCGTCCTCACCCGCTCCTACCGCCTCGGCTCGCACTACGCGGCCACCGCGCTCGTCGTCCACGTCTCCCAGGTGCAGCAGGAGCTCGACCACCACGCGGAGATCACCCTCGGCTACGACACGGTGGCGCTCGCGGTGTGCACCCACAGCGCGGGCGGCGCCCTCACCGAGCGCGACTTCGAACTCGCCCGCAGGGTCGAGGAGCTGGCGCCCGGCCACGGTGCCGCGTGACGACCGACGGGCCCCGGGGCGTGACGCTCGACTACGGCAAGGAGGCCGTCCGCTACGACGCCTCGCGCGGCGGCGAGCCCCGGGCCGCCGCCGCGGCCGCCGCGGTGCTCTCGCTGCTGGCGCCGGGCACCCGCACCCTGCTCGACGTGGCCTGCGGCACGGGCCTCGTCACCCGGCGGCTCGCCGCCCTGCCGGGCCTCGGCGTGACCGGGGTGGACGCGACGTACGCCATGGTCCGCATGGCCGCCGAGCGGGTCCCGGGCGCCGTCGTCCTGGGCGACAGCCGCCGACTGCCGTTCCCCGACGGCGCGTTCGACGCGGTGGCCACGGTGTGGCTGCTGCACCTGTTCGCGGAACCCGCGGAGGCCGCGGCCGTGGTGGCGGAGTGCGCCCGGGTCCTCAGGCCCGGCGGCCGCTACGTCACCACCGTCGACAAGGCCGCGTCCCACGACGTGGGCAGCGACATCGACGCCGTCCTGGCGGGCCGCCCCGTCCGTGAGCCCGTGGACGGGGCCGACCGCGTCGAGGGCTACGCCGCGGCGTGCGGGCTGGCCCCCGCGGGCCGCGCCCGCTTCACCGGCCACGGCCAGGGCCGCAGCCCGCGCAGCACCACGGAGGACCTGTTCCGCGGCTGGTTCACCAGCATCCCGACGGACAGCGCGATGGCACGGGGGTACGCGGAGCGGCTCGCCCGGCTGCCGGACCAGGACGTGCGGCGGCCCGACCCGGAGTTCGCGCTGCGCGCCTTCACCAAGAGCGCCGCTGGGTGACGGGCCCCGGACGCCGTTTGCCGAAACGGCAACGGAAGTGGCCGTTCGCGGAACGCCGACGCAAGCTGGCAGCGTTCGCGAAGACCAGGTGAGAGGGCGGCGGAACGATGACGGCGTACGAGACCAAGGCCGGTGGCCACGACCACGACCACAGCTCCGGCCGCAGCTCAGGCCACGGCTCCGGGCACGGGCATGGCCACGGCCACGGCGACTACGACATCGACTGGGCCGAGATGGCCCCCGTCCTGGAGCAGAACGCCGAGGTCACGGCCCCGCTGTACCGGCAGGTCGCCGCGTGGCTGCGGGGGCTGCGCACGGTGGCCGCCGAGCCGGCCCTGATCGTCGACGCGGGCAGCGGCCCGGGCGTCGTCACCAGCCTGCTCGCCCAGGCGTTCCCCGAGGCCGAGGTGGTCGCGGCGGACCCGGAGCGGGCCCTGCTGGAGCGGGCCGAGGCGCGCGCCGCCCGGCTCGGCCTCGCGGACCGGGTGCGCGCGCACCGCGCGGAACTCCCCGACGGCCTGGGCGAGCTGCCGCCCGCCGGCCTGATCTGGGCGGCACGGTCCGTGCACCACGTGGGCGACCAGGTCGCCGCGCTCACCGCGCTCGGCGAGCGGCTCGCGCCGGGCGGCGCGCTCGCGGTCCTCGAAGGCGGTCTGCCGCCGCGCAGCCTGCCGCGCGACATCGGCGTGGGCCGCCCCGGCCTGCAGGCCCGCCTCGACGCGGCCAACGAGGAGTGGTTCGCGCGCATGCGCGCGTCCCTGCCCGGCGCCACCGGGGCCACGGAGGACTGGGCCGCGCTGCTCACGGCGGCGGGCCTGCGCCACACGGCGACCCGCACGTTCCTGCTCGACCTGCCCGCGCCCCTGGACGAGCGCGCGCGGGCGCACGTCATCGACACCTTCGAGCGCTACCGCGGCCTCGCGGCCGCCGAGGGGCCCGAGGCGCTCGCCGCGGACGACGTGACCGTCCTGAACCGCCTGCTCGACCCCGAGGACGAGCTGAGCCTGCACCGCCGCCGCGACGTGTTCCTGCTCGTGGCGCACACGGTGCACGTGGCGGTGAAGGAGGGCTGACCCGGGACCCCGGCCACCCCGGGGCCCGCCGCCCGCCCTGCGCCCGTCCCGCGTCCGCCCTACGACCGCAGCTCGTCGAGCCGCGCCAGCGCGTCCCGCACGGCCTCCCGCTCGTCCTCATCGAGTGCGCCGAGCCCGATCCCGGCGGCCCGCTCCAGGAGGCGCTCCGCCAGTGCGTCGTCGCCCTGCCGCTGGGCGATGTCCCCGCGCAGCACGAGCAGCCGCAGGTGCTGCGCGGGCGTGGGCCGCTCGTCCTCCAGGGCGAGCGCCCGGTCGATGACCTTGGCGGCGCCCTCCAGGTCCTCCTTGGAGTCGACGAAGAGGTCGGCCATGTGCAGCGCCCGCGCGAAGGTCTCCTTCGGCGCGGGCCGGTGGCTCTGGTCCTCGTCGAGCTGCTGCCCGACGCGGATGCTGTTGCCCGCGGGGTCGGTCATCAGGAACTGCCGCACGCCGTACGACATGTCCTTCAGCGGCCCGATCCTGGGCAGCCCCCGCCGCGGCACCTTCCCGTACGCGGCCTTGAGCCCGGCCCGGAACGCCGCGTACAGCGCGTCCACGTCGTCGGTGAGGACGTAGCACCCCGAGTACGACGCGGCGGGGTCGTACTGCTTCATGCCGAAGAACTGGAGCTCCACGGGGCCGCGTTCGACGACGGCGTACGCGTACGGGCTCTTCTGGAGGTAGGTCGTCTCGAAGCCGAGGGCGGTGTAGAAGTCGACGACCGGCTGGACGGACCGGCAGGGGAGCAGCGGGATGGTTTTGTCAGCCATTCCGTCAGTCTAGTCAAACTTGAATAGGCGGGGGTAGGGGATGCGTATTCGTCTGCCGTGGTGGACGTAGATTTCGCCACTCCGCTGCTCCGGCAGGCCTGTTGCGTCTACGTTCTGCCGCATGAGGGAGCTGATGCGCTGGGAGTCCGACGACGGGCCCGTCGTCGTGGAGATGGACTCGCGGGACGTGGGCTACCGGTCCGTCTCGCGCCGGGACGACGACGGGGTCCGGGAGGTCGAGGGCCGCTTCGAGTCGGCCCTCGGCAATGTGCGCGGCGCCGCGCTCTCGGCGCTCCGCACGTTCCGGGAGCAGGCGCTCGACCCGGACGGGATCGAGCTGGAGTTCGGCGTGAAGCTGAGCGTCGCCGCGGGCGCCGTCATCGCGAAGACCGCGGCCGAGGGGCATCTGACGGTCAAGCTGACGTGGTCGAAAGGGGGCGCCCCAGGGGGCGCGGAAGGCGCGGCGCGGGGCGAATAATGGCGGACATGCACTGGCGTGCCCGCATCCACGCGGTCGGCGGCGGCCCGCCGTTGGGAGCGGGCGTGCTGGTCGACGGCGAGCGGGTGATCACCTGCGCCCACGTCGTCGACGGCCACGCCGAGGTCCGCGTGGCGCTGCCCGGGGACGGCGGCGAGGAACCGGCGCGCGTCGTGTGGACGGGCGGCTGGCGCGCCCTCGGCGACCCCGGCGACATCGCGGTGCTCGCGCTCGACCGCCCGGTCCGCGCGGCGCCCTGCGCCCTCGCCCCCCTCGGCGCGCTGCGCCCGGACCGCGGCCGCCCCGCCCACGTGCTGCGCGCCCTCGGTTTCCCCGAGGGCCACGAGCGCGACGGCACGTACGTCACGGTGACCACCAGCGCCGACCGGCAACTGCACGGCGAATGGCTGGAGCTGGACGTCGACAAGGCCCATCTGCGCCGCCTCGACGAGGGGTTCAGCGGCGCCGGGGTGTACGACCCGGTGAGCGGCGAGGTCGTCGGCATCGTCACCGACGCGGAGCTCAGGGACGAGCGCGGCGGCACCCAGGGCCGCATGCTGCCCCTCGACGCCGTGCGCCGCCACTGGGAGGGCCTGGACGACCTGCTGCCCCTCGACTGGATGGAGCCCGCCCCGCGCCGCGAGCTGCGGGCCGTCCTCGACGGCGGCGAACTGGCGCCCGCCGCCGTGGCGTTGGCGGTGCGCCAGGCCTTCCCGACGTTCCTGCGGGAGCTGCCCGCCTTCCGGTCGGCCTGGCACGCCGTGCGGTACGTCGCCGAGGAGCTGACCGGCGAGGGCCGCGTCGAACGGCTGCTGCGCGAGCTGCGGGACCACGCTCCCGGCGGCGTCGCCGCCCGCCTCACCGCCTGGACGCGGCGCTGGCAGCCGGACGACGCCGGGCGCGGCCCGGCCGCGGCGGCCGTGCGCACCGGGTCCCTCATGGTCCGGGTGGAGCCGATGACGAAGGCCAAGAGCCTGGACCTGTCCGTGTGCGCCCTCGTCGACGGGGTCCCGGTCGGCCGCGCGGGGCCCGTCCGCGTCCGTCCCCAGCAGCTGCGGACGAAGGTCGAGGCGCTGCTCGCCGCGCAGGTCGGCGCCGTCGCCGACTTCGACTGGATCGCGGAGTTCGTCGTGCCGCAGGGACTCATGGACGAGCCCTTCGAGGAGTGGCTGCTGCACGAGCCCGGCGCGGCCCGCCCCCGGGCGCTGCGCGCCGTGCCCGTCGTGGTCCGCCACACGGACCGCCTCAAACCCCTCATGGTCTGCCGCTTCACCCGCGAGCGCTGGGAGACCGTGCGCGCCCGCGGCGAGACCCGGCCCAAGCCCGTCGCCTGCTCCCTGACGTGGAACTACCAGGAGTTCTACGACTGGCTCGCCGGCCAGGAGCAGCTGTGCGCCCTCGCCTACGCGGCGACCCCCGGCGACGCCTGGCTGTCGGCGGCGCTCGACATCGGCATGCCCATCATGCTGTGGCGGCGGCGCGACTGCGGCGGCGGGGGCCACGCGGACTGTGCGTCCGCCGCCTTCCTCGACCGCCTCACCCGGGCGGTGTCCGGGCTCGACCCCGACCGGCTCCCGTACGAGGTCATGAAGTTGCGCAAGGAGGCCCGCTCCCCGGAGCGGGGCGGCGACGGCCACTGCGGACACCGCCTCGCGCTGTTCTGGGACGACCCGGAGCGCAGGCCCGACCCGCCGCTGGCCATGGGGAACAAGGAGAGGGGCTGAGGTGACCGCACACCCGTCGCGCGCCTGGCACGTCTACACCGGCGGCCGCACCCCGCACGACCGCGTCGACCTGCTGCCCGACCCGCCGCCCTGGCGGCGCTTCACCGGCGGCCCGCCGCTGCCCGCCCCGCCCGGCGACAGCGGCAACCGGCACGCGGCCGTCAGCTACCGCCCCGGCGCCGACGCCGTCCGCCAGGTCAACGCCGCCCTCTATCTGCGCAGGCCGCTCCTGGTCACCGGCGCCCCCGGCACCGGCAAGTCGTCCCTCGCCTACGCCGTCGCCCACGAACTCGGCCTCGGCAAGGTCCTGCACTGGCCCATCACCAGCCGCGTCACCCTGCGCGAAGGGCTGTACGCGTACGACCCGCTGACGCGCCTGTACGCCGCCGGGCGCGCCCGCGACGGGGCGGCGGGCCCCGAGCGGGCCGACGACATCGGCGACTACCTGCGCCTCGGCCCGCTCGGCACCGCCCTGCTGCCCTACGCCCGCCCCCGCGTGCTGCTCGTCGACGAGATCGACAAGAGCGACATCGACCTGCCGAACGACCTCCTCACCATCTTCGAGAAGGGGTCGTACGAACTCGTCGAGCTGGCCCGGCGCGCCGAGCCCACCGCCGAGGTGATGACGGCCGACAGCACCACGGAGCGGGTGGAGATCCGCGACGGCACCGTCACCTGCCGGGCCTTCCCCTTCGTGGTCATGACCAGCAACGGCGAGCGCGAGTTCCCGCCCGCGTTCCTGCGCCGCTGCGTGACCGTCGACCTGAAGCAGCCCGCCACGGTCGAGGAGCTGACCGCGATCGTCGGCGAACACCTCGGCGGGGTCGTGGGCGACGCCTCGGGCGCCCTGCCCGAGGGCGCGCACGACGTCATCCGGCGCTTCTTCGACCGGCGCGGCGGCGGTCTGCTCGCCAACGACCAGCTTCTGAACGCCGTCTACATGTGCCACCACGCGGCCTTCAGCGAACCGCCCGGAAACGTGGCCGAGCTGGCCGACCAGGTCGCCCCGTACCTGAGCAGCGAGGCGACGGACCCCGATGACGCTTGACCGGCTGCGCGCCACGCTGGAGGCCCTCGGCCCGCCGGTCACGCCCCTCGAACTCGCGGAGATGCTGTGGCTCGCCCGCACGCTGCCCGCGGCACCCGAGAGCCCCGAGAGCACGGACGGCCCCCGGCCGCGTCCGGGCGGGCCCCGCCTGTCGCCGGACGCGCCCGCGGCGGGCGGCGCGGACGGGCGGGCGCCCGGGCCGCGCCCTGGGCCGGAGCACCCCGAGGGGGCGCCCGCGGCCGGGGACGGCCCGGAGGCGGCGGCCGCGGAGCCCGGCGGGAGGCCCCTGCACCTGCCGCGCGGCCCCGCGGGGCCCGGCACGGACGCCGACGACGTGCTCGTGCCCGCCCCGCAGGCGCTGCGCCACGAACTCGCCCTCCAGCGCGCCCTGCGCCCCCTCAAGCGGCGCGTGCCCGACGCCCGCCACCGCGTCCTGGACGAGGACGCCACCGCCGCCCGCGCGGCCGAGGACGCCACCGCGGCCCGCGCCGCCGGGCGCGCCGGGCGCCGCCCCTGGGTGCCCGTCCTGGTGCCCGCCGACTGCCGCCCGCTGCGCCTGGCCCTCGTCGTCGACACCGGCTCCGCGATGGCCGTGTGGCGGCCGCTGGCCGGGGAGTTGCGGGCCGCGCTCCAGCGCACGGGCGCCTTCCGCGACGTCCGCCTCTGGTACGTCGCCGACCTCGGCACCCGCGTCGGCCTGCGGCCCGCGCCCGGCCGCCCGGCCGTGCCCCCCGCCGCCGCGGTCGACCCCACGGGCCGTCAGCTCACCCTGGTCCTCAGCGACTGCTCCGGCCCCCACTGGTGGGCCGGGCGCGCCGGACAGGCCCTGTACGCCTGGGCGCGGCGCGGGCCCACAGCCGTCCTCCAGCCGCTGCCCGAACGCCTCTGGCGGCGCACCGCCGCGCCCACCGTGCCCGGCAGGGCGACCGCCGCGCGGGCCCACGCCCCGAACACCGCGCTCCGCTTCACCCCGCACCACGGCCGCGCCCGCCGCCCCGCCGGGGCCCTGCCCGTGCCCGTGCTCGAACTCGCGCCGGAGTGGCTCGCCGACTGGGCCGCCCTGGTCGCGGCGGTGGGCGACCGTCCCCGCGACACCGCCGTCACCTACGCGGCCGCCGCCCCGCCCGTCCTCGCCGAGCCCCTCGCGGAGGAGGGCGACCTGCCGATCGCCGAGCGCGTCCTGCGCTTCCAGCTCGCCGCGTCCCGCACGGCCGCCGACCTCGCCGCGCACGTGGCCCTCTCGGTGCCCGCGCTCCCCGTGATGCGCCTCATCCAGCAGCGCGTCACCCCCGGCTCCCGGCCGAGCGACCTCGCCGAGGTCCTGCTCAGCGGCCTCCTGGAACCCGTCGACCTGGAGCGCGGCCGCTACGACTTCGCCCCCGGCGCCCGCGCCGCCCTCATCGAGACCCTGCCGCGCCCCGAGTCCCTGGCCGTCACCGACCTCCTCACCCGCCTCGGCGAGGAGATCGAGTCCCGCGCGGGCTCGGCCGCCCGCTCCTTCCGCGCGGTGGTCCCCGTGGCGGACGGCCGGGGCACCCGTCACCTGGGCGCGGCGGAGCAGCCGTTCGCGCTGGTCAGCGAGGAGGCGCTGGAGGTGCTCCGGGGGGCGGCGATCCGGGTGGCCCAGCGGCCGGCGGCCCCTGCCCCGGTCATGAGCGTGCGCACCACGTCGCTGGAGATATACGACGAGGAAGTGACCGAGTGGTTCCTCGCGTCCGGCGGGGTGTCGGCTCCGCCGGGCCTGACCAATCTTCCTCCCGCGAAGCCGTTCGTGGGCCGGGCCGCGGCCCTCCAGCGCCTGGACGACGACCTGTTGGCTCCACGCCCGTGGACGGACGGCCCGCACGCGGTGGTCGTGTCGGGAATCGGAGGATCGGGCAAGTCGGCGCTGGCCGAGTGGTGGGGAGCGAGCGACGCCGTCCGCGCGGCACTGAACCCGGTGTGGTGGCTGCGCGCGTCCTCCCCGGCCGAGGGGCTCGCGGAGCTGGCCCGCGCCCTGCGGCCCGCGTCCTCGGACGTGACGCGGGAGGAGGCGAGCGAGTGGGCCGTCGGCTGGCTGGCCGCACACCACGACTGGCTGCTGATCCTCGACGACGCGGAGAACCCGGCCGACGTCCGTGCCCTGCTGGAGCGCCTGGGCACGGGCGGCCGGGTCCTGGTCACCAGCAGACGGGCCGACGGCTGGGAAGGCGTGGGGCCTGTTCTGGAGCTGACGGGCATGGAGCCCGCTGAGGCCGTCGAGCTGCTCCGCGCCCACCTGGGGGCGGACGTCCTGGAGGGCGACGCGCGGAGTGTCGCCGAGGCGGTCGGCCGCCTCCCGCTCGCCCTGGCGGTGGCCGTCCAGTACATGGTGAGGGAAGGAGTGTCCCCCGCCGAGTACCTGGTGTTCCTGGAGCGCACCCGGGCCGGGCGGAGCGAGGACCGCCCCGACGTCGCAGGTACCGTCCGCGCGGTCCTGCGTGTCGTGGACGAGACGACGGCACGCCGCGTCATGAGCGTCCTCGCCTGGCTGGCCCCCGAGCCGGTCCCGCTGAGCGTGCTGTCCGGCATCGGCGGTACCGCCGCGCTGAACCATGCCGCCGAAACATTGGCGTGGCTCGGCCTCATCGACCGTGACGGCGACACGCTGCGCATCCACCCGCTGGTGCACGAGGTCCTCAACGAGCCGGACGAGGACGGCTCGTGGAGCAGCCCCGCGGCCCTGCGGGCGGCACGGTCCGATGCCACGGCCTGTCTCGACGGCGCGCTGCCGGGCGACGCCGAGGATCCCGCGACCTGGCCGCGCTGGCAGGCCCTGCTGCCGCACATCGACCACCTGGCGGAGTCGGTCGCGCCCGAGGACGACGACGTGGACTTCGCGCACGTCCTGGAGGCGGCGGCGGAGTTCGTCATCGGGCAGGGCCGGGCGGAGCGTGCCGTCGCCCTGCTGGAGCGCGCGGAGGCGGGCAGGGAGCGCGGCCCAGGGATCGGTTCGCCGGAGAGCCTGCGGACGACACGGCTGCTGGTGAACGCGCTGCGGCGGGCGGGCCGCCTGCCGGAAGCGCTGCGGCGGTGCGAGACCGCGCGCTGGCTGCCCGTCCCGAACGACCCCGGAGCCCTCCTGGACGTCCTCCTGCTGCGGGTCGAACTCGCCTCGCTCAAGAACGAGGTGGGAGAGACGGGCGCGGCGAAGGAGCAGTTCGCGAAGTTGCGCACGTCGGCGTTCCGCGCCCTCGACAGGGAGGCGTCCCCCCACCTGGTCCTGCCCTGTGCGGCCATCGCGGACCTGGCGCTGAGCCTGGGGGACCCGCACGGGGCGGTGCGGCTGTACGAGACGACCCTGGCCGCCGCGCGCCGGGAGCTGGGGGAGGACCACCCGGACACCCTCGCCGTCCGGGGCCGCCTCGCCGCCGCCCTGTACGCGACGGGGGAGCGGGGCCGAGGATCCCGCGAGGGCACGCGCGTGCTCGTCGACCTCACCCGTGTCTTCGGTGCGGACCACCCCCGGGTGATCAGCGCCCTCAGCGACGTCGCCCACGCCCTGGAGGGTGCGGAGGAGACGCTGCCCGACGCCGTCAACGCGTACCGCGAGGCCCTGCGGCGCAGCCGGACGGCGCGCGGCGAGACGCACCCGGAGACCCAGCGCCTGTGGAGCCACCTGGTCGACGTCGAGGCGCGGGCGGGGAACCCGGAGAGCGCGGTCGAGGCGGCGAAGGAGTGGCGGTCCGTGGTGGTCGAGGCGCTCGGCCCCCGGCACCCCGCCACCCTGCGCGCGTCCGCGTGCCTGGCCCACGTGTACGGGGCGAACGGCGCGTGGAGCCTGGCCATTCCGCTGTACGAGCGCACGCTGGACCTCCAGCGCGAGGTGCTCGGCGAGGACGCCCCGGAGACCTGGGAGTCCTACGACCGCCTCGCCGCGCTCTTCGCGCAGGTGGGCGACGTGGACCGGGCGCTGCCTCTGTACGAACGGGCGCTGCGTGTACGGCGGGAGACCCTGGGGGACGAGCACGAGGAGACCCTGGCCGCGCTCGACCGCACGGCCATCGCGCTGCTCGGCGCCGGACGCCACGACAAGGCCCTCGCGCTGCTCGACCGGGCGCTGGCCCTGCGCCACCGGGCGCTCGGTGACGGGCACCCCGACGTGCTCAGGACGTACGGCTATCTGGGATACGCGCACCTGGAGGCGGGGGACCCCGCGCGGGCCGTCGCGACGTACCGCGCCGCGCTGCACGGCTGCGCCGAGCAGTTCGGGGCGGCGGACCCCCGCACCGTGGCGATGACCAGGAACCTCGTCGACGCGCAGCTCTCCGGAGGCGATCGCGCCGGGGCCGGCGAGGTCCTGGAACACGCGGTGGCCGCCCTCGCGCCCGCGCTCGGCGCGGACCACCGCGACGTCCTCGCCCTCAAGGACGAACTGGCCCGTCTGCGCCCCCGGGGGAGAGGGGGCGCGGACGGGCCGTGACGGGGCTCGCGCGCGTCAGGCGACGTGGAAGTCCGCCGGGTCGGGGCCGAGCCGCCGGTCCTCGTTCAGGGCGCTGATCGCCGCCATGTCCTCCGGGTCGAGCTCGAAGTCGAACACCGCGATGTTCTCGGCGATGCGGGACGGGGTCACCGACTTGGGGATGACCACGTTGCCCAGCTGGAGGTGCCAGCGCAGGACGACCTGGGCCGGGGTGCGGCCGTGCTTCTGGGCGATCGCGACGATCGCCGGGACCTCCAGGAGGCCCTTGCCCTGGCCGAGCGGCGACCAGGCCTCGGTGGCGATGCCCTGCTCCGCGTGGTACTCGCGGGCGGCGCGCTGCTGGAGGTGCGGGTGCAGCTCGATCTGGTTCACGGCCGGGATCACCGACGTGGCGTCGATGAGGCGCTCCAGGTGCTCCGGCAGGAAGTTGGAGACGCCGATCGACTTGGCGCGGCCCTCCGCGTGGATCTTCTCGAAGGCCTTGTACGTGTCGATGTACGTGTCCTTGTCCGGCATCGGCCAGTGGATCAGATACAGGTCCACGTAGTCGAGGCCGAGCTTGTCCAGGGACGCGTCGAACGCGCGGAGCGTCGCGTCGTGGCCCTGCGCGCTGTTCCAGAGCTTCGTCGTGACGAAGAGCTCCTCGCGGGCGACGCCCGAGGCCGCGATGGCCTTGCCGGTGCCCGTCTCGTTCTCGTAGACGGCCGCCGTGTCGATGCTGCGGTACCCGGATTCCAGGGCCGTCGCGACCGCCCGCTCCGCCTCGTCGTCCGGCACCTGCCAGACGCCGAAGCCCAGTTGGGGCATCTCGATGCCGTTGTTCAGGATGATCGGGGGGACCTTGCTCACGAGCTCTCGATCCTTATGCGTCGTCGGGTGGTACGTCCATGGTCAACGATCAGGAGCCGTGCCGCATTCCTGGCGGGGGATCCGGGACGCACAGCGGCAGGTACGGGTCGTGGCGGCCTTTGGAGAATGGCCGGATATAGCTCCGACCTCATCGGTCCGAACCATTGACCGCGTCCCGTCATGCCGCGACTCTGTTGCACGTCACTGAACGCAGGCCATCCATGTGAACACCCTACGCACACCGGTGATGGTGTATCCCAGTGGCTCCTGAATCCCCCACTTCTTCAGGAAAGGCAGGACACGCCCATGAACAGCCACGACACGCAGACGTCGGAGCTTCCCCCGGGCCCGGCCGACCGCACGGCCTGGCAGACTCCCGAGTACACGGTCGTCGAGACCTCGCTCGAGGTCACCGCGTACCGCCTCGCCGACCGGTAAGCACGGACCGTGCTGCTCCAGGTGCTCGGCACCGCGGCGGGCGGCGGGCTGCCCCAGTGGAACTGCGCGTGCCCCGGCTGTTCCGGGGCACGCGCCCACCCCGAGCGCCGCCGCCGCCACGCGTCGCTCGCCGTCCGCGCCAGCCCGGGCCGCTGGTACCTCGTCAACGCCACCCCCGACATCGGCGAGCAGATCGAGGGGTGCCCCGATCTGCTGCCCGACCCCGCGGCCGACGTCCGCCGCTCCCCGCTCGCCGGAGTCCTGCTCACCGACGCGGAGCTCGACCACACCCTCGGCATCGCCCGGCTGCGGGAGGCCCGCGATGGCGTGGCCGTGTGCGCCACCGCGCCGGTGCGGTACGCCGTCCGCGAGCGGCTCGGCCTCGACGCCGTGCTCGGCCCCTACACCACCGTCCGCTGGCGCGAGCTGACCGCCGCGGCCGTGCCCCTGGAGGAGGGGGCCGAGGTCGCCGTGAGCGCGGTGCCCGTTTCGGCCAAGCGCCCGCGCTACGCGGCCGGCGCCACCGGGCCCGGGGCCGAGGGGGACGCCTGGTCCGTCGCCCTGCTCCTGCGGGACACCGGGACCGGCGCCACCGCCCTGTACGCACCGGCCGTCGCCGCCTGGACCGACGCCTTCGAGGAGGCCGCCCGCGCGGCGGACCTCGTCCTCGTCGACGGCACCTTCTGGGACGACGAGGAGCCGCTGCGGGCCGGGTTCTCCCGCACCACCGCCACCGGGATGGGCCATCTGCCGATCACCGGTCCGGGTGGCACCGCGCACCGGCTCGCACGCCTGCCGGGCCGCTGTCTGTACACGCATCTGAACAATACGAACCCCCTCGGGGACCCCGGCGCCGAGCAGCACAAGCAGCTCGCGGAGCGGGGACTCGACGTCGCGGCGGAGCGGATGGTGATCGAGCTGTGAGGACGGCCACCCAGGACGACACGAGGCCGGACGGCACGAGGCCGGACGGCACGAGGATGGATGGAACGAGGCCGGACGGCGCGGTGCCCGACGGCACGCGGCCCGGTGAGCGGGAGCCGTGGACGCCCGACGAGCTCACCGAGCGGCTGCGGTCCGTCTCCGCCGAGCGCTACCACGACCACCACCCCTTCAACGTCCGGATGCACGACGGCGACCTCAGCCCCGGCGAGCTGCGCCGCTGGATCGCCAACCGCTTCCACTACCAGCGCCACATCCCCGTCAAGGACGCCCTGATCCTGGCCAAGTTCGACGACCCGGCCGTGCGCCGCGGCTGGCTGCGCCGGATCCGGGACCACGACGGCGAGCGCCCCGGCGACGGCGGCATCGAGCGCTGGCTGCGGCTCGGCGAGGCGGCGGGCCTCGGGCGCGACGAGCTTCAGGACGCGTCGCGGGTCCTGCCGGGGGTGCGGCTCGCCGTCGAGGGATACGTCAACTTCTGCCGTCTGCGGCCCGCCCTCGACGCCGTGGCCGCCTCGCTCACCGAGCTGTCCGCGCCGGACCTGATGCGCACCCGGATCGCCGCGTTCGAGAAGCACTACCCGTGGATCGACGCCGACGGGCTCGCCTACTTCCGCGGCCGGGTGGAACAGGGCGGCCGCGACGGACAGGAAGCGCTCGGCCTGGTCCGCGCGTGGGCACGCACCCGGGAACAGCAGGAGCGGGCCGTGGCCGCGCTCGCCTTCAAGTGCGACGTGCTGTGGTCGCTGCTCGACGCCGTCGACCGCGGCCCCGCCGGGGCCCCCGCGAAGGAGTGAGCCGCCGTGACCGATCTCGTACGACTCGACTGGCGGCCCGTGCTCGCCCGCTCGGTGCTGCTCCGCCACGACCGGGTGCGCGGCGTCGACCTGCTCGTCCTGCCCGAGCGGGTGGTGGTCCTGCGCGGGGCCGCCGGGAGCATCGTGGCGCTGTGCGACGGGGAGCGCGACGTGGAGGCGATCGTCGCGGAGCTGGCGCGGCGCCACCCGGCGGCGCCGGTCGCCGCCGAAGTGCCGGTCTTCCTCGAACAGTTGCGGGACGAGGGGTGGCTGCGGTGACGGCCGCCGCACCACAGTCCGCCCCGGCGCCACAGCCCGCCCCCGGGCCGCCCTCCGCGCCCGAGCCGCGCCCGGACTCCGTACCGCCTTCGCCCCCGCCCCCGGAGCCCCCCTGGGCCCTGCTCGCCGAGCTCACGCACGGCTGTCCGCTGCGCTGCTCCTACTGCTCCAACCCGACCAAACTGGTTGGTCGGTCAGCGGAGCTGTCCGGTGCCGAGTGGGCCGACGTCTTCCGTCAGGCCGCTGACCTGGGCGTCGTCCAGACCCATCTGTCCGGCGGCGAGCCGCTGTTGCGCCGCGATCTGCCGGGCATCGTGGCCGCCGCCGACGGCGCGGGGATCCACACCCAGCTCGTCACGAGCGGCGTCGGTCTGCACGAGGCCCGGCTCGCCGCCCTCGTGGCCGCGGGCCTGCGCAGCGTGCAGCTGTCCGTGCAGCACACCGACCCGCGCGCCGCCCAGCGCATCGCCGGGGCCCGGGCGTCCGCCGCCAAGGAGCGGGCGGCCCGCGTCGTCCGCGACGCCGGACTGCCGCTCGGCCTGAACGTGGTCCTGCACCGCGCCAACCTGGACGCGCTCGACGCCCTCGTCGAACTCGGCCTGGCCTGGGGCGCGGAGCGCGTCGAGCTCGCCAACACCCAGTTCTACGGCTGGGCCCTGCGCAACCGCGACGCGCTCCTGCCCCACCCCGAGCAGGTGGCCCGCGCCCGCCGCACCGTCGAGCGGTGGCGGGCCGACCTCGCCGGGCGCATGGAACTGGTGTGGGTGGCCCCCGACTACGTCGACGCGACCGCCAAGCCCTGCATGGGCGGCTGGGGCGCGGTGTCCCTGACCGTCGCGCCCGACGGCACGGTCCTGCCCTGCCCGGCCGCCGCCGAGCTGCTCGGCGCGGCCGCCCCCAGCGTGCGGGAGCGGCGGCTCGACTGGATCTGGCGGTCCTCGCCCGCCTTCACGCGTTACCGGGGCGAGGCCTGGATGCCCGAGCCCTGCCGCTCCTGCGAGCTGCGGACCGTCGACTTCGGCGGCTGCCGCTGCCAGGCGTACGCCCTGACGGGAGACGCCGCCCGCACGGACCCCGCCTGCCGGCGCTCGCCCGACCACGGAATCGTGCGGGCCCTCGTCGACGCCGCGCGCGGGCCCGCGCGGGCCGCGGGCGGCTACGCCTACCGCGAAGGAGGATCATGAAACGTTCCGCCCTGTCCGTGGCGGCGTGCGCCCTCGCCCTGGCGGGCCTGGTGGG
This sequence comes from Streptomyces sp. YIM 121038, assembly GCF_006088715.1. Taxonomy (NCBI): domain Bacteria; kingdom Bacillati; phylum Actinomycetota; class Actinomycetes; order Kitasatosporales; family Streptomycetaceae; genus Streptomyces; species Streptomyces sp. YIM 121038. The sequence continues at coordinate 7,609,459 of NZ_CP030771.1, forward strand.
GACCGCCCCCGCGGCCCCGGCCGCCGCCCCCCGGACGCGTGCCGCCGATGACTGGTCCGTGGCCCTCGTCGAGTCCACCACGGCCCGCCACACGCCGACGTCCATCGGCGGCTGGTCGTACCCCGTCGGGCTCTACCTCTACGGCCAGTACCGCACGTACCTGCGCACCGGCGACGCGCGCTATCTGACGTACGTGAAGGCGTACGTCGACCGGTTCGTCGACCAGGACGGGAACACCGCGCAGAAGTTCAGCAGCCTCGACAGCATGCAGGCGGGGCGGCTCCTGGTGATCCTGCACCACGAGACGGGCGAGGACCGCTACCGGATCGCCGCGCGCAGGATCCGGGAGCGTCTGACGTCCTATCCGCGCACGTCCGACGGCGGCTTCTGGCACGCCGACACCGCGAGCCGCGCCCACCAGCTCTGGTCGGACGGCGTCTACATGGTGACTCCGTTCCTCGTCGAGTACGGCGCGGAGTTCGACGACGAGGCGTACACCGACCGCGAGGCCGTCGAGCAGCTGAACACCTACGCCCGCCACCTCCAGGCGGACAACGGCCTGTTCCAGCACGCCTTCGACGAGTCGCGCACCGCCGCCTGGGCCGACAAGGAGACGGGGCGCGCCCCCGAGCAGTGGTGCCGGGCCGTCGGCTGGTACGCGATGGCCGCCGTCGACGTCCTCGACGCCACGCCCGAGGACGGGCCGGGCCGCGAGGAGCTCCTGCGCACCGTGCGGAAGCTCGCGGCGGGCATCGCGCGCGCCCAGGACCCGGCCACCGGCCGCTGGTTCCAGGTCGTCGACAAGGGCGGCCGGGAAGGGAACTGGACCGAGACGTCCTGCTCCAGCATGTTCACCTACGCCCTCTCGCGCGCCGCGGAGAAGGGCTACGTCTCCGCGTCGTACCGCGAGGCCGCCCGGCGCGGCTACCGGGGCGTCCTGGCGAAGATCTCGCGCGGCGCCGACGGTCTGACCCGTCTGACCGACATCTCCATCGGCACGAACGTCGGCGACTACGCCTTCTACGTCGCCCGGCCCCGCCAGACCAACGACTTCCACGGGCTCGGCGCCTTCCTGCTGATGAACGAGCAACTGCGGAAGCAGGGGTGAGCCGGGCATGACCCCGTCACGAAGGGCCTTACTGGGCGCGGCACTCGGCGCCGGCGCGGGCGCCGCCGCCACGGCCGCCGGAGCGCCGCCCGCCGGGGCGGCGGGCGCCGCCGCATGGCAGCTGCGCTGGGCGCCGTCCGCCCGCGAGGTCGGGACCCGCGCCTTCGAGACCCTGGAGGACGACCGCGCCGACTCGCACCCCGAGGCCGCGCCGCACATCTCCGCCGAGGGCGACACCTTCCGCTTCGCCATCCACACCGTCGACCGCGACACCAGCACCGACCGCCAGCGCCAGGAGGTCACCGGCTGCCGCACCGGCGACACGTATCTGAAGTGGCGGCGGGGCGAGACCTGGCGGGTCACCTACCGCATGTTCCTGCCGAGTTCGCTGCGGGCGACCACGACGTTCACGCACATCATGCAGATGAAGCAGCCCGGCACGGGCAGCGCGCCGCTCGTCGTGCAGTCGCTGCGCCGCTCCGGCGGCGACCAGACCGTCGAGCTGAAGGTCTTCGGGCAGGACGTCCTCGTCGGCCGCACGGATCTGGAACCGCTGCACGACCGGTGGACCGACGTCGACTTCCGGATCACGATCGGCGACGGTTCGGCGGGCTCCGTGCGCTGGATCCTCACGAGCGGCGGTACGACGGTCATCGACCGGGAGGCGTCCGGCGTGGACACCTTCCTCGCCGACCGGGTGCGGCCCAAGTGGGGCATCTACCGCTCCCTCGGCGACACCTCCGGCGCGATCCGGGACACCTATCTGCTCCTGTCCGACCTGCGCGCCTACCAGCTCGTCTGACGCGTCGCACCCGGCATCTCCCACCCCCCCGGCCCACAGGAGGCACCCATGCACGGCACTAGCAGGCCGACCGCCCGGAGCGTGGCCCTGGCGGCCACCGCCGTCCTCACCGCGGGACTCGTGACCCACGCCCCCTCGGCGGTGGCCGCGCCGCCCGCCCCGGCCGGTGCGCCCACCGGCGTCAAGACCGTCTCCAGCGGCTGGACCATACCGTGGGGCACCTCCTGGCTCCCCGACGGCAAGTCCGCGCTCGTCACCGAGCGGGACGACTTCCGCGTCTGGTCGGTGTCGGCCGACGGCGCCACGAAGAAGCAGCTCGGCACGGTGCCGGAGGCGCAGACCACCGGCGGCGAGGGCGGCCTCATGGGCGTCGCCGTCGACCCGCAGTGGGCGTCCAACCACTACGTGTACGTCATGCACACCGCGGCCGAGGGCAACCGCATCGCCCGCATGACCTACGACGGCTCCTCGCTCGGCGGCTACACGGTCCTGGTCAAGGGCATCAAGAAGGCCAAGTACCACAACGGCGGCCGCCTCGCCTTCGGCCCCGACGGCTTCCTGTACGCCACCACGGGCGACGCCCAGGACCGCAACCTCGCCCAGGACAAGAACTCCCTCAACGGCAAGATCCTGCGCCTGACCCGGGACGGCGAGCCCGCCCCCGGCAACCCCTTCGGCACGCTCGTCCACAGCCTGGGCCACCGCAATCCGCAGGGCATCGCCTTCGACCCGCAGGGCCGCCTGTGGGAGGCCGAGCTCGGCGACGCCACCAGGGACGAGCTGAACCTCATCAAGCCCGGCAAGAACTACGGCTGGCCCACCTGCGAGGGCACCTGCAACGTGTCCGGGATGACCAACCCCAAGCAGACCTGGGGCGTTGCCGAGGCCTCGCCGAGCGGCGTCGCCGTCGTGGACGGCGCGGTCTACATGGCGGCGCTCAAGGGCGAGCGCCTGTGGCGCATCCCCATCAACGCCGACAACGAGAACGTCGGCTCCGCCAAGGCGTTCTACGTCGGCCAGTACGGCCGCCTGCGGGCGGTGACGACCGTGCCCGGCGCGAAGGCGCTGTGGCTGTCCACGACCAACGCCGACAACAACGGCGGCGAGCCGGACGGCGCGGACAAGATCCTGCGCGTCTCGATCGGCTAGCCCGCGAGCACCGGCGGGCCGTCAGGAGCACACCGGCCGTCAGGGGTACAGCGCCGCGACCTCGTTCGCGTACGCCTGCTCGATGGCCTTGCGCTTCAGCTTGAGGGAGGGCGTGAGCAGGCCGTGCTCCTCGGTGAACTGGTGCGCCAGGATCCGGAACGTCCGGATGGACTCGGCCTGCGAGACCAGGGTGTTGGCGGCGACCACCGCGCGCCGCACCTCGGTCTCCAGGTCCGGTTCGCGCACCAGGTCGGCCAGGGCGAGCGGCGGCTTGTCGCGCAGGGCGAGCCAGTGGTCGACGGCCTCCGCGTCCAGGGTGACGAGCGCCGCGACGTACGGGCGGTCGTTGCCGACGACGATGCACTGCGCGACCAGCGGATGGTCGCGCACCCGCTCCTCCAGCTGGGCGGGGGACACGCTCTTGCCGCCGGAGGTCACCAGGATCTCCTTCTTGCGGCCGGTGATCGTGAGGTAGCCGTCCTCGTCGAGGGCGCCCAGGTCTCCGGTGGCGAGCCAGCCGTCGTGCAGGGCCGCGTCGGTGGCCTTGGGGTCGTTGAGGTAGCCCTGGAAGACGTGGGGGCCGCGCAGCCACACCTCGCCGTCGTCCGCGATGTGCACGGTCGTGCCCGGAACGGCCTGGCCGACCGTGCCGTAGCGGGTGCGCTCGGGCGGGTTGGCGGTCGCGGCGGCCGAGGACTCGGTGAGGCCGTAGCCCTCGAAGACGGTGACGCCCGCGCCCGCGAAGAACAGACCGAGGCGCCGGTCCATGCCCGAGCCGCCGGACATCGCGTGCCGCACCCGGCCGCCCATCGCCTCGCGCACCTTGGCGTACACGAGCTTGTCGAAGAGCTGGTGCTGCATCCGCAGGCCCGCCGAGGGGCCGGGCCCGGTGCCGAAGGCCTTGGCCTCCATCGCGTCGGCGTACTTCACGGCCACCTCGACGGCCTTGTCGAACGGGCCCGCCCTGCCCTCCCGTTCGGCCTTGCGCCGGGCCGCGTTGAAGACCTTCTCGAAGACGTACGGCACGGCGAGGAAGAAGGTGGGCCGGAACGCGGCCAGGTCCGGGAGCAGCGCCGCCGCGGTCAGGCTCGGCTGGTGCCCGAGCTTGACCCGGCCGCGCACCGCCGCCACCTGCACCATGCGGCCGAAGACGTGCGCGAGCGGCAGGAACAGCAGCGTGGACGGCTCGTCGCCGCGCTTGGAGTGGAACACCGGCTCCCAGCGCCGGATGACCGTGTCCACCTCGAACATGAAGTTCGCGTGGGTGAGCACACAGCCCTTGGGGCGGCCCGTGGTGCCGGAGGTGTAGATCACGGTGGCGACGGAGTCGGGCGTGACCGCGCGGCGGTGGCGGTGCACCACCTCGTCGTCCAGGTCGCGGCCCGCCTCGCCGAGCTCGCGCACCGCGTCCTCGTCGAGCTGCCACAGACAGCGGAGCAGCGGCAGGCGGTCCACGACCGAGCCGATCGTCATCGCGTGGTCCTCGTGCTCGACCATGGCCGCGGTGACCTGCGCGTCGTGCAGCATCCACAACACCTGCTCGGCCGACGACGTCGGGTAGACGGGGACGACCTGGGCGCCGACCGTCCACAGGGCGAAGTCGAACAGCGTCCACTCGTAGCGGGTGCGGCACATGATGGCGACCCGGTCCCCGAAGCGCACACCCCGGGCGAGCAGGCCCTTGGCGAGCGCGAGGACCTCGTCGCGGAACTGTGCCGAGGTCACGTCCCGCCAGCCGCCGTCGGGGCCCTTGCGCCCGAGCACGACGCGGACCGGATCCTCCAGGGCATGGTCGAAGACGGAGTCGGCAAGGCCGCCCACCTTGGGAGCCGACGCCAGGGGAGGGTTCGTGAACTCGCGCAATGGTGCTCCTTGTGGCGCTCCGCACAGCGCCGGTGACGGTACCCCACCCCAGTCCCTTCCGGGAGGGGGGTGGGGAACGGGCCCATGGGCACGATCGTCACAGGTCAGCTGGTGAAATGCGGCCACAAGGGGAAGGGCCGGACAGTTTCCTGACGGTTGAGTAAGTTTCGGTGGTGTGATCTCCACCGAATCTGTACGCGGAAGTTACGCCTGGAGCTGCTTCGCGGGCGCGCTCTCGACCGTGCGTTCGGCTCCGGCGGGTCCCTGACCTGCGTCGGCCGTCCGCTTGGTCCGGACCATCACGAGGACCGCGACACCCGCCACGAGGCCGGTGATCCCCGCCGTGAGCGAGGCGCCGTTGAGCCCGGAGGCGAACGCCGCGCGCACGCTGTGCTCGGAGAACGCGCCCCGGACGGCCGCCGCCCCGCCGCCCGCCACGGTGTGCGCCGCGTCGTGGCCGAGCGCGTCCTGCATCCGCGACGTCAGGACCGTGCCGAAGACGGCGACACCGAGGGCGTAGCCGAGCTGGCGGAAGGTGTTCACCGCGCCGCCCGCCATGCCCGCGTCGCGCGGCGGCACCGCCGCGAGCGCGGCCCCCGCCAGCCCCGGCGAGACCAGGCCGATGCCGACGCCCGCGAGCACCAGGCCCGGCACGAGCGCGCCCCAGGACGAGCCCGCGTCGAGCACCGCCATCGCCAGGCCGCCCGCGCCGATCAGCAGCAGCCCGACCCCGATGACGTACCGCCCCGGCACCCCGTGCAGCAGCCGCCCGCCGATCGCCGCCACCACGAACGACGTGGCCGACAGCGGCACCAGGACCAGGCTGCCGCGCACCGGGCTCATGCCGAGCACGGTCTGCAGCCAGATCGAGAGGTAGGGGATCACGCCGAACGCGGCCGCGTTGTAGCCGATCGCGCCGATCAGGACCCCGGTGAACGCGGGCTTGCGCAGCAGCCGCAGATCGAGCAGCGGATACGCGGCGCGGCGCTCCACCACGACGAAGGCGAGCAGCGCGAGCGCCGCCACCGCGAGCGTCACACCGGTGCGCGCCGAGGCCCAGCCGACCGTCGACGCCCGCACCACGCCGAACGTGAGCGCGCCCGCGAACAGCGCGAACGTCGCCGTGCCCGCCCAGTCCACGCGCCGCTCCGCGCGCCCGCGCGACGGCGGCACCGCGCGCAGCGTCAGCCACACCGAGGCCACGCTCACCGGCAGGTTGACGAAGAAGATCCAGCGCCAGCCGGGCCCCTCGGTGAGCAGCCCGCCGGCGATCGGCCCGAGCGCGGCGGCGGCACCGCTCACCGCGCCCCACAGGCCGAGCGCCACCGAGCGCTCCTTGCCCTGGTACGCGGCGCCGAGCAGCGGCAGCGTCGTGGCGAACATCGCGGCGGCCCCGAGCCCCTGCACGGCCCGCGCCGCCACGAGCAGCTCCGCGTTCGCAGCGAGCCCGCAGCCGAGCGAGGCGAGCGCGAAGACGACGGTGCCCGCGAGCTGGACGCGCCGGTGGCCGACCACGTCGGCGGCGGCGCCGATGCCGAGCAGCAGCGCGGCGAGCGCGAGCGCGTAACCGTCGATGACCCACTGCAGATCGCTGAGCGAGGCGTCGAGCGCCCGCGCCATGTCGGGCAGCGCCACGACCACGATCGTCACGTCGAGCAGCAGCATGAACGTGCCCAGGCACACCGCCGTCAGCGGCCCCCATGAGCGCATGGTCCTACCCCGTTCCCTGGTTCCGTACGCCACCGGGCGGTGGCTCCGATGCCGTACGATCCGTGGCGGCCGGACGATCGTGACGGCCGTGGGCAGCGCTGCGGCGGAATCCGACATCTCAGGGGTGCACGGCGGTGGAATCCTCCACGCTCGACGTATTGGACCAGAAGCTGCTCCAGGCCCTGGAGACCGACGGACGCGCGCCGTTCAGCAAGATCGCGGAGGTGCTCGGCGTCTCGGACCAGACGATCGCGCGCCGCTTCCGCCGGCTCACCGCCACGGCCGGGCTCCGCGTCGTGGTGCTGCGCAACGCCGAGCGGCTCGGCCAGGACCACTGGATGCTCCGGCTGCGCTGCGCCCCGGACGGCGCGCAGACCATCGCGCACGCCCTGGCCCGCCGCCCCGACACGTTCTGGGTGGGCCTGGCCGCCGGGGGCACGGAGGTCCTGTGCATGACCAAGCCCCGCACCCCCGACGACCACGACCTGCTGCTCGGCAAGCTGCCCCGCACCCCGCACATCGTGGACATCCGCGCCCACCAGCTCCTGCACACCTTCTTCGGCGGGCCCCGCGGCTGGCTCGGCAAGCTCGCCCCGCTGAGCGCCGAACAGCTCGCCGCGCTGACCCCGCAGCTCCCGCCGCGGCCCTCGGCCCCGGCCCGCATCTCCCCGGAGGACGAACCCCTGGTGGCCGCGCTCGAAGCGGACGGCCGCGCCGGATACCCCGAACTCCAGCGCGTCACCGGTCTGTCGGAGTCCACGGTCAAGCGCCGCCTGGCCGCGCTCCTGGAGTCCCGGGCGATCTACGTCGACATCGAGTACAGCGCCGAGGCCCTCGGCTACCGCTGCGGCGCCACCCTGTGGATCACGACGGCCCCCGCCGCCCTGCACTCCGTCGGCCAGGCCCTTGCCGAGCACGACCAGATCGCCTACGTCGCCGCGACGGCGGGCCCCTCCAATCTGGTGGCGACGGTGGTCACCCAGGACACCGCGGGCCTGTACGCCTACCTCAGCGGGGAGATCGGCGGCCTGGAGGGTGTGCAGCACGTGGAGACCACGCCGTATCTGCGCCGCGTCAAGCAACTCATCTACCGGCCCACGCGCTAGCGCCCGCCCGGCCTCAGGGGCGCCCGCGCTGCAACCGGTCCCCGCCCGCCAGGATCGCCGCCGCCAGGGCGTCCGCCGCCGCGTGGGCGCCCGGTGCGGCCGGGCGCCGCTCGCCGTGCCGCAGGACGAAGTCCACCGCGCCCAGCTCCGGCAGGCCGAGCCGGTCGGAGACCCGCACCAGGCCGGGCGGGACCAGGCCGCGCGAGTGCGCCATCACGCCGAGCCCGGCGCGCGCCGCGGCCACCAGGCCGTTCAGGCTGCCGCTGGTGCAGGCGATCCGCCAGGGGCGGCCGCTGCCCTCCAGGGCCCGCAGCGCGAGCGCCCGGGTGATGCCCGGCGGCGGATACACGATGAGCGGCACCGGGCGGCCCGGGTCAAGGCGCAGCCGCGGCGCGCCGATCCACACCAGGTCGTCGTGCCAGACCAGTTCGCCGCGCGGGTCCTTCGGGCGCCGCTTGGCGAGGACGAGGTCGAGCTTGCCCGCGTCCAGGCGCTCGTGCAGCGTGCCGGACAGCTCGACCGTCAGCTCCAGGTCGACCTCCGGGTGCTCGCGCCGGAAGGACTGGAGGATGTCGGTGAGGCGGGTCAGGACGAAGTCCTCGGACGCGCCGAAGCGCAGCCGCCCGCCGAGCCGGGCGCCCGTGAAGTGCGCCGTGGCCTGCTCGTGCACCTCCAGGATGCGGCGCGCGAAGCCGAGCATCGCCTCGCCGTCCTCGGTCAGCTCCACCCGGTGCGTGTCCCGCGCGAACAGCGGCCGCCCGGTCGCGTCCTCCAGGCGCCGCACGTGCTGGCTGACCGTCGACTGGCGCAGCCCGAGCCGCCGCGCGGCCTGCGTGAAGCTCAAGGTCTGGGCCACCGCGAGGAACGTACGCAGCTGAGCGGGGTCGTACACCCCGCAAGGTTATCGCGGTACGTGATGACAGTCAGAGCGGTGTACGGGATTCCCGATCGCGCCGAGGAGGAGGACCATGGAAAGGGCACGTACCGGGTCCGGCCCGTGGACGGGCCCGAAGAACCGAGACCCCGAGAGCACGGAGCCCTGTGAAACGCCCGTCCTGGCCGTCGTGGATGCCGGTCGACCCCTTCATCGCGGTGCTGCTCGGCACCGTCGGCCTCGCCGCGCTCCTGCCCGCCCGGGACACCGCGGCCGACGTCGCGTCCGGGGCCTCCACCACGGCCGTCGCGCTGCTGTTCTTCCTCTACGGCGCCCGCCTCTCCACCCGGGAGGCGCTGGACGGGCTGCGCCACTGGCGGCTGCACCTCACCGTGCTGCTCTGCACGTTCCTGGTGTTCCCGCTGCTCGGCCTCGCCGCCAAGGGGCTCGTGCCGCACGTCCTGACGCCCGCGCTCTACAGCGGCTTCCTGTTCCTGACCCTGGTGCCCTCGACGATCCAGTCGTCGATCGCCTTCACCTCGCTGGCGCGCGGCAACGTGCCCGCGGCGATCTGCGCGGGCACGTTCTCCTCGCTCGCCGGGGTGGTGCTCACCCCGCTGCTCGTGGCCTGGCTGCTCGCCGACACCGGCGGCGGCTTCTCCGCCGACGCGTTCGTGAAGATCGTGCTGCAGCTGCTCGTGCCCTTCCTCGCCGGACAGCTGCTGCGGCGCTGGATCGGCTGCTTCGTCGCGCGGCACAAGAAGGTCCTGAGCCTGATCGACCGGTGCTCGATCCTGCTCGTCGTCTACACCGCGTTCAGCCAGGGCATGGTGCGCGGCATCTGGAGCCAGGTCACCCCGGCCCGGCTCGCCGCGCTGCTCGGCGTCGAGGCGGCGCTGCTCGCCCTGATGCTCAGCCTGACCTGGTACGGCGCGAAGCGGCTCGGCTTCGACCGCGCCGACCGGGTCGCGATCCAGTTCGCGGGCTCGAAGAAGTCCCTGGCGGCCGGGCTGCCCATGGCCAGCGTCCTGTTCGGCGCGCAGGCCTCGCTCGCGGTCCTGCCCCTGATGCTCTTCCACCAGATGCAGCTGATGGTCTGCGCGGTGATCGCCAAGCGCCGCTCCCACGACCTGGAGGAGTTCACTCCGGCCGGGACAGGCGCAGCGTCACGAACCGCGGCCGGTACAGCTCCACGTTCCGGTTGACGTTCGCCTGCCCCGCCGCCGTCGCGGTGGCGTCCGGCGCGTTCACGTCGTAGCTCAGCACGAGACGGCCGCCGCCGCTCAGGGCGGGGTGCGCCTGCGGGTTGTACGCGGCCGAGTCCGCGGGCAGCGGCGGCGCGAAGCCCTTGCCGGGGCCGTACCAGGGCCCGCTCGGCGAGCACGCCCAGTACGACGTGACGGTGGTCAGGCCCCGCGCGCCCGCCGCCATCGTGAACAGCACGTACGTGCCGCCGTCCCGGACCACGGTGAACGCGCTGCCGACCCCCTTCTGGTCGTCGTCGCCGAGCACCGAGCGCGGCTTCGCCCCGGCGCGCGACCAGGCGCGGCCGTCCCAGTAGCGCCAGGCCGAGGGGTCGCCGAGGCCGCCGTGCGGGACGCGGGCGACATAGGCGTGCGAGGAGGGGCGCGAGGCGGTCTGCGCGTCGTTGCCGCCGAAGACGTACGTCCACTCGCCGTCGTCGACCGTGGTGGTGCCGTACAGCACCCGCCGCTCGGGGTCGGCGACGCCGCGCTGGTCGGAGATCTGCGTGATGCCTTCGAGGGCGAGGTCGGGCAGGGTGAGCGTGGCGACCTCGGTGGCGGCGGGCACCCCGAAGATCCACGGCGCGGGGCCCGCGGCCCGGGTCCACAGCAGGACGCGCACGACCTGCTCGTCGCCGCCCGGCGTGCGCGGCTCGACCTTCGCGGCGACCGGCCAGCGCCACTGCCCGGGCGCGGGGTCGGCGAACAGGGGCGTGGGCAGGGTCCGCTCCAGGGCCCCGGAGGGGGACGTCACCACGCCGGAGTTGCGGACCATCGGGGCGCCGCCGTCGCGCCACTTGTGCGGCTTGCCCTGCTGGTTGGGCGGCGGGTGCACCCGGCCGAGGAAGGTGTCGGAGAACAGCCACAGGACGCGCCCGCCGGGCAGCTTCACCGAGTGGGTGCCGTCGCCGCCGCTCCAGTCGTCGTCGCGCGCCGCGTCGTCGCCGTACGCGGCGAACGCTCCGGTCAGGCCGGTCTCGGGGCGCCAGGATTCCACGCCGCGGGCCGTGCACGCCGCCGGTCCCTTCCGGTCGTCCTCGTCGTCCGGAAGGGCCGTCAGGAGCACGGCCGCGCAGGCGAGCACCGCCAGCAGGGCGACCCACAGCACGGGTGAGCCGGGGCCGCCCCGCTGCCGGTTCGCCGCCGTCGGACCGGTGAGCGGGCGTGTGGCTTGGGACACGCCCGGGACGCTAGTTCCTCGGGCGCACGCGGTCCATGGGCAGCCAGGCGACGGTGTCCGGTGTCACAGCGGAGCGGCCGGCCCGCCGCCCGTCGGGGTCGGCCACCGAGGCGAGTTCGTCCACCTCCGCGTCGGTCAGGGCGCGCTTGAAGACCCGTACCTCGTCGATGGCTCCGGCGAAGTGGGCCCGGCTGTCGACGCGCTGCCCGATGTGCACGCCGAACGGCGAGTTGCGGCTGACCGTGCCCGGCACGTCGGGCCGGGACAGCTCGGTGTCGTCCACGAACAGCGTGAGCTCCCCGTCGCCGCGCCGCAGCACGGCGTGGTGCCACGCGCCGTCGTTGTACGCGCCCTGGGTGCTCAAGGAGGCCGAGCGGGGCGGCGTACCGCCGTCACGGGTGGTGATCAGGCCGGTGACGCGGCCCGCCGCGGGTTCGCCGCGCAGCCACACCTGGGGTTGGTTCGTGCCGACGCCGCCCATCCACAGCAGCGGCTGCTCCCCGCTGGTGGCGGAGTAGCGGAACCACAGGGACAGGGTGAAGTCGCCCGACCCCAAGGGGAGTTGGGGACGGAAGCGGAGGCGTACCGCGTCGTCGGTGCCGTCGAAGGCGAGCGCGTCGCCCGTGACGCCGTCGGTGGGGCGCGCGCCGCCGAGCACCGCGGCGCCGGGCGCGCCGGGAGCCCAGTCGCTCGTGTGCGGGTCGGGGCCGCGCCGCGGCTTCAGCCAGTCCTCGGTGAAGCGCGCGAAGCGGATCTCGTCGCGGGCGTCGACCGGGCCGCCCTCGTACATCAGGCCCACGTGGTCGGCGTCGGCGCGCACCATGTCCGAGTAGCCGGACCAGTCGGTGGTGACGACGGTGCCGCGGTCGAAGCTGTCCCAGGTGCGCCCGCCGTCGTAGGAGGACCGGACGGTCATGGTGCGGCGCCGGTCCGGGTCGCCCGGGCAGGCGAGCAGGAGCCGGTCGCCGAGCCGCAGCGTCGAGCCCTGCACCTGGGGCGTGTACAGGTCCGGCTGGGGGCGGAAGGGCGCGATGAAGCTGTCGCCGCCGTCGCGGCTGACGGTGTGGGAGCGGTGCCCGAGGTCGGTGCCGTCCTGTTCGCGCCCGCTGACGTAGATGGAGCCGTCCTGGCGCTCGGTGACGGTCATCTCCGACGGCTTCTGCCGGAACGTGCCGTCGGCGGCGTCGACGGGATACGAGTCGGTGGCGCCGACGCGCCACCGCTCGCCGCCGTCGTCGCTGACGATGAGCGCGGCGTGGTTGGCGGTGACCCGGCTGCCGTTCCACGTCTCGGCGTTCACGGTGAAGACGAGGCGGCCCTTGTGGCGGCCGCGGGTCAGCTGCAGGCCGTGCACGGGCCCGGTCGCGTACCAGGAGTTCCAGCTGGCGGGCAGGATCTCCTTGCTCAGGTCCCGCGGCGCCGACCAGGTCACGCCGTCGTCGTCGCTGTACTGGAGGTGCGGGGTGCGGTCGCACGGCACCTCGCAGTTCTTGCCGTCCGTGCGTCCCGTGTTGTACGTCTCCGCGAGGACGACGCGGCCCGTGTCCCGGTCCACGATCGGCGTCGGGTTGCCGTGGGTGTTCCCGGCGCCCTCGTTGATGACCTGCATGGGCCCCCAGGTGCGGCCGCCGTCGTGGGACCGCTTGAGGACGAGGTCGATGTCGCCCGCGTCGCTGCAGTCGTTGACGCGGCCCTCGGCGAAGGCGAGCAGCGTGCCCTTGGTCGTCTTCACCACGGCCGGTATACGGAAGCAGGTGTACCCGGGATCCTGGGAAGCCTTGAAGAGGACCTGCTGCTCGAAGGACGGCAGCGCCCGGTCACCGGCCGCGGCCGAGCCGCTCAGCGCCGACGGCAGGGCGAGCGCGGTGAGGGTGGCCGTGGTCAGCGCGGCGACGGCGCGCCGGGGCGGGCGGCGGCGGGCAGGGGGTGCGGCGAGGTCGAGCCGGGGAGGTCTGGGGCGTGCGCGGTGTCTCAGGGGCATACGGCGGCCCTTCGTAGTGACCATATCGACCGGACATATGGACATCCCATGTCCAAGGTGCGGGGCGCCGACGCTACTTGGGCCGCTGGGGCCGCACAAGAACCGTGCGTGTAGCTGAAGCCATACGGGCGAGCGGGTCCGGAATCAACCCTCCTAACGGGTGAGAATGCCGCCGGAGCGACCACCCTGTTGGCCGCTACGGGACGAGGACGACCTTGCCGAGATTGGCGCGGGACTCGATGGCCTCGTGCGCTTCGGCCGCCTTCTCCAGGGGGAACGCGGCGTGCACGGCGGGCCGCAGCGCGCCCGCCGCGAACAGCCGCCACAGCTCCCGGCGCCACGCCTCGTAGGTGTCCGGACGGCCCCGGGCGATGAGCGCCATCTGAAATCCCGTCACGGACTTGGCGCCGACGAGCAGGTCGTACGCCCGCACGGTGCCGCCGCCCGAGCTGTAGGCGACGAGGCGGCCGAAGGGGTTGAGCGCGGCCAGGGCCGGGGCGAGCAGGTCGCCGCCCACCGCGTCCAGGCAGTAGTCGACGGGCTCGCCCCAGCTCTCCCGGTCGTACGTGACCACTTCGGTGGCGCCCAGGGAGCGCACGAAGCCGGCCTTGGCGGGGTCCGACACGGCGCCCACGACCCGCCCGGCGCCGCCGAGCGCGGCCAGCTGCACCGCCAGATGGCCCACGCCGCTGGCCGCCCCCGTGATCAGCGCGGCCTCGCCGGGCGCGGGCCGCGCCGCCTGGAGCGCGCCGTAGGCGACCAGGCCGCTGCGGACCAGGGCCACCGCGTCGGTCGCGCTCGCTCCGTCCGGCACGGGGGAGGCCATGGCGGTGTGCAGCAGGGCGTAGTCGGCGTAGCCGTGCCCGAAGGTCAGGCCGGTGACGCGGTCGCCGGGCGCGAAGCCGGTGACGCCCGGGCCGAGCCCGGCCACCTCGCCCGCGATCTCGCCGCCGAGCGGTATCGGCTCGGGGGACTCGCGCACCTTGCGCACGACGGGCAGCGTCACGCCGGCCGCCGCGACGCGCACGAGCAGCTCGCCGGGGCCCGGTGCGGGCACGGGCGCCTCTTCGAGCCGCAGGACGTCCGGGCCTCCGCTGTGGTCGTACCGAACGCGACGCATGTGTGCCTCCTCGGGGCGGAACCGTTGGTGGGTCCAACGATATCCCTCTTTTCGTTGGGAAGTCCAACGGTTCTTCGGTACGCTCCTCCCATGCCCGAGACCCCGCCCGCCCCCTCCACCATCCGCACCCTGCCCAGCTGGCTGCTCGGCCGCGCCGCCGCCCGCGGCCGCGCCCTGGTCGCCGACGCCCTCGCGGCCGAGGGCCTGCGGATGTGGCACCACGTGGTCCTGTCCGCCGTCGCCGACCTCGGCCCCGTCGCCCAGGCGGAGCTGGGCCGCAGCGTGTCGCTCGACCCCAAGGACATGGTCGGCGTCCTCAACGACCTCCAGGACGCGGGCCTGGTCGACCGCACGCCCGACCCCAAGGACCGCCGCAAGAACGCCGTGACGATCACGGACGAGGGCCGCCGCACGGTCCAGCGCTGCGCCCGCGCGGCCCGACGGGCCAACGCCGACCTCCTGGCGCCCCTGTCGGAGGAGGAGCGCACGCGCTTCGCGGAGATGCTGACGCGGGTGGCGGCGGTGGACGCGCCGGACGCGTGACGCCGAGCCGCGCAGCGGACGCACCGGCGCGTGAGGGCGAGCGCGAACCGGCAGATGTCAAGCCCGTCCGGCGTTTGAGGACGAGCCGCGAAGCGGCAAGGGGTCAAGCCGGTCCGGCGTTTGAGGGCGAGCGCGCGGCGCGATGGCCCCGCCGCGAGCGGGGCGAGGCCGGCCGGGGGGCGCCCCGGGCCCCGCCTAGCCCTGGTCGGCCATGGCCTGCAAGGCCACCCGGTGCTCGCCCGCGTACACGTTCATGGAGGCGCCGCGCAGGAAGCCCACCAGCGTGAGCCCCGTCTCGGCCGCGAGGTCGACGGCGAGCGCCGAGGGCGCCGAGACGGCCGCGAGCACGGGGATGCCCGCCATCACGGCCTTCTGCGCCAGCTCGAAGGAGGCGCGGCCCGACACGAGCAGGACCGTGCGGGACAGCGGCAGGCGGCCGTTCTGCAGGGCCCGCCCCACCAGCTTGTCGACGGCGTTGTGGCGCCCCACGTCCTCGCGTACGTCGAGCAGCTCGCCGTCCTCGGAGAACAGCGCGGCCGCGTGCAGGCCGCCGGTCCGGTCGAAGACGCGCTGGGCCGCGCGCAGCCGTTCGGGCAGGCCCGCGAGCAGCGCGGGGGTGAGCCGCAGCGGGTCGGGGCCGTCGTCGACGGCCCAGCGGGCCGTCGTGCGGACCGCGTCCAGGCTGGCCTTGCCGCACAGGCCGCACGACGAGGTGGTGTACACGTTCCGTTCGAGGGTGATGTCCGGGATGACGACGCCGGGCGCGGTCGACACGTCCACCACGTTGTACGTGTTCGAGCCGTCCTGGGTGGCGCCCGCGCAGTACACGATGTTCCGCAGCTCGTCCGCCGCGCCGAGGACGCCCTCGCTGACGAGGAAGCCCGCGGCGAGCGCGAAGTCGTCGCCCGGCGTGCGCATGGTGATGGCGAGCGGCCTGCCGTTGAGGCGGATCTCCATCGGCTCCTCGGCGACGAGCGTGTCGGGCCGCTCGCTGACCGCGCCGTCGCGGATGCGGAGGACGCGGCGGCGCTCCGTGACTCGTCCCATGTCGATCAGTCCCGGTTCTGTCCGTGCTGGTGGCCGGAGCGGCCCTTGACGCAGAGGCTGCCGTGGGGCACCGGGCCGCCGTGCGGCGAGGTGACCTTCACGATCTCATTGTCCTGCACGCGCGGCGTACGGCGGACCGCTCGACGGGGAGGTCCGGCTCGCGGCGGCGGCCGAGCGTCGCGCCGATCGCTCCGGCGCCCAGGACGGGGACTCTCACGAGGGGCGCTCCGTTCGGTCGAATCGTTCCGAGGGCCTGTCGCGAAGGCCTCGGGGCCACGCGGCTTCGGACCCCGCGCTTCGGACCCCGCGCCTCGGGTCGCGCGGCCTCGGATCGCACGGCGGGGAGTGGAATACTGTCTACAGTATGGAAGTTAGGGCGGCAAGGGGCGCGCGCGACATCGCATACCGTCGACGAATCCCGGCCCGCCCCCTTCCCAACGGCCCGCCGGATTCCTACCGTTCGGGATCATGAGGCCCCCCGTCGCACCTCCCGGCTGGAGCCGGTGGCTCGTGCCGCCCGCCGCCCTGTCGGTGCACCTCTCCATCGGCCAGGCCTACGCCTGGAGCGTCTTCAAGCCGCCCCTGGAGTCCGCGCTCGACCTCAGCGGCACCCAGAGCGCGCTGCCCTTCCAGCTCGGCATCGTCATGCTGGGCCTGTCCGCCGCGTTCGGCGGCACGCTCGTGGAGCGCAACGGCCCGCGCTGGGCGATGTCCGTCGCGCTCGTCTGCTTCTCCTCCGGCTTCCTGCTCGCCGCGCTCGGCGCCGCGAGCAGGCAGTACTGGCTCGTCGTCCTCGGCTACGGCTTCGTCGGCGGCATCGGGCTCGGCATCGGCTACATCTCCCCGGTGTCCACCCTGCTCAAGTGGTTCCCGGACCGGCCCGGCACGGCCACCGGCATCGCGATCATGGGTTTCGGCGGCGGCGCGCTCATCGCCTCGCCGTGGTCCGCGCGGATGCTGGAGTCGTTCGGCACGGACTCCTCCGGCATCGCGCTCGCCTTCCTGGTGCACGGCCTGACGTACGCGGTCTTCATGGCGCTCGGCGTGCTCCTGGTGCGGGTCCCGGCGCCGCGGGGCGCCCGCGGCCCGGCCGCGGCGGGCGCGTCCGACGGGCCCCAGGTGTCGGCCCGCGAGGCCGTGCGCACCCCGCAGTTCTGGTGCCTGTGGGTCGTCCTGTGCATGAACGTGACCGCCGGGATCGGCATCCTGGAGAAGGCCGCGCCGATGATCACGGACTTCTTCGCGGACTCCTCGACGCCGGTCTCCGCGTCGGCGGCCGCCGGGTTCGTCGCCCTGCTCTCGGCCGCGAACATGACGGGCCGCATCGGCTGGTCGTCCGCGTCCGACCTGCTCGGACGCAAGAACGTGTACCGGGTCTACCTGGGCGCCGGCGCGCTGATGTACCTGCTGATCGCGCGCTTCGGCGACGACTCGAAGCCGCTGTTCGTCTGTTGCGCGCTGGTCATCCTCTCCTTCTACGGCGGCGGCTTCGCGACCGTCCCCGCGTATCTGAAGGACCTCTTCGGCACCTACCAGGTGGGCGCCATCCACGGCCGTCTCCTGACGGCCTGGTCGCTCGCCGGGGTCCTCGGCCCGCTGATCGTGAACTGGGTGGCCGACCGGCAGGAGGACGCGGGCAAGGAGGGCGCGGCCCTGTACGGGCTCTCCTTCTCGATCATGATCGGTCTGCTGGTCGTCGGCTTCGTCGCCAACGAACTGGTCCGCCCCGTCCACCCGCGCCACCACCTCGCCGCGCCGAAGGAGGCCGCCGATGACGACACCGCCGAGCCCGCCGCCCGCTGACGGGGGCGCCCCCGGGCCGCCGCCGCGCCGCCGCGCGCTGATCCTGGGGTCCTGGCTCTGGGTGACCGTGCCACTGGCATACGGCCTCTACGAACTCGTACACAAGGCCAGACAGCTCTTCACCGGGTGACGCGATGATGAGAAGCATCCAAACGAGCGGTCCCAATCCTGTCGCATTACGTCACCTGCTACCCGTGAGTCGCTCAGCAGACTGGACGGTCCCGCACATCCGGCACCACGAGGGGACCCGCCCATGCCCGGCTCACGCATCGCCGCCGTCGGCCACTACCAGCCTGCCAAGGTGCTGACCAACGACGACCTGGCGGGCATGGTGGACACCAGCGACGCGTGGATCCGCTCCCGGGTCGGCATCCGCACCCGGCACATCGCGGGCCCCGAGGAGCCCGTCGACGAGCTCGCCGCGCATGCCGCAGCCAAGGCCCTCGCGGCGGCGGGCCGGGCCCCGGCGTCCGTGGACCTGGTCGTCGTCGCCACCTCCACGGCGGTCGACCGCTCGCCGAACATGGCCGCCCGCGTCGCCGCCCGGCTCGGCCTGCCCTCGCCCGCCGCGCTGGACGTCAACGTGGTCTGCGCGGGCTTCACGCACGCGCTCGCCACCGCCGACCACGCCGTACGGGCCGGGGCCGCGAGCCGGGCCGTGGTCATCGGGGCCGACAAGATGTCCGAGATCACGGACTGGACGGACCGCACCACGTGCGTCCTGGTCGGCGACGGCGCGGGCGCGGCCGTCGTCGAGGCCTGCGGCGAGGGCGAGGAGCCCGGCATCAGCCCCGTGCTGTGGGGCTCCGTGCCGGAGATGGGGCACGCGGTGCGGATCGAGGGCCAGCCCGCGCGGTTCGCCCAGGAGGGCCAGAGCGTGTACCGCTGGGCCACGACGCAGCTGCCGCCGCTGGCCCGCGCGACCTGCGAGCGGGCCGGGCTCACCCCGGCCGACCTCGCGGCGGTCGTCCTGCACCAGGCCAATCTGCGCATCGTCGAACCGCTCGCCACGCGCATCGGCGCCGTGAACGCGGTGGTCGCCCGCGACGTGGTCGACTCGGGCAACACCTCGGCCGCGTCCGTGCCGCTCGCGCTCTCCAAGCTGGTCGAGCGGGGCGAGATCGTCACCGGCGACCCGGTGCTGCTCTTCGGCTTCGGCGGGAACCTGTCGTACGCGGGGCAGGTCGTGCGCTGTCCGTGACGCGGGCCGCGGCGGGCCCAACTCCCTCTGGCCCCAGCCGCGGTGCTCGGTAAACTGTAGACAAAAGCCCATGTCCAGGAGGCGCAGGAGGGGGACGGGATGTTGTCCGCAGGACTGCCGCAGGGGACGGTGCCCAAGCTGGAACGGCCCGGCCCGCTGCGCGAGCGCGTCTACGAGGCGCTGCTCGAACTCATCACCACCCGCGCCCTGAGGCCCGGCCAGCACCTCGTCGAGAGCGAGCTGGCCGGGCACCTCGGCGTCTCCCGGCAGCCCGTGCGCGAGGCCCTCCAGCGCCTCAACACCGAGGGCTGGGTGGACCTCAGGCCCGCGCAGGGCGCGTTCGTCCACGAGCCGACCGAGGAGGAGGCGGACCAACTGCTCACGGTCCGTACGCTCCTTGAGGCGGAGGCGGCCCGCCTGGCCGCGGCCAACGCGGGCTCCGCGGGCATCGCCGCCCTGGAGGAGCTGTGCGCCCGGGGGGAGTCGGCCGTCGCCGCCGGGGACGTCGACCTCGTCGTCGCCACGAACGCGGCGTTCCACGCCAAGGTCATGGAGCTCGCGGGCAACGTGGTCCTCGCCGAGCTCGCGGGCCGGGTGGACGGCCGGGTCCGCTGGTACTACACGCCGGTGGCGCGGCAGCGGGGCATCCGCTCCTGGGTCGAGCACCGGGAGCTGATCGCGGCGATCGCCGCGCGGGACGAGGCGCGGGCCACGGCCGTGATGCGGGCCCACACGGAACACACCCGCCGCACCTACCACGACCGCACCCCGGCCTGACTCTTCCCCA
This sequence comes from Streptomyces sp. YIM 121038, assembly GCF_006088715.1. Classification (NCBI taxonomy): domain Bacteria; kingdom Bacillati; phylum Actinomycetota; class Actinomycetes; order Kitasatosporales; family Streptomycetaceae; genus Streptomyces; species Streptomyces sp. YIM 121038. Next base: position 7,628,977 of record NZ_CP030771.1, read on the forward strand.
TCCGCCCGCCCTCATCGCGCTGACGCGCTCGTCCTCACACGCCGGACGGGCTGGATGGTTGCCGGTGCGGACCGGATCTCGCCCCCGGATCGCTCCTCGACCGCAACCGGCGACCATCTCAGCCCGTCCGGCGTGTGAGGACGAGGCGCGGAGCGCCGATCACGGGGGTCCAAGGGGGCGGAGCCCCCTTGTTCGGGAAGGGGTGGGGCAGGGGCGCATGCCGCGAGGCCCCGGCTTTGTCCTGTCGCAGGAGAAAGTAGAGGCCAATTCGCGCGCAAGTTCTTCCCAGCCCCGGCACCCACTGCTACGTTCCCCTCGAAAGCCCACCACGTAAGAGGGACAAGGCCGATGAGGCGGGAGGGGCGCGTGAGACGCATGACGGCTCGACCCGCCAACGCCCACCAGGCGCGCCTGCTGCGCCTGCTGCGCGACGACGGCCCCAACTCCCGGGCCCAGCTGGGCGACCAGGTGGACCTGTCGAGGTCCAAGCTGGCCGTGGAGGTGGACCGCCTCCTGGAGACGGGACTCGTGGTGGCCGACGGCCTCGCCGCCTCCCGCGGCGGCCGCCGCTCCCACAACATCCGCCTCGCCCCGAATCTCCGCTTCCTCGGCGTGGACATCGGCGCCACCTCGGTCGACGTCGCCGTCACCAACGCCGAGCTGGAGGTGCTCGGCCACCTCAACCAGCCCATGGACGTGCGCGAAGGCCCGGTCGCGGTCTTCGAGCAGGTCCTCGCCATGGCCGCGAAGCTCCGGGCGTCGGGCCTCGCGGAGGGCTTCGACGGCGCGGGCATCGGCGTGCCGGGCCCCGTCCGCTTCCCCGAGGGCGTGCCCGTGGCCCCGCCGATCATGCCCGGCTGGGACGGCTTCCCCGTGCGGGAGGCGCTCAGCCAGGAGCTCGGCTGCCCGGTCATGGTCGACAACGACGTGAACCTGATGGCGATGGGGGAGCAGCACGCGGGCGTGGCCCGCTCCGTGGGCGACTTCCTCTGCGTCAAGATCGGCACCGGCATCGGCTGCGGCATCGTCGTCGGCGGCCAGGTGTACCGGGGCACGACCGGCAGCGCGGGCGACATAGGCCACATCCAGGTGGAACCCGAGGGGCGCCCCTGCGCCTGCGGCAACAAGGGCTGCCTGGAGGCCCACTTCAGCGGCGCCGCGCTCGCCCGTGACGCCCGGGAGGCCGCCCACCAGGGCCGTTCGCCGGAGCTCGCCGCCCGCCTGGAGGCGGCGGGCGCGCTCACGGCCGCCGACGTCGCCGCGGCGGCCGCCGCGGGCGACCCCACCGCGCTCGACCTGATCCGCGCCGGCGGCAACCGCACCGGCCAGGTCATCGCGGGCCTCGTCAGCTTCTTCAACCCGGGTCTCGTGGTGATCGGCGGCGGCGTCACGGGCCTCGGCCACACCCTGCTCGCCGCGATCCGCACCCAGGTCTACCGCCAGTCGCTGCCCCTCGCGACCGGCAACCTCCCCATCGTCCTCGGCGAGCTCGGCCCCGCCGCCGGAGTCACCGGCGGCGCCCGGCTCATCAGCGACCACCTGTTCTCACCGGCCTGACCCGCCCCGCGGACACGGCGGCGGCCCGCCCCCGCGCGTACGCCACCTCGGCACACCCAGCACAGCGCTCACCCTGCTCTGCCCTGAAACCGGCCACACCCGTACGAGGGAACCGTCATGGCACCAGAACCACCGCTGCTCCGCATGTCCGGCATCACCAAGTCGTTCCCCGGCGTCCGCGCGCTCGACGGCGTCGACCTGCACGTACAGGCCGGTGAGGTGCACTGCCTGCTCGGTCAGAACGGCGCGGGCAAGTCCACGCTCATCAAGGTCCTCGCGGGTGCCCACCAGCCCGACGGCGGCACCGTCGCCTGGCGCGGCGACCCGGTCACCCCGCGCTCGCCGATCGCCGCCATGCGGCTCGGCATCGCCACCATCTACCAGGAACTCGACCTGGTGGAACACCTGTCCGTGGCCGAGAACGTCTTCCTCGGACACGAGCCGACGGCCGCCGGATTCGTCGTCCGCAGGGGCGCGGCACAGGCGTCGACCGCCGCCCTGCTCAAGCGACTCGGCCACGCCGAGATCAGCCCCGCCCGACTCGTGGGGGAGCTGTCCGCCGCCCAGCAGCAGATCGTGTCGATGGCCCGCGCGCTCTCGCACGACGTACGCCTCATCGTCATGGACGAGCCGTCCGCCGCGCTCGACCCCGGCGAGGTCGACAACCTCTTCCGCATCGTCGGCGACCTCACCGCCGACGGCGTCGCGGTCGTGTACATCTCGCACCGGCTCGAAGAGATCCGCCGCATCGGCGACCGCGTCACCGTCCTGAAGGACGGCCGGGCCGTCGCGGTCGGGCTGCCCGCGCGGCAGACGCCGACGCGCGAGATCGTCGCGCTGATGACGGGCCGCAGCGTCGAGTACGTCTTCCCGCCGCGGCCGGAGGGCGACCGGCGGCCCGCGCCCGAACCCCTCCTCTCCGTCCACGGTCTGGCCAGGGAGGGCGAGTTCGCGCCCCTGGACCTCGAACTGCGGCCCGGGGAGATCGTCGGGCTCGCCGGGCTCGTCGGCTCCGGCCGGTCCGAGATCCTGGAGACCATCTACGGCGCGCGCAGGCCGACCGCGGGCCACGTCCGCGTGCACGGCAGGGCCCTGCGCCCGGGCAGCGTCCGCGCGGCCGTGCGCGCCGGGCTCGGCCTCGCCCCCGAGGAGCGCAAGGCGCAGGCCCTGCTGATGCTGGAGTCCGTGACGCGCAACGTGTCGGTGTCGTCCATGTCCCGCTTCTCGCGCGGCGGCTGGCTGGACCGGGGCAAGGAGCGGGAGGCCGCCCGCGCCGCGACGCGGGAGCTGTCGCTCAGGCCCGACAACCCCTCGGCGCCCGTCCGCACGCTGTCCGGCGGCAACCAGCAGAAGGCCGTCCTCGCCCGGTGGCTGCTGCGCGGCTGCCGGGTCCTGCTGCTCGACGAGCCGACGCGCGGCGTCGACGTCGGCGCCCGCGCCGAGCTGTACGCCGTGGTGCGGCGGCTCGCCGACGAGGGCCTGGCCGTGCTGCTCGTCTCCAGCGAGGTGCCCGAGGTCCTGGGCCTCGCCGACCGCGTCCTGGTGCTCCGCGAGGGCCGGGTGGTGCACACGGCGCCCGCGCGCGAGCTGGACGAACACCGCGTACTGGACCTGGTCCTGGCGTCCGGCGCGGCGGCGGGCCCACCCGGTGCACCCGGCCCGTCCGGCGCGTCCGGCTCCTCGGTGGGCCGGGCGAGCCCGGGAGGCCCCGAAGACCGGACACGCCCCGAAGACCGTCAAGGCCCCGAAGACCGTCAAGGCCCGGAAGACACCGTCACCACGGAAGGGAGCCCGGCGTCATGACGCAGCCCGCATCGCCCGCCCGGCCCGTCACCGAGAAGAGCCCCCCGGCGGACGGCGAACGCGGCCCCCTGTGGGCCCTCGCCGCCCGCGTCGACCTGCGGACCCTGTCGCTGCTCGGCGTCCTGGCCGTGCTGATCGTGATCGGCGGCGTCACCCAGCCCGACGCGTTCCTCGACACCGACAACGTCCAGCTGATCCTCACCCAGGCGTCCGTCATCGGCGTCGTCACCGTCGGCATGACCTTCGTCATCATCTCCGGCGGCATCGACCTGTCCGTCGGCGCGATCGTCGCGCTCGCCTCGGTGTGGGCGACGACCGTCGCCACCCAGGAGTACGGCTTCGCGGGGATCCTCTTCACGGCCGTCGTCGTCGGCCTCGGCTGCGGGCTCGTCAACGGGCTGCTCATCGCGTACGGCGGCCTGGTGCCGTTCATCGCCACGCTCGCCATGCTGGCCTCCGGGCGCGGCCTGGCCCTGGAGATCACCGACGGCAAGACCCAGATGGTCACCGTGGACGGCGTCCTGAAGCTGGGCGAGCGCGACGCGTACGTCCTCGGCATCCCGCCGCTCGTGCTCGTCTTCGCGGGGGTGACCCTCCTCGGCTGGCTGCTGCTCAACCGCACCACGTTCGGACGCCGCTCGGTCGCGGTGGGCGGCAACGCGGAGGCCGCGCGCCTGGCCGGCATCGACGTACGGCGGCAGCGGCTCTACCTCTACCTCCTCTCGGGCCTGTGCTGCGGCATCGCGGCCTTCCTCCTGATCGTCCTGTCCGGCTCGGGCCAGAACACCAACGGCAACCTGTACGAACTCGACGCCATCGCCGCCGCGATCATCGGCGGCACGCTGCTCAGCGGCGGGCGCGGCACCATCACCGGCTCCGTGCTCGGCGTGCTGATCTTCACCACGATCACCAACATCTTCGCGCTCAACAACCTGGAGACCGCCGTCCAGCAGATCGCCAAGGGGGCGATCATCGTCGCCGCCGTCCTGGTGCAGCGCCGTACGGCCACCACCTGACCACCATCCGAAGGGGTCACCGCCATGCCACACAGCACGAGCCGCAGAGGGCTGCTCTTCGGGGCGGCCGCCGTGTCCGCGGGGGCCGTCCTGACGGGCTGCACCAGCAACGAGTCGAAGGACTCCGACGGCGACGCCGCGCCCGCGGGCGACAACCGGCCCGCCGACGACAAGCCCGGCAAGGAGGTCACCATCGGCTTCGCCGGACCGCAGGCCGACCACGGCTGGCTGAACGCCATCAACGACAACGCCAAGGAGCGGGCGGAGAAGTACAAGGACGTCACCCTGGAGGCCACCGAGGGCTCCAACGACACCGCCGCCCAGATCGGCCAGGTCGAGACCCTCATCAACAAGAAGGTCGACGTCCTCGTCATCCTCCCCGCCGACGGCAAGGCCCTCACCCGGGTCGGCCTGAAGGCCATGAAGGCCGGGATCCCCGTGGTCAACCTCGACCGGATCTTCGCCTCCGCGCAGGCCTACCGCTGCTGGATCGGCGGCGACAACTACGGCATGGGCCTCAACGCCGGGCACTACATCGGCGAGAAGCTCAAGGGCACGAAGAACGCCCGTGTCGTGGAGCTCGCCGGGCTCGACAACCTGGAGCTGACCAAGCAGCGCACCAAGGGCTTCGACGACGCCCTGAAGAACTACCCCAACATCGAGAAGGTCGCCCGGCAGGCCGCCGAGTTCACCGTGGAGTCCGGCCAGGCGAAGATGGCGCAGCTGCTCCAGGCGCAGAAGAACATCGACGCCCTGTGGAACCACGACGACGACCAGGGAGTCGGCGCCCTGCGCGCCATCAAGCAGGCCGGGCGCGACGACTTCCTGATGGTCGGCGGCGCGGGCGCCCTCTCCGCCTTCCAGGAGATCAAGGCCGACCGGGGCGTGCTCAAGGCCACCGTCCTGTACCCGCCGACGATGGCGGCGTCCGCGATCGACCTCGCCCGCGCGCTCGGCCAGGGAAAGGGCATCGGCGGCATGGCCGAGTACGAGATCCCGGCCTCCATCACGCTCTACTCGGCCGTCGTCGACAAGGACAACGTCGACCAGTACATGTCCACCGGCTTCAAGTGAGGTGTCCCCAGCCCGCGCATGACCCGCGAACCAGGCGCCGACGCGCCGACCAGGAGGAGTTACCGCATGAGTGAGACGGAGCACGAGGCCGCTTCCGGGGCCGCCGCTTCGGGGGCCGCCGCCTCCGGGGCCGTGCCGACGGGGGGCCCGGCGGCCGCGCGGCGCCGCCTCGGCGTCGGGATGGTCGGCTACGCCTTCATGGGCGCCGCCCACTCCCAGGGCTGGCGGACCGTGGGGCGCGTCTTCGACCTGCCGGTCGAGGCCCGGCTCGCGGCGGTCTGCGGCCGCCACGGCGCGGCCGTGCGCGCCGCCGCCGACCGGCTCGGCTGGGCGGCCGCCGAGACCGACTGGCGCGCGCTCATCGCCCGGGACGACGTCGACCTCGTCGACGTCTGCACCCCCGGCGACAGCCATGCGGAGATCGCCATCGCCGCCCTGGAGGCGGGCAAGCACGTGCTGTGCGAGAAGCCGCTCGCCAACACCGTGGAGGAGGCGGAGGCCATGGCCGCCGCCGCCGAACGGGCCCGCGCCCGCGGTCAGATGGCGATGGTCGGCTTCAACTACCGGCGCGTGCCCGCCCTCGTGCTCGCCCGCGAGATGGTCGCCGCGGGCCGCCTCGGGACGCTGCGCCACGTACGCCTCACCTACCTCCAGGACTGGCTGGTCGACCCCGGCTTCCCGCTGACGTGGCGGCTGCGCAGGGACCGGGCGGGCTCGGGGGCCCTCGGCGACCTCGGCGCCCACATCGTGGACCTCGCGCAGTACCTGACGGGCGAGGCCGTCGCGGGGGTGTCGGCCCTGACGGAGACGTTCGTACGGGAACGGCCCCTCCTGGAGGGCACGTCGAGCGGGCTCGCGGCGGGTGGCGCGGGGACGGGTGGTGGCGGGGCGGCCGGTGCCGAGGCGGGTGGCACCGGGGCAGATGGCGGCGGGGCGGGCCGGGCCGCGGTCGGGCAGGTCACGGTCGACGACGCCGCCGTCTTCACGGCCCGCTTCCCCTCCGGCGCCCTCGCCACCTTCGAGGCCACGCGGTTCGCGGCGGGCCGCAAGAACGCGCTGCGCCTCGAACTCAACGGCTCCGACGGCTCGTTGGCCTTCGATCTGGAGCGTCTGAACGAGCTCTCCTTCCACGACCACACCGAACCCGCCGCGTCGGCGGGGTTCCGCCGCATCCTCGTCACCGAGTCCGCCCACCCGTATCTGGCGGCCTGGTGGCCGCCCGGCCACGGCCTCGGCTACGAGCACACCTTCGTGCACCAGGCCCGCGACCTGCTGCACGCCATCGCCACCGGCACCGCGCCCGAGCCGTCCTTCGCCGACGGGCTCGCCGTGCAGCGGGTGCTCGCCGCGGTGGAGGAGAGCGCGCAGAAGAACTCCGTGTACACGCCGGTCGCGGCCGCACCGGCGGCGACCTGAGCACGACCTGAGCACGATCTGAGTGCGACCCGAGTGCGACCCGAGCCCCGCGACAGCCCGTGACAGCCGCGACGTCCGACGTCGGGAAAGGAACCGGTCATGCCCCGCTCGTTCACCCTCTTCACCGGCCAGTGGGCGGATCTGCCCCTGGAGGAGGTCTGCTCGCTGGCCCGCGACTTCGGCTACGACGGCCTCGAACTCGCCTGCTGGGGCGACCACTTCGAGGTCGACAAGGCCCTCGCCGACCCGTCGTACGCGGACGGCCGCCGTGCGCTGCTCGACAAGTACGGCCTGAAGTGCTGGGCCGTCTCCAACCACCTCGTCGGGCAGGCGGTGTGCGACGCCATCATCGACGAGCGCCACCGCGCGATCCTGCCCGCCCGGATCTGGGGCGACGGCGACGCGGAGGGCGTACGGCGCAGGGCCGCCGCCGAGATGGCGGACACGGCGCGCGCGGCCGCGGCCTTCGGCGTGCGGACGGTGGTCGGCTTCACCGGCTCCGCGATCTGGCACCTCGTGGCGATGTTCCCGCCCGCGCCCGAGGCGATGATCGAGCGCGGCTACGAGGACTTCGCGGAGCGCTGGAACCCGATCCTGGACGTGTTCGACGCGGAGGGCGTCCGCTTCGCCCACGAGGTCCACCCGAGCGAGATCGCCTACGACTACTGGACCACGCAGCAGGCCCTGGACGCCGTCGGCCACCGCCCCGCCTTCGGCCTCAACTTCGACCCGTCGCACTTCGTGTGGCAGGACCTCGACCCGGTGTCGTTCCTCTGGGACTTCCGCGAGCGCGTCTACCACGTCGACTGCAAGGAGGCCCGGCGCCGTCTCGACGGCCGCAACGGCCGCCTCGGCTCCCATCTGCCGTGGGGCGACCCGCGCCGCGGCTGGGACTTCGTCTCGGCGGGCCACGGGGACGTCCCCTGGGAGGACGTCTTCCGCATGCTGCGCGCGATCTCCTACGACGGCCCGATCTCGGTCGAGTGGGAGGACGCGGGCATGGACCGCCTCCAGGGCGCCCCCGAGGCCCTCCGCCACCTCAAGTCGTACGACTACGAGCCCCCCACGGCCTCCTTCGACGCGGCCTTCGCGAAGTAGCTCCTCGTCTGCGGTCCGCACCGGCGACAGATTCAGCCCGTCCGGCGTTCGAGGACGAGGCGCGGAGCGCCGTTTTCGGGGGGTACGGGGGGCGGAGCCCTCCGGTTCGGGAAGGGGCGGGTCTGGGGCGCACCCGCGAGGGCTCCCACTTTGTCCCGCCCCAGGAAGAAGCCCAACGCCCCCGCCGCACAAGGGCTATCCGCCACGGACAAACGCGGCTACCGTCGCTGAGGTGTACAGGACATAACTCCCGGGGTGACGGCGCACCCCGGGCGCCAGGCACCAGCCAGCCCCACACGGCCCCCGACCGGAGGACCCCGTGCACAGACCGCGCCCCACCCCCCGCAAGGCCCTCGCCCTGCTCACCGGCACCCTCCTCACCGCCGCAACCCTCACCGTCGCCGCCCCCCACAGCACGGCCCAAGCGCCGTCGCAACCGCGCGCGGAGGACTTCCAGCAGGTCACCCTCGCCAAGGGCGAGCCGGAGATGGGCGAGCCCATGACCCTCGCCGTGCTCCCCGACCGCTCGGTCCTGCACACGTCCCGCGACGGCACGGTGCGCCTGACGGACGCCAAGGGAGAGACGAAGGTCGCCGGAAGGATCCCGGTGTACTCGCACGACGAGGAAGGCCTGCAAGGCGTCGGCGTCGACCCGAACTTCCGCAAGAACAGGGCGGTCTACCTCTACTACGCCCCGCCCCTGAGCACCCCCGCGGGCGACGCGCCCAACGACGGCACCGCGGCGGACTTCAAGAAGTTCGACGGCGTGAACCGGCTGTCCCGCTTCGTGCTCAAGCCCGACGGCACCCTGGACCTGGCCGGTGAGAAGAAGGTCATCGACGTCCCCGCGAGCCGCGGCATCTGCTGCCACGTCGGCGGCGACATCGACTTCGACAAGCAGGGCAACCTCTATCTGTCGACCGGCGACGACTCCAACCCCTTCGCCTCCGACGGCTACACCCCCATCGACGAGCGCGCCGGCCGCAACCCCGCGTACGACGCCCAGCGCACCGCCGCCAACACCAACGACCTGCGCGGCAAGATCCTCCGCATCAAGGTCAGGGACGACGGCTCGTACGCCGTCCCGCGCGGCAACCTCTTCGCCAAGGGCACCGCGAAGACCCGCCCCGAGATCTACGCGATGGGCTTCCGCAACCCCTTCCGGATGAGCGTCGACAAGCCCACCGGCATCGTGTACCTCGGCGACTACGGCCCCGACGCGGGCAAGGCCGACCCGAAGCGCGGCCCGGCCGGACAGGTCGAGTTCACCCGCGTGACGAAGCCCGGCAACTACGGCTGGCCGTACTGCACGGGCAAGAACGACGCCTACGTCGACTACGACTTCGCCACCGGCGCCTCCGGAGCGGCCTTCGACTGCGCCGCCCCGCGCAACACCTCGCCGCGCAACACCGGCCTGACCCGGCTGCCGCCCGCGCAGCCCGCGTGGATCCCGTACGACGGCGGCTCGGTTCCGGAGTTCGGCACCGGCTCGGAGTCGCCGATGGGCGGCCCGGTCTACCGCTACGACGCGAACCTCGCGTCGCCGGTGAAGTTCCCGCAGGCCTACGACGGGAACTACTTCGCGGGTGAGTTCGGACGGCGCTGGATCAAGCGCATCGACCAGGGCGCGGACGGCGCCGTGAAGTCCATCAACGCCTTCCCCTGGAAGGGCACCCAGGTGATGGACATGGAGTTCGGCCCGGACGGGGCGCTGTACGTCCTCGACTACGGCACCGGCTACTTCAACGGCGACCAGAACTCCGCCCTGTACCGCATCGAGAACGCCACCGGCGGCCACTCGCCGGTCGTCGAGGCCGCCGCCTCGGTCACCAGCGGCCAGATCCCCCTGAAGACCCAGTTCACGGCCAGGGCCACGGACGCCGACGGCGACGCCCTCACCTACGCGTGGGACTTCGGCGACGGCGGCACCTCCACCGAGCAGAACCCCTCGCACACGTACGACAAGAACGGCGTCTACACCGCGACCGTCACCGCCAAGGACCCCGGCGGCCGCACCGGCACCGCGAGCGCGCACGTCACCGTCGGCAACACCGCGCCCACCGTGAAGCTGGAACTCCCCGGCGACGGCCAGCTGTTCACCTTCGGCGACAAGGTGCCCTTCAAGGTGACCGTGACCGATCCGGAGGACGGGACCGTCGACTGCTCCAAGGTCAAGGTCACCCACATCCTCGGCCACGACAGCCACGGCCACCCGGTCACCTCCGCGAACGGCTGCGAAGGCACCGTCCAGACGTCCGCGGACAGCGAGCACGACCCGAACGCGAACATCTTCGGCGTCTTCGACGCCGAATACACCGACAAGGGCGCGAACGGCCAGCCCCCGCTGACCACCCACGACCAGAGCGTCACCCAGACCCGGCACCGCCAGGCCGAGCACTACGGCGCCTCCCAGGGCGTCAGCGTCATCAGCCACACCCCCGCCCACGGCGGCAAGACGGTCGGCGACATCCACAACGGCGACTGGATCTCCTTCAAGCCCTACCAGCTGGGCAACGCCACGAAACTGACGGCACGCGTCGCCTCCGCGGGCTCCGGCGGCACCCTCGAGATCCGCGCGGGCGCGGCCGACGGCACGCTGCTCGGCAGCGCCAAGGTCGACCCGACCGGGTCGTGGGAGACGTACACCGACGTCAGCACGGCCATCGCGGGCGCGCCCACGGGGACGACCACGCTCTATCTGGTCTTCAAGGGCGCGGGCACGGGCGCCCTGTACGACGTCGACGACTTCACCTTCACCACGAGCTGAGAGGGAGGCACCGCGATGCGCGTACGCGCGCGGCTCGTCGTCGCCACGGCGGCCGCCACCCTGCTGATCGGGTGCGTCTCGGGTCCCGCACGGTCCAGGCCGGACCCCGACGACGGCGGGCGCACGGGCGGCAAGGACGGCGAACGGGTCCTGGTCTTCTCCAAGACCGCCGGTTTCCGCCACGACTCGATCCCGGACGGCATCGCCGCCGTCCGGGACCTGGGCGCCGCCCACGGCTTCTCCGTCGACGCGACGGACGACGCCCGCGCCTTCACCCCCAAGAACCTGTCCCGCTACGACGCCGTCGTCTGGCTCTCCACCACCGGCGACGTCCTCAACTCCGCCCAGCAGACCGCCTTCGAACGCTACGTCCGCGCGGGCGGCGGCTACGTCGGCGTCCACGCGGCCGCCGACACGGAGTACGACTGGCCCTTCTACGGCGCCCTCGTCGGCGCCCACTTCCAGTCGCACCCGGCCGTCCAGCCCGCGAAGATCAAGGTCGAGGACCACGCCCACCCCGCCACGGCCCACCTCGGCGCGGGCTGGGACCGCACCGACGAGTGGTACAACTACCGTTCCAACCCCCGCACCCGGGCCCGCGTCCTGGCCTCCCTCGACGAGTCCTCCTACAGCGGCGGCTCGATGGGCGGCGACCACCCCATCGCCTGGTGCCAGAGCTCCGTCGACGGCGGCGCCGGGCGCTCCTTCTACACCGGCGGCGGCCACACCCGGCAGTCCTACGCCGCCCCCGCCTTCCGCCGCCACCTCCTCGGCGGCATCCAGTACGCCACGGGCGCCGCACGGGCCGACTGCCGCCCCGAACAGGGCTACACCTCCCTGTTCGACGGCACCGCCGCCTCCCTCACCCGGTGGAAACAGGCCGGGCCCGGCTCCTTCGCCCTGGCCGACGACGGCACCCTCACCTCCGTCGGCGGCATGGGCCTGTTCTGGTACGCCCACCGCTCCTTCGCCTCCTACTCCCTGAAGCTCGACTGGAAGATGACCGGGGCCGACAAGGACGACAACTCCGGTGTCTTCGTGGGCTTCCCGCCCTCCGACGACCCGTGGTCGGCCGTCAACAACGGCTACGAGATCCAGATCGACGCCACCGACGTGCCGGAGAAGACCACCGGCTCCGTGTACGGCTTCAAGTCCGCCGACCTGTCCGCCCGCGACCGCGCCCTGAACCCGCCGGGCCAGTGGAACACCTACGAACTCCGCGTCGAGGGCGAACGCCTGCGGATCTGGCTCAACGGCACCCTGATCAACGACTACACCAACACCGAACCCGCCCGCAGCCTGCTCGACGGCCACATCGGCATCCAGAACCACGGTGCCGACGACCAGGTCGCCTTCCGTGACATCCGCGTGAAGGACCTGGCCGCGGCCCGCTCCACCGACGCGTCCGCCACCGCCCCCGAGGCCAGGGGAGCGGGCGCCCGATAGACGGCGGTGGGCGGAGGACGCCGGACCTCCGCCCACCGTCCCAACGTCTTGTCGCCGTCTTGCCTCCTCGTGAGGCACGTGTGATGACTGAGCGCATGCGCACCGACCGCGTGCCGAGACAGGAGGCAGCCGTGTCCACTACCGCTACCGAGGAACCCACGGGGGTGTGGCTGATCGGCGCCCGTGGGTCCGTCGCGACCACGGCCGTCGCGGGCTGCGCGGCGATGACGGCAGGACTGCACCCACCGACCGGCCTGGTCACGGAGACCCCGCCCTTCGCCCGCGCCGGGCTGCCCGCCCTGTCCACCCTCGTCTTCGGCGGCCACGACACGGTGGAGTGTCCCCTGCCCAAACGCGCCGAACAACTGGCCGCCCAGGGCGTCCTGCCGCACGGCCTGCCCACGGCGGTCCGCGCCGAACTCGTCGCCGCCGACGCCGAGATCCGCACCGGCGGCCCCCTGCCCGGCGACACCCGCACCGACGAGGAACTCATCTCCGCCTTCACCTCCGAAATCTCCGACTTCCTGCACCGCCACGGCCTCGCCCGCGCGGTCGTCATCAACGTGGCCTCCACGGAACCGACCCGGCTCGCGGGGGCACCCGGGCCTGCCGCGGCGACCGGGGCGGTCGGTGGTGCCGGGGCTTCCAGGGCTGCCGTGAGGAGGGGGCCCCTCGGGGTGGCCGGGTCCACCGGGTCACTCGAGCCTGCCGAGGCCACGGGGCCCACCGAGTCTGCCGAGGCCACGGGGGCGACCGGGCCTGCCGAGGCCACGGGGCCGACCGGGCCTGCCGAGGCCATGGGGTGCGTTGGGCCTGCCGAGGCCATGGGACCTGCCGGGTCTGCCGAGGCCACCGGGCACGTCGGGTCCACCGAACTGCCGCCCGGCCCGGGGGCGCCCCCGGGCCGCCGCCTACCGGCCAGCTCCCTCTACGCGACAGCGGCCCTCCGCGCGGGCTGCCCCTATGTGAACTTCACCCCCTCCACCGGCCTGCACCACCCCGCCCTCGCAGCCCTCGCCGAGTCCAGCGGACTCCCGTACGCGGGCCGTGACGGCAAGACGGGCCAGACCCTGCTGCGCTCCGTGCTCGGCCCGATGTTCGCCCAGCGGGCCCTGGCCGTCCGTGCCTGGTCCGGCACGAACCTCCTCGGCGGCGGTGACGGCGCCGCCCTCGCCGACCCGGACGCGGCCGCCGCCAAGAACGCGGGCAAGGAGCGCGTCCTCGCCGACACCCTCGGCGCCGTCCCCCAGGGCGAGGTCCACATCGACGACGTCCCCGCCCTCGGCGACTGGAAGACCGCCTGGGACCACATCGCCTTCGACGGCTTCCTCGGCACCCGCATGGTCCTCCAGACCACCTGGCAGGGCTGCGACTCCGCCCTCGCCGCCCCCTTGATCCTCGACCTGGCCCGCCTCCTCTCCGCCGCCCACGCCCATGGCCTCACCGGCCCCCGCCCTGAACTCGCCTTCTACTTCAAGGACCCCGACCCCGGCGCGCCCGCGGCCCTCGGGGACCAGTACGCCGCGCTCACCGCCTTCGCCGCCCGCCTCCAGGGACGGGGTGAGTAACCGTGCCCTCCCTCCGTGCCCACGCCCGCGCCTGGGCCGAACTCCTGCGGCTCCCCGCCCTGTTCACCGTCCCCGGCGACGCCCTCGCGGGCGCCGCCGCCACCGGCCTGCGCCCCGGCCGGGGCACCGCCCTCGCCCTCACCTCCTCCCTCTGCCTCTACGAGGCGGGCATGGCCCTCAACGACTGGGCCGACCGCGCCGAGGACGCCGTGGACCGCCCGCACCGCCCCATCCCCTCCGGCCGCGTCCACCCCGCCGCCGCCCTCACGGCCGCCGCCGCCCTCACCGCGGCGGGCCTGGCCCTGGCCGCCCGAGCGGGCCGCCCCGCCCTGACCGTGGCCACCGCCCTGGCCGGAACCGTCTGGGCCTACGACCTGACCCTCAAGCACACCAAGGCGGGCCCCACCGCCATGGCCACGGCCCGCGCCTTGGACCTTCTCCTTGGCGCGACGGCCACGGCTACTGCTTCGGGGGTGGTCGCGGGGCGCGTGGGGGCGGGGCCGGGTGCCACCGGGGCAACCGCGGGCGGCAGTGCGGCTGGGGCTACCGGGACCCGGGAAGGCATGAGCCGGGTGAGCTCCGCGCTACCCGCCGCCCTGGCCCTCGGCGCGCACACCCTCGCGGTCACCTCCGTCTCCCGCCACGAGACCCAAGGCGGCTCCACCACGGCTCCGTTGGGCGCTCTCGCCACGACCCTCGCGCTGGCCCACGCGGTGGCCCGGCCCCGGCGGACGGCGGACGGTCCCCCTTCACACCGGCGGGCGGTACACGGCCCCCCTTCGCTTCCGCAGCCGACGGACGGTCCTCTTTCGCTCCCGCGGTCGGCGGACGGTCCTCCTGCGCTTCCGCAGTCGGCGGGCGGTCCCCCTTCGCTTCCGCAGTCAGCGGACGGTCCTCCTGCGCTCCCGGCTGACCGACGGCCAGCAGTCAGGCTCGGTCTGCCGGGCACCACTCGGCCGGCCCGCCCGGCCGAAGACACCGGTGCCCTCACCCGGACCGCCCTCGCCCTGGCCTACACCGCGACCGCCGGTCGGCCCTTCCTCCACGCGGCCCTGAACCCCTCACCTCCCTTGACCCAGCGCGCCGTCGGCGGCGGCATCCGTGCCCTCATCCCACTGCAGGCCGCGCTCGCCGCGCGGTCCGGAGCTCTCGGCAGCGCCCTCGTCGCAGCGAGCCTGGCCCCCGCGGCCCGCCGCTTCGCCCGCAGGGTGAGCGTCACATGACCGCCGCGAACGAGACCCCTCCCGCACGGGGAGCCTCCCGTCTCGACAGCCCCCGCGCCGGAGCCCCGGCTGCCCAGGAGGCCCCCGCCGCAGGCCTCCCCGCGGAAGGCGCCCCCGCGCCCCTCCGCTTCGGCTATGGCACCAACGGCCTCACCGACCTCCGTCTCGACGACGCCCTCGGCCTCCTCGCCGACCTCGGCTACTCCGGTGTCGGCCTCACGCTCGACCACATGCACCTCGACCCCCTCGCCCCCGACCTCGCCGCCCGCACCCGGAGGGTGGCCCGGCGCCTGGACCGGCTGGGGCTGACGGTCACGGTGGAGACGGGCGCCCGCTATGTGCTCGACCCACGCCGCAAGCACGGGCCCTCCCTGCTGGACCCCGATCCGCAGGGCCGTGCCGAACGGGCCCGCCTCCTCGTCCGCGCCGTGCAGGTCGCCACGGACCTCGGCGCTCACGCCGTGCACTGCTTCAGCGGCATCACACCGGACGGCACCTCCGTGGACACCGCCTGGTCGCGGCTCACCGACGCGCTCGTGCCCGTCCTGGACGCCGCGTCCCAGGCCCGCCTCCCGCTGGCCGTCGAACCCGAGCCCGGCCATCTCCTCGCCACCCTCGCCGACTTCCACCACCTCCGTCATCTCCTCGGCGACCCCGAACCCCTGGGTCTGACCCTCGACATCGGCCACTGCCAGTGCCTCGAACCGCGGTCACCCGCCGACTGTGTCCGCGCCGCCGCCCCCTGGCTCCGGCACGTCCAGATCGAGGACATGCGCCGGGGCGTCCACGAACACCTCCCCTTCGGTGACGGCGAGATCGACTTCCCGCCCGTCCTACGCGCCCTCGCTGACACCGGCTACCAAGGCCTGACCGTCGTCGAGCTGCCCCGCCACTCCCACGCAGGCCCACAACTCGCCGCCCAGTCGCTGGACTTCCTCCGCCGGGCCGCCCCCGTCGCACGGCCACAGCCCGAGACCTGCGGTACCCACACCTCCCCTCGCGCTCCCTCCAGTCCCGTCACCGTCCCGCTGCCGCTCCGCGAGGCCTCTCCCCGAGGAGGAACCCCGTGACCGACACGTCCGCCGTCGCCGACCTCCGATCACGTCTCGACGCCACCCTCGGTGGCGCCGCCCGCGCCTGGCTCGACCAGGCCGTCGCCGAAGCCACCGCGCACCCCACCGCCGACGACCGGGCCGCCCATTCCATGTGGGAGCTGCGGTTCGCCGAGGCCGGTCGACGCTGCGGGCCCGAGCACGCCGACGCCGCCCGCCTGCTGCTGCTCCATGCCGCCCGTGCCGACACCGCCACCCTCACCCGCCTCTACGACCAGGGCACCGCTGCCGAGCGCCGTGCCGTCCTGCGCTCCCTTCCGCTCCTGGTGTCGGGCCCCGACGCGCTGCCGTTGGTCGATGACGCCCTGCGCACCAATGACACCCGCCTCCTCGCCGCTGCCCTCGGCCCCTACGCCGCCGCTCACCTCCCCGCGCACACCTGGCGGCACGCCGTCCTCAAGTGCCTGTTCACCGGCGTGCCCGTGGACGCCGTCGCCGACCTGGAGCGCCGGGCCCACGCCGACGCCGAACTGGCCCGGATGCTCGCCGACTACGCGGACGAACGCACCGCCGCCGGCCGCCCCGTCCCCGGCGATCTGCGTCGCGTCCTGGCCCTGGCCGCCCCACCGGACCCTTCGGACCTCCCGGACCCGGTGGCTTCCGTCACCGTCACGGCCCCTTCGACCCCGATCGGCGAGGAGCAGGAGTCCTGATGCGCATCTTCGACCCCCACATCCACATGAGTTCCCGCACCACCGACGACTACCAGGCCATGCACGCCGCTGGGGTGCGCGCCGTCGTCGAACCCGCCTTCTGGCTGGGGCAGCCCCGCACCTCGCCCGCCTCCTTCGTCGACTACTTCGACTCCCTCCTCGGCTGGGAGCCCTTCCGCGCCGCCCAATACGGCATAGCCCACCACTGCACGATCGCCCTCAACCCCAAGGAGGCGAACGACGCGCGCTGCACACCCGTCCTCGACCTGCTGCCCCGATATCTGGTGAAGGACAACGTCGTCGCCGTCGGCGAGATCGGCTACGACTCCATGACACCCGCCGAGGACACCGCCCTCGCGGCCCAATTGCAGCTCGCCGCCGACCACGAGCTGCCCGCGCTCGTGCACACCCCGCACCGCGACAAACTCGCCGGACTGCGCCGCACCCTGGACGTCGTCGCGGAGTCCGCGCTGCCCCTGGACCGGGTCCTGATCGACCACCTCAACGAGACCACCGTCAAAGAGGCCAAGGACGCGGGCTGCTGGCTGGGCTTCTCCATCTATCCCGACACCAAGATGGACGAGGAGCGGATGGTCGCGATCCTGCGCCAGTACGGCCCGGAGCACGTCCTCGTGAACTCGGCAGCCGACTGGGGCAGGAGCGATCCCCTCAAGACCCGCAAGGTCGGAGACGCGATGCTCGACGCCGGATTCACCGAGGACGACGTCGACCGCGTGCTGTGGCGCAACCCGGTCGCCTTCTACGGGCTCAGCGGCCGCCTCTCCCTCGACGTCACGGACACCGACGCCACCCACGAGGGCAACTCCATCCTCCGCGGCGGGGCGTGAGCCATGCGCTTCCGCCACCCCGACGGCTCCATCATCCACCTCGCCTATTGCACCAACGTCCACCCCGCCGAGACCCTCGACGGCGTCCTCGCCCAGCTCCGCGACCACTGCGAACCCGTCCGCAAGCGGCTCGGCCGGGATCGCATCGGCATTGGTCTGTGGCTCGCCAAGGACGCCGCCCACGCCCTCGTCACGGACCCGGCCGCGCTGCGCGGACTGCGCACCGAACTCGACCGGCGCGGCCTGGAAGTGGTCACCCTCAACGGATTCCCCTATGAGGGCTTCGGCTCCGCCGAGGTGAAGTACCGCGTCTACAAGCCGGACTGGGCCGACCCCGAGCGCCTGGAACACACCTCCTCCCTGGCCCGAATCCTCGCCCAACTGCTGCCCGACGACGTCACCGAAGGCACCATCTCCACCCTGCCGCTGGCCTGGCGCACCGCCTTCGGCCCGGCCCGCGCCCAAGCCGCCCACACCGCCCTCGGCTCGCTCGCCCAGCGCCTCGACGCCCTCGCCGAACTCACCGGCCGGTCCATCCGCATCGGCCTCGAACCCGAACCCGGCTGCATCGTGGAGACCACCGGCGACGCCATCGAGCCCCTCACCGAGGTCGGGCACAGCCGCATCGGCGTCTGCGTCGACACCTGTCACCTCGCCACCTCCTTCGAAGACCCGCACACGGCCCTCGGCGCCCTCGCCGCCGCGGGCATCCCCGTCGTCAAAACCCAGCTCTCCGCCGCCCTGCACGCCGAACACCCCCACCTCCCCGAAGTACGCGCGGCTCTCGCCGCCTTCGACGAACCCCGCTTCCTGCACCAGACCCGCACCGTGCCGCGCGGCCCCGCCCGCCCGGCCACGGCGGGAGCACCGGACGCCGTCCTGCGCGGCACCGACGACCTCGGCGAGGCCCTCGCCCCCGGCGCCCTGCCCGACACCGCACCCTGGCGCTCCCACTTCCACGTCCCGCTGCACGCGGCTCCCGCGCCGCCGCTCACCTCCACGCTCTCCGTCCTCAAGGACACGCTCGCCCTCCTCGTCGGCGGACCGCACCCGCGCACCCGCCACCTCGAGGTCGAGACCTACACCTGGCAGGCCCTCCCGCCCGAGCTGCGCCCGCGCGCCCGCCCCCAGCTGGTCGACGGCATCGCCGCCGAACTCACCCTCGCCCGTGACCTCCTGACGGACCTCGGCCTGAAGGAACTGCCATGACACCTCCCGTTCCAGGACGGCCGAACCCGCTCCTCGTCCTCGACGTCGTCGGCCTCACCCCCCATCTGCTCGCCCATATGCCGCACCTGGCGGCCCTCGGCACATCCGGCTCCCGAGCGCCCCTCGGCACCGTCCTGCCCGCTGTCACCTGCGCCGCCCAGTCGACGTTCCTCACCGGCACCACCCCTGCCGAGCACGGCATCGTCGGCAACGGCTGGTACTTCCGCGAGCTCGGCGACGTCCTGCTGTGGCGCCAGCACAACGGCCTCGTCGCGGGTGACAAGCTGTGGGACGCCGCCCGCCGCGCCCACCCCGGCTACACCGTCGCCAACATCTGCTGGTGGTACGCCATGGGCGCCGACACCGACATCACCGTCACCCCCCGCCCCGTCTACTACGCCGACGGCCGCAAGGAACCCGACTGCTACACCCGGCCCCCGGCCCTGCACGACGAGCTCACCGAGAAATTCGGCACGTTCCCCCTCTTCCACTTCTGGGGTCCCGGCGCGGACATCGTCTCCAGCCGGTGGATCGTGGACGCCACCCGCCACATCATCGACACCCGCCGACCCGACCTCGCCCTGTGCTACCTCCCTCACCTCGACTACGACCTGCAGCGGTACGGCCCCGACGATCCACGTGCCCACCGGGCCGCCGCCGACCTGGACGCGGTGATCGCCCCGCTCCTCGCCGACGCGAAGGCCGAGGGCCGCACCGTCGTCGCCCTGTCCGAGTACGGCATCACACGGGTGAGCCGCCCCGTTGACATCAACCGCGCGCTGCGCCGCGCCGGACTCCTGGACGTGCACACCCAGGACGGCATGGAGTACCTCGACCCGATGGCCTCCCGGGCCTTCGCCGTCGCGGACCACCAGATCGCCCACGTGTATGTGCGACGCCCGGAGGACCTGGAGGCCACCCGCGCGGCCCTCGACGGTCTGGACGGCATCGACCAACTCCTCGACGACGAGGGCAAGAAGGCCCACCACCTGGACCATCCCCGCTCGGGAGAGCTGGTCGCCGTGGCTGAGGCCGACGCCTGGTTCACGTACTACTACTGGCTCGACGACGCCCGCGCGCCCGACTTCGCGCAGCTCGTCGAGATCCATCGCAAACCCGGCTACGACCCGGTCGAACTGTTCATGGACCCCGAAGACCCCTACGTCCGTCTGAAGGCCGCGGGTGCGCTCGCACGCAAGAAGCTCGGCATGCGCTACCGCATGGCGGTGGTGCCCCTGGACCCGTCACCTATTCGCGGCAGCCACGGCCGCCTCCCGACGAGCGAGGATCCCGATTCCGGACCGCTCATTCTGTGCTCCACCCCCCGCGCTGTCGCCGGCCGCGTCGCGGCCACCGATGTGAAGTCCCTGTTGCTCCAGCTCGCCGGCCTGGACTGATAGGACCCGCGAGCGCTCACGCGGACGCGGCGCCGTCAGCGCCCCGCTCGGCGGTGGCGTCGTCCACGCCGCCCCGTCCGCGTGATTTCCACTGAACCAGAGAGCGCGGTCGCTGCCATCAGGGTTCGCCCCTGACCCGACCCCGAGGCGTTCTTCGAACCCATCCCTGACACCACCCTGACCCCGTCCTGGGAGGCCCGCATGAGCCGCAAGCCGACGCCCGACGACCCCGAGCTCGCCCACCGACTGAGCAGGCGCGGCATGCTGGGCGTCGCCGCGGGCGCCACCGCGGCCGCGCTCGCCGGTACCGCGGCCGCCGCGGGCCCGGCCTCGGCCGCCACCGCAGGCCCTGCCTCGGCCGCCACCACCCCGACCACGGACGCCGCCCAGCCGTCCGGCAAGGGGCGCGGCCGCCCCGTCCTGCCGCCCGGCCGTCTCGGCGTCCAGCTCTACAGCCTCCGCGACAAGGTGTCGTCCCTCGGGTTCGCCGCCGTCTTCGCGGAACTGGAGAGGTACGGATACGACGAGGTCGAGTTCGCCGGGTACGCCCAGGGCTCCGCGGGCGCCATCACGCTCGCCCGGCTCAAGAGACTCGTCCGCGACCACGGGCTCACCGCCATCGGCAGCCACGTCGGCTACTACTCCGACGGCGACCCGAACGCGTACACGTTCGCGCAGAACCTCACCAAGGTACTTGACGACGCGGAGGCTCTCGGCCTGAAGCACATCGGCACCGCGTCGGGCCCCTTCCGCTACGGCACGACCGTCGACGCCTGGAAGCGCGCAGCCGAGGACTTCAACACGTACGGCGAGGCCGCCCGGGCGCGGGGCATGAAGTTCTACCAGCACAACCACGCCGAGGAGTTCTCCTTCGCCACGAACAAGCCGAGCGTGCGCCTCTACGACGTGCTCCTTGCCGAGACCGACCCCGACCTGGTCTACCTGGAGATGGACATCTACTGGGCGCACAGCGCGCGGTTCCGCTTCGGCAAGCAGGTGGACGGTACCCCCAGGCCCTTCGACCCGATCGACTACGTCCTGCGGCGGCCGCACCGCTATCCGCTGTTCCACGTCAAGGACGGCATCCGTGACGACTCCACTCGCGACGGCTACCGCATGGTCGATGTCGGGGACGGCGACATCGACTACAAGAAGTTCCTGTCCAAGGTGACCGCCCGCACGCAGGGAGGGCGCCGTTACCACCACTGGCAGGTGGAGCACGACTCCCCGTCCGACTCCTTCGCCTTCGCGCGCAAGTCCAGCGCCCACCTGCACGCGCTGAGAGAGCGCTGCGGGGACTGACCGGGGCCGCAAG
Source organism: Streptomyces sp. YIM 121038 (assembly GCF_006088715.1). Classification (NCBI taxonomy): domain Bacteria; kingdom Bacillati; phylum Actinomycetota; class Actinomycetes; order Kitasatosporales; family Streptomycetaceae; genus Streptomyces; species Streptomyces sp. YIM 121038. Next base: position 7,650,479 of record NZ_CP030771.1, read on the forward strand.
GACTGACGGGACCCGGAAGCACGGACCAGCCACAGGGCCCGTACGAGTGGGGCCGATCGACGCCCTGGGCAAGGCGACCGCTGCCAGGGGCGCCGCCCCTGGCAGGGGCCCCGACCGTCGCGGAGGCGGCCGGGGCCCTCCCTCTGACCGAACGCCGGACGCCGAACGGCTCAGCCCGACCGCGCCAGCTCGCCGCGCGCGCGGGGCGAGCTCGGCTGACGCAGCAGCAAGGAGAGGCCCGCCGCGAGCAGCGACACCGCTCCTGCCGTCGTATAGGCGCCGATGTAGCCCCAGGAGTGCACGACCATCGCGCCGACGCCCCCGCCGAACAGGCCGCTGACCAGCTTCGCGCTGTAGACCATGCCGTAGTTGGAGGCGTTGTTGTTCTCCCCGAAGTAGTCCGGGACCAGGGCGGCGAACAGCGGGTAGAAAGCACCGCCCGCGAAGCCCGACAGGAAGGCGAAGACGAGGAACAGCGGCTCGTTGCGGATCGCGCCCGCCCACAGGACGCCGAACTGCGCCACCGACAGGGCCAGGCACACGTACGTCAGCGTGGGACGCCGTCCCAGCAGGTCCGAGAGCCAGCCCACCACGCCGCGCCCCGTGCCGTTGATCACCGACATGACGCCCATGGACGACGCGGCGATCATCGGCCCGAACCCCATCTCCTTGGCGAACGGCACCTGGAACGAGATCCCGAAGATGGACACTCCCGCACAGCAGAGCATGCACACCCACATCAGCGGCACGACGCCGGTGCGTAACGCCTCTCCTGGGGTGAACTGCGCGACGGCAGGGGGGTTCTTGGCGAGCGCGACGGCCGTGCGGGTGCCTGTCACGGACCGCAGGGGATCGACGCTCTCGGGCCACCAGTTCTTCGGCGGGTCCTTGAAGAACAGCCCTGCCACCAGGGTCACGGCGAGCACATAGAAGCCGACGAGGTCAAGGACGGTGCGGTAGTTGGAGGTGTCGAAGCCGTAGGAGAACAGGAAGATGAAAGGCACCGCCCCGTAGGCGAACCCTCCGTTGACGAAGCCCGTCTTGCCGCCGCGCCGTTCCGGATACCACTTGCCGACCATGTTGACGCTGGTCGAGTAGATGAGCCCGGAGCCGACGCCGCCGAGCAGTCCGAAGCCGACCATCGCGGCCACGACGTTGGGCGCGTGGCTGAGGCTGACGAAGCCGAGCATCGACAGGACGGAGCCCGTGAGCATCGCGGCCCGGCTGGTCAGGATGCCCTTCTCGCGCAGTTTCCCGGCCGGGAAGGAGACACCCGCCTGGAAGAAGATCCACACGCTCAGCACCCAGAAGGTGTTGGACGACGTCCAGTGGTGCGCGTCCGACAGGGTGTCCTCGGCCGCTCCGTAGGCGTACTCGAAGACACTGATGGCGATCATGGCCACCCAGGGGAGGGCGACCATCGTCCAGCGGGGGCGGCCCAGGATCTGCCGGTCGCTCTCGCCGACCCGGTAGACGCGTCCTCGCGCGTCCGTGAGCTCTCGGTACGGCCGCTCCGGCGCGTCCCGGCCATGAGCGTCGGAACCGAGGGCCTCGGGGCCGTGGGCGTCCGGCCTGGGGGAGCCGGGCCCGTGCGTGCCGGGCCCGTGCGTGTCGGCCTCCGGGGCGTCCGGTCCCCGGGCGCCCGATCCGTGCGCGTCCGCACGGCCGGACGCGGGGTGTTCGGCGCAGGGCTCCGCCGTCATATCAAGCCATCTCCTCACCTAAGGGGTGTGGGTTGGGTACGACGCGCCGGGCACATGGCCTGCCCGGTGCCTTCAGGAACAGTGCGAGCACGGCCGAGCAGATGCCGATGCAGCCGGCGATGACGAACGCGCCTTCGTAGTCCCACGCGTCCACGACGACGGCCCCCAAGCCGGAGCCGACGAGTCCGGAGATCAGCTTCGAGCTGTAGACCACGCCGTAGTTGGTGGCGTTGTTGTTCTCGCCGAAGTGGTCGGCCGTCATCGCGGCGAACAGCGGGAAGATCGCGCCGCCGCCGAAACCGGAGACCATGGAGCAGAACAGGAAGAAGGGCATGCTGCCCATGGAGCCCGACGCCAGGGCGCCGAACTGGGCGACGCCGAGGACGAGGCAGACGATGACGAGGGTGGAGCGCCGTCCATAGCGGTCCGAGATCCAGCCGATCACACCCCGGCCCGTGCCGTTGACGATCGCCTTCAGGGACATCGCGGTGACGACGACACCACCCGCGAAGCCCATGTCCTTGCCGAACGGCACCTGGAAGGCGATCCCGAAGATATTGATCCCGGCCGTGCACAGCAGACAGAACCACATCAGCCACAGCACCGGGGTATGGGCGGCCTCCCTGGGGGTGTACTGCTTGACGGCCGGCGGATTCTTCTCCAGGGCCCGCCGGACGCGCGGGTCGGCCGACACTTTCAGGGGGTCGACGTGCGGCGGCCACCACCCCTTGGGAGGGTCCTTGAAGAACCATCCGGCGAACGCCACGACGGACGCGCAGACGGCGCCCACAAAGATCAGGACGCCGTGGTAGTTACTCACGTCCATGTACGACGTGAAGAGGAAGACGAACGGCACGGAGCCGTAGGCGAAGCCGCCGTTCACCAGGCCGGTCTTGCCTCCCTTGCGCTCCGGATACCACTTGCCGACCATGTTCACGCAGGTCGCGTAGACCAAGCCGGCGCCGATGCCGCTGAACATGCCGAAGCCGACGTACGCGACCGTCACGTGCGGCGCGTACGCGAGCGAGAGATAGCCGCAGACCGTGCCGAAGGCGCCGAGGAGCATCGCGTAGCGGGCGGGAAGCCTGCCGCTCTCGCGCAGCTGACCGGCCGGGAAGGCGACGGCTGCCTGGAAGAACACCCAGACGCCCATCAGCCAGAAGATGTGCCCGCCGCTCCACAGGTGCGCGTCGTGCAGCGTGTCCTCGGCGGAGGTGAACGCGTACTCCGAGGAGCTGATGCCCAGCATGCCCATCCAGGGGAAGAGCACCATGGTCCAGCGCGGTCGCCCCATGATGTCGACGTCTGTTTCGCCGATGCGGTACAGGCGGCCGTTGCGGTCCGTCACCTCCCTGAAGGGGACGGGAGCCGTGAGGTCGGTGGTGGTCATGGTCGAGTCGCACCCCTTGCGTCGAAACCCCTTGCGTCGAAAGAGCTGGCCAGCGCCCCCTGTCCGGTCCCTCGCGCGCGTACGGGTCCTGGGGCGGCCGACGCGCGCCGCCGTCCGCCCCGAGCGCGGTCACCTCACCGACCGCCTCCCAACAGCCCCGCCGCGCGGGCCCACCGGTACTTCGCCCCGAGGACCTCGACCGGCCTCTCCGTGGTGTACGGGTAGGCCACGACCCCCCGCTCGAAGAGGTACTGGCTGGCCTCCTCCACCTCGACGTCGCCCGCCAGGGAGGCCACGACGGGCTTGTCGACGCCGCGCGCGCGGAACTCGGCGACCACGCGGGCCGTCAGCTCGGCGAACACCATGGGAGGGGTGACGATGGTGTGCCAGTAGCCGAGGACGAGCGCGTGGACGCGCGGATCCTCCAGACCGAGCCGGATCGTCGCCTCGTACGTCGACGGGGGCTCGCCGCCGGTGATGTCCACCGGATTGCCCGCGGCGCCGAACGGCGGGATGAAGGCGCGGAACGCCGCGTCCAGGTCGGGCGGGATCTCCATGAGCCGCAGGCCGTTGTCCGTCACGGCGTCGGAGAGGAGCACCCCGGAGCCGCCCGCGCCCGTGATGATGACGACGTTGTCACCCCGGGGCGTGGGGAGGACGGGCAGCGCCCGCGCGTACTCCAGCATCTCGTTGAGGCCCGGGGCGCGGATCACCCCCGCCTGCCGGAGAACGTCGTCGTAGACGGCGTCGTCGCCCGCCAGCGCGCCCGTGTGGGACCCGGCGGCCCGGGCGCCCGCCGCGGTGCGGCCCGCCTTGAGGACCACGACGGGCTTCTTCGGCACGGTGGCGCGCGCGGCCTCCACGAACGCCCTGCCGTCCTTGAGGTCCTCCAGGTGCATGGCGATGCACTGGGTGCGGGGGTCCTCGCCGAACCAGGTGAGCAGGTCGTCCTCGTCGAGGTCCGACTTGTTGCCGAGCCCCACGATCGCCGAGACGCCGGTCTTCGTGGTGCGCGCGAAGCCGAGGATGGCCATCCCGATGCCGCCCGACTGCGAGGTGAGTGCCACCCCGCCCTTCACGTCGTACGGCGTGCAGAACGTCGCACACAGGTCCTGCCACGTCGAGTAGTAGCCGTAGATGTTCGGCCCGAGCAGCCGCACTCCGTGGCGTCGCCCGATGGCCACGATCTCGTCCTGGAGGGCCTGCTCGCCGGTCTCGGCGAACCCGGAGGGGATGAGGACGGCGTTCGGGATCCCCTTGCGCCCGACGTCCTCCAGGGCCTTCGCGACGAACGCGGCGGGGATCGCGAAGACCGCCACGTCCACCTCACCGGGAACGTCCGTGACACTCTTGTACGCCTTGCGGCCCAAGATGTCGTCGGCCCTGGGGTTCACGGGGTGGATCTCGCCCGCGAAGCCGCCGTCGATGAGGTTGCGCATCACCGAATTGCCGATCTTCCCGGGCTCGTTGGAGGCGCCGATGACGGCGACGGAGCGGGGTTGCATCAGCCGTCGCATCGAGGCGAGCATCTCCGCGCGCGTGTAGGTGTGCCGTTCCTCGGGGGCCCGGTCGCCGAGGATGACGCGGACGTCCGCGGCGAGCGCGCCCCGGGGAGTGGCGATCACGGGGTTGAGGTCGACCTCGGCGATCTCGGGGAAGTCCGTGACCAGCTGGGAGACGCGGCGGATCTGTTCCGCCAGCGCTCCGCGGTCCACGGGTTGCGCGCCGCGGACGCCGCGCAGGATCTCGGCCGCGGCGATCGAGTCGAGCATCGAGGCGGCCTCCTCGACGTCGACGGGCGCGAGGCGGAACGTGACGTCCTTGAGGACCTCCACGAGCACACCACCGAGCCCGAAGGCGACGACCTTGCCGAACGTCGGGTCGGTGACCGCTCCGACGATCACCTCCCGCGCGTCCGCGCCGGACGGCAGCAACTCCTGGACCTGTACGCCGTCGAGCCGCGCGGTCGGCGCGTGCGCGCGTGCGTTGTCGACGATCCGGTGGAAGGCCGCGCGGACGTCCTCGGCACCCTCCACGCCCACGACCACACCACCCGCCTCGGTCTTGTGGAGGATGTCCGGTGACACGATCTTCAGGACGACGGGCCCGTCGAAGCGCGCCGCGTGCGCCACCGCCTCGTCGACGTCCCGGGCCAGTTCCTCACCGGGGACGGCGATGCCGTAGGCGTCGGCGAGGATCTTGCCCTCCGGCGCCGTCAATGAGGTGCGCCCCTCGGCGCGTACGGAGTCCAGCAGTGCGCGCACGCGCTCCGAGCGGTCGTCGGCCGGCAATCAGATCACTCCGTTCGACTTGAGGAGGCGCAGTTCCGCGTCCTCCAGGCCGAGTTCGCCGACGAACACCTCTTCGTTGTGCTCTCCGAGCAGCGGTGAGCTGATGACGTCCACGGGGGAGTCGGAGAGCTTCAGCGGGGAGCCGACGGTGGTGAAGGTGCCGCGCTCGGGGTGGGTGACCTCGACGACCATCTCGTTGGCGACGAGCGAGGAGTCCTCGATGATCTCCTTGGTCGACAGGATCGGTCCGCACGGGATGTTGTGGGCGTTCAGCCGCTCCAGGACCTCCCACTTGGGCAGGGTGGCGGACCACTCCTCGATCAGCTGGAACATCTTGGCCAGCTGCGGGAGACGGGCCTCCGGCGTGGCCCACTCGGGGTCGTCCGCGAGTTCGGGACGGCCGATCAGCTCGGTGATGGGTCGCCAGCCGACGGGCTGCACGATGACGTACACGTAGTCGTTGGGGCCGCCCGGCGCGCACCTGACCGCCCAGCCGGGCTGGCCGCCGCCGGAGGCGTTGCCGGACCGGGGAACTTCGTCGCCGAAGTCGTCGTTGGGATATTCAGCGAGCGGGCCATGGGCCAGGCGCTGCTGATCGCGCAGCTTCACCCGGCAGAGGTTGAGCACGGCATGCTGCATGGCCACGTTGACCCGCTGTCCGCGCCCCGTGCTCTCGCGCTGGAACAGCGCCGCGAGGATCCCCGCCACCACGTGGATGCCCGTGCCCGAGTCCCCGATCTGGGCTCCCGTCGCCAGCGGCGGCCCGTCCTCGAAGCCGGTGGTCGCCATCGACCCGCCCATGGCCTGCGCCACGACCTCGTACGCCTTGAAGTCGGTGTACGGACCGTCCCCGAAGCCCTTGATGGAGGCATAGACGATACGTGGATTGATCTCCTGGATGCGTTCCCAGGTGAAGCCCATGCGGTCGACCGCGCCCGGGCCGAAGTTCTCGACCAGGACGTCCGAGCGCCGGATCAGTTCGGTGAGGAGCTCCTTGCCGCGCTCGGTCTTGGTGTTGAGGGTGATGCTCCGCTTGTTGCAGTTGAGCATCGTGAAGTACAGCGAGTCCACGTCGGGGAGATCGCGCAGCTGCTTGCGCGTGATGTCACCGGTCGGTGCCTCCAGCTTCACCACGTCCGCGCCGAGCCAGGCGAGGAGCTGCGTGGCGGAGGGGCCGGACTGGACGTGCGTCATGTCCAGGACGCGGATTCCGTCGAGGGCCTTGGCCGCCGCCCGGGCGGCAGGGGCGGTGTGCGTCTCGTGAGCCATGGCAGGACACCTCACTTGTACATGGTCTGGTTCATGGTTCCGGGGGCGTAGGCGTCCGGGTCGACCCACACGTTGATCAGCGAGGGCTTGCCGGACTCCCGGGCGCGGCGCAGCGCGGGGCCGATGTCGGCGGGGTCGCGGACCTCTTCGCCGTGGCCGCCGAGCATGCGCGCGAACTGGTCGTAGGGGACGTCGCCGAGGGTGTTGCCGACGCGCTCGCGCTCGGCGCCGTACTTGGCCCGCTGGCCGTAGCGGATCTGGTTCATGGAGGAGTTGTTGCCGACGATGCCGACGAAGGGGAGGTTGTAGCGCACGAGGGTCTCGAAGTCCCAGCCGGTGAGGCTGAAGGCGCCGTCCCCGAAGAGGGCCACGACCTCCTTGTCGGGCCGGGCCTGCTTGGCGGCGAGCACGAAGGGGATGCCTACGCCGAGCGTGCCGAGCGGCCCCGGGTCCATCCAGTGCCCGGGGGCCTTGGGCTGGACCACCTGGCCGGAGAAGGTGACGATGTCGCCGCCGTCGCCGATGTACAGGGAGTCCTCGGTGAGGAAGTCGTTGATCTCGCTGACCAGCCGGTAGGGATGGATGGGCGAGGCGTCGGAGCGCAGCTGCGGCAGCCGCTTCTCGACGGCGATCTGTTCGGCCGTGCGCAGTTCGTCCAGCCACTCCTTGCGCCGGGACGCCCCGCCGTTGAGGCGCCCGGAGGCCGCTTCGGTGACGGACTTCAGGACGAGTCCCGCGTCGCCCACGATGCCCAGGTCGATGTCGCGGTTCTTGCCGACGGTGCGGTAGTCGAGGTCGATCTGGACGACCGTGGCGTCCGGAGAGAGACGTTTGCCGTAGCCCATGCGGAAGTCGAAGGGGGTGCCGACGATCACGATGAGGTCGGCGTTGGCGAAGGCGTAGCGCCGTGAGAGCTGGAAGTGGTGGGGGTCGCCCGGCGGCAGGGTGCCTCGGCCGGCGCCGTTCATATAGGCGGGGACGTTGAGTGTCCGGACCAGTTCGACGGCCGCCTGGGTGCCGCGGGTGGTCCACACCTGGCTGCCCAGGAGGATCGCGGGCTTCTCGGCGTGCACCAGGAGGTCGGCGAGCTTCTCGACCGCCTCGGGGTCCCCGGTCGACCGGGTGGAGGCGCGATAGTGCCCCGCGCGCGGGACGCGCGCCTTCTCCACGGGCACCTTGGCGTCGAGCACGTCGCGGGGGATCTCCAGGAAGGACGGGCCGGGGGCACCGTGGAAGCACTCGCGGAAGGCCATGGACACCATGTCGGCCGCGCGCGCCGTGTCCGGCACGGTCGCGGCGAACTTGGTGATGGGCGTCATCATGTCGACGTGCGGCAGGTCCTGGAGCGAGCCCATCTTGTGCTGGGTGTGGGCCCCTTGGCCGCCGATGAGCAGCATCGGGGACTCGGCGCGGAAGGCGTTCGCGACGCCGGTGACGGCGTCGGTCGTGCCGGGCCCGGCCGTCACCACGGCACAGCCCGGTTTGCCGGTCACACGCGCGTAGCCGTCGGCGGCGTGGGCGGCGACCTGTTCATGGCGTACGTCGACGACGTCGATGCCTTCGTCGACGCACCCGTCGTAGATGTCGATGATGTGGCCGCCGCACAGGGTGTAGATGACGTCGACACCCTCCGCCTTGAGTGCTTTGGCGACCAGATGCCCTCCGGAGATGAGGGTGCTGCTCGTGTCGCTGCTGTCGTCCGGCATGACGAAGTCATGTCCCTTCGTAGGGGAGTTGGAGCGCGTTCGCACGGGGCGTGGGACGCCCTCGCAGTACATTGCATACAGTCGACGAATACTGTATGAAGCTCGTTATCCCGTATCCAGCGCAGGCTGTCCAGGGGGCATGCGGCACTTTCAGACAGGGGCCGGACATGGACCTGTACGAGCACCAGGCAAGGGAACTCCTCGCGGAACACGGCATCTTGGTGCCCCGCGCCGAGGTCGCCGCTTCGGCCGCGGAGGCCCGCGCGTGCGCGGAGCGCCTCGGCGGCCGCGCCATCGTGAAAGCGCAGGTGAAGAGCGGCGGCCGGGGCAAGGCGGGCGGCGTGAAGCGGGCCGCGGACCCGGCCGCCGCAGAGCTGATGGCACGCCGGATGCTCGGCACGGACATCAAGGGCCACACCGTGCGCGCGGTCATGCTGGCCGAACCGGTCGTGAGCGAGAGCGAGTTCTACGTCGCGTACGTGCTGGACCGAGCCGCAGGGAGGTTCCTCGCGATCGCCTCCGCCCACGGCGGCATGGACATCGAGGACGTCGCCGCGACCTGCCCCGAGGCGGTGGCGCGCGTGCCCGTCGACCCCGCCGAGGGCGTGACCCGGAGCAGGGCCGACGAGATGGCCGCCTCGGCGGGCCTTCCCGTCGAGGCGGCTGACGTCCTGATCGCGCTATGGAACGTTCTGACCTGCGAGGACGCGCTGCTCGTCGAGGTCAATCCCCTCGTTCGCACACCTCAGGGGCAGTTGATCGCACTTGACGCGAAAGTGACCCTCGATGACAACGCGCGCTTCCGGCAGGCCCGCTGGGGCGCACGGGACGCGACGTACGACGACGAGCGCGAGGCGGCCGCGGCGGCCAAAGGGCTCACCTATGTGAAGCTCGACGGCGAGGTCGGGGTCATCGGCAACGGCGCGGGCCTCGTCATGGCGACGCTCGACGCCGTCGCGGGGCGCGGCGCCCGGCCGGCGAACTTCCTCGACATCGGCGGCGGCGCCTCCGCGCAGGTCATGGCGGACGGCCTGGCCGTCGTCCTCGGCGACCCGTCCGTCACCTGCGTCCTGGTGAACGTCTTCGGCGGCATCACCGCGTGCGACGCCGTGGCCGACGGCATCGTGCGGGCGCTGGAGAGCGTGCGACTGACCAAGCCGCTCGTCGTCCGGCTCGACGGCACCAACACGGTGCGCGGTCGGGCCGTCCTCGACGCACGCGCCCATCCGCTCGTCGAGCAGGCCGCGACCATGGACGGCGCCGCCCACCGGGCCGCCGAACTCGCCCACACAGCCCCCGTCGTCTGAGGAGCCGGACATGGCGATCTATCTGACCGAGGAGAGCAAGGTCCTCGTCCAGGGCATGACGGGCACCGAGGGCATGAAGCACACCCTCCGCATGCTCGCCGCCGGTACGGACGTCGTCGGCGGCGTCAACCCGCGCAAGGCGGGCCGCACCGTCGACTTCGGCGATCGCGCCGTGCCCGTCTTCGGCTCGGTCCGCGACGCGCGCGAGGCGACAGGGGCGGACGTCAGCGTCCTCTTCGTGCCGCCCGCCGCCGGCAAGGCCGCCGTCATGGAGGCGGCCGACGCCGGAATCCCGCTCGCGGTCGTCATCACCGAAGGCATCCCCGTGCACGACGCCGTCGCCTTCCACGCGCACGCACGGCGCCGCGGCACCCGGATCATCGGACCCAACTGCCCCGGCCTCATCACCCCCGGGCGGTCCAACGCGGGCATCATCCCCGCCGACATCACCGAACCCGGACGCGTCGGCCTGGTCTCCAAGTCCGGCACCCTCACGTACCAACTCATGTACGAGCTGCGCGACATCGGCTTCTCCACCTGCGTCGGCATCGGCGGCGACCCCGTCGTCGGCACCACCCACATCGACTGCCTGGCCGCCTTCGAAGCCGACCCGGAGACCGAGCTGATCGTCCTCGTCGGCGAGATCGGCGGCGACGCGGAGGAGCGGGCGGCGGCCTCCATCGCCGAGCGCGTGACCAAACCCGTCGTCGCCTACATCGCCGGATTCACCGCCCCAGAGGGCAGGACCATGGGCCACGCCGGAGCCATCGTCTCCGGTCCGTCCGGTACGGCGCGGGCCAAGAAGGCGGCCCTGGAGGCGGTCGGCGTACGCGTGGGGGAGACGCCGAGCGCGACCGCGCGCCTGGTGCGGGACTGCCAGGCGCCGACGGGCGGGGGCTCGCGCCGAAGGGCAGGCGGCTCGCATCGACGGATGGGTGGCTCGCGCCGAAGGATGGGTGGCCCGCGCCGGCGCGTGGCCCGCTCGGCCCCGAAGGCGGTCGTCCCGCACCAGAGGGCTCGGATCGGAAGCGGGGCAGGTGAGCACAGGACCTCCACCCCGCCGACCCTCATACGCAAAGCCGGTACGTCCCCCTCCGCTCAGCCGATCCCCTGGCGGTCCGGCAGCAAGGCGAACTCGCGGTCCGCGGTCTCGGGCACCACCCGCTCCACCGCCTGCTCCAGGAGGGCCCGGTGACGCAGGAGCGGTGTTCTGCGTTCCTCGGGGGCGAGGAGCAGCAGGTCGTCGATGCCGGCCAGCATGCGCCGGGTGACCTGAGGGTTGCCGGGAGCGCAGCCGCGGATCTCGGTCAGACCGAGGTCCACCAGGTCCGTCCAGTCGGGTACGGGCTGGATGAGCCGTACCGTGCCGCGCCGGTCGCGGTGGCGCAGCGCACCCAGCGGGTAGGGGGCCAGGACCGCGAGGAACTGCACGATGCGGTCCAGGGCCTGCACGGCGGTCGTCGGGTCGTTCACGGCCGGGGACAGGGCTCGCAGCGCGATGTCGGACAGCTGCCGCAGACCGAAGCCCAGGTCCTGGTGGAAGGTGCGCTCCACCCCGACGTACACGGTGTACCGCAGGGCGCGGCGCCCCGGCGGCGGGCCGCCGTGCACCGCGAACACGGGGGTGCCCGGCACCACGAAGTCCCCCGTGCGCGGCAGCAGCCGCAGGACGACGCCCTGACGGCGCGCGGCCCGCACCGCCCGGGCGATGTGCACGTCCCGCAAGACCCCGGCCTGACCCTCGTGGGTGATCCGCGCGGTCTCCGGGCCGAGGCCCTCGTCGTCGACCTGCCCCTCGGCCGGGTGCTTCGCGGCCACGCGGAACGCCTCCCGGGCGATCCGGTCGATCACGAAGCCGATCCGCATCATTCGCAGGGTGCCGTTCACATAGGCCACGAAGAGCAGCAGGCTCAGGAGGACCATGGCGAGGGCGAGCAGCCCCTCGACGAGCGGCACGTTCGTCACGAGCCGCGGGTCCTTCTCGCTGTCGAACGACGTCAGCGTCATCAGGGAGAACAGGAACGTCGCGAGGAACACCGTCAGCGTGGCCTTGGTGATCCGCGAGCGGACGTACAGCCGCACCACGCGCGGGCTGAACTGGCCGCTCGCCATCTGCACGGCGACCAGCGAGATGCTGAAGACCACACCGATGAAGGTCATCATCGCCGAGCCGATGGTGCTGATCACCACCTTCGTGTCCTCGGCGAGCTGGTTCATGTCCTTGATCGCGTCGTACTCCCCGTGGTCCTGAAGGAACCGCACCCACTGCGCGTCCACCTCGGAGGTGACCCACCACAGCAGCAGGGAGCCCACGAGGCCCGCCGTCGGCGCGAACCACATCGTGTCCCGCAGGTGCTCGCGCAGGGGAGACAGCACCCGCGGCCGCCGGACCCGTACGTCACCCAGCGCACCCGTAAGCAAACCGTCACTCATGGTGAAACTCTAGGTGCGCGGGCGCGTACCGGAGCGGGGCGCGCGGGGGTGCGGCGTACCCGGCGGATACGCAGGTGAAAGGCACTCCGAAACCTTGGTATTGTTGTCCTCGTCGCCGCGGGAAACACCGCAAAGGCGGCAGACACCTAGTCCGGGTGGCGGAATGGCAGACGCGCTAGCTTGAGGTGCTAGTGCCCTTTATCGGGCGTGGGGGTTCAAGTCCCCCCTCGGACACCAGCAAGAAGGCCCCTCTCGAGGGGCCTTCTTCATATGTGGACAGTGGCGTGACCGACCGCGTGGCCGGTGGACCGGAGATTTTCCCGGTCAGACCAGGGATGCGAGGCCGATGCGGGACGCGCTGGACGCGGCCAGCTTCTTGGCCCCCTCGGCGCGACGCCTGCCGTAGCGCGTCATGGTGTAGCCCGGTGAGTGGTGCCGGGCGTTGGCGGGGACCTCCACCGGGTTCTCGTGGCTGTCGAGATCGTTTGTGATCTTCGATGCCCGCCAGTCGTGCAGCCGGAAGCCGTCCGGCAGCTTCATCCGCGCACGGGCCGTGCGCCAGCGGGCCGAGACCTTCTCCGGATCCTGCGGACCGCCCGCCGTGCGCCCCTTCTGGAGCCTGAAGCCGTCACGGGCGAACACCAGGCCGTGATCCACCCACAGCGGCCCCAGCGCTCCTTCTCTGCCTGCTGGCGCTCCCGCTGCCATTGAGGACGTTCATCAGGGCTTGATCGCCGATACCGAGTACGCCCGCGTCCTGCGAGCCGGACGGCGACAGGCCAACCTCTCTCAGGTGCTCCGGGATCTCTGGGACGGCGCCCCCGTCGCCACGTCCAGGGCCAAGGATCCCGTCCAGGTGGATCGTCCGCGCGTGGCGATCATGGGGCGCATCACGCCCGAGGAGTTCCGGGCAAACCTCACCGGCACCGACCGGGACGGCGGCTCGTACGACCGGCTGCTGGCTCTGCCCGTCTCGCAGGTCCGCCGGCTCAGCGAAGCGAGTGGGAGGCCTGCTCGTCCAGAGGCCGCACCCGTTCTTTCGTCTGCGGCTGCGAGGCTGAACCATTCGGAGACGACCCCGTTCGGGCACTTCTCTCAGCAGTCAGTGCCCACGGTGCAAGGCCCCCACTCGCTCAGCCGTGGGGGCCTTGTAGTTGCTGGGGATCGGCCAGCTACGCGTGACGGTGACGGCGGTCCGGGCGGACTCCAGCGGTGCCGCACCAGGCGCAGGGGACCGCGTACAGGGTTCCGTCCTCGCTGACGAGAGCCTGCGCGCGATAGCCCGAGCACATCCCGCAGCGTCGCAGTCCTCGGCCGGGGGCGTCCGCTCGTATCGTCGCCAGGAATTCAGTCGCTGCCGCGTACCTGGGGTTGATCCAGTCCATGCTGCTCCTCCTGGCTCTCATGTGGAGAGTAGGGGGCCACCGGGGTCCGGGGTGGCTAGTTGTGCTTTCCGTGCGTGGTGTACAAACCGCCCGAGGCTCCGGCACAGCTCCGCGTACGTGGCTGTGTGCAGGATGAGGGCGTGCCAACCCTCGTCCACGACGCGAGATGGCCTGAGCCGTTCCTCAGGGCGCGTGGCGCACGTAGCCACGAATTTGAGGGCCTCTTCGACGATCTGCTCGGCAGTGGCCTGGTCCAGGTTCTGGTTGTTGTCGATCACGGTTGCGCTGATGGCGGCGAAGCGCTCTGCGCTGATCAGTTCCCTGACAGGTGTTGCCCATCGCTTCAAGGGCGTGCTTGCCTGCATGTGTCCTCCAACCCGATTGGATGAGGCACCCCAGCGGGCTGTACTTGGCGGTGCGCCCGCCGGGGCCTCGGCCGTCCTCTTTCTAGCGGCGACCGCCGCCCTTTCTGCTCTGGTCGTTGGCCTTCTTGACCTTCTCCGACAGATCGCTCGGATCGCCCTTCGGCTTCTCGCTGTCGTCACTCATGCGGGAACGCTCCGGCCTTCGAGCGCCTTGGCGAGTCGCTCGGCGGTGGCGATGTTGACCATGCCGAGATCGATCAGCGGAACCACTCCGGCTGTGTCGACTCGCAGTGAGCGAAGCTCGATTCCTTCCGCCTCCAGAGCGGCGGACAGCCTGATCTGCGCGCGCGATGCCAGCTCGTACGTCGTGTCGTCTCTGCTGTTCATGGGGCGATGTTGGGTGCCACGGACGGACGTATCTCCCCCTGCGTCAGAGACAGTTGAGACGTTCGCCGCTACGGTGCGAGAAGGCCCAAACGTCCACACCGAGGGGGTTGACAGTGAATGTCGCGCTTCGATCGGCTCTGGACGACGCGGGCATGTCCCCACGCAAACTCGCGTATCGGGTCGGGGTATCGATCAAGCAAGTGGAACGATGGCTCGCAGACGCAGAACTGACCCCGCACGCACGCAACCGTGAGGACGCCGCACAGGCGCTTGGAGTGGACGAAGAGATGCTGTGGCCGCAAGTGGTGAAGGACCGGATCAAGACCGGCAACGATCGAGAGATCATCAACAGCTACCCCTACCGATCCGCGTGCCCGTCGAACGTCTGGACTGAGCTGATCAACTCAGCGGTGACTGACATCTTCCTCGCGGGCTACACGAACTATTTTTTCTTCACACAGGTCCCCGCGTTCGCTGACACGCTGCGCCGAAAGACAGGCAGCGGCTGCCGTGTGCGCTTCCTGCTCGGTGACCCCGAGGGGGAGGTCACGCGTCAGCGTGAGGTCATCGAGGACGTGACGCTGAGCGTGTCGACACGTATCAAGATCACGCTTGGGGAGCTGGAGAAAGTGGGGTCACTGGACGGTCTGGAGACGCGGTTCAGTGCTGCCGAGGACGCCGTGAATCACGTGTCGCTGTCCGTGTTCCGCTTCGATCGCGAGGCACTTGTGACCCCTCATCTCGCTCGTCTCGTAGGCCACGACTCGCCCTTGTTGCATCTCCGTCGCCAGGGCGATGGAGGGATGTACGACCGGTTCGCCGAGCATGCCGAGGAACTGTGGTCGCGGGCCGCACCCGTGGCGCGGTAAGTGCTGCCTGGGGCGCACAGCGACACGTGACAACGCATGACCAACAGCGGCCGGGAACGGGCAGAAACAGCAGGTGAAGGTGACCAACCTCCGCAGGTCCGGAGGGTTTCGTGAGTCGGGCCAGGCCCGGGGGGTGTGCCGGTCAGGCCAGGGGGGACAGGTCGGCCCGGGGGGTGGGGGCGTAGGAACGGCCCGTGAGCAGTTCCGCCACCGCTATGCCCGAGACGCGGGTCGCGCCGTGGGTGATCAGGTGGACGGCGCCGAGGGGGACGCCCGTCGGTACGCCCATCTCCACGACGAGGGCGTCGGGGCGGGTGCGCAGGAGGCGGGCGAGGGCCTCGGTCATCCAGCGGTGGCGGGCCGCGTCGCGGACGACCACCACCAGGGCGCGGCCGTCCGCCGGGGTGAGCGCGGCCCGGTCCAGGACGTCGTCGAAACCGTCGAGCTCCAGTTCCGTCAGGCGCACGGACGTCGTGTCGGGCCGCAGTGCGCGCAGCGGGTCGGCCACGCCCCAGGGGGTGCCGCCGTCGACAGCCGGGTTCATCACGGGGGACAGCTCCACGACGTGCGGCGCGACGGTGAGGGGGAGGAGGGGCTCCGCCGGGGTCCCGGGGACGCCGCCCGCCGTACCTGCGTTTGCCGCCGCGCCCGCCCAGTCCGTGCTGCCCGTGCCTCCCGCGGCGTCCCCCGTGCTCGCCGTACTCGCCGTACTCGCCGTGACCAGGCCTCCCGGAGCGCTCGCCGTGTTCCCGGTCCCGGAAGGTCCCGCCGTGCCCGCCGTGCCCGCCGTGCCCGCCGTGCCCGCCGTGTCCGTGGCGCCCGTGGTCCGTGGGAAGCCGATCGTGGGCAGGGCCCCGGCGGAGTCCGCGCGGGCCGTGGCCTCTTCCTCCCTCCGCGGCCGCACCCGTACCGCGCGCCTCGCCGCGATCAGGCCGATGTCGGAGCGGAGGCCGGTGGCCGTGGCGGCCCGGGAGCGGGCTCCTGACCAGGTGGCGAAGGACCGGACGCGGGTGCTGGCCTCGGTGAGGCGGTCCTCGGGGAGGGTGCCGTCGCGCACCGCCCGTACCAGCGCGCCCGTGAGGAGGTCGACCGTCGACTCCTCGGCGCGCTCGCCGCCGACGCACACCGCGTCGACGCCGCCGGCGACGGCGCGGACCGTGGCGCCGTCGATGCCGTAGCGGTCGGTGACCGCGCCCATCTCGATGCCGTCGGTGACGACCATGCCGTCGAAGCCGAGCTCGCCGCGGAGCAGGTCGTTCAGGATGCGCGGGCTGAGCGTCGCGGGCAGCGCGGGGTCGTACGCGGGCACGAGCAGGTGCGCCGTCATGACGGCCCGTACGCCCGACTCCATCGCGGCGATGAACGGCGGCAGCGCCGTGCGGGCGATCTCCTCGGCGCCGCCGGTGACGCGCGGCAGGCCGAAGTGCGGGTCCACGGACGTGTCGCCGTGGCCGGGGAAGTGCTTGGCGCAGGCGGCGACCCCGGCGGACTGGAGCCCCCGGATCCAGGCGGCGGTGTGCCGGGAAACGATGTCAGTGCGGGCGCCGAAGGAGCGCACGCCGATGACCGGGTTCAGCGGGTTGGAGTTCACGTCGGCACTCGGCGCGTAGTTGAGGGAGACGCCCGCCGCGTGCAGTTCGCGCCCGATGTCGCGGGCGACGCGCTCGGTGAGGTCGATGTCGTCCACGGCGCCGAGCGCGAGGTTGCCGGGCCGGGACGCGCCCGTCCAGGCCTCCATGCGCGTCACGTCGCCCGCTTCCTCGTCGATGGCGACGATCAGGTCGGGGTTCTCGGCGCGCAGGGCGGCGGTGAGGCCCGCGACCTGCTCCGGGTCGACGATGTTCCGGCCGAAGAGGACCACGCCCCCGAGCCCGGCGGCGATCCTGCGGCGCAGCCAGTCGGGGACCTCGGTGGTGCCGACGAAGCCCGGCTGCAGCACGGAGTTGGCCAGCCGCGCCAGCCTCGGGGGACTGCTCGAAACCATGCCGGGACCTCCGATGGGACAGGGGAGCGGGGGGTGGGAGAGCGGGCCGACACCGTGCTGCGCGACTTGGTACAGGCCAATCGGATGTTGGCTCAGGCCATTTGGGACTGTCAAGGCATACGAACCGCCAGGAAACGGAAGGTGAACCAGCACATGGCGCAGCGGCCTGACCTCGGCCGAAGCGCACCCCGGCGGCCCGGCCGGGCCTCACCCCGACATCTGGCCCAACCCCGCCCCGGCCCCCACGCCGAAGCCCACCCCACCCCCTCCCGCGCCCCAGCGGCCCTCGCCCCTCCCGCAGTCGCCTCCCCACCCCCAGAGGCCACCTTGTAGGACTCGCGTTCCCGCGATGGAATTCGTGTACGAGCCAGGGGCCGGGCTCCCGCCACAGCGCGGCGTCCCGCCCCGGGCCCGAACGCGGCCGAGCTGAGGAGGAACCCCTTGCGGCGGTACGAACTTGTCGGACGGCGTGACATCAGGCTGGTCACCGACGCGCCGGTGCCGGAGCCAGGACCGGGCCAGGTGCTCGTCCGCGTCCGCGCGTGCAGCGTCTGCAACCGCAGCGACCTCGCGTACTACCACTACTACGGTCTCAGGGAGCACTGCGCGACGGGCTGTTACGGCCATGAGATCGCCGGGGTCGTCGAGGCCGTCGGGCCCGGTGTCTCCCGCGTCGCGCCGGGGCAGCGCGTGTTCGTGCGCACCCCGCTGACGTCGGGCTACGCCGAGTTCGCCCTCGCGCGGGAGATAGCCGTCGGCGCGCTGCCCGACTCCGTGCCCTTCGAGCAGGGCTCGATGCTCCAGCTGCTGCCGCTCGCCGTGCACGCCACGCGCGGGGTGGAGTTGGGCGACCGGGTCGTCATCATCGGGCAGGGTCCGGTCGGCCAGATGGCGCTGCGGATGGCGGCGCGGCGCGGCGCCGCGCACCTCACCGCCGTCGACCTCGACGCATGGCGCCTGGAGCGTTCGAGCCGGGCGGGCGCCGACGAGGTGCGCCACGTGGACGGCAGCGCGTCCCGACTGGCGGCCCTCAAGGAGGAGTTCGCCGCGCAAGGGGAGGAGTACGACGTCGCGATCGACGCCGTCGGCACCCCCACCACCCTCAACGCCTGCGTGGGCCTGGTCAGGCAGAACGGCCTCGTCGTGATGCTCGGCACCCACCACGTCGACACGCACGTCACCGTCGACCTCGTGACGTGGGAGCGCAAGGGCCTGCGCGTGCACAGCTCCGCCGAGCCCGTGGACACCGCGCGCGCCGAGGCGCTGGCCGTCGCCGAGCGCCTCGTCCACCGCGACGCCGGGCGGCTGCGCCTGCCCGACCTGCACACCCACACGTACGCCCTCGACGAACTCCCCAAGGCCATGGAGCAGTTGTCCGCCAGCAGGTCGCTGCACCCCGACGCCGAGCGCGCCCCGTACGACGGGCCGCCGCCCGAGACCCTGAAGGTCGTCATCGTCCCGTGACGGCGGCCGGACAGTGAGGTGGGCGGTCGCCGGATACGGCGACGTCGTGGAGCGCCGGGTGCTGCCCGCCCTGCGGGCGCTCGGCGAGGAACCGGTGTACCTGTGGGGACGCGACCCGGACCGGGCGGCGCGCGTCGCCGCCCGGCACGGCGTGCGGGACTCCGGCAGCGACGAGCGGGGGCTGCTCCGCGACGAGGTGGGGGCGGTGTACGTCGCCACGCCCGTGGCGCTCCACGTCCCGCTGGCGCGCGCGGCGCTGGCGGCCGGGCGCCCGGTGCTCGTGGAGAAACCGCTGGCCGGAGGCCTGGACCAGGACGTGGGCACGGCCGCGGACCTGGAGGGCGGGCCGACCGCCGCCGTCGCCTACTACCGCAGGCTCGCCCCGGCCGTGCGTCGCCTGCGCGCGGAGCTGGCGGGCTGGACGCCCGCGCGCGTGGACGTGCGGTTCCGCTGCGCCTTCGCCCCCGGCCCGGGCCATCCGATGCGCTGGCGCACCGACCCGGCCGTCGCGGGCGGCGGGGTGCTCGCGGACGCGGGCAGCCACCGGCTCGACCTGCTCGTCATGCTGTTCGGCCGCCCGGACGACGTACGCGGCCGGCTCACGGACCGCTTCCCCGCGGGCGCGGAGCGGCGGGCCGAGGTGGAGCTTGCCTGGGCATCCGGCGTACGGGCGCACGTCGTCGCGGAGTGGGGCGACGCGCCGCCCGTGGACCGGTTCGAGGTCGTGGGCGACGGCCGCACCCTGACGCTCGACCCGCTCGACTCGGGCCGCCTGTGCCTGCGCACGGCCCGCGGATCACGGGAGGTGACGCTGCCGCCCGCGCCCAATCCCCACCAGCCGCTGATCGCCGACTTCGTCGCGGCGGTCGCGGCCGGACGGCCGCCGGCGTGCCCGGTGCCGGACGCCCGGATCGTCGACGAGATCATCGCCGCGGCGGGGCGCCCGTGTCCCACCGGGTCCAGCTGAACGTTCCTGCAGGGTCCGGCCGGGCGCCTCAGGCCCCGTCGTCCGCCGACCAGGGCCGCAGCCAGCGCGGGTCGGGCGTGTCGCCCGCGCGGATGAACCGCGTGTCGATGGAGAGCCGCATCGCGTCCGTCGTCGTGTCCAGGGACGCGTGGATGACGCTCGGCACGTGCACCATCAGGTCCCCGGCGGCGAAGTCCGCGTGCAGCCAGCGGCGGTCCAGGGCGCGCGCGGTGAACTCCAGGTCGTGGCAGATCTGCCGCCGGTCGTCCGGCCGGTCCGTGGTGTCGCGCAGCGGCTCGTACTCCTCGGGGGACAGCGTGTGCGAGCCCTCCAGGTACACCAGCGCGCCCGAGCGCGGCGGGCAGTCGCCGACCGGGATCCACATCGTGACGACCCGGGGCGAGCCCTCGTCCATGTAGTCCAGGTCGACGTGGGCGCGCGAGGCGCGGGCGGTGCCCCGGTGGAAGTGGCGCAGGATGCGGCGCGGCAGCATCCGGGCGTCGCCCTCCAGCAGATCGGCGGCCAGCTTGGCGAGCTGGGGGTTGTCGAGGAAGCGGTCGAAGGTCTCGGAGCGCACGAAGGCGTGCGCCGGATGCCCGGCCACGCCGTGCTCGGGCAGCTCCTTCGGCACCCGGCCGGAGAACACGCCCTCGCGCCGGGTGGTGCCCGGCGCGAAGTAGCCGCGCGGAAGCAGCGAGAAGTACGCGGAGCGCAGCCGGAGCACCTCCTCCGGGTCGAGGAACCCCGGCAGATACAGATAGCCGTCGGCGCGCAGCCGCTCCCGCAGCACGGCGGGGTCCGGCAGGGGCTCCGTGCCGGTGGGGCGCAGCGGGCCGAAGAGCTCGGGCGAAAAGGGTATGGGTACGCCGTTCGACGAGAGGTTCACGACGGAGTCCTTACGTCAGGGTCGACAGAGCAGTCCTTACGGGCAGGGGCCGAAGAGAGCGGCAGGGAGGGGCGGCGGCGCCGGGCCGAAGAGCCGCGGAGGGCTGCCGGAGGGCTCAAAGCGCCACCGGAGAGGCAGAGCTGATGACTAGTCAGAAGTGGACGCGGGCCGCGTCAGTAGACGCCCTCGACCGCCTCCTCGGTGCCCGTGAGGCCGTCGCGGTGGGGCCGGACCGCGGCCACGCCGTCCCAGGGGAACCACGGATGCGGCCCGGTCCTGATCGCGCTGTCCCGTTCGAGGAGGTGGGGCAGGAAGAGGTCTTCCAGGAGGGTGGTGACGCGCACCCGGCCGCGCTCGCCCTCGGCGACCTCGCGCCAGGGATCCTCCGGATCGACGACCTGGAGCACCGCGAAGGGCGGTGGCAGGTGGTAGGAGTGGCCGGTGCCCTCGGGCAGCCGGGGCGAGCCCGGCACCGCGTCGGCCTGGAGCGCGTGGCCCGCCAGCGTGTTGCCGTACGTGTCGATCCACTGCACGCCGTCCAGGTGCTCCTGGCGCAGGAACGCGGCCTCGGCGGCGCTGCACGTGGTGCCGCCGGTGCACACCGCCCGGATGCCGTACGTGTGCAGGGGACGCGGCAGGCGCATCGCGAGTTCGAGCAGCAGCCGCGAGGTGGTGAACAGCAGCGCCGGGCGCTCGGCGGTCAGCAGGGTGAGGGTCTGCTCCACCAGGTGGGAGGTGTACGCGTCGGCCTCGCCGCCCGCGCGCAGCGACGCCTTCACCCAGCGCGGGTCGAAGTCGATGGCGAACACCGCGCCGTGCCAGCTGTCCGCGAGCCCCTCCACGAAGTGCCCGTACGCGTGCGGGCCGCTCGGCGTCATCGCGAGCACGTCACCGCCCGCGACGCCGCGCGCCTCGAGGACCGTGCGGTAGACCTCGACGTCGTACGCGAGGCGCGTGACGTTGACGATCCGGCAGGGCGCACCGGTGGTGCCGCCCGTCTCGAACACCCGGAACGGGCGGTCGTGGTAGCCGCGCGGGCGCAGATCCAGGGCGCTCGCGGCCCGCAGCTCGCCCTTGTCGAACAGGCCGAACAGTTCGAGGGCGGCGAAGGAGTCGACGTCCTTGAGCGGGTCGAAGCCCAGCCGGGGCAGCCGGGCCACCCAGAAGGGGGAGCCCGTCTCGGGCGAGAAGTGCCAGCGCATCATGCGCCGCGTCCACGCGTCGAGATCCACGGCGAGCTCGGGCACGCGCCCACGCAGCGTGTCGTACAGGGTGGCGAAGGTGACCTGCGGGGTGTGCCCGTCGCGGGCCGTGGTCCTCATGGGCCTCCTCCTAGGAGTGCGGGGTCGGTGGCCGGTGGACGAAGAGGGAGCCGTCGGCGATCGCGCGGCCGGCCTCGGCGGTAGCGCCGAGCACGACGGCGAACGGGAAGGGCACCTCGTGCCCGACGAGCGGATGCGCGACGTCGGACGCGGTGCAGTGGCCGTCGAGCAGGACGAGATGAGGGCGGACGAAGACGTCGCCGCTCGCGCTCTCGACGACCGGCGGCTCGCGGGTGAGCAGCCGGTCACCGGCGCGCAGGAGGGCGCGGACGCGGGCGGTGGCGCGCTCGGCCTCGCCGGGGTCGCGGAAGGCGGTCAGCGGCCAGTCGGGGGCGGCCGGGTCGGGGGCGGCCCCCGGGTGCAGCCCGTCGAGGGCGGCGGCCAGGGCCTTCGCCACCGGCTCGGGCTCGGCGTCGAGACAGACCACCGTGCGGACGTTGCGGCAGAACCGGCCGGAGTCGGCGGCGACCAGCGGCAGCAGCCAGGCCACCGCGTCGTCCACCGGCAGGCCGGGCGGCACCAGGGCGCAGCCGCGCCCCGGCCCGTGCAGGGTGAGGGTGGGCGCGTCCCGCATCGAGGCGGCGAGCCCGGCGCCGCCGTACACGACGTGCCGGTCGGTGAGCTTCACCAGGCCGTGCAGATCGCGCTGGACGGTCGGATACAGGCCGATGCGTTCCGCCGGCCAGTCCGCCGCGAGCAGCGCCGCGACCAGGCGGGCCGCCGACAGCGGTTCGCGGCGGCTCGGCCGCACCCACACCGCAGCCGAGCGCTCGGCCTGGTCGAGCACGGAGTCCAGACAGGTGAAGGTGTTGCCGGGCAGCGCGACCAGGGCGAGCGCGTCGTCGCTGTCCGGGACCTCGCGGTGGGCCACGCCGTCGGCCAGCATCGCGCACCAGCGCCCGACCAGCGGGCCGGGCAGGCCCGCGCTCTCCCACAGCGCGCCGCGGAAGGCCGCCGCGCTCTGCGGGCCGAGGCCGCCCACGGTCACCGTGCCGTGCGCGAACAGGTCGAGGGCGGCGCGGATCCGGGCGCGGCGGTCGGTCAGCGGCGGCAGCGCCGTCCGGGCCGACCGCCACCAGCGGCGGTCGGCGTGCGCCACGATCTCCGGCACGAGCGCGAGGCGCCGCGCGGGGGAGCCCGGCAGGGCCGCGGTGTCCAGGGACTCCTGCCACGCGCCCCGGCGGAAGGCGGAGACGACGGGCGGGCGCTGTGGCGCGGCGGTCATGACAGCTCCTCCCGCAGGGCGGCGACCACCCGCGTCTGCTCGGCCCGGGTGAGCGTCGGATACAGCGGCAGGGCGATGTGGTGGCGCGCGAACCAGCGCGCCTGCTCGTACGGGCCCTCGGCGTCCGCGGGCGGTGCCGTGTCCGCGAAGTAAGGCTGGTCGCAGAGCAGATGGTCGTAGACCTCGCCCGCCAGGGCCACGCCGTGCCGCTCGCGCAGCCGCTTCTTCAGGAGCGGCCGGTCGACGGGCCCCTCCGGGTAGGCGAGGTACTTGTAGTAGTTGCTGCGCGCCCCGGACGGCACCGCGTGGGCCCGCAGGCCCGGGACGTCGGCGAGCAGTTCGTCGTACGCGAGGGCGAGGTCGCGGCGGGCCGCCAGGGTCCTCTCGAAGCGCTCCAGGTCGACCGTGCCGACGGCGGCGTGCAACTCGCTCATGCGCCAGTTGCCGCCGGGCCGGTCGTGCAGCGTGGAGCCCTGTGCGCTCTTGCCGTGGTCGCGCCAGCGCCGCACCTGCTCGGCGTCGGCGGCGGCCGCGCCGCTGTCGGCGTCGGGCCGCGCGCAGGTGACCAGGCCGCCCTCGCCGCTGACCGCGACCTTCGTGGGGAAGAAGGAGAACGCCCCGAACCGGCCGAAGGAGCCCGCGAACCGGCCGTCCAGGGTGGACCCGAGCGCGTGCGCGGCGTCCTCCACGACCGGTACGCCCCGCTCCGCGCAGAGCGCGAGCACCTCGGTCAGGGACGGGGGCACGATGCCGCCGATGTGGACGGGCAGGACCGCCGCCGTGTCCGGGTGGCGGTCGAGCGCGGCCCGCAGCGCGTCCGGGTCCAGGCCGAGCCCGTCCAGCTCGATGTCCACGAACCGCACGGCCGCGCCCGCCCGCACGGCGGCCGCCGCCGTCGCGAAGAACGTGTTCACCGGCACGAGCACGGTGCGGTTCGTCACGCCGATGACCCGCAGGGCGATCTCCAGGGCCGCGGCGCCGGACGCCACGGCCACGCCCTCCACGCCCGTCCAGGTCCGCGAGAGCTCCTCGAAGCGGGCCAGCTCGGGGCCCTGGGTGAGGTGGCCGGTGGCGAGCGCCGCGTCCACCCGGTCGAGGACCGCGCGCCGGTCCGCGACGTCGAAGTGGATGCGCTGCGCGGGGACGTCGGCGGGCGCGGCGGCGGGCCCCGACAGGGTCCGCGTGAAGAAGGCGGCGGCGTGGCCCACGTGGGTGCCGTGGCCCATCGCCAGCTCGTGGACCTCCAGATCGCCCCCGGCCGACGCGTAGGCGCGGCGGACGGCGTCGGCCGCGGCGCGCGCGTCGGCCGGTTCCAGGAAGGAGTCGGCGGTGCCGTACTGGAGCTGGAGCGGGGCCGGGGCGAGCGCGCCGTACAGGTCGGCCAGGTCCGCGTACTCCAGGACGCCCGGCAGGACGGCACCTTCGTAGCCGGTGAGCAGCCGGGCGAACAGGGCCGGGTAGCTGCCCAGATGGCTGGCCGCGCACACCGGCAGCGGCCGCGGCGCGAGCAGCGCGGAGTGCAGGGCGACCGCCGCGCCCAGGCTGTGCCCGAACACGCCGACGCGGCCGGGGTCGGCCCACGGATGCGCGGCGAGGACGTCCAGGGCGCCGAGCGCGTCGCCGACGAGGGCGCCGAGCAGCGAGCGGCCCGTCAGGGCGAAGGCGTGCGCGAGGAGGGCGCCCTCGTCCCGCCCCGCGCGGCGCTCCTCGTCGAGGCCGCCGCCGATGCCGTGCTCGAAGGACAGCGTGACGAACCCGGCGCGGGCGAGGTGCTCGGCGACGTTCCGGTCGGGAAAGTCCGGAGGCGTCTCGCCGGTGAGCTGTTCCAGCCGAGCGTTCTTTCCGCCGAGGACGAGGACCGCGGGGAGGGGCGGGCCCGCGTCCGCGGGGGCGGTGACGGTGCCGTGGAAGGTGCCGCGCAGGGGGGAGGCGAAGGCCAGCCGCTCGCGGCGCAGGCCGTCCGCGGTGGTCGTGGCGGTGCTGGTCGTGGTCAGGGGGGTGCGCTCCACGCGGGCCAGGCGCTGCACGACGGCGCGGAGTTCGCGGGACCAGGGGGTGTGGGGCGGGGCGAAGCGCAGGGCCGGCCCGGCGGTGAGCAGGTGGTGCAGGTGGGTGGTCTGCATGCGGGTTTCGTTCGCTCCTGTGGGTGCGGGTGGTGGGCCTTCGCGGGGCGCCCCGGGCCCGCCCCCTCTCCGAAACCAGGGGCTCCGCCCCCGGACCCCCGTCGATCGGCCTTCGGCCTCGTCCGCACGCCGGACGGGCTGGGGCCTCGGGCGAGGCCGAAGGGTGCGAAGGGGCGGGCGGGTGGGAGGAGGACGGCTCAGACGAAGTCGGCGTGCAGGGTCTCGGGGACCTCGATCGCGTACGCGTCCAGCGCCTCGTCCAGCTTGATCTGCCCCCGCTTGAGCAGTTCGAGCAGCTCGTTCTGCGGCCGGTAGAAGCAGGACTTGCAGAGGTCCGTGCGGCGGGGGTTGGAGGCCTCCCACTCGGCGCGCGGGCCGCCCTCGAGGACCTGGGGGTACCCGAGGTCGACGACGTCGCCGATGCGGTAGCGGCTGTTGAGGTGCACCTGCGGGCACGGGTACAGATGGCCGTCGGCCCCGACGGCGGTCACGAAGCGGCTGTAGTGGCAGCGCTCGAAGTCGCCCTCGACGTCGTCGACCTGGTCCATCGGGCCGCGGTCGAGCTTGGGCACCGACACCTCGAAGGCGTCCGTGGACAGCGCGGCGGCCGCGACGAGGGAGTCGGAGATCTCCGCCATGACGGTCTCGATGGTCTCGTGCCCCATCGCGCTGTAGAACTCGGGCTCGAAGCGGACGTAGTGCGCCCCGGACTCGTGGGCTATGCGGGCCGCCGACAGGATCTCGCGGTAGTTCTGCATCGTGATCACGTAGTTGAACCCGATGCGGAAGTCCGGTGCGACGGCGTTCTGGCGCAGGTGGCCGATGTTGTCGATGAACTTCGAGAACGTCTGCTCACGGTCGCGCGTGATGTCGTTGAACGTGGCTTCCGTGCCCGCGTTCATGCCGACCCGCACCCAGGTGTGGGTGTTGATGACGGTGTCGGCGACCTTCGGGCGGCCGAGCCGGGAGCCGTTGGTGATCAGGCCGATGTGCAGGCCCACGTCGTGCCCGGCGTTGCAGATGTCCGCGTAGCCCGGGTGGATGGTGCACTCGCCGCTGCCGCAGAAGGTCACCGCGCGGCCGTCGTTCTCGGCGAACTCCTTGAGGAGGTTGATCGCCTTGTCGGTGGTGATGGAGTCCTTGAACGAGAACAGGTCGTAGAACTGCTCCTCGTTCGGTGAATGGAAGTTGCAGAAATTGCAACGCATATTGCAGGCGCCCATGATGCCGATCCGCATGTGGACCGGTTTGATCTCCTCGTCCGCGACGAATCGGCGGAGCAGATCGCCGTGGGCCAGGACTTTCTGCGGGGAGTGTGCTTGATCGAGACTGACGTCGGGGAGGCCCTCGCCGTTCCGGGGCGCGGCCATTGCGATATCGCGGGCACCTTCAGTGCTGTTCACGAACTCCTCCACACGCTTTTGGCGGTGTTTAGCGTTGTCCGAGCGACCTTGGTGACGGTAGGAGAGCGCTTCCAGAAGTGTCAATGGGTCTAGACAACCAGGAAGTTGAGTAAACATCTACTGCGCCGCCGGTTCCGGCCAAATGTGCTGAGCACTTGTTCGTGTCATGTGCCAATGGAAGAAGGGCTGGTGGGACGAGGTCACTTAGGCGGG
Source organism: Streptomyces sp. YIM 121038 (assembly GCF_006088715.1). Taxonomy (NCBI): domain Bacteria; kingdom Bacillati; phylum Actinomycetota; class Actinomycetes; order Kitasatosporales; family Streptomycetaceae; genus Streptomyces; species Streptomyces sp. YIM 121038. Next base: position 7,677,171 of record NZ_CP030771.1, read on the forward strand.
CCTCAGTGCGATGGATGAGCCGTGAACTTCACGGGCAGGGGTACGCGAACGTGTCCTCGAAAGTCCGGTACGTCTTCCCTGGCCCGCCGCGCCCTTGCGCCGGGTACTCGATCACCGGTATGGGCTTGCAGATCGGCCACTGATGCGTCTCGGGCGACTGCTCGAAGGCGTACGTACCCGCCGCGCCCTGAAGGCAGTTGGTGCACAGCAGGCGCCCGTCCCGCTCGACGATGCCCGCGTTGATGAGGGTGTTGTACACGTCGTCCTTCGTGGGCGTGCGCGCCGGAGCCGGCGTCCTGTCGTCGCTCCCGGGCTTCTCGTTTGCTTCGGAGTACGACCTGTCGTACGCGTTGGACAGCAGCGTGAACGCGTCGTGGTACATGATCGCGTAGCCGTCGTCGAGGGGCTTCTCGCCGATGCCGTACCGCTCGTCGAGGTCGTGGAAGACCCGCAGGAAGCCGCCGAGGCCCGCCGGGGCGCCCTTGGCGGGCAGTCCGCGCGGGGTCCACCAGGCAGGTGTGACCGAGGCCGCCGCGACGATCCTCGTCCTCGTTTCCCGCAGCATCCCGGTGAGTTCGTCCGTGGTCAGCGTCGGCTCGAGGCCGATGCCGACTTTCAGGATGCGCACGGGGCTGCGGCGGTCGCAGGACGACTCCTGGGACAGGCGTTTCACGAGGGCGGGCAGGTCCTGGTCGCGGCCCGCGAAGAACACCGTGTCGGATTCGGTGAGGCAGATCTTCTGGGCGGCGGACTGGAATCGCTGCGGGATGCCGGCGGCGGGCCCGGTCGAGCCGAGGTAGGAGGCCGAGCGCTGGCGCAGCCCGTAGGCCTTGCCGAATTTCTTCTGGAGCAGCCGGTGGAGATTGCGCGAGTACACGTCGTCCGGGCGGCTGTCGTATACAAGGAACCCTTTCCTGTCGCCCGGGTTCCGCTTCAGATAGTGACCGAGCGCGTCCACGAACATGCTGTTGTTCGGTGAGGTCTTGAAGAAGTACGCGGCGTTCATGTCGGCGGAGGTGATGACCGGGCCCACGGTCGCGATGCGCCGCGCGCTCAGCTCCTTCATCGCGTCCCGGGTCTCGGGCGTGCTGCTCGGCAGGCCCATCACCCCGACGAGCGGCGAGCGCCGGTCGTCCACCAGAGCGGTCAGGTCGTCGACGACGGGCCGCCACTGGTCCAGGTCCTTGCCGTCGGGGGCCAGCAGGAGCTGGTAGTGCGGCCCGCCGCTGCTGTTGGCCTTGAGCTGGGCGGCGTGCGCGCCCGCCAGGGCACGGCGGATCATCGCCGCCGTCATGGCGCTCGCCTCGTCCGACGTGAACGGCATCATCAGCGCGATCCGCCCGTACGGCATGGGGGCCTGCCCCTGCTCGGGGTCCTCCCAGGCGCGCTCGACCCGGGCGTTCTCGTCGGCGACGGCCCGGATCAGCCCGTCGAGGTCCTCGTCCCCGTCGAAGGCGCTCTCCGTGACGCCCACGCACTCCCCGCCGTGCTTGCCCAGTCCGCCCGGGCAGTCCTCGGGGCGCAGCAGCAGATAGACGACCACGCCGACGGCGATCAGGACCAGCGGCACCACGATCGCGACGGCCTTGTCGAGGGGGCCGAACCCGTTGCGGCGGCGGCTCAGACGCATGCTTCCTCACAGTTCGGGCAGCGGCAGGGGGCGCTTGTCGCGGGCGGCGGCGGGCCAGGTCCTGGCGGCCTGGCCGAGCACGGCGCGCCACGTGCGGTGGCGCAGCGAGAGGAACGCGAGCTCGGCGCCGATGTCCTCGCACAGGTCGGCTTCCGGCTCCGCCGTGGCGTCGGACAGGTACCACAGGCCGTGCAGCAGCCTGTTGATGCAGCGGTCGATCTCGTCTATGTCGCGGTAGCGGTCGTCGTGCGCGCCCGCCGCCATCGCGGCCCGCTCGTCGTCCCAGTCGGCCGCGGGCGGTGCCGGGGCCGTCGCCGCGTACCGCAGACAGGACAGCCAGCGCAGCGCGCTGAGCCGGTCCTGCTCGGCCTGGAACTCCTCGGAGAGCGCGGCCACCACGGTCTTCGCGTCCCCGGCGGCGAGCGTGTGCCGCAGCGCGTCGGCCTCGCTGTCCTCGCCGCGCGTGGTGTGGTGGCGGCGCAGGAAGCCGTGCATCTCCTGCCAGCCGCGGCGCGACTCGGTGCCCCGCGAGGTGCGCCGGGCCTCGTGCACGAGCAGCGTGTGCAGCAGCGGATCGGCGGCGAGCGGCCGGTCCTGCGGGGTGTCCCGCTGCCAGTGCTCGGCCTCCAGATAGTCGGCGGCGGCGTTCGCGGGCAGCTGCTCGGGGCCCTCCAGGCGCAGATGCGCGGCGAGGGCCTGCGCGGCCGTGCTGTCGCGGGCCAGCGAGAGCGGGACGAGCCTGGCGCGCTGGTGCGGCGACGGAAGCAGCCGCTCCAGGATCGCCGCGGACACCGGGCGGCCGTCCCTGGTGGTGAGGTCGAGCAGATCGCGCGGGGCGAGCGGGGCCGCGGCGGGCCCGGCCCGGGACGCGTGCTCCAGGACGGCGTCGCACAGCACCCGGCAGGCCAGCGGGTGCCCGCCGGTCAGGGTGTGCAGGGCGGACGCCAGATACGGGTGCAGCGGGGCGGACGCGGCGTCCAGCATCAGCAGGACGTCGTCGCGGCTGAGCGGGGTGAGCTCCACCACGACCAGGCCCGCGGACGGCGCGTGCCCGGTGCGCCGCCAGCCCGTGGTCGTCACCAGGTCGGGCAGGTCGCGGTGGCGGGCCTCGGCGGCGTCCGGGGGCGCGTCGCCGAGGCGGGTGGCGACGACCACCAGCGGGTCGTGGTGGGCGGCGCCGGGCCGGGCCCGGTACTCCAGGACGAGGTCGAGCAGGCGCGCCCCGGCCGGGGAGTGCGTGTTGTCGAGCAGGGCGAGCGGACGCGGGTCGCGGTTCAGGCGCTGCCACCGGGTGCGGGCGGCGGCGACGTCCTCCAGGAAGGCGTGTACGAGGGTCTGCTCGGCGGCGTGCCGGTAGTCGCCGCCCCGGTGGAACCAGTCGGCGAGGCGGACGAGCCCTTCGAGCCCGCCGGGGCCGCCCCGGCCGTCGGGGGCGGCGCCGGCGGCTTCGGGCGTCTCGGCGTACCGGTCCTGGTACCACTGGCGCAGCGGGGCGCTGCCGCGGGCGCGGGCGTACCGCTCGAAGTACTCGGCGAGTGCGGCGTGCACGACGGCGTGGGCAGCACCTCCGGCCCTGGCTGAGCCCCCGGCCTTGGCTGAGCTCCCGGCCCTGGCTGAGCCCCCGGCCCCGTCCGCGCCCTCCACTCCGGCTGTGGGCCCCGCTCCAGCCGCGGGCCCCGCCCCGGCTTCTGGCCCCGCCCCGGCCGAGGTCCCGGCCCCGGACTCCGCCCCCGCGAGCCGCGCCCGCACCCGCGTCTCCCACGTCTGCGCGACCCCCGGCTCCGGCCCCGACTCCAGGCGGCAGGCGAGCAGCAGCCGGGCGATGCGCGCGGTGGCGCGGGCCCGCTCCGCGCCGTCGGCGTACCCGCCGTACGCGGCGATCAGGCCCGGCAGGAGCAGCGGGAAGCGCCGGCTCAGGCCGGGGGCCAGGGAGCACGCCAGCTCCTCCAGGAGCTCGACGACGAGGCCCTGCGCCGCGGTGTCGACGCGGGCGAGCGGAAGGCGCCCCGCGTAGTGCCGCTCCAGGGCCGCGAGGACGGCGGTGCGCCCCATGCCGTGCCGCCCGGTCAGCAGCACCAGCGGCAGGTCCTTGTCGTGCTCCCAGGGAACGCGGGCGCGTTCGGCGTAGGCGAGGCCGGTGAGCCGGGGGACGAGGTGGTGCAGAAGCGGGTCGCGTGCGTACAGCCGAGGCGTTTCGGATGTGTGCATCTCGCCGGAAACCGCTCCTGTCCGTCGCTGTCTGCCGCGGGTGTCCGGCTGCTCGCGCCGGGGCCGAGGGCGTCCTGCCTGCCGGTGTCCACCACCTCGTGTCAACTGCCGTGAAGGTCAAAGAAGTTACACCCCTCGCACGCCCCTGGCCAGGACATTGCGGGCAGCGGGTCGGGCCCTCAGGACCGCGGCCGGACCGTGAGTTCCACCCCCGCGGGCACCTCCCCGGTCACCTCGCCCGGGTAGTCCAGACGCACCCGGCGCAGGGCGCGCAGGCCCGCGAGGTGCACCAGGTCCACGGTGTCGAAGAGCGTCAGCTGGAGCTCCTCCAGGCCCGGCAGACGGCGGGCGATCCGCCGCAGGGACACCGAAGCGCCGGGGCGCGCCCGCACCTCCAGGCGCGTCAGCTGCGGGATGCGCGCGCCGGGCGGGAACAGCATGATGCTCAGCTGCTCGTGGGACAGGCGCAGCGAGCGCAGGGCGGGCAGCCGGGCGAGCAGCGCGTCCCAGTCGTCGGGCCGGAGCCGGTCGCTCGCGTTGTGCAGACGCAGCTCGCGCAGTTCGGTGAGGTCGGTGACGGCGGCCAGCTCCACGGCGTCCGGGGGCAGCGAGAGGAGCCGCAGCGCGCCGGGCCGCGGCAGGTCGCGCAGGCCCCGCCACGGCACGGCCGCGCCGAGCAGCAGCTCCTCCAGGCGCGGGCAGGCCGAGAGCCGGGCGAGCGGCTCCAGTTGGGGCAGGTCGGCGAGGGTGAGCCGGCGCAGGCACGGAAGGCGGGTCAGCGGCGCGGTGTCGCTGACGGCGCGGCAGCCGTGCAGGGCGAGCGTCTCCAGGGCGGGGAACGCGGCGAGGAAGCCGAGACCGGTGAGGCGCAGATTGCCGCGCAGGCGCAGCTCGCGCAGGGCGGCGGGGGCGAGCGCGCCCAGGATGTCCTGCTCGCTGAAGTCGCCTTGCAGGGCTACGCGTGCGTAGCCGGACAGGGCGCTCAGCGCCTTCAGTTCGGCGGGCGAGCGGACCGTGACGGGCTCGCCCGCCCCGGCGGCGAGCAGGGGCCGCACGATCTCCTCGGCGTAGGCGTCGGTGTCGAAGCGGTCCCAGTGGGCGAGGAGCTGGGCGCGCACCGCGGGCTGCGGCGAGGCCAGGAACTCGCGGAGCCGGGCGAGCGCCGCGTCGCCGCCGATGCGGCAGATGGCGTGCACGGTCGTCACCTCGGCGTCGCCGGTCAGGGTGTCGGCGGCGGGCAGCAGGCCGAGCAGCAGCGTGCCGGTCTCGGCGAGGGCCCGCGCCTCGCGCATGCCGCGCGGCGGCAGGAGCTGCGCGGCCCGCTCCTCGACGGTGGCGCGGACGGCGGGGTCGAGCCGGGTGGCCTGGTCGAGCGAGGCGAGGGCGAGCAGGCGCAGGCGGGTGCGCACCCCGTCGTCCTCCTCGCGGTCGGCCCGGCCGGTCAGCCGCGTCAGGAGCTCGGCGCGCTCGTCGGGCCGGGCCTGCGCGACGGCCATCTGCAGGACGTCCTCCCAGGGGTCCAGGTGCGCGTGCGCGACGAGCGCCCCGATGTCGTGCTCCTCCAGGGCGGCCTTGGCGCCGAGGAAGTCCTGGAAGGTGCGGTGGATGAAGTCCACGGCGTCCGCGGCCGGTTCGCGCAGCAGGCCGGAGCGGTCCAGGAGCAGCCGCAGCACGTCCTCGGCGCTCCCGGCCCGGGCCAGCTGCGGCACCGAGGGGCGCAGTTTGTCCAGGAGGTCGACGGCGGTCTGCCGCTTCAGCCGGGTCCGCTCGTTGCGGATCAGCCAGTACGCGAACCTCTTCAGCGGCTCCGTCGCGGACTTCTCGTCCAGCTTCGGCGGGAGCCTGCCGTACAGGTCGCGTTCGCGGTCACGGCGCTCCAGGAGCATCGAGAGCGCCGCCTCGTACAGCGCCACCCGACCCTGCGGCAGAAAGCCCCTGCGTTCGCGGTGCAGGGCGCAGATCAGCGCGCACAGCAGCGGGTTGGTGGCGAGGTGGCTCAGCTCCGGGCTGGCGCGCACCGACCGCAGCAGGGTCGTGGCGAGCTCCTCGTCCGCGCCCGCCGCCTCGTGCCAGCGCCGCACGAACCGCCGGACGTCCCCGGGTCGCATCGGCGTGAGCGTGAACTCGCGGAACCCCTCGCGGCCCAGCCAGTCCCGGGGCAGCGCCGACGGCCGGGTGGTGACGAGCCACAGGTTGCCGGGGAAGGCGGCGTGCAGCGTGGCGAGCCAGGCCCGCGCGCGGGGGCGCTCCGCCTCCGGGATCTCGTCCACGCCGTCGATCAGGAGCACGCCACGCCCGGCCTGGAGGACCCGCACCGCCCACCCCGCGGGCTCGGTGCCCGTCAGGGGGCAGCCGATCCAGCGCAGGAAGCCGTCGGGCACGGGCAGTTCGGCGTCCTCGCGGGCGAGGGTGCGCAGCGGCAGCACGAACGGCACCCGGCCCAGGAGCTGCGGCAGATGTCCGGGCACCTCCTCCTGCCGGGCGGTGGTGAGGGCCAGCCACTGCACCAGGGTCGTCTTGCCGGTGCCCGCGACGCCGCGCAGCAGGACCCGGTCGTGCCCGGCGAGCGCGGCCTCGACCGGGCCGGCGGCGCGCTCGGAGTCGGGGTCGGCGCCGCCGGGGTCCCCGTCGGCGTAGCCGTTGCCGGACCCGGGCACCGGCTCGCCCGGCTCGCGCGCGGGCACCGCCTCCAGGCTCAGATAGGCGGTCTCCAGGGGCCAGGCCTGGCTCTGCGCGTCGTGCAGGTCCACGCCGTGGAGGGTCAGGGTGCGGTGCTGGGCGGCGACGTAGCGGGCGTAGCGCGCCTCGAAGGCGGTGTCCTCGACGGCGGTGGCGGGCAGCCGCTCCAGGAGCAGCCGCAGCTGCTCCTTCTGCTCGCTCACGGAGCGGCGCAGCTCGACCTGGGTGCGGGCCTCGAAGCCGGGGCGCTTGCTGAACTGGTGGACCAGGTGCAGACAGGCGGTGACGAGCAGCCGGTCGTGCAGGTGCGCGGCGTCGGCGCTCAGCAGCGCCCGGGTCTCCGGGGCGCTGGCCCGCACCAGGGCCTCGGCGAGCCGCTGCGGGCCGAGGTCGAAGGCCTGCACGTCGTCCATGTCGAGGTCGCCGAGGGCGCGCAGGGTGTGGCCGAGGGCGTAGCCCACGGCGTTCTGCTCGTCGGGGGCGATGGGCGGGTCGTGCGGGCCCGCCGCGCGGACCGCGCGGCGCACCAGCTCCCGCGCGAGCTGGTAGAGGTCGGCCTCGCTGAGGGTGCGGCGGTCGCCGGTGAAGGACAGGAGCCGGCCGAGCCGCACCGGCCGTTCGCCGAACTCCGCGCCGGGGCCGCCCTTCGGCGCCAGCAGGAGGCGCTTCACGAGCGGCACCACGACCGATGCCGCGATCCGTAGGCCCGCTGTCGTGCCCGCGTCCACCCCGGCCCCCTCTGCGGTCGCGCTTCCGGGTCCCGGCCCACTATCCCGGCCGGGCTAGGGGAGATCCAGCCCCTTCGGTTAGCCTCACTTGGTGACGACATCTGCAGCACCACGGAGGGCACCGAGGCTGTTCGCCATCAGTGACCTGCACGTGGCGTATCCCGAGAACAGGAAGTTCGTCGACGAGCTCTGGCCGGAACACGAGGGCGACTGGCTGATAGTCGCCGGTGATGTCGCGGAGATGGCGGCCGACATCGAGTGGTCGCTGCGCACCCTCGCCGAGCGCTTCGACACCGTGATCTGGTCGCCGGGCAACCACGAGCTGTGGACGCCCCGGGACGACCCCAACCAGCTGCGCGGCGAGCCCCGCTACCGCCACCTGGTCGAGCTCTGCCGCGAGTTGGGCGTGCTGACCCCGGAGGACCCCTTCCCGGTCTGGCGCGGCGAGGGCGGCCCGGTGACCATCGCACCGCTCTTCCTCCTCTACGACTACACGTTCCGGCCCGAGGGGACGTACGCGAAGCGCGACGCGCTGGAGTACGCGTACGAGACCGGGGTCGTCTGCACGGACGAGGTGCTGCTGCACCCGGACCCCTACCCCAGCCGCGAGGACTGGTGCCGGGCCCGGGTCGCGATCACCAAGGAGCGGCTCGACGCGGTCGACCCCGCCCTGCCGACGGTCCTGATCAACCACTGGCCGGTCGTGCGCGAGCCCACCCGGATCCTGCGCTACCCCGAGTTCGCCCTGTGGTGCGGCACGGAGGCCACCGCCGACTGGCCGGTGCGCTACCGCGCCGCGGCGGTGGTCTACGGACATCTGCACGTGCCCCGCACCACCTGGCACGACGGGATCCGGCACGAGGAGGTGTCGGTGGGCTACCCGCGCGAGTGGAAGCGCGACTGGCACCCGTCGCCGAAGCTGCGGCAGATCCTGCCGGCGCCCGCCCGCTCCGCGCGGTGACGGGCCGGCCGGGGACGGGGGCGGCTCAGGAGCCGACGCGGATCAGCTCCTTCTCATAGGCGAAGATCACCGCGTGCACCCGGTTGCGGAGCCCCAGCTTCTCCATGATCCGCTGGATGTGGAACTTCACGGTGCTCTCGCTGAGCGTCAGCTCCCGGGAGATCTCCGCGTTGCTGAAGCCGCGCGCGACCAGCTTGAAGACCTCCGTCTCCCGGTCGGTGAGGCGGCGCAGCGGCGCCGCGCCGACGCCGGGCGCCCGCGCGGGCCCGCCCGCGGGGCGCCCCGCCGCCGTCGCGCGCACGGCGGCGGCCAGCTCGCCCGAGCCGCTCGCGCTGGACAGCAGGCCGCGCACGCCGACCCGGAGGACCTGTCCGGCCGCCGCGTCCACGTTGTCGAGCAGCACCAGGACGTTCGCGGGCCGCGGCGGGGCCGGGCGGGACAGGGCGCACACGCAGGAGAGCGCCTCCGCCGCGCCGGTGTGCGAGTTGACCACGACGACGTCGGGGCGCAGCTCGCGGAAGCGGACCGCGGCGCCCGGGCCGTCCTCGGCGACGGCGACCACGTCGAGATCGGGACAGGCGTCGAGGATGGTGCGGAGCCCCGTCAGTGAGATGGGATGCGAATCGACCAGGAGGATCCTGGTACACGCCAAGCCTGACATCAATTCCCCCGGTTGCTTGGAGCGTTCGGCCCGTCCCGCCCCCCCGGCGACTGTTCCCCGGCGGCGCGGAACAGTACTCCAGGATAGGACGGGCCGCGCCCTTCACACCGTCGCCCCACACCCGTGCGCGGCGCCGCACGGCCGTTCGCGCGCCCGCGCGGGGTACCGTGCCTGCGAACGACGTGGCCCGCTGCCGCCGGAGGGGAGACAGCCCTCCGCAGAAGGGGACGACCTCGCCATGCACGCAAGCGCTCGCTTCACCGGCCGGGTGGCCGTCGTCACCGGCGCCGCCTCCGGCATCGGCGCCGCCACCGCCGTGCGCCTCGCCGCGGAGGGCGCCGCCGTGGTCGTCGCCGACGTGGCCGCCGAGCGCGGCACGGCCGTCGCCGAGGGCATCCGGACCGAGGGCGGACGGGCGGCCTTCGTCCGCGCCGACGTCGCCGACGCCGCCGACTGGGAGCGCGTCCTCGCCGCCGCCCACGGCTTCGGCCCGGTCGGCGTCCTCGTCAGCAACGCCTACGCCTCCGAGATCGCCCCCGCGCACGCGATGACCCGGGCGTCCTTCGAGCACCAGCTCGCCGTGAACGTGACCGGCGCCTTCCTCGGCGTCAAGGCGGCCCTGGCCGATCTGCGCGCGCACCGCGGCGCGGTCGTCGTCACCTCCTCCGTGCACGCCACCCACGGCATCCCCGGCCACCCCGGGTACGCGGCCAGCAAGGGCGCCCTGGTGTCCCTGTGCGGGCAGCTCGCCGTCGAGTACGGGCCCGAGGTGCGGGTCAACGCGGTGCTGCCGGGGCCGATCCTGACGCCCGCCTGGGACCGGATGACCGAGGCGGACCGGGAGCGGAGCGTCGTGGGCACCGCCGCGCGCCGGTTCGGCTCGCCCGCGGAGGTGGCGGCGGCCATCGCGTTCCTCGCCGCGGACGAGGCCTCGTACGTCACCGGCACGAGCCTGGTCGTGGACGGCGGCTGGAGCGTGGTCAAGGACTCGGCCTGACCCCGCGAGGGCGGCCCGCCCGAGAACCCGCCCGAGAACCCGCCAGGAAGAGGCGTCGAAGGAGCGGCAGTTGAAGATCACCCGGGTGGAAACCTTCCTCGTCCCGCCGCGCTGGCTGTTCTGCCGCGTGGAGACCGACGACGGCGTCGTCGGCTGGGGCGAACCCGTCGTCGAGGGCCGCGCCGAGGTCGTGCGCGCCGCCGTCGACGTCCTCGCCGAGTATCTGCTCGGCAAGGACCCCGCCCGCATCCAGGACCACTGGCAGGTGCTCAGCAAGGGCGGCTTCTACCGCGGCGGCCCGGTGCTCTCCAGCGCCGTCGCGGGCCTGGACCAGGCGCTGTGGGACATCGCGGGCAAGGCCTACGGGGCGCCCGTGCACGCGCTGCTCGGCGGGCCCGTGCGGGAGCGGGCGCGCGTGTACGCCTGGGTGGGCGGCGACGAGCCGAGCGCGCTCGCCGACCAGGTCGCCGCGCAGGTCGACGCGGGCTTCACGGCGGTCAAGATGAACGCGGCGGGGGTGACGTCGCCCCTCACCACCCCCGCTGAGACGGCGGCCGTCGTCGAGAGGGTCGCCGTCGCCCGCGAGGTGCTCGGCGCGCACCGCGACGTCGCCGTCGACTTCCACGGCCGCCTCACCCCCGCGAGCGCCCGCCGCGTCCTGCCCGCACTCGCCCCGCTGCACCCGCTGTTCGCCGAGGAGCCGCTCCTTCCCGACCAGGCGCACCTCCTTCCGGGCCTGGTCGCCGCCAGCCCCGTGCCCCTCGCCACCGGCGAACGGCTCTACTCCCGCGCCGACTTCCTGCCCGCGCTCACCGCGGGCATCGCCGTCGCCCAGCCCGACCTCAGCCACGCGGGCGGCATCACGGAGGTGCTGCGCATCGCCGCGCTCGCCGAGACCTACGGCGCGCTGCTCGCCCCACACTGCCCGCTCGGCCCGATCGCCCTGGCCGCGAGCCTCCAGGTCGCCTGGGTCACGCCCCACTTCCTCATCCAGGAGCAGAGCCGGGGCATCCACTACAACAGGGAGGACGCCGACCTGCTGTCGTACGTGGTGGACACCGAGCCGTTCCGCTTCACCGAAGGGCACGCGCACCGCACGGACCTGCCGGGCCTCGGCGTCGAGATCGACGAGGCCGCGGTGCGGGCCGCGGACCGGCGCGGGCACGCCTGGCGCAACCCGGTGTGGCGGCAGCCGGACGGCTCGTTCGCGGAGTGGTGACCACCGGCCGCCTCGACGCACGGGCGGGTACGCACTGTTGGCCCCGCCCGGACGCGCGCCTACGCTGGTAGCCGCCCGAGGGGGGAGCCGCATGAGCGAACGCACCCAGGACCACGGTCAGGACGGACGCCCCACCCCGCCCGCCAAGGGCGAGCGCCTCGCCGACTGGGCCGACGGCCGCCTCGGCATCCACACCCTCGGCAAGTCACAGCTGCGCAAGGTCTTCCCGGACCACTGGTCGTTCATGTTCGGCGAGATCTGCCTCTACAGCTTCCTGATCCTCATCCTCACCGGCGTCTGGCTGACCCTGTTCTTCGAGCCGAGCGGCCTGGAGGTCGAGTACAACGGCCCGTACGAACCGCTCAAGGGCGTCCTCGTGACCCGCGCCTACGAGTCGACCGTCGACATCAGCATGGAGGTGCGCGGCGGCCTGCTCATCCGGCAGATCCACCACTGGGCGGCGCTCGTGTTCGTCGCGGGCATGCTGGTGCACATGATGCGGGTGTTCTTCACCGGCGCCTTCCGCAAGCCGCGCGAGCTCAACTGGCTGTTCGGCTGGACCCTGCTGATGCTCGGCCTGATCACCGGCCTGACCGGCTACTCGCTCCCCGACGACCTGCTGTCCGGCACCGGCGTGCGCTTCGCGCAGGGCGCCATCCTGTCGATCCCCGTCGTGGGGACCTACCTCTCCTTCTTCCTCTTCGGCGGGGAGTTCCCGGGGCACGACATCATTCCGCGCCTGTTCGCGGTGCACGTGCTGCTGCTGCCGGGGATCATGCTGGGCCTGGTCGTGGCCCATCTGATCCTGGTCTTCTACCACAAGCACACCCAGTTCGCGGGGCCCGGCCGCAGCGAGCGGAACGTCATCGGGGCACCCTTCTTCCCCGTCTACGTCGCCAAAGCGGGCGGCTTCTTCTTCCTCGTCTTCGGCGTCCTCGCCCTCATGGGCGCGGTCGCCACCATCAACCCCGTGTGGGCGCTCGGCCCCTACCGGCCCGACATGGTCGGCACCGGAGCCCAGCCCGACTGGTACCTCGGGTTCTCCGAAGGGCTGATCCGGGTGATGCCGAGCTGGGAGATCAACGCCTGGGGGCACACGCTCGAACTGGGCGTCTTCATCCCGTTCGCGCTGTTCCCGCTGATCATGATGGCGATCGCGGTGTATCCCTTCGCGGAGGCCTGGGTCACCAAGGACCGGCGCGAGCACCACATCGCGGACCGGCCGCGCAACGCGCCCGCGCGCACCTCGTTCGGCGTCGCCTGGCTGTCGCTGTACGGGGTGCTCATGGTCGGCGGCGGCAACGACATCTGGGCGACGCACTTCCACCTGTCCATCAACGCCATCACGTGGTTCGTGCGGATCGCGTTCTTCGTCGTGCCGCCGCTCGCCTACGCCGTCACCTACCGGGTCTGTCTCGGCCTCCAGCGGCGCGACCGCGCCAAGGTGCTGCACGGCCGCGAGAGCGGCATCATCAAGCGCCTCCCGCACGGCGAGTACGTGGAGGTCCACCAGCCGCTCAGCCAGGCGGAGCGGTACACGCTCACCGCCCACGAGCAGCCCGTGCCGTTCGAGGTCGGGCCGCTCGTCGACGCGAACGGCGTGGCCCGCAAGGTCCCCCGCGCCGACCGCCTGCGGGCCCGGCTCTCCCGCGCCATGTACGGCCCCGGCACCCAGGTGCCCAAGCCGACGGCGCAGGAGTACCGCCAGGTCCACAGCGGCGACGGCCACCCCTGAGGGCGGTGCCCTCAGGCCGGCAGGGGCCGGGGCGTGGCGGCGAGCTCCCGCAGCCAGGCGGGGCGCACGACCTCCATGCCGAGCCCCGTCGGCACCGGCAGGGGCCCGCGCGTGAGGTACTCCTCGCGGTAGCGGCCGCAGTCGCGGTGCCAGCGGAGGATGCCCGCCATCCAGTTCTCCAGGTGCCGCACGTGGCCGTCGAGGGCGCTCCGCGTGCGCGCGTCCAGGCCGAGGTCCGCGCACAGGACCGGCAGCTCGTGCGCCACCACGTGCTGGAACTGCCTCATGCGGGAGCGCATCAGGTCGTCGACGATGTGCAGCGCGGTGGGGTAGTCGCAGTCGAAGAAGCTCTGCACGACGAGCACGGCGTTGTGCAGCTCGCCCTCGTACTCGATCTCCTTCTGGTACGAGAAGACGTCGTTCACCAGGGCCGCGTAGTCGGCGGCGGCGTTCTCCAGGGTGCGCAGCGGACCGCTGTCCAGGACCTCGCGCGGGATCGGCTCGCCGTGGGCCAGACGGCTCAGTTTCATCGTGAACTCGGAGCCGAAGGTGTGGCGGCGCATCTCGATGTAGTCGACCGGCTCCGGGACGCGGTGCTGCGCCTGGTTGGCCAGCTCCCACAGCCAGCTGTCCGTCATCTCCACCAGGGACCGGCGCAGCGCGGCCCGCCCCTCCGCGTCCATCGGGGCGGTCGTGCGCGCCCACAGGTCCGCGAGGCCGCGCTCCAGCGCGTTGGCCGGGGGCGGGGGAGGGGAGCCGTCGAGCGGCATGAACAGCGTGAGGCGGTCGGTGCACACCTTCGCGCCGAGCAGATCGCGGGACCTGCCGAACACCGCCGGGTAGTAGTCGTCCCCGTACGTCCCCCACGCCAGCCAGCAGGAGTCCAGGTCCAGCTGCTCGGCGGCGGCGTCCGGGCGGATGCCCGCCGCGCACAGCGCGAAGTCGAACCGGGCGAGCTTGTGCGCGTCCCAGATGTGCGAGGCCGGCACGCCCGGCTGCGGCTGGAGCAGGCCCGTGCGCAGACACCAGTCGACGACCTCGCGCCGGGAGTGCTCCAGGTGCGGGGAGAGCGACGTCGTGAACGGCAGGTCGAAGTCCGGGATCCGGGAGGGGCCCACGCGCTGGAACGGCACGTGCGTGAAGCGGCGCCGACGCTGCGCACCGGTCGCGGACAGCAACTCCTTGACGCCCGTCGCGGCGGTGCCGAGGCCCGAGGGGCCCGCCGGCGGCGAAGCCGTGGCGGTGGCGCCCTCGTTCATGTAGCGGCTGGAGCGCAGGTGCCACTCGTGGCCGCCCGACTGCCAGTCCTGGAGGCCCTTGGCGTACGCCAGGACGTCCGCGCACTGGCCCGGCGGCAGCGCCTTCTCTGCGAACAGCGGCGCCAGCTCCGTGAACAGCGTGTCCTCGAACTGCTGCATGCGCGCCGTGAGGAGCTCGTTCACGGAGTCCGCCGCCTCCTGCGTCGTACAGCCGAGGAAGGTCTCCAGGACCAGGACGCCGTTGCTCAGCTCGCCCTCGTCCTCGACCTCGCGCTGGTACGAGAACAGGTCGTTGCGCAGGTGCACCGCGTCGGCGAACGTGTCCTTGAGGACCCGCAGCGGGCGCGCGTCCGCGACGGCGGCCGGCACCTCGGCGCCCGTCGCGTACTCGATCAGCCCCGCCGACCAGGGCGCGCCGCCCACCTTGCGGCGCATCTCGATGTACTCGACGGGGTTCGCGACCCGGTGGGCGTGGATGTTGGACAGCTCCCACAGCGACTCGTTCAGGAGGTTGCGGGTGCTCTCCGCGAAGCGGGCGCGCCAGTCGAGGGACATGTGGGGCACCGTGCGCCGCCAGAGGTCCGCGAGGCCCGCCTCCACCGGGTTCTCCGGCTTCGGCACCGGTGTCGCCAGGTCCATCGGCATGAACGCGGGCAGCCGGTCGAGGTAGGCCTTGCCGCCCTCGCGGTCCTGGGTGCGCTTGAACAGCTCCAGGAAGTGGTCGTCGAAGAAGAAGACCCACACGTACCAGTCCGTGACCAGCGAGAGCGCGCGGCCGTCGCAGTCGGGGTGGGTGTACGCGCACAGCAGCGGGTAGTCGTGCGCGTCCAGGTCCGCCTGCTCCCAGACGCCCGAGCCCTCCAGCATGCCCATCCCGCGCGCCCACCGCAGGGAGTGCGAACGCGCCTCGTCCACATGGGGATTGAGGCGTGCCGGATGCACCATGTAGAAGTCCGGCAGTTCGAAGGGGCGTGTCGGCCGCGGCATACGGAGGTCTCCTCAGACAGGGGGCGTACGGCAGCCAGGCACTACCCCCGGCGCGCCGCTCGAAGCGGCGCGGGGCTCGCGGTCACACCATCGCGTGATACGCCGATGCGAAAGTGTGGTGCGCCCCAAACGCCCGTGCGAGCTGCCGTGCGCCGGAGCGAACCGTGAGGAGAGCGCATGACCAGGGAAGTCCGGCACGACCTGCCGCTGTACCGCCGGGTCGTGCCGCCCGAGTGGATCGACCGCGACGGGCATCTGAGCGAGGCCCACTACTCCGTGGCGTTCGCCTCCGCCACGGACAGCCTGATGGAGGCGACGGGACTGCACGCCGACTACCGCGCCGCCACGGGCGCCACCCTGTGGACCGTCGAGACCCATGTGCGGCTCCTGCGCCAGGTCGCCGAGGGCGCCCACCTGGTGATCCGCAGCCGCGTCCTCGGCTCCTTCGCACGCCGGCTGCACTTCGCCCACGAGATGTACGTCGTCGAGGGGCCCGGGGCCGCACCCGCGCCGGGCGCCGAGCCCGTCGCGACCTCCGAGCTGCTCGCGGTGCACGTCGACCGGGAGCGGGGCCGTTCGGTGCCGTTCCCCGCGCCCGTGCGGGAGCGGCACGAGGGCCTCGTCGAGCGGCCGCCGCCGTGGGCGGGCAGGGCGGTCGGCGCGCCGCCCCGCTGAAGTGGTAGGAGTTCAGGGGAGCGCCCTGTGCGGCGCAGGGCGACTGGAGGGCAAGGTGGCGCAGACGTGAGGCTGACGATTCTCGGCGGCGGCGGGTTCCGCGTACCGCTGGTGTACCGGGCGCTGCTCGACGACCACGAGGAGGGCCGCGTCACCGACGTCGTCCTGTACGACGTGGACGCCGCGCGGCTCGGCGCGATCGCGCGGGTGCTCGCCGAGCAGGCCGAGGGCGTGCCGGACGCCCCGCCGGTGCGGGTCACCACCGACCTCGACGAGGCGCTGCGCGGCACCGACTTCGTGTTCTCCGCGATCCGCGTCGGCGGCCTGGAGGGCCGCGCCGCCGACGAGCGGGTCGCCCTCGCCGAAGGCGTGCTCGGGCAGGAGACCGTGGGCGCGGGCGGCATCGCGTACGGCCTGCGGACCGTGCCCGTCGCCCTCGACATCGCCCGGCGCGTGGCGCGGCTCGCGCCCGACGCCTGGGTCATCAACTTCACCAACCCCGCCGGGCTCGTCACCGAGGCCATGTCCCGGCACCTCGGCGACCGGGTCATCGGCATCTGCGACTCGCCGGTGGGCCTGGCCCGCCGCGTCGCGCGCCTCCTCGGGATCGCGCCGGGCCGCGCCTGGGCCGACTACGTGGGCCTCAACCACCTGGGCTGGCTGCGCGGCCTGTGGGTCGACGGCCACGACGAGCTGCCGCGCCTGCTCGCCGACCGGGATCTCCTGGAGTCCTTCGAGGAGGGCAAGCTCTTCGGCGCCGACTGGCTCCAGTCACTGGGCGCGATCCCCAACGAGTACCTGCACTACTACTACTTCACCCGTGAGGCCGTCGCCGCCTACCAGCGGGCCGAGCGGACGCGCGGGGCCTTCCTGCGCGACCAGCAGGCGCGGTTCTACGACGCCCTGGGCGGACCCGCGGTGCCCGCCCTGGAGACCTGGGACGCCACCCGCGCCGAACGCGAGGCGACGTACATGGCGGCGAGCCGGGAGGCGGCGGGGGCCGGGGAGCGGGCCGCGGAGGACCTGGAGTCCGGCGGCTACGAGCACGTCGCCCTGGCCCTGATGCGGGCCGTCGCCCGCGACGAGCGGACCACGCTGATCCTCAACGTCCGCAACCGCACGACCCTGCCGGTGCTCGACGCGGACGCCGTGGTGGAGGCGCCCTGCTTCGTCGACGCGAGCGGGGCGCACCCGGTGTCCGTGGATCCGCTGCCGGGGCACGCGGTGGGGCTCGTCTGCGCGGTGAAGGCCGTGGAGCGCGAGGTGCTCACCGCGGTGGAGAGCCGCTCCCGCGCGGCGGCGGTCAAGGCGTTCGCCCTGCACCCCCTGGTCGACTCGGTCACGGTGGCGCACCGCCTGACCGCCGCCTACCAGCAGGCCCACCCCGCCCTGGCGTACCTGACGTAACTGGGCGGTCGCGACTAGGCGGTCGCGCGGACCTGGTCCAGGAAGCCGTGGAGGTTGCGGAGCGTCCGCTCGTTCTGCTCCTCCGGGCTCAGGCTCTCCTCGAACCGCCGGGCCAGGGCCGACGTCTTCTTGCCCCGTACGTACAGCGAGCAGGCGAGGTCGGCGCAGATGTAGAGCCCCACCGAATTCCCCTGGCGCCCCGCCTCGCCCGCGCGGGGCGCCACGAACAGCGTGATCCCCGACCCGGCCTGCGGGGTCACGCACACCGAACAGATGCTGGACTTGAGCAGGCTCCGGCGCGCCCCGGCGGACGCCCGCAGCGCCACCCCGACGGGCTCGCCCGCCCCGCTCCGCCGCCGCGCGACCACATAGCCGCGCTCGGGCGCCTTGGGGTCGCGCCAGCCGAGGAAGTCCAGGTCGTCCCAGGGGGTCTCGGCGAACCCCGGGGGCAGCGCGAGGCGCCGCGCCTCGCCCTTGGAGCAGTTCACGAAGGACGCGCGGATCTCTTTCTCGCCGAGTGGTTCCATGATCCGGAAGTTATCAACCGGAACGGACGGTCGTCCTCCCATTTTCCGCCGCCGCCCCCGTCCCGGGGTCCGGCGCCCTGCCCGCCGCCACCGCCACCAGCGGCGGCCGCGCCGCCCGGAACGCGAGGGTGCGCCGCAGCTCGAAGCCGAGGGCCTCGTACAGGCGGATCGCCCCGGTGTTCCGCGCCGAGGTGTGCAGGAAGGGCGTGTCACCGCGCTCCCGGATGCCGTGGGCGACGGCGCGCACGAGCCGCGCCGCGAGCCCGCGTCCCCGGTACGCCGGGTCGGTGCACACCGCGCTGATCTCCGTGAACCCCGGCGGCCGCAGCCGCTCCCCGGCCATCGCGACGAGCGCGCCGCCCTCCCGCAGGCCCAGATACGTGCCGAGTTCGACGGTGCGGGGCAGGAAGGGGCCCGGCCGGGTGCGCGCGACGAGGTCGAGCATCTCGGGCACGTCGGCGGGCCCGAGCCGCACCGCCTCGGCGTCGGGCACGGCCGCCACGCCCCCGCCGACGAGCTGCACGCCCGGCACGTCGAAGGTGAGCTCCCAGCCCGTGGGCACCCGGGCGCCGACGCCGGGCAGCGGCACCGACCCGTCGGCCCCGGCGAAGGCGGCCAGGTCCGCCCAGTCCGCCGCGTCCGGCTCGGCGGGAAGCCCGAGCCAGGGCGAGACGTCCACGGGGTAGCGCAGCACGCGCCCGCGCCGCTCGGCGAAGCGGGCGTGCGGGCCGGTGAGGGAGGCGAGGCCGGGGTTGTCCAGGGGGTGCGCTGCGTTGTCCAGGGAGCGCGCGCGATTGTCCGGGGGGTGCGCGCCGTTGTCCCGGGGGCGCGCGCCGATGTCCAGGGGCTGCGCGCCGTCGTCCAAGGGGTGCGTGCCGTCGTCCAGGGGGTGCGCGCCGCCCGTCACCGCCCGACCTCGATCACGACCTTGCCGCGCGCGTGCCCCGACTCGACGGACCGCAGGGCCTCGCCCGCCCGCGGAAGCGGATACACGGCCGTGATGTGCGGGCGCAGCACGTCCGCCGCGGCGAGCGCGGCCACCGCGTCCAGGACCTCGGCGGTGCGGGCCCGGGCGACGGGGGAGCCGCCCAGTTCGCCGACGATCCCCTTGCCGCCCGCGGTGATCAACTTCGTGCGGTCCGCCACGAGCTCGGCGACGGTCCGCAGGTGCTCGCCGCCGACCAGGTCGAAGACACCGTCGACGCCGTCCGGAGCCAGGGCCCGGATCCGCTCCACGAGGTCGGGTCCCGGCGCGACGTGGGTGACGCCGAGCGACTCGACGTACTCCTTCTTGCCGTCGCTCGCGGTGCCGATGACGCGCAGCCCCTCGTGGACGGCGAGCCGCGCCACGAAGCCGCCGACCCCGCCGCCGACGCCCGTGACCAGGAGCGTGGCCCCGGCGGGCAGGGCGAGCTGGCGGACGCCGTCGTACGCGGTCGCGGCGGCGACGGGCAGGGCCGCCGCCTCGGCGAACGAGAGCCCCTGCGGCTTGTGCGCGGCGACCGCCACCGGAAGCAGCGTGTACTCGGCGTACCCGCCGGTCAGCGTGGACCCGAACACCGGGTCCCCGACGGCGAACCCGGTGACGCCCGGGCCCACCTCCGCCACGACGCCCGCCGCCTCGCTGCCCAGGACCTCCGGCAGTTCGGCGGGAGCCTGGCCCGGCCTGCGGTAGCCGCCGCGCAGCTTGTGGTCGACGGGGTTGACACCCGCGGCCCGTACGGCCACGAGCAGCTGTCCCGGGCCCGGCCGCGGCGGCTCCCGGTCGATGAGGGCCTCCACCTCGGGTCCGCCGTGCCGGGTGTACACATACGCCTTGGCCATGCGCTCCTCGCTTCCTCCTCGGACGGGTCGGGCGGCGCCGGGCACCGCCGGGCCACCGCACCAACGATCACAAGGCCGGGCCGCCGTGCGGGCATTCCCCGGCCGCGGAGTGTTCACGGGGCCGCAACGTTGGCCTTCCGGTCACACGGCGGTCATCGCACCGCCCACCTCTTCCGTCAGCCTGACTCCCTTGGCACACTGCATCCGCCCACGCCCCCCACTTCACGTGAGGTCCCTTTCCCATGCCCGAACTCAACCGGCGCAGGTTCCTGCAGCTCGCCGGCGGCACCGCAGCGTTCTCCGCCCTCTCCGAGAGCATCGGCCGCGCCGCGTCCCTGCCCGCCCGGCGCCGCTCCGGCTCCATCGAGGACGTGGAGCACATCGTCGTCCTGATGCAGGAGAACCGTTCCTTCGACCACTACTTCGGCACCCTCAAGGGCGTGCGCGGCTTCGGCGACCCCCGGCCGGTGACGCTGCCCGGCGGCAAGCCGGTGTGGCACCAGAAGAGCGGCGCCAAGGAGGTCCTTCCGTTCCACCCGGACGCGGACGACCTGGGCATGCAGTTCATCGCCGGGCTGGACCACGACTGGGCGGGCGGCCACCGGGCGTTCAACAACGGCGCGTACGACCAGTGGATCCCCGCCAAGTCCGAGCGGACCATGGCGTACCTCACGCGCGGGGACATCCCCTTCCACTACGCGCTCGCCGACGCCTTCACCATCTGCGACGCCTACCACTGCTCGTTCATGGGGGCCACCGACCCCAACCGCTACTACATGCTCACCGGACACGTGGGCAACGACGGCACCGGCGGCGGCCCCGTCCTCGGCAACCAGGAGGCGGGCTACGGCTGGACCACGTACGCCGAGCGCCTGGAGAAGGCCGGGATCTCCTGGAAGGTCTACCAGGACATCGGCGACGGCCTGGACGCGGCGGGCACATGGGGCTGGATTCCCGACGCCTACCGCGGCAACTACGGCGACAACTCCCTGCTCTACTTCAACGCCTTCCGCGGCGCCAAGCCCGGCGACCCCCTCTACGACAAGGCCCGCACCGGAACCAATGTCAAGGCGGGCGACGGCTACTTCGACATCCTGAAGGCCGACGTCGAGGCGGACCGGCTGCCGCAGGTCTCCTGGATCGCCGCCCCGGAGGCGTTCAGCGAGCACCCCAACTGGCCCGTGAACTACGGCGCCTGGTACATCGCGCAGATCCTGGACGCGCTCACCGCCAACCCCGAGGTGTGGGCGAAGACCGCCCTGTTCCTCACGTACGACGAGAACGACGGGTACTTCGACCACGTCGTGCCGCCCTACGTCCCCTCCTCGGCGAACCAGGGCCTGTCCACCGTCGCCACCGCGCTCGACCACTTCCCCGGCAACGCCCAGTACGCCGCCGGGCACTACGGCCTCGGCCAGCGCGTGCCGATGGTCGTCGTCTCGCCGTGGAGCACCGGCGGGTTCGTCTGCTCACAGGTGCTCGACCACACGTCGATCATCCGCTTCATGGAGCGCCGCTTCGGCGTGCGCGAGCCGAACATCTCGCCGTGGCGCCGGGCCGTCTGCGGCGACCTGACCGCCGCCTTCGACTTCACGGGCAGGGACACCGCCCCGGCCGCGCTGCCCGACACCTCCGGCTACCGGCCGCCGGACCACGCGCGCCACCCCGACTACTTCCCGAAGGCGCCCGCGAGCCCGGCCCTGCCGAAACAGGAGCGCGGCTCCCGGCGCACCCGCCCGCTGCCGTACGCGCCGCTGGTCGACGCCGCGGCCACGCCCGCCGACGGCAAGCTCCGGCTCACCTTCGGCGGCGGGGACGCGGCGGGCGTCTGCTTCCACGTCCGCTCCGGCAACCGCGGCGACGGGCCCTGGACATACACGACCGAGGCCGGGAAGACGATCTCCGACGCCTGGAACTCGGCGTACTCGGGCGGCAGCCACGACCTGTCCGTGCACGGCCCCAACGGGTTCCTGCGCACCTTCAAGGGCCCCGGCAAGAAGGCGGGGCCCGAGGTCACCGCCCGCCACGACCGCGCCACCGGCAACCTCCAGCTGACGTTCACCAACGCGGGGGCCGTGACCTGCGCCCTCACGGTGACGAACGCCTACGGAGGCCGCAAGGACACCGTCCGGGTCGCGCCCGGGGCGACCGTCCGCCACACGGTCGACCTGCGCGCCGGCAAGCGCTGGTACGACCTGACCGTCCTGGCCGACACCGACCCCGGCTTCCTGCGCCGCCTCGCAGGCCACGTGGAAACCGGCACCCCCGGCGTCAGCGACCCGGGCCTCACCACGGCCTGATCCCCGACCGCTCCACCGCCGCCGCGCCGGTCGTTCTCCCCCTCGCCCGCCCCGCCCGGGGGCGGGTGAGGACGGTGGTGGTGCGTGAGGCCGATGGGGAGGTGCGTGTGGAGGTGGGGCTCGTGTCGTTCCACTGAGCGGAACGCGGGGCTGGCGGAGCCCACAGGGGGGCGGGGTAGTGTGCCCGGGTGACAACGCAATCGAACACTCCTGCAGGCTGGTACCCGGATCCCCAGGGCGCCTCCCAGCTGCTCCGCTGGTGGGACGGCGCGCAGTGGACCGACCACACCACGGCGGCCCAGCAGGGCACGCCCGGCCAGCAGGTCCCCTCCCAGGCGGGCCCGGCGGCGCCCGCCCCCGCCCGGGCCGTCGCCGAGCAGGCGCCCTTCGCCGCGCCGCAGCAGGCGGCCCCGGCGGCCGACCCGGCGAAGGTCCAGCGCCAGGTCCAGCAGCAGGCGGGCATCACGCCGACCGCGCAGGGCGGCGGCACCCTGTTCACCGAGCCGGTCCTGGTGGTGAACCAGAAGGCCAAGCTCATCGAGCTGACCAACGAGTACAAGGTCATGGACCAGGGGGGCAACCAGCTCGGCTCGGTCACCCAGGTCGACCAGAGCGCGCTCAAGAAGGTCGCCCGCTTCGTCTCCAGCCTCGATCAGTTCATGACGCACACGCTGGAGATCCGCGACGTCCACGGCCAGCCGCAGCTGCGCCTGACCCGCCCCCGCAAGTTCATGAAGTCGCGGGTCATCGTGGAGCGCCCGGACGGCCAGCAGGTCGGCGAGATCGTCCAGCAGAACGTCTTCGGGAAGATCAACTTCGCGATGATGGCCAACGGCCAGCAGGTCGGCGCCATCAAGGCGGAGAACTGGCGCGCCTGGAACTTCTCGATCGTCGACCACACCGACAACGAGGTGGCCCGGATCACCAAGACCTGGGAAGGCCTCGCCAAGACGATGTTCACGACGGCGGACAACTACGTCCTCCAGATCCACTTCCAGCTCCCGGAGCCCCTCCTGAGCCTGGTGGTGGCGACGGCGCTGACCGTCGACACGGCCCTCAAGCAGGACTCGCGCGGCCTCGGCTGACGAGCGCCCGTCCACGTACGCACGGAACCACGTACGCACGGAACCACGTACGCACGGAAGCGGCCGCACTCCCCTGGAGGGAGCGCGGCCGCTTCCGTATGTACTGGGGGCGTTAGCCGCGCCGTACGGACAGTGCCTTCGCGGGCGGTGCCTCCGCGGGCTCCGGCTGGCCCGGGATCGACGGCAGCGATCCGGCGACGGGCGCGGGGGACCGCGGCGACCGGGTCAGGAGCACCACCCCGTACGCGGCGAGCGCCGCACCCGCCACCGCGAGGAGGACCCCGCCCGCGCCGCCCCGCAGCCGCTCGCCGAGCAGCGCGACGCCGATCGCGGACGCGGCCACCGGATTGGCGAGCGTGACCACGGCCAGCGGGGCGCCCAGGCCGCCGCGGTACGCCGTCTGCGACAGGAAGAGACCGCCCACGGCGAACGCCGCGACGAGCAGCGCCACGACCACGACCCGCGCGCTGAACAGCGGCCCGGAGGTGTCGGTCGCCGCGACCGTCACGGTCTGCGTGAGCGCGGAGGCGACCCCCGAGGCGAAGCCGGACGCCGTCGCGTGCCGCAGCCCCGGGCGGGCGCCGCGCCGGGAGAGCATCCCGATGACGGCAGCCGTCACCGCGGCGACCGTGACGGCCTCCGGCAGGGTCAGGGTGTCGTCGGGCGCCGGGCCCGAAGCGGTGAGCAGCAGCGCGCCCAGGCCGATCAGGGTGAGCCCCGTGCCGCGCCACTCCAGGCGGGTGACGCGCCGCCCGGCCAGGCGCGCGCCCAGCGGCACGGCGGCGACCAGGGTGAGCGCGCCGAGCGGCTGCACCAGCGTGAGGGGCCCGTACTTGAGGGCCGCGACGTGCAGCAGCGCGGCGGAGGCGTTGAGCCCGACGGACGACCACCAGGCCCCGCTGCCGAGCAGTCGGAGAACCCGGGGCCCGCTGTCCGTGAGGCGCGCGGCCAGGCGCTCCTGGGCCACGGCCGCGGTGGCGTACGCGACGGCCGACACCAGGGAGAGCGCGACGGCCAGCAGGGTGGCGCTCACCGCCCGGCTCCGGAGCCGACGGGTTCGGGGACGACGGGTTCGACAGGTTTGGAGCCGACGGGGACGGGGCCCGGAGCGGGGGCCGGTGCGGGCACGGAGCGGCGTACCACCCGCGAACGCGCCGGGCGCGGCGGCCGGACGACGGCCAGCGCGATCCCCAGGAGCGCGGCGGCCGCGAGCGCGTCGAGCCAGTAGTGGTTGGCGGTTCCGACGATCACCAGGAGCGTGACCAGCGGGTGCAGCAGCCACAGCCAGCGCCAGCGGGAGCCGGTCGCCACGATCAGGCCGATCGCCAGCATCAGGGCCCAGCCGAAGTGCAGCGACGGCATGGCCGCGAACTGGTTGGCCATGGTGTCGGCCGCGGGCTTCGCCGCGTACACGGAAGGCCCGTACACCTGCGCGGTGTCCACGAGGTGGGCCGCGGGCAGCAGCCGGGGCGGCGCGAGCGGGAAGCCGAGGTGCAGCGCGAGCGCGGCGGCGGTGAGCACGGCGAGGACGCGCCGCGCCCACACGTAGTGCCGGGGCCGGCGCAGATACAGCCACAGCAGGAAGAGCAGCGTCGCCGGGAAGTGCACGGCCGCGTAGTAGGTGTTCGCCACCTGGACGAGGCCGTCGCCGTGCAGCAGCGCGTTCTGGACGAGGCCCTCGCCGGGCAGCCGCAGGGTCCGCTCGGCGTCCCAGACGCGGTGCGCGTTGCGGAGCGCCTCGCCGGTGTGGCCGTTCGCGAGCTGCCTGCCGAACTTGTAGACGAGGAAGAGCCCCACGACGAGGAGGAGCTCGCGGACGAGGGGCGGCCGGGCGGCGGCGCGCTCGGCCGCCCCGACCGGCGGTGCGGCGGCTGCCCCCGGCGGCCCCGGGGGTATCCCGGGCTCCCCTGCGGCGGCCTCGGTGCGGGATTCGCGGGCTTCCATGCCCCGGCCCCTTTACGTGACGACTGGGTGGTGCGGTGATGTGGGCACCCCTGAACGCGCACATCGATACGCAAGTGTACCGATACGTCAGTGTACCGATACGGAAGCGTACCGGTACACTGGCGTATCGATAAGGTGGCCACGGCGGGCCGCCCCACCGAGGAGTGAAGAGCCATGACGTCGCGGGAACCGGTACGTGAGCACGGGTGCGGCCAGGCGTCCGCCTCGCGCCGCTCCAAGCTCACGCCCGAGCGCGAGCAGGAGTTCTACGACGCCGTCCTGGAGCAGCTCCGCGAGTGCGGCTACGAGGCCGTGACCATGGAGGGCGTCGCCGCCGCCACCCGGTGCAGCAAGTCCACGCTCTACCGCCAGTGGAAGACGAAGCCCCAGTTCGTGGCCGCCGCGCTGCGCGCCAACCGCTGTGTGCGGTTCGCGGGCATCGACACCGGCTCGGTCGCCGGTGACCTGCGGGAGGCGGCGCGCTCGGCCGCGGCCTGGAGCGAGCGCGACACGATGCTGGTGCAGGCGCTGAGCCACGCCGTCCAGCAGGACGAGGACCTCCAGCGGGCGCTGCGCGAGGCGCTCGTGGAGCCGGAGGTGCAGGCGATCGACGCCATCGTCCGGCGGGGCGTCGACCGCGGCGAGCTGCCCGCGGACCATCCGGCGACGGAGTTCGTGGCCGCGCAGCTCTTCGGCGTGCTGCGGGTGCGGCCGATGCTGGAGGGCAAGAACGCGGACGCGGAGTATCTGACGCGGTTCGTGGACGCGGTGCTGCTGCCCGTCCTCGGTCTCGCGGGCGGCGCCGCCGCCGACTGAAGCGTGGGCCCGGGGCCGGGGGATGACCGGACCGGGGCCCGCCCGCGCCGCACCGTGGGGACGGGGGCGGCGCGCCACCACCGCCGGGCGGGCCGAGCGTGCTCGGCCCGCCCGGCGGTGGTTCCGGCCACCGGCGCGCCCGCGAGGGCCGTCGCCGTCGGTCCCCCGGCGGGGCGGTCCTACCGCTCCCGGCCGTTCGCGGGGGCCTGGACCTGCTGTCCGTCGCCGCCCCCGCCGCCGCGGGCCTTCTTGATGCCCTTGGTGATCTCGTCCATGGACGACAGGGGCGGTGCGTCGTCGTGGATGTCGATGCCGAAGCGGACGAGGACCATCGTCATCTCGTCGGCCGGGGACTTGAACGCGAGCGACTGGACGTAGCCGTCGGGGCCCTTGCGCGCGTCGACCTTCCAGCGGACCAGATAGCCCTTCTGCCCGGCCACCGTGACCGCCTTCGAGGCGAGCTGGTCGTGCGACTTGGGGGCGCCGCCGTAGATCGCGCCGCCGTAGGACTCTGCGGCGTTCTTCTTGATGTCGGCCTTGGCCGCGGCCTCCGGCGTCGACGCGGTGATCTTCATGCGGACCGCGGGCGTGGAGAAGGCGCCGCCGCGCACGCACTGTTTGGCGGAGTCGCCGGGGCAGGGGTACTTGCCGGTCGTCACGCCCGCGCCGGAGCCGCTCGACTGGCCCTCCCAGCCGTCGGGGACGGGCATGCTGATGCCGCTCGCGCCGTCGGTGGCGTACCCCTTCTCGGTCCGGGGTCCGTCGGACGGTCCGGACGGCCCTGGCGACGGCGAGTCCTCGGGCCGCTCGCCCTTGCCGTCGTCCTCCGGGCCGGGCTTCGAGGACGCGGACGGGGCCGGGGCCTTGGCGCCGTCCTTGTCGTCGTCGCCGTCGGCGGTCAGCGCGTAGACCCCGCCGCCGATGCCCGCGAGCACCGCGAGGGCGATGACCACGCCTATCGCCGTACGTATGCGGCGGCGCGGCGGGCCCGGCGGCTGCTGGGGGTAGCCGGGGGCCGGGGGGCCGGGGACGGAGTAGCCGGGGGTGGGGAAGCCGCCCCCGCCCGGCGCACGGACGTGATCCGTCCACGTGTTCCCGTCCCACCACCGCTCGGACGGCGGGGCGCCAGGGGTCTGCCCGGGGTCCGGATACCAGCCGGGAGGAGTCGCGTGCGTCATGGGCGTCAGCGTATGGGCCCCGCCTGAAAGCCCGATGAGAGGGGGGCCGCCGGATCGGGCCAACTCCGGCCGGGCGAAGGGGATTCGCCCCTGTCGCACGCATATGCCCGGGGTGGGCGGGAGGCGGTGGCCGGAGTGCTTCCCTTTGGCGGTGCGGTGCTTGGCCGTGCCGTGCCGTGCGGTGGCCGGGGCTACCGGGCCGGTGCGCGAGCGGCTGCCGCCGGTCTCTGGCCGCCGCGGGGCCGCTGCCCGCTGCCGGTCCCTGCCACGGGCCGCTGCCCGCTGCGGTCTCCGTCGCGGTGTGGTGCGAGCGCCCGTTGCGGGTTTCAGGCCGTCACGGGGCTCTGTCCGTCGCCGGCTTCCGCCCGTCCCCGGGCCCGGCCGCGGTGTGGTGGCCGGGGCTCAGGGGGGCGTACGAGAGGCCGCCGCGGGTCTCTGTCCGTCGCCCGGCCCCGCCCCGCGTGCGCCTGGCCGTTCAGCGCGTGTGGCCGTTCACCACGAGGCGTGTCGGTGCGCCCGCCTCCGTGGGGGCCGGCAGACGGAAGCCCGCGCGGCCCGGGGTGAGGGAGCCGAGCACGCTCGGGTGCCGGGCTCCGGTGCTCGTCGCCACCGTGCCGGGCAGGCCGTGGGCCGTCAGGAAGCCCAGGACGGCGAAGGCGTACGCCTCCTTGGCCGCCGAGGGGAGGCCGAGGTCGTCGGAGCCGCGGACCGGCACGGCCGTGCCCAGCTCGGAGCGGAGCATCGCCATGAGCGTGGGGTTGCGGACCCCGCCGCCGGAGGCGATGACCTCCGTGGCACCGGTCGTGCGCACCGCGTCGGCGACCGTCACGGCCGTGAGCCGCGTCAGCGTCGCCACCACGTCCTCGGCGCCCAGCGGTCCGAGGCCCGCCAGGGCCTCGCGCAGATACGCCGGATGGAACAGCTCCTTGCCCGTCGTCTTGGGCGCGGGCAGCGCGTAGTACGGCTCGGCGAGCAGCCGGGCGAGGAGGCCCTCGTGCACGGTGCCGCGCGCGGCGAGCTCCCCGTCCCTGTCGAAGGGCAGATGGGCCGCGCGGCCCTGCGGCGTGAGCTCCCGCACCGCCGCGTCGATCAGCGCGTTGGCCGGGCCCGTGTCGAAGGCGGTGCCGTCGGGGGCGGTGATGTTGGCGATGCCGCCCAGGTTCAGCGCCACGGGGGTGCCCGGCCTGCCGCGCAGCCACATCTGGTCGACCAGGCTCACCAGGGGCGCGCCCTGGCCGCCCGCGGCCACGTCGCGCGGGCGGAAGTCCGCGACCACGCAGAGCCCCGTGGCCTCCGCGATCCACGCGGGCTGCCCGATCTGCAGGGTGCCGCGCACCCGGCCGTCCGCCACCCAGTGGTAGACGGTCTGGCCGTGCGAGGCCACCAACTCGGCGCGGCCGTCGCACAGCTCCCGGTCCGCCTCCACGGCCGCCGCGGCGAAGGCCTGCCCGATGAGCGTGTCGAGGCGGCAGACGTCGGCCAGGCTGGTGGTCGCCGGGGGCAGGGCGGTGGCCAGGGCCGAGCGGAGCGCGTCGTCGTAGCCGCGGCTGATGAGGCCCAGGGGGGTCATGACGAGGCGGTCGCCGTCGAGGGCGAGGTCGACGGCGCCGGCGTCGATGGCGTCGTAGGAGGTGCCGGACATCAGGCCGATCACACGCACGCGAAGTCTCCTCTTTCCGGTTCGGCCAGCCCGTGCGCCGGGCCCGGGTCCCTCCCACTATGCCCGCACCTCACGGGGCCCCATCGAGCCGCCCTGGCCCGCCAGGCTCAATTCCCCCCACTCACCCGCCCTTTCCGCCCGCCTCCGTGCCCGCGCACAACCTCAGGGCAGCCATGCCTTCCCTGACCGCCCGCCCGTTTCGCGGCGCCGCCGCGCCCGCCCCGCCGCGGCGCCGACGCACGCGTCCCGCGCCGCCGGACCGGCTTGAATTCCCCCGCGCGTCCGGGACCGCCCCGCGCCGCCGCGTGCCCCCTTTCGCCGCGCCGGTGCGCCTGTCGGAGGCCGTGAGGGAGTCAGGGCGGCGGGGGCACGACCCGGGCGCGCCACTGGCCGGGACCTCCCCAAGCGCCGCGCAGGGCACGGGCCTTGAGGAGCCAGAGGGATATGTCGTACTCGGCGGTGTACCCGATGGCGCCGTGCAGTTGGAGCGCGGCCCGCGCCGAGCGGTACGCGGACTCGGCCGCGCAGACCTTGGCGGCGGCCACGTCCCCCCAGGCCTCCTCCGCGCCGAGCGACACCGCGGCTCCGAACACCAGGGGCCGCGCGAACTCGAGCCCCACGAGCACCTCGGCGAGGCGGTGCTTGACGGCCTGGAAGGACCCGACCGGCACCCCGAACTGCGTCCGCTGCCGCACATGGGCCACCGTGCGGTCGAGCAGCGCGCACCCCACGCCGAGGCACTGCGCCGCGGTGGTGAGCGCCGCCCAGCGCAGGGCCCATCGCGCCGCCTCCTCCACCGCGGGCCCGGACGCGAGCACCTCCCCGCCGGGCAGCGGCCGCGCGAGCCGCCGCGCCGGGTCGAGGGAGGCCCGCACGCGCGCGTGCCCGGGGGCGAGCCGCAGCCGCCCGGCGTCGACGGCCAGGAGGAGACCGGCGGCGTCCGCGTCGAGGACGTACGGCCCGGTGCCGGCGAGGGCGAGGGTCGCCCGCGCCTCGCCCGTCACCAGGGACGGAAGGAGCCGCTTCGCGGGCCCCGGCACGCCGAGTTCGGCGAGGCGGGAGAGGAGCGCGGCCGCGGCCACGGTCTCGACCAGCGGCCCGGGGACGGCGTGCCGCCCCAGCTCCACGAAGGCGACGGCGGTGTCGACGGGCAACTGCCCCACGCCCTCGAACTCCTCGGCCGCCGCGAGGGCGAACACCCCCGCGTCCGCGAGGCGTCGCCACACCGCGGCCCCCGGCGCGTGGTCCCCGGCGGCCCAGGCCCGCGCCACCGCGGGGGTGTCCGCGGCCTTCAGCGCGCCGTCGAGACTCCGGGCGAACGCCCGCTGCTCGTCGTCCAGAAGGAACCTCATCAGCGCCGCCCCTTGGGGAGGCCGAGCAGGCGCTCGGCGATGATGTCGCGCTGGATCTCGTTCGTCCCCGCGTAGATGGGGCCTGCGAGGGAGAAGACGTACCCCTCCGTCCAGGGCGCGGGGTCGGGGGCGTCCGGGGCGGGGCCGGGGCGCTCACCGGTGTCCGTCAACTCCCCGTCCGCGCCCAGGAGGTCGAGGGCCGCCTCGTGCACCGCGATGTCGTACTCCGACCAGAAGACCTTGTTCAGGCTGGAGTGCGCGCCGAGCTTCTCGCCCGCTTCCGCCCGCGAGGCGTGGGCCCAGGTGAAGAGCTGGTAAGCGCGGGCGCCGATCACCGCGTCCGCCACCCGGTCGCGCAGCGCCGTGTCGGCGGGGTCGCCGTGGGCGTGCCAGAGCCGGACGAGGCGGTCGGCGGTGGCGAGGAAGCGGCCGGGGGAGCGCAGGGCCAGACCGCGCTCGTCGCCGGTGGCCGCCATGGCGATGCGCCAGCCGTCGCCGGGGGCGCCGATCACGTCCTCCTCGGGGATGAACACGTCGTCCAGGAAGACCTCGGCGAAGGCGGGCTTGCCGTCGAGGCGGCCGATGGGGCGGATGGTGACGCCGGGCGCGTCGAGCGGGAACATGACGTACGTGAGCCCCTGGTGCGGCCGCTCCGCGCGCGGGTCGCTGCGGAACAGGCCGAAGGCGCGGTCGGCGAAGGCGGCCCGCGACGACCACGTCTTCTGCCCGCTCAGGCGCCAGCCGCCGGGCGCGGTCCTGGCCGTGGAGCGCAGCGCCGCGAGGTCGGACCCGGCCTCCGGCTCCGACCAGGCCTGGGCCCAGACGACCTCGCCGCGCGCCATCGGCGGGAGGACCCGGGCGCGCTGCTGAGGGGTGCCGTGGTCGAAGAGGGTGGGGGCCAGGAGGCTGATGCCGTTCTGCGAGACGCGGCCAGGGGCGCCCGCCGCGTAGTACTCCTCCTCGAAGAGGAGCCACTTGACGAGGTCGGCGCCCTGTCCGCCGAACTCCTCGGGCCAGGACACCACCGACCAGCGGTCCGCCGCCAGCGTGCCCTCCCAGGCGCGATGGGCGGCGAAGCCCTCCGCGGTCTCCAGGGACGGCAGCGGAGCGCGGGGGACGTGCGCGGCGAGCCAGGCCCGGGCCCGCAGTCTGAACTCCTCTTCCTCCGGGGTGAAGTCGAGGTCCATCGCCCTGCTCCCGTCTCTGGCCCGCCCGTCCGCTCTTCCCTAACAAGTGTTTGGTAGATTATCGTGGGAGCGGTCAGCCGTCGAGCACTCGATCGGGGGAATCGCCCATGGCAGCGCCGCCGTACGAGCCGGGGCACGGTCTGCTCACCGGCCGCTCCGCCGTCGTCACCGCCGCGGCCGGCGCGG
This sequence comes from Streptomyces sp. YIM 121038, assembly GCF_006088715.1. NCBI lineage: Bacteria > Bacillati > Actinomycetota > Actinomycetes > Kitasatosporales > Streptomycetaceae > Streptomyces > Streptomyces sp. YIM 121038. The sequence goes on from NZ_CP030771.1 coordinate 7,708,376, forward strand.
GCATCGGCGCGGCCACCGCCCGCCGCTTCCTGGAAGAGGGGGCCCGCGTCGTCATCGGCGACGCGCACGCCCGCCGCACCAAGGAGGCGGCGGCCGCGCTCGCGGACGAGTTCGGCCCCGACCGTGTCGACGGCCTCCGCTGCGACGTCACCGACGAGTCCGACGTGACCGCCCTCCTCGACCTCGCCGAGCGGCGCCACGGAACCCTGGACATCGTGGTGAACAACGCGGGCCTGGGGGGCACCGCCGTCCTCACGGACATGACCGACGACATGTGGCACAAGGTCGTCGACACCACCCTGACCGGCACGTTCCGCTGCACCCGCGCCGCCCTGCGCCGCCTGCGCGCCACCGGCACCGGCGGCGTCGTGGTGAACAACGCCTCGGTGCTCGGCTGGCGCGCCCAGGAGGGCCAGGCGCACTACGCCGCGGCCAAGGCGGGCGTCATGGCCCTCACCCGCTGCGCCGCCCTGGAGGCCGCCCCGCACGGCATCCGGGTCAACGCGGTCGCGCCGAGCCTCGCCCTGCACCCCCACCTCGCCAAGGTCACCACCGCCGACGTGCTCGACGAGCTCACCGCGCGCGAGGCCTTCGGGCGGCCCGCCGAGCCCTGGGAGATAGCCAACGTCATCGTCTTCCTCGCCAGCGGCTACTCCTCGTACATGACGGGCGAGACGGTCTCCGTCAGCAGCCAGCACCCCTAGGCGGAGAATGAGCCCGTGCCGACCCAGAAACAGCCGACCCAGAGCCCCGTCGCGTCCCCCGTGGCCCGGAAGCAGAAGAAGCCCCCGGTGCCGCCCTCGCCCGAGCGCCGCGCCGAACTCCTCGGCATCGCCGCGGAGGTCTTCGCCGAGCAGGGGTACAACGCCACGACCGTCCGCAAGATCGCGGACGCCGCGGGCATGCTCGCGGGCAGCCTCTACTACCACTTCGACTCCAAGGAGTCGATGCTCGAAGAGATCCTGCGGACGTTCCTGACGGAGCTGTGGGACGGGTACGACGCGGTCCTGGCCGCGCCGCTCGGCCCCCGCGAGACCCTGGAGGCCCTCGTCACCGAGTCCTTCCGGGAGATCGACCGGCACCGCGCGGCCGTCGCGATCTACCAGAAGGAGTCCCGCCACCTGGTCACCCAGACCCGCTTCGAGTACCTCCTGGAGTCCCAGCGGCGCTTCGAGAAGACCTGGCTCACCACGCTCGAACGGGGTGTCGCCGACGGCGCCTTCCGCGCCGACCTGGACGTCCGCCTCACCTACCGGTTCGTGCGCGACACCGTCTGGGTCGCCGCGTCCTGGTACCGGCCGGGCGGCGGCCACAGCCCCGAGGAGATCGCCCGCCAGTACCTGTCGATGGTCCTGGACGGCATCGCCGTCCGCGCCTAGCCCCGCGCCGCCGCGCGGCGCCCGTCACGCGAGGAGTACGCAGCCATGGCCGAGGCCTTCATCGTCGAGGCGGTCCGCACGCCCGTCGGCAAGCGCGGCGGCGGCCTCGCCGCCGCGCACCCCGCCGACCTCGGTGCCCATGTGCTCACCGCGCTCATGGAGCGCAGCGGCGTCGACCCCGCCGCCGTCGACGACGTCGTCTTCGGCTGTCTCGACGCGGTCGGGCCGCAGGCCGGGGACATCGCCCGCACCAGCTGGCTCGCGGCCGGGCTCCCCGAGGAGGTGCCCGGAGTGACCGTCGACCGGCAGTGCGGATCGTCCCAGCAGGCCCTGCACTTCGCCGCACAGGCGGTCCTCTCCGGCACCCAGGACCTCGTCGTCGCGGGCGGCACGCAGAACATGTCGATGGTCCCCATCGCCTTCGCGTCCCGGCAGGCGGCAGAGCCCCTCGGGCTCACCGAGGGCCCCTTCGCGGGCAGCGAGGGCTGGCGCGCCCGCTACGGGAACCGGCCCGTCAACCAGTTCCACGGCGCCCAGCTCATCGCCGACAAGTGGGGCATATCCCGCCAGGACATGGAGGAGTTCGCGCTCCGCTCCCACCGGCGCGCCCTGCGCGCCCTCGACGAGGGCCGCTTCGGCCGCGAGACCGTGGCCTATGGAGACGTCGTCGCCGACGAGGGCCCGCGCCGCGACACGACCCCGGAGAAGATGGCGTCCCTCGCCCCCGTCATGGAGGGCGGCAGCATCACCGCCGCCTGCTCCTCCCAGGTCTCCGACGGCGCCGCCGCCCTGCTCATCGCCGGTGAACGGGCGGTGCGGGACCACGGGTTGACCCCCCGCGCCCGCGTCCACCACCTCTCCGCGCGGGGCGAGGACCCGATCCGCATGCTCTCCGCCCCCATACCGGCCACCGCGCACGCCCTGAAGAAGACCGGCATGACGCTCGACGCCATCGATCTCGTCGAGATCAACGAGGCGTTCGCGCCCGTCGTGCTCGCCTGGCTGCGGGAGACCGGCGCCGACCCGGAGAGGGTCAACGTCAACGGCGGCGCCATCGCCCTGGGTCACCCCCTCGGCGCCACCGGTGCCCGCCTGATGACGACGCTCCTGCACGAACTGGAGCGCACCGGCGGCCGGTTCGGCCTCCAGACGATGTGCGAAGGAGGTGGCCAGGCCAACGTCACCGTCATCGAACGGCTGTGACCGCGCCGCCCGCCGACGCGCGCCGTCCCGGGCGCCGCCCCGGCGCGCCGCACCCGTACCCCGCAGGTGGCCTGGCATATGACCGTGTGTCACCCGTGCGGGAGGAGCTGGCCGGACCACGCTCCGCGGCGGCCCCGGCCCGGCTAGTCTCAAGTTCTGTACGTCGATTGAGCGACCCCGGGAGGTAGCGCGATGACGCAGGGACGGCCCGGAGGTGGCACCTGGGCCCCGCTGTGGGAGCGCGACGAGGAAATCGGCGCGGCCGAGCGGGCCGTGTCCGGACTGTGCTCGGACATGACGACCGAGGGCGGCCTGCTCGTCTTCAGCGGTGAGGCCGGACTCGGCAAGACCGCGCTCATGGCCGAAGTGCGTCGCATCGCCCACGGCCGGGCCACCGTATGGGCGGCACGCGGCGGCCCCACCCTCAAAACCGTGCCCTTCAACGTCGTACGACAGCTCCTCCAGCCCGCCCTCGTGGCCCTCACCCCCGACGAGGCCCGTGAGTACCTCGGCGACTGGTACGAGATCGCGGGGCCCGCCCTCGGCATAGCCGAGCCCGGTGGCGGCAGGCCCGAGCCGCAGGCCGTGTGCGACGGCCTGAGCGCGGTGGTCTCCCGCCTCGCCCACCTCCACTGGCCGCTGGTGCTGCTCGTCGACGACGCGCACTGGGCGGACCAGGAGACGCTGCACTGGCTCGCCGCGTTCGCCGAGCGCCTGGACGACCTGCCGGTGCTCGTCGTGGTCGCCTACCGCCCCGGCGAGGCCGAGGGCGACAGCGTCCGCCACCTCGCGCGCATCGGCGCCGCCGCCCGCCCGGCGACCCAGCTGCGCAAGCTCACGCCGGACGCCACGGCCGGGCTCACCCGCGCCACGCTCGGCGAGCACGCGGACGGCCCGTTCTGCCGCGAGGTCTGGGCCGTCACCGACGGCAATCCGTACGAGTCCGTGGAGCTCCTCGCCAAGGTGCAGGACTGCGAGCTCGAACCGGTGGAGGGCTCGGCCGCCGAACTGCGCGCCCTGAACCGCTCCGCCCGCGGCCGCGGCCTCGTCGCCCGCCTCGAAGAGCTCGGCACCGACGTCACCCGCTTCGCCTGGGCCGCCGCGATCCTCGGCTCCGCGATCTCCGTCGACCTCGCCGCGTCCCTCGCCGGACTGCGCAGGGACGCGGCCGAGCGGTGCGCCGAGCGGCTGCGCACCGCCCGGATCGTGACCGGCGGCGAAGAGGGCCTGGAGTTCGTGCACCCGCTGATCGCCCACGCCGTCTACCACTCCATCCCGCCCGCCACCCGCACCGCGATGCACGGCCAGGCCGCCTGGGCGGTCACCCGCTCCGGGCGCGGCGCCGCCGCGGCCTCCCGGCACCTGCTCGAAGTCATCCCGGACGACGATCCCGAACTCGTCGAGCAGCTGCGCGAGGCCGCCACCGAGCACCTCGCGGTCGGCGCGCCCGACGCCGCCCGGCGCTGTCTGGAGCGGGCCCTGCGCGAGCCGCCCCGGCCCGACGTACACGCCCGCGTGCTCTACGAACTCGGCTGCGCCACCCTGCTCACCTCGCCCGTCACCACCATCGGGCACCTGCGCGAGGCCCTGTCGACGAGCGGCCTGAGCCAGGAGCTGCGCGTCGACGCCGTGTGCCGCCTCTCGCAGGCCCTCGTGCACAACGACCAGCTCGGCGACGGCCTGCGCGCCATCACCGAGGAGGCCGCCCGGCTGCCCGCGGGCACCGACCGGCTCCGCCTCCAGGCCGTGCACTTCATGTGGGAGGGCATCCACGCGGGCGAGGAGGACGCACCGGGGCGCTCGCGCAGGCTCGCCGCCCTCGCCGGACCCCTCGCCGGGCGCGACAACGCCGAGCGCGCCCTGCTCATCCTGCGCGCCTTCGACGCGATGACACGCGGTGAGAACGCCGAAGAGGTCGTCGAGCTCTGCGACCGCGCCCTCGTCAACGGCCGCCTCGCGCCCGGGCTCGGCTGGACCGACGCCGAGTGGAGCTTCGAACTGCGCCTGATGCTCGGCGGTTCGTACGCCTTCGCCGACCGGCTCGACCGCGCCGAGAGCCTGTTCACCGAGGCCGTCAAGGCGTACGAGACGGCGGGCTGGAGCGGCGGCCACCTCGCGCTCGCGCACGCCTTCCTCGGCTATGTGTACCGCAGGCGCGGGCGGCTCAGGGACGCCGAGAAGTCGCTGCGCGAGAGCCTGCGGCTCGCCGACCGCGTGGGCCAGGGCGGGCTCCCGATGCACTGGGAGGCGGCCAGCATGCTCATCGACACGCTGCTCGCCCGCGGCCACGCCGAACAGGCCAGCGCCGTCGCCGACCGCTACGGCTTCGCGCCGCCCAACGCCTCCACGATCTACGTCCCCGACGCGATGTCCGTCCGCGGCAGGCTCCTGCTCGCCCTCGGCCGCCGGGAGGAGGGCCTCAACGAACTGGAGGCCACCGCCAAGGCGCTGACCGCGCGCGGCCAGTACAACACGGTGCTCGCGCCGTGGGCGTACGACCTGGCGCGGGCGCTCGCCGACGAGGATCCGCGGCGCGCCGCCGACGTGGTCGCCGACGCGCGCGTGCAGGCCGAGCGGTTCGGCACGGACACGGCGATCGGCGAGGCGCTCCGGTGTGAGGCCGCGCTGGCCTCGGGACCGCGCTCCGTGACGCTCTACGCGAAGGCCGTGGCGTATCTGGAGGCCTCGCCCTGCGCGTACGAACACGCGGTCGCGCGCGTGGAGTACGGGGTCGCCTCGGGCAGCGTGGCGGAGCTGGAGCGCGGGCTCGCGCTGGCGCGCAGCTGCGGGGCCGATGGGCTGGCCGACCGGGCCGAGCGGTTCCTCGCGGCGGTCTAGCGCTTCACGGGGCCGCGGCCGGCACACGGGTCGGGGCCGGGGCCGGAGTTGATCGGCCTCCGGCCTCGACCTCGAACGCCGGACGGGCTCGACGGGCTCGACGGGCTGGAACCCGTCCCTGTCGGTCGGCACAGCGGCTAAGGCCCTTCCAGGCGCTTCAGCGTCTCCTCGGCCTCCCCCATGATCCTCCCGATCAGCTCCTCGCAGGTCGGGACGTCGTCCAGGACGCCTGCCACCTGGCCCGCGGCCATGATGCCGCGGTCCGGGTCGCCGTCCACCATGGCCGACTTGAGGAGCATGGGGGTGTTCGCGGCGAGCAGGGCCTGGGACCAGGTCAGCCGCTTGGCGCGCTGCAGGGCCCGGCCGTCGCGGGCCAGATCGGGCCAGCTCAGGCCCGACATCCGGCGGAACGCCGCCGCGTGGCGCAGCGCGCGCAGCAGCGTCGCGGCGCGGCCGGAGCGCTCCAGGGACGTCACCAGGTCCGTGCGGAGCATCCGGTGCGGGAGGCCGTCCACGCGCGAGGTCAGCGTGACGTCCTTGACCGTGGCCGCGAGATAGCGGGCCTTCACGGCGTCCGGGACGGGGGACTCCGCGGTGAGGAGGAAGCGGGTGCCCATGGCCACGCCCGCCGCGCCGAAGGCCAGGGCGGCGACCAGGCCCCGGCCGTCGTGGAAGCCGCCCGCCGCCACGACGGGGATGTCGACGGCGTCCACGACCTGCGGCAGGAGCACGGTCGTGGCCACGTCACCGGTGTGGCCGCCGCCCTCGCCGCCCTGGACGACGACCGCGTCCGCGCCCCACGCCGCCACCTTCTCGGCGTGTCTGCGGGCGCCCACGGACGGCATCACGACGACTCCGGCCGCCTTGAGCTCCCCGATGAGGGCCTCGGACGGGGCCAGGGCGAAGGACGCGACCCGTACGCCCTCGGCGATGAGGAGCCGGACGCGGTCGCGCGCGTCGGCCGCGTCCGCGCGGAGGTTCACCCCGAACGGGGCGGACGTGCGGGACCTCACCTCCCGTATCGCCGAGCGCAGTCGCTCCAGGGACATCGTGGCGGAGGCCAGGACGCCGAGCGCGCCCGCGTCCGCCGCCGCCGAGACCAGACGCGGGCCCGCGACCCAGCCCATGCCGGTCTGCACGATCGGGTACCGGACGCCGACGAGCCGCGTCAGCGGTGTCTCCAGGAGCGGCGCCGCCGTCATGGGCGGACCTCGCGCTCGCGCAGCCGCGCGGGGTCCAGGACGTCGCGGATCAGCCGCAGTTCGGCCGGTGCGGGCTCGCGGGTGCGGGGCGGCTCGTCGGGGACGGGAAGTGCGAAGGACGTCGCCTCGCGGACCTGCGCCGCCGGCACGCCCGGGTGGACGGACACCAGGCGCATCGAGCGGTCGGGCGTGGCGAAGTCGAAGACGCCCAGGTCCGACACGACGCGGCGCAGGTCGTGGTAGCGGGTCGCGGAAGGGCCCGCCGCGGCGGCGCTGTCGTGGCCGACGCCGCTGACCATGTCGACCTTCTCGACGAACACGCGCCGCGCGTGCTTCGGTATCCAGTAACTGACCGGGTTGTTCAGCGTGTTCACCGGGGCCCCGCGGACTCCGAGGAGCTGCCGGGTGGGGCGGTGCCAGTCGCCTACACAGGAGATGTTCTGGTTGCCGAAGCGGTCGATCTGGCTCGCGCCCATCATCACGTGCCGCCGCCCGCCCATCACCATCGTCAGATGGCGGCGGAACGGCAGCCAGCCCTCCGTCACCGCCGAGGGCTCCCCGAGCGCGGGCACGTCCCCGATGAGCAGGGCCTCGCCGTCCGTGAGCAGCAGGTCCGGGGCGAACGTCAGCTTCGCGAGCCGGGCCGCGAGGGTGGGGACGGTGCCCATGGGGGCGGCCAGGACCTCGCCGTCGCCGCGCCACGCCTCGGCGCAGGCGATCACGCAGTACTCGGCGCGGGTGACGGCGGTCGTGGTGCGCGTCATCGCTGCTCCTTGTGCCAGGTGCGGACGGCCTGTCGGTAGTCCTCCTCGTCGCCGGACAGGAAGCGGTCGTGGAACTCCGCCCAGGCGTCGGGGGCGGCCGCCGCCGTGGCGTAGGCCTTCTGGAAGGGCTCGTCGCGGCCGTAGTCCGGCACGCACGAGGTGAAGTGCGCGCCCCCCGGGGTCTCGGTCACGCCCGTCACGCTGTGCCGCGAGACGAGCAGGGTCTGGGGTGCCGCCTGTGACGTCGGCGCGGGGGAGGCGGCTGTCGGCCCGGGGGAGGCAGGGGAAGCGGTGGGGGCTGGGGAGGCGGTGGACGTGGCCGGAGCGGCGCCGTCCGCAGGGGCGCCGAAGTCGACCAGGCGCTCGCACGACACGTACGCCGCGTCGGCCGCCTCGCAGAACAGGTCGTCGACGTACGGGTCGGGGCCCAGATACTGGCCGTTGCCCCGGCGGTCCGCGCGGTTCAGGTGCACCAGGGCGGCGTCCAGGCGCAGGGCCGGGACGGCGACGAGCTCCTCCCCGTCCCCGTACGGCGACGTGACCGTGCGCAGCTGGGGGTTGACCCGCAGGACGTCCGAGCCGAGACCGGCGCGCACGGGCAGGAACGGCAGGCGCTGGGCGGCGGCGGTGAGACCTTGCAGGAACATCGCCTCGTCCAGCTCGACGAGGTCGAGGCCGCCCCGCTCGCGGGCCGCCCGGAAGTGCGGCTCCAGGGGGATCGAGTCGAGCGTCACGAAGGCCGTGACCAGCTTGCGGATCCTCCCGGCGGCGAGGAGCAGGCCGACGTCCGGGCCGCCGTACGCCACGACGGTCAGGTCGGTGACGTCCGAGCGCAGCAGGGCCCGGACCAGGGCCATCGGCTTGCGGCGCGAGCCCCAGCCGCCGATGCCGAGCGTCATCCCGCTCTCCAGGCGCCCCACGACGTCCTCGGGAGCCATGGTCTTGTCCCGGCCGCCCCGGGCCCGAGGGGTGTCTGCCGGATCGCTCATGCCGTGTCCTCCCCGGCCGGTACGGAGCTGTCGGGCGGCACGGAGGGCGCGCCGAAGCCTTCGCGGACGCGGGCGGCCACGCCGCTCAGGCTCGCCTCGAAGGTGAAGCCCTGCTCGAAGCGGTAGCTGCGGCGCACGTCCACCGGGTCGATGCCGTTGATCGCGGCCTTGGCCAGGCGCAGCAGCGTGCCGTCCTTGCGGGCGATCTCGCGCGCGAGGGCGAGGGCCGCCGCGCGCAGGTCGGCGCGCGGCACGACCCGCCACACCGAGCCGTGCGCGTGCAGCTCGGCCGCGGTGGCCGTGCGCGACGTGTAGAACAGCGCGCGCATCAGGTGCTGGGGGACCAGACGGGCCAGGTGCGTGGCGGCGCCGAGCGCGCCGCGGTCCAGCTCCGGGAGGCCGAACGTGGCGTCGTCGCTCGCCACGATCGCGTCCGCGTTGCCCACCAGGCCGATGCCGCCGCCCAGGCAGAAGCCCTGGACGGCCGCGACGACCGGGACCGCGCAGTCGTACACCGCCGCGAAGGCCTCCGCGCAGCCGCGGTTGACGCCGAGCAGCGCGCCGTGGCCGGGGTCGCGGCGCAGCTCCTTGATGTCCACGCCCGCGTTGAACCCCCGGCCCTCGGCGGCGAGCAGTACGCAGCGCACGCCGGGGTCGCGGCCCGCGGCGCGCACCGCGTCCGCCAGGGCGAACCACCCGTGCACCGGAAGGGCGTTGACCGGTGCGTAGTCGACGGTGACGACGGCCACGCCCTCCTCGGGGGGCGAAGTGGAGACAGGCATCAGAGGATCCGCTACCTTTCAACCAGCGCCTTCAACCAAACATTTGTTAGTTGCTCAGGAAGGTAGCAGCGATGACTGACAATCGACAGGTGGTCGTGGTCACCGGCGGCACCCGCGGCGTCGGGGCCGGGATCGCCCGCGGCTTCCTGGCCACCGGCGCGCACGTCGTCATCTGCGCCCGCAAGCCGCCCGAGCGGGCCGTCGAAGTGCCGGGCGCCACCGCGGAGTTCCGCCCGGCGGACCTGCGGGACGCCGCGGCGGCGCACGCCCTGATCGCCGGGGTCGCCGCCGACCACGGACGGCTCGACGTCCTGGTGAACAACGCGGGCGGCACGCCCTTCGGCCTCCTCGCCGGGACCACCGCCGCCCGTCAGACGAAGATCGTCCAGCTCAATCTGCTCGCCCCGCTGTACGCCTCCCTCGCCGCCCACGAGGTGATGAGCCGTCAGGAGACGGGCGGCGCCGTCATCATGATCGGCAGCGTCAGCGGCACCCGCCCCTCGCCGGGCTCGGGAGCCTACGGCGCCGCCAAGGCGGGTTTGGCGAACCTGGCCCGCACCATGGCCGTCGAATGGGCCCCGCACGTGCGCGTGAACACCGTGGTGCTCGGCCTGGTCCGCACCGAGAGCACCCATCTGCACTACGGCGACGAGGAGGGGGTCGCCGCGGTGGCCCGGACGATCCCGCTCGGCCGCCTCGCCGACCCCGCGGACGCCGCCGACGCCTGCGTGTTCCTCGCCTCCGCCGCCGCGCGGTACATCAGCGGCGCGGCCCTCCAGGTGGACGGCGGCGGCGAACGGCCCGCGTTCCTGGACGCCGCGACCGTGAACCACTGAGCCCGTACGCCTGACCCTCGTACCACTCACCCCCGCGCCGCCCGCCCGGCGCGCCGGACACCCCGCCCGTACGAAGGAGATCCGTATGACCGCAGCCGTCGATTCCGGGATCTGCGCGGGCCGCGTCGTGATCGTCACGGGTGCGGGCCGGGGCCTCGGCCGGGCGCACGCGCGCGCGTACGCGGCCGAGGGCGCGCGGGTCGTCGTCAACGACCTCGGGGCGGCCCGCGACGGCTCCGGCGTCTCCGGAGGCCCCGCGCAGGACGTCGTCGAGGAGATCCGCGCGGCGGGCGGCGACGCCGTCGCGCACTGCGGCGACGTCGCGACCCCCGAGGGCGCCGCATCGCTCGTCCAGGCCGCCCTGGAGACCTACGGCCGCCTGGACACCCTCGTGAACAACGCGGGCTTCCTGCGCGACCGCATGCTGGTCAACCTCGACGAGGACGACTGGGACGCGGTGCTCCACGTGCACCTCAAGGGCCACTTCCTGCCCCTGAAGCACGCGGGCGCGCACTGGCGGGCCGCGGCCAAGGCCGGGCGCGCCCCGCACGCGTGCGTGGTCAACACCAGCTCCGGAGCGGGCCTCCTCGGCAGTGTGGGGCAGGGCAACTACAGCGCGGCCAAGGCGGGCGTCCTCGGCCTCACGCTGGTCGCCGCCGCCGAACTCGCCGCCTACGGAGTGCGCGTGAACGCCCTCGCGCCCGCCGCCCGCACCCGCATGACCGAGCAGACCTTCGCCGAGGCCATGGCCGCCCCCCAGGAGGGCGCCTTCGACGCCATGGCCCCGGAGAACGTGTCCCCGCTGGTCGTCTGGCTCGGCTCCACCGCGTCGGCCGGGGTCACGGGCCGCGTCTTCGAGGCCGAGGGCGGCCGCATCACCGTCATGGAGGGCTGGCGCCCCGGCCCCAGCGCCGACAAGGGCGCCCGCTGGAGCCCGGCCGAGGCGGGCGAGGCGGCCCTGAAGCTGCTCTCCCGCGCCGAGCCGCCGCAGCCGGTGTACGGGGCGCGCTGACCGCCCGCCGCACGGACGAGAGGGTCACCCGAAGGCCAGGAACACCGTCTCGTCGTCTCCCTGGAGGTGGATGTCGAACCGGTACGTGCCGTGCGGACCCGGGCGCGCGAGCAGTGTCGCGCGCCGGTCGGGGGCCAGCGAGCGGAGCAGGGCGTCGTCCGGGTCGTCCGTCAGGTACGCGCGCGTGTACAGATGGTCCAGGAGCCCGCGCGCGAACACCGCGAGGCAGACGTACGGGGCGCCGCCCGGCCTGAGGGTGCGTACCGCCCAGTGCCCGTCCGGGTCCGTCGGCACCCGGCCGAAGCCCGTGAACGTGACGCCGTCGCGCCCCCGCGGCACCCCGCTGACCGCGTCCTGGCGCAGCGATCCGGGCGCGCCCGCGCGCGAGCCGTCCGGGGCGGCCTGCCACGTCTCCACGAGGCCGTCGTCCACGGGCACGCCCTTGCCGTCGTACACGTATCCGTGAAGGGTGACGGCGTCCGGATGGCCCGTGGGCGCGATCTCGCCACCGCGCGGGAACGGCAGCGCGTAGCCGTGGTAGGGACCGATGGTCTGCGAGGGCGTCGGCGCGTGCGGCGGCGTGGCGCTCATGCGGCACCGTCCTCGAAGCGGGTGGCGGACGGGCCGTCCAGGACGATGTCCCAGCGGTAGCCGAGCGCCCACTCCGGCACCGTCAGACCGTGGTCGTACGCGGCCACCAGACGGGCCCGCGCCGCCTCGTCGGGGATCGACAGGAAGACGGGGTCGTAGGCGAGCAGCGGATCGGCCGGGAAGTACATCTGGGTCACCAGGCGCTGCGCGAACGCCCGGCCGAACAGCGAGAAGTGCAGATGGGCGGGGCGCCAGGCGTTGTCGTGGTTGCGCCAGGGGTAGGCGCCGGGCCGGATCGTGGTGAAGGAGTACGCGCCGTCGTCGTCGGTCAGACAGCGGCCGAAGCCGGTGAAGTTCGGGTCGAGCGGCGCCGCGTGCCCATCGCGCCGGTGCACGTATCTGCCGGACGCGTTGGCCTGCCACATCTCGACCAACTGGCCGCGCAACGGGCGCCCGTGATGGTCTGTCAGGCGCCCCGAGACGGTGATGCGCTCGCCGAGGGGCTCGCCCGTGTGCTGGCGGGTCAGATCGCGCTCGAAGTCGGTGACGTCCGCGACGCCGAAGACCGGCCCGGTCAGCTCCACGGCCTCCGGGTCGCGGACGGGCACGGCGGAGTGGTGCGGATGGCGCAGCAGGGCCCCGCGGTAGGGCGGGACGCCGTGGGGCGTGCCGGGTCGCGAGGGCGCGGCGGCGCCCGGTGCGGCCCGGCCGCCGCCCGGCACGGCGCCCCTCCGGCGCGCGCTCAGGTCCTCGTACGGGGGATGGGGGGTCATGGTGGCTGCCGCTCCCTTCCGGACCGGTCGGGCCGGTCCTCACGCGTCGGGGACGCGCACCTTCGCCGCCGTCCGCGCGACGATCTCGGTGACGCCGACTCCCGGCGCGCGCTCGGTCAACTGAAGTCCGTCCTCGGTGACGTCGAAGACGCCGAGGTCCGTGATGACGCGGTGCACACACCGCCTGCCGGTGAGCGGCAGGTCGCACTCCTGCACGAGCTTGGGCGAGCCGTCCTTGGCGGTGTGGGCCATCGTCACGATCACCCGGCGGGCGCCGTGCACCAGGTCCATCGCCCCGCCGATCCCCGTCACGAGCCGCCCGGGGACCGCCCAGTTGGCGAGGTCCCCGCGCGCGGAGACCTGCATCGCGCCCAGGACCGCCACGTCGAGGTGGCCGCCGCGGATCATCCCGAACGACAGCGCCGAGTCGAAGTACGCCGCCCCGGGCAGCGCCGTCACCGTCTCCTTGCCCGCGTTGATCAGGTCCGGGTCGACCGCGTCCGCCGTGGGGTAGGGGCCGACGCCCAGGACGCCGTTCTCGGACTGGACGACCACCTCCACGCCCGGCGGCAGGAAACCCGGGATCAGCGTCGGCAGGCCGATGCCCAGATTGACGTACTGGCCGTCCCGCAGTTCGCCCGCCGCCCGGGCCGCCACCTGCTCGCGGGTCCACGCCATCAGCCGCTCACCGTCCGCTTCTCGACGCGCTTGGCGGCGGCCTCGCGCGGGCCGAGGGCGACGACGCGGTGCACGAAGACGCCCGGCAGGTGCACCGCGTCCGGGTCGATGGCGCCGGGCTCCACCAGCTCCTCCACCTCCGCGACGGTGACCCGCCCGGCCATCGCGGCCAGCGGGTTGAAGTTGCGGCTCGCCTTGGCGAACACCAGGTTGCCGTGCCGGTCGCCGCGGGCCGCCCGTACCAGGGCGAAGTCGGTGCGGATGCCGTGCTCCAGGACGTGCGGCACGCCGTCGAACTCCCGCGTCTCCTTGGGCGGCGAGGCCACCGCGACCCCGCCCGCCGCGTCGTACCGCCAGGGAATCCCGCCGTCGGCGACCTGCGTGCCCACTCCGGCCGGGGTGTAGAAGGCGGGGATGCCGCAGCCTCCGGCGCGCAGGCGCTCCGCGAGGGTGCCCTGCGGGATCAGCTCCACCTCCAGCTCGCCCGCCAGGTACTGGCGCGCGAACTCTTCGTTGCCGCCGATGTACGAGGCCGTCACGCGCGCGACGCGGTGCGCCGCGAGCAGCGCGGCCAGGCCCGTGCCGAGCGCGCCGCAGTTGTTCGACACCACGCGCAGGTCCGTGGTGCCGCGCCGGTGCAGCGCCTCGATCAGGACGTTCGGCACGCCGCTGAGCCCGAAGCCGCCGACCGCGAGGGACGCGCCGTCCCCCACGTCGGCCACCGCCGCTGCGGCCGTGGCGACCACCTTGTCCATCCGGGCAGCCTCGTCTCCCTGCGATCGTCAGCACACTGACTACTGGCATCTGCCGTACCGCGAACTCAAGTTCACGCTGCCACCGACCCGTAGGGCCGTCAAGGCTGCCTCAGGTCGGCTATCGTTCAGTGCACAAACTGTCGTGTCAGGGAGGGGGCCGCCATGGCCGCGGTGGATCTGACCAGCCATCCGGGGCACCTCGCCCGCCGCCTCCAGCAGGCCCACCACCTCCTGTGGACCACGATGGTCTCGGAGGAGACCACGTCCCCCCAGTTCGCGGTCCTCAACAGCCTGGTGGCCGAGCCCGGCCTCGATCAGCGCGGCGTCGGCGAGCGCGTGGGCCTGGACCGGTCGACCGTCGCCGAGGTCATCAGCAGGCTCAGCCGCCGCGGCCTCGTCGACAAGGTCCGCGACCCGCAGGACGGCCGCCGCGCCCTGCTGCGGCTCACCGCCGAAGGGCGGCGCGTCCACCGCAAGCTGACGGTGCGCACGGCCCGGATGAACCAGATCTTCCTCGCCCCGCTGAACGACGAGGAGCGCCGGCTGTTCCTCGGCCTGGCCCAGCGGGTCGCGGACGCCGCCGAGCACCTGCGGTCGGCGCCCCTGACGCCCTCCTGAGCACCACCGCGCTCACGCCTTGGCGCGCGCCACCGCGCTCACGCCTTGGTGAACACCACCCACACCGGCCCCTTCGCGAACGCGAGCGGCTTGCCGTCGCGGGTCGTGAACGTGGTGCCGTCCTGTGCGGTGTCCCGGCGCCACCGCGCCTCGTACGCGCGCCCGTCCCGCAGCACCCACGCGCTGCCCGAGCCCACCGTGCGGCTGAACGGCGACGCGCTGCCCGAGCGGTCGTGGAAGCGCGAGTCGCGGATGTCGACGCGCTGCTCGACCACCGTGGCGGCGCCGAGCGCGGCCCCCGACGCGGTACGGGCGGGCGTGCCGTCCATCGCGATGTGCCAGCGCCCCTCGTACTCGACCCAGGTGAAGGTGAAGCGCGCGGAGGGGAAGCGCAGCGCGAGCCGGGTCGTGGGCGTGCCGCCCGCCGGGCGCGGCCCGAACCGGAAGCCCGTGCTCTCCAGGCCCTCGGCCGACACCCGGGCGCCCAGCGCGTCCGGGCGGACGTAGAGGTTGTGCGGCGCGGGCTTGGCGCCGCCCCGGTAGTAGGCCCTGCCGGGCGCCCCGTCCGGGGGCAGGGCGCGCAGCGGGGCCGCGTCGATCAGCGGGAGCAGCTTCGACTGCGCCCCGGAGAACGCGAGCGCCGGGTCGTCGAACTGGCGAAGGAGCTCCAGGTCCGTCTCCCGGGCGCTGCGCACCGGCCCCACCACGGGCGGCAGCCGGCGCGCGTAGACGGCCATCAGGCGGCTCAGCCCGGCCTCCACCCGCTCCACGTACACGACGTCCGCCGCCTCCAGGCCGGTCTGCGGGCGCGCGGGGCCCACGTTGTCGACCTTCACGGCGAGCACCCGGCCGCCCGCGTCCCGGCCGCTCGGCCGCCCGTCCGTGCCCGCCCTGTCGAGGGTGCAGGCGGGCGCGAGCGCGGCGAGTGCCAGCGCCGCGACCGCCGCACGCCACCCCCGCGCGCCTCGCGCCGTCGTGTGCCCCACGCGTGTTCGCCGTTCCATGCCGGGGACGTACCCGCATCCGGCCGTGGTCAGCCGAGGTCGAAGGCGTTTCGCAGACCGAGGCGGTAGCGGGTGCGGTCGGCGCGCTTGAGCCCTTCGAGCTCCGGCGGGCGGTAGCGGGACGTCACCGTGCACCGCCGCGCGCTCGAACCCACCCGGTCCAGAAGGGCGTTGACGGCCTGGCGCGCGGCCGCGTTGGCGCCCTCCATGGTGGCCAGGTCGATGTCCACGGCCACGTAGTCGCCCGCCAGGAAGAAGTTGGGGATCTTCGTCGCGGCCGACGGGCGGTTGTGCAGCGTGCCCACCGGGTGGATCAGGAGCTCGTCGTCGTTGCGCGGGTTCGGGCCGCCGGTGCCGTCGACGCCCGGGTCCAGGTGCCAGGAGTGCAGCTTGCCGTCGCTCAGGACCTGCTTGCCGGTGTCGTTGAGATGGGCCTTCAACTGGGCCCACACCTCGCGCGCGATCTCCTCGCGCGTGCAGTTCTTCGCCGTCTTTCCGTACAGGATCCCCGGCTTGTCCCATTCGGAGACGTCCACCGACAGACAGTCCACCGCGACGCCGTCGCCGTACTCGGCGGGGAAGTCGCGGCCCTTCCAGTGGGCGGCCTGGGCGATGCCCGTGAGCGACCAGGGCGAGTCGACGCAGTTGAAGTGCCCGTCGACGACTTTCGGCCGCTCGGTCAGATAGAACTGGATGCCCGTCATCCAGTCCGTGCGCAGCTTGTCGCAGCGCGCCAGCTGCGGATCCGCCGCGCGCAGCGCGGCGCCCCACGTCCTGCGGGCGTGCTCCACCGGCATGGCCTGCACGTAGTGGTCGGCGGTGACGTCCTGGCGGGCGCCCCGGGCGTCCTCGACCACCGCCTTGGTCACCCGGCCGTCGCCGTACGCGACCTCGCGCACGGTCCAGCCGACGCGGAACTCCACGCCGAGGGACTTCAGATGCGCCACCCACGGGTCGATCCACGCCTCGTTGGTCGGCGCGTTCAGGATGCGGTCGGGCGGGCCGTCCGCGCCCCGGCCCAGGGCGTTGAACACGAAGGCCTCGCCGAGCGTCCCGACGGTACGGGTGCTCGCGACCTCCGCCTTCGTCGCGACGATGTTGCGCGTCACGCCGATCGCGAGGATGCGCTGGTAGTCGTACGACATGTCCTTGGCGCGCACGAAGTCCCACCAGGGCTTGGCCTCCCACTGGTCGTCGCGGCGCTCGTCGCAGCTGGTGAGGAAGACCAGGGCGCGGTTCACGAAGTACGCGATCTCGTGCGCGGGGATGTGGAAGGCGGTGTCGAGGAACGCGGTGAGGGCGCGCGCGATGTCGTCGGGCGTCAGGTCGGCGGGGTCGCCGTCGCGTCCGGGGATGGGCAGGCGGATGTCCTCGCGGCCGCCCGCGCGGGTGAAGCTCATCTCCGGCGGCGCGATCAGGTTGTCCCAGACGCCGTTGCGGTTCCCGGGGAAGGGGATGCGGCGCAGCGTGTCCGGCAGGTTGTGGTAGATGCCCGGGATGAAGCGGAAGCCGTGCTCGCCCGGGAGCGGCTTTCGGGTGCCCTTCGCGCTGTCCGGCACGTCGAAGCTGCGGGCCTTGCCGCCCAGGGCGCGGCG
Organism: Streptomyces sp. YIM 121038; assembly: GCF_006088715.1. Lineage (NCBI taxonomy): Bacteria > Bacillati > Actinomycetota > Actinomycetes > Kitasatosporales > Streptomycetaceae > Streptomyces > Streptomyces sp. YIM 121038. The sequence continues at coordinate 7,725,395 of NZ_CP030771.1, forward strand.
CTCGTGGACGGTGACGGCGAAGCCGCGCTCGGCGAGTTCGTGGGCGGCGGTCAGCCCGGCGACGCCGCCGCCGAGCACGGCCACGGACGGTCTGGCGCGCCGGGCCGCGCTCGCGGAGCCGGGCGGCCCGGCGAGGCCGAGGGCGGCCGCGCCGCCCGCTGTCGCCGCGCCCTTGACGAAGGTCCGGCGTGTGCTTCCTGATGCGTGCGGGCGCCCCATCGAGCCCTCCCCTTACCGTTGGTAACGCCTGTGTCAGGCGCGGAGCCTACGGCCGTGCTCTGCGGGGTGGAAGCGGGCGGGTGGGCTTGGCCGGAATTCGTCTGCGGGCGGGTGGGGCGCCGCCGCTGCCGCGGCGGGTTCCTCCCACCCGCCCACCCGTTCCACCTCGCCCGTCCGTTCAGGCGGGCGCCGAGCCAAGGACCTCCGCCAGGTCGTACCCGGCCGGTTCCTCCAGTTGGGCGTACGTGCACGACTCCGGGTCCCGGTCGGGGCGCCAGGTGCGGAACTGGGCCGTGTGACGGAAGCGGGCCCCGTTCTCCATGTGGTCGTAGGCCACCTCGCACACCCGCTCGGGCCGCAGCGGCACCCAGGTCAGGTCCTTCTTGCCCGACCACCGGTTCACCGCCCCGGGAAGGCGCGCGCTCTCGTGGGCCGCCTCGTCCGCCCAGGCCGCCCACGGATGCCCCGCGACGGAGTCCATCCGCAGCGGCTCCAGCTCCTCCATGAGCTGCTCGCGCCGCTTCATGGAGAAGGCGGCGCACACCCCGACGTGCTGCAGCGCGCCCGCGGCGTCGTACAGGCCGAGCAGGAGCGAGCCCACGACGGGCCCGCTCTTGTGCGGGCGCAGGCCCGCGACCACGCAGTCCGCCGTCCGCTCGTGCTTGATCTTGTACATGAGGCGTTCGTTCTGGCGGTACCTGAGGTCGAGGGGCTTGGCGATCACCCCGTCGAGCCCCGCCCCCTCGTACCGCTCGAACCACTCCCGCGCCACCTGTTCGTCGAGGGTCGCGGGCGCCAGGTGCACCGGCGCGGTGGCGTCTTCGAGCGCCTTGGCGAGCAGCCGGCGCCGGTCGCGCAGCGGGAGGTCCCCCAGGGGCTCGTCGAACAGGGCGAGCACGTCGAAGGCGACGTACGACGCCGGGGTCCGTTCCGCGAGCAGCCGCACCCGCGAGTCCGCCGGGTGGATCCGCTCGGTGAGGGCGTCGAAGTCCAGGCGCCCGCCGCGCGCGAGCACGATCTCGCCGTCCAGGACGCAGCGCTGCGGCAGCCGTTCCCGCAGGGCCTCGACGAGCTCGGGGAAGTAGCGGGTCAGGGACTTCGTGCCCCGGCTGCCGATCTCCACCTCGGGGCCGTCCCGGAAGACGATCGCGCGGAAGCCGTCCCACTTGGCCTCGTACTGCATGCCCGGCGGGATCTTCGCGACGGACTTGGCGAGCATGGGCTTCACGGGGGGCATCACCGGCAGGTCCATGATCCCGATTCTGCTCCGGGACGGGGCGGATCGCCCGATATGCGGGGTCGTGCGCGGGCGTCTAGCGTGGCTCGCATGGGTGGCGCGGGCGCGGCGGTGGAGCTGACGGCGGGAGAGCGGACGGTACGGCTCTCCAGCCCGGACCGGGTGCTGTTCCCCGAGCACGGCTTCACCAAGCGGGACCTCGCCACGTACTTCATCGCGGTCGGCGACGGGATCCTGCGGGCCCTGCGCGACCGGCCCACCACCCTGGAGCGCTACCCGGAAGGCGTCGGCGGCGAGTCCTTCTACCAGAAGCGCGCGCCGAAGAACCTGCCCGACTGGATCCCGACCGCCACCATCACCTTCCCCAGCGGCCGCACCGCCGACGAGATCTGCCCGACCGAGGTCGCCGCCGTCGTCTGGGCCGCCCAGTACGGCACGCTCACCTTCCACCCCTGGCCGGTGCGGAGCGCCGCGCCCGACCACCCCGACGAGCTGCGCCTGGACCTCGACCCGCAGCCCGGCACCGACTACGCCGACGCCGTCCGCGCGGCCCACCAACTGCGCGCGGTGCTCGACGGGTTCGGCCTGCGCGGCTGGCCCAAGACCTCCGGCGGGCGCGGCCTGCACGTCTTCGTGCCCATCGAGCCGCGCTGGACCTTCGTCCAGGTGCGGCGGGCCGCCATCGCCTGCGGGCGCGAGCTGGAGCGGCGCATGCCGGACGCCGTGACGACCGCCTGGTGGAAGGAGGAGCGCGGCGAGCGGATCTTCGTGGACTTCAATCAGACCGCCCGCGACCGCACCATCGCCTCCGCCTACTCGGTGCGCGCCCGCCCGCACGCGCCCGTCTCCGCGCCCCTGCGCTGGGAGGAGCTGGACGACGCGGTGCCCCGCGACTTCGACCTCGCCACCATGCCCGGCCGCTTCGCGGAGGTCGGTGACGTGCACCGGGACATGGACGAGCACGCCTTCTCGCTCGAGGGCCTGCTCGAACAGGCGGACCGCGACGAGCGCGACCACGGCCTCGGCGACCTGCCGTATCCGCCCGAGTACCCGAAGATGCCGGGCGAGCCGAAGCGGGTCCAGCCGAGCCGCGCGAAGCACGACGACGGCTGAACCCGCCCCGGGGGAAGGCGCCTACAGCTCCTTGATCCGGATGTCCCGGTACGACACCACGTCGGTGACCCCGTGGACCTGGAGGCCCACGTAGCCGGACGCGAAGCGCCGCCCGTCCGTGCCCGGGTCGTCGCCGCGCGGCGGCTCGAAGACCTGGCCGCCGGTGTTGTCGAACTCGTTGATCAGGACGCCGTTGCGGTAGACCGCGTAGTGCTGGTCGACCACGCGGATCTCGTAGTCGTTCCAGGTGCCCTTGGGCGTCACGCCCGCGCCCGCGAGGCCGACCCGGTCGAAGCCGTACACCGACCCGGTCTTGTACATGTCGCCGTCGGGCCGGTCGAGGACCTGGACCTCATGGCCGTACTTGATGGCCACCCACTCCGGACGCGACTCCTCCGGGTGGTCGTACACCTGGGGGAAGCGCACGAAGACGCCGGAGTTGGCGTTGCCGGAGCCGGGCGCGTCGTCCCGCCACTGGAGCTTCAGCGAGAAGTCGCCGTACTTGCGCTCGGGGAACCACAGCATGCCGAGCCCGTTCCTCGTGGTGCCCGAGGTCATCGAGCCGTCGGCGTTCAGGCCGAACGAACCGCCGCCCACCTGGCTCCACCGGGCGAAGGACTTCTGCGTGCCGTCGAAGAGGGTGCGGTAGCCCTCGGTCTGGCCGGGCTCGCCGATGCCGGAGTCCCGCGCCGCTTTGTTGATCTTGTTGTACTCGCGCGGATCGATCTCGCCCGCCCGCTTCAGGCGGTCCGTGACCGTCTTGACGTGCTTGAGGAACAGCGCGTGCGACGACCAGTCCTTCTCGTCCTCGATCAGCTCGCCGATGCGGCAGCGGTTGTTGGTGACCCGGTTCGGGATGCCCGTGTCGACCGTGCCCACGAACACCGTCAACCGCTCGTCGTACTCGGGACAGTTGGGCCCGGGGACCCCGCCGCCCTCGTCGACGGTGAAGGACACCGACTTCGCGGGCGCGGTGTTGCCCGCCTTGTCGCTCGCCCGGTACGCCACCGTGTGCCGCCCGACGCGGTCGGCCACCACCGGCCCCGTGTAGGTCACGTAGGGGCCGCCGTCGAGGGAGTACTCGACCTTGTCGACGCCCGAGCCCGCGTCCGTCGCGGTCACCGTGACCTTCGCCCGGCCGATGTAGGCGCCGTCGGAGTTCTTGTCGCCCTCGACCTTCGCCGAGGTCTCGGGCGGGGTCCTGTCCTCCTGCGGCGGCGCGACCACCGTGAACTCGACGGCCTTCTCCGCCGCCACGTTCCCCGCCTTGTCGGCCGCGCGGTAGCGCACCTTGTGGGTGCCCACCGCGTGCACCATCACCGGTGCGGTGTAGGCCGTCCAGGCGCCGTCACCGAGCGCGTACTCGACCTTGTTCAGGCCCGAGCCCGCGTCGGACGCCGTCACCGTGACCGTCGCCATGCCCAGGTACTGGCCCTGGCCGTTCCGCTCGCCGCTGACCGTCGCCGAGGTCTCGGGCGGCGTCCTGTCGTCGGTCGGCGGCGCCACGACCCGGAAGTCGACCGCCTTCTCGGCCGCCACGTTGCCCGCGCGGTCGCTCGCGCGATAGCGGATCGTGTGGGTGCCGACCGTGTTCACCACGACCGGCGCGGTGTACGGCTGCCAGGAGCCGCCGGCCCCGACGGCGTACTCGACCTTGTCGACGCCCGAACCCTCGTCCGTCGCGGACACCGTCACGGTCGCCGAACCGACGTACGCGCCCTCGGAGTCGGTGACCCCGTCGACCTTCGCCCTCGTCTCGGGCGCCGTCGTGTCCGCGCCCCCGCCGTCGGTCACGACGAGGACGCCCTGCATCGCCCCGTGCCCCGGGATCGTGCAGTAGTAGCGGTAGCGGCCGGGCTTGAGCGTCACCTCGGCGGTCCACTTGCCGCCCTTCTCGTCGTTCGGATTGGCGAGGAGGTTCAACGGGACGTCGTTGTTGTACTCCGGGTCCGAGACGTCGAACGTCAGCGTGTGCGGCATGCCGGTGGTGTTGCCGGTCGCCACGCTGTTCTCGAAGACGATCGTGGCCTTGCCCGCGACCGCCGTCGTCGGCGCCGACGTGTACTTGCTGATGTCGTTGTCCGCGGTCCAGGTCAGGGTCTGCTGCTGCGCGCGCGGCCCGTCCGGGCGCGCCGCCGCCACCGAGGTCAGGCCGAGCACCAGGGCGAACGCGGCGAGCACCGCCGCCCAGGCGCTCACGGGCCGAGCCCGCCCGCGCGCGGGCCTCCTCGTCCCGCCGTGCGCTCTCATCGTCCCGCCTTCCGTGCCAGGTCACCCGCGGCCGGGGTCGCCCCGCCGCCGGTGTAGGTCACGCGCCACAGCGCGGACCTGGCGTCCGAGGTGAAGAAGCCGCGCCCGTAGTCGAGGACGTACAGCGAGCCGTCGGGGGCGAACTTCCAGTCCATGAGGTTCTTGATGCGGTCGTTGCCCACCGGAATGATCTTTCGGAGGGACTCGGCGTGCACCGGCAGGCCGCCCGTGCCGACCGTCCTCGGGTCGGTGAGCACCGCGTGCCGGGGCTGGTCGCCGTCGTAGAAGTCGCCGACGAACCACTTGCCGTCCCAGTACGCGGGCCATTTGTCCGCGCTGGTGCTCGCCGGGTCGTAGCGGTAGACCGGGCCGTTCATCGTCGCCTGGCCGCCGCCCTTGAGCCACGGCAGGAGCTGCTTCTGCTCCTCCGTCCGATAGCTCGGGACGCCGTTCGCGTCGCGCGGGTAGTCGATGCCGCCGCCCTGCGGGGAGTACCAGATGGTGTTGGGCTCGGCGGGCGGGATCTTCACCAGGCCGTCGTTGTTCGGCGACTCGTTGCGCAGGTTCTTGCAGTCGTACCAGCCCAGCGGCTTGCCCGGGTCGGGCAGATTGCGGTCGCGGTAGGGCTGGTTGTTGCCCATGCAGTACGGCCAGCCCCGGTTGGAGGCGTGGGTGATCGCGGCGAACGTGTCGTACTTCGCCGGGCCCCACGTCGTCGACGGCTGTCCCGCGTCGGGGCCGACCCAGCCCGCGTACAGGGTGTCGGTCTTCTTGTCGATGGAGATGCGGGCCGGGTTCCTGACGCCCATCACATAGATCTCGCCGCGGGTCTTGCCGCCGCCCTCGTCCGGCTCCTTGCCGGTGAAGAGGTTGCCCTCGGGGAGGGTGTACGTGCCGTCCGGCTCGGGGTGGATGCGCAGGATCTTGCCGTTGAGGTTGTGGGTGTTGCCCGCCGTGCGCCGGGCGTCGGCGAAGGAGACGCCCATGAAGTTCGGCTGCGGGTTGTTGCCGGAGTAGCCGTCGCTGGAGCCGGACGAGTTGTTGTCACCCGTGGCGATGTACAGGTTGCCCTTCGAGTCCCAGGCCATCCCGCCGCCCGCGTGACAGCAGCTGTGCACCTGCACGGGCCACTTGAGGAGCACCTTCTCGCTGTCCATGGCGAGCTTGCCGGACGCCTTGTCGTAGGTGAAGCGGGAGACGTAGCGCTCGCCCATGTGCGTCTCGCGGTTGATCCGGGCGTGCGGGGTGTAGTGCAGGTACACCCATCCGTTGGACTCGAACCGCGGGTCCAGCTCGATGCCGAGCAGGCCTTCCTCGTTCTTGGTCAGCTCACCGCCGCCGCCCTTGTTGCCGAAGACGCTCACGGCGCCCGCGAGCGTCACCTGCTTCGTCCGCGGGTCGTAGACGTGGATCTCGCCGCGGCCCTTGCCGACGTCGGGATCGTTCCAGTCGGTGACCACCGGCCGGGAGGAGTCGGCGCCGCCGCGGCCGATGTAGAAGACCGTGCCGTCGGGGGCGGTCACCAAGCCGTGCGGCTCGCCGATCTGGTCGTTCTGGCCGGGCTTGTTGGGCTGCGTCAGGCGCTCGGCCCGGTAGTTGTCGGTGATGGCCGCCTTGCAGTCGGCGCGCACCAGACGGGTCGTCCACAGCAGGGCCCCGCGCAGATGCGCCCGGAAGTCCGTCTCGTCGTACGCGTCGGCCGTGCCGCCCATGCCGGTGTAGAAGGAGCGGCCGCCGTCGTAGTCGCGGCACCAGGAGACCGGGTGGTCCCAGCCGTTCGCGCCCGCGCCCGGCTTGTACGTCGTCTCGCGCACCCGCGCCACGGTGTGCACGGTGCCCGACGGGTTGGTCTCCCAGTTGAGCCACTGGTCGGGGCGCTTCCACTCCAGGGGCAGGTCCTTGGTGGCCGGGCTCTGCCGGTCGCCGACCTCGACGGTGGCGCGCTGCACGGCCGCGGGGCTCTCGTCCTTGGGGCGGGCCCCGACCAGGCCCGTGAACCAGCTGGAGTACGGCTCGGCGCGGGCCGCGTCGTGCAGGCCGAGGAAGCCGCCGCCCGCCTCCATATAGGCCTCCAGGCCCGCTTCCTGCTCGGGGTCGAGCACATCGCCCCCGCCGGTCACGAACGCGACCGCGTTGAACGTGCCGAGCCGCCTCGCGTCGGTGAACACCGCCGGGTCGTCGGTCGCCGTGACGGTGAACCGCTGGGCGGTGGGGCCCGACCGGCCGATCTTCTCGATCGCGGCGATGGCGGCGTCGACGACCGGTGACTCGTCCCCGGGGGCCGCTGATCCGTAGAAGGCGAGGACCCGCACGTTCGCGCCACCGGGGGGCGCGGGCAAGGCCCGTGACATCGTTGTCTTCATCGCTTCGGCGTCGCCGGGCGGTTCGGGGAAGGGGCGCGCGGACGCGGCGGGCCCGGAGAGGACCCCGGCCGCGAGCACTCCCGCGGCCATGGCCGCGGCCCAGGAGCGACGGCTGGCTCTGTACCTGGATCTGCCGAACTCTCGTGTGGTTAAGGGTTGTTGACGCGGTGTGAGCCGCATGAGAACACCGACCCCTCGTTGGTCACGACTGCGGCGACTACAACAACAGCGCGGTTGAAGCTAGCCCTCTTTCGACGGCTAGCCAAGAGCTATGACGTCACTTCACTCGAACTTTGTCCTGCCTGTGGAGAAACGGGTGGGCTGCCGCTAGCGTGTGGCCGAATCCGGTGCCTCGCGCGCCACGGCCGTGCCTGACGAAGTGTCAGTTTCCATTCCACAGTGGGGGAGTTCGGCATGGACAGACGGAGCTTCAACCGACGGATGCTGGTGGGCGGAGCGGTCGCGGCGACCGGGGTGACATCGATGTCGGCCATGGCGCCCGAGGCGGTACCGGCCGAGGAGCCGCCCAGGCGGGCCCCGGCGGGCGGCGAGGTGCGCCGCGTCACGATGTACGCGGAGAAGCTTCCCGACGGGCAGCTGGGCTACGGCCTGGAGCGCGGCAAGGCGTCCGTGCCCGGCCCGCTGATCGAGCTCAACGAGGGCGACACGCTGCACGTCGACTTCGAGAACACCACGGACGTCGCCGTCAGCCTGCACGTCCACGGCATGGACTACGAGATCTCCAGTGACGGCACCAAGCACACCAGGTCCGACGTGGCGCCGGGCAAGAGGCGCACGTACACCTGGCGCACGCACGTGCCCGGGCGCCGCAAGGACGGCACCTGGCGGCCCGGCACCGCCGGGTACTGGCACTACCACGACCACGTGGTCGGCACCGACCACGGCACCGGCGGCCTGCGCAAGGGCCTCTACGGGGCGGTGATCGTGCGCCGCGAGGGCGACGTCCTGCCCGACAAGACCTGCGTGATCGTCTTCAACGACATGATGATCAACAACAGGCCCGCGCACTCGGGCCCGGACTTCGAGGCCACCGTGGGCGACCGGGTCGAGTTCGTGTCGATCACGCACGGCGAGTACTACCACACCTTCCACATCCACGGTCACCGCTGGGCGGACAACCGCACGGGCATGCTGACCGGGCCCGACGATCCCAGCCAGATCCTCGACGACAAGATCACCGGACCGGGGGACTCCTTCGGCTTCCAGGTGATCGCGGGAGAGGGGGTCGGGGCGGGGGCGTGGATGTACCACTGCCATGTGCAGAGCCACTCCGACATGGGGATGGTGGGGCTGTTCCTGGTGAAGAAGCCGGACGGCTCGATTCCGGAATACGAGCCGCATCATCCCCGGGCCGGGGCCGGGGCCGGGGCCGGGGCCGAGCCGGAGTCGGGCGGTGCCCATCACTAGGTGCCGCGCCCCGTGACGGCGGCCGTCAGCGCAGGAGACTCCACTTGTAGCGGGCGTCCTTGGGGTCCAGGTCGTGGCGGACCGTCACATAGGACGTGCCCTCGCGGTACGGCGTGCTCAGGAGCTTGCCGTCGTCGTGCGACACCCAGAACAGGTCACCCGCCTGGTTGCCGTTGAAGTGCCAGAACTGGTCGACGTCGTTCGCGTCGCATGTGCCGAGCCAGGCGAGGCCCCAACCGGCCACGTCCGCCAGGCACTTGCCGGTGCTGACGGAGGAGATCTGCCACGCGGGCTGGTTCGCCAGGTTCAGGCGCCAGCGCTGCCGGGGGTCGCCGAGGTCGCAGGGCGCGAAGGTGGCGGTGCCCTGGAAGGCGTTGGCGGGGTCGTCGGCGGTGGACATGCACAGGCCGTTGCCCGTGTTGCGGAACAGGCTCCCGGGGTCGGGCTCGGCGGCGCCCGCGGGCGCCGCCCCCGTGAGGAGGGCGCCGCTCGCGGCCGTGACCAGGGCCGCGGTCAGAGCGGTGAGCCGACGTGTGACCTTCATGGGGAGTCCTTCCGGTGGCGGTGGTGATCCCGATGCTGAGGCACGGCGCCGCGCGGCACCATCGCCGAAACGGGGGACAACGGGGGGCGCGAACCAGCCTGTGGGCCTGTTCGGGCGCGCTCCGGGCGCCGCCGCCGTGGCTATTCTGATCGGCAACCGCCGATGAGGAGTTCCGAGGTGAGCGAGGCAGGGGCGCGTCCCACCCTGGAGGCAGTGGCCGCGCGGGCCGGCGTTTCGCGCGCGACGGTGTCCCGGGTCGTGAACGGCGAGGCAGGGGTACGGGAAGTCCTCGCCGTGAAGGTCAGACGGGCCGTGGACGAGCTCGGCTACGTGCCCAACCGCGCCGCCCGCAGCCTCGTCACCCGGCGCTACGACGCCGTCGCCGTGGTCATCGCCGAGCCGGAGACCCGGGTCTTCGCCGATCCGTTCTTCGCGCTCCAACTACGCGGCATCAGCAAGGAACTGACGGCCCATGACGTCCAGCTCGTCCTGCTCCTCACCGAGGGGCGCGCCGACCACGCGCGCGTGGGCCGCTATCTGTCCGGCGGCCACGTCGACGGGGCCCTCGTCTTCTCGCTGCACCTGGACGACCCGCTGCCGGTCATCATCAACGGCGCGGGCGTGCCCACGGTGTTCGGCGGGCGCCCCGGCTGGACGGGCGGCGAGGACAGCGTGCGCTACGTCGACTGCGACAACCGCGGCGGCGCGCGCACGGCCGTGCGCCACCTCGCCGGGCTCGGCCGCACCCGCATCGCGCACATCACCGGGGCCCTCGACCAGACGTCGGCGGCCGACCGCCTCGACGGCTTCCGGGACGTGCTTCCCGCCGGGGACGCGCGGCTCGTCGCCGAGGGCGACTTCACGCCCGCGGGCGGCGAGCGCGCCATGCGGCACCTGCTCGACCGGTGCCCGGACGTCGACGCCGTGTTCGCCGCGAACGACCTGTCGGCCGCCGGTGCGCTGCGGGTCCTGCGCGCGGCCGGGCGGCGCGTACCGGACGACGTGGCGGTCGTCGGCTTCGACGACATGCTGCCCGTGGCCGAGCAGGCCGACCCGCCGCTGACCACGGTGCGCCAGGACATCGAGGAGATGGGCCGCCTGATGGCGGCCATGCTGCTCCGCGGCCAGGACCGGTGCCCCGCCCCGGACGACGGCCGCGTACGCCCGCGGGAACGGCCGCGGGGCGCCGACGACGTCGGGCACGCGGCGAGCGTCGTCCTGCCGACGGAACTGGTGCGACGGGAGTCGGCGTAGCCGAAGGTTTTCCGCGCACCCGGTCACACTTCTCTCCCGCCAGGGGTCATAGCGATAACTCCGCCGATACGGCGGCAGCGCCCGGGAGCCCCTCCCGGACCCCACGAGCGAGGAGTAGTCATGGCGGCATCGATCCTGGTCACGGGTGGTACGGGCACGCTCGGGCGGCTCGTCGTGCCGCTCCTGCGGACGGCCGGGCACGAGGTGCGGGTGCTCAGCAGGCACGCCCACGCGCCGGGCGACGGCATCACGTACGTCACCGGTGACCTGGTCAAGGGCGAGGGCGTGGCGGAGGCCGTGGCCGGGGTCGACACCGTGCTGCACCTGGCGGGCGGCCCCAAGGGCGACGCCGAGGCGGCCGGGCACCTGGTGCGGGCGGCCCGGGCGGCGGGGGTGCGCCACCTGGTGTACATCTCGGTCATCGGGGCGGACCGGGTGCCGCTCGGGTGGTTCCGCGCGAAGCTGCAGGCCGAGCGGGCCGTTGCGGAGTCGGGCATTCCGTGGACCACGCTGCGCGCCGCCCAGTTCCACGACCTCGTGCTCACCATGGCCGAGAAGATGGCGAAGCTGCCGGTGCTCCCGGTCCCCGGCGGACTGCGCTTCCAGCCGGTCGACGCCCGGGAGGTGGCCGCCAGGCTCGCCGAGTTGACGCTCGGCGAACCGGCGGGCCTGGTGGCCGACCTGGCCGGGCCGAAGGTGTACGGCATGGGCGAGCTGAACCGCGGCTATCTGAAGGCGCGCGGCAAGCACCGCCTCCTGATGCCGGTCCGCATGCCCGGCAAGGCGGGCCGCGCCTACCGCGCGGGCGAGAACCTCACGCTCGACGGCGCGTCGGTCGGCCGGCGCACCTGGGAGGAATTCCTCGCCGAACGCGTGCGATAGCCGGTCCTGGCCGGCGTCCCGCTGTGCGGTGCGCCGGTGCACGGCATTCCGGATTCCTCGTCCGCCCCCTCCGTACTGTCGGCGGTACACGGGCCGGGAAATCGGTGTGCCCGGGACAGCGAAAAGGCCGGGAAATCTTGCGGCCGGGATCTTCAACCGTCAGCCTCTATGGACGACTTGAGGATCTCGGGTGACCTGCTCGGCGGGGGCCGCTCGCGGTTCGGCACGCGCGGGCCCGGCGGGCCCGCCACGGGCACGCGGTGCCCGCGACGGGGCAGCAGCAACCGGAGGATTTCCCATGGCCACAGACGCCGTACGTCCAAAACTGTCCAGACTTCCGTCCCTGAGCGGGATGCGATTCATCGCGGCACTGCCGGTTTTCGCATTCCACGGGACCTCGGGGATGAATTTCCTGCGCGGTGACACCGGTGAGTTCTTCACCGACCTGTTCAAGGACGCGGGCACGCCGAGCGTGAGTTTCTTCTTCGTGCTGAGCGGCTTCATCCTGACCTGGTCGGCACGGCCGCGCGACACGGTGCCGGGCTTCTGGCGACGCCGGATGATCAAGGTCTATCCGAACCATCTGCTCGCCTTCGCGGCCACCGTCGTGATCATGCTGCTCGCGTCCGACCCGTTCGAGGCGAAGAAGTTCTTCACCAGCCTCTTCCTCGTCCAGTCCTGGGTGCCGGAGCTGCCGGTGCTCACGGGGATGAACCCGGTGGCCTGGTCGCTGTCCTGCGAGGTCCTCTTCTATCTGAGCTTCCCGCTGCTCCTTCCGCTGGTGCGGCGCCTCTCGGTGCGCGGCCTGTGGGTGGCGGCCGGGGTGCTCGTCGCCGTCCCCTGGCTCGCGGTGGTGTTCGCCCAGAACGTCATCGACGGCACCCCGCTGCTGCCGGGCCAGCCGCTCACCCACGAGCAGCTGTGGTTCGTGTACTTCTTCCCGGTGACCCGCATGGCCGAGTTCGTCCTCGGCATCGTGGTGGCGCGCCTGGTCCTCGGCGGGTCCGTGCCGCGCATCGGCCTGGTCCCGGCCGCGCTGTTCGCGCTCGGCGGCTACCTCCTCAACGCCCAGGTGCCCTACCTCTACAGCGTCGGCGGCACGGCGGCCTTCTGGGTCGCGCCGCTGGTCGTCGCCGGTGCGACGGCCGATGTGCGCGGCACGCGTTCGGCGATGCGCGGGCGCGTGATGGTCAAGCTCGGCGAGCTGTCGTTCGCCTTCTACCTGGTGCACGTGATGTTCCTGGTGTCGGCCCAGCGCTGGCTGGTCCAGGACATGTCGGACGGCGCCGCCCTCGCGACGTTCATCGGCTGCTTCGCGGGGAGCCTCGCCGTGGCCTACGCCCTCTTCACCTGGGTGGAGTCCCCCCTGGTCCGCAAGTTCGGCAGCGCCCCACGCCCGAAGCCGACCCTGGCACCCGCCCCCACCGCGGAACCCCTCACCGCCGCGAAGGACTAGGCGGCCCACAGCACGCGTGCCCCGGCCCTCCCCCATGGGGCCGGGGCGCGCGTCGTGGGGGAGGGCGCTACGCCCCGACCGACACCGTGAAGCGGCGGGGGTTGTTGTCGTGGGCCGCGCCCGATACGTCCGGTTGGCCGTCCGGGCGTACGTCGTCGTACGGGAAGGCGTAGCCGATGGGCGAGTTGGCGTGCACCACGCGGGCCCAGTGGTTGGTGACGGGGCCGCGGTAGTAGTCGGCGGCGGTCGTGCCGTTCGGCTGGGTGGGGTGGGTCAGCATGAGGCCGCGGTTGAAGCCGGCGGCCAGCCGGGCGAGCAGGGCCTTCTTGTCGTCGGGGTCGGCGGGGTTGTTGGCGAACGGGCCGTGGTTGCAGGTGAAGACGTCCTTCGAGGACGGCTTGGTGAAGGTGTGGCCGCCCGCGAAGGTGAGCGTGTTGCCCGAGACCCGGCCCACGCGGACGCCCCGGCCGCCCTGGAGGTCGATCCGCAGGTCCGTAGAGCGGTACTTCTCCCAGACCTGGTCGGCGTAGGCCGTGAACAGGTCGCGGAACGGCATCTGGTCGGGGCGGTCGAAGTACGGCGCCATGACGTTCTGCGGCGAGACCACGCGCACGACGCGGCCGCCGCCGCGGACGACCAGCCTGTCCCACGGCTGTCCGTCCCGGCCCGCCTGCGCCACCAGGTCGGCGGCGATCCTGTCGACGGCCCCGCCGGGCAGGGGCGCCACGGTGTGCGTGGCGTCGCCCTCCAGGGTCAGGCCGATGGGCAGGGCGGTGACCAGGTCGACGTAGCTGATGTTCGCGTACAGCTGGGTGCTGTTGAAGGTGAACTCGCAGAACGACCAGGTGCGGCCGTAGTGGGGGTCGGCCGGGTTGGCGAAGGCGGGCTCGACGAGCGCGGGGCCCGGGTTGAGGAGGAAGTCCAGCCTGTCGTCGCGCACGAAGTAGACCCGGGCCCCGTACATCTGAGGGAGCGTCAGGATCCGGGGCGCGGAACCGGCCGCGCCCAGCGGGATGGCGCAGTCCACGGCCAGCGGCGTGTGCGGCGCCGGGGGCGACTCCGGGCGGTGGACACCGCCGTCCGGCCTGAGGAGCAGCCAGCGGCCGGTGCCGGGCTCGTGGCCGGTGACGTAGGCGCGGACCTGGCCCGGCAGGGACTTGTTCCGCAGAACGAGTTCGCAGGTGGCCGGGGCCGCCTCGGCGCGCGGGCTGAGCGCGCCGCCCCGGACGGGGTAGGTGAGGGCGCCCGCGGTGGCGGCGGATGACGTCAGGAACACTCTGCGCGAGATCACGGCATCTCTCTCCTGGCTGAAACGTGGGGGGGGGGAGTGGTGCAGGAGCGCGGCCCGGGTGCGCGGTGGTGCGTGGACGTGCCGGGGTGCCTCAAGGCCCCGAGGCACCGAAGCCCCGAGGCGCAAAACGTCAAGGTGCCCCTCACTGTCCCGGCCCCGAAATCGCGGCGTCAAGAGATGTGACTGAGAGCGCTCTCAGAATCTTCTCCGGCTTCACAAGGTGAGGGCGCGCTCGGCGGAGGGTGACGGGAGTCCGACCCCGCGCGGTCGTGGGCGGGTGGCCCTCAGGTTCTTGAAGCGACGCGGCGCGACGCGCCCGGGGCGCGCAAAGGTGCGACGGGGCCTTGCGCGGGCCCGTACGGTGGGTCATGCCGAACGGTCGGTCGCCCCCTGCCCCGGGGGCCCCGTGCGCCGCGTTGATCGAACGTTGATCGGTTGTTTCGCGCTTTCGTCCACGATCGTTGCATGCACATTGACACCACGGTGACCGAAGCCGAACTGGCCTGGCAGGAGCAGGCGCTGTGCGCGCAGACCGGACCCGACTTCTTCTTCCCCGACCCCGGCAGCTCGGTGCGTGAGGCGAAGCGCATCTGCCGCCTGTGCGACATGCGCTCCGCCTGCCTCGCGTACGCGCTGGACAACGACGAGCGGTTCGGCGTCTGGGGCGGGCTCTCCGAGAAGGAACGGCAGAGCCTGCGGCGCGAGAGGGTCTCGCGCACCGCTTGAGCGCCCGGCCGCGGCCCGCCCCGCCGCGGCCGCGGCTCGTCAGCCGTACGTGACCGTGAACCGCGCCGTCCCCGCGGGCACGTGCACGTCGTCGCCCGCGACCGGCAGGGCGCGCCCGTCCGCCGTGGCCGCCCGCACCGGGCCGAACCGGCACGGATAGACGTACCGCACGCCCTGCGGCGCGTCGGTGACGTCCACGGTCACCGTGCGCTCGCCCGCGTCGTGCGCGAGCCGGTAGCCGAAGGGGGCGCCGAACAGCGTCGGCGCCGCCCCGACCGCCACCGCCGCGCCGTCCGGCACCCAGTGCGGGCGCACGCCCGGCGCCACGTACACATGCGGGTCGCGGTCCTCGTCCGCCTCGAAGAAGAGGATGTCGCGGACGAGCAGCAGATACTCCGCCGCCGCCCAGCCGTGCGGAATGTCGCCCATGTACCAGTGGCGGTACGGCACCTCGCCGTAGTCGGAGGCGATGGGGAAGGCGTGCTGCTCGTTCCAGGCGCCGAGCGCCACCGCCCGGCCCTCGGCGCGCGGCGAGGCGGCGGCCACGGTCCAGCCGAGCAGCGCGTCCATCCGCGCCGGATCCCCGGCGAGCAGATAGGCGTGCGCCAGCTGCATCGTCAGATACGGCCCGTACGCGTTCCACGCCGCCTCGTGCCGGAAGCCGCCGGTGACGAAGCGCGCGTACATCGTGTCGAGGGTCCAGCGCGCCGCCCGGTCGACGTCGCCGCCCAGCTTGTCGCCCATGTGCAGCCGCAGCGGATGGAAGTACGCCGCCGCGCCGATCATCGTCGAGTCGAGCCGCCCCACGTCACCCGGCCCGGTCGGGATGTACGTCTCCCAGTCGCCGCGCCGCCGCTGCTCGGCCAGGACCCAGCGGATCGAGGCCGCCGTGGCCCGCTTCAGGTCGTCGAAAGCGGCCCACAGCTCGGCCGCCTCGGGAGTGCCGAGGCGCTCGGCGAGCCGGGCCGCCTCGTAGAGGCCCGCCAGACCCCACAGGTCGTCCCAGTAGTGCGGTTTGTCCCGCTCGCCGAGGTGCTCCGCGCTCCAGCCGCTGTGCAGCAGGCCGTACGCGTCCCGGTTGTCGCGCAGCCAGCGCGCGGCGTCGACGACGTAGGGCGCGTACAGCTTCGCCCCGAACGCGGCGTCGCGGCCGCGCGTGCGGTCGAAGCGGCCGATCGCCCACAGCGCCTGGCCGTTGCTGTCCCACTCGCGGTCGTCCTTCTCGTGCGGGCCGCCGTAGAAGCCGTACTCGGCGCACGGCCCGATCCGGCCCGTGCCGCGGTTGAACCGCAGCGGATAGTGCGTGCCCAGCTGGCGCTCCGCGAGAGCCGTGTCGCCCACCAGCGAGCACGCCGTGGCCTCCACCGACGAGTCGCGGATCCAGAACGAGTCGTACACCGTCGGGCCGGGATGGATCTCCCCGTGGTCGGAGAGCACGAGCAGCTGCGCCCGGCACTGCCGGAACCGGTCCGCCAGATGCGCCACGGGCTCCGGCAGCTCGGGTCGCACGCCCTGGCCGAGGAGCTTCGCCGCCCAGAACGCCCGGTTCGCCTGCTCCAGCTCCGCGGCGGGCGTCGCGCGCAGCTCCGCCAGGTCGTCAGCGCCGCTGTACAGATCGACCGGAAGCCGCACGTCAAGGGCGAACACCTCGTCGTCCGCGACCCGGAACGGCCACGCGAACGCCGCGCTGCACAACCCCGCCACCTGGTCCTGCGCCTGGAGCGCCGCGTTGAGCTTGCCGCCGGTGACCAGGTCGTGGAAGGGGCTGCGGACCAGATACGCCCCGGGGTCGGTCGTGAAGTCCGGGTTGCCGTACACGCCGTAGTGCTCCGGCGGGGCGTCGAACACCGGGCCCCAGCCGCTGTTGGTCTCCACCCGCGCCTCGTCCGGCAGGTACCGCAGGAACGTCAGGCGCCGGTCGGTGAGCTGCTCGCCGCGCCGGTCGTGCCGCTGGAACCCGCTCGGGCCCGCGGGCAGCACGGCCGCGCACAGCCAGCCCTCGCGGGGGCGCCCGTCCTGGCTGCGCACCGCGAGCCGGGTCACCGCCAGGTCCCGCCGGCGCGCGCCGACCGCGGTGGCGAACGTCCGCTGCGCGTACGCGACGCCGTCCGCCGAGCGGAACTCCGTCACCACCACGGGCAGGTGCGGCGCCTCGACGCGCTGCTCCACCGTGCCGCCCCCGGCCAGCTGCGGCAGCCGCACGGCGCCCGCCGCCGGGTCGTACAGGAAGAAGGCCAGACAGTACTTGTCGTAGACCGGCTCGATCTCGCCCGCCTGGCCGACCAGGGACTCCTGGCGGTGGTCCTTCACCCCCACCATGTGCCAGTAGCGGTACAGGGCGTTGGAGGCGAAGGCGGCCTCCTTCGACGCGTACGTGCCCTGGTCGAAGTCGTCGCTCCAGCGCCGGAACGCGGCCTGTGCCCACCACGGCACGGGGTGGGGCACCCGGGCCCGGTCCGCCCAGCCGCGCCACATGACCTCGTAGAACATCCACTCGTGTGTCTGTGCCACGCCTTTCCACCCCCAGGGGCCGACGATGTGCCCGAGCGCTCCGCCGGAGTCACCGCGACGGGCCCGGGCCGTCTTGCGCCCGCGGATCCGTCGTGGCCGGTCGCGCAGCTCCCCGCGGCTGCCTCCAAGGGTCCGCTCAGGGTCTGTCCGCCCACCATGGCACCGCTTCCGTGGGCCGTAAATCGCTACGTCCGGCCGGGCCCGGCGGGCAGAATCGGCGCATGGCTCGCCCTGATCCGGCCGCTGCGGCCGCCCGTCTGCTCGCCGACCTCGACCCGCTGCCGTACCCGGAACGGATGCGGCGGCTCGCCCGCGTCGGGCAGGCGCGCCGCGGCGAGGTCCGGGAGTGGCTCCCGGCCCTGGAGGGCGGCGCGGCCGCGCCCGGGCCCGGCCGCCGCTGGGGCCGCGCCCGGCGGGAGCGCGACGGCACGGACCGGTTCGTGCCCGGCCGCGCCCACGAACGCGGCGTCGCGGTGCTGCTCGCCTCGGTCACCGGGGACACCGCGTGGATCGCGGCCCGCCTCGCCGACCCCGACGCGTTCGTCCGCGGCCACGCCCTGCGCGCCGCCGACGCCGTGGGCGTGCCCGACGCCGCCTTCGAGGCCGCGCTCACCGACGCCCCCCGGGCCGTGCGCCGCGCCCTGCTGCGCGCGCTCGCCGCCGGGCGCCGCACCGCCCTCGCCGACCGGCTCGTCGACGGCGTCCGGCGGGACTGGGGCGACGCCGAGGCGGCCCGGTTGCTGCCCGGCTGCTCCGACGACGTGGTGGCCCGCCTGCTGCCCGAAGTCCTGTACGCCGTACGCGCCTTGACCGCCCTTGCCAAGCGGCACCACGGCGTCCTGCTCGACGTCGTCACGCGCGAGCTCGCCGCCGCGCCCGACGTCCTGCGCGACGCCTGCTGGGAGCGGTGCGGGGCGGCCCTCGCGGCGGGCGCGGAGCACGATCCGCTGCGCGCCCTCGACCTTCTGGAGCGGTACGCGCCGAGCAGCTTCCCCAGCCAACTCCTGCCCCGCGTCGGGGTGTTCGCCGCCGTCGCGCCCGACCGGGTGCTGCGTCTCCTCGCCGGCGAGTGGGGTGCGGTGCTCCGCCGCAGCGGCCGCCTCACCCGGTCCGTGCTGCGCCGCCTCGCCCGGCACGGCGGCCCCGGCCTCACCGCCTACGCCCGTTCCGTCGCCGACGACTCCGCCGCCCTCACCCAGCTGCTCGCCGCGCACCCGCCCGCCGCCCGGCCTGCGCTGTACGCGGCCGCCGTCGAGGGCCGCGGGCCCGGGGCCGCCACCGTCGACAGCGGCCTGTGGGACGTCCTGCCGCGCCGTGCCGCCGCCGACGAGGCCCGCCGCGTCGCCGCCCGCGCCCGCGCGGAGGGCGCGTACTGGACCACCGTGCTCGCCGCCGAGTCCCATCTGCCGTGCGCGGAGGTCCGCGAGCGCCTCGTCGCCGCAACCCGCCGCCCCGTCGCCGACGACCGCGCCGAGGCCTGGCCGTTCCTCGTCCGCAACGCGGCCCGCTCCCGCGACGCGGCCGAAGTCTCCCTCGTCGTACGGGACATGGCCGAGCGCCTCGCCAACGAGCAGGACCCGGTGCGCGCCGAGGCGCTGTACGCGCTCTCCACCGTGCGGCCCGCGCTGTTCGATCCCGGCGCCGTGGAGCGTCTGGACCGGATCGCCGCCGACGCCGTGGCCGCGCGCGACTGCTCGTACGACACCAGGGACGCGCTCGGCTCCCTCGCGCTCGCCGTGCTCCGCGAGCACGCGGGCAACCCCCGCACCGAGTTGGTGGGGTGGGGGCTGCGCACCCTCACCCTCCTCACCGGCAGCACCGGACGCGCCGACTTCGGGCGGCTCGACCGGGCGCTGCGGCGCGGCCAGGAACACGCGGTGTACGAGGCGCTGCGACCCTGGATCGAGGCGGGCGCGGAGAAGGCCGACTACGGCCTGGCGTTCGCGCTCGCCCGTGCCGTGGGGCGCCGCGCGCGGGGCATGGCCGCGCTCCAGGACCTGCTGTGGCGGGCGATCCTGCGCGGTGACAACCCCACGGCGGCCACGGCGATCGGCCTGTGGCTCGATGCGGCGCCGACCCCGGCCGAGCGCGACGACCGCGTGGCGCGCGTCCTCGCCCGGGAGCCCTCGGCGGCCGCCCTCGACCCCGTGCGCACCGTCCTCACCCACCGCCGCACCGACCTGCTCGACCCGCTGCTCGGTGCGCGGCCGCCGTACGGCCGCTTCCTCACCCCGGGGTCCGCCTGGACGCTGCCCGCCGCGCCCGGGGTCGTGCGGCGCTGGACGGCCCGGCAACAGGAGGCGTGGGCACGGCAGTTGGGGGCCGCCGTGGCCGACGAGAAGCTGCCGCTCGCGGAGCGCGCCGCCGCGCTCGCCCGCGGCGCGGCCGTGCCCGGCGCCGGGGCCGACCTCGCCCGGCAGTGGAGCGCTGCCGCCGACGTCCGCCTCGGTGAGGCGGGCCTCGCCGCGCTCGCCCACACGGACCGGCCCGGCGACGCCGTGCCCGCGCTGCTCGCGCACGCGGGCGACGAGCGGGCACGGGTCGCGGTGTACGCGGCGGGCCGGGCCTCCCGGTACGCGGCGCCTTCGCTCCTCGCCGGGCCGCTGCGCGAGGTCCTCACCGGGCCCGGAGTCAAGGTCACCAGCCGTAAGGAGGCCGCCCGGCTCGTGGCCGCCCGCCTTCCCGCGGCGACGGCGGCGAGCCTGCTGCGCGAGGCGTACCGGGCGCCGGGCGCCCACCCGGACGTGCGGGCCGCGTGCGTGGCGTCCTGCGGCGGGCTGCTCGGCGAGGCGCCCGCGGGGGAGCTGCTCGCCGACGCCGCGCGGGGCGAGCCCGCGTCGCGGTTCGCCGTCCTGCGGATGTCGCCCCTGGACGTCGCGCCCGCGCACCGGGAGCGGTACGCGAACCTCGTGTGCGACGTGGGTGCGGCCGACGACGCCGAGGCGGCGGTCCTGGCCTTCGGCGTCCTGCCCCGGTGGGCGCCGTGGTCGGCCGGGGCCGCGGAGGTGCTCGGCGCGGCCTGCGCGGATCTGGCGCGGGGCCGGGCCGTGTGGCAGGCGGCCGCGGACGGCCTGGTCACGGCGGCGGTCACGGCCCTCCGCGGCGACGAGGCGCTGTGCGGGGCGCTCGCCTCGCTGGCCGCCGTGCCCGGGGAGGCGGGGCTCGGGGCCCGGCGGCGGGTCGAGCACGTGGTCGCGCGGCTCGTGGTGCGGCAGGGGGCGGCGGGGCGGTCGGTGGCCCGGCGCGCGGGTGAACTCCTCACTTCCTACGAGGACTTCAGGCCGCAGGCCGTGCGGCTGCTGGTGGCCGCGGTGGAGGTCGGTGGGGCGCGGGTGGGGCCGGACCTGGAGCGGGTCGCGGAGCTGCACGAGGGGAGGCCCGTCCTAGCCGGGGCGACCGCGCGGGCTCTGGCGGAGCGCCTGGCCGGAGTGGACGCCTCCCTCGCCGGGGCGGCCCTGCTGCCCGTGGCCCGGGCCCTCGCCGCGGGACCCGGCACCGCCCGGCCCCTCTTCGCCGTCTCCCTCGCCCAGACCCTGGGCTCCCGCACGGGCTGGCCCGCACCGTGGCGCGACCTCCTCACGGACCTGCGCCACCACGCCCTCCCCGACACCAGGGACGCGGCGCTGGCGGTGACCTTGCCATAGCCGCGCCGGGGGCCCGGCGGACCCGGGGGCGCGCCGTGGCTGCCCACCGCGGGCCCGGCGGACCTGGGGCCCACGCCTTGGCCTCCCACTGCGGGCCTGGGGCTGCGCCGTGGCTGCCCACTGCGGGACGGCACCTGGGGCTGCGCCCCTGCCCTCCAGGTGGGGGGCGGCACCGGAGGCCGCCCCTGACGCTTGGCCCCTGCTTCAACGGTTGCTCGGCACCTGGGGCTGTGCCCACCCGTCCCGCCCCGCGGGACGATTGCCCACAGCGGGGGCACACGGTCCGGCCCACCCGCCCCGGGCCGACGCCGGGGCCGCTTCCCGCAGCCGGGGCGGCCCCACCCACCGGCCCCCCGGCCCAGCGCCGGGGACGGCTCCTGCGCCGCGGCAGGGGTGGTCCCGCCCACCCACCACCACCGGGGCACGGGGACGGTGTCACCCGCAGCGCGGAGCGTCGGGGCCGGGCCCGCGGGGCTGGGGCGGTACGGGTGGGCGGGTGGGGAAGAGGGCCCGGCGCGGTAGCGGTAGGGCTGGTGGCCGGGCCGGTCTCAGGCCTGGGCCTTGGCTCCGGCCCTGGCGTCGATGCGTGCCTGGCGGGCCGCGAGGCGCTCGTCGAAGCGCCGCGCCTCCCCGTCGAGCCCGTCGAGGAAGAGCCCGAGCTCCTCCTGGGCCCGCGCCCCCTCCGGGCCGAGTCCGGGGATGCTCATGATCTTGAGGAAGCGGAGGACGGGCTGCAGCACGTCGTCGTGGTGGATGCGGAGGTTGTACACCCCGCCGATGGCCATCTTCGCGGCGGCCCGCTCGAAGCCGGGAATGCCGTGCCCGGGCATGCGGAAGCCGACGACCACGTCCCGTACGGCCATCATCGTGGCGTCCGGCGCGAGGTCGAAGGCGGCCCTGAGGAGGTTGCGGTAGAAGACCATGTGCAGGTTCTCGTCGGTGGCGATGCGCGCCAGCATCCGGTCGCAGACCGGGTCGCCCGACTGGTGCCCGGTGTTGCGGTGGGAGATGCGGGTGGCCAGCTCCTGGAAGGCCACGTACGCGACCGAGTGAAGCATCGAGTGCCGGTTGTCGGACTCGAACCCCTCGCTCATGTGTGCCATACGGAAACGTTCCAGCTCGTCCGGGTCCACCGCGCGGGAGGCGAGGAGGTAGTCCCGCATCACGATGCCGTGGCGGCCCTCCTCGGCTGTCCAGCGGTGCACCCAGGTGCCCCAGGCCCCGTCCCGCCCGAAGAGCGTGGCGATCTCGTGGTGGTAGCTCGGAAGGTTGTCCTCGGTGAGGAGGTTGACGACGAGGGCGATGCGCCCGACGTCGGTGACGGGCGACTGTCCGAGCGCCCAGGCCTCGCCGTCCTCGAACTGGCCGGGGAAGTTCCGCGCGTCGGAGAACGGCACGTACTCGTGCGGCATCCAGTCCTTGGCGACCTTCAGATGGCGGTTGAGCTCCTGCTCGACCACTTCCTCCAGCGCGTACAGCAACCGGGCGTCGGTCCAGGTGTCCGGGCTGCCGAGGTGGGGAGAAGTGAGCGTCACGAGTGCTCCAGGGGGAGGGGGAGGGGGACGGAAGGGGGGGGCGGCACGGGGTGCCGCGAGGGGGTTACCTACGGCATCGTAGGTTACGTTCCCGTAGGTTAAACCCGCAGTAAAGAGTGACGGTGGTCTCAGCGCACCGCCAGGTGCCGGGTGACGGCTGCGCTGAGGACCCGTACGCCCCGCGTCGAGCCCGGCGCGAGACCGGTGAGGTCCCGAACCCGGCGCAGCCGGTAGTCGAGGGTGCGGGGGTGCACGTTGAGGGCGGCCGCCGTGGCCCCCCGGTCCATGTCGTGGTGGTAGTAGGCGTCGAGCGTGAGTACGAGGTCCGGTCCGGGTTCGAGGTGCCGGGCCACTGTAGCGAGCCAGGAGTCGACGAACGGCACGTCCACGACGGCGAGTTCGACGAAGACGTCCGCCGCGGTGTGCGGTCGCAGCCGGGCGGGCGCCCGGCGCAGGGGCGTCGCCCGGCTGATCCGCCGGGCCCCTTCCAGGGCGTCGGCGAGCTCCGCGAGCGGCGCGGTGGCGGTGCCCGCGGCGCAGGGCCGGCCGACGGCTCCGGCGAAGTCCCGCACGAGGTCGAGGGCGAGGCCGGGCACGGAGTCGAACACGAGCCCGGGGAGGTGATCGGGTGCACGGCCGGTCACGGTGTGTGCTCGCGCCGGCGCATCGGCGTTGATGTCGGCCTCGGCGTCGGTGTCGGGGATCAGCGCGATCAGCTCGCCGCCCCCGTCGCCCGCCGGGCACCACACCATCGGCACCCGGTGGGTCTTCACCAGCGCCTCGACCTCGCGCTCCGGGCCGTGGTGGCCCCCGGCCCCGTGCGGCACCCGGATCACGGTCACCGCGAAGGATCCGGGCAGCTCCATGCCCACGGCCGAGGCGAGCTCCGCCGCCAGGGGATCGTGGGCGAGGAGCGTCCTGGCGAGCAGGGCGACCTGCTCGACGTACGGCAGGCGGCGGCTCAGGGCGGTCACGAAGCCCTGGCAGTAGGCGGCGATGCCGCGCTCGCCCTGCGGGGCGAACCAGCTCATCATCCGCAGGAGTTCCTCGGCGCCGCCGCCGCGCTGCGCTTCGACGGCCTCGTTGATCTCGCGCAGCATCAGCGCGGTGTGCAGGCGCAGGACCTCCTGTCGCGACTCCAGGGACATGCCCGAGCCGCCCCGCACCTCGCCCATCGAGGCGATGTCGGCCAGGTCGCTCGCCGTCAACGCGGTGTTGTCCGGGGACAGTTCGATCGTCCGGCGGCGCAGCCACACCGCGTACTCCAGCGTCTCGGCCCGTGCGCGGGTGTCGGCGTCCAGGGAGGCGAACTCCGGGATCTCGCGCGTGTACGTCTCTACCTCCCGGCGCGCGCTGTTCGCCGCTTGCCGGGCCAGCTCGGCGAAGAGGCTCCCCATGGCCGCGAGCATGCCACCGCGCGCGAGCGGCCCGACAGGGGGAATCCGGTCGGCGTTCACACCTCGCACACATTTCGGCCGGGGCGGCGGGCGGCCGTTTGTCACCGCGCGCAAAGTTCCGCGAACGGGGCCCCCTTGTCCCTGCAAGCGCTTGTCGGACCCCGGTGACCTGGGCTTAATGGGAACCGCGCACCCGCCCGTGGGGGGAACACCGTGGCGATCGGGACACCTCGCATGTGCCCCGTGACGTATTCAAGGAACAACGGGAGGGAACCACCGATGAAGATACGAAGCAGAACGCACGGCAGAAGGAGATTCGCGGCGGCGGTCGCACTCCTCACCGCCTCGACAGCGCTCGTGATGGGCGCGCCCGGCACCGGTTCGGCGGCGCCCGCCGCCACCCCGAGCCTCCAGGCGTTCGGGATCAGCGGCGACGGCCTCCTGATGGCCGCGTTCAAGACCGACAATCCGCGGCAGCTGGACTGGGTGCGGGAGATCACCGGCCTCAAGGGCGACCAGAAGGTGGTCGGCATCGACTTCCGGGTCCAGGACGGCCAGTTGTACGGGGTCGGTGACAAGGGCGGGATCTACACGTTCAAGTGGCCGCCCGAGGTCCCGGAGCCGACCGCCACCAAGGTCTCCCAGCTCCAGTTCGACCTGCTCGGCACCAACTTCGGCGTCGACTTCAACCCGGCGGCCGACCGGCTCCGGGTGATCAGCGACGGCGCGCAGAACCTGCGGCACAACCTGAACACCCACACCACGGATGAGGACGTCGCCCTCACTACCCCGCCCATCACCGGGTGGACCAGGGGCGTCAGCGCGGCCGCCTACACGAACAACGACCTGAACGGGGCCACGGGCACCCTCCTGTTCGACGTCGACACCAAGCTGGACCAGCTGGTCGTCCAGGCCCCGGCCAACAACGGCACCCTGTCGTCGGTCGGCTCCCTCGGTGTCGACGCGGGGCCCAACGCGGGCCTCGACATCTACAGCACCCTCTCGGGCGGCAAGACCGTCTCGAACGCGGGCTTCGCCATCCTCGGCCCCGCGTCCGGCACCGGCAATCCGAGCCTCTACAACGTCAACCTGTTCACCGGCGCGACCGACGTCATCGGCCGGTTCCCCGTGAACATCACGGACATCGCCATCTACCCCAGCAAGTGAACCCGCGCCGCGGCCCGGCGGCCGCCGGGCCGCGGTGAAGGCCTACGCGGCCACCGAGCGCCGCAGGTGTTCCGCCGTGAACGACCCCTCGGCGGCGAGCAGTTCGCGCGGCGTCCCCTCGAAGACGACGCGGCCGCCGTGCTTGCCGCCGTCGGGGCCGAGGTCGATGACCCAGTCCGCGTGCCGGACGACGTCCAGGTTGTGCTCGACGACCAGGACGGTGTTCCCGGCGTCGACGAGCCGGTCGAGCAGGGCGAGGAGCCCGTCGACGTCCGCCATGTGCAGACCGGTCGTCGGCTCGTCCAGGACGTACGTCGTCCCGGTGCGGTGCAGCTGGGTGGCCAGCTTGATGCGCTGGCGCTCGCCGCCCGAGAGGGTGCTCAGCGGCTGCCCCAGGGTGAGATACGTGAGACCGACGTCCCGCAGGGCGCCGAGGCGGCGGCGCACCGCCGGGTCGGGGAAGTCCGCCAGGAACGCGAGGGCCTGCTCGGCGGTCATGTCCAGGACGTCCGCGATCGAGCGGCCGCCCACGGTCAGCCGGAGCACCTCCTGCTTGAACCGCCGCCCGGCGCACTCCTCGCAGATCGTCGTCACCGGGTCCATGAACGCCAGGTCGCTGTAGCTGATGCCGCGGCCCTGGCAACGCTCGCACGCGCCGCTGGAGTTGAAGCTGAACAGGCCGGGCTCCGTGCCCGTGTGCCGGGCGAACAGGGCCCGTACGCGGTCCATGATCCCCAGATAGGTCGCCGGGGTCGACCGACCCGAGATGCCGATGGCCGACTGCTCGACGACCACGGCGTCCGGGTGCTGCGCGGTGAACGCCCCGGTGACGAGCGTGCTCTTGCCCGAGCCCGCGACGCCGGTGACCGCGGTGAGCACGCCGAGGGGCACGCGGACGCTCACGTCCTTGAGGTTGTGCAGGTCCGCGCCCTTGATCCAGGCGCTGCCGACGGGCTCGCGCGGATGCTCCCGCACGCCCGCGGGGCGCCGCAGGGCCCGGCCGGTCGGGGTGTCGGCGGCGCGCAGCTCGTGCGGGGTGCCCTCGAAGACGACCCGGCCGCCGTGGGTGCCCGCGCCCGGGCCCATGTCGACGACGTGGTCGGCGATCGCGATGACGTCCGGGTCGTGCTCGACGACCAGGACGGTGTTGCCCTTGTCGCGCAGGCGCAGCAGCAGATCGCCCAGGCGCCCCACGTCCCGCGGGTGCAGACCGACGCTCGGTTCGTCGAAGATGTACGTCATCCCGGTGAGGCTGGAGCCGAGGTGCCGGACCATCTTCAGGCGCTGGCCCTCGCCGCCGGAGAGCGTGGAGGTCTCGCGGTCGAGGCTGAGGTAGCCGAGGCCGATCGCCTCGACGCGTTCGAGCGCGGCGACGGCCGCCCGGGCGACGGGGCCCGCGACCGGGCCCTGGACGCGGCCGAGCTCCGCGACGAGGTCGGTGACCTCCATGCGGGCGCAGTCGGCGATGTTCAGGCCGTTGATGCGGCTGGCCAGCGCCGCCGGGTTGAGCCGCGCGCCCGCGCAGGCGGGGCAGCGACCCTCGACGAGGAAGCCCTGCACCAGGTCGCGGGTCTTCTGGGACAGCGCCGACAGGTCGCGGTGGAGGTAGAGGCGTTCGAAGCGGTCGGCGAGGCCCTCGAAGTCGATGGCGCGGGCGCCGCCGGTGTTGTCGACGCTGACCTTCCCGCTGTCCGGGTGCCCGCGCAGCAGGAAGTGCCGCTCCTCGGCGGTGAAGTCGCCGAGCGGCTTGTGCGGGTCGAGGTCGGGGGAGTTGGTGTAGGTCTGGCCCTGCCAGGTCCCGGCGGCGAACGGCGGGAACCGGACCGCGCCGTCCGCCAGGGACCTGGCCGGGTCCAGGATGCGGTCGTAGTCGGGCCGCACGGTGCGGCCGAGCCCGGCGCACTCGGGGCACATGCCGCTCGGGTCGTTGAAAGAGTACGCGGTGGCCGGGCCCGCGCCCGGGGTGCCGTGCCGCGAGAACAGGACCCGCATCACCGAGTAGATGTCCGTCATCGTGCCGACGGTGGACCGGGAGTGGCCGCCGATCGGCTTCTGGTCGACGACGATCGCGGGCGCCAGGTCCTCGATGGCGTCCGCCTGCGGTCGCTCGTACTTCGGCAGGCGGTTGCGGACGAACCAGGTGAAGGTCTCGTTGAGCTGGCGCTGCGACTCGACGGCGACGGTGTCGAAGACCACCGACGACTTGCCCGAGCCGGAGACGCCGGTGAAGACGGTGAGCCTGCCCTTCGGGATGCGCAGGCTCACCTCCTTCAGATTGTTCTCGCGGGCGCCGGTGAGGACGATGTGGCCGTGGTCGGTTGCTGCGTGCATACCGCCGAAGCTATTCGGGATACCCGACAGCTCCTGTCCGGTTTTCCATCTTCTCCCGGTGCTTTCCCGTGATCTCCTTGATCTCGCCGTCGAGCAGCAGCCAGCGCGTGATCCCGATCGACTCCAGGAACGGCACGTCGTGGCTGGCCACGATCAGCGCGCCCTCGTACGCCTCCAGGGCCGAGGACAGCTGCCGTACGCTCGCCATGTCGAGGTTGTTCGTCGGCTCGTCGAGCAGGAGCAGCTGGGGCGCAGGATCGGCCAGCATGAGCGCCGCCAGCGCCGCCCGGAACCGCTCGCCGCCCGACAGGGTCGCGGCCTGCTGGTCGGCCTTGGCGCCCCGGAACAGGAAGCGGGCGAGGCGTGCCCGGACCCGGTTGTTGGTCGCGTCCGGGGCCTGCCGCGCCACGTTCTCGGCGACGGTCAGGTCGTCGTCGAGGACGTCGAGGCGCTGCGGCAGGAAGCGCAGCGGCACCTGGGCGAGCGCCTCGCCGCCGACCGGTGCGAGGTCCCCGCCGATGGTCCGCAGGAGCGTGGTCTTGCCCGCGCCGTTGCGGCCCACGAGCGCGACCCGCTCCGGGCCCCGCAGCTCGAACTCGCCCCGTACGCGGGCTCCGTAACGCAGCGTCAGATTGCTCAGGGTGAGGACGGTGCGTCCCGGCGGCACCGCCGTGTGGGGCAGGTCGACGCGGATGTCGTCATCGTCCCGCACGGCCTCCACCGCGTCGTCGAGGCGCTCCTTGGCCTCGGCGAGCTTCTCCTCGTGCAGGATGCGGTGCTTGCCCGCGGACTCCTGGGCGGCCCGCTTGCGGTTGCCCATGACGACCTTCGGCTCGCGCTTCTGGTCCCACATCTTCTGGCCGTACCGCTTGCGCCGGGCCAATTTGACCTGGGCGTCGGCCAGTTCGCGCTTCTGCTTGCGCAGATCGGCCTCGGCGACGCGCACCATGCGCTCCGCCGCCTCCTGCTCGACGGCCAGCGCCTGTTCGTACGCGGAGAAGTTCCCGCCGTACCAGGTGACCTCGCCCTCGTGCAGATCGGCGATGTGGTCGACGCGGTCCAGGAGTTCGCGGTCGTGGCTGACCACCACGAGCACGCCGGACCAGGCGTCGACGGCCGCGTACAGACGGCGCCGGGCGTACAGGTCCAGGTTGTTGGTGGGCTCGTCGAGCAGCAGGACGCCGGGCCCCCGCAGCAGCAGCGCGGCCAGGCGGAGCAGCACCGACTCGCCGCCGGACACCTCGCCCGTGGTGCGGTCGAGGCCGATGTGGGCGAGCCCGAGCTGGTCGAGCGTCGCCCGGGCGCGCTCCTCGACGTCCCAGTCGTCGCCGACGGCGGTGAAGTGCTCCTCGCGCACGTCGCCCGCCTCGATGGCGTGCAGGGCGGCACGCGTCCCGGCGATGCCGAGGACCTCGTCGACGCGCAGCGCGGTGTCGAGGGTGATGTTCTGCGGCAGGTAGCCGACGTCCTCGGCGGTGCGCACGGTGCCCTCGGCCGGGGCGAGTTCGCCCGCCACGAGCTTGAGGAGCGTGGACTTGCCCGAGCCGTTGCGGCCGATGAGCCCGGTCCTGCCGGGGCCGAACGCGGCCTGGAGGCCGTCGAAGACGGAGGTGCCGTCGGGCCAGGCGAAGGACAGCGACGTACAGGTGATGGACGGGGTGGGGACGGTAGACATACGGCCTCGCGGTTGCTCGGTGGTGTGAACGGGGGCAACGCGTGTGAGACACCGCGGGGGGGGGCCGGGCGTGGCGGGCCCCTGAGGGGCCGGACACGGAAGGAGGGCCCTGTGCCGGGGCGGGACGGCTCGTACGCCGAGGTCGCACGCGACGCACACAGCGGTGGAACGGCTGTGTGACGCGGTGTCTCAAGACCTCAGACGAGCAACGTCCTTCTCCAATCGGCGGCAACAGAAGCGGTACCACCGTAAGAAGCGCCCGGAAGCGCTGTCAACGAATTTTCCCTCCGCCCCGGGCGCGGGGGCGGGTGCGTCGTCCGCGACGACCGTGTCGGATTCCTGCCAGACCCGGTGCGGCGGGGGCTGGTTGGGTGCTGCGCATGACACATGTGAACGACCTCGCGACCGCCTTCCGTGACCTGCACGTCCCCGGCTCCCCGCTGGTCCTGCCCAACGCCTGGGACGCCGCGAGCGCCCGGCTCGTCGAGACGGCGGGAGCCGCGGCCGTCGCCACCACGAGCGCCGGGCTCGCCTGGGCCCTCGGCGCCGGTGACGGCGACCGGCTCACCCGTGACCAGGCGCTCGGCGCCGTGGCCCGGATCGTGGACACGGTCTCCGTGCCCGTCACCGCCGACGTCGAGAGCGGTTACGCCGAGGACGCCGAGGGCGTCGCCGACACCGTCCGGGCGGTCCTCGCTGCGGGCGCGGTCGGCGTGAACATCGAGGACGCCCGCCACGCCGCGGGCGACCCGCTGCGGCCGGTCGCCGAGCAGGCCGAACGGATCGCGGCCGCGCGCGGTGCCGCCGACGCGGCGGGCGTGCCCCTGTTCGTGAACGCGCGCGTCGACACCTATCTGCGCGGCGCGGGGGAGGGGGCGGCGGAACGGCTCGCGCTGACCCTGGAGCGGGCCGCCGCGTTCCTCGACGCCGGGGCCGACGGCGTCTTCGTGCCCGGGGTGGTGGACCCGGAGACCGTGGAGGCCCTGGTCGCGAAGGTCGACGGTCCCCTCAACGTGATGGCGGGGCCGGGAGCACCGCCGGTGGCGCGGCTCGCCGCCCTCGGCGTCGCGCGCGTCAGCGTCGGCTCGGGCATCGCCCAGGCGGCGCACGCGCTGGTGCGCGGGGCGGCGCGGGAACTGCTCACCGAGGGAACGTACGGATCACTGACGGGCGGGCTCGACTTCGGTGAGGCCGACGCCCTCTTCAGCCGCTGACCGCCGGGCGCGGCTGCCCGGTGTGACGGGCGCGGCGACCCCGTGTGACGAGGGTGGCTGCCCGGTGTGACGGGGCGGCCGCGCCTCAGCAGGCGTCGCGCATCAGATCGGCCAGGTCCTGGTCCAGGTCCACGTGCCGGTGCTCCTGGCCCGCGGGGACCAGGACCATCGTGCGGTGCAGGAAGCGGCGCAGGTCACCGGTGCGGACGTGCACGATGGCGGTGCCCTCGGGGGCGTGGAACTCCAGGACCGTGCGCTCGTAGCCGTACGGGCGCACCCGGACGTCGCCGTCGCCCACCGTGTTCTCCACGCCCTGGCTGAGCAGGTCGCGGGCGAAGGTCCAGTGCACCTCGACGCCCTCCAGGGTCGCCGGGGCCGGGAAGCTCATGCGCACCGCGAAGGGGTCCCGCTGGTCGTAGTGGAGCGTGGCGGGGATGGTCGGCATCCGGGGTGCGGCGGCGACCAGGCGGGCCTCGACGGCCTGCTCGATGACAGTGGACAAGGCCTGCTCCCTTGACTCTGGCGACTGGACGACCTGGGTGTGCACGACGGCGGTCGGGCACTTGAATAGACGTTGGAATCGGGGAATCCGTGCATGCGAGGCCCGGTCGGACCGAGTGACCTCTGTCACCGCGACACCGTGAACCGCGGCGCGGTTCCGGCCGTCGGCCTCACGGGTGCCCCGGTTCGGCCATCTGGACGCCACTCCCGCCGTGGGCTAGCTTCGCCCGCCAGGAGAGGCACGGGGCAGTTGAGGCATCCGGATGTCAGGGGGCGTGTGGTGCGTACGGGACGTGTGACGCGACGCGGGGCGAGTGGCCTGGGAGTGGCGCTGGGCGCGGTGGCGCTCGCGGCGGCGTCCCTGGTCGCGCCGGGAGCGGCCGGGGCGGTGGACCGGGCCGGGGCCGGGGCCGAAGGGGTGGCCGGTGCCCGGGGCGGTGCGGGCGCGGAGGCCGGTAGCGCCGGTGCGGGCGCGGAGGCCGGTGGCGCCGGGGCCGCCGGGCACCGGGGCGGCTCCCCGCGCTGGGACCTCAAGCCCACCGGCACCGACGCCCGCTTCCGCGGCCTCGCCGCCGTGAGCCGGAGCACCGCCTGGGCGGCCGGTTCGAAGGGCACCGTGCTGCGCACCGCGGACGGCGGCGCGCACTGGCGGAACGTCTCGCCGCCCGGGGCGTCCGGCCTGGAGTTCCGCGACGTCGAGGCGTTCGACGGACGCCGGGCCGTGGCGCTCGCGATCGGCGAGGGCGAGGCCTCGCGGCTCTACCGCACCGCTGACGGCGGCAAGACCTGGACGGAGGCCTTCCGCAACGCGGAGCCCAAGGCCTTCTACGACTGCATGACCTTCTTCGACCGCCGCCACGGGCTCGCCCTGAGCGACCCGGTGGACGGCGCGTACCGCATCCTGTCCACCGCGGACGGCGGCCGCTCCTGGAAGGTCCTTCCGGCCACGGGCATGCCCGCCGCCCAGGAGGGCGAGAGCGCCTTCGCCGCGAGCGGCCAGTGCCTGGTGAGCGCGGGCCCGCGCGACGTGTGGCTGGCCACGGGAGGCGCCGCCCGCGCCCGGGTCCTGCACTCGGCCGACCGGGGTCTGACCTGGACGGCCACCGACGCGCCGATCCCGGCGGGGGACCCGGCGCGCGGGGTCTTCGGCCTCGCCTTCCGCGACCGCGCGCACGGGCTCGCCGTCGGCGGCGACTACCGCGCGGGGGAGGCCTCGCCCCGGGCCGCCGCCGTGACCCGCGACGGCGGGCGCACCTGGCGGCCGGCCGCGCGCCCCGTGCCCGCCTACCGCTCGGGCGTCGCCTGGCTTCCGTACAGCCGCACCACGGCCCTCGCCGTCGGGCCCACCGGCACCGACCTCACGACGGACGCGGGGCGCTCCTGGCGCACGGTCGACGAGGGGTCGTACGACACCGTGGACTGCGCGCCGGACCTCGGCTGCTGGGCGGCGGGGGAGAAGGGCCGCGTGGCGCGCCTCGAACGGCGCTAGGCGGGTAGCCGCTGCCGGTGGTCGGCCAGCGCGGGCGCCGTCTTCGTGGCCAGGAACTCGGTGATGCGGTACTCGCACACTCCGCCGGTGACGAACGGGTCGAGG
The DNA here is from genome assembly GCF_006088715.1 of Streptomyces sp. YIM 121038. Taxonomy (NCBI): domain Bacteria; kingdom Bacillati; phylum Actinomycetota; class Actinomycetes; order Kitasatosporales; family Streptomycetaceae; genus Streptomyces; species Streptomyces sp. YIM 121038. The sequence goes on from NZ_CP030771.1 coordinate 7,757,727, forward strand.
GCCGCGAGCCCCTCGATCTCCGCCCGGCTGTCCCCCACGGCCAGGATCACCCCGCCGTCCCGCGGGTTCTTCCGCCCCGAGGCGAGGAACACCCCGGCGGCGTACTGCGCGTCGAGCCAGGCGACGTGCTCGGCGAGCAGGGCGTCGACGCGGTCGACCGGGGCGGTGTAGGTGAGCTCCATGACGAACATGATCGTGAGGCTATCGCGGAGGTGCGGCGACGGATCGCCCCGTCGCCGCGGTGCGGGGCTCAGCGGTTCAGCCGCGCGGGGGGCCTCGTCGAGGACTTCACGTCCGACGGCATACAGATGGCCGTGGTGCTCAGCAGGACGAACGTCATGAGGACGATGGCCGAGCCGCACTTGGTGGCCCGCCGCCGGGATTCAGCTGGAATTGCTGGCATCGAATTCCTTGCCTTTGGTACGGGGGGTGTCTGCTTGCGGCAGCAGTAGTATCGCGGCGGGCACGGAAGATCAACCCTGTGGCGGCACCTTTGTGATCACGACCCGTGACAGGAACTCTTCTGGTATTACATGGCCTGTCGACGGGACTGCCGATTTCGCTGTGCGCGCCGCTTTGTCTCCGCGTGTAGAACGCTCAGGCTCTCCCGCGCCCGCGCGGCCTCGTGCCCGTTTCCGGTGCGTTCCGCCATGGCGACCGCCTCCGTCAGGTGCCCGGCCGCCGCCTCCGGCTGGTCGAGGTGGAGCTCTGCCGTGCCCAGGCCGTGCAGCGCCTGGACCTCCTCGTGTGCGGCGCCGATGCTGCGGGCCAGATCCAGGGCGCGCCGGTGGTGGTGCGCCGCCTCGTGGAATTCATGGGCGGCAAAAAGGGCCTGCCCCATTCCGTGAAGGGTGATCGAGGCATTCCTGAGGTCGCCGAGGCGGCGGAATGTGGTCAGGGCATCGTGGAACAGGTCCAGCATCGAATTGAGCTCGTTCGACGGGCTCATGGTATTGGCCAGGTTCACTTGGGTGATGGCATGCGCGGACGGGCTGCTGGATTTCTCCAGGAGGTGCAGGGCCTGTTGCAGGAATTCCCTCGATGCCGCGCGGTCGCCGGTGGCCGTTCTGAGGTCGGACAGGTTGTTGAGCGTGCGGGCCAGCTGGATCTCGTCACCGGACGCGCGGAATCCGTCGAGCGCGGAACGGAAGTGCTCCTCGGCGTCCGCGAAGTTTCCCAAGTACAGATGGGTGATGCCCAGATTGTTCTGGGAGCGGGCGATCTGCCACCCGTCTCCTGTGGGCCGGCGCAGGGCCAGGGCCTCGTTCTGGTGGGCGAGGGCCTCCGGCTGGCGGCCCAGGTTCCAGTACAGGAGGCCGAGGAGGTGCTCGGTCTCGGCTCGTGCCGCCCCGTCGCCGAGGCGGTCCGCGACCTCGCGCGCACGCCCCATCGTGGCGATCGCCTCCTCGTACCGGCCGCCGCGCGACAGCGCTGTCCCCAGGTCGAGCAGGGCGCGGACCTCCTCCTCCGGGCGGGCCGCCGTGCGCCAGTGCCGCGCGGCCGACTCGTGCATCCGCTGCGCCTCGATCGCGTACCCCTCCTCGTCCAGGAAGTTCGCCAGCGCCCCGGCGAGCAGTGCCGCGTCCTCGGAGGCGTTCTCGGCGCGGCAGTGGCGTTCCGCGGCGACGAGGCCCGCGCGTTCGGCGGTGAGCCAGCGGCGGGCCGCGTCGGGACTCGGCCAGGCGGGCAGGGCGCGGCCGCGGTCGGGGCGGGGCGCGTCGGGGCGGGCCCGGCGGGGATAGACCAGACGGTCCGCGGCATCGCATGCCTGTACGTAGAAATCGATCAGCCCGCGCAGCGCCCCGTCGCGTACCTCGGCTGGATCTTCGGACAGTGAAAGCGTGCGTGCATATTCACCCAGCAGATCGTGGAAAACGTAGCGTTCCGGCTTCGGCTCCTGAATGAGATGCGCGTCCAGGAGGGACTCGAGGACGCGCTCCGCCCGGTGCGCGGGAAGCCCAGTGAGCGCGGCTGTCGTGAACGTCTCGAAATCCGGCCCGAGTTGGAGCCCGAGCCTCCGGAAAACGGCCCGTTCTTCGGCGGTCAAGGTCAGGTACGAGACTTCAAACGCGCGCACCATTTCGCGGCTCCCGTCGCGGATCTCCGCGAGGCGCCCGTGCCCGTGGGTGAGCCGGTGCAGCAGGTTCGCGGTGGTCCAGGCGGGCCGCGAGGCGAGGCGTCCGGCGGCCAGTTCGATCGCGAGCGGGAGGTACCCGGAGAGCCGGACGATGTCCGCGACCTCGTGGGCGCGCCCCGTGCGCTCCGGCCCGGCCAGACGCCGGAAGAGCGCGACGGCGTCGTCCGGCGGCAGCACGTCGAGCAGGACCGGCCGCACCCCGGGAAGCCCGGTGATCCGGCGGCGGCTCGTGATGATCACGAGCGAGGGAGAGGCGCCGGGAAGGAGCGGGCGCAGCTGCTCGGGGCCCGCCGCGTCGTCGAGGACGATGACCGCGCGCCGGGCGCTGAGCAGCGTACGCCACAGGCTGACGAGTTCGTCGAGGCTGTCGGGGACGGCGCGGGCCGGTACCCCGAGGACCCGCAGGAGCGCCATCAGCGCGGCCTCGGGGGTCAGGGGCTCCTGGCCGGGGGAGTGCGCGCGCAGGTCGAGATGGATCTGGCCGTCGGGGTAGCGGCCGCCCAGGCGCCGCGCCGCGTGCAGCGCGAGCAGGGACTTGCCGACCCCGGCCATGCCGGAGATGGCCTGCAGCGCGATGACGGCACCGGGTTCGGCCCGGGTGGGTGCCGCGCTCAGGATGGTGTCCAACTCGCGGGTGCGGCCGACCAGTTCGGGGTGGCTCGGCAGGGTGCGGGGCGCGGCCACGGCGGGCTCGGGCGGCGGCACGAGCTCGTGCAGGGGCGCGCCGTTCAGGACGAGCCGGTGCAGCCGGGTGAGCGCGTCGCCCGGGTCGGTGCCGAGCTGTTCGCGCAGTCTTCGGCGGACGGTGTCGTACACGCGCAGGGCGTCGGACTGCCGCCCGCAGCCGTAGGCGGCGGTCATCAGCTGGCAGGCGAGCGTCTCGTCGCTCGGGTACTGCTCCAGGAGCGCGCCCACCTCGGGCACCAGCTCGGCGAAGCGGCCCCGGCGCAGCTCGATGCCGAAGCGGGTCAGGTGCGCGGCGAGGTGCTTCTCCTCCAGGCCCGCGCGCACCCGCGCGGCCCAGAGCCCGGGAAGCCCGGCCAGCGGCTCGCCGCGCCACAGCTCCTCCGCCTCGCGCAGCAGGCCGAGGGCCTCGGCGTCGCCGCCGCCGTCGGTCAGGGACCTGGCCCGGTCGGCGAGTTCGGCGAAGCGGTGGCAGTCGACCTGGCGCGGGTGCAGGGCGAGCGTGTAGGTGTGCGCCTGCTGGAGGAGCGGCTCGCCGTCGCACACGGTCCGGAGCCGGCGCCGGATGCGCGCCGCGTACGCGTGCACGCTGGCGCGCGGCTTGGCGGGCGGGGCGTCCTCCCACAGCCGGTGGATGAGGGTGTCCAGGGAGACCGGGCGGCCCGCGTCGAGCGCGAGGGCGGCGAGGACCAGGCGCTCCTTCGCCGACCCGAGGCGGTCGCCGTGCCCGGCGCGGCGCAGCTCGACGGGGCCGAGGACGCGAATGCCCAAGTCCACCAGTGCCTCCCGGTGCTCCGCGGGTCGGTTCGCACTCTGGTTGGGCGTTAAAGAATCGCACGCGGTCCATATCGTTCACACGGGGAGGGTGCGCGACTTCTTTTATTGGCTTGATTTGCTTTGTCGTTCGGATTGCTTAGTTATTCGATCAGAGGCGGGCGGGTACAACGCTGGAACGGTAACGCGCACGGCCACGGTGAAGCGGGGAAAGGGCGGCGGAATGGAGCAGGTGACGGCCGTGGCGATGCTGGCCGCCCTGCCGCGGGCCGCCGCCCTGCCGCGCCACCGCGACGCCCTGCGCGCACTCGCCCGGACGTCCGCCGCACCCGCCACGGCCGCCCTGGTGCGCGCCTGGGCCGCCACGGAGGCGGGGCGCCGGGATCCGGAGGTCGTGCGCTCCGTCGCCGAGGCCCTCGCGGCGGACGCGAGGGAGAGGCCGCGGCTGGCGCAGGACCTGACGGCCTGGCTCACCGAACTGGCGTACCCCGAAGGGGAGGTGACCCCGCCTCAGGGTCCGGGCGGCCGCCCGCGGGAATCGAGACCTGAGGGCCCGGACCGCCGGCCCCAGGGATCTCCGGGCGCGGAGCGAAGACCGGACCCCGCCACCGCCAACACCATCGGCCCCGGCGCCCACGTCACCGGCCCCGTCCTCCAGGCCCACGGCATCCACGGCGACGTGCACATCCACCCCGCGGCCCGGCCCCCGTCGGCCCCGGCCCCGCGCCAGCTCCCGCCCGTGCCCGCCCACTTCACCAACCGCCGCGCCGAACTCGCCGACCTCGACCGGCTCGTGGGCGCCGCCCGGCACGCGTCGCGGATCGTTGTCATCAGCGGCCCCGCCGGCGTCGGCAAGACCGCCCTGGCCCGCCGGTGGCTGCTCGCCCGCGCCGACGCCTTCCCCGACGGCCAGCTCTACGCCGATCTGCGCGGCCACGCCGACGAGGGCCCGGCCCGGCCCAACGAGCTGCTCGGCGAGTTCCTGCGCGCCCTCGGCCACGAGCGGCCGCCCGCCGAACTGCGCGAACGCGCGGCCCTGTGGCGCACGGCCACCGCCGGATCCCGGATCGCGGTCCTGCTCGACAACGCCCTGAGCGCCGCCCAGGTCCGCCCCCTGCTGCCCGGTACCCAGGGCGCGCTCACCGTCGTCACCAGCAGGGGGCGTCTGACCGGACTCGGCATGGACGGCGCGGCCTTCCAGCCCCTCGACGTGCTCGCCGCCAAGGACGCCGTACGGCTGCTCAGCCGCCGGGTGGGCGCCGACCGCGTGCACCGCGAGCCCGAGGCGGCCCTCAAGGTCGCCACGGCCTGCGCGGGCCTGCCGCTCGCCGTGTGCGTGGCCGCCGCCCGCCTCGCGGCCCGGCCCCGCCAGCCCCTCGCCGCGATGGCGGGCGCGCTCGGCCGGGGCGCCGCCCCCGCCCTGGACGCGCTGCGCATCGAGGGCGAGTACGCCGTGCGCGGCGCCCTCGACGCCTCGTACCGCCATCTGGAGCCCGAACTCGCCCGCTGCTACCGCTGTCTGGGCCTGGCCCCGGTCGCCGTGCTCACCCCGCCGGTCGCGGCGGCCGCCTGCCGTCTCGGGCCGGGCGACGACGCCGTGGACGTCCTGGACGAGCTCGCCGAGGTCAACCTCCTGGAGGACCTCGGCCCCGACCCGCGCACCGGCCTCGGCCGATACCGGTTCCACGACCTGGTCCGGGCGCACGCGCGGCGCCTGGCCGAGGCCGAGGAGACGGCCGCGGAAGCGGCCGCCGCGGTGCGGCGCGTCGTGGACCACCACCTCGCCGCCGCGACCGCCGCCGAAGCCCTGCTCAGCCCGAGCCACCGCACCCTGCGCCGCGACTACGCCGAACCCCTCGCCCAGGAGCCGCCGTTCGCCGACGCGCCCGGCGCGCTGCGCTGGCTCGACGCCGAACGCACCCAGCTGATGGCCGTGCTGCGCACCGCGGAGGCCAAGGGCATGTACGCCGCCGTGTGGCAGCTCGCCGACGCCCTGTGGCCCATGTTCCTGCGGCTGCGCCCCTACGACCTGTGGATCGAGGCGCACGAGCGGGGCCTCGCGGCGGCGCGCCGGGCGGGCGACCGCGAGGGCGAGAGCCGCATGCTGACCTCCGGCGGCACCGGGCTGCGCAACGTGGGCCGCCACGACGAGGCGATCGCCTGGTTCACCCAGGCGCTGCGCGCGGCCCGCGACGAGGTGGCCCGGCTGACCGGGCACCCCGACGGCGGCGGCCCCGCCCTGGCGGCGGCGCACCGCGCCGAGGCCCAGGCCCTGCACGGCATCGGCCAGTCGTGCCGGCTCGCCGGGCGGCTCGCGGAGGCCGCCGACCACTTCGAGCGGGCCCTCGCCCTGCGCGAGGCGGTCGGCCACCGGCGCGGCACCGCCCTGACGCGGATCTGCCTCGGCGACGTCGCCCTGGCCGCGGGCCGCCCGGACGACGCCCTGGAGCCCCTCGCGCGCGCCCGCGTCGACCTGCTCGCCGAGGACGACCCCTACGACGCCGCCCGTGCCCTGGCCTTCATCGGCCACTGCCGCACCCTCATCGGCGGCGGCGAGCGGGCCGCCGGTGAGGAGCAACTGCGCGCCGCCCTGGCCGAGTTCGAGGCGACCGGCGCGGCGCACTGGCAGGGCCGGGTCCTGGAGATGCTCGGCGAGAGCGCCGAGAGCCGCGGGGACCCGGCCGAGGCCCTCCAGTGGTACGAGGGCTCCCTGGCCCGCTACACGTCGGCCGGGGCCCCCGACACCGACCGGCTGGCCCGCCGCATCCGGCAGCTCCCGCCGACGGACCCCGCGGCCCCGCCCGGACCCTCCTGAACCAGGCGCCCGTACGCCGCGACGGCGAAGGCCAGGAGCCCGCCGACACCCCCGCCCCCGGCGCACCCGTGCCGCGCGCCGCCGCGGCCCACCGCGACGCGGCCCCCGCCCCGCACCCGCAGCGCCACCAGGGCGCACCCCGGATACCGCCGGAGCAGCCGCCCGGCCACCACCGGCACCTCGGCGGCGGCGTACGGGCGGCTGCCGTACAGCACGTCCGCGCACTCCCGCCAGGCCTCGCCCGCGCCGCCGGGGCACCCGGAGTCGAAGCACACGAGGACGGGCCCGGTCACGCGGGCACCTCGTCCCGGTGGTCGCGCGAGCGGCGCCGGGGCACCGGGAGCGGCGGCAGGGCGGGCGCGTACGCGGGCTCGCCGAGGCCGAGCACGCGGTACAGCAGGCGCCGGGCGTTGCGCCCGAAGCGGCCCGGCTCGGAGGAGATGCGGCGGCCGATGCGCGCGTACCGCTCGCCCGGGTACTCGGCGCGCGCGTACGCGAGCTGTTCGGGCAGCGGGCGCGCGAACGACAGGGCCGGGGCGACCCTGGCCAGCTCGGCCCCGGGCGACGCCGGGTCGACGTCGGCCTCGGGGAAGCGCGCGAGGAGCACGGCGGCCCGGGTCAGCGTGGCGTACAGGGTCACCGAGCCGTGGTCGCCGATCACCCAGTCCGCGGCGATCAGCGGCGCCCGCCAGTCGGCCTCCGGCGGCAGGACGGCGATGCCGTGCCGCCGCGCCGCGGACAGCCAGGAGCGCACCTGCCAGTCCCCGTGCCCGGCCCACACGTTGGGGTGCACCAGGACGGCCACCTGGAACTCCTCCCGGGGCAGCTCCGTGAGCAGCCGGGGAAGGAGCGCGTCGAGCCGGCTGAAGGACGAGCCGGGCCCCCACGTCGAGCAGACCAGGAGCAGCTTGCGGCCGCCGCGCAGCCCGAGGGCCGCCCGGTAGCGGCGCCGCAGCGGCAGGCTCGCCACGATCCGGTCGTACGTCGCGTCGCCCACCACCTCGGCGACGGGCAGCGCGGCGGGGCAGCTGCGCCCCAGCACCGTCAGGTCCTCCTCGTGCGCGAGGGCGAGCGCCGCCGGGACGACCCGCCCGTTACGCGTCAGATACTGCGGGCCGAGCCCGCCGACCGTGCGCGGCGCCCCCGGATCCCGGTCGTCCAGGGGCCTGGACAGCTTGATGTGGCCCGCGCCGTGCGGCAGCCGCACCAGCGGGCCGCGCAGCCGGTCCACGCCCTGCGACCCGGCGGCGAGCACCAGGTCGAAGTCGCCGCGCAGCGCGGCGCGCCAGGGCAGGACGGGTGTGCCGAGCGCCCTGAGCGAGCGCAGCGCGCCCGCGTTGAAGGCGTGCGGTGCCACCGTGAAGTCGACCTGGAGCCGAAGGTCGGACTCCAGGAGCGGCAGCACGTCCCCCAGGCGCTGCCCGTACACCTCGGTGTGCACGACGACGAGGACGCGTTTGCAGCCGGGCAGCGTCAGCCACTGCGTACGTTCCACGGGATCCCCCCGGTGTGGTGTGAGACGGACTCTGCGACGGACATGCCCGGCCCCGCGGACAGAAGCCTTGCCCGGGCCTTGCCGAAACCTTGCAGAACGCCGGGACCGGCGCGGCGCGGTGGTACGCACCGCCGCCGCACGGCATACGGTGAGCCGCACGGCACACACCGGGGTGTCGCGACGGCAAAGGACCCTTGCGGAGGACGAGTTGGGCGACCATGAGGCACCCGTCGGGGGGAACGACCTGTCAGGGACCGTGCACGGCCACAGCGTTCAGGCCGGTCACGTCGCGGGCGACGTGAACCTCAACGTGCTGCCGTCCCCGGCGCGGCAGCACGTGATCCCGTACGAAGTGCCGCCCCTCAGCGCCCGGTTCTTCAACCAGGTCGACGTGCTCGCGCGCCTGGACGCCCTCGCGGCGCCGGGGCGGGACGTCCCCGTGGGCGTCGCGGTGCTCCAGGGGCTGCCCGGCGTCGGCACCACGGCGGTGATCAGACACTGGGCGGAGCGCAAGCGGGCCCTGTTCCGGGGCGGGCAGCTCTACCACGACTTCGCCGCCCTGCGGGAGGGGCGGGAGGGCGCGGACGTCTCCGAGGCCGCCGGACAGTTCCTGCGGTCCCTCGGCGTCGACGAGCCCCTCATCCCCGACTCCCTCCACGAGCGCGCCGCCCGCTTCCGCTCCCGCACCGCCGAACAGCCGCTGCTCGTCGTCCTGGAGAACGTCAGCCGCGCCGCGCAGGTGCGGGCCCTGCTGCCCCGCGGGCCCGGCAGCGTCGTCCTCGTCACCTTCGGCGGCGACAGCGGCGAGCTGGGCGAACTGTCCGTCGACGCCCAGCTGGTGTACGTCGACCCGCTGGACGCGGCCAGCGCGCTGCGGCTGCTCACGGACCGGTGTGCGGGAGCCGTCGCCGCCGACCCGGCGGCCGCCGCCCGCGTCGTCGAGCTGTGCGGGCGCCTTCCGCTCGCCCTGGACATCGTGGCCGGGCGGCTGCGGACGGCCCGCAGCCTCACCCTGGCCCGCCTCGCCGACGAACTCGCCGACGCCACCCACCGCCTGTCGGGCCTGTCCGTGGGAAGGAGCCGTTCCATGACCGCCGCCCTCGACCTCGCCTACGGCGCGCTGCCGCCCGCGACGGCCCGGCTCTACCGGCTCATCGGCTCGCTGCCCCTCACCGCCCTCGACGAGCCGGTCGTCGCGGCGGCCGCCGACGTGGACCTCGCGCAGGCCCGCGCCCAGCTGCGCGAACTGGAGGCGCTGAGCCTCCTGGAGGCCGCCGGGGACGGCCGCCACCGCGTCCACGACCTCGTGCGGCTGCACGCCCGCGAGCGCGCGGAGCGGGAGGACGCGCCCGCGAGCGGCCGCGCCGCGCTCGCCCGCGTCCTTGACCACTACCTCCGGCTCACCGCCCTCGCCGACCGCGCCGTGCGGCAGGACCGGCTGCGCGTCGCCGACCTGGCCGACGTGCTGCGTGACGTTCCCGACCCCTTCGCGGCCCCCGGTGGGGCCGCCCCGCTGACCTGGCTCGAAGCCGAGTACCCCAACATCCTCGGCGTGCTGCGCGCCGCCGCCCGCGTGCCCGGACTCCAGGTGCCGCTCTGGCAGACGGCGGAGGCGCTCACCGTCCTGTTCCTGCACCACCGGCACCTGGGGCCCTGGCTGGAGTCGCTCGCGCTCGGCGCCGCGGCCGCCGCCGAGGCCGTCGACCCCGCGGCGGAGGCCCGCCTGCGCAGCCTGCGCTCGCGGCCCCTGCTCGACCTCGGCGCACCCGAGGAGGCCCGCGCCGAGCTGGCCGCGGCCGTCGCCTGCGCCGAGGTCTCGGGCCACACCGTCCTGCGCGCGTCCGTCCAGGAGTTCCTCGGCCGCTGCCTCGAACACCACGACCTGGACGCGGCCATGGCCGCCTACCGCTCCTCCCTCGCGCTCAACACGGCCGCGGGGGAGGAGCGCGGCGCCGCCCTCGCCGCGTACTTCCTCGGCCGCGCCGAGGACGCGGCCGGGCGGCCCCGCGCGGCCCTCGCCACCCTGCGCGACGCCCGCGACCGCCTGGCCGCCCGCGCCGACCACCGCATGGCCGCCCGCGCCACCCTCGCCGTCGGCCTCGCCCACGACCACCTGGGCGAGACCGACGCCGCCGTACGCGCCCTCACCACGGCGGCCGAGGCCCTGCACACGATGGAGGCGTACAGCTACGAAGCAGACGCGCGGGCCGCCCTGGCCGACCTCCGCAGCCGCACGGGGAGCGGCCCGGACGTCGTCAGGCCCCTGCTGACCAGGGCACTCGAGGTGTACGAGGCTTATGGCAGCCCCCGCGCGGACGCGGTGCGCGCCCGGCTCGCGGAGCTCGGCCCGGCCTGAGCCGGGGCCTAGGCGCGCCGCAGCGTCACCCGCCGCTCGGGGAGCCCGCCCACGCGCAGCGTCACCGCCGCCTCCAGCGGCAGCCCGGCCCGCAGGCACGTGTACACGACGGCCGCCGCGAGGCCGGGCGCGGTGTCCTCGCACGTGCCCGCCACCACCGCCCGGCCGTCGCGCAGGCCCACCACGACCTCGCCGTCCGCCCCGGCCGACGCGGCGAGCAGCGCACCGGGGAAGCGGTCCAGCGCGCCCTCGGCCCACCGCCGCGCCGCCGCGGCCGACGGCGCGGGCCGCGTGGCGGTCAGGACCGACGCGCTCTCGGTGAGGCGGCGGTCCCGCTCGGCCGCGTCGCAGGCGAGATGGGCGTACGTACGGGAGGTGTCACCGGCCGCGCCGGACACGGCGGCGGGCGTGCGCCGCACGTCGACCACGGGCCCGTCCTCGGGCCGCGCGCCGTCCGTGAGGGACGTGGTCACCGCCCAGGAGGTGACGTCCCGCGACTCGGCCCGGGGCGGCGGCAGGACCAGCGCGGACGGTGCCTCGCCCGCGGGTTCGGGCAGCCCGAGCAGCCGGTAGAGGGCGGTGCGCAGGCGGGGCAGCGCGAGGCCGGGCTCGGCGAACGCCAGCCGGGCCACCTCGGCCGGGGCCGCGGCCGAGGGCCCGCGCAGCGCCGCCGCGACCTGCGCGCGCACGTCGCCGTCGAGGTCGAGCCGGGGCGCGGTGCGGGCGAGGTGGGCCACGGCGGTGCCGGGCACCGCGTCGCTGCCGTACGCGCCGAGCAGCACCGGCTTGCCGAGGGCCGCGCCGTACAGGGTCACCGAGCCGTGGTCGCCGACCACGGCGTCGGCGGCGACGAGCGCGGACCGCCAGGCGTGCACCGGCGGCACGAGCAGCAGCCCGGCGTCGAGCGCGGCGGCCTGCACGGTGCGGATCTGCCAGGGCCCGTGCGCGGACCACACGTTGGGGTGCAGGACGGCGGCCACCCGGTACTCGTCGCAGGGCAGCGCGGCGAGCAGCCGCGCGGGCAGCTCCGGCGCGCGGCCGAGCAGAGACGTCGGGCCCCAGGTGGAGCTGACGAGGACGAGCCGCTGCCCGGCCGCCACGCCGAGGGCGGCCTTGTAGGCGTCGGCGTGCTCCCGGCTGGCAAGGAGTTCGTCGAAGCAGGGGTCGCCGACTGCCAGGGTGCGCCCGGCCGCCTTGGGATGGGCGGCGAGCAACTGCCGCTCCTGGTCGGGGTGCGAGGTGGCGAGCCAGGCGCGGCCGGTGTCCAGGAGCGCGTCCGGCACGGCTCCGGAGAGCCGGCTGCGCGGGGTCCGCGCGTCGGGGACGAGCTTCTGGAAGCCGATGCCGTGCGGCAGCACGAGCACGGGGTAGTCGCCGTCCGGCACGTCGATGTTCTCGCTGGCGGAGAGCACGAGGTCCGGCGCGATGCCGCCGAGCCGGTCCCACGGCAGGACCCGGCAGCCCGCGTCGTGCAGCACGTCCGCGACGCCTTCGCCGAACGCCGAGGTCGGGTCGTGGGCGAAGACGACGGTCACCCGGGCGTCGCCGCGCAGCAGCGCGGGCAGGCACTCCAGGATCCGTACCGTCGAGGTGACCGTGCGCGCGGCCACGACCAGGGTCCTGCTGCCCTGGAACGTCGACCAGCGCCAGGCGTCGCCCCCGACCAGGGCCCGCAGCGGCTCCGGGCTACCGCCCACGCGGGCCTCCGGCTATGCGCTCCGGCCCGCCCAGCACCCGGTTCGCGGTTCGCGGTTCGCGGTTCGCGGTTCGCGGTTCGCGGTTCGCGGTTCGCGGTTCGCGGTGAGGTCGCGCGCTACCAGAAATCACGTCCTGTGCCAATCCTTCCCGGCCCCGCGCGATGCGCCCGCCCTGGACGACGGAGACCCGAGAACGGTACCGGAGCGCCCTCTCCGGGAGGCCCTAGGCTGAGATCACCATGAACACGACCACCGTGACGATCCCGCCCCTGCCCGCCGACTGGCCCGTGGACGAGACGGCGGCCCGCGCCGTCCAGGACGCCCTGCGCACCCGTGTGGTGCGCGACGAGCCGGGCCCGCCGCCCGGCACCGGCCGGGTGACGGGCGTGGACGTGGCGTACGACGACGAGCGGGACGTGGTCGCCGCGGCGGTCGTGGTCCTGGACGCGGCGAGCCTCGCCGTCGTCGAGGAGGCCACGGCGGTGGGCACCGTCGCGTTCCCCTACGTGCCGGGCCTGTTGGCCTTCCGGGAGCTGCCCGCGGTGCTCGCCGCCCTGGACGCGCTCACCGTCGACCCGGGCCTGGTCGTCTGCGACGGCTACGGCGTCGCGCACCCGCGCCGCTTCGGCCTCGCGAGCCACCTCGGCGTGGTCACCGGACTCCCCACGATCGGGGTCGCCAAGAACCCCTTCACCTTCGCGTACGAGGACCCGGACGCCGCGCGCGGCAGCGCGGCGCCGCTCCTCGACGGCGAGGAGGAGGTCGGTGTCGCGCTGCGCACGCGCGCGGGCGTGAAGCCGGTGTTCGTGTCGGTCGGCCACCGGGTGGACCTCGCGCACGCGCGGGCCCACACCCTGGGCCTCACCCCCCGCTACCGGCTGCCGGAGACCACCCGCAGGGCGGACGCCCTGTGCCGCGCGGCGCTGCGGGACGCCACGCGCTGAACCGCCCGGCAGCGCGGGGCGTCAGCGCACCGCGGCCACCCGGAACCCGATGCCCGCCGCCGTGAGGCGCGCGATGAGCGGCTCGGCCATGGCGATGGCCGTCGTCACCTGGCCCGAGGTCTCGGGTAGGTCGTCGAGCGCCAGGCACAGCGCCGCCTCCGCGAGGATCTTCGCGGTCTCGCCGTACCCGGGGTCGCCGCCGCTCACCTCGGTGAACACCCGCTGCCCGCCGCCCTCGCCGACGTACCGCAGGGAGAACCAGCTCGCGGCCCGGCGCGCGGCGTCCGGTCCCTCGCCCGGCTTGACCAGACCGGAGAGCCAGCGCCGCGCCGGGGGCACCTGCGCGGCGGCGAGCACCGTGCCGACCGCCGCGACGCCGCCCACGGCCACCGGGAGGGAGCGCACGGCGGCGTAGTGCCGGTAGCGGAAGTCGGGGCCGTAGCGCGGCAGCGCCCGCGCGGAGTGCTGCACGACCTGCGGGTCGATCGTCGGCAGCGGCAGCGCCCACGCGCCGACCTCCCCGGCGTAGCGGGGCGGGCCCGGCGGCGCGTACGCGGTGCGGCCCACCAGGCGCGGCTCGTGCCGCCGCCGCTCGCGGGCGGCGGCCACCAGCTGGCGCCCGCGAGCGAACTGCTGGAGCGCGGAGGCGAACGTACCGCCGGAGAAGCGCGCGTGGGTGCGCACGAACCCGTCGACGCGCAGCGGCACGTCCTCGGGCAGCTGCCGCACCGTGTAGTACACACCGAGGTCGTGCGGGACCGAGTCGAAGCCACAGGCGTGCAGCAGGCGCGCGCCGGTCTCCCGCGCGCGGGCGTCGTGCCGTACGTACATCCGGTCCACGAACTCGGGCTCGCCGGACAGGTCCAGATAGTCCGTGCCCGCGTCGGCGCAGGCGGCCACCAGGTCCTGGCCGTGGGTGAGGTACGGGCCGACGGTGGTGGCCACCACGCGCGCGTGGGCGGCCAGTTCGCGCAGCGAGGCGGGGTCGCCCGCGTCCGCCCGGAGCAGGGGCAGCTCCGCGCACGCGGGGTGGTCCCCGGCGAGGCGCTCCCGCAGCCGCTCCAGCTTCGCGGTGTCGCGCCCGGCGATCGCCCAGCGCAGCCCCGCGGGGGCGTGCGCGGCGAGGTACTCGGCGGTCAGCACCCCCACGAAACTGGTCGCTCCGAAGAGCGCGATGTCGTACGGACGGTCCTTGTCGTGACTGGTCATGGCACCTCTCTGCCGTGTCCCGCGCCGTTGTCGGGGGCCGAGGCTAGCGTGCCCGGACCCCGTGCGGCGGGCCGCCGCCGGGCGTCCGGGCGCCACCACCCGGCTAAGCGCTTGCTCGTTCGGGGTCGTCAAGGGCTTGTGCCCAGTGGAACACGTTCTTAGCATCACTGGTGTTACATCAGTTGTGTCATAGCGGCGGCAGAGCGCTGGGGGCTCAATGACAGTGCCGGACAAGGGCGTTCGCGGACCGCTCGCCGGAGTGCGCGTGGTGGAGCTCGCGGGCATCGGCCCCGGACCGTTCGCCGCCATGCTCCTGGCCGACCTCGGGGCGGACGTCGTGCGCGTCGACCGGCCCGGCGGCGCCGGGCTCGCCGTCGACCCCGCGTACGACCTCACCAACCGCAACAAGCGCAGCGTGCTGGTCGATCTGAAGGCCCCGGGCGGCGCGGCCCGCGTGCTCGACCTCGCCGAGCGCGCCGACGTGCTCATCGAGGGCTACCGCCCCGGCGTCGCCGAGCGCCTCGGGGTCGGCCCCGAGGACTGCCACGCCCGCAACCCGGGGCTCGTCTACGGCCGCATGACTGGCTGGGGACAGCAGGGCCCGCTCGCGCCGCGCGCCGGGCACGACATCGCGTACATCGCCGTCACCGGCACCCTCGGCATGATCGGCGCGGCCGGCGAGCCGCCCACCGTCCCGGCGAACCTCGTCGGGGACTACGCGGGCGGCTCGCTGTACCTCGTCGTCGGGGTGCTCGCCGCGCTGCGGCACGCCCGGGAGCACGGCACCGGGCAGGTCGTGGACGCCGCGATCGTGGACGGCGCCGCGCATCTGGCCACGATGATCCACGGCATGCTCGCGGCGGGCGGCTGGCAGGACCGCAGGGGCGCCAACCTCCTGGACGGCGGCTGCCCGTTCTACGGCACGTACGAGACGGCGGACGGCGGCCACATGGCCGTCGGCGCCCTGGAACAGCGCTTCTACGACGAGTTCGTCGAGCTGATGGGCCTGAAGGACGTCGCCGACGCGCGCGGGGACCTGGCCCGCTGGGGCGAGCTGCGCGCGGCCGTCGCCGCCCGCTTCAAGACCCGTACGCGCGCCGAGTGGACGGCCGTGTTCGAGGACTCGGACGCCTGCGTGGCGCCGGTGCTCTCGCTGCGCGAGGCCCCCGGCCACCCGCACCTGGCCGCCCGCGGCACCTTCACCGAGCACGGCGGCCTCACCCAGCCCGCGCCCGCGCCCCGGTTCTCGGCGACGCCCACGGCGGTGCGCTCCGGGCCCGCGCGCCCCGGCGCCGACACCGAGGACGTCGCCCGCGACTGGGACGTACCGGCGCTGCGCGACACCGCGCCGCCTTCCTGACGGCACAGCGCACGCCCGCCCGCCACCCCCCCCCGACGACGGAACGGAAGACCATGGAACGGCAGATCTTCGACGCCGAGCACGACGCGTTCCGCGAGACCGTGCGCACCTTCCTCGCCAAGGAGGTCCTGCCGCACTACGAGCAGTGGGAGAGCGACGGCATCGTCTCCCGCGACGCCTGGCGCGCGGCGGGCAAGCAGGGCCTGCTCGGCATCGCCGTGCCCGAGGAGCACGGGGGCGGCGGCAACGCCGACTTCCGCTACGCCGCCGTGCTGGCCGAGGAGTTCACCCGGGCGGGTGCCGCGGGCCTGGCCATTGGCCTGCACAACGACATCATCGGCCCGTATCTGACCGGCCTCGCCACCGCGGAGCAGCGGCGGCGCTGGCTGCCCGGCTTCTGCGACGGCTCGCTGATCACCGCCATCGCCATGACGGAGCCCGGCGCGGGCTCCGACCTCCAGGGCATCCGCACGACCGCCGAGGACCGCGGCGACCACTGGCTGCTCAACGGCTCCAAGACGTTCATCTCCAACGGCATCCTCGCCGACCTCGTCATCGTCGTCGCCAAGACCACGCCCGAGGGCGGCGCGCACGGCCTGTCGCTGCTCGTCGTCGAGCGCGGCACGCCCGGCTTCGAGCGCGGCCGCAACCTCGACAAGATCGGCCAGAAGGCCCAGGACACCGCCGAGCTCTTCTTCCACGACGTGCGCGTGCCCAAGGAGAACCTCCTGGGCGAGCTGAACGGCGCGTTCGTCCATCTGATGACGAACCTCGCGCAGGAGCGCATGGGCATCGCCGTCGCCGGGATCGCCGCCGCCGAGCACCTCCTGGAGATCACCAAGGCCTACGTCAAGGAGCGCGAGGCCTTCGGCCGCCCGCTCGCCAGGCTCCAGCACATCCGGTTCGAGATCGCCGAGATGGCCACCGAGTGCGCCGTCACCCGCACGTTCCTGGACCGCTGCATCGTGGATCACTCGAACGGGCAGCTCGACGCGGTGCACGCGTCCATGGCCAAGTGGTGGGCCACGGAGCTGCAGAAGCGGGTCGCCGACCGCTGTCTGCAACTGCACGGGGGATACGGCTACATGACGGAGTACCGCGTGGCGAAGGCGTTCACCGACGGCCGCATCCAGACCATCTACGGCGGCACGACCGAGATCATGAAGGAGATCATCGGCCGCGCCCTCCTCGACTGACCCCCGCCCGCCTCGACCGACCCCCGCCGGACGCCCCCGACTGCCCCCGACCGCCCCGGCGCCCCGCGGCCGACCCGCCGGGCCCCGCCCCGACCGACCCTCCCCCGAAAGGCTTCCCAGTGAGCTCCGAAGCGTACGTGTACGACGCGATCCGCACCCCGCGCGGCCGCGGCAAGGCGAACGGCGCCCTGCACGGCACCAAGCCGATCGACCTCGTCACCGGCCTGATGCGGGAGGTCACCCGCCGTCTGCCGGGCCTCGACCCGGCGGCCGTCGACGACGTCGTCCTCGGTGTCGTCGGGCCGGTCGGCGACCAGGGCTCCGACATCGCGCGGATCGCCGCCATCGCGGCCGGCCTGCCGGACACGGTCGCGGGCGTCCAGGAGAACCGCTTCTGTGCCTCGGGCCTGGAGGCGGTCAACATGGCGGCGATGAAGGTCCGTTCGGGCTGGGAGGACCTGGTCCTCGCCGGGGGCGTCGAGTCCATGTCGCGGGTGCCGATGGCCTCCGACGGCGGCGCCTGGTTCAACGACCCGATGACCAACATCGACACCGGCTTCGTCCCGCAGGGCATCGGCGCCGACCTGATCGCCACCCTGGAGGGCTACACGCGGCGCGACGTCGACGAGTACGCCGCCCTCTCGCAGGAGCGCGCGGCCACCGCCTGGAAGGAGGGCCGCTTCGCGAAGTCCGTCGTGCCGGTGAAGGACCGCAGCGGCCTGACCGTCCTCGACCACGACGAGCACATGCGGCCCGGCACGACCGCCGACACGCTCGCGAAGCTCAAGCCGTCCTTCAAGGACATCGGCGACCTGGGCGGCTTCGACGCCGTCGCGCTGCAGAAGTACCACTGGGTGGAGAAGATCGACCACGTCCACCACGCGGGCAACTCCTCCGGCATCGTCGACGGCGCCGCCCTCGTCGCCATCGGCAACAAGGAGATCGGCGAGCGCTACGGCCTCACCCCGCGCGCCCGCGTCGTCTCCGTGGCCGTCTCCGGGTCCGAGCCCACCATCATGCTCACCGGGCCCGCCCCCGCCACCCGCAAGGCCCTCGCCAAGGCGGGCCTGAGCATCGACGACATCGACCTGGTCGAGATCAACGAAGCCTTCGCCGCGGTCGTCCTGCGCTTCGTCAAGGACATGGGCCTGAGCCTGGACAAGGTCAACGTCAACGGCGGCGCGATCGCCCTCGGCCACCCGCTCGGCGCCACCGGCGCGATGATCCTCGGCACCCTCGTCGACGAACTGGAGCGTCAGGACAAGCGCTACGGCCTCGCCACGCTGTGCGTCGGCGGCGGCATGGGCATCGCGACGATCGTGGAACGTGTGTAACCCCCAGCGGCTCGGACTGCCTTCCAAGACTTCTACGGAGACCACCACATGACCACCGAGAGCACCACCATCCGCTGGGAACAGGACGACACCGGCGTCGTCACCCTGGTCCTCGACGACCCGAACCAGTCCGCGAACACGATGAACCAGGCGTTCAAGGACTCCATCGCCGCGATCGCCGACCGCGCCGAGGCCGAGAAGGACTCCATCCGCGGCATCGTCTACACCTCCGCCAAGAAGACCTTCTTCGCGGGCGGCGACCTCAAGGAAATGATCCAGGTCGGCCCCGAGAACGCCCGGGCCGCCTTCGAGACCGGCACCGCGATCAAGAACTCGCTGCGCCGCATCGAGACCCTCGGCAAGCCCGTCGTCGCCGCCATCAACGGCGCGGCGCTCGGCGGCGGCTACGAGATCGCCCTCGCCAGCCACCACCGGATCGCCCTCGACGCCCCCGGCTCCAAGATCGGCCTGCCCGAGGTCACGCTCGGCCTGCTCCCCGCGGGCGGCGGCGTCACCCGCACCGTCCGCCTCATGGGCATCGCCGACGCCCTCCTGAAGGTGCTCCTCCAGGGCACCCAGTACAGCCCGCGGCGGGCCCTGGAGAACGGCCTCGTGCACGAGGTGGCCGCCACCCCCGAGGAGATGCTGGCCAAGGCCCGCGCCTTCGTCGACGCCCACCCCGAGTCCCAGCAGCCCTGGGACGTGCCCGGCTACCGCATCCCGGGCGGCACCCCGGCCCACCCGAAGTTCGCCGCGAACCTCCCGGCCTTCCCGGCCAACCTCAAGAAGCAGCTGAACGGCGCCCCCTACCCGGCCCCGCGCAACATCCTCGCGGCCGCCGTCGAGGGCTCCCAGGTCGACTTCGAGACCGCCCTGACCATCGAGGCCCGGTACTTCACGGAGCTGGTCACCGGGCAGACCTCGAAGAACATGATCCAGGCCTTCTTCTTCGACCTCCAGGCCGTCAACTCCGGCGCCAACCGCCCCCGGGGCATCGAGCCGCGCCAGGTCCGCAAGGCCGCCGTGCTCGGTGCCGGGATGATGGGCGCGGGCATCGCCTACTCCTGCGCCCGCGCGGGCATCGAGGTCGTCCTCAAGGACGTCTCCGCCGAGGCCGCGGCCAAGGGCAAGGCCTACTCCCAGAAGCTGTGCGAGAAGGCCGTCGCGCGCGGCCGCACCACCCGCGAGAAGGCGGACGCGCTGCTCGCCCGCATCACGCCGTCCGCCGACGCCGCCGACCTCGCGGGCTGCGACGCGGTCATCGAGGCGGTCTTCGAGAACCCGGAGCTCAAGCACAAGGTGTTCCAGGAGGTCCAGGACGTCGTCGCGCCGGACGCGCTCCTGTGCTCCAACACCTCCACGCTGCCGATCACCCTGCTCGCCGAGGGCGTCGCCCGGCCGGCGGACTTCATCGGCCTGCACTTCTTCTCACCCGTCGACAAGATGCCGCTCGTGGAGATCATCAAGGGCGAGCGCACCGGCGAGGAGGCCCTGGCCCGCGCCTTCGACCTCGTCCGCCAGATCAACAAGACCCCCATCGTCGTCAACGACTCGCGCGGCTTCTTCACCTCGCGGGTCATCGGCCACTTCATCAACGAGGGCGTCGCGATGGTCGGCGAGGGCGTCGAGCCCGCGTCCGTCGAACAGGCCGCGGCCCAGGCGGGCTACCCGGCGAAGGTCCTGTCCCTGATGGACGAGCTGACGCTGACGCTGCCCCGCAAGATCCGTAACGAGTCCAAGCGCGCCGTCGAGGAGGCGGGCGGCACCTGGCCCACCCACCCCGCCGAGGCCGTCATCGACCGCATGGTCGACGAGTTCGACCGGCCGGGCCGCAGCGGCGGCAAGGGTTTCTACGACTACGGCGACGACGGCAGGCGCACGGCCCTGTGGCCGGGCCTGCGCGAGCACTTCACCAAGCCCGGCCACCGCATCCCGTTCCGGGACATGCAGGAGCGGATGCTGTTCTCCGAGGCGCTCGACACCGTGCGCCTCCTGGAGGAGGGCGTCCTCACCTCGGTCGCCGACGCCAACATCGGCTCCATCTTCGGCATCGGCTTCCCGGGCTGGACCGGCGGCGTCCTGCAGTACATCAACGGCTACGAAGGGGGCCTGCCCGGCTTCGTGGCCCGCGCGCGCGAGCTCGCCGAGCGCTACGGCGAGCGGTTCGCGCCGCCCGCGCTGCTCGTGGCGAAGGCGGACAGCGGCGAGAGGTTCAGCGACGCCTGAGCCGACGGCCGTGCGGGGGAGTGGCTCACGTCTCAGCTCACGTCTTCGCTCACGTCTCCGTGAGCCACTCCCTCAGCTCCTCCTTGAGCGACCGCTGGAACGCCGTGACCAGGGCCTGCACCACGAGCGGCTGCATGTGGGCCGAGAGCGACCTCATCGCGGCCACGTGCTCGGGCTCCGACGCGTGCTCGCGGTAGGGGCCCGACACCTGGTCGCGGAAGAGCCGGGACAGCTCGTGCGCCGCCGAGCGCGTGTGCTCCATCAGGACCGTGCGCGCCGCCAGGATCGTCTCGTGCGGGATCGGTACGTCGAGCAGCCGCAGGCCGAGCCGCAGCAGCCCCGGGTCCACCCGGCAGCGGTCGGCCTCCTCGTCGTAGGCGACGACGCCCATCGCGGCGAGGCGCCGCACGTCCTCCGCCGAGAGCGCCCGGCCCGCCCGGCGCTCCAGACCGGCGCGGGAGGTCTCCTCCGCGCCCTCCGGCGCCCACGAGGCCACCACCGCGCGGTGGATGGCCAGGTCGTGCGCGCTCAGGTCCGGCGGCAGCTGCTCCAGATACCGCTCGATCGCCGCGAGCGTCATGCCCTGGTGCTGCAACTCCTCGATGAGGGCGAGCCGGGAGAGGTGCCCGGGGCCGTAGTGGCCCACGCGGCGCGGGCCGATCACGGGCGGCGGCAGCAGGCCCTTGGTGCTGTAGAAGCGGATGGTGCGCACGGTGACGCCCGCGCGCGCGGCGAGTTCGTCGACCGTGAAGGTCGACTCCTGCGGAGCCGCCGGCCCCTGCGGGTCCCCCGCCGACTCGTGGGTGCCCGTCACCGACTCCTCCGTGCCCGTCGCCATGCGGTGCGTCGCCTCCCAGGTCGTGCGGCAATGCGGTGCAACAGTATTGCTGTACCACCGCCGCTGTGAAAGTCTCCGGGGCAGTCACGCCCCGTAGCCCCTGCCGCACCTTTGGTGAGATGTGTACGCCGCCCTTCGTCTGCGGGTCCGTCGGGGCTGGTCGCGCCCACGCGGCGGAGCCGCACATCGACACAGCCCCGCGCCCCCTACGGGGCGCAACACCGTGAGGAGGGGTTCATGAGCACAAGCCCGCGACTTCCCGGACACGCCGCCGACCTGACCTTCCCCGCTCTGCTCCTGCGCAACGCCGAGGACCACCCCGACCTGCCCGCCCTGCACTGGCGCGCGGGACCGGGCTGGGCGACGCTCACCTGGGCCGAGGTGCGGCGCGACGTCGCGGTCCTCGCCGCCGGGTACGCCGCCCTCGGCGTCCGCCGCGGCGAGCACGTCCTGATGATGATGGCCAACCGCCCCGAGCACTGGCTGAGCGATCTGGCCCTGACCCACCTCGGCGCCGTCCCGGTCACCGTGTACGGCACGTCGGCGCCCGAGCAGATCGCCCACATCGCCCGGCACAGCCGCGCCCGCCTCGCCGTCGTCGAGGGCGCCCGCGAGCTCGCCCGCTGGGAGCCCGCCCTCGCGGACGCCGAGGTGCCCCTGGAGCGGCTCGTGGTCGTCGAGGAGGCCGCGGCGGGGGAGCACGGCACGTACGCGGCGCTGCGCGAGAGCGGCACCCGGGCGTACCGGGCCGACGCCTTCGACAAGGCCTGGCGGGAGGTCCGCCCCACCGATCCGCTGACCGTCGTCTACACCTCGGGCACCACCGGCGCCCCCAAGGGCGTGCGCCTGACCCACCGCGGGGTCCTCCTGAACGGCATCGCCCTGGACGAGGCCATCGGCTTCCCGCCGTACGCGGACCACCTCTGCTACCTGCCCTTCGCGCACATAGCGGAGCGGGTCCTCGGCATCTACCTGCCGCAGCTCCGCGCCGCGCCCGTGCACCTGTGCGCGGACCCCGCCCAGGTCGCCGCCACCGCGGCCGAGCTGCGGCCCCAGCAGTTCTTCGGCGTCCCACGGGTGTGGGAGAAGTTCGCCGCGGCGTTCCGGGTGGGCCTCGCCGCCCTGCCCGAGGAGCGGCGGCGCGCCGTCGAGGCGGCGAACGAGACGGCCCGCGCGCACGTGGCCTGCCGCGAGCGCGGCGAGCGCCCGCCCGCCGACCTCGACGCCGCCTTCCGCACGGCCAAGGCGGAGGTCCTCGACCCGCTGCTCGCCCGCGCCGGACTCGACCGGCTGCTGTGGGCGGCGAGCGCGGCGGCCCCGATGCCGGTGGCCGTGGCCCGGTTCTGGGCGGGCTTCGGCCTGGTGGTCGTGGACGCCTGGGGCCTGACCGAGACCAGCGGCGTGGTCACGACCAACGGCCCCGAGGCCTTCCGCCTCGGCTCGGTGGGCAAGCCGCTGCGCGGCATGGAGGTCCGTACGGCCGACGACGGGGAGATCCTGGTGCGCGGCCCCTACGTGTGCGAGGGCTATCTGCGGGCCGACGGCGGCGTCGACGACGTCTGCGACGCCGAGGGCTGGTTCGCCACCGGCGACGTCGGACGGCTCGACGAGGACGGCTATCTGTGGGTGACCGACCGCAAGAAGGAGCTGATCGTCACCTCCACCGGCAAGAACGTCGCGCCCGCCGTCGTCGAGAACGCCCTCAAGGAGCACCCGCTCATCGGCCAGGCCCTGGTCCACGGCGACGGCCACTCGTATCTGGTGGCGCTCCTGGTCCTGGACCCCGACGCGGCCGCCGCCTGGGCGGCCGAGCACGGCATCGAGGGCGACCCGGCGGCCGCCGCCGAGGTCCGCCGCGAGGTCGCCCGCGCCGTCGAGGAGGCCAACGCGCGCCTCAGCCGCACCGAGCAGGTCAAGCGCCATCTGCTGCTCACCGAGGAGTGGGGCCCCGAGACCGGCGAGCTGACGCCGTCGCTCAAGCTGCGCCGCCGGGTCATCAGGGAGAAGTACCGGAACCTCATCGAGAGCCTGTACACCGGGTGACACGCGCCTGTACACACGGCTCTCGCCATGTGAGAAGTACCGCTATGTGACGTGCGCCACCGCATTATCGGCATTGCGTAAGGGAAGGTGTCGGGTCGGTCCGTGGTGCGTCAGGGGTGCCACGGGCCGGAGCACATCCGGACCCCGGGAGCTCTTTCCGGGCACCACAGAGTGGACCTTCCACGTGAGCAACGACGCCGTAGACACGGCCGCCGTGGACGCAGCGCGCGCCGCTGAGTCCCAGGCCCCCGCGGACGCGGGCGACGCCGGTTACAGCAAGGACCTCAAGGCCCGCCACGTCAACATGATCGCCATTGGTGGCGCGATCGGCACCGGTCTCTTCCTCGGGGCGGGCGGCCGCCTCCACTCGGCGGGCCCCGCGCTCGCCCTCGCCTACCTCGTGTGCGGCGTCATCGCGTTCTTCGTCGTACGGGCCCTGGGCGAGATGGTCCTGTACCGGCCCTCGTCCGGCTCCTTCGTCAGCTACGCGCGTGAGTTCCTCGGCGAGAAGGGCGCCTACGTCGCCGGCTGGATGTACTTCCTCAACTGGTCGACGACGTGCATCGCGGACATCACCGCGATCGCGCTGTACACGCACTACTGGAGCTTCTTCACCGACATCCCGCAGTGGGTGCTCGCGCTCGTCGCCCTCGCGGTGGTGCTCTCGGTGAACCTGATCTCGGTGAAGTACTTCGGCGAGATGGAGTTCTGGTTCGCGATCGTCAAGGTCGCCGCCCTCGTGGCCTTCATGTTCGTCGGCATCTTCCTGGTGTCCACACAGCACGACGTCGGCGGTGAGACGCCCGGTCTGAACATGATCACCGATCACGGCGGCTTCCTGCCGAACGGCCTGATGCCGGTCGTGATCGTCCTCCAGGGCGTCGTCTTCGCGTACGCCTCGCTGGAGCTGGTCGGCGTCGCGGCGGGCGAGACCAAGGACCCGCACAAGGTCGTGCCGCGCGCCGTGAACTCGATCATGTGGCGCGTGGGCCTGTTCTACGTCGGCTCGGTCGTGCTCCTCGCGCTGCTCCTGCCCGGCTCGGTGTACTCGGCCGACGAGAGCCCCTTCGTCACGGTCCTCTCCAAGATCGGCGTCTCCGGCGCGGGCGACGTGATGAACTTCGTCGTCCTCACCGCGGCCATGTCCTCGCTGAACTCCGGCCTGTACTCCACCGGCCGCATCCTGCGCTCGATGGCGATGGCGGGCTCGGCCCCCAAGTTCACCGCGAAGATGAACCGCAACCAGGTCCCCTACGGCGGCATCCTGCTCACCGCGAGCATCGGTGTCCTCGGCGTCGGCCTGAACAGCGTGGTGCCGGACAAGGCGTTCGAGATCGTCCTGAACGTGGCCTCGCTCGGGATCATCGGCACCTGGATCAGCATCATGGTCTGTCACCTGGCGTTCGTGAAGCGCGCCAAGGAGGGCCTGATCACGCGGCCGAACTTCCGGCTGCCCGGCAGCGGCGTCACCGAGTACGTCACGATCGCCTTCCTGCTCGCCGTGCTCTGCCTGATGTGGAAGGACGCGGAGGTCGGGCGCAAGACGCTCTTCCTGATCCCGGTCGTCGCCGCCGCGCTCGTCGCGGGCTGGTACGGGATCAAGCGCAAGGCCGCGCGGGAGACCGACCGCGAGGCGGCCCAGCTCACCGAGTAGGCACCTGCACGACAGCGACAGCGGCGGCGGGCGGCACCCCTCAGGGGCGCCGCCCGCCGCCGTGTGTCAGCTGTGGTCGTGCAGCGAGTTCGTCGCGGCGATCTTCTTCCAGGACTTCGGCTTGGCCGGCGCGTCCTTGGCCGCCGAGCGGACGAGGCCCGCCTTCTTGGCCGCCGGGGCGGCGGGCTTGCCGGGCTTGTACAGCCACGTGTCGAAGAGCGCCGACAGCGGCTTGTCGCTGATCTTCTCCGCGTACGCCACGAAGTCGCCCACGCTCGCGTTGCCGTACTGGCGCTCCGTCGGCCAGCCCTTCAGGATCTTGAAGAAGGTCTTGTCGCCGACCTTGTTCCGCAGCGCCTGCAGGGCCAGCGCGCCACGGTCGTACACGGCACCGTGGAACTGGTTGTCCGGGCCCGGGTCACCCGGCTTGACCTGCCAGAACGGGTCCTCGGCGGGACGCGAGGCATAGGTGTAGTCGGCGAGCTCCTGCGCGGTGCCCTCGCCCTCCTTCTCCGACCACAGCCACTGGCTGTAGCGGGCGAAGCCCTCGTTGACCCAGATGTCCTTCCAGTTCTCCACGGAGACGCTGTCGCCGTACCACTGGTGGGCCAGCTCGTGCACCACGATGGAGACGTTGGAGCCGTTCGCGAAGGCCTTCGGGCTGTAGAACGGCCGCGTCTGGGTCTCCAGGGCGAAGCTGGTCGGCACGTTGGGCACGTAGCCGCCGAGCGCGTTGAACGGGTACTTGCCGAAGACCTCCTCCAGCCACTCCGCGACCTCGGTGGTCCGCTCGATGCTGGCGCGCGAGGCCCCCGCGTTGTCGCCGAGGTCCTTGCTGTAGGCGTTGAGGACGGGCAGACCGCTCTCGGTCTTGTCCGTCGTGATGTCGAACTTGCCGACGGCGAGCGTCGCGAGGTACGGCGCCTGCGGCTTGTTGGAGCGCCAGTCGTAGCGGGTCCAGCCCAGGCGCGAGCTCTGCCGCTGGAGCACGCCGTTGGAGATGGCCTGGGTGCCGTCGGGGACGGACACCGACACGTCGAAGGTCGCCTTGTCGCGCGGGTGGTCGTTGGCGGGGAACCACCAGGCGGCCGACTCCGGCTCCTGGGCCGCGACCCCGCCGTCGGGCGTGCGCTGCCAGGCGGTGAAGCCGTGGATCTTCACCTCGGAGGGCTTGCCCGCGTACCGCACGACGATCGTCACGGCGCTGCCCTTGGGCAGGCCGGACTTCGGCGTGACCTCCAGCTCCTGCTCGCCCGAGCGCGCGAACGCCGCCTTCTTGCCGTTGACGCGCACCTCGCTCACCTTGAGGCCGAAGTCGAGGTTGAAGCGCGACAGGTCCTGCGTGGTGGTGGCGTTGATGGTCGCCGTGCCCTCGAGCAGGTCCGTCTTCGGCTGGTACTTCAGCCGCAGGTCGTAGTGCGAGACGTCGTAGCCGCCGTTGCCCGCGTCGGGGTAGTAGGAGTCGCCCGCGCCGGGCGCCCCGGGCGTGAAGTCGGCTGCCGTCGCCGGGATCGCAAGGAGGAGCGAGGCGGCGAGCGCGCCCGGGGCGATGAGTCTGCTGCGGTGCACGTAAGTCTCCAAGTGATAGGCGGTGCGGGTGGATCGCGCCGGGCGAAGCGGCCCCGCGCCACGAGGCGGCGAGCGGGGACGCGCCGTCCGGCGCCGTACAACTCACGATGCGATCGACCCTATTGAGCCCCGTGACCCCCAGTCATGTCCATGGCCGCATATGTCACACGATCGCCATTCGGCTGACATGTGCCAAGACGTCCCACGCACCTTTCACCACCCCCTGCGGCCCTCTTTCCGGCCGCAGTTGACGCGTGTACCTTCCGGCCATGCCGATACGCGCGCGCATGCGCCTGCCGATGTGGAGAACGCTTCTGACGGCGGCACTGGCCGCCCTGCTCGCCACCCTCCTCGCCCCGGGCGCCGCGCACACCGCGCCGCGCACCCCGACGGCACAGGGCACGGCGAAGGAGAGCAGACCCGTCTACTCCTACGCGGACGCGATACGCGAGTCCGTGTGGGTCGACACCCGGGTGGACGGCGACGAGGACGGCAGGTCCGACCGCGTGGCCGTCGACATAGTCCGCCCCCGCGAACCCGCCCAGCACGGCCGCGAGATACCCGTGATCATGGACGCGAGCCCCTACTACGCCTGCTGCGGCCGAGGCAACGAGAGCCAGAAGAAGACCTACGACGCCGACGGCAGACCGGTGCAGTTCCCGCTGTACTACGACAACTACTTCGTGCCCCGCGGCTACGCCTACGTCGCCGTCGACCTCACCGGAACGAACCGTTCCGACGGCTGTGTCGACATCGGCGGCCGCTCCGACATCCAGTCCGCCAAGGCCGTCGTCGACTGGCTGAACGGCCGCGCCCGCGCCTACACCTCGCGCACCGGCGCCGAACGCGCCCGGGCCACCTGGACCAACGGCCGCACCGGCATGATCGGCAAGAGCTACGACGGCACCATCGCCAACGGCGTCGCCGCGACCGGCGTCGAGGGCCTGGAGACCATCGTGCCGATCGGCGCCATCTCCTCCTGGTACGACTACTACTTCGCCAAGGGCGCCCCGCTGTTCAACAGCGGCCCCGACGGCCTGTCCAACGGCATCGAGAGCCCCGAGGCCCGCGCCCGCTGCGGCCGCGTGCAGGAGCGCCTCGTCGAGGGCGCGCCGCGCAGCGGCGACTGGACCCCGCTGTGGACCGCGCGCGACTACGTCCCGGACGCCGACAAGGTGCGGGCCAGCGTGTTCGCCGTGCACGGCCTCCAGGACCTGAACGTGCGCATGAAGCACTTCGGTCAGTGGTGGGACGCGCTAGGCGAGGCGGGCGTGCAGCGCAAGCTGTGGCTCAGCCAGGCCGGGCACGTCGACCCCTTCGACTTCCGCCGCGCGAATGGGGTCTCCCCTGTTCGAGCGGAGCCGAGAACTTGGGGATGGGTGCGCACCTTGCACCGCTGGTTCGACCACGAGCTCCTCGGCTACCGCAACGGCGTCGACCGCGAGCCCATGGCCGACATCGAGCGCGCCCCCGACCGGTGGACCACCGACCGCGTCTGGCCGCCCCGCGCCACCGACACCGTGACGCTCCGCCCCGCCAAGGGCACCGCCCCGGGCGTCGGCGCGCTCGGCACCCGGCGCGGCAAGGGCACCGAGACCTTCACCGACGACCGGCGCCTCGGCGAGACCGACTGGGCCTCCGCCATCGACACCCCCACCCCCGCCAAGGCGGGCTTCACCACCCGGCCGCTGGCGCGCGACCTGCGCCTGTCGGGGTCCTCGAAGGTCACCGTCACCGTCACGCCGTCGGCCCCCACCGCGCACTTGAGCGCCGTACTCGTCGACGTCGGGCCCGCCACCATCCGTGACTACGCGGCCAGTGGCGAAGGCATCACGACCCTGCCCACGCGCAGCTGCTGGGGCGCGAGCACCGACGGCGACAGCGCCTGCTTCAAGGACACCGAGGCCCGCACCAAGGCCGTCGACTACACGATCTTCAGCCGCGGCTGGGCCGACCTCGGCAACCACGCGGACGACCACCACGGCCGCCCCCTCACCCCGGGCGAGCCCGTCACCTTCACCCTCGACCTGGCCGCGAGCGACCACGTCGTGCCCGCGGGACACCGGCTCGCGCTGATCGTCGGCGGCACCGACCGGAACCTCATCACCGCCCCCGCCGACACCCCGACCCTCACCGTGGACCTGGCCCGCACATTCGCGCGGGTGCCGCTCGTCGGGGGTGCCGAGGCCCTCGCGACCGCCCCGCACGCTACCGTTCCGCGCGAGTCCCGCCTGGACGGCGTGGCCCCCGCGCGTCCGCTGAACCCCCGACCGGGAGGCCGTACTTCATGACGTCCCGCATCCGCGTACTGGCCCTGGCCTGTGCCTGCGCCGCGCTCACCGCCCCGCTCGTGACGGCGCCCGCGCAGGCCGCCGCCACCCCGCCGCAGACCGGCTTCGAACAGAGCGGCGGGGCCCGCTGGACCAGCCAGCCGGAGGAGCAGCGGCTCCTCGCCGCCGTCGACAAGGCGAGCGCACGGGTCTCCGTCTCCCGCATCGGCACCACCGACCAGGGCAGGCCGCTCCAGCTCGTCCGCGTCGGCGAGCGCCGCACCGCGTCCACCGTGCTCCTCGTGTGCAGCCAGCACGGTGACGAGCCGTCGGGCCGCGAGGCCTGTCTGAGCACGGTCCGCGACCTCGCGTACGCCGAGGACAAGGAGACGCGGCGGTTCCTGTCCCGCACCACGCTGCTCGTCGTGCCCACCGCCAACCCGGACGGCCGCGCCGCGAACACCCGCGGCAACTCCGACGGCGTCGACATCAACCGCGACCACATCGCCCTCAAGACCGCCGAGGCCCGCGCGCTCGCCGCCGTCATCCGCGACCGCGCCCCCGACGCCCTCTACGACCTGCACGAGTACGGCGCCACGCCGAAGTACTACGACAAGGACCTGTTCGACCTGTGGCCGCGCAACCTCAACACCGATGACGCGGTGCACCGGGAGGCCGAGCAGCTCTCCCGCGCCTACGTCCGGCCCGCCGCCACCGCCGACGGCTACACCACCGGCACCTACGGCATCTGGACCGACCCCGTCACCGGCGACCCCGTCAAACAGGTCGCGGGCGACGGCCAGGAACGCATCCTGCGCAACGTCTCCGGCATCAAACACGCCGCGGGCCTGCTCATCGAGAGCCGCGTCGACCCCCTCACCGAACAGGAGAAGAACGACCCGGCCCACAACAACCGCCGCCGCGTCCACTCCCAACTCTCCGCCCTGAAGGGCCTGTTCCGCTACGCCGACCAGCACAGGTGGCGCCTGGAGGCCGCCACCACCGCGTCCCGCCTCAAGGGCCTGCGCGACCGCGGCCCCGTCTACCTCGGCGGCGCCGACAACGACCCGGCCGAGCCCGCCGAGATCATCCAGGACCCGGCCTGCGGCTACCGCCTGACCCCGGAGCAGTACGCCGACGTCAAGGACGAACTCGACCTGCACGGCGTGAGCGCGCGCCGCGACGGCCGGGGCGGCGCCCTGGTCCCGCTGCGCCAGCCCGCCCGCGCCCTGGTGCCGCTGCTGCTCGACGCCCGGGCCGCCCATCACCTCGTCACGGGACAGCCCGACACCGACTGTTGAGCGCGTTGCGGGAACGTCACATGTGGTAGGGGGTTAGCGGAGAGAAGAACACCCGACGAACCGTCAGCCGTGATCACTCCGCGAAAGGTGCACACGTGACGCAGGAACCCCAGAAGCCGGTCGCCGGAGGAGGCCCGCCACTGTCCGTGGGGGGCCACTCCGGCGGCCGCTCCCCCCAGACCGACCGGGTGGTGTTCGGCGTCACCGCCGTCCTCACCCTCGCCTTCGTGGTGTGGGGCGCCACCGCCACGGACACCCTCGAAGACGTCTCGTCGAGCATGCTCGAGGGCCTGATCCACAACGGCGGCTGGGCCTTCATGCTGGCCGCGTCCGGCTTCGTGGTCTTCGCCCTGTGGCTCGCCATCAGCCGCTACGGGAAGATCACGCTGGGCCGGGAGGGCGAGGAGCCCGAGTTCCGCACCGTGTCCTGGGTCGCGATGATGTTCAGCGCGGGCATGGGCATCGGCCTGATGTTCTACGGAGTGAGCGAGCCGCTGGCCCACTTCACCAAGCCGCCGCCCGGCACCCACCCCGACGACCCGGCCGCCGCCGTGGAGACCTCCCTGGCGACGACGCTCTTCCACTGGACGCTGCACCCCTGGGCGATCTACGCCGTCGTCGGCCTCGCCATCGCGTACAGCACGTTCCGGCGCGGCAGGCGCCAGACCATCAGCTCCGTCTTCGTCCCGCTCATCGGCGAGAAGCACGCCCACGGCGCGTGGGGCCGCGTCATCGACATCCTCGCCATCTTCGCCACCCTCTTCGGCTCCGCCGCCTCCCTCGGCCTCGGCGCGCTGCAGATCGGCAGCGGCTTCGAAGAGCTGGACTGGATGGACAACGCGAGCACCGGTCTGCTCGTCGCCATCATCGCCGTCCTGACCGTCGCGTTCGTGGCCTCCGCGGTCTCCGGCGTCGAGAAGGGCATCCAGTGGCTCTCGAACATCAACATGGTGCTCGCGCTGCTCCTGGTCGTCTTCGTGTTCGTCGCGGGCCCCACCGTCATCATCCTGGACCTGCTGCCCACCTCCATCGGCGCCTACCTGGGCGACCTGCCGCAGCTCGTCGGGCGCACCGAGGCCTCCAGCGGCAAGGGCGTCTCCGACTGGCTGGGCAGCTGGACGGTCTTCTACTGGGCCTGGTGGATCTCCTGGACGCCCTTCGTCGGCATGTTCATCGCCCGCATCAGCCGGGGCCGTACGATCCGGCAGTTCGTGGGCGGCGTGATCCTCGTGCCGAGCACGGTCAGCCTGCTGTGGTTCGCCGTCTTCGGCGGCAGCGCGATGACCGTCAAGGAGCGCGGCGGCCTGGAGGGCGACACCACGCCCGAGGCGCAGCTGTTCGGGCTGCTGCACGAGTACCCGATCGCCACCGCCACCAGCCTGCTCGTGATGATCCTCGTCGGCATCTTCTTCGTGTCCGGGGCGGACGCCGCGTCCATCGTCATGGGCACGCTCTCCCAGAAGGGCTCCCTCGAACCCGGCCGCCTGGTCGTCATCTTCTGGGGCGTGGTCACGGGAGCCGTCGCCGCCATCATGCTGCTCATCGGCGACGGCAAGGACAACGCGCTCACCGGGCTGCAGAACCTGACGATCCTGGTGGCCGCGCCCTTCGTCCTGGTGATGATCGGCATGTGCGTGGCGCTGATGAAGGACCTGCGCCACGACCCGCTGATCGTGCGCGGCGAACACGGCACGGACGCCGTGGAGCGGGCCGTCCTCGCCGGTCACGAGCAGTACGACGGGGACTTCGAGCTCCAGATCGGCCCGAGCGACAGCACGGACGCCGAGACCGGCGGCGACACCCCGTCGCCCCGGCCCGACCCCGCCCACTGAAGCGACCGCCACCCTGGGCCCGCGCTGGCGTGACCCGCCCCGGAGACCCTGACCTCCGGACCCTCCGGGCCGGGCTCACCTGAGGGCGGGCCCGGCCGAGGCGAAGGCCCCGGCCGGCCCACCGCGGCCCCGCCCTGCTCGGCCTGTGGCGCCTCTCAGCTCGCGGCGCCTCTCAGCGCCTCGCTGGAATTGCCGCGATGGGCCGTCGATCCCCTGCGGGGCCGTCGTGGCTGGTCGCGCAGTTCCCCGCGCCCCTTCGGGGCGCTGCCTGCTCGGCCTACTCCGCCCGCGCCGCCTGTTCCGTCTGCTCCGTCAGGAGTTCCGCCGCCGCCCGCGCGCAGCCCCACGCCACCGTGACACCCGCCCCGCCGTGCCCGTAGTTGTGCACGAGGACCCGCCCGTCGTGCGTGTGCTCGCGCTCCAGGCGCACGGAGGGCCGCGCGGGCCGCAGCCCCACCCGGTGCCCGATGATCCGTGCCCCGCCGATCTCCGGGCGCACCCGGGCACAGCGCGCCACGATGGCCTGTGCCACCGCCGGATCCGGCTCCAGGGACCACGAGCCGTCCTCGGCGGTCCCGCCGAGCACGAGGCCGCGGGGCTGCGGCAGGAAGTACGTCGTCTCGTGCGACGCGCTGTCCGCGGCCGTGAACCACGTCCGGATCCCCGGGTTCTCCACCAGGACCAGCTGCCCGCGCACCGGGCGCACCGAGGCGTCCGGCACCAGGCTCCGGGCGCCCAGGCCCGAGCAGTTGACGACGTGCCGCGCCTCGGCCAGCGGCTCGGCCAGCGACGCGGCCGCCCTGACCTCCACGGACCCGCCCGTCGCGCGCAGGCGTTCCCGCAGCCACGCCAGATGCGCCGGCATGTCGATCAGCGGAAGCCGCGCCCACAGGCCGACGCCCGCGTACTCCTCGGCCGTCGCCGCCCGCAGCCCCGGTACCCGCTTCGCCCACGGGCCGAGCGTGTCCAGGCCCGTCTCGGCGTGTACGCCCTCGACCACGCGTACGCCCGTGCGCTCCGGGTCCGTCGCCAACTCCTGGTAGCGCTCCAGGGATACGAGCGACCAGTCGCCGACCAGGCCCTGCGGCTCGATGCGGTACGGCCACCACAGACCGCCCGCAACAGCCGAGGTCGTGCGCTCCGCGGGCTCGCGCGTCCACACCCGCACCCGGCGCCCGCGCTCCGCGAGCACCACCGCGGTGGTGAGCCCCGCGACGCCGCCTCCCACCACGATCACATCCGTGTCATCGCCATGCGTCATCCCCGAAACGTAGCGGAACCCCGCAAGGGGAGCGCAGACGCCCCCACGGGTGGGGATACTCACACCATGCTTGCCGAGTACGCGACCTTCGGCCTGGCACCGGCGATGCGCGCCGGTGGAGTTCTCGCGAGCGGTGCCTACCAAGTGCACCGCGACTTCGTCGACTTCGTGGTGAACGGCCGCCCGCTGCTGTTCCAGCTCGCCGACCTCGACGCCGTCTCCCCGCTCGCGTCCGACATCCCCCCGGCGATCTTCACCACGCATGTGCGCAGGCTCCTCCTGGAGGCGGACCCGCCGCTGCTCGACGGCCGGTACGTCATCTACGGCTGTCCCGAGTGCGAGGGCCTGGAGTGCGGCGCGGTCACGGCCGTCATCGAGCGCGCCGACGACGACTACGTGTGGCGGGACTTCGCCTGGCAGACCTCCGACCACGCCGACCTGGAGCTGAACGGCTACCGCGGCATAGGCCCGTTCCGCTTCCACGGCGGGGAGTACCGCGAGCAGCTCGGCCGCCTGCTCACCGGCGACGACCCGGGCGCCGTGCGGCGCCGCGTGCTCCTCGTCGGGGCGCGCGTCGCGCTGCTCGCGAAGCTCGCGGCGGCCCTGCGCACCATCGGCATCGGCGCGGAGATCACCGCGGACGCGGCGGGCGTACCGGCGGAGGAGCTGCGCACGTACGGGGCCGTGGCGTTCGGGCAGGCCGTGCCCGAGGGGGTGCGGGGCTCCGTGCGCGAGGCGTTCGAGCGCGCCGGGGTCGACGTCGCGTACGTCGACGGGCTCGCGCCGATCGTGCCGCTGCTCGTCGCGCAGATCGAGTACGCCCTGGACCCGGGCCCCGTGGCCCAGCGGCGCCTGGCGCGGCTCGCGGTCACGGACGGGGCGGTCGTCACGGAGGTCACGTCCCCGTGCCGGGTGCGCCTCACGGCCTACCGCCTCGGCCGCCTGCGCCGCCCGCGGGTGCACGAGGTGTTCGACGAGGTCCTGGAGCCCGGGGAGCACCGGGTGGCCTTGCCGGGCGGGGCGCCGTACGTGGTGGCGCGCAGCTCCGACGCGGTCCTGGTGGCGGCCGCCGCCACGGGCTGACCGCCCCCGTCGCAGTCCCCGCCGGGAGGCAGCGGGCCCGGCCAGGGGCGGAACGGGCGGGGGCTCGGCCCCACGACGGCGGGCACCTGGGGCACCCCGGGGCAGCGGTTAGGCTCGACCCCTGATGAATGGAACCCTCGTCGCCAAGCAACTCGCCGCCGGCCACGGCGACCGCTCCCTCTTCGAGGGACTCGACCTCGTCGTCGCCCCCGGCGACGTCATCGGCCTCGTCGGCGCGAACGGCGCCGGCAAGTCGACCCTGCTCCGCCTGCTCGCGGGCGTCGACGCCCCGGAGTCCGGCCGGATCAGCCTGTCGCCGCCCGCGGCGATCGTCGGCCACCTGCCGCAGGAGCCGGACCGCCGCCCGGGCGAGACGATCCGCGCGTTCCTCTCCCGCCGCACCGGCGTCACCTCCGCCCAGCAGGCCATGGACGAGGCCACCGAGGGGCTCGTCGCGGGCACGCCCGGCGCCGACGACGCCTACGCGGCGAGCCTGGAGCGCTGGCTGGCCCTCGGCGGCGCCGACCTGGACGAGCGCGCCGAGGACGTCGCCCGGTCCCTCGGCCTCGGCGTGGACCTCGACCAGGAGATGACGTCGCTGTCCGGCGGCCAGGCCGCCCGCGCGGGCCTGGCCTCGCTGCTGCTCTCCCGCTACGACGTCTTCCTCCTCGACGAGCCCACCAACGACCTGGACCTCGCGGGCCTGGAGCGCCTGGAGGAGTTCGTGCGCGGCCTGCGCGCGGGCACCGTGGTCGTCAGCCACGACCGCGAGTTCCTGTCCCGCACCGTCACCAAGGTCCTCGAACTCGACCTGGCGCAGCAGCAGATCAACCTCTACGGCGGCGGCTACGACGCCTATCTGGAGGAGCGCGAGGTCGCCCGCCGCCACGCCCGCGAGGACTACGAGGAGTACGCCGACAAGAAGGCCGCCCTCCAGGACCGGGCCCAGATGCAGCGGACCTGGATGGACAAGGGCGTGAAGAACGCCCGCCGCAAGGCCACCGACAGCGACAAGCTGGGCCGCAAGTTCCGCAGCGAGGCCAGTGAGAAGCAGGCCGCGAAGGCCCGCCAGACGCAGCGGATGCTGGAGCGGCTCGACGTCGTCGAGGAGCCGCGCAAGGAGTGGGAGCTGCGCATGGAGATCGCCGCGGCCCCGCGCTCGGGCGCCGTGGTCGCCACGCTGCGCGACGCGGTGGTGCGCCGCGGCCCGTTCACGCTCGGCCCGGTGCACCTCCAGCTCGACTGGGCCGACCGCGTCGCCATCACCGGCGCGAACGGCTCGGGCAAGACGACGCTGCTGCAGGCCCTGCTCGGCCGCACCCCCGTGGACGAGGGGCACGCCGCGCTCGGCTCGGGCGTCGTGGTGGGCGAGGTCGACCAGGCGCGGGCCCTCTTCCACGGCGAGGAGACGTTGCTCGACGCCTTCCGTGCGGCCGTACCCGACACCGAACCGGCCGAGATCCGCACGCTCCTCGCCAAGTTCGGCCTGAAGGCCGAGCACGTGCTGCGCTCCGCGGCGACGCTCTCCCCGGGCGAGCGCACCCGCGCCGCGCTCGCGCTGCTCCAGGGCCGCGGCGTGAACCTGCTGGTCCTCGACGAGCCGACGAACCACCTCGACCTGCCGGCCATCGAACAGCTGGAGTCCGCCCTCGACTCCTACACGGGCACGCTGCTGCTCGTCACGCACGACCGCCGCATGCTCGACGCCGTCCACGTCACCCGCCGCCTGGAGGTGGCGGACGGCAAGGTGACCGAACGGTCCCCCTGACCTCCCCAAGGGGGCGCCCCGTACTGGGGCACCCCCTCAGGGGCGCGGGGAACTGCGCGACCAGCCACGACGAGCCCGCAGACGCTTGACGGCACGGCGTGGCACATCGCGCGGCGCACTCAGCGTCGCTTGGGGTCGACCAACCCGGCGCGGCGCAGAGCCTCCGCCATCGCGTCGTTGGCAGGCGGCGCAGCCTTCCGCTGCCCTCCGCCCTTGGCGGCACGGCCGCCCCGGTTCTGCTGGCCCCCGCCCCGGCCCTGCCGAGGCTGCGGCGGCCGCCCACCGCCCTCCCGCTGCCCGCTGCCGCCCGAGGCATCGTCGTCCAGACGCAGCGTCAGCGAGATCCGCTTGCGCGGCACGTCGACGTCCAGGACCTTCACCTTCACGATGTCGCCCGGCTTCACCACGTCCCGCGGGTCCTTGACGAAGGTCTTGGACATCGCGGAGACGTGCACCATGCCGTCCTGGTGGACACCGACGTCGACGAACGCGCCGAACGCCGCGACGTTCGTGACCACGCCCTCCAGCACCATCCCCGACGTCAGGTCGCCGATCTTCTCGACGCCCTCCTTGAACGTGGCCGTCTTGAAGGCCGGCCGTGGGTCGCGACCGGGCTTCTCCAGTTCCCTGAGGATGTCCGTGACGGTCGGCAGCCCGAAGACGTCGTCCACGAAGGCGGCGGGCTTCAGGGCGCGCAGCGTCGCCGTGCTGCCGATGAGGGACGGCACGTCGACGCCCGCCTCCCGCACCATCCGCCGCACCACGGGGTACGCCTCGGGGTGCACGCTGGAGGCGTCCAGCGGGTCGTCGCCGCCGCGGATGCGAAGGAAGCCCGCGCACTGCTCGTACGCCTTCGGGCCGAGGCGCGCGACGTCCTTGAGGGCCTTGCGGTTGCGGAAGGGGCCGTTCGCGTCACGGTGCGCCACGATGTTCTCGGCGAGGCCGGAGCCGATGCCGGAGACGCGGGCGAGCAGCGGGGCGGAGGCCGTGTTCACGTCCACGCCCACGCCGTTCACACAGTCCTCGACGACCGCGTCGAGGGAGCGGGAGAGCTTCACCTCGGACAGGTCGTGCTGGTACTGGCCGACGCCGATGGACTTCGGGTCGATCTTCACCAGCTCGGCGAGCGGGTCCTGGAGGCGGCGCGCGATCGAGACGGCGCCGCGCAGCGACACGTCCAGGTCGGGCAGCTCCTGGGAGGCGAAGGCGGAGGCCGAGTACACCGAGGCGCCCGCCTCGGAGACCATCACCTTGGTGAGCTTCAGCTCGGGGTGCCTGCCGATCAGGTCGGCCGCGAGCTTGTCGGTCTCGCGCGACGCGGTGCCGTTGCCGATCGCGATCAGGTCGACCGCGTGCTCCTCGGCGAGCCGCGCGAGCTTGGCGAGGGACTCGTCCCACTTGTTCGCAGGGACGTGCGGGTAGATGGTGTCGGTCGCCACGACCTTGCCGGTCGCGTCCACGACGGCGACCTTCACACCCGTACGGAAACCCGGGTCGAGGCCGAGCGTCGCACGCGTGCCCGCGGGGGCGGCGAGCAGCAGGTCGCGCAGGTTCGACGCGAAGACGCGCACGGCCTCGTCCTCGGCCGCGGTGCGCAGGCGCAGCCGCAGGTCGATGCCCAGGTGCACCAGGATGCGGGTGCGCCAGGCCCAGCGGACCGTGTCCGTCAGCCACTTGTCGCCGGGGCGGCCCCGGTCGGCGATGCCGAAGCGCTGCGCCACCGTCCCCTCGAACGAGCTCGGGCCTTCCGTGGCCTCCTCCGGCTCCAGGACGAGGTCCAGGACGTCTTCCTTCTCGCCGCGCAGCAGGGCGAGGATCCGGTGCGAGGGCAGCTCCGTGAACGGCTCGGCGAAGTCGAAGTAGTCGGCGAACTTCGCGCCCGCCTCCTCCTTGCCCGCCCGCACCTTGGCGGCGAGCCGCCCGCGCACCCACATGCGCTCGCGCAGCTCGCCGATCAGGTCGGCGTCCTCGGAGAACCGCTCCGTGAGGATGGCCCGGGCGCCGTCGAGCGCGGCCTGCGCGTCCGCGACGCCCTTGTCGGCGTCGACGAACGCGGCGGCGGCCGCGAGCGGCTCCACGCCCGGGTCCCCGAGCAGGCCCTCGGCCAGCGGCTCCAGACCCGCCTCGCGGGCGATCTGCGCCTTGGTACGCCGCTTGGGCTTGTACGGCAGATAGATGTCCTCGAGACGGGCCTTGGTGTCGGCCTCGCGGATGCGCGCCTCCAGGTCGTCGGTGAGCTTGCCCTGCTCGCGCACCGATTCGAGGATGGCGGCGCGCCGCTCCTCCAGCTCGCGCAGATAGCGCAGGCGCTCCTCGAGCGTGCGCAGCTGCGCGTCGTCGAGCGACTCGGTCGCCTCCTTGCGGTAGCGCGCGATGAAGGGCACCGTCGACCCGCCGTCGAGCAGGTCGACGGCGGCCTTGACCTGCCGCTCCCGCACGCCGAGTTCCTCGGCGATCCTGCTTTCGATGGACGCTGGAGTGGACGTCTGCAAAGGTGCCACGTTCCGGTACCGCCTTCTCACTGAGGTTGCCCGGCAATTGTGGCAGGTGGCACGGACAGCGGGGCGGTCAGACCCGGCGGGTCCGCCCCGGCCCTCGCGTGCGCCCGCTGCCGCGGCGCCCGGAACGAGAGGCTCCGCCGAAGAGCCGGGCCAGCGCCCGGAACGGCAGCGTCACCACCGTCGCGATGGCGGCCCCGATCTGTCGCAGCACGTCCGCGATCGCACGGAACACGTGGATCTCCTTTCGGCACGCGGCCCGCGACGGTCGGCGGGCCGGGGCCGGACGAGTACCGCGGAAACCGCGTGCCATGCCCCGGCCCCGGGCCCGCCCGGTGGCGCTAGGCCTTGCCGAGCAGGTCCGCGGGGAACGCCCCCGCGGACAGCGCCGCCCCGGCGAAGGCGCCGCCCAGCTCGGTGAGCCGCTCGACCCCGGCCTCGCCCAGGTGCGCGTACGGCGCCCGGTCGAGGCGGTCGGTGCGCTCCTCGACGGTCTGCCGCAGCTCCACGCCCGCCTGCGTCAACTCGCCGTCGGCGTCCAGGAGTCCGCGCTCCCGCAGCCGCTCCACGGCCCCGTCCCAGTCCTCCTGGGTCCAGCCGCGCGTCACCAGGTTCCGCCCCGGCGTCATGCCCTTGCCGGTCGCGGTGTGGCTCACCAGGGCCTCCACGGCGTCGAGTTCGGCGTCCAGGAGGGCCGCCAGGTGCCCGTCGCCCCGGTGTTCGCGCAGCAGCGTCGCGGCGTGCCAGTACGCCAGGTGCGGCGCGTCGGGCACCGGCAGGTCGGCGTGGGCCGCGTACAGCGGGCGCGCGCTGCGTACGCAGGCCTCCGTGGCGCGCAGCGCGAGCTCCGCGGCCTCGGCCATCTCCGGGGACGCGACGACGTCGTCGCCGAGCAGCCGCCGCAGCGTGGCGTCGACGGCCCGCAGGCGCGCCGCGAGCACGTCCTCGGGAGCGGCGGTGCGCCACACCGCGGGGACGTGCGCGGCGACGGCCTCCGGCTTGTAGCTGAAGAAGGCGGCCGTCACCGTCCCGGCGCCGACGGCGCCCATCGCCGCCGCGCGCGCGGCGAAGTTGACGGCCCTGGGGTGGGTGATCCCCAGGGCGCCCAGCTCCCGTCCCAGGTCGGGGGAGAAGTAGTGGGTGGAGTGCAGGGCGTTGAGCACGCTGTGACAGCGCCGTCCCGCGCGCGGGTGGAGGGCCGCGCCGGTCGCGGACGGGCCCGTGGGGGAGGCCGTGGGACCCGTGGGAGAGGCCGTGGGAGAGGTCATGCCCGTACGCTACCGACTGGTTGGTATGACGTGAAGGGCGGGGCCGCCGCACCCCCGTGCCCCGCCGACCGGCCGGCCGCGTGGCAGGAATGGTGGGATGCCCGTCATTGCGGCCACCCCGCGCTGCCCCAAGAATCGAGGGCATGGCGCAGCGAACCGTCCTGGTCGTCCTCTTCGAAGGCGTACAGAGTCTCGACGTGACCGGCCCCGTGGAGGTCTTCGGCGGGGCCACCGGGCCCGCGGGCGAGCCCGCGTACCGGGTGTGCACCGCCTCCCTGGACGGTGCGCCCGTGCGCACGTCCAGCGGCCTCACCCTGGTCCCGGACCACACCCTCGCGGACGCCCCCGCGCCGCACACCCTGCTCGTGCCCGGCGGCATCGGCACCCGCCCGGACGGCCCCCGTCTGGTCGACTGGGTGCGCACCCACGGCCCCC
Organism: Streptomyces sp. YIM 121038; assembly: GCF_006088715.1. Taxonomy (NCBI): domain Bacteria; kingdom Bacillati; phylum Actinomycetota; class Actinomycetes; order Kitasatosporales; family Streptomycetaceae; genus Streptomyces; species Streptomyces sp. YIM 121038. Next base: position 7,797,774 of record NZ_CP030771.1, read on the forward strand.
GCGCCCAGCGGCTCGTCTCGGTGTGCACCGGGGCGATCGTGCTCGCCCGCGCGGGCCTGCTCGACGGCCGCCGCGCGACGACCCACTGGGCGTACTGCGACAAGCTCGCCCGCGACCACCCGGCCATCCACGTGGAGCCCGACCCCATTTACGTACGCGACGGACACGTGGCGACCTCGGCGGGCGTCACGGCGGGCATCGACCTGGCGCTCGCCCTGGTCGAGGAGGACCTGGGCCGGGCCATGGCGCTCACCATCGCCCGCCACCTGGTGGTGTTCCTGCGCAGGCCCGGCAACCAGGCGCAGTTCAGCGCCCAGCTCGCCGCGCAGACCGCCCGCCGCGAGCCGCTGCGCGAGGTCCAGCAGTGGATCACCGAGCACCCCGACGACGACCTCTGCGTCGAGAGGCTGGCCGAGCGCGCCCGGCTCTCGCCGCGCCACTTCGCCCGCGCCTTCCAGGCGGAGACCGGCACGACGCCCGGCAAGTACGTCGACCGCGTCCGCGTCGAGCACGCGCGCCGGCTCCTCGAGGACACCTCGCGCGGCGTCGAGGAGGTCTCCCGCGCCTGCGGCTACGGCACTCCGGAGGCGATGCGCCGCGCCTTCCTCAAAGCGCTCGGCACCTCTCCCGCCGAGTACCGCCGCCGCTTCCACGTACCCCTGCCCGAGACACACCCCATCACTCAGGAGTCCCCATGCAGATAGCCATCGCCCTGTACGAGCGCTTCACCGCCCTGGACGCGATCGGCCCCTACCAGACGCTCAGCGGCATCCCGGACGCCCAGGTCGTCTTCGTGGCCGAGCGCACGGGGCCGGTGCGCGACGACAGCCGGCAGCTCGCCCTCGTCGCCGACAAGACCTTCGACGAGGTCCCCAGCCCGGACGTGCTCGTCGTCCCGGGCGGCCCCGGCCAGAGCGACCAGATGGACAACGCACCGCTCCTCGACTGGCTGCGCGCCGCGGACGCCACCAGCACCTGGACGACGTCCGTGTGCACCGGCTCCCTCGCGCTCGCCGCCGCCGGACTCCTCGGAGGCCGCACCGCGACCTCCCACTGGCTCGCCCTGGGCGAACTGGCGAAGCTCGGCGTCACCCCCTCCGAGGAGCGGGTGGTCTTCGACGGCAAGTACGTGACGGCCGCCGGGGTCTCCTCCGGCATCGACATGGGCCTCGCGCTCGTCGGCAGGATCGCCGGGGACGAGCGCGCCCAGACCGTCCAGCTCATCACCGAGTACGACCCGCAGCCGCCCTACGACGCGGGGTCGCCGAAGAAGGCGCCCGCCCACCTCGTCGCGATGTTCCGCGAGCAGAGCCGGTTCAAGGACGCCCCGGCGTAACCGCGCCGTCCGGCACGGTCCAGGTGAAGCGCGGCTGCCTGCGCTCCAGGAAGGCGGCGACACCCTCCGCGGTGTCGCCGCTGCCGCGCGCCTGGTCCGCCCAGTGGGCGTCCCGGTCGGCGCGGCCCGCCGCGAACTCCTTGGCCGCCGCCTGCGTCAGGAGCGAGCGGGAGGCGAGGACCCGGGTGAACTCCTTCACGCGCGCGTCCAGTTCACCGACGGGCAGGACCTCGTCCACCAGGCCCGTCCGCAGCGCCCGCGCCGCGCCGATCGACTCGCCCGAGAACAGCAGGTACTTCGCCGTGGCCGGGCCCACCAGCGTGGCCAGGCGCCGCGTCGACGAGGCCGGGTAGACGATGCCCAGCTTCGCGGGAGTGACCGCGAACGAGGCGCCCTCGTCCGCGAACCGCAGGTCGCAGGCCGCCGCGAGCTGGCAGCCGCCGCCCACGCAGTACCCGTGCACCGCCGCGAGCGTCGGCTTCGCGAAGGCCGCCAGGGCCTCCTCCGCGAGGACCGCGAGCTCCTGCGGGCGACCGGGTTCGGCGCGCAGCGAGGAGATGTCGGCGCCCGCGCAGAAGGTGTCGCCCGCGCCGGTGAGCACGAGCGCGCGCACCGCGGGGTCGGCGGCCAGCGCGTCGAGCAGCGGCGGCAGCGCGCGCCACATGTCCGCCGTCATGGCGTTGCGCTTGGCCGGATGGTCGATGACGACGGTGGCGACGCCGTCCGCGACGGCGTGCCTCAGCTGCGGCTCCATGCGCCGGATGCTATCCGCACCGTACGAACGTACGATCAAGAAGGGGCGGCTTCGCACAGCGGACGGAGGCGCTCATGTTCGGACGCGACAAGGCGCGCGCCACGGCGCGCGACGCGACTGGTGACCCGGAGGGAACCGGCGGCGCGGACCCCCGGTCCCTCAGCCGCAGCTTCGGCTGGCTGGCGCTGCTCGGCGCCGTCCTGGCCGTCGGCGGGCTCGTCGGCCTGGTCTACGCCGGTGTCGCCACGCTCACCTCGATGCTCCTGTTCGGCTGGCTGCTGCTGGTCGGCGGCATCGTGGCGCTGTTGCACGCGGTGCAGTCGCGGGGCACCAGCTTCTTCTGGCTCGGCGTGGTGGTCGCCGCGCTGAACCTCGCGGCGGGCTTCGTCGTCATCCGCAGGCCGGACGTGGCCGCCGAGGCGCTGACGATGTTCGCGGCGCTGCTGTTCCTCACCGGCGGTGTGTTCCGCCTGGTGGGCAGCCTGGTGGTGCGCGGCCCGCAGATGGCCGTGACGCTGCTGCAAGGCGCCTTCGGCGTCCTGCTCGGCGTCCTCGTGCTCGCCGGGTGGCCGAGCAGCAGCCAGTACGTCATCGGTACCTTCTTCTCGCTCGCGCTGCTCTTCGACGGCCTCGGGCTCCTCGCCACGGGCATCGGCGCCCGGCGCATCATCAGCCTGGTGTCGGACCGGGTGGGCGCCGACGGGAGCGGGCCCCAGGAAGCCGTACAACCTGAAGAACCTGTGAAGGCAGCACAAGAAGGGCAGGACCAGTCGCGCAACTGACGCCGCCATGCGACCCCGGTCAAATCCCGTCGATACTCGCTGACTTCTGGTCAGTAGTGCGGTCCGGACCAGTGCGTTCCCAACACTCGACGTGTGGTGACAATCGAGCGCGAGGGCGGCGACCGGGCGATGGGGAACGACGGGAGGGGGCCGGGCCCGCTCCCGCGGGGCAGCGGGCCCGTGCCGTACGAAGGGGTGTGGCGGTTCACCGCGCCCGCCGTCGACGCGTCCGTGCCCCAGGCGCGGCGCGCGGTGCGCGACCTGCTCGCGCGCCAAGGCGTACCGGCCCCCGACGACCTGGTGCAGGGCCTGCTGTTGATCGTCTCCGAGCTGGTCACCAACGCGGTGCGGCACGCGGCGCTCCTGTCGCCGACGCTCGCCGTGGAGGTCGCGGTCGGCGCCGAGTGGGTGCGGGTGTCCGTCGAGGACAACCACCCCTACCGCCCGACCGCCCTGGTGGCCGACCACGGCCAGACGGGCGGGCGCGGCCTGCTCCTGGTGCGGGAGATCACCCGCGAGGCGGGCGGCGCCTGCGACGTCGAGCACACGGCCAACGGGGGCAAGGTCATCTGGGCGGCCCTGCCCCTGAAGCCGAACGGCGCCTAGCGGCGCGGCCGCGGCGGTCTACCAGCCCGCGCCCGGGCCCGTCAGCTCCCTGATGGCGGGCCGCGCCGCGTCCAGGACCGTCATGAACCACGCGGAGAACGGGCCCTTCGCGTGCCGCTCGGCCAGCTCGCCGGCCGTCACGAACACCGTCTCGCCCACCTCGGACGGGTCGGGGCGCAGCGCGGCCTGCACCATGCCGACGAACAGGTGGTTGTACTCCTGCTCCACCAGGCCGGACTCCGGATCCGGGTGGTTGTAGCGCACGGTGCCCGCCTCGGCGAGCAGCGACGGCGAGACGCCGAGCTCCTCGAAGGTGCGCCGGGCCGCCGCCGCGAACGGCGCCTCACCGGGGTAGGGGTGGCCGCAGCAGGTGTTGGACCACACGCCGGGGGAGTGGTACTTGCCGAGCGCCCGCTGCTGGAGCAGCAGGCGGCCCTGCTCGTCGAAGAGGAAGACGGAGAACGCCCGGTGCAGCTGACCGGGTGCCTGGTGCGCGGCCAGCTTCTCCGCCGTGCCGATGGTCCTGCCGTCCTCGTCGACGAGCTCGAGCATGATTGTCTCCTCGGTGCCGTTCGACGAGCTGTGCGCCGCGGTGGCAGGTGTGATCGGCATACCCATCCTTCGCTTCGGTCTCGGGGCTCAAGTCTGCCGTACGACACCGGTGCGCCCGGCACTCCGGGGGCCCCGCATGTCCCGTCCGCAACGCTGCGAACGGGGCGCGCGGGAACGGCGCGATCAGACGCCGAACGCCGCCGGACAGCTGATCGTCCCGCGCGGGACGCCCGCCGGACCGGCCTGTTCCCCGGGCCCGTCGAGGACCAGCGCCGTCATCGACTCGTCCGCCGCCTCGAAACTTGGCTTGATCCCGTACCGCGGCGCCGGAGCGAAGCCGAACCGCGGCGAGTGGTCGGGGTGGCCGAGGACGAGGACCGGATGCTCGTCCCGGGCGCGCACGGCGCTCAGGGCGGCGCGCACCACCGCACTACCGGCGCCCGCGCGCTGGTGGGAGCGGCACCGTCAGTGGCAGAGCTTCGGCTCGTGCTCCGCGTGACCGCTCGGCTCCAGCTGGAACGTGCAGTGCTCGACGTCGAAGTGGTCGCCCAGGCAGCCCTGGAGGTCGTGCAGCATCTTCTCGTGGCCGACGGCACTGAGCGTCTCGGGACTCACCACGACGTGCGCGGAGAGCACGGGCATGCCCGAGGTGATGGTCCAGGCGTGCAGGTCATGGACGTCCTCGACACCGGGCAGGGCCAGCATGTGGGCCCGTACCTCGGCCATGTCCACGCCCTTGGGGGCCGCTTCGAGCAGGACGTTCAGGGTGTCCCGCAGCAGCTTCCAGGTGCGCGGCACGATCATGAGGCCGATCACGATGGAGGCGATCGGGTCTGCCGCCTGCCAGCCGGTCAGCAAGATGACGGCGGCGGACACCAGGACCGCCACCGAGCCGAGCGCGTCCGCGAGGACCTCCAGGAAGGCGCCGCGCACATTGAGGCTGTCCTTCTGGCCGCGCATCAGCAGGAGCAGCGAGACGAGGTTCGCCGCCAGACCGATGAGGCCGAAGACGATGGTGAGGCCGCCCTCGGTCTGAGACGGCGTGACGAACCGCTGGATCGCCTCGTACAGCACGTAGCCGCCGACGCCGAGCAGGAGCAGACAGTTGGCGAGCGCGGCGATGATCTCCGCGCGGGCGTAGCCGAAGGTGCGGCTCTCGCTCGCCGGGCGGCCCGCGAAGTGGATCGCGAGCAGCGCCATGCCGAGCCCGAGGGCGTCGGTGGCCATGTGCGTCGCATCCGCGATCAGTGCGAGCGAATCCGCGACGAGGCCGCCGACGATCTCCACCACCATGACGGTGACCGTGAGGGACAGCGCGATCCGCAGCCGTCCCTTGTACGCGGCCGTCACGGTGCCGTTCGCCGGCGGCGCGTGGCCGTGGTCGTGTCCAGCCCCCATCGCGTGGTCCTCCCGGATCCGTAGTGGGATCGCCGTCCGCGGCGACGATCACAGTGAACTACGGGTGGGGGGTATCTGGCAACGCGATCGTGAACACCGTTGTCATATGCGCTGGCCTGCGGAAACGGTCAGCGGTTCAGGGAAGGGGCCTAGGGAAAGGGGCCGTGTCAGACGGACCGGGCGCCCCCGGCCTCCGGATGGCGCAGACACCACCCCGCCCAGGCCGACGCCACCATCTCGCGCACCCCGAGCCCCGCCCTGAAGCCCAGCTCCCGCGCCGCGAGGCCGACGTCGGCCACCGCGCTGGGGGCGTCCCCTGCCCGGCGCGGCTCCACCACCGGCGCCCGCGTGTCCCCGGTGACCTCGCCGATGACGGTCAGGAGTTCGCGTACGGAAACGCCTTCGCCGCGGCCGATGTTCACCGTCAGATCGGTGCCGGGGCCGGCGGACCTGCGGGCGGCCGCGAGGTGCGCCCCGGCCAGGTCGGTCACGTGCACGTAGTCGCGCACGCAGGTGCCGTCGGGCGTGGGGTGGTCGGTGCCGAAGACGCGCGGGGCCTCGCCGCGCGTGAGCCGGTCGAAGACCATCGGGACCACGTTGAAGACCCCGGTGTCCGCGAGCTCGGGCGCCGCGGCCCCCGCCACGTTGAAGTACCGCAGACAGGTCGTGGTGATCCCGTGGGCCCGCCCGGCGGCCCGCACCAGCCACTCCCCGGCCAGCTTCGTCTCGCCGTAGGGGCTGACCGGCGCGCACGGGGTGTCCTCGGTGATCAGTCCGGCCGCCGGGGGCTCGCCGTACACCGCGGCCGACGAGGAGAAGACGAACCGCCGGACCCCGGCCGCGGCGACCGCGTCCAGGAGCGTCACCAGGCCCCCGACGTTCTCCCGGTAGTAACGCAGCGGCTGCTCCACGGACTCGCCGACCTGCTTGCGCGCCGCCAGATGCACCACACCCGTCACCGCGTGCTCCGTGAGCACCCGCTCGACCAGCGCGCCGTCGAGCGACGAGCCCCGTACGAGGGGAATGCCGGCGGGCAGTCGCTCCGGCACACCGGACGACACGTCGTCGAGAGCGAGCACCCGCTCCCCGGCGGCGGCCATGACCCGCGCCACGTGTGCCCCGATATATCCCGCCCCGCCTGTGATCAGCCATGTCATGGGCGTCCACCTTAGGCGGGGTTGCGTGGTTCGGTACCACGCGGTTTGTGGCCGCGGGCCGCCATCGACGATGATGATCGTGGCGATCAAGGGCGGCGCAGCCCGCGCCGACCCCTGCAGATCGGGCTGATCGGGGCGTGAACGGGCGGTGAACGCCCGCTTCCCGGCATCCGATAGCCTCTGCCGACATGCCGCCCGGCCGCATCCCGGCGAGGGCGCCCCCCGTCACGCATGTGCCCGCGCGCGCCGCGCCGGGAACCAAGGAGTGAGTTCGTCCTGTCGACCGCCATCCTCACCGGCCAGCCGGTGCCCGGCTCGCCCCTCGAAGGCGATCTGCGGTCCCTGGGCTTCGACGTGCGGACCGCCCGGGACGCGGCCGACGCCGAGACGCTCGTGCGGACCGTCCCCGCGGACCAGCGCGTCGCCGTCGTCGACACCCGCTTCGTCGGTCACGTCCACGCCCTGCGCCTCGGCCTGACCGACCCGCGCTTCGCCGCGGCCGCCGTGCCCGGTGCCGTCACCGTCAAGCCCGAGGCCCGCGGCGCGCTCACGCGCGCGCTGCGCACGGCCGTCGGCGCGGGCGGCGCCGGAGCCGTCACGGTCGCGCCGGACGCCGTGCCCGACCGGCTCGCCGAGGCCCTCGGAGCGGCCGACGTCGACGTGTACCGGCCCGAGCTCGGCACCCTCGTCGCGGCCGTGCCCGCCGACCCCGAGGCCCGCAACACCGCCCGCCAGGCCGTCGCCGCCGTCGACGACGAGGCCGTACGCCTGCGCGGCGCGGTCAAGGCCAGGGACGGCTTCTTCACCACGTACTGCATCAGTCCGTACTCCCGCTACCTCGCGCGCTGGTGCGCCCGGCGCGGCCTCACCCCGAACCAGGTCACCACCGCCTCGCTGCTCGTCGCCCTGATCGCGGCGGGCTGCGCGGCCACCGGCACCCGCGGTGGCTTCGTCGCCGCCGGCCTCCTGCTGCTCTTCTCCTTCGTCCTGGACTGCACGGACGGCCAGCTCGCGCGCTACTCCCTGCAGTACTCGACGCTCGGCGCCTGGCTGGACGCGACCTTCGACCGGGCCAAGGAGTACGCGTACTACGCGGGCCTCGCCCTCGGCGCGGCCCGGGGCGGCGACGACGTCTGGGCCCTCGCGCTCGGCGCGATGATCCTGCAGACCTGCCGCCACGTCGTGGACTTCTCGTTCAACGAGGCCAACCACGACGCGACCGCCAACACCAGCCCCACCGCCGCGCTCTCCGACAAGCTCGACAGCCGCGGCTGGACGGTATGGGCGCGCCGGATGATCGTCCTGCCGATCGGGGAGCGCTGGGCCCTGATCGCCGTCCTGACCGCGCTCACCACCCCGCGCGTCACGTTCGTCGTGCTCCTGATCGGCTGCGGACTCGCCGCCTGCTACACCACCGCGGGCCGCGTCCTGCGCTCCCTGACCCGCAGGGCCAAGCGCACCGACCGGGCCGCCACGGCCCTGGCCGACCTCGCCGACACCGGGCCCTTCGCGGGCGCGCTCGCCACGCTCCGCGGCCTGCCGGGGCTGGCCCCGGCCCTCGCCTTCGCGGGCGGCGCGGCCGTCGTCGCCACCTCCGCCCTCACCTCCTTCGGCAGCCCCTGGCCGGTCATCGCCGCCGCCGGGTACGTGATCACCTCGGGCCTGGCCGTCGCACGGCCCCTCAAGGGCGCCCTCGACTGGCTGGTCCCGCCCTTCCTGCGCGCCGCCGAATACGGCACCGTCCTGGTACTGGCGGCCAAAGCGGACGTGAACGGAGCCCTTCCCGCGGCTTTCGGCCTGGTGGCCGCGGTCGCCTACCATCACTACGACACCGTGTACCGCATTCGCGGTGTCGTCGCGCCGCCGCGCTGGCTGGTGCGGGTGATCGGCGGGCACGAGGGCAGGACCTTCGCGGTCACTGTCGCCGCCGCCCTGCTGACAACCACAGATTTCACCGTCGCGCTCACGGCGCTCGCCGTGGCCGTGGCACTCGTGGTGCTCGCCGAGAGCATCCGCTTCTGGGTGACCGCGCACAACAGCGGCGCACCCGCCGTACACGATGAAGGAGAACCCGCATGATCGGCCTCGTCCTGGCCGCCGGCGCCGGCCGGCGTCTGCGCCCCTACACCGAAACGCTGCCCAAGGCGCTGGTGCCCGTGGTGGGCGAGGGTACCGAGAATGAGCTGGCCGTCCTCGACCTCACCCTGAAGAACTTCGCCGAGATCGGCCTGACCGACGTCGCGATCATCGTCGGCTACCGCAAGGAGGCCGTCTACGACCGCAAGGCCGCGCTCGAGGCGAAGTACAACCTCAAGCTCACCCTGATCGACAACGACAAGGCCGAGGAGTGGAACAACGCCTACTCCCTGTGGTGCGGCCGTGACGCCCTCAAGCACAGCGTGATCCTCGCCAACGGCGACACCGTGCACCCGGTCTCCGTCGAGAAGACGCTGCTCGCCGCCCGCGGCGACGGCAAGAAGATCATCCTCGCCCTCGACACGGTGAAGAACCTCGCCGACGAGGAGATGAAGGTCATCGTGGACCCCGAGAAGGGCGTCCAGAAGATCACCAAGCTGATGGACCCGGCGACGGCCACCGGTGAGTACATCGGCGTCACCCTCATCGAGGGCGAGGCCGCCGAGGAGCTGGCCGACGCCCTGAAGGCCACCTTCGAGCGCGACCCCGACCTCTACTACGAGGACGGCTACCAGGAGCTCGTCAACCGCGGCTTCAAGATCGATGTCGCGCCGATCGGTGACGTCTCGTGGGTCGAGATCGACAACCACGACGACCTCGCCAAGGGACGTGAGATCGCGTGCCAGTACTGACGAGGCTCATCCCCTCGCCGGTCGTCGTGGACATCCGGCCGGGGGCGTTGAACGACCTGGCCGGTGTCCTCGCCGACCAGAGGATCTGCTCGTCGACCGGCAAGCTCGCCATCGCGATCAGCGGCGGCTCCGGCGCGGTCCTGCGCAAGCGACTCTCTCCGTCGCTGCCGGGCGCGGAATGGTTCGAGGTGGGCGGCGGCACGCTCGACGACGCCATCAAGCTCGCCGACGCCATGAAGAAGGGCCGCTACGACGCGGTCGTCGGCCTCGGCGGCGGCAAGATCATCGACTGCGCCAAGTTCGCCGCGGCGCGCGTCGGCCTGCCGCTGGTCGCCGTCGCGACGAACCTGTCGCACGACGGCCTGTGCTCGCCCGTCGCGACCCTCGACAACGACGCGGGCCGCGGCTCGTACGGCGTGCCGAACCCGATCGCGGTCGTCATCGACCTCGACGTCATCCGCGAGGCCCCGGTCCGCTTCGTGCGCTCCGGCATCGGCGACGCCCTGTCCAACATCTCCGCGATCCGGGACTGGGAACTCGCCGCCCGCGAGCGCGGCGAGGACATCGACGGCCTCGCCGCCGCGATGGCGCGCCAGGCCGGCGAGGCGGTCCTGCGCCACCCCGGCGGCGTCGGCGACGACGGCTTCCTCCAGGTGCTTGCCGAGGGCCTCGTCCTCACCGGCATCGCGATGTCCGTCTCGGGCGACTCCCGCCCGGCCTCGGGCGCCTGCCACGAGATCAACCACGCCTTCGACCTGCTGTTCCCGAAGCGCGCGGCGAGCCACGGCGAGCAGTGCGGCCTCGGCGCCGCCTTCGCGATGCACCTGCGCGGTGCCCGCGACGAGTCGGCCTTCATGGCCGAGGTCCTGCGCCGCCACGGCCTGCCGGTCCTGCCGGAGGAGATCGGCTTCACCGTGGACGAGTTCGTCCAGGTCGTGGAGTACGCCCCGCAGACCCGGCCGGGCCGCTACACGATCCTCGAGCACCTCAATCTGAACACCGACCAGATCAAGGACGCATACGCCGACTATGCCAAGGCCATCGGTAGCTGAACTCCGGCCCGTCGTTCACCCCGCGGGGGTGAAGGACCGGCGCAGCGGTGAGCACTGGGCGGGACGCCTGTACATGCGAGAGATCTCGCTGCGCTGCGACCGGTACCTGGTGAACACCAGGATCACGCCCAATCAGCTGACCTACCTGATGACCGTCGCGGGCGTGCTCGCGGCCCCGGCCCTCCTCGTGCCGGGCATCACGGGCGCCGTGCTCGGCGTCGTCGCGGTGCAGCTCTATCTGCTGCTCGACTGCGTCGACGGCGAGATCGCCCGCTGGCGCAAGCAGTACTCGATGTCCGGCGTGTACCTGGACCGGGTCGGCGCCTATCTGTGCGACGCCGCGGTCCTGGTCGGCTTCGGCCTGCGCGCCGCCGACCTGTGGGGCTCGGGGCGCATCGACTGGCTGTGGGCCTTCCTCGGCACCCTCGCCGCGCTCGGCGCCATCCTGATCAAGGCCGAGACCGACCTCGTGGGCGTCGCCCGGCACCAGCAGGGGCTGCCGCCCGTGCAGGAGTCGGCCGCCGTGCCGCGCGCCTCCGGCGTGGCGCTCGCCCGCAAGGCCGCCGCCGCGCTCAAGTTCCACCGGCTGATCCTCGGCATCGAGGCGTCCCTGCTGATCCTGGTCCTGGCGATCGTGGACTCGGCCCGGGGCGACCTCTTCTTCTCCCGCCTCGGCGTCGCCGTGCTGGCCGGCATCGCGCTCCTGCAGACGCTGCTGCACCTGGTGTCCATCCTCGCCTCGAGCAGGCTGAAGTGAGCACTCCGGCACAGCGGCCGACGGTCGGCGCGGTCATCATCACCATGGGCAACCGCCCGCAGGAGCTGCGGGCGCTGCTCGACTCCGTCGCCAAGCAGGACGGCGACCCGGTCGAGGTGGTGGTCGTCGGCAACGGCGCCCCCGTGCCCGACGTCCCGCCGGGCGTCCGCACCATAGAACTGCCCGAGAACCTGGGCATTCCCGGCGGGCGCAACGTCGGCATCGAGGCCTTCGGGCCCGGTGGCACCGACGTCGACATCCTGCTGTTCCTCGACGACGACGGCCTCCTGGCGCACACCGACACCGCTCGGCTGTGCCGCGAGGCCTTCGCCGCCGACCCGGCTCTCGGGATCATCAGCTTCCGCATCGCCGACCCGGACACGGGCGTCACCCAGCGCCGGCACGTGCCGCGCCTGCGCGCGTCCGACCCGATGCGCTCCTCGCGCGTGACGACGTTCCTCGGCGGCGCCAACGCCGTCCGCACCAAGGTCCTGGAAGAGGTCGGCGGCCTGCCCGACGAGTTCTTCTACGCCCACGAGGAGACCGACCTGGCCTGGCGGGCGCTGAACGCGGGCTGGATGATCGACTACCGCGCCGACATGGTCCTGTACCACCCGACCACGGCGCCCTCGCGGCACGCGGTCTACCACCGCATGGTGGCCCGCAACCGCGTCTGGCTCGCCCGCCGCAACCTGCCCGCGCTCCTGGTCCCCGTGTACCTGGGCGTGTGGCTGCTCCTGACCCTGGCCCGGCGCCCCTCGCGGCCCGCCCTGAAGGCCTGGTTCGGCGGCTTCAAGGAGGGCTGGACCAGCCCGTGCGGGCCCCGCAGGCCCATGAGCTGGCGCACGGTGTGGCGCCTGACCCGACTGGGCCGACCTCCTGTCATCTGACAAGCTCTGGTCTGAGAACATTCGGGCCGTATCCCGGTCCCTGGCCCGGCCTCTGCCCGACCTGGCCCACGCCTACGCCCGACCGGCCGCGCATCTGAAGACGAAAGTTTCCACTCGTGAGTGAGACAACGCAGGACGGTGGAGTCGCGGTGACCGCGCCACCGTCGCCCGACGACGGGCTTTCCCCGGCCGAGCTCGCCGCCAAGTACGGGCTGTCCGTCAGCGGTGCCCGTCCGGGCCTCGTGGAGTACGTCCGCCAGCTCTGGGGGCGCCGCCACTTCATCCTCGCCTTCTCGCAGGCGAAGCTGACCGCCCAGTACAGCCAGGCCAAGCTCGGCCAGCTCTGGCAGGTCGCGACGCCGCTGCTCAACGCGCTCGTCTACTTCCTCATCTTCGGCCTGATCCTCAAGGCCGACCGCGGCATGTCGCGGGAGGTGTACATCCCGTTCCTGGTCACGGGCGTGTTCGTGTTCACCTTCACGCAGAGCTCGGTGATGGCGGGCGTACGGGCGATCTCGGGCAACCTCGGCCTGGTGCGCGCGCTGCACTTCCCGCGTGCCTCACTGCCCATCTCGTTCTCGCTCCAGCAGCTCCAGCAGCTGCTGTTCTCGATGCTCGTGCTGTTCGTCGTGGCGATCGGCTTCGGCAGCTACCCGCGGCTCTCCTGGCTCCTGATCGTCCCGGTCCTGGCCCTGCAGTTCCTGTTCAACACGGGGCTCGCCCTGGTCATGGCCCGGCTCGGCAGCAAGACGCCGGACCTGGCCCAGCTGATGCCCTTCGTGATGCGCACGTGGATGTACGCGTCCGGCGTGATGTTCTCCATCCCGGTGATGCTGAAGGACAAGCCGGCCTGGATCGCCGACGTCCTCCAGTGGAACCCGGCGGCCATCTTCATGGACCTGATGCGCTTCGCCCTCATCGACGGCTACGGCTCGGAGAACCTGCCCCCGCACGTGTGGGCGGTGGCGCTCGGCTGGTCCGTGCTCGTCGCCGTGGGCGGCTTCGTCTACTTCTGGAAGGCAGAGGAGCGGTACGGCCGTGGCTGACGACAAGGACGCAGGGGCACGCCGCCCCACGGTGATCGCGGACGAGTTGCACATCGTGTACCGGGTGAACGGCGGGAAGACGGGCCGGGGCAGTGCGACGGCGGCGTTGAGCCGGATCGTGCGGCGGGGTGAGTCGCCGGGGGTGCGCAAGGTGCACGCGGTGCGGGGGGTGAGCTTCACGGCGTACCGGGGTGAGGCGATCGGTCTGATCGGGTCGAACGGTTCGGGCAAGTCGACGCTGCTGCGGGCGGTGGCGGGGCTGCTGCCCGCCGAGCGGGGCAGGGTCTACACCGACGGCCAGCCCTCGCTGCTGGGGGTGAACGCGGCGCTGATGAACGATCTGACCGGTGAGCGCAACGTGATCCTGGGCGGTCTCGCGATGGGCATGGGCCGGGAGCAGATCAGGGAGCGCTACCAGCAGATCGTGGACTTCTCGGGGATCAACGAGAAGGGCGACTTCATCACGCTGCCGATGCGGACGTACTCCTCGGGGATGGCGGCGCGGCTGCGGTTCTCCATCGCGGCGGCCAAGGATCACGACGTGCTGATGATCGACGAGGCGCTCGCCACGGGGGACCGCAAGTTCCAGAAGCGCTCGGAGGCCCGCATCCGCGAGCTGCGCAAGGAGGCGGGCACGGTCTTCCTGGTCAGCCACAACAACAAGTCGATCCGTGACACCTGCGACCGGGTCCTGTGGCTGGAGCGCGGCGAGCTGCGCATGGACGGGCCCACCGACGAGGTCATCAAGGAGTACGAGAAGTTCACCGGTAAGTAGCCGGATGGCCGCCGTCTGGTCGCGGCCGAATGGAGCAGGGCCCGCCGGACACCCCGGCCGGGCCCTGACTCGTTTTCAGACATCAGGCTTCTCCCAAGTCACAGGAGTTCAGGGAAGATTGAAGCCAATCGGTGCGTTCTTGTGATGTGCGGAACACCCCGACGAAGGGCCGTCCGTTGTACAACGTAAGCTGTACCGGTGCTGATTCGCGGCAAGTGGGGCGATATCGCTCCCTGGATGGGCGCGGGGCGCGCTGTGCCGCTGGGCGGCCTTGGCGGCGTGTCCGAAATAGGATGTATTGGGTCGGCAGTGTAGAACGGGAGATGTGACGGCAATGGCTACGGACGATCTCCAGCTCCGCGATGCGTCCGCCGTCCTCGCCAAAGCCGCGGACGAGAACTTCCCCGTGGCCCCGTTCTTCCTCCCGCGCGCCTGGCGCGAGGACCTCATGGCCGTGTACGGCTTCGCCCGCCTGGTCGACGACATCGGCGACTCCGACCTGGCCAGTGGCGCCGCCCACGCCCGCTACCTGGGCGCGGACCCCGAGGCCGCGGGCGACCCGCTCGCCCTCCTGGACGCCTTCGAGGCCGATCTGCGCAAGGTCTTCACCGCGGGCCCCGAGCCGGGCCACCCCCTGCTGCGCGCCCTCGGGCCCACCGTGCGGCGCAGCGACCTCACCCTCGAGCCGTTCCTCGGCCTGATCGCCGCCAACCGCCAGGACCAGCTCGTCAAGCGCTACGAGACGTACGACGACCTCGTCGCCTACTGCGAACTGTCGGCGAACCCGGTCGGGCGCCTCGTGCTCGCCATCACCGGCACCGCGACACCCGAGCGGATCCGGCTCTCGGACTCCGTCTGTACCGCGCTCCAGATCGTGGAGCACCTCCAGGACGTGCGCGAGGACCTCGGGCGCGACCGGATCTATCTGCCCGCCCAGGACATGAAGCGCTTTCACGTCCAGGAACGGGATCTGGCCGCTCCTACCGCAGGCGCGTCGGTGCGCGCCCTGGTTGCGTTTGAAGCGGAACGCGCCCACCGCCTCCTGAATGAAGGCACCCCCCTGGTGGGTAGCGTCCACGGCAGGCTGAAGCTGCTGCTGGCAGGGTTCGTGGCAGGGGGGAGGGCGGCCGTCTCGGCGATCGCCACCGCCGGATACGACGTACTTCCAAGGCCGCCGAAGCCCACGAAACCGCGTTTGCTGCGCGAGGTGGGTGCGGTTCTGCGAGGAGAGGGGTGAGCCGGACCGTGGAGTCAGAACCTCGCGTGTCCGCACCGGTACTCGCCGCATACAGCTATTGCGAGGCCGTGACCGGGCAGCAGGCACGAAATTTCGCGTACGGCATCAGGTTGCTGCCGACGCCGAAGCGGCGCGCGATGTCGGCGCTCTACGCGTTCTCGCGGCGCGTGGACGACATCGGGGACGGCGCGCTCGCGCCGGACGTCAAGCAGACCCGTCTCGACGAGACGCGGAGCCTGCTCGGCCGCATCCACGAGGGCTCGGTGGAGGAGGACGACACCGACCCGGTGGCCGTGGCGCTCAGCCATGCCGCGCAGCACTTCCCGATCCCGCTCGGCGGGCTCGACGAGCTGATCGACGGCGTCCTGATGGACGTGCGCGGCGAGACGTACGAGACCTGGGACGACCTCAAGGTCTACTGCCGGTGCGTGGCCGGGGCCATCGGGCGGCTCTCGCTCGGCGTGTTCGGCACGGAACCGGGGGCGCCCCACGCGGAGCGCGCGCCGGAGTACGCCGACACGCTCGGGCTCGCGCTGCAACTCACCAACATCCTCAGGGACGTTCGCGAGGACGCCCTGGAGGGCCGGACCTATCTCCCGGCCGACGACCTGGCCAAATTCGGCTGCTCCGCCGGGTTCGCACGGCCCGAGCCGCCCGCCGGGTCCGACTTCGCGGGCCTCGTCCACTTCGAAGTGCGCCGCGCCCGTGCGCTGTTCGCCGAGGGGTACCGCCTCCTGCCCCTGCTCGACCGGCGCAGCGGTGCCTGCGTGGCCGCGATGGCGGGCATCTACCGCCGTCTGCTCGACCGCATCGAGCGCGAGCCGGAAGCGGTCCTGCGGGGCCGCGTCTCCCTCCCGGGGCGCGAGAAGGCGTATGTCGCCGTGCGGGGTCTCTCCGGCCTGGACGCGCGCAATGTCGCACGTCAGGCCGTCAGGAGGCGCACGTGACGCGCGACCGCGGGACCGGCGGCTCCCACCGCCGCAACCGGCGGGCAACCCTCCGCATGACCTTGGCGTCCCAGACTGCAACCGCCGAAAGGGAGGACGCATGAGGCAGGACGACAGCCGGCCCGAACCAGGCGGTGACACGGACGCGGACCATCCGGGCGGAGCGCGCGGCGGGCGGCCCGAGACCTCCGCGACCTCCGCCGTGGTCGTCGGCGGCGGACTCGCCGGGATCACCAGCGCCCTCGCCCTCGCCGACGCCGGGCTCGACGTCACGCTCCTCGAAGGGCGCCCCCGGCTCGGCGGGCTCGCCTTCTCCTTCCAGCGCGGCGAGCTGACCGTCGACAACGGCCAGCACGTCTATCTGCGCTGCTGCACCGCCTACCGCTGGTTCCTGGACCGCGTCGAGGGCGCGCACCTGGCGCCGCTGCAGGAGCGCCTCGACGTGCCCGTGCTCGACGCCGAGCGCAATCGCCTCGGGCGGCTGCGGCGCACCGCGCTGCCCGTGCCGCTGCATCTGGCCGCGAGCCTCGCCACCTATCCGCATCTGTCGCTCGCCGAGCGCGCCCAGGTGGGCCGCGCGGCGCTCGCCCTCAAGGGGCTCGACCCGGCCGATCCGGCGCTCGACAGCCAGAACTTCGGCAGCTGGCTGGCCGCGCACGGTCAGTCGACGCGTGCCATCGAGGCCCTGTGGGACCTCGTCGGCGTCGCCACCTTGAACGCCGTCGCGGGCGATGCCTCGCTCGGCCTCGCCGCGATGGTCTTCAAGACCGGGCTGCTCTCGGACCCGGGCGCCGCCGACATCGGCTGGGCGCGGGTGCCCCTCGGTGAACTCCATGACCGCCTGGCGCGCAAGGCGCTCGACTCCGCGGGCGTCCGTACCGAAGTGCGAACACGTGTCACCTCCATCTCGCCTACTAAGAACGGTGGTTGGCGCGTCGAGGTTCCCGGCGAGCGCATCGAGGCCGATACCGTCGTCCTCGCGGTGCCCCAGGCCGAGACGCACGACCTGCTCCCGGAGGGCGCCCTCGACGACCCGGACCGGCTGCTCGGCATCGACACCGCGCCGATCCTCAACGTCCACGTGGTCTACGACCGCAAGGTCCTCAAGCGGCCCTTCTTCGCCGCGCTCGGCACCCCCGTCCAGTGGGTCTTCGACCGGACCGAGGCCTCCGGGCTGCGGTCGGGCCAGTACCTCGCGGTGTCCCAGTCGGCCGCCCAGGACGAGATCGACGCCCCCGTGGCGGCGCTCAGGGAGCGCTATCTGCCCGAGCTCGAGCGCCTGCTGCCCGCCGCGCACGGCGCACAGGTCCTGGACTTCTTCGTGACCCGGGAGCGCACGGCGACGTTCGCGCCGACACCGGGCGTCGGCCGCCTGCGACCGGGCGCGCACACCAAGGCGCGCGGGCTCTACCTGGCCGGCGCGTGGACCGCCACCGGCTGGCCCGCGACGATGGAAAGTGCTGTTCGCAGCGGTATCAGTGCCGCGAGGGCGGCGCTGACCGCGCTCGACCGCCCGCGCGACCACCTCTTCGAGGAGGCGGCGTGACGCTCGACCTTCTGGGGCCGTCCCAGAACCCCCGCACCGGAACTAGAGGAGAGACTGTGCCGACTGTGCCCTCGGCCCAACCGGCCGCTGTGGACGTGACCGCGCTGTTGGAGCGGGGCCGGACACTGGCCACCCCGGTGCTGCGGACCGCCGTGGACCGCCTCGCGCCCCCCATGGACACCGTCGCCGCCTACCACTTCGGCTGGATCGACGCCGCGGGCAATCCGGCCGACGGCGACGGCGGCAAGGCCGTGCGCCCCGCGCTCGCGCTCCTCTCCGCCGAGGCCGCGGGCGCCCTGCCGGAGGTCGGCGTGCCCGGCGCGGTGGCCGTCGAGCTGGTCCACAACTTCTCGCTCCTGCACGACGACCTGATGGACGGCGACGAGCAGCGCCGCCACCGCGACACCGTGTGGAAGGTGCACGGCCCCGCCCAGGCGATCCTCGTCGGCGACGCCCTCTTCGCCCTCGCCAACGAGGTCCTCCTGGAGATCGGCACCGTCGAGGCGGGCCGCGCCACGCGCCGCCTGACCACCGCGACGCGCGCCCTCATCGACGGCCAGGCGCAGGACATCTCCTACGAGCACCGCGAGCGGGTCACCGTCGAGGAGTGCCTGGAGATGGAGGGCAACAAGACGGGTGCCCTGCTCGCCTGCGCGGTCTCCATCGGCGCGGTCCTCGGCGGCGCGGACGACGCCACCGCCGACACCCTGGAGAAGTACGGCTACCACCTCGGGCTCGCCTTCCAGGCCGTCGACGACCTGCTCGGCATCTGGGGCGACCCGGAGGCCACCGGCAAGCAGACCTGGAGCGACCTGCGCCAGCGCAAGAAGTCGCTGCCGGTCGTCGCCGCGCTCGCCGCGGGCGGCCCGGCCTCCGAGCAGCTCGGCGAGCTGCTCGCCGCCGACGCCAAGAGCAATGACTTCGACAGCTTCTCCGAGGCGGAGTTCGCCGCGCGCGCCGCGCTCATCGAGCAGGCGGGCGGCCGCGAGTGGACCGCCGAGGAGGCGCGGCGGCAGCACGCCGTCGCCATCGAGGCCCTGGACGCGGTCCAGATGCCGGACCTGGTGCGGGCGCAGCTCACCGCGCTCGCCGACTTCGTCGTCGTACGGAAGAGATGATCACTATCGGGCACACCTGACTCGCAGTCGCCGAACACCGCCCCGGTGCGGGCGGTGTCCGACGGCGGACCCAGCAGAGAGAAGCACTGCGTCGAAGGGGAAGCCATGACAGCGACGACCGACGGTTCCACCGGAGCGGTGACGCCCCGCGCGGCCTCGGCCACCGAAACACCTGACACGAACCCCGGGGCGGCCGGGGCACCGGAAGCCGCCAAGCGTGCCGTGGAGCGCTCCACGGAGTACCTCCTCTCCCGCCAGGACGCCCAGGGCTGGTGGAAGGGCGACCTGGAGACGAACGTGTCCATGGACGCCGAGGACCTGCTGCTCCGCCAGTTCCTCGGCATCAGGGACGAGGCCACCACCCGCGCCGCCGCGCTCTTCATCCGCGGCGAGCAGCGCGACGACGGCACCTGGGCCACCTTCTACGGCGGCCCCGGCGAGCTCTCCGCCACCATCGAGGCCTATGTGGCCCTGCGCCTCGCCGGGGACGCGCCGGACGCGCCGCACATGGCGAGAGCCTCCGTCTGGATCCGTGAGCAGGGCGGCATCGCCGCGGCCCGGGTCTTCACCCGGATCTGGCTCGCCCTCTTCGGCTGGTGGAAGTGGGACGACCTGCCCGAACTCCCGCCGGAGCTCCTCTACTTCCCGAAGTGGTTCCCGCTCAACATCTACGACTTCGGCTGCTGGGCGCGGCAGACCATCGTGCCGCTGACCGTCGTCTCCGCGAAGCGCCCGGTGCGCCCCGCGCCCTTCCCGCTCGACGAGCTGCACACCGACCCCAACGTGCCGAACCCGCCCAAGCCCCTTGCGCCAGTGGCGAGTTGGGACGGCGTCTTCCAGCGCCTCGACAAGGCGCTGCACGTCTACCACAAGGTCGCGCCGCGCGGTCTGCGCAAGGCCGCGATGAACAGCGCCGCGCGCTGGATCATCGAGCGGCAGGAGAACGACGGCTGCTGGGGCGGCATCCAGCCCCCCGCCGTGTACTCGGTCATCGCGCTGCACCTGCTCGGCTACGACCTCGACCACCCCGTGCTCAAGGCGGGCATCGAGTCGCTCGACCGGTTCGCGGTGTGGCGCGAGGACGGCGCGCGGATGATCGAGGCCTGTCAGTCCCCGGTGTGGGACACCTGTCTGGCCACGATCGCCCTCGCCGACGCCGGGGTGCCCGCCGACCACCCGCAGCTGGTGAAGGCCGCGGACTGGATGCTGGGCGAGCAGATCGTCAGGCCCGGCGACTGGTCGGTGCGCAAGCCCCGGCTCACGCCGGGCGGCTGGGCGTTCGAGTTCCACAACGACAACTACCCCGACATCGACGACACCGCCGAGGTCGTCCTCGCGCTGCGCCGCGTCGCCCACCCGGACCGGCGCCGGATGGACAGCGCCATCGCCCGGGGCGTGGACTGGAACCTGGGCATGCAGTCCAGGAACGGCGCCTGGGCCGCCTTCGACGTCGACAACACCAGTCCGCTGCCGAACAAGCTGCCGTTCTGCGACTTCGGCGAGGTCATCGACCCGCCGTCCGCCGACGTCACCGCGCACGTCGTGGAGATGCTCGCCTACGAGGGCAAGGCCCACGACCCGCGCACCCGCCGCGGCATCGAGTGGCTCCTCGCCGAACAGGAGGCGAACGGCGCCTGGTTCGGCCGCTGGGGCGTCAACTACGTCTACGGCACGGGCTCCGTGGTGCCCGCCCTCGTCGCGGCCGGTCTGCCCGCCGCGCACGGGGCGATCCGCCGCGCGGTCGCCTGGCTGGAGTCGGTGCAGAACGACGACGGCGGCTGGGGCGAGGACCTGCGCTCGTACCGCGACGAACAGTGGATCGGGCACGGCGCGTCCACCGCTTCGCAGACCGCGTGGGCGCTGATCGCGCTGCTCGCCGCCGGGGAGCGGGACTCCAAGGCCGTCGAGCGGGGCGTCGTCTGGCTGGCCGAGAGCCAGCGCGCGGACGGCTCCTGGGACGAGCCGTACTTCACCGGCACCGGCTTCCCCTGGGACTTCTCGATCAACTACCACCTGTACCGGCAGGTCTTCCCGCTGACCGCCCTCGGCCGGTACGTGCACGGCGAGCCGTCCGTCGGCGGCTTGGGCAAGGGGAGCTGATGAGCACGGACCCGGCGCGCCCGGGGCCCGCTCCGCTGCTCGTCGCCTGTGCGCTCGGCATCGAGCGCCTCGCCCTGCGCACCGCGGACCGCGGCGGCGCGCGGGGGCCCGTGACCGTGCTGCGCACGGGCATGGGACCCAAGGCCGCCGAGCGTGCCGTCACCCGGGCGCTCGGCAAGGACTCCCTGCGCGACGCGGCCGTCGTGGCGACCGGGTTCTGTGCCGGGCTCGCCCCCGGCATGCACCCCGGTGACCTCGTCGTCGCCGAGGAGACCCGGCACGACGGCGGCCGCACGCCGTGTGTGGGCACCGCGCTCCTGGTCGAGGAACTGGTGCGGGCCGTGCCGGGCCGCACCGTGCACACCGGCCCGCTCACGGGCTCCGACCACGTCGTCCGCGGCCACGAACGCGGCGATCTGCTCGCCACCGGCGCGATCGCGGTCGACATGGAGTCCGCCGTCACGCTGCGCAGTGCCGTCACGGCCGGACCCCGGCCGGTTGCGGCCGTCCGGGTGGTCGTCGACGCCCCTCAGCACGAACTCGTCCGCATCGGCACGGTCCGCGGTGGAATATCGGCCTTCCGCGTGCTCCGCGCCGTGCTTCCCGCTTTTTTCGAATGGCACCGATCTTCGCCGCTCCCCCGGAGGTGAGCCAGATGGCTATGCCGCTGCGTCAGTCAATCAAGGTCGCTACCTATCTCTTTGAACAGAAGCTGCGCAAGCGTGACAAGTTTCCTTTGATCGTCGAGTTGGAGCCGCTGTTCGCGTGCAATTTGAAGTGCGAGGGCTGCGGCAAGATCCAGCACCCGGCCGGTGTGCTCAAGCAGCGCATGCCGGTGGCCCAGGCCGTGGGGGCCGTGCTCGAGTCCGGCGCGCCGATGGTGTCCATCGCGGGCGGCGAGCCGCTGATGCACCCTCAGATCGATGAGATCGTGCGCCAGTTGGTGGCCAGGAAGAAGTTCGTCTTCCTGTGCACGAACGCCATGCTGCTGCGCAAGAAGATGGACAAGTTCACGCCGTCGCCGTACTTCGCGTTCGCCGTGCACATCGACGGCATGCGCGAGCGCCACGACGAGTCCGTGGCGAAGGAAGGCGTGTTCGACGAGGCCGTGGCCGCCATCAAGGAGGCCCAGCGCCGCGGCTTCCGGGTGACCACCAACTCGACCTTCTTCAACACGGACACCCCGCAGACCATCATCGAGGTCCTGAACTTCCTCAACGACGACCTGAAGGTCGACGAGATGATGCTCTCGCCCGCCTACGCCTACGAGAAGGCGCCGGACCAGGAGCACTTCCTCGGCGTCGAGCAGACCCGCGAGCTGTTCAAGAAGGCCTTCGCGGGCGGCAACCGGCTCCGCTGGCGCCTGAACCACTCGCCGCTGTTCCTCGACTTCCTGGAGGGCAAGGTCGACTTCCAGTGCACGGCCTGGGCCATCCCGAACTACTCGCTCTTCGGCTGGCAGCGCCCCTGCTATCTGATGAGCGACGGCTACGTACCGACGTACCGGGAGCTGATCGAGGAGACGGACTGGAGCAAGTACGGCCGCGGCAAGGACGACCGGTGCGCCAACTGCATGGCGCACTGCGGGTACGAGCCGACGGCCGTGCTCGCCACGATGGGGTCGCTGAAGGAGTCGCTGCGCGCCATGCGCGAGACCGTCTCCGGGAACCGGTGACGTCATGACCCCTTCAGGCCCCGTCTCCCTGGGCCTGCCCGAGCCACCGGCCCGGCCGATAGCGGAGCGCCGCACCGCGCGGCGCATCCAGGTCGGGTCGGTGGCCGTCGGGGGCGGCGCTCCGGTGTCGGTGCAGTCGATGACGACGACGCGTACGTCGGACATCGGGGCGACGTTGCAGCAGATCGCGGAGCTGACGGCGTCGGGTTGTCAGATCGTGCGGGTGGCGTGTCCTACGCAGGACGACGCGGACGCGTTGGCGGTGATCGCGCGCAAGTCGCAGATTCCGGTGATCGCGGACATTCACTTCCAGCCGAAGTACGTGTTCGCGGCGATCGACGCGGGCTGTGCGGCGGTGCGGGTGAACCCGGGGAACATCAAGCAGTTCGACGACAAGGTCCGGGAGATCGCGCGGGCGGCGTGCGCCGCCGCGGTCCCGATCCGCATCGGGGTGAACGCCGGGTCGCTCGACCGGCGCCTGCTCGCGAAGTACGGCAAGGCCACGCCGGAGGCGTTGGTGGAGTCGGCGCTGTGGGAGGCGTCGCTGTTCGAGGAGCACGGTTTCCGGGACATCAAGATCTCGGTCAAGCACAACGACCCGGTGGTGATGGTCAATGCCTACCGGCAGTTGGCGGCCGCCTGTGATTACCCGCTGCATCTGGGTGTGACGGAGGCGGGTCCGGCGTTCCAGGGGACGATCAAGTCGGCGGTGGCGTTCGGTGCGCTGCTGGCGGAGGGGATCGGTGACACGATCCGGGTGTCGCTGTCGGCTCCTCCGGCGGAGGAGGTCAAGGTCGGCATTCAGATCCTGGAGTCGTTGAACCTGCGGCAGCGGCGTCTGGAGATCGTGTCGTGTCCGTCGTGCGGGCGGGCGCAGGTGGATGTGTACAAGCTGGCGGACGAGGTGACCGCGGGGCTTGAGGGCATGGAGGTGCCGCTGCGGGTGGCGGTGATGGGCTGTGTCGTCAATGGTCCGGGTGAGGCGCGGGAGGCCGATCTCGGGGTGGCGTCCGGCAACGGCAAGGGGCAGATCTTCGTCAAGGGCGAGGTGATCAAGACGGTGCCCGAGTCGAAGATCGTGGAGACCCTGATCGAAGAGGCGATGAAGATCGCCGCACGGATGGAGGCCGCCGGAGTCCCGTCCGGGGAGCCCGACGTCACGGTGAGCTGAGGACAACCAGTTAGGGGGCCTGAGCATGACCATCCTGGAAACCATCCGAGGGCCGCGCGACCTGAAGGCGCTGACCGAGTCCGAACTGGCCGAACTGGCCGAAGAGATCCGGGAGTTCCTGGTGCACGCGGTCGCGCGGACCGGCGGACACCTCGGGCCCAATCTGGGGGTGGTCGAGCTGACCATCGCCCTGCACCGGGTCTTCGAGTCGCCCGTGGACCGCCTGGTGTGGGACACCGGCCACCAGAGCTATGTGCACAAGCTCCTGACCGGGCGTCAGGACTTCTCGAAGCTGCGCGGCAAGGGCGGCCTGTCCGGCTACCCCTCGCGCGAGGAGTCCGCGCACGACATCGTCGAGAACAGCCACGCCTCCACCGCGCTCGGCTGGGCCGACGGCCTCGCCAAGGCCCGCCGGGTCCTGGGGGAGCGGGGCCACGTCGTCGCCGTCATCGGCGACGGCGCCCTCACCGGCGGCATGGCCTGGGAGGCGCTCAACAACATCGCGGCCGCCAAGGACCAGCCGCTGATCATCGTCGTCAACGACAACGAGCGCTCCTACGCCCCCACCATCGGCGGCCTCGCCAACCACCTCGCGACCCTGCGCACCACCGACAGCTACGAGAAGGTCCTCGCCTGGGGCAAGGACGTCCTCCAGCACACCCCCGTGGTCGGCCGGACGCTGTACGAGTCCCTGCACGGCGCCAAGAAGGGCTTCAAGGACGCCTTCGCGCCCCAGGGCATGTTCGAGGACCTCGGCCTGAAGTACGTCGGTCCCATCGACGGCCACGACGTCAAGGCCGTCGAGTCCGCGCTGCGCCGCGCGAAGCGCTTCCACGGCCCGGTCCTCGTCCACTGCCTCACCGAGAAGGGCCGCGGCTACGAACCCGCGCTCGCCGACGAGGCCGACCGCTTCCACACCGTCGGCGTCATGGACCCCCTCACCTGCGAGCCGCTCGCCCCGTCCAACGGCCCCTCCTGGACCTCCGTGTTCGGCGACGAGATCGTCCGCGTCGGGGCCGAACGCGAGGACGTCGTGGCCCTCACGGCCGCCATGCTGCACCCCGTCGGGCTCACCAAGTTCGCGGCGGCCTACCCCGACCGCGTCTGGGACGTCGGCATCGCCGAGCAGCACGCCGCCGTGGCCGCCGCCGGACTGGCCACCGGCGGGCTCCACCCCGTCGTCGCCGTCTACGCCACCTTCCTCAACCGCGCCTTCGACCAGCTCCTGATGGACGTGGCGCTGCACCGCTGCGGCGTCACCTTCGTGCTCGACAGGGCCGGGGTCACCGGGCCCGACGGGCCCTCGCACAACGGCATGTGGGACATGTCCGTCCTCCAGGTCGTGCCGGGCCTCAGGATCGCCGCGCCCCGCGACGCCGACCAGCTCCGCGTCCAGCTGCGCGAGGCCGTGAACGTCGACGACGCGCCGACCCTGCTGCGCTTCCCCAAGGAGTCGGTGGGGCCCGCGATCCCGGCCGTGGACCGGGTGGGCGCCATGGACGTCCTGCGCCGGGACCCCGACCCGGACGTGCTGCTCGTCGCCGTCGGCGTGATGGCACCGGTGTGCCTCCAGGCCGCGGACCTCCTCGCCGAGCGGGGCATCGGCTGCACCGTCGTCGACCCGCGCTGGGTCAAGCCCGTCGACGCCGCCCTGCCGCCGCTCGCCGCCCGGCACCGGCTCGTCGCGGTCGTGGAGGACAACAGCCGCGCGGGGGGCGTCGGCTCGGCCGTGGCCCTCGCCCTCGACGACGCCGAAGTGGACGTCCCCGTACGGCGCTTCGGCATTCCGGAGCAGTTCCTCGCGCACGCCAAGCGCGGCGAGGTCCTCGCCGACGTCGGCCTCACCCCGGTGGAGATCGCGGGCCGCGTCAGCGCGACGATGGCCCGCCAGGACGCGGCGCGGTCCGGCGCCCGGGAGACGGCCGGGGTGCCCGGCCCGCAGGAGGCCGGGGAGTCCGGCCCGAAGACAGCCGGGACACCCGGCGAGGAGAACCGAGCATGACAAGCACCGGCAAGGAGTTCGACCTCGGCAGACTGCTCGCCGAGCGCGGCGGCGAGCGGTACGAGCTGCACACCCGGCACCTCAACCACCAGCTGCCGCGCATGCTGCACACCATCGGCTTCGACAAGGTCTACGAACGCGCGGAGGGCGCCTACTTCTGGGACGCCGAGGGACACGACTACCTGGACATGCTCGCCGGGTTCGGCGTCATGGGCCTCGGCCGCCACCACCCGGTCGTCCGCAAGGCCCTGCACGACGTGCTCGACGCCTCCCTCGCCGATCTGACCCGCTTCGACTGCCAGCCGCTGCCCGGGCTGCTCGCCGAGCGGCTGCTCGCGCACAGCCCGTACCTGGACCGGGTCTTCTTCGGCAACAGCGGCACCGAGGCCGTCGAGACCGCCCTGAAGTTCGCCCGCTACGCCACCGGCAGGCCGCGGATCCTGTACTGCGCGCACGCCTTCCACGGCCTGACCACCGGCTCCCTGTCCGTGAACGGCGAGACCGGCTTCCGCGACGGCTTCGCCCCGCTCCTGCCGGACACGGCCGTGCCCCTCGGCGACCTCGACGCGCTGCGCCGGGAGCTCAAGCGCGGGGACGTGGCCGCCCTGATCGTCGAGCCGGTCCAGGGCAAGGGCGTGCACGAGCCCCCGCCCGGCTATCTGCGCGCCGCCCAGGAACTCCTCCACCAGCACAAGGCCCTCCTGATCGCCGACGAGGTGCAGACGGGGCTCGGCAGGACCGGCGCCTTCTACGCCCACCAGCACGAGGAGGGCGTGGAGCCCGACCTGGTGTGCGTGGCCAAGGCCCTGTCCGGCGGGTACGTCCCGGTCGGCGCGACCCTCGGCAAGGACTGGATCTTCAAGAAGGTCTACTCGTCCATGGACCGGGTCCTGGTCCACTCCGCGAGCTTCGGGTCCAACGCGCAGGCCATGGCGGCCGGGCTCGCGGTCCTCGCCGTCATGGACGAGGAGCGGACCGTCGCGAACGCGCGCGCGACGGGCGAGCTGCTCAAGGACCGGCTCGCGGCACTCGTCGACAAGTACGAGCTGCTCAGCGACGTCCGCGGCCGCGGCCTGATGATCGGCATCGAGTTCGGCAGACCGAAGTCCCTGAAGCTGCGCAGCCGCTGGACCGTGCTCCAGGCCGCCCGCAAGGGCCTGTTCGCGCAGATGGTGGTCGTACCGCTGCTCCAGAAGCACCGGATCCTCACCCAGGTCTCCGGCGACCACCTGGAGGTCATCAAGCTCATCCCGCCGCTGATCATCGGCGAGAAGGAGGTCGACCGCTTCGTCGCCGCCTTCACCGACATCATGGACGAGGCGCACGGGGGCGGCGGGCTGATCTGGGACTTCGGCAAGACACTGGTGAAGCAGGCGGTGGCGAACCGATGAGCTCCGCCTCGGGGTTTTGCCTCTGAGGCAACAAAATTGCCTCTCGGGTAAGGCTCTGGCTCAATCGAGGGTATGAGCCCTGCCACCCCGGACGCCGGTGAGGCGGCCGACGCGCTGCCCGCCGTCGCCCCGCAACTGCGTGAGCTGCGCCGCCGTGCCGCGCTGACCCTGGAGGCCGCCGCCCGTGCGGCCGGGCTCTCGCCCGCGCATCTGTCCCGCCTGGAGACGGGGCAGCGCCAGCCGTCCCTGCCGATGCTGCTCGCGCTCGCTCGTACCTACGGTACGACGGTTTCCGAGCTGCTCGGCGAGACGCCCGCCGACCGGGACGCCGTCGTCCGCGCCCCGGACATGGAGCCCACCGCCGCCGGCGGCTGGACGTACTGGCAGGCGGGCTCCCCGGGCCGCGGCATGCAGGCGCTGCGCGTGCACGTGCCGCACGGCGCGCAGGGCGACATCGTGCGCGTGCACCCGGGGGAGGAGTGGCTGTACGTCCTCCAGGGCCGCCTGCGCCTGCGCCTCGGCGACACCTCGTACACCCTCGCGCCCGGCGACAGCGCGCACTTCGACTCGCTGACGCCGCACCGGATCGCCGCCGTGGACCACGGCGGCGCCGACCTCCTCTTCGTCCACACCTTGCTGCAGAGCCCCGCCGCCGCGCTCTGTCTCGGCGGCCCCACCAAGGGAGACCGACATGACGGAACCTGAACCGCAGCAGCCCGCGCGCCGCATGTCCATGGAGGAGAAGTTCCCGCGCGCCCTGTGGGTCCGCCTGATCGTCTACGTCGCCGTGGGCCACCTGTTCGCGGGCTTCATCTATCTCCTGTTCGTCCTCGGCGGACAGAACCAGTAGCGCCCGGGCGCGCGCCCTAGTCGAGGAGCCGCTCGCGCAGGCGCTCGCGTGTTTCCACCGCGAGGCCGAGTCCCTCGGTGAGATAGGTGTCGGTGTCGCCCCAGAGCTGCTCGACGGTGGCGAAGGCCGCCGCCAGATACTCGGCGCGGGCGTCGAAAAGGGGGCTCAGGAGCTCCATGACCTCGGGCGACATCGCGTCCGGCGTGGTCGCGCTGCGGTGCACCTTGTAGCGGCGGTGCGCCGCGTTCGACTCCAGGTAGTCCGCCTCGATCGCCTCGCGCTCCACGCCGACGGCCAGCAGCGTCACGGCGATCGACAGGCCCGCGCGGTCCTTGCCCGCGGCGCAGTGCATCAGCGCGGGCACGCTGTCCTCGGCCAGCGCGTGCAGCACCCGGCTGTGCTCGGCCGTCCGCTCCCTGATGATCGTGCGGTACGAGGACGCCATGCGCTCGGCGGCCTTGCCGTCGGACAGGACCGTGCGCAGCTGGTCCAGGTCGCCGTCGCGCACCATCTTCCAGAACTCGGCGCCGTCGGCGGGGTCGGTCAGCGGCAGGTTCACGTTGCGCACGCCCGGCAGCTCCACGTCCGGGCCTTCGAGGCGCTGGTCCGCGGCGTTGCGGAAGTCGAAGACCGTGTGCAGGCCGAGCGAGGAGAGGAACGCGGCGTCGGCGGCGGTGGCGTGCGCGAGGTGGCCGCTGCGGAAGAGGACCCCGTGGCGGACCCGGCGGCCGTCGACGGTCGACAGTCCGCCCACATCACGGAAGTTGCGCACACCGGCGAGCTCGGGTTCGGTCGACGGAACCTGCTGCGTCACGGGCTCTCCTCTGGGTCGGGTCTGGTCGGCGCTCGTCGGACCGGCCGGGAGCGGGGCACCGTACGGCTCGCCGCGGCGTGCCGTCGGCGGTCGGTGGTTGCGCCTTCGACGATACGACACGGGTTCCTCAGGCAATCAGTCGCAGCGGAGCGCGCACGGGCGTTGCCCCGGTGGTCGCACGGGCTCGAAGATGTGCGTACGCCCGCGCGGCTGTTGAGATCTGTCAGAGGACCTGTGGGGGTTTGATGATCGAGGTCGGCGAGGACGGTCGTACCTGGCTCCTCTCGGGGCCCACCAGCAGCTACGCGCTCCGCCTCACCGGCCGTGACGAGCTGCTGCACCTGCACTGGGGCCCGCGGATCGCCCTGGCCGACGCCGAGGCCCTGGCCGCCGCGCCGCTGCCGCCCGAGCGGCCCTTCGAGTCCCGCATCGACGGGCACGAGGAGTATCCCGTCGAGGGCGGCCCCCGCTTCGTGCGGCCCGCGTTCTCGGTGCGCGGCGGCGGGGTGCGGGGCACGGAGTGGCGGTTCGCCAGTGCCTGGCACGACGAGGACGAGCTCCAGCTGAACTTCACCGACCCGGTGCACCACCTGGCGGTGCTGCTCGACTACCGGCTGCGCGGCGACGTGGTCGAGCGGTACGTGGTCGTCATGCACCAGGGGCCCGCCGGGTCCCCCGAGGTGGAGCTGCTGCGGGCCGACTCCGCGACCTGGACCCTGCCGCGCCGCGAGCACTGGCGCCTGTCCCAGCTGCACGGCCGCTGGGCCGCGGAGTCGCGCCTCGTGCGCTCCGGCCTCACGTACGGGGAGCGGGTCATCGGCAGCCGCCGCGGGCACACCGGGCACCAGCACCTGCCCTGGGTGGCGCTCGACGCCGACGGCGCCACCGAGGAGCACGGCGAGGTCTACGGCTGCGCGCTCGCCTGGTCCGGGTCGTGGCGCGTGGCGGTGCACCAGCTCCCGGACGGCGCCGTGCAGATCACGGGCGGCTCCGGCCACGACGACGCGGGGCAGGAGGTGCTCGGGCCCGGCACGGCGATCGTCACGCCCGTGTTCGCGGGCCTGTGGAGCGACGGCGGCTTCGGCGGGGCGAGCCGGGCCTGGCACGCCTACCAGCGCGCGCACGTCGTCCCGGACGCCGACGAGGTGCGGCCCGTGCTCTACAACTCCTGGGAGGCCACCGGCTTCGACATCTGTGAGGACCAGCAGCGCGACCTCGCGGAGCGGGCCGCCGAGATGGGCGTCGAGCTGTTCGTCGTCGACGACGCGTGGTTCGGCCGACGCGTCAGCGACCGGTCCGGGCTCGGCGACTGGACGCCGAACCCGGAGCGGTTTCCGGGCGGTCTGAAGCCGCTCGCGGACCACGTGCGCGGCCTGGGCATGGGGTTCGGGATCTGGGTGGAGCCGGAGATGGTGAACGCGGACAGCGACCTGTACCGCGCGCACCCCGACTGGGTGCAGCACCAGCCGGGCCGCACCCGCACGGAGTTCCGCAACCAGCTCGTCCTCAACGTCGCGCGCGAGGACGTGCGGGAGTACCTGTGGGAGCAGCTGGACGCGCTCCTCTCCGGCGCCCCGATCGACTATGTGAAGTGGGACTTCAACCGCTGCTTCACCGACCCCGGATGGCCGGGCGAGGTCCATCCCGAGCGCGTGTGGTCCGCCCACGTGCACGCCGTCTACGACCTCATCGACCGGCTGCGGACCGCGCACCCGTCCGTCGCCTTCGAGTCCTGCTCGGGCGGCGGCGGCCGGGTCGACCTCGGCATCCTCGCCCGTACGGACCAGGTGTGGACCTCGGACAACACCGACCCGGCGGACCGCCTCGCGATCCAGCACGGGTTCAGCCAGGTGCACCCCGCGCGCGTGATGGCCGCCTGGGTCACCGACAGCCCCCACACCCAGCTCAACGGGCGCGTCAGCTCCCTGCGGTTCCGGTTCGTCAGCGCCATGGCCGGGGTGCTCGGCGTCGGCGGCGACCTCACGCGGTGGAGCGCGGCGGAACGGGCCGAGGCGCGCGGCTGGGTGGAGCTGTACAAGGAGATCAGGCCGATCGTGCAGCTCGGCGAGCTGTACCGCCTTCGGGCGCCCGGCGAGGGGCTCAGCGCGGTGCAGTACGTGCGGGGCGACGAGGCCGTGGTGCTCGCCTGGCTGCGGGCCCAGGCGTACGGCGAGGAGCCCGCCCCGGTGCGGCTGCGGGGGCTCGACCCGGCGGCGGCGTACGTGTGCCGGGACACCGGCGCGGTGCACCGGGGCGCGGTCCTGCTCCACCACGGCCTGCGCACGGGCCTCAGCGGCGATCTGGACGCGGCGGTCTTCCGGCTGAGCCGGGTCGCGGCCGCCCCGTCGAGGCCCTAGGCCTGGGTATTCCGGGTTGGCGCAATCTTGACCAATGGCTTATCTCACGCCACGTCAACCCCATATTACGGTGGCGTAGGTCACTTGACGGAAGGAAAGATGGGACGACGTGACAGCAGAGTCGACACCTTTCGTCAAAAACGTGACCACAGAGACCATTACCTCCTACGCAGCGGTCGGCGACAGCTTCACCGAGGGCGTGGGGGACCCCGGGCCCGACGGGACCTTCGTCGGCTGGGCCGACCGGCTCGCCGTCCTGCTCGACGACCTGGCACCGGAGCACACCTTCCGCTACGCGAACCTCGCGGTGCGCGGCAAGCTGCTCGACCAGATCGTCGCGGACCAGGTGCCGCGGGCCAAGGAGCTGGCCCCGGACCTGGTGACGTTCGCCGCGGGCGGCAACGACATCATCCGGCCCGGCACCGATCCGGACGACGTGGCCGAGCGCTTCGAGCGGGCCGTCGCCGACCTCTCCTCGGCCGTCGGCACTGTCGTGGTCACCACCGGCTTCGACACCCGCGGTGTGGCCCTCCTCAAGCATCTGCGCGGCAAGATCGCCACGTACAACGGCCACGTCCGCGCGGTCGCCGACCGCTACGGCTGTCCGGTGCTCGACCTGTGGTCGCTGAAGACCGTCCAGGACCGGCGGGCCTGGGACACCGACCGGCTGCACCTGTCGCCCGACGGGCACACGCGCGTGGCGCTGCGCGCGGCCCAGGTGCTCGGCATCCCCGTGCCCGCCGACCCCGACCAGGCGTGGCCGCCGCTGCCGCCGCGCGGCACTCTCGAAGTGCGCCGCGACGACATCCACTGGGCGCGCGAGCACCTGGTTCCGTGGATCGGGCGGCGGCTGCGGGGCGAGTCGTCGGGCGACCACGTGGCGGCGAAGCGGCCCGACCTGATGCCGCTGACGTGACGGGGCCGTCCTGGCGGGGCTGTCCTGAGGCCGCTGTCCTGATGCGGCTGTAGGCACCCACCCGGTCCGCGACGGGGGTGGACCGGTGGGGTGACAGGGCGGGCGTGGCGTCCCCGCGCGCGTGCGCGCGCGTGCTGGGATGGCGGCCAGCCGTCCCCCTGCGGTCAGCCGTCCCCTGCGGCCGGCCGTCCCCCTGCGGGGCGGCGGGCCGCCCGCACGGGGCGGACGACCGGCACACCGGAAGGACTCCCGCCCATGCCGCCACGCTCGTACGCGCCCGCACGTCCTCTCGCCACCGCCCTGCTCGCCCTCGCCGCGCTCGGGATCGGGGCCGCGCCCGCCGGGGCCGTGGCGCCGGTCGCCGGGGCCCCGACCGCCGTGGCCGCGCGGCAGCCCGCCACCGTGACGGTCACCGGCACCGGCTCCGCCAGCGCGGCGCCGGACCTCGCCGTGCTCAGCATGGGCGTCGAGGTGACCGCGCCGACGGCCAAGAAGGCGCTCGCCGGGCAGAACACCGCGGCGCGGGCGCTGCTCGCCGCCGCGCGCGGGCAGGGCGTCGCCGAGCGCGACGCCCGCACGGTGGGCCTGTCGCTGTCCGCCGTGTACAAGGACGAGGACGGCGCCTCCAAGCTGACCGGGTACCGGGCATCCCAGTCGTTCGCGCTCACCGTGCGCGACCTGCCCGCCACGGGCCGGGTCCTCCAGGCCGCGATGGACGCCGCCGGTGACGCGGGCCGCGTCGACGGCGTGGCCTTCGACGTCGCCGACAAGCGGGGGCTGCGGGCCGAGGCCCGCGCTGCCGCCCACGACGACGCGCGCGCCAAGGCGGAGCAGTACGCGCAGCTGAACGGCCGCCCCCTCGGCCGCCTCGTCTCGCTCAGCGAGAGCGACAACGGCGGCCCGCGACCGCTGGCGGTGCCCGTGGAGGCCCTCACCAAGGACCAGGGCGTCCCCGTGGCGCCCGGCGAGATCGAGGACCAGGTGACGCTCACCGCCGTGTACGAGCTGGGCTAGCCCCGGCGGTCCGGGCTCGCAGGCCCGCAGGTCCTCAGGCCCGCAGGTCCGCCACGGTCAGGCCCAGCTCCCGGGCCAGCGCCTCGTCGGCCCAGCCGCGGGCGCGGGCCCGGGACACCGCGCCGTACGCCGTGAGCTGGACGGCCAGGCCGTCCAGCAGCGCCGTGAGGCGCAGGGCCGCGCCCATCGGGTCGGGGCAGCGGAACTCGCCCGCGGCCACGCCCTCCGCGACGACCTCGGCGAGCGCCGCCTTCCAGCGCCGGTCGAGGTCGCGCGCCACCTCCCGCAGGGCGGGCTCGCGCCCGGCCGCCGCCCAGCCCTCGATCCACAGCCGCCAGCCCTTGGCCTGCCCCGTCGGCGCGTACCAGCGCACGGCGGCCCGCAGCCGGCGCAGCGCGGACGTACGGCGGCGCAGCAGCTGGTCGAGGCGGGCGAGGTCACCCTCGGCGGCGTGCGCGAACGCGGCGGCGACCAGCTCGTCCTTGGTGGAGAAGTGGTACAGCACGAGCGCGTTGCTCACCCCGAGGGCCGCCGCGACGTCGGCGATGCGCACGGCCGCGACGCCCCGCTCCTCGATCTGCCCGACGGTGGCGCTCAGCAGCTCCACCCGCCGCTCCGCCACGCTCAGCCGCACCCTCGCCACGCTCCGCAGCCTACCGACCGACGCGCTCGGCGATCCGCGGCAGGCGGTCGGCCACCAGGGCGTGGGCGGCGGCACGAGGCGTGGTGCCGTCGCGCTCCGCGCGCGCGAGCAGCTCCGCGACCAGCGCGCGCAGGGCGCGGCGCGTGTACGCGAAGGCCTCGCCCGCCTTGTCGGGGGCCTCGCCGATGTCGCCGAACAGGGTCCACCACCACCAGGCGTTCGTACCGGAGTTCACGACGACGTCCGGCAGGACCGTGGTGCCGCGCGCGGCGAGGAGCCGCTCCGCCTCCGGGAGCACCGGCATGTTCGCGGCCTCGGCGATCCAGCGCGCCGTGATCCGCTCCTGGTTCGCCGCGTCGATCGCGTACGACACGGCGGCGGGCACCAGGACCTCCACGTCGGCGGCGAGCCAGGCGTCACCCGGCAGCTCGCGGTCGCCGGGGCGCAGCGCGGCGCGGTCGACGGTGCCGTAGGCGTCGCGCGCGGCGAGCAGCGCCTCCACGTCGAGGCCCTCGGGGTTGGCGATGGTGCCCTCGACGTCGGCGACGGCCACCACCGTGAGCCCCGCGCGCGCGAGGAAGCGCGCGGTGGCGGCGCCCATCGTGCCGAGGCCCTGCACGGCCACGCGCGCGCGGCCGCGGTCCGCGCCCGCCGCGTCCAGGGCGGTGAGGACGGACTCGGCGACGCCGCAGCCGCCGACGAGCGCGTCCAGGCCGATCCCGTCGACCTCGACGGCGAAGGCGTCCGCGAGCCGCCGCCGGGCCGCGGCCGCGTCGTCGAGCAGCGGACAGACGGCCTGCACGGTGGAGGTCAGGCCCGCTTCGGCGGCCGCCCGGTCGACGACGTCCTGGGTCAGGCCGAGGTCCTCGCCGGTGTTCCAGAAGGCCTCGACGTACGGCCGCACCGCCCGCAGATAGCGCACGAGCAGGCCGTACGCCTCGGGGGAGCGCGGATCGCAGTCGATGCCGCCCTTGGCGCCGCCGAGCGGGACGTACCGCGCCGCCGGGTCGTAGTGCAGGGCCTCCTTCATGGTCATGCCGCGGGCGAGCCCGGTGACCTCCTGGAGCGTGCAGCCCGGCCGCATCCGCAGGCCGCCGCTGCGCACGCCGCGCACCAGGCGGTCGACGACGAGGAAGCCCTGGCGGCCGGTGACGTGATCGGTCCACGTCAGCGAGATGAGGGGCGCGGACGGCACGGGCATACGGACTCCTGTACGTGCTGCTGACCGATCATTCAGTAGCAAGTACAGCACGCCGCGCGGTGGCATCGGCATCCTCCGCCGAGCCGGGGCGCGGGGTACGCGGAGGCGGCGGTCCGTGCGGGCCCCGCGGACCGCCCCCGGCGGTCGTTGTCAGCGGTGGCGCCCATAATGGGGAGGCTTGAGCAGCCCTGTTTCTGGAGGTGCGCCGTGTCCCGGTCCCTGAGCCCCTTGCTCCGCTCCCTGCGGACGCCCGCGTTCGGTGCGGATCCGACCGGTGACCGGCTCGCGCGCATCCACGGCTCGCCGAACTTCGCCGACGGCTCGTTCCAGAACCCGGTGGGGGCGCGGACCAGGCCCTCCGGGTCCGCCCTGGAGTTCGCGAAGGTCTACTTCCGCCGCGAGGAGCGCTCCCGGCGCGTCCCGGCGGGCCATGTGCCGGTGCACGCCACGACCCTCGCGGACCTCGCCAAGCCCCCGGCGAGCGGCCTCCGGCTCACCTGGATGGGGCACTCCAGCGTCCTCGTCGAGATCGACGGCCGCCGGGTGCTCTTCGACCCCGTGTGGGGCGAGCGCTGCTCGCCCTTCGCCTTCGCCGGACCCAAGCGCCTGCACCCCGTGCCGCTGCCGCTCGCGGCCCTCGGCCCGGTCGACGCCGTCGTCATCTCGCACGACCACTACGACCATCTGGACCTGCCCAGCATCAAGGCCCTGGCGGGCACGGACACGGTGTTCGCGGTGCCGCTCGGCGTCGGCGCGCACCTGGAGCACTGGGGCGTCCCCGCGGACCGGCTCCGCGAGCTCGACTGGCACGAGTCCACGGACGTCGCGGGCCTGACCCTGACGGCGACGCCCGCCCGGCACTTCTGCGGCCGCGGGCTGCGCAACCAGCAGCACACGCTGTGGGCGTCCTGGAGCGTCGCGGGCCCCGAGCACCGCGTCTTCCACAGCGGCGACACCGGGTACTTCCCGGGCTTCGCGGAGATCGGCGCCGCCCACGGCCCGTTCGACGCCACGATGATCCAGATCGGCGCCTACTCGGAGTTCTGGCCGGACATCCACATGCGGCCCGAGGAAGGCGTGCGGGCCCACCTCGACCTCCAGGGCGGGCGGCCGCACGGCGTGCTCCTGCCGATCCACTGGGGCACGTTCAACCTCGCGCCGCACGCCTGGTCGGAGCCCGCCGAGGGCACGCTCGCCGCCGCGCGCGCCGCGGGCGCCCCGGTGGCGCTGCCCATCCCCGGCGAGCCGTTCGAGCCGGCGTCCGACGCGGTGCCCGACGCCCCGTGGTGGCGCGCGATCGCCGTCGCGCCGGCGGGCGGCTGGAGCGACCACGCCCCGCGCCCCGGGCTGGGCGCGGCCGACCAGGAGACCGCCCCCGTCGGCTGACGCCGGGCGACGGACGACAGGGGCGGGCGACTCCGTGAGGGGGGCGCGCCCCTGGTCGGCCGCGCCCAGGGAACGGGTGTCCTCCGTACGCCCTGTGCGGCGCACACCGCCGCGCTCGTGCTGACGTACGACATATTTCGTCCTCTCGTACGACGCGTCATACCAGAGCGGGACGCTGTCCGCCGGACTTTGTCAACTGCCCACCGCACGTGAGGTCGCGACGACTACCGTGAGTGGCCGTCGGGCGACGCAGGGATGACATCACGGCCTGCCGGCCGGCACCGCGATGCCATCGACGAGGTGCCGCAGCGGACCGCTGCGGCACGCGTCGCTACGTACCGAGGACGCTGATGTCTCACCTTCGCGCACCGGCAGCACGCGCAGACCGCCGCGAGGGCGGACGGCACGGACGCTCCGGGAGCCGCGCCGCGCCGCCCCCGCCCGAGACGCGCATACGGCTCCAGCTGATGCGCATCGCCGTACTGCCCGCCGTCGCCGTCGGCCTGTGCGGCTGTGCCGCCGTGCTCTTCATGGTCCGGGCCGCCGGGGCGCGGCCGCAGCCGCCGCTGCTCGCCCTGCTCGGCGCCGCCGCCGGGCTCGGCGTCCTCGGCATCGTCGTCGCCGCGGTGGCCGCCGACCGGACCGCGCGGTCCGTGCGCGACCGCGTCGTCGCGCTGCGCCGCGCCACCGCGCGCGGCCAGGCCGACCTGCGCGAACTCCTGGAACGGCTGCGCCAGGGCGAGACCCCGGCGGTGCGCGAGCCCGGCGCGGGCCCCGCCCCGGCCAAGGACGAGTTCGGCCTGCTCGCCGACGAGCTGGCTCGCGCCCACGAGGGGGCCCTCACCGCCGTCGTGCAGGCGTCCCGCCTGTCCGGACGGGCGGGCAACGAGCAGAAGGTCGAGGTCTTCGTGAACCTCGCCCGGCGCCTGCAGTCCCTGGTCCACCGCGAGATCTCGCTCCTGGACGAGCTGGAGAACTCCGTCGAGGACCCCGAACTCCTCAAGGGCCTCTTCCACATCGACCACCTGGCCACCCGCATCCGGCGGCACGCCGAGAACCTCGCCGTGCTCGGCGGCGCCGTGTCGCGGCGCCAGTGGAGCAGGCCCGTGTCGATGACGGAGGTCCTCCGCTCCTCCATCGCCGAGGTCGAGCAGTACTCGCGGGTCAAGCTGGTGCCGCCCGTCGACGGCACCCTGCGCGGCCACGCCGTCGCCGACGTCATCCACCTGCTCGCCGAACTCGTCGAGAACGCCACGGTGTTCTCCGCTCCGCACACCCAGGTCCTGATGCGGGCGGGCCGGGTGACGTCCGGGCTCGCCGTCGAGGTCGAGGACCGCGGCCTCGGCATGCCCGTCGCCGAGCAGACCAGGATGAACCAACTCCTCGCCGACCCCGACCAGGTCAACGTCGCGAGCCTCCTCCAGGACGGCCGCATCGGCCTGTTCGTCGTCGCGGCCCTCGCCCGCCGCCACGGCATCGCGGTGCGCCTGCAGACCAACATCTACGGCGGCGTCCAGGCCGTCCTGATCCTGCCCCAGGGGCTGCTCGGCGCCGACCAGGACGCCCTGTCCGCCCCCCGCGGCGCCACCTCCGCCGCGCACCGGGCCGCACCCACGGCCGCCCATGCCTCGGCCCACACCTCCGCCCCCACCTCCCCGCAGTCCGCCGCGCCGCCCGCCTCCGGCGCCGCACGCGCGACGGCCGCGCGCGAAGCGGCCGCCGCGCCCACCCCGCACCCGGCCGCCGCACCCCACGAGCAGCCGCCCCACCCGTCCTACCGGAACGGCACCGCGGCCCACCGGCCCGCCGCCCCGCGCCCCCCCACGGCCACCGCCACCCCGCCCGACCCGCTCCCCGTCCGCGGCCCGCGCGGCGACCGGCCCACCCCCGCCGAAGCCCTGCCCGGCATCCGCCCCGAGGACCGCGGCGTCACCGCCGAGCACACCGCGGCCCCGCCCGTGCCCCGCAACGGCGCCGTGCGCGGCCGGGTCGGCAAACCCCAGCTGCCCCGCCGCCGGGCCCAGGAACACCTCGCGCCGCAGCTGCGCGACGCCCGCGCCCCGCGCCCGGCCGACGACCAGCTCGTCGGCCACGACCCGGGTCTGATGGCCGCCTTCCAGCGCGGCATCGACCTCGCCCAGGCCGCCCAGGCCAGGGACGCCCTGCCCGACCACGACGTCGGCGTGCCCCCCGCGCCCGGCGACAGAGCCGACCGCACCGGCCCCGGCCGCCGGAGCGACCAGGGCGGCTGACCGCACCACCCCCCACCCCGTCTGCCCCGCAGACGTCGAGAACCCTCTCGAACCCGTACTTTCCAAGGAGTCGATCCACCATGGTGAGCGATGCGCCGACCGGCCAGGTATCCGATCTCGACTGGCTGATGAGCGGCCTCGTGCAGCGCGTGCCGCACACCCACAGCGCCGTCCTGCTCTCCTGCGACGGACTCGTGAAGTCGGTCCATGGCCTCGACCCGGACAGCGCCGACCACATGGCCGCGCTCGCCTCAGGGCTCTACTCCCTCGGGCGCAGCGCCGGCGTCCGCTTCGGCGACGGGGGCGACGTGCGCCAGGTGGTCGTGGAGCTGGACTCCACCCTGCTCTTCGTGTCCACCGCCGGTTCCGGCACCTGCCTCGCCGTGCTCGCCGGGCGTGAGGCGGACGCCGCGGTGCTCGGGTACGAGATGGCGATGCTGGTCAAGAGCGTGCGCCCGTACCTGGTCACAGCGCCGCGCCAGCACGCCGGTGAGCCCGCGTCGATGAGGCGCTGAGCGTGGGGGCCCCGCACGACGGGCCATGGCTCGACGACGCCGCAGGGCGGCTCATCCGCCCGTACACGGTCAGCAACGGACGCACCAGACCGACCACGCGGCTCGACCTGCTGTCCCAGGTGAGGGCGACCGGCACCACCCCCGCCGGCTACCTCGGCCCGGAGCACGCCCTCGCCCTCGGCATGTGCGAGGCACCCACGTCCGTGGCGGAGATCGCCGCCCAGCTGAAGCTGCCCGTGGCGGTGACCAAGGTGCTCCTGTCCGACCTCGTCGACTGCGGGGCGATCACCACCAGAGCCCCGGACTTCTACCACAACCCGACTGACCGGTCCCTGTTGGAGGCAGTGCTCGATGGACTACGACGACAGCTCTGACGCCTTCCCCACCGCGCTGAAAATCCTCGTGGCGGGCGGGTTCGGGGTCGGCAAGACGACCTTCGTGGGCGCGGTCAGCGAGATCGCGCCGCTCAGCACGGAGGAGTTGCTCACGACGGTCAGCGAAGCCACCGACGACCTGTCGGGCGTGGAGAACAAGACCACGACGACCGTCGCCATGGACTTCGGAAGGATCACGCTCGACCCCGAACACGTCCTGTACCTGTTCGGCACACCCGGACAGGAACGGTTCTGGTTCATGTGGGACGAGCTGTCCGAAGGGGCGCTCGGCGCGGTGGTGCTCGCCGACACCCGGCGCCTGGAGGACTGTTTCGCCGCCGTCGACTTCTTCGAGCAGCGCGGCATGGGATTCATCGTCGCCGTCAACGAGTTCGACGGCGCCTACCGCTACGAGCCCGACGAGGTCCGCACCGCCATCGACCTGGACCCGCAGGTACCGGTCGTGCGCTGTGACGCGCGGATCTCCAGCTCCGGCATCCAGACGCTGCTCACGCTCGTCCGCCATCTGCTCGCCCACGCCCCCGCCACGCCCACGTCGGGAGCCCACACATGACCCATGGAGCACACGCATGATGTACGAAGCGACCGGCCGCCTGCTGGTGACCCCGGTGGACAAGGGGGCGGCCACCCGGGTGCGCAGGCTGCGGGAGCTGGACCTCGGCGAGCGGCCCGAACCCGGGCTCGACACGTTCGCGGGCCGTCTCGCCCGGGTCATGGACGCCCCGTACGCCATGGTCAACTTCATCGGCGAGGAACGGCAGTTCTTCGCCGGGCTACACCGGACCGAGGGCGTGCCCCCCGAGCCCGGGGCGCTCGGGCTCGGGGTGAACGGGCTGGGCGAGGAGGCGGACGAGCCCGTGGTGCGGCCGTTCGCCGAGCGCCGTCTCGCGCGGGACCGCGGCTACTGCCCGCACGTGGTGGTGCGGGGCAAGGCGCTGGTCCTGGAGGACGTCCGCGACTACCCGCGGTTCGCGGGCAACCCGGTCGTCGACGAGTTCGGGGTCCGGTCCTATCTGGGCGCGCCCCTGATCGACCGGACCGGGATCGCGCTCGGCACGGTGTGCGTCCTCGACGTGGAGCCCCGGCCGTGGGGCCGGGCCGGGCTCGACACGATCAAGTCGATGGCGGCGGAGCTGGTGGACCGGATCCACCTGCGCGAGGCCGAGGGGGAGCCGGGCGCTCCCCTGTGACGCCCCCGGCGCCGCGCTGGGCGTGCCGACCCAGGAGACCGGCCGTCCGCGGCTTCGTCGTGGCTGGTCGCGCTCGCGCGGCGGCGCCGCACATCGGCACGGCCCCGCGCCCCTTGGGGGTGCTGCTCCCGGTGCCGGTCAAGTCGGCTTCCAGGGCGGTACGTTGACGATACAAGGACATGGTCATACCGTGCGAGGCCCCTGACGGAGACCCCCGCCGCCCGCGCGGGGCCCCACCGAAAGGCACACCGCATGAGCGACCTCCGGCTCGGCGTCCTCGGCTACGGACTGCGCGGCCCGCTCGCCCGCACCGCCCACCGCCCCGGCGCGGGCGCCCGCGTCACCGCGCTCGCCGACCCCGACGAGGCCGCGCGGACCCGCGCGGCCCGCGACTTCCCGGGCCTGCGCACGACCGCGGACCCGCGCGAGGTCATCACGGCCCCGGACGTGGACGCCGTCCTCGTCCTCACCCCCGACCACACCCACGCGTCCCTCACCCGCGCGGTGCTGCACCAGGGCAAGCCGGTCTTCGTCGAGAAGCCCCTGGACGTGACCGTCGAGGCGAGCGACGCCATCCTGCGGACCGCGTACGAGACCGGTACGCGCCTGTACGTGGGGCACAACATGCGCCACATGCCGGTCGTGCGGCTGATGCGGGACATCGTCGCGCGCGGCGAGATCGGGACCGTCAAGACGGTCTGGGTGCGGCACTTCGTGGGCTACGGAGGCGACTGGTACTTCAAGGACTGGCACGCCGAACGGCAGTACACCA
Organism: Streptomyces sp. YIM 121038; assembly: GCF_006088715.1. Taxonomy (NCBI): domain Bacteria; kingdom Bacillati; phylum Actinomycetota; class Actinomycetes; order Kitasatosporales; family Streptomycetaceae; genus Streptomyces; species Streptomyces sp. YIM 121038. The sequence continues at coordinate 7,839,199 of NZ_CP030771.1, forward strand.
CCGGTCTGTTGCTCCAGAAGGCCGCCCACGACCTCGACGTCGTGCACTGGATCGCGGGCGGCTACACCCGGCAGGTCCAGGCGCTCGGCGACCTCATGGTCTACGGCGACATCCCGCGCCGCCGCGCGCCGGGCGAGCCCAAGCCCGACGGCGGACCCGTCGAGGACGGCGCCTGGCCGCCGCGCGCCCAGCGGGACCTGAACCCGGTGATCGACGTGGAGGACGTGTCCCTGGTCAACCTGCGCCTCGACAACGGCGTCCTCGCCGCCTACCAGCAGTGCCACTTCACCCCCGACTACTGGCGCAACTACACCGTCATCGGCGACGCGGGCCGCCTGGAGAACTTCGGCGACGGCCCCGGCGGCGTGGTCCGGGTGTGGAACGGCGGGCGCTCGCTCCACCGCGGCGAGGGCGACGCCGAGTACCCGATCGGGGGCTCCGTCGACGAGTCCGGGCACGGCGGCGCCGACCCGCTGATCATCGACGAGTTCCTGCGCTTCGCCCGCGAGGGCGGGCGCACCGACACCTCGCCGGTGGCCGCGCGCATGGCCGTCGCCGCAGGGGTGGGGGCCACCCGGTCGCTGCGGGACGGCGGCGGCCCGCGGGAGGTGCCGCCGCTCGACGCGGAGCTGATCGCGTACTTCGAACGGGGGCAGATCCGCTAGCGGCCGCGCGCCCCGGGACCGGCGGGAGGCTTGGTGCGCCCGGGGTCTGAAGGAAAGCTGCGGCCGCGGTTAAGAAATCCTCGATGGACCCGTGCCGTGACGTACGGAAGATTGCTGAGCGGATGTGGCCGGTGGGATGCCGGTCAGCCACTTCCCTAGGTCGCATGACAGGAGCCGTCGCGTGAAGGCGCTGGTCAAGGAGAAAGCGGAGCCCGGGCTCCGTCTCATGGAGGTACCGGAGCCGGTCATCGGTCCCGGCGACGTCCTGATCAAGGTGCTGCGCACCGGGATCTGCGGGACCGACCTGCACATCCGGGCCTGGGACGGCTGGGCGCAGCAGGCGATCTCGGCGCCGCTGATCGTCGGGCACGAGTTCGTCGGCGAGGTCGTCGAGACCGGCCGGGACGTGGCGGACGTCAAGGCGGGCGACCTGGTCAGCGGCGAGGGCCACCTGGTGTGCGGCAAGTGCCGCAACTGTCTGGCCGGGCGGCGCCATCTGTGCCGGGCCACGGTCGGGCTCGGTGTGGGGCGCGACGGCGCGTTCGCGGAGTACGTCGCGCTGCCCGCGGGCAACGTGTGGGTGCACCGGGTGCCGGTGGACCTCGACATCGCGGCGATCTTCGACCCGTTCGGCAACGCCGTGCACACCGCCCTGTCGTTCCCGCTGGTCGGCGAGGACGTGCTGATCACGGGGGCCGGGCCGATCGGTCTGATGGCCGCCGCCGTCGCGCGCCACGCGGGCGCCCGCAACGTCGTGGTCACCGACGTCAGCGAGGAGCGCCTGGTGCTCGCCCGCAAGGTCGGCGTCAGCCTCGCCCTCAACGTCGCCGACGCCACCATCGCCGACGGCCAGCGCGAGCTGGGCCTGCGCGAGGGCTTCGACGTGGGCCTGGAGATGTCCGGCAACCCGCGCGCGATGCGCGACATGGTCGCCAACATGACCCACGGCGGCAAGATCGCCATGCTGGGCCTGCCCGCCGAGGAGTTCGCGGTCGACTGGGCGCGGATCGTCACCTCGATGATCACGATCAAGGGCATCTACGGCCGCGAGATGTTCGAGACGTGGTACGCGATGTCGGTGCTCCTCGAGGGCGGCCTCGACCTCACGCCCGTCATCACCGGCCGCTACGGCCACCGCGACTTCCAGGAAGCCTTCGACGACGCGGCGAGCGGCCGCGGCGGCAAGGTCATCCTCGACTGGACCGTCTGACCCGGGCCCCGCCCGCCCACCTCCTCCGAACTCCCCAAGGACTCCTCGATGTTCGACTCCGTACGCGACGACCTCGCCGCCACCCTCGACGAGATCCGCGCCGCAGGCCTGCACAAGCCCGAGCGGGTCATCGGCACCCCGCAGTCGGCGACCGTCGCCGTCACCGCCGGGGGCCGCCCCGGCGAGGTGCTGAACTTCTGCGCGAACAACTACCTCGGCCTCGCCGACCACCCCGAGGTGATCGCCGCCGCCCACGAGGCGCTCGACCGCTGGGGCTACGGCATGGCCTCCGTGCGCTTCATCTGCGGCACCCAGGAGGTCCACAAGGAGCTGGAGGCGCGCCTGTCCGCGTTCCTCGGCCAGGAGGACACGATCCTGTACTCCTCCTGCTTCGACGCCAACGGCGGTGTCTTCGAGACGCTGCTCGGCCCCGAGGACGCGGTGATCTCCGACGCCCTCAACCACGCCTCGATCATCGACGGCATCCGGCTCTCCAAGGCCCGCCGCTTCCGCTACGCCAACCGCGACATGGCCGACCTGGAGAAGCAGCTCAAGGAGGCCACCGAGGCCGGGGCCCGGCGCAAGCTCGTCGTCACCGACGGCGTGTTCTCCATGGACGGCTACGTCGCCCCGCTGGCGGACATCTGCGACCTCGCCGAGCGGTACGACGCCATGGTCATGGTCGACGACTCGCACGCCGTCGGCTTCGTCGGCCCCGGCGGCCGGGGCACCCCCGAGCTGCACGGCGTCATGGACCGCGTCGACATCATCACGGGCACCCTCGGCAAGGCGCTCGGCGGCGCCTCCGGCGGCTACGTCGCCGCGCGCGCCGAGATCGTCGCGCTGCTGCGCCAGCGCTCGCGCCCCTATCTGTTCTCCAACACGCTCGCCCCGGTGATCGCGGCGGCGTCCCTGAAGGTCCTCGACCTCCTTGAGGCGGCCGGTGACCTGCGCGAACGCCTGGCGGCGAACACCCAGCTCTTCCGCTCCCGGATGACCGCCGAGGGCTTCGACGTGCTGCCCGGCGACCACGCCATCGCGCCCGTCATGATCGGGGACGCGGCGAAGGCCGGGCGCATGGCCGAGCTGCTCCTGGAGCGCGGCGTGTACGTCATCGGCTTCTCCTACCCGGTGGTGCCGCAGGGGCAGGCCCGGATCCGGGTGCAGCTGTCCGCGGCGCACTCCACGGCGGATGTGGACCGGGCCGTCGACGCGTTCGTCGCTGCGCGTGCTGAACTGGAGTCGGCCGGGGCCTAGCGCCCCCGGGGCCCGGGCGGGGGCTTGTTCTCCCCGCCCGGCCGCCCCTTTCCATCGCGCTGCGCGCTCGTCCTCAAACGCCGGACGGGCTTGATCGGTGCCCTGACGCGTGCGTCGTCGTGTGACGGGGCGCAGCGGTGGATCGTAGCGAGGGGTGGCGGGTGGGAGAATCGGGGGCATGATCGAAGCCCGGCGGTTGCACATCCTGCGCGCGGTGGCCGACCACGGCACCGTCACCGCCGCGGCCGCCGCCCTCTACCTCACCCCGTCCGCCGTGTCGCAGCAGCTCACCGCGCTCGAGCAGGAGACGGGGCACCGGCTCGTGGACCGCTCGGCCCGGGGGGTGCGGCTCACTCCCGCGGGCGAGATCCTGCTGACGCACACCAACGCCGTGCTCGCCCAACTGGAGCGGGCCGAGGCCGAGTTGGCCGCGTACAGCTCGGGCGCGGCGGGGACGGTGACGCTCGCGGCGTTCGCGACGGGCATCGGCCTGGTCGTGGCGCCCGCCCTGACCCGCCTCGCCGAGACCGCGCCCGGCATCCGGGTGCGCGTCCAGGACGCCGAGGGCGACGCCAGCCTGCCGATGGTGCTCGACCGGCAGGTGGACGTGGCGGTGGCCGTGGAGTACCGCGGCGCGCCCGGTGCCGACGACCCGCGCCTGACGCGCGTACCGCTGTACGCCGAGCCCTTCGACGCGGTGCTCCCCGAGACGCACCGGCTCGCCGGCGGCGGCCGGGTGCCGCTCGCCGACCTCGCCAAGGACGCGTGGATCGGCCCCTTCCCCGGCAACCCCTGCCACGACGTGGTGGTCCTCGCCTGTGAGCAGGCCGGGTTCCAGCCGGTCATGGAGCATTCATCGGATGACTTCCGCGCGGTCGTCGCCCTGGCGTCGGCGGGAGCGGGGGTGGCCCTCGTGCCCCGCTCCGCCCTGCGGGGCATGGACCTGGCGGGGGTGGCGGTCCGGCCCGTGGACGGGGTCGCGCCCACGCGGCGGGTCTTCGCCGCCGTGCGCTGCGGCGCGGAGGCGCACCCGCTGATCGCGCCCGTCCTCGGCGCCCTGAAGGACGCGGCCGCCGAGGACTGAGGCGGTGGCCGCGCGGCTGCCGGACCGCCGACACCACGGCCACATCTCTCATATCTGGGATAGGGTCCCGAACATGGGAAACGATGACATGGGGACCGCCGATGTCGACGCCCGGCTCGCCGCCCGCCTCGCCGAGCTGCGCTCCGCACACGGCTGGTCCCTGGGGGACCTCGCGGCCCGCAGCGGGGTGAGCCGCTCGACCCTGTCGCGTGCCGAGCGCGCGGAGATCAGCCCGACCGCGGCCCTCCTGAACCGGCTGTGCGCCGTCTACGGCCGCACCATGTCGCAGCTCCTCAGCGAGGTCGAGGAAACCCCCGCCCAGCTGGTCCGCGCGGCCGACCAGGCGGTGTGGACGGACCCCGCGTCCGGCTTCACGCGCCGGTCCGTCTCGCCGCCGCAGGCCGGGCTGCGCGGCGAGGTCGTCGACGCCACCCTCGCGCCGGGCGCCGACCTCGGCTACGACCGGCCGCCCGTGCCCGGTCTCGAACAGCACCTCTGGGTCCTGGAGGGCGGCCTCGCCGTCACCGTGCGGGAGGTCACGCACACCCTCGCGGCGGGGGACTGCCTGCGCTTCCGGGTGTGGGGCGGCACGCGCTTCCGCTGCCTCGGCGAGCGGCCCGTACGGTACGCGCTCCTGGTGGTGGCGCCGTGACCACGGAGCTCGCCCTGGAGCGGCTGACGCCGGAGCGACTGGTCGCGCTCGCCGACGAGTTGGCCGGCCTGCTCGTCGACGCCGTGGAGGGCGGCGCCTCCGTCGGCTTCCTCGCCGGGCTCGACCCGCGGGAGGCCGCCCGCTGGTGGCGCGGCCGGGCCCCGGAGCTGGCCGCGGGCCGCCTGGAGACCTGGGTGGTCCACGACGGCGGTCGGCTCACCGGCACGGTCGGCCTGGCCCTCGCCGACAAGCCCAACGCCCGCCACCGCGCCGAACTCGTCAAGCTCCTCGTGCACCGCGACGCCCGGGGCAGGGGCCTCGGCCGGGCCCTGCTCGCCCTCGCCGAGCGGGAGGCGGCCCGCTCGGGCGTGACACTGCTGCTCCTGGACACTCGGACGGACAGCCCCGCCGAGTCCCTGTACGCCTCGTCCGGCTGGACCCGGCTCGGCGTCGTGCCGGACCACGCGGCCGACCCGCGGGGCGCGCTGAGCCCGACCACCTTCTTCTACAAACTCCTCGCCGCGGACGGGTAGTCCGCCGCCGCCTCCCCGGGCGGCGGAGGGTTGGCGCCCCGCGCGCGGGGGGAGGCGTGGGCAGGACGCAGTCGCAGCCTGACAGGGAGCTCCTCGATGCCGGACCACGACCACGCGCGCGTGACACCCGTGACCTACACCGCGGGGCTGCTGACCGCGCCGGACGGCGTACCCGTCGCCACGTACACCTGGCAGCCCCGCGACGGCAGGCCCCGCGCCTTCGTCCAGATCGCCCACGGCGCCGCCGAACACGCCCTGCGCTACGACCGGTTCGCCCGCCACCTCACCGCGCACGGCTACGGCGTGGTGGCCTCCGACCACCGGGGGCACGGGGCGACGGCCCAGGCCACGGGCGGCTACGGGGTCGCGGAGGCGGACCCCGGCGGCACGGCGGCGGGGGAGACATCCGATGACGGGCCCGACGCCTGGCGGGCGATCGTGGACGACCTCAAGGCCGTCGGCGACCAGGTCCGCAGCCTCCACCCCGGCACCCCCGTGGTGCTGTTCGGGCACAGCCTCGGCTCGATGCTCGCCCGGGACCACGCCCAGGAGTACCCCGACGGGCTCGCGGGCCTCATCCTGTCCGGCACGTTCCGCTCGCTGCCCGGCGCGGAGACCGAGTCGGCGCTCGCGCGGCTGCGGGCCGAGGTCGCCGCCGGCGGCCGGGCGGCCCGCTCGTCCTTCGTCCCGGAGCTGTTCGCCGCGTTCAACGACGCCCACCCGCACCGCACCGGCTTCGAGTGGCTCTCGCGGGACGCCGCCGAGGTCGACGCGTACGTCGCCGACGAGCGCTGCGGCTTCCCGTTCTCGGCGGGGCTCTCGCTGGACTGGGTGCGCGCCGTCCGCAAGATCAACGATCCGCGGCAGCTCGCCCGCATCCCCGCGGACCTGCCCGTCCACGTCGCCGTCGGCACGGAGGACCCCTGCAACCAGGGCATGACGCTCGTGTACGAGCTCCTGGAGGACCTCCGCTACGCGGGCGTGCGCGACCTCGGCTGGAAGGCGTACGAGGGCGCCAGGCACGAGATCCTGAACGAGACCGACCGGGACGAGGTGCAGCGGGACCTCACGGACTGGCTGGACGCGCGCGTGGGGTGAGGGCGGCCTCGGCGGGTGGCTGTCAGTGGCGTTGGCTACCGTTCGGTCCATGGTCAACGCCGACGACGTACGCCGCACCGCCCTCGCTCTGCCGGACACGACGGAGAAGATCGCCTGGAGCATGCCGACCTTCCGGGTCGCGGGCAAGATGTTCGCCACGCTCCCCGAGGACGAGACGTCCATCGCCGTGCGCTGCCCGAAGGTGGAGCGGGACGAGCTGGTGCTCGCGGAGCCCGAGAAGTTCTGGATCGCCGAGCACGAGGCGGCCTTCGCGTGGGTGCGGGTGCGGCTCGCCGCGCTCGACGCGCCGGAGCTGGGGGACATCCTCGCCGACTCCTGGCGCCAGGCCGCGCCCACGCGCCTCCTCGAGGCGCACCCGGGGCTGGGCGTACCGGCCGAGTAGCCCCTCACGGGTGTGCCCCAGGCCCGCCCCTTCCCGATTCCTGGGGGCTCCGCCCCCAGACCCCCGCTCCTCAAACGCCGGAGGGGCTGGATCTTTCAGCCCGTCCGGCGTTTGAGGACGAGGCGCGAAGCGCCGAAAAGCGGGGGCACGGGGGCGGCAGCCCCCGGATCGGGAAGGGGCGGGTCAGGGGCGCCCCGCGCGGAGGAAGCCGGTGACGCGGGCGCGCAGGGAGGCCGGGTCCAGGCCGTGGGCGCGGAGGTGCTCCTCCTGGCGGCCGTAGCGCCGCAGCTCCGCCCGGCCGACGCCGAGCCCCAGGACCCGGTGCGGCACGTCGACGAGCGCGTCGTTCGCGGCGGCCGTGGACGTCCCGGCGAGATACGGCTCGACGAGGACGACGTCGGCCGCGGTGCCCGCCCCGACGGCCCGGCGCAGCGCGTCCCCGTCGAAGGGCCGCACCGTCGTCGCGTACAGGACGGTGACGTCCAGGCCCTCCGTCGCCGCGAGGACGTGGTCGAGCAGCGGGCCGACGGCGACGACGACGCCCCCGCGCCCCTCGCGCACGGTGAGGAAGCGCCTGCCGTCCACGGGCATCGGCGCCCCGTTGGACTGCGTGGACAGCCGTACGTACGCCTTGTCGTCCGCGGGCGCCGCCCCGGCCCCCGGGCCCACGGCGTGCCGCAGGAGCACCTCGGCCTCGTCCGGGTGACCCGGGACGTGCACGGCCCAGCCGTCCAGGGTGTCGAGGACCCCGACGTCGCCCGGCGCCATGTGCGTGAAGCCGCCCTCGGGCCAGTCGAAGGACGCCGCCGCGCTGACGAGCACCCCGCCCACGCCCTGGTGCCCGAAGTCGAGCTTGATCTGTTCGAAGGGCCGCTCCACGAGGAAGCTCGCGAAGGTGTGCACGACGGGCCTCAGCCCCGCGAGCGCCAGGCCCGCGCCGGCGCCCACCAGCAGCTGTTCGCGGATCCCGACGTTGATCACCCGGTCCGGGTGCGCGCGCATCGCGTCCTTGAAGGCGTCGACGCCGATCTCGGCGAGGACTACGGCGACGCGCGGGTCCTCGTCGAGCAGCCGGGACATGACGGGGGCGAAGCGGTCTCGCATGGTGTCCATGGGGGAGGGTCCTTCCGGGAGGAGGCGGGTGCGGGACGGTGGCGCGGGGGGTCAGGCGGACGGGGGCTCGCCCGCGAACTCCTTGGGCTCGACGCGGGCCACGACCACGTGCGGGCGCCCCGGGTGCGGCGCGGTGAAGGCCGCGTACAGGGCGTCGTGGTCACGGCCGTCGACGGTCAGGGCGGACCAGCCCGCGGCCTCGAAGCGGGCGGCGATGCCGCCGGGGCGCGCGTACGAGGCGGAGGCGTTGTCGATCACGAGCGTGTGCAGCCGCTCCAGGCCCGCGGGCCCGGCGTAGGCGATGGCCTCGTGGTTGCTGCCCTCGTCCAGCTCCGCGTCCCCGACGAGCACCCACACGTGCGGATCCGTGAGCCCGCGCGCCGTGAGGCCGAGGGCGGTGCCGACCGCGAGGGGCAGGCCGTGCCCCAGGGAGCCGCTGCCGATCTCGGCGCCCGGCACGAGCACCCGGTCCGGGTGGTGCCCGAGCGGCGAGTCGTACGCGCCGAAGCCCTCCAGCCAGTCCACGGGGAGGAAGCCCTTGGCGGCGAGGACCGCGTAGTAGGCCATCGGCCCGTGCCCCTTGGACAGCAGGAACCGGTCGCGCCCCGGATCGTCCACGCCCGCGGGTGTGACCCGCAGCACACGGTCGTAGAGGACCCAGAGCGCGTCGAGCGTGGACGTCGCCGCGGGGCCGTGCTTCTCGTCGCCCGTCATCAGGCCCATCAGGCCGGGGAGGTCCGCGTACGTGAAGGTGCGTGCCGTTGTGGTCGTCATGCCGACGAGCCTGCAACCTCAAGCCCACTTGAAGTCAAGGGGGAAAGGCGGGAGCGATCACCGGCCGGAGTGCGGTATGGTTTCGGTGCGCGTTCGGCCAGGGGAAACCCCAGGTCAGCGGGTAACGGGACGTGGCGCAGCTTGGTAGCGCACTTGACTGGGGGTCAAGGGGTCGCAGGTTCAAATCCTGTCGTCCCGACCAGCTTCACAGCGGGTCGAAGGCCGTTTTCGCAGCGATGCGGAAGCGGCCTTTTGTCGTACCCGCGGCCCCGCGCCGGGGCGGTCGCACCCCGGCACGGCGCCGCGCGTGGCGTGCGTCACGTCATCTTCGGCATCTCGCCCTCGGTCGTCGCCAGGTCGATGACGGAGAACGCCGCGCCCTGCGGATCGGCCACCGTCGCGAAGCGCCCGAACGGCGAGGACATCGGCCCGAAGAACAGCCGGCCCCCGCTCCGCCGCACCAGCTCCACGGCCGCGTCGCAGTCGTCGACGCCGAAGTACACGTTCACGTGCGGCGGCACCTCGGCCGGCGCCTCCGGAGGCATCTTCATGCGCCCCGCGACCGGCCGGCCGTCGAGCTGCCAGACGTGGAAGTCGACGTGCTCGTCCTCCATGCGCTTGACCTCGAAGGGGAACACCGCGGGGAAGAAGGCGTCCGCCTTCTCCGCCTCCCGCGTCGTGACCTCCGCCCAGCAGAACGCGCCCGGCGCGCCCACGAGCTCGAAGCCCCGGTGGCTGCCCGGCTGCCACACGCTGAAGTACACGCCGCTCGGGTCCTGCGCCGTGGTCATGGTGCCGAAGTCACCGACGGGCATCGGCTCCATCACGAGGGTGCCGCCGTTCGCGCGGATGCCGCTCGCGGTGGCGGCGATGTCCGGCGTCTCGAAGTACAGGTTCCAGGCGGGCGGCTGCCCGTCCATGTCCGGCATCTGCGGCATCACCGCCGCCGCGGCCTTGCCGTCCTTGTACGCCTGCGTATAGCCGCCGAACTCGGCCGACCCCTCCGCGAAGGTCCAGCCGAACAGTTCGCCGTAGAAGTCCTTGGCCGCCCCGATGTCGGGGAACATGGCGTCCGCCCAGCACGGTGTGCCCTCAGGGTTCGTGGACATGGTGCTCCGACCTCCCGCCCCCCTGCGATGGGACAGCGCGCTCCGGAAGCGAGGCGGTGCGCCCCGCGCCCGGAGCCCGCGCTCCCTTCCACGCTAGGCCCAGGAGCGACAACCGGCCAACGGCCGAAGCGTGCGTGTGCCCTGCACACGCACGGCGACGGGCCGCCGGTGACACCCCGGGGAGCGGCCCCCTTCCAGGTGCAATGATTCGAAAGCTTGCGCGTGGTGCCACAATGGTGCGACGATGGCGCCATGGAACTCACGCGGTACGTCGACCATCTGCGGCAGGAGCTCGCCGCAGCGGTCGAGGCGGGCGACGAGGAGACGCGCGACCTCGCGGGACGGCTCGTCGCGCCGCTGGGTTCCGCCGTACGACTCACGCTGCTCGATGCCTTGTCGACCGCCGTGGACGAGATCACCCGCGACATGGCGCCGGGGTCGGTCGAGATCCGCCTGCGCGGCCTCGATCCGACCTTCGTGGTCAAGCTGCCCCCGCAGGACCGTTTCTTCGACGGGGAGGATGACCGGGACCGCGACCGTGGGCACACGGGTGTGGTGCCATCCTTGGTGTCACTGGCGCCACCGACGGCCAACGGGGACGAGGGGGCGACCTCGCGCATCAACTTCCGGCCGCCGGAGCACCTCAAGGCCCGGATCGAGGAGGCCGCGGGCCGCGAACAGCTGTCGGTCAACGCCTGGCTGGTCCGGGCGGTGTCCGCGACGCTGGAGTACGACGACCGCGGCCGTCGGGCCGACCAGCGCGTCCCGCACGGCGCTCCGGCGAGCGCCCAGCGCTACACGGGCTGGGTGAACTGACCCGATGACGCGCGGCCGAGCGGTATCGTGCCTGGTTCGACCCCGGCACGGGCCGCGTCCTTAGAGCTTCGGCCCGCTGTGCTGCCGCGCAGCGGACCGATCCAGCGGCCCTGGAGACCGACCTCCCCCGGCGGTTTCCAGGGCCGCACCCTTCCGGCGCGGGCCGGTGCACTGATTATGCACGCCGTTCCTGTGAACTCGACCGCGCGGCGGCCTCGTTGGGAAATTGGCCGGGCGGTCCCGCTGCATCGCGGAGCGGCTTCCCCGTGAACCGCCGACGCCGTGCTCCCATTTCGGCCAGGCCCCGCACCGAGGCATATCCATTGAGGCGCCGAGGTATGCCGCTTCTTTGTGCCGAGTTCGGTGTTCGGCGTACGCGCATATGCCCTTGTGCGGGGCTTCAATTGCGTTGCGGAACGCGGGGGTGGAGGGGCAGCGCTGTCAACGTGGCCACCGGGAAATTCCACTTAACGAACGGAAACGGGAAGGCGGCGAGCGGCCCGCCGGGAGGGCTAGCGCTCCGCCAGGTGCAACCGTTCCCGGCCGTTCTGCGGCAGGGGTGTCGGACAGCACGGAAGGTGCCGCGGGGCGGGCCGATGTGTCAGCCGCTGATACGTGTACGCGGCGGAAACCAAGGTCATGTGGTGATACCAGCCGGGGAACGAACGGCCCTCGAAGTCGAGGAGGCCGAAATGCCGCTCCATGCCCGCGACGGCCGCGGTGGTGCCGTGACGACGGGTGGCCAGTGAGGCAACGTTGTCGAGACGGCGATGCGTGAGGCTGGTGAGCCACATGACGCCTTGGCCGCCCTCGGGGAGCACTTCGGTGAAGAGCCTATAGGGGTATTCCGGGGTGGCCCCGGCCCGCGCGCCCGGCATCCGTACCAGGATCGACTGGACCATCAGCTCCTGCTGGCGGCCGTCCGGGGCGGTCACCAGGACGGTCTCGGTGTTGCCCTGCGCGACGTGGGTCCGCGCGCTGACCGGCTCCGGGCCGTTGGGGGTGCGCTCGCCGACCGGCAGGACCTTCAGGTGCGGCGGGACGGCGACGACGAAGTCACGGGCGCGCAGGCTGAGACCGCGCAGGAAGAGCGCGACGTCGGGGTCGTCGCTCATGTCGGCGACGACCGGCGCGGTCGTCGGCTCGGTCCTGGCCTCCAGGGTGTCGACCAGGTCCAGGGCCTGCGCCCACAGCGGGCGGTGGCCCACCTCGTCGGGGATCCGCGCGCGGCGGCGCAGCTGCGGGTCCTCGGTCCAGGGCGCGGGCAGCAGCAGCCGCCAGTCGACCGGGACCTGGAGGGCCCCGATGCAGAGGAACGCGCCGAGGCCGAGCTGGCAGTTGAGGGTGCGGCCGGTGGCCGGGTCGAAGTAGCGGTGCACGCCCACGGAGCGGTCGCCGCGCTTGGGCAGCACCGCACGGCCGATCGCCCAGGTGGGAGCGGGTCCGTGGCCCTCGGCCCAGCGGGTCAGCTCGTGCATCACCGGGTCCCAGTCCCAGGGGCTGAGGCTCACGAACTGGCGTAGGGACTGCACCGCGGTGGGGGAGGAGGAGACGGCTCCGGCGAGGCGGCGCACCGACTTCTTGCCGGGGGTGATGAGCAGCCCCGCCAGATAGGCGCCGGCCCAGCGGCGCTGGTCCGCGCGGCGCAGGTTCTGGAAGACCTGGTCGGTGAAGTCGCTGAAAGGTGAGGCGAGATGGGGGTCGGGTACCTCGCTGACCGGAGTCGATATTGGCAATGCGCAGGGCACAACCATGCTGCAATCCCTCCCGGACATCCCTGAGCGGCGGCTGCCGAGCGTTGAGTCTAGGATCCGAGAGCGCCGCGCACCATCTTGCTGCGGGCGTGACGGATGTGACAACCACGGCTGCAAATTGGGGCGTAGACGCCTCTTCGGGGCACTCGGCACGTCGGCGGACCGCCCGCGGCCGAGCCCTCCGCCGCGGTGTCGCGCGGTTGACGGCCGCCCCGGTCACGAGCCGGGCGGAATGTCGCTTGCCGATTCCACCGGGCCGGGCCACCCCCGCCCGCACAGCGGAATTCATGATTCCGACATCGGGCGACCGCCTCGGGGTCTCCGCCGCGCACCGCTTCCCCCCTTTTCACCTCCCAGGTCACCGGAGGGTGCGAACTCCGCATGTCCCTTCCCGCAGTTGCTCTCGGAGAGGGCTGGTGGCGCGGTGGCGCGAGGGGTCGCGTTAAGGGCGTTAAGAATCCGTATGGATAATGCTAGTGTTCCCTAACGATCCCGAGATTCCGCTACAGCGCCCGAGTGGTGAGGGTCGGCACTGTTTGCCATGGCTGTGCCAGCAAACTTGAGGACTCGCCCCGTCCTCCCGCGTGCCCCCTTCTCGTATGCAACTGTTTGCCCGTCGTGGATTTGGCTCAATTCTTGCCTTGACTGGCGGAAGACAATCGCCAATACGGTTCCCGTGAGTGCCGCGGAGAGATCCACGCCACCCATGACAGGGATAGCGAAGTTGGGCTAGCTTGTTCGAACTTCGAAAAGTCGCGACGAGCGACGGCCTCTTCCTTGAATCTCCAACAGGTGCCGGGTTCTACTCGGGTAGGCCTTTGGAAGAGACCACTGCGAATCCGGGTCGTCGGGACCGACGGGGGACACGTCGGGGCCGACGGGATGGAACGGAGTGGTCCAGGCGAACGGGGCGAGTAGTTGAACGGGGCGAGTAGTTGATGTACGTATCCACACACATGCCGACTGAATGCCTTCCGCGCAGCCTTGACGGGTGCGCCGAACGGCCGGACCTGCCCGTGCTCAGCGCCGGAGGCCGCCTCGGCTAGAGGCTGCCTGACGGCGGGATGCGCGCGTGGCCACCCCGACAGGTCCATCCGTCAGTTGACGGAACGATGACGACCTGACGCGGAGAGCGGCTCGAACGAGCTTTCATCCGGCCGATCGGCTGTGATCGATTGGCATGCCTGTGCCTCGCGTTGTGCGACGGCGACCGATCCCCAGGGGATCTTGGACACGGCTGCCAAGCCCGCATGGCTTTTTCCCGATCGAACGCGGTCCGTTATGCCCGTGTTCGTTCGAAGTTCATTCACATGGAGGCATGATGACGAACCAGGTCAGCGACCTCGAGGGCTCGAAGGTTGTGCTGTTCCGTAGAAACGCGAATTCCGTCCCGCGGCAGCGCCGAGTGGACGAGCGTCGTGGCCAGGTACTGACGACGAAGGTGGGCCTCCAAATGCCCGCCGGGCTGACCTTCGAGGACTGGGAGCGGGCCGGCCGCCAGCTCTCCGGAATTGTGAACTCCTCTTCCTGGTGGCTGGGGGACTGGCTGGTATACGGCAAGGACCACTACACCGACCGCTATCAGCGTGGAATTCGCGCGGCGGGTCTGCAGTACCAGACGCTGCGCAACTACGCGTGGGTTTCGCGGCGTTTCGACTTCAGCCGCAGGCGCGCGGCGCTGAGTTTCCAGCACCACGCCGAACTGGCCTCGCTGCCGGTCGACGAGCAGGAGCTGTGGCTCGACCGCGCGGAGCAGCTGCAGTGGACCACCAAGCAGCTGCGCAGCGCGATCCGCATGGCGCGCGAGGACGAGGTGCGCGACGGCACGCCGACCCCTGAGACGATGCGGCGCCTCGCGGTGCCGGGCAGTCGGCTCCAGTGGTGGCACAAGGCCGCCGAGCAGTCGGGCATCGACTTCGAGCAGTGGGTGCTCGCGACGCTCGACAACGCCGCCGAGCGCGCCCTGGAGGAGGAAGAGGAGCAGGAGAAGGCGGGCATCAGCGCCTGATCCGACGCACCACACGCGTAGGGCCCGCACCCGGAAGGGTGCGGGCCCTACGCGTGTGTGCCGACGCGGTGGCGCGGTCGGCCGTGGTGCCACGGCCGACCGCGCCGGCCGCCGCGCACGTCGTGCGCGCACGACGGTGGGTGCCGACGGTACGGGCCCCTGGGGCCCGTGAGTGTGGCGGGCGCTGCCCGTACCGTCGGCCGTATCGGGGGTGCGGACCTCAGGGCCTCAGGGCAGCTTGCTCATGAGGCTCGCCGTCGCCTGGTGCCGGGTGCACTCGCGCCCGCCGAACGAACGGCGCACCCGCTCCTGCACCTCGTCCGGCTGCTCCTGGCTGAGCTTGAACATGCCCTCGGCGCTGGTCACCCTGAATTGGAAGGCGCCCACGGCGGGCACGATCTTCCGGAAGTACTCCAACGATTCGGACATGTCCCAGCCGTCGCCGAAGGCGCCTTCATAGGCCTGCACCGTCGCCTTCACGACGTCCAGGGTGTTCTCGATGCCCTCGATCTTCTCGACGACGCCGTGCACGTGGACGGAGGTGAAGTTCCATGTCGGCGCGGCCGGCGTCACGTCGTAGACCGTCGGGGAAACATAGCCGTGCGGCCCGGTGAACGTCAGCAGGTTCACGGTGCCCGACTCGAGCGCCTTCCAGTGCGGGTTCGCCCGGTTCATATGGCCGAGCAGCCGGCCGCCCGAGAGGTCCTCGGACCATTCCCCGTTCCACTCCGGGTCCCGGATTACCGGCAGATGCGTGGCAAACGGACCCGCTTCCGCGGTGCCGTTGCTCACGAACAGCGCCAGGGGATTGCCGTGGATCAGGTCGACCATCCATGAACTGTCCGGTTGGCGGTACTGGCTCGGAACAAACATCCGGAGCTCACCCTTTCGTTGAAATCACTCACGGCGCGGCGCGCCAAGTCGCCGACGTTACCCACGCTTCGCGTGGCACGGCCCGAATTGGGGACGAGCGGCTCGGCTGTCCTGTCGACGGGACAGCGGTGCCTGGCCAGCCGCGGCTGCCGGGGCCTCTTGAAAGGTCCGCCCGGCCCCTCTAAGTTGGCGTGGCGGTGTTCTCCAGCGCAATACTCAATGCGTGTTCTTCCGGACCACCGGTCGAGATGTTCGAGACCATCAGCCGCACTTCAGAAACGACAGTTGACAGCATTTCCGGCCGAGGTCCTCTCGGGCAACCGCAGCACTGAAACCTCAGCGATTACGCGGAAGTCCCTGTCGAAGCTACACCAGCGGGAGATTATCTATGGGTACTCGTGAACACGAGATATACGACATCGTTGGCATCGGGTTCGGCCCGTCCAACCTGTCCCTGGCCATCGCCCTGGAGGAACACCAGAACAACGCGTCGGGCCGGCCGGTCAAGGCCGCTTTCTTCGAGCGCCAGGCGGCCTTCGGCTGGCACCGCAACATGCTGCTTCCCCAGGCGACGATGCAGATTTCGTTCCTGAAGGACCTGGCCACCTTCCGCAATCCCGTGTCGCGGTACAGCTTCGTGTCGTACCTGCACGCCTCGGACCGCCTCGTGCAGTTCGTGAACAACCAGGACTTCTTCCCGACCCGCCAGGAGTTCCACCAGTACCTGGAATGGGCCGAGTCGAACTTCAGCGACCGCGTCACCTACAACTCGGAAGTGACCGACATCCGGCTTCCCGAGGACGCGGGGACGGGCCCGGAGCAGTATCTCGAAATCACGGTCCGGGACACCGCGAGCGGCGCGGCCCGCGTCGTGCGGGCCCACAACGTCGCCGTCTCGACGGGCCTCGTGCCGCGCATGCCCGAGGGCATGGAGCGCGACGAACGCGTCTGGCACAGCTCGGAGTTCCTGGCGAAGTACGGCCGGATGGACCCGCAGGAGCTGCGGAACGTCGCGGTGGTCGGCGCCGGGCAGAGCGCCGCCGAGATCACCAAGTACCTGCACGACGTGCTGCCGCACGCGCAGGTGTCGGCGATCCTCCCGTCGTACGGCTACTCCGTGGCCGACGACACGCCCTTCGCCAACCAGGTGTTCGACCCGGACGCGGTCGACCACTACTACTTCGGCAGCGAGACGACGCGCGACGCGTTCTGGCGCTACCACAAGAACACGAACTACTCCGTCGTCGACGACGACGTGATCCGTGAGCTGTTCCGGCGCTCCTACGAGGAAGAGGTCGCGGGCGAGAAGCGCCTGCACTTCCTGAACCTGACCCGGGTCAAGGAAGTGAAGCGCTCCGGCGGCGACACCCGTGTCGTGCTGCACTCGCTGCTCGGCGGCGAGGCCCAGCAGGAGATCGACGTCGACGCGCTCGTCTTCGCCACCGGCTACGACGGCATGGACGCCACGAACCTGCTCGGCGACCTCGACCGCTTCTGCCTCCGCGACGGGGAGGGCCGCCACCAGGTGGAGCGCGACTACCGCGTGGTCACCGAGCCCGGTCTGTCCTGCGGCATCTACCTCCAGGGCGGCACCGAGCACACGCACGGCCTGACCTCGTCGCTCCTGTCGAACATCGCCATCCGCAGCGGTGAGATCGCCGACTCCATCGTCGAGCGCCGCGCCGAGCCGGCCCGGGTCGGCAGCGAGGCCTAGGCCCGCCGGGCCTCCTCCCTCCGCACCAGCTCCGCTCCGCACCGCGGCCCGTCAGCCCTCCGGCTGGCGGGCCGTACGCGTACGGGTGCGGGTGCGGGTGCGGGGGTGTCGGGGGGCCTGATGCCCGGGGTCTGATGCCAGGCCCCGGTCCGGACGGTGCCCCGCCCGGTGCGGTCCCAGCCAGGACGGTGCCCCGCCCGCGGCGGTCCCGGTCGGGGCAGACGAGAGGGCCCCGGCACCGTTCCCGGCGTCGGGGCCCTCAGGTGTGCGCGGAGCGCGTCACGCAGCCTTGTCCGCCGCCATGGCGTCGCGGAGGCTCTTGGGACGCAGGTCGGTCCAGTTCTGCTCCACGTAGTCCAGGCACTCCTGGCGGCTCGCCTCACCGAACGTGACCCGCCAGCCGGCGGGCACCTCGGCGAAGGACGGCCACAGCGAGTGCTGCTCCTCGTCGTTCACCAGGATGTAGAACCGGCCGTCCGCGTCGTCGAACGGGTTGCTGCTCATAGTCACTCCAATTCGAAAGGTCTGGTCACCGGCCGGACAGGTCCTCGGGCCCCGCGGAATCCGTCTGCCGCGGTGCACCGGCGAAGGAGAAACCCCCCGGCGGGCCGGGGCCCGCCGCCGCGGCCAAGCCGTCCGCGGGCCGGGTACCGGCTCCGCCATTGTCGTTCGATGCGGCCCCGGCGTCCAGATCCGCCCGTCTCCGGGGAATTGCCGGGGACCGTCCCGGGACGATACTGCGCCGACGGGAAATCCGTATCGACGCCGGGGTGAAAAGTCGGGTGCGAATCCGGACCGCCCCCGGCCCCACCACTACGGAGACCGGCGGGGCCGCCGTCGCTATGGCGCCCGTCGCCCGCCGCACGTCCTGTGGACAGGACAACGCACCGGTGCCGCGCGCCGGAATCGCGGGTAGTTTGTTGCGAGCTGCCGGTCGGTCCCGCCCGACGCTCCGCGCACTTCCCCGAAGCCCATCGGCGAGCTGTGCGACCAGTCGGCAGGCGGGCAACGCAAAGGAACCGGCAGCACGTTGTTGAGTTTCGACGCCGAGCCGTCGGAGCCGTCAGAATCGAGGAATGGGGCGGCGTCGGCCAGGCAATGTCAGGGCCGTGGCCGACGCCCTTGCCAATGGCCCCCCTCGGCCTTCCCGGGAAGCCGGGAACTTCCGCTTGAGGAGAAGCAGAGCCATGAGCGTCACGGCACCACGAGGTTTTTCGGCCGCAGGCGTCGCGGCCGGAATCAAAAGCAATGGAAATCCTGATCTGGCCCTCGTCGTGAACAACGGCCCATGCCGGGCCGCAGCCGGTGTCTTCACCGCGAACCGGGTGAAGGCCGCCCCCGTGGTGTGGAGCGAACAGGTCATCAGGGGCGGCACCGTGAGCGCCGTCATCCTCAATTCCGGCGGGGCCAACGCCTGCACGGGCGCACCCGGATTCCAGGACACGCGGGCCACGGCCGAGCGCGTCGCCGAGGTCCTCGACGGGCACCGCGCCGGAGAGGTCGCGGTGGCCTCCACCGGGCTCATCGGCACCCGGCTTCCGATGGACCGGCTCCTGCCGGGCGTCGACACCGCGGCGGCCGCCCTGTCGCAGGACGGCGGCGAGCAGGCCGCCATCGCCATCAAGACGACCGACAGCGTGCACAAGACGGCCGTCTTCGAGGGCGCGGGCTGGACCGTCGGCGGCATGGCCAAGGGCGCGGGCATGCTCGCCCCCGGCCTCGCCACCATGCTGGTCGTCCTCACCACGGACGCCGACCTGGACCGCAAGACCCTGGACCGGGCGCTGCGCGAGGCGACCCGGCTCACCTTCGACCGGGTCGACTCCGACGGCTGCATGTCCACCAACGACACCGTGCTGCTGCTCGCGTCCGGCGCCTCGGGGAAGACCCCCGGCCACGCCGCGTTCGCCGAGGCGGTCCGCACGGTCTGCGAGGACCTGGCCAGGCAGCTCATCGGCGACGCCGAGGGCGCCAGCAAGGACATCCGCATCGACGTGGTCAACGCGGCCACCGAGGACGACGCGGTGGAGGCCGGGCGCTCCATCGCCCGCAACAACCTCCTCAAGTGCGCCATCCACGGCGAGGACCCCAACTGGGGCCGCGTCCTGTCGGCCATCGGCACCACCGGCGCGGCCTTCGAGCCCGACCGGCTGAACGTCGCCATCAACGGCGTGTGGGTCTGCAAGGACGGCTCGATCGGCGCGGACCGCGACGGCGTGGACATGAGCGGCCGCGAGGTCGTCATCACCGCGGACCTCGCGGCCGGCACCGAGGGGGCCACCTTGTGGGCGAACGACCTGACGGCCGAGTACGTCCACGAGAACAGCGCGTACTCGTCATGAGGAGCGCCACCCACTCGCACCCCGCACTGGTGAAGGCGCAGTCCGTGATGGACGCGCTGCCCTGGCTGAACCGCCACCAAGGCAAGATCTGCGTCATCAAGTTCGGCGGCAACGCCATGATCGACGACGAGCTGAAGGCCGCCTTCGCCCACGACGTCGTCTTCCTGCGGCACGCCGGGCTCAAGCCCGTCGTCGTCCACGGCGGCGGCCCCCAGATCAGCGCCGCACTACGCCTGCACGACATCCCGAGCGAGTTCAAGGAGGGCCTGCGGGTCACCTCGCCGGAGGCCATGGACGTCGTCCGCATGGTCCTCGCCGGACAGGTGCAGCGCGAGCTCGTCGGGCTCATCAACCAGCACGGACCGCTCGCCGTCGGCCTGACCGGCGAGGACGCCGACACCATCACGGCGACCAAGCACCGGCCGAAGAACGAGGACGGCGAGCGCGTCGACATCGGCCGGGTCGGCGAGATCGTCGGGGTGAACCCCGGCGCGGTCGAGGCGCTCCTCGACGACGGCCGCATCCCGGTGATCTCGCCCGTCGCCCGCAGCGTCGACGACGAGTACGTCTACAACGTGAACGCCGACACCGCCGCCGCCGGGGTCGCCGCCGCCCTCAACGCGCACACGCTGGTGTTCCTCACCGACGTCGAGGGCCTGTACCGGGACTGGCCGGACAGCGACGAGGTGATCAGCAGGCTCAGCGCGAGCGAGCTGGAGAAGGTCCTGCCCGATCTGCACGACGGCATGGTGCCGAAGATGGCCGGGTGCCTGCACGCGGTCCGCAACGGCGTGGGCAGCGCGCGCGTGATCGACGGCCGCGTCCAGCACTCGGTGCTCCTGGAGATGTTCACGCGCGAGGAGATCGGCACCCTCGTGATGCCGGACATCGAGGAGGGCTTGCGATGATCGGGTCCGATGGACGACGGCGACCCGCCCCCGCGACCCGGGGCGACGGGCGCCGGCGCACGAGGGCCGCGACGGGCGCGGCCGTGGAAGAGGGGACGCGATGAGCGAGGACATAAGCGACGCCGGACGCGCGGCCGGGACCGGCACGGGCGGCCGGTCGGCGGCGCTCACCGAGCGCTGGCAGGCGTCGTTGATGGACAACTACGGCACGCCGCGGGTGCCGTTGGTGCGCGGCGAGGGCGCCGCGTTCTGGGACGCGGACGGCAAGAAGTACCTGGACTTCCTCGGCGGCATCGCCGTGAACTCGCTGGGCACCGCGCACCCGGCCGTGGTCCGTGCCGTCAGTGAGCAGATCGCCCGGCTCGGCCACGTGTCGAACCTGTTCATCGCCGAGCCGCCGGTGCGGCTCGCCGAGCGGCTGCTGCGCCTCACCGGGCGCACCGGCCGGGTGTTCTTCTCGAACTCCGGCGCCGAGGCCAACGAGGCGGCCTTCAAGATCGGCAGGCTCACCGGCCGCCGCCGGATGGTCGCCACCGAGGGCGGCTTCCACGGCCGCACCATGGGCGCGCTCGCGCTGACCGGGCAGCCCGCCAAGCGCACCGCCTTCGAGCCGCTGCCCGGCGAGGTCACCCACGTGCCCTTCGGCGACGCCGAGGCGCTGCGCGCCGCCGTCGACGCCGACACCGCGCTCGTCGTCATCGAGCCGATCCAGGGCGAGAACGGCGTCGTCGTGCCGCCGCCCGGCTATCTCGCGGCGGCCCGCGAGATCACCCGTGCCGCCGGGGCGCTGCTCGTCCTCGACGAGGTGCAGACCGGCATCGGCCGCACCGGGCACTGGTTCGAGTACCAGGCGCAGGGCGTCGAACCGGACGTCCTCACGCTCGCCAAGGGGCTCGGCGGGGGCCTGCCGATCGGTGCGACGCTCGCCTTCGGCCCGGCCGCGGACCTGCTGTCGCCCGGCGCGCACGGCACCACGTTCGGCGGCAACCCCGTCGCGTGCGCCGCCGCGCTCGCCGTCCTCGACACGATCCACGGCGACGGCCTGCTCGACCACGTCAAGCGCCAGGGCGAGGCGCTGCGCCAGGGCATCGAGGCGCTCGGCGACCCGCTGGTGGACCGGGTCCGCGGGGCCGGCCTCCTGCTCGGCATCGTGCTGACCGAGCCGCTCGCCGCCCAGGTGCAGCAGGCGGCCCAGGACGCGGGCCTCCTGGTGAACGCCGTCGGGGCCGACACGATCCGGCTCGCCCCGCCGCTGATCGTGGGCGAGGACGAGGTGACCGCGTTCCTGCGCGCCCTGCCCGGCGTCCTCGACCGGGCGCGGCGCGACGCCACGCGCTGACCCGGGCGCACGCCGACTCCAGGGCCGCTCGTCATCGGCGGGCGGCCTTCCGGCGATCCGGAACGGCCTCCTCACTCCCCTTGGTGCCTGTCAGGCATCGGCACGCGCCAGTCTCGGCTTGCAGTGGCGCCAGAGTGATGCCATCATGGCGTCGCGGAGCGCGTGCCGCCTGTCGGCACGCCACCTCCCCTCGCCGTCCCACCGGGGACGCCCGGCAGAACCCATGAGGACGGGGCAGCCATGCCAGCCTTCGACACCCCCGAGCCGATCTCGGTCTCGTTGCAGCTCAACGCCGGGGTCCTGCGCTTCACCGCGGGCGCGGGCGCCCGTACCGTCGTCGAGGTGAGCCCGAGCAGCGGATTCAGTCAGGCGGACCGCAGCGCCGCCGAGCAGACCCGGGTCGAGTTCGCCCATGGGCGACTCCTGATCAGGGCGCCCAAGAGGCGCAGCCTCTTCGGCTCCGGCGGCTCCGTCGACGTGACCGTCGACCTGCCCGCGGGCTCCGACGTGACGGGTGACGCCCTCGTGGCCGACCTGTACGTCGAGGGCGAGCTGGGGGAGTGCGTGTTCAAGACGGAGGTCGGCAAGATCCATCTGGAGCGCGCCGGGCGCCTCCAGCTCAACACCGGATACGGCGACGTCAGGATCGGCAGCGCCATCGGCGAGGCCGACATCCGCGTCGCCTCCGGTGACATCTCCGTCGGCCGCGTCGACGGCCCGCTCACCCTCAGGAACTCCAGCGGGGACTCCGACATCGAAGAGGTCACGGGCCCGCTGCGGGTGACCGTGAACCGCGGCGACATCACCATCGGCCGCGTCCACGACGCCGTCGCCGCGCGCTCCGTGACCGGTGACGTCCGGCTCGGCGAGGTCTCCTGCGGCCGCGTCGAACTCCGGGCCGCGACGGGGCAGTTGGAGATAGGGGTCAAGAGCGGGACGGCCGCCTGGCTCGACATCCACACCAAGGTCGGCCACATACGCAACTCCCTGGGCGCGTCGGACGCCCCGGAGGAGCCCGGCAAGGCCGTGGAGATACACGCCGTCACCAGCCGCGGCGACATCGTCATACGCCGGGTCTGAGCACCCGCGCCGGACCCCGGCCACGGCAACGCGCCCGGGCGGCCCCGCCTGCGGTGGGCCCACGCCTGGTGACGCCCGCGCGGCATCCGTAACGGTGACGCCCCTGCGGCAGCCACGGTGACGGCGGCCTCCGGCGTGCCCGCCCGGCCCGTCTCCCCGACCTCGTCGGCCCGATGACTTCGCGTGTCGTCGCCACCCCCTCGCCTCCCGTCGTCGCCACCCCTTCGTGCCCCGCGGTGCCCGACCGCGCCCCGTGCCTCCGCGCGCTCTGGACCACGCGCGATCTGAAACAGGTGATTTTTCATGACGTATCACTCAACGTGCTCCTCGCCGCTCACCCTGCTCGTCGACGAGTGGGGAGCGCACCCCCTGCACTTCTGGCTGCGCGGTCAGGAGCCCGCGCGGGCCGTGGAGTTCGACGAGCGGCTCGGGGTCTGGAACGTGTACGGCCACCGGGAGGCCGTCGAGGTCTTCGGCGACCCCGGCGCCTACTCGTCCGACGTCGTACGCCACTTCGCGCCCGACGCGCCGGAGTACGAGCGCGGCGGCATGCTCACGCAGCTGGACCCGCCCGAGCACCGCAAGCTGCGCAGGATCGTCAGCCGCGCCTTCACGCCCCGGCTCGTGGCCGGGCTCGGGCCGCGGATCGGCGCCCTCACCCACGAGCTGCTCGACCGGGTCGGGGGCGGCCCGGCGATGGACCTCGTCGCGGACCTCGCCCACCCGCTGCCGGTGACCGTCATCGCCGAACTCCTCGGGGTGCCGGGCGAGGACCGGGAGCTGTTCCGGCAGTGGGCCGAGGAGCTGCTCGCGCGCACCGAGGTGGCATCGGCCGGCGGCACGGCGGAGACCGCGGACATGGTCGCGGCCGTCCTCGACCTGTCGGCGCGGATGAGCGCGTACTTCGGTACGCACGCCGAGGAGCGCAGGCGGCGCCCGCAGGACGACCTGCTGACCGCGCTCGTACAGGCCGAGGTGGACGGGGAGCGGCTGAGCGCGGCGGCCCTCGGCAACTTCGCCCAACTGCTGCTCGTCGCCGGGCACATCACGACGACGATACTGCTGGGCAACGCGGTGCTCTGTCTGGACGCCCACTCCGGGGCGTGGGGGCGGGTGCGGGCGGACCGGGGCCTGGTCCCCGGGGTGATCGAGGAGACGATGCGGCTGCTGCCGCCCTTCTCGATCTTCTACCGGGCGACCACCCGCGCGGTGGAGCTCGGCGGGCGGCGGCTGCCCGCGGGGCAGGTCGTCGCGCTGTGGCTGGGCGCGGCGAACCGGGACGCGCGCGTCTTCGCCGACCCGCACGGCTTCCGGCCGGAGCGCGACCCCAACCCGCACCTGGGCTTCGGCCGCGGCATCCACTTCTGTCTGGGGGCGCCGCTGGCCCGGTTCGAGGCGCGGATCGCCCTGGAGATCCTGCTCGAACGCTTTCCCGGGCTGCGCACCGACCCGCGGCGTCCGCCGGTCTTCCAGACGACGCCGGAGGTGGTGGGGCCACGGACGCTGCCGCTGCTCACGAGGGTCTGAGCGCGGCGCCGGAGTCAGCGGCCCGGATCCTCGGGGTCCAGGAACGTGGAGACGACCTCGCCGAGGCCGGGCGAGTGCACCGTGATCGCGGTGATCTCGATGCCCGCCTCGTCGAGCACGCCGAGGACGGCGCGCAGCGTGGCGGCGGTGCCGTCGCCGGGCACTTGGAGGGCGAGCACCTCGTGGTCGGGCACGGCGCAGTCGAACAGGGCGGCGGCCGTGTCCAGGTCGCTCGGGCTGGAGAGCTGGAGCCGGATGTAGCCGCCGGAGAGGGCCGCGCTGAGCAGGCCGAGGGGGATCCCGCGGGGCGGCGTGCCCGGGGGCGGTTCGGACGGGCGGTGGTGCCAGGCGAGGTCCTCGGCGTGCGGCGCGGACGAGTCCGGCGCCGTACGGCGTTCACCGCCGGGGGGCCACCCTCCTTCCCCGCCCGCGTCCGCTGTGACGACGAACCCGTGCCGAAAATCATCGACGTATGGCGTGAAGTTCATGACGCCATGATGGCACAGGAGTGGCGCCATTCAAGTGGAGTCCCGGCCTGGGCCCTCTGGAGTGGCTGATTCCGAACGCTGTCCTCCGCTTCATTTCGGACTAAGGGTCATTATTGGGGCGGAGTCGTGCCTGCTGTTTCTGCTCTCGGCGCGGGGCTTTCCGGTGTGGCCGAGGGGGGCGACGTGCGCGGCGGGTGTTCCGGTCGCCGTCCTTGGTGCCCGGTCGCGGCTCTGGGCGGGCGGGTTGGCGCGAACGTGGCACCTTCCGTGCGCCAGTTCGGTTTGTGGTGGCGTCAGTGTGGCGCCAATTCCCCTGGGGGAAGGGGTGCGCTCCGGAGGGAGTGTGGGCGGCTCCCGCTGTCGAGTGTCCGGCCGCCGCGCCCCCGGCGCTGCCCCCGAAGCCAAGTCGCCCATTCCTCCGTGCTGTTGAGTGGAAGCGCTCCAGGGTCGCGGGCGCGCCGACGTGATCTTGTCCTGGTGGCCGGGACAGCGGTGTCCGGCCTGCGGCAGTGGCGCCGGGCGGGGGGTGTCCACAACCGGAACGAAGATGGCGCCACGGTGGCTCGTCGTGGCGCCACGGTCGTAGCATGATGCCGGTATGCGTCCGCAGCCCCTCTGCCCGCCGAGCAGGTCGGCGACCTCAAGGGCCCGCCCCTCCCGGCCGGGGCGAGTGGAGAGCGCCGCGGGGCGGTCCGGCGGCCCGCCCCGGGCGGGGAACGACCGTGAAGCACCGAAGGAAACGAGCAGGGGCACCATGACCGCCACCACCCGAACGACCGGGCAGCCCCGGGGAATCACGGCTCAAGGGCTGCGCAAGGCGTACGGCGGCAAGGTCGTGCTCGACGGGATCGACCTGGACGTCATGCCCGGCACGGTCTTCGCGCTGCTCGGTCCGAACGGCGCGGGCAAGACGACCACCGTGCGCATCCTCTCCACCCTGATCGGCGCCGACGGGGGCCGGGCCACGGTCGCCGGGCACTCCCTGCGGCGGGCCCCGCACGCGGTGCGCGCCGAGATCGGCGTGACGGACCAGTACGCGGCGGTGGACCGGCTCCTGACGGCCGAGGAGAACCTGCTCCTCATGGCGGACCTGCTGCACCTCGGCCGGGCCGAGGGCAGACGCCGTACCGCCGAACTCCTGGAGCGCTTCGGCCTGTCGGAGGTCGGGCGGAAGCGCGCGGCGTCGCTCTGCGGCCGGACGCGCCGCAAGCTGCACCTGGCGATGACGCTGGTCGGCCGCCCGAGCGTGGTCTTCCTCGACGAGCCGACGACCGGCCTCGACCCGCGGGGCCGCCGCGTGCTGTGGGACCTCATCCGCGATCTGGCCGCGGGCGGCACCACCGTCTTCCTGACCACGCAGTACCTGGAGGAGGCCGACCAGCTGGCCGACCGCATCGCGGTGCTGGACGGCGGGAAGATCGTCGCCGAGGGCACCGCCGAAGAGCTCAAGCGCCGCATCCCCGGCGGCCACATCCGCCTGCGCTTCGCCGACGTCCGGCAGCTGGACGCCGCCACCGACCGGCTCGGGCTGGGCACGGTCACGCGGGACGACGAGCAGCTCACCCTCCAGGTGTCGAGCGACGGCAGGATTCCCGTGCTGCGCGCGGTCCTGGACGTCCTGGAGGGTTCCGGCATCCAGGCGGAGGCGCTCACCGTGCACACCCCCGACCTGGACGACGTCTTCCTGTCCCTGACCGGCCACGGTCGCTAGCGCGCCACGGCGTACGGTCAGCGGCGCACCGGACGTCCCGGCAGCGCGTCCGGCAGGAGTTCGCCGTGCCGGACGACGGGGGTGCCGCCGACCAGGACGTGGGCGTGGCCCGTCGACGGCCGGGTGCTGTCGGCGTACGTCGCCCGGTCGCTGACCGTGTCGGGGTCGAAGACCACGAGGTCGGCGTCGCACCCGGCCCGGACCCGGCCCTTCCTGCGCAGCGCGGGCACCCCCGCCTCCAGGACGCGCGCGGGCAGCAGGCTCGCCCGGGCGACGGCGTCCGGCAGGCTCAGGGAGCCGAGTTCGCGCACGTACCGGCGCAGCGTCTTGGAGAAGGTGCCCGCAGTGCGCGGATGCGTGACCGCGGAGCCGGGCGGCAGCGGCCACGCCAGCGGGTCGGCCGCCGGATCCGTCCAGGTCAGCGGCATCGCGTCGGAGCCGACCACCGTGTGCGGATCCAGCAGGGCCCGGTCGAGGAACGCCCGGTCGTGGGCGTCCGACTCGTCCAGGAAGTGGAGGAAGGCCAGCGCCCCGGGGTCGGCGTCCCGCAGCTCCCGGAGCCGGTCGAGGTCGCGCACGCGCTCGCCGGTGGCGGCGTGCACGATGTCCGACACCTCGCGCCCGGAGGCGGCGACCGCGCCCGGGTCGAGGAACGCGGCGCCGATGGCCGTCATGCCCGCACCGTACGGATAGGCCTCCGTGGACACGCGCGCGCCCGCGGCCCTGGCGCGCTCCAGGACGGCGAGGACGCGGTCCGCGTGCCGGTGCGAGGTGGACGGCACATGGCAGTAGTGGGCGTGCACGCCCGTCTCGCCCGCCGCGCGGGCGATCTCCTCGGCGCCGTCGACGGGCGTCAGCGGGTCCTGCTCCACGAGGCTCCGCGCGTGCGTGTACGTGGGCACCCCGGCGGCCGCGGCGAGCCGGGACACGGCCAGGTACTCCTCGGGCCGCACGCGCGGTGCATACCCCACGATGAGGCCGATGCCAAGGGCTCCGTCGGCCAGATCCCGCTCCAACAGGCCGAGCAGCGCGTCCTCCTGGGCCCGGGTCGCCTCGCGCTGCCAGGCCGCCGCGCCCAGGTGCGCGAGGGCCGCGAGGGCGCCGCCGCCGTGCGGGAGGCCGCCCACGGCCGCCATGCGGGCCTGCGCCCAGGACGCGGAGAAGCCGTAGTTGAGAGGCCGCCCCTCGGTGGCGGCCAGGCGGTAGGCTTCGCCGACGGGCGAGAGCCCGAGTTCGAGCTCCAGGGCGGTGGTCACCCCGTCGAGCGCCTGGAGGCGGTGGCCCGCGACGGTGTGCGAGTGGCTGTGCAGATCGATGAAGCCGGGCGCCACGACGAGGCCCGCCACGTCGAGGACCTGATGCCCCGTCAGCGGTGCGGTGGAGACGGCGGAGATCGACCGTCCCGTCACCCCGACGTCGGCCACGGCGTCGAAGCCGCTCTCCGGGTCCAGGACGCGGCCGCGGCGCAGCACCAGATCGTGCACGGGAACGGGCGGTGGGGTGGCTGAAGTCATGGACCTACGCTAGGCACCGGACGACAAGGGGGAACGGCATATGCCAGGTGTGGCCGGAACCGAGAGCGTGTGGCAGTGCGCAATGGGTACTGAGCGTTCATGCGAGTGAGCGTGCTGGATGTGGGGTCGCGCACGGCGCGGCTCGTGGTCGTGGACACGGGCAGCGGTGCGCCGCTGCCCGTGCACACCGCCAAGTGGAAGCTGCGCCTCGGCGAGGAGGTGGAGCCCGGCGGGCCGCTCGGAGACGAGAGCGTACGGAGACTGGCGAGGGCCGTGACGGCCGCGTCGGCGACCGCCGAACGGTGGGGCGCCGGGCGCCCCCTGGCCTTCGCGACGGCCGTCGTGCGCGACGCGCCGAACCGCCGCGAGGTGCTGCGGACCGTCGGCGCGCGCACCGGCGTGTGGCTGCGCACGCTGCCGGGCGAGCTGGAGGCCGAGCTGACGTTCCTCGGCGCCCGGCGCTGGCTGGGCTGGCGGGCCGGCCCCCTCGTGCTCATCGACATCGGCGGCGGCTCCCTCGAAGTGGCCTTCGGCCGGGGGCGCCTGCCGGACTTCGCGGTGTCGGTGCCGCTCGGCGCGCTCCGGCTCACCCACGAGTTCTTCCCCGCCGACGCACCGCCGACCGAGGAGGCCGTCAAGGCACTGCGGCGCCGGGTGCGCCATCAGCTGCGGGACGTGGCCGCCCGGGTCCGCTGGGAGGGGCCGCACACCGCCGTGGCCACGTCGCGGACGTTCCAGCAACTGGCCCGGCTGACCGGCGAGGCCCCCGGGCGGCACGGCCCGTTCGTGAACAGGACGCTGTACCGCTCGGGCCTGCGCCAGGCGCGGGACCGCCTCGCCCTGCTGCCCGCCGCCGAGCGGGCGCAGCTGCCCGGCATCTCGGCGCCGCGGGCCGGGCAGAGCCTGGCCGGTGCGGTGGTCGGGCACACGGCGATGAAGCTCATGGGCCTCAAGTCGGCCGCCGTGTGCCCCTGGGCGCTGCGCGAGGGCGTCCTGCTGCGCCACATCGAGGACGGCCCGCAGTGGTGGGACGACCTCGGCGAGGACGGCGAGCAGACCCCCGCCGAGGTGGCGCCGCTGCGGGTGGCGACGTCATGACACCGGGCCCCGGGGCGCACACCGCGCCGGGGCGCCGGGCGCGCGCCCGGGTCAGGGCGCGCTCTCGCTGACGCCGCCCGCGCGGGCCGCCGCCTTCTCCGGCCGCGCGGCCGCCGGGGCCTGCCCGGGGGAGCTCCCGTTCGTGGCGGAGGTCCCGTTCGCGGGGGAGGTCCCGTTCGCGAAGGAGGACCCGTTGCCGCCTGCCGTCGGGGCGGGCGCCGCCGGGTCCGCGGCGGCGGCCTCCCGGGCCCGCTCCGCCGCCCGGGCCTCGGCGTCCGCGCGGGCCTCCGCCTTCAGCCGGTCCCGCAGCTGGAGGTACTTGGCGTTCATCTCGTCCGGCGCGATGAGCTTGTTGACGCCGCGCTCGCTGACCTTCGGCTCCTGGCGCGCCATGATGTCGTTGTCCTGCTGGTCCTGGACGTACTTCTCCATCTGGAGCGAGGCCTTGAGGACCAACGGCCGCAGCGCCTTGACCGGCACCATCCGCTTGAGCAGCGGATACTCCCACAGGCGCATGATGGCCTGGGTGTTCTCCTCGTCGATGGGCGTGAGCCAGGTGGTGACCTCCAGCAGGCCCTGGCGGACGTGGGTCATACAGGGCGCCTGGTAGATGAGGTCGAAGTGCCAGATGTTGGAGGGGTTGCCCTCCTCGCACTGGTCGAAGGTGGAGCGGATGATCGTGCCGTCCACGTCCACGCGATGGTTCACGATCTTGTTGGCGGCGATGTAGCGCTCGCGTCCGTCGGTCCAGAGCTTGCGCCAACTGCCGTACATGAACGTGTAGTCGATGATGTTCGCCCAGTGGTCCCGGTGCACGAACGTCACGTGGTAGAACTCCAGCAGGCTCTCGATGTAGCGGGTGTAGTGGACCGGCCTGCTCCAGGTGATCGTCTCGTACGGCCTGGGGTGCTCGGCGAGTTCGTGCGGCAGCTCGATGTCCGGCAGCTCCTCCCGCTTCTCGCCCCACCACAGCCACACCAGGCCGTACTTCTCGCGCACCTCGTAGGTGTCGATCCGCAGGGACGCCGGGATGCGGCCCTCCGTGCCGAGGGCCGGGATGAGCCGGCAGGCGCCGCCCGCGTCGTAGCGGAAGCCGTGGTAGGGGCAGGCGAGGGAGTTGCCGACGACGCGACCGTCGGACAGGTTCGCCCCCTTGTGCGGGCAGCGCGCCGACTGGCACACCAGCGTGCCGCTGAGGTCGCGCCAGAGCACGAGCTCCTCGCCCAGGCGCTTCACGCCCGTCGGGGCGTCGCGCTTGACGTCCTTGGTCCGCAGGATCGGATACCACTGGTTCGGGATCATCTGGTCGCCTCTCGCTTTCCTCTCTGGTTGCTCGCGGGCCCGTCGTCCGCGCGGGGCCGGTGGGCGCTCGGCCCGCTCAGCCCTCGACGATCTCGACGACCCCGGTGTCGCCGTCGACCATGACCATGTCGCCGGTGTTGATCACTTGTGTGGCGTGCTTGGTGTTGACCACCGAGGGCACGTTGAACTCGCGGGACACGATGGAGCTGTGCGAGAGCATCGATCCGATGTCGGTGACCACGCCGCCCGCGATGGCGAACAGCGGCGTCCAGGACGCGTCGGTGTGCCGGGTCACGAGGATCTCGCCCGCCTGGAACTCGTCGGCCTGCCACACCAGGTCCTCCACGATCCGGGCCCGGCCCACGATCCGCCCCGGCGACGAGCCGAGCCCCGTCAGGCGCGCCCCGTCCTTCACCGGGCGCGCCGCGCGCGTGCTGTCGTACTCGCCGACGAACGTCAGCGGCGGCTCCGGCAGCCGGTTGTGGTACTCGTGCACGCGCCGCCGCTCCTCGACGGCCTCCCGTGAGAACGCCTCGCGCTGCGACAACTCACCGGCGACGTACCGGCGTACGTCCTCGAAGTCCAGATGGGCGACCTCGTCCAGGGAGTGCAGCACGCCCTCGTCGACGAGCCGCCGCCCCACCTCGTACACCACGTTCCTGACCAGCCAGATCGAGGTGATCATCGACATGCGGGTGGTCTCGCGCAGCTCGCTGCAGAGCGCGTACATCGAGATCAGGCCCTCAAGGGTCTTGCGCCGCGGCAGCGGCAGGTCACCGAGCACCGCACGGACGTCGCCCTCCTGGCGCGCCCGGCTGCGGCCCATGATGTCGTCGGCCGTGAACCCGTCGGCGGCGTAGCGGCGGATCATCTGGAAGAGGTACGAGGGGTCGTCGATCCAGCGCTGGTGGGTCAGCTCCATCTCCTGCCGGCCCCGGGTGCCGTTGGCGCGCAGGAACGGCTCCATCTGCGTCTCCCAGAACACCCGCCCCTCGGCGTCCGCGCGCAGCCGGTCCGCGACCTCCTCCAGGGGCGCGCCCTCGATGATCTCCATGACGCGCGGCCTGGCCTTGGCGGCCTGCGCCACGCTCCAGATCTCCTGCGCCGACGCCACCGTGCGCAGGCTCGACATATCGGTCTTGATGCGGTTCTGGAGGTTGTCGCCCGCCGCGCCGAGCCACTTCGCGCACAGCTCGGTGAGGATGCCGTAGAACCCGAACGCGTTGATGTAGTACGGCATGTAGCCGACGTGCGCGTCGTGGAAGTAGTCCAGGTAGCGGGTGAGTTCGGCGTGCAGCTCGCGGCGGGACATCCGGGTCAGGTCCAGGCGCCGGGCGCGGTCGAACTCGTACAGGCGCGTGTCCACCATCGCGCGGGCGCGGCCCTTCATCACGACCATCTCGCGCGCCGTCTCGCGCAGCCAGTGCACGGTCGACAGCAAGTCCTCCATGCCGCCGGGGAAGGTCCCGAAGGGATTGGCGTACGTCGCGAGGTCGACCTCCTCGCTGACGAAGCGGCGGGTGAAGTGGCGCTGGTCGCGCGTCGGCACGGCCTGGCCGAGCAGATACGCGGTGTAGGAGATGTTCAGATACACATGGCCCTGGAAGTAGCCCATGTGCAGGCCGACGTCGCCGATGTCGCGCACGCCGAGGGCCCGCGCGCAGTCGCCGTGCACATGGTCCTGGTAGTAGCGGGCGAAGCTCAGGCCGAGCGGGGACATCAGGCCCACGAAGATCTCGCCGATGTCCATGCGCGACCACAGCGTGCCCTGCCGGACCTCCACCGGCTGCTCCCGCCAGTGCCGCGGCGGATACGGGCTGCGGGCGCCCCCGGCCGCCTCGGGCCGCGCGCGGGTGGTGATCGGCCGGGCCTGGAGCAGATGCAGGGTGCCCTCGCGCAGCGCCCACTCGATGTCCTGCTCGCTGCCGTAGTGCTCGCGCACCTCCAGGGCGAGCCGGGCCAGGGCGGTCAGCTGCTCGTGGGTCAGACAGGGCGCGTCCCGCTCGGCGGCGTCGACCTTCGTCATGCCGATGCGGCCCGGAGCGAGGGGGGCGCACTTGGTGACCTTGTAGCGCACCCGTTCCTCGACGACGTCGAGGCTGCGGTCGTCCACCACGAAGAAGTCGCTGGAGACCCGCCCCGACACCAGGCCCTCGCCGAGCCCGCAACAGGCCTCCACCACCAGGCGGTGGGGCCTGCCGCCGATCGGGTCGACGGTGAACAGCACGCCGCTGACGTCCGCGTTCACCATCTCCTGCACGACCACGGCGATCGAGCCGACAGGCCCCGGACCCGAGCGGTAGGCCGCCGCGCGGTCCGACCACAGCGAGGCCCAGCAGACCTTGACGGCGTCGAGCAGCGCCGCGTCGCCCGCCACGTCGAGGACCGTGTCGTGCTGGCCCGCGAAGGACCGCGTGGCGGAGTCCTCGCGCACCGCCGAGGAGCGCACCGCGACGCGTGGGCGGCCGAGCGCGTCGTACGCGGCCACGACGGTGCGCGCGAGGGACTCCGGGATCTCGCGGGCGAGCACCAACTCCCTGATGGAGGCGGGGGACGCGTCCCTGGCCCCGGCGGCCCGCAGCTCGGCGCCGAGCCCGCTCTCGCGCAGGAACAGGTCGAACAGGCCGGTGGTGAGGCAGAACGCGGGCGGCACCGGCAGGCCCGCCCGGGTCAGCTCGTCGAGCCGGGCGCCCTTGCCGCCGAGCTCCTGAGGAGCCGCTCCGTGCGGGCCGCCGATGACGGCGACGAGGCCGGTGGCCGCGCCCTGGAGCGGTGCCGCCGGCGCCTCGGTCGTCTCGCGCGCGTCGTGCGTGGCCTTCGTGGTCATGACGTGGCCTCCTCGGCGGTCGGCGGGAGCGGGGCGGGGGACGCCGGGCGGGCGCCGACCGGGCCCGGGTGCGCGTTGACGCCGGTGAACACGCGGAACGGCTGGCCGGGCAGCACGCCCGTGGCCCGCACGTCGTCGAACCCGGCGGCGCGCAGCTGGCCGAGCAGCTCGTCCTCGCGCGGCAGCGGCCCGCCGAACGAGGCGTACTCGAACCACAGGTTGAGCACCTCGATGCCGAGCGTGCGGCTGCCCCGGCAGGACGAGGTGAGCAGCAGCGTGCCGCCCGGGGCCAGGAAGGAGCGGACCCGGGCGAGCACCTCGGCGCGCTCCTCGGGCGGGAAGTAGTAGATGTTGTTGTGCAGGGTCACCACGTCGAACTGCGGCTGGAGGTCCAGGGTGCGCACATCGCCCTGGCGGGTCTCGACGCGGTCGGCGAGGCCCCACTGCGCCATGTTCTTTGCGGCCCGCTCGGCGACCTCGCCCTGGAGGTCGACCGCGAGCGCGGTCAGGCGCGGGTTGAGCCCGGCCGCGTGGCGGACGTACGCGCCGCTGCCGCAGCCCACTTCGAGCAGACGCACCGGAGTCGTACGCGGCAGCGTGCGGGTGACGGCCTCCTCGACGAAGCCGCGCACCACGAGCGAGGAGCGGGCGATGACCAGGCCGTCCTGGTCGGACAGGGTGAAGCGGCTGCCGTCCGCGAGCATGCGCGGGGCGTCGCGCAGGGCGGGCACGTGGAAGCGCAGGAGCTCCTCAAGGGCTGCCGCCACGGGGTCGTTGGCGACCTGGGCGAGGGCCTTGGCGGTGCGGCTGCGCAGCAGGTAGCAGCCCTCCTTCGTGCGCAGCTCGCCGAGGCGCACGCCGATCTCCAGCCACGCGCGCAGCCGCTGGCGGTCCGCGGGCTCCGTGCCGCAGCCGACGCGTTCGGCGATGCTCTCCAGGTCGCAGGGGCGCACCGCGAGGCACTGGAGCACGCCCGAGCCCGCGGCCGCCGCGAGGAACGACGCCCGGTACAGCGGCGTGAACAGCGTGCGGTTGAGCACGAGCAGCAGCGGCACCCGCGGGTCCGTGACGATCCGCGCCGCCGCGAGCACGTCCGTGAGGGGCTCCTGCGCCCGGTCTTTGACGGCCTTGGCCAGGCTCAGTAGGTCCATGGGGGTTCCAACTCCTCGGTGGTGCGGGTGAGTTCGGCGCGCAGGTCGCGCAGCAGGGGGCGGCGGCCGGGACCGTTGAGGTAGAAGTGGCCGCCCGCCACGTGCCGGCGCAGCAGCGAGGCACGGGTGTACGGGCGCCACGCCTCGACGTGCGGCGCGGGCGCGAGCGCGTCGCCGACGGCGGAGTACGCGGTCATCGGGCAGCCGAGGGGGCGGCGCGGCCGCCACCGGTAGCGCTCGCAGGCCGTGAGGTCGGCGCGCAGGACCGGGAGCCTGCGCTCCAGGTAGGCGCCCGCGATCCGGTCCCCGGGCGCGAGCGCGCCCAGGTCGTGGACGAGCCGGCGCAGGTCCTCGTCGCCGAGGGCATGGTCGGCGCGGTCGGCGTACAGGTGCGGGGCGCGGCTGCCGGACACGAACAGGTGGCGCGGTCCGGGCGCACCGCGCTCGCGCAGGGCGCACGCCACCTCGTACGCGACGAGGGCCCCCATGCTGTGCCCGAACAGCACGTAGTCACGCACGAGTCCGGCCGCGAGCAGCGCGTCCGTCACGTCGGACACCAGCGCGTCCAGGTCCGTGTACGGCGGCTCGCGCAGCCGCAGACCGCGCCCGGGCGGCTGCACCGCCACCACGGGCGCCCCCAGCAGCGCGGGCCAGTCGCGGTACGCGGAGGCCGTGCCGCCCGCGTACGGGAAGCAGATCAGCCGCGGCGCCCCGGCCGCCGGGGCGGGGCCGGGCCCCGGGAACCAGTCGCGGGCCGCGCGCCGCTCGGTCAGATGCACGGGAACGGGCTCCTCTCGCGGAGCGGTGGTCAACGGGTCCGTGGTCAACGGGTGACGTGGGCGCGGCCCTCGGGCGAGTCGAGCCAGGCGAGCGTGAGCCGCACGCCCTCCTCGAAGCCCACCTCGCTCTTGAAGCCGAAGTCGTCGCGGGCGCGGTCGATGGCGTACGACTGGTCGCGGTCGAAGAGGTGCACCGCGTGCCGGGTGAGCACCGGCCGTGACTTCAGCCGCAGCGCCCCGTACACCCCCTCCGACAGGGTCGCGACGCCCCGCGCCACCGGTGCGGGCAGGCTCAGCGCGGGCGGCTTGACGCCGAGGCCGCGCGCGAGCGCCTCGATGTAGGCGCGCCACGTGGTGCGGTCGGGGTCGCGCAGGTTGTACGTCCGTCCCGCGGCGGCCTCCGCGGCGCAGGCGGCGATCATCGCGTCCGCGGCGTTGCCCACGTACAGCAGGCCCGCCGGGACGTCGCCGCCGCGGATGTAGACCATCTGGCGGCTCAGGAGCAGCGTCGCGATCTCCACGACGAAGTCCTTGCTGCGCGGCCCGTACACGCTCACCGGCCGCACCACGGTCAGCGGCAGCAGGGCGCGCGCCGCGGCCTCGCGCACGGCCTGCTCGCCGAGCAGCTTGCTGCGGTTGTACGGCAGGCCGATGTCGCGCGGCGGCGTGCTCTCGTCGCCGGGCCGGACCGGGTAGCCGTACACGTCGGTGGTGCTGACGTGCAGGAACCGCTCGACGGTGCCCGCGTGCGCGGCGGCCTCGACGAGGGTGCGGCTGCCGTCGACGTTGACCCGCTGGAAGTGCGCCCACGGCCCCCAGTCCGCCGACAGGCCGGTGCAGTTGTAGACGTGCCGGACCCCGGCGGTCGCGCGGCGCAGGCTGTCCGGGTCGGTGAGGTCGCCGGTGACCACCTCGACCGACCCGGCGTCCGCGTCGGCGAACCCGGAGCGGTCGCTGCCCTCGCGGACCAGGGCCCGGACCCGGTGGCCGCGCTCGACGAGGCGGCGCGTGAGGTGCCCGCCGATGAATCCGCTCGCTCCGGCGACGAGCACGTCGGGGGGCGCGCCCCGGCCCGGCGCGGCCGGGCTCCCGACAGCGGGGGACGCCGACGGAGAGGCCGGTTCCGACGACGTCCCCGATGCCGCTCCCGCACCGGTGCGGGAGGTCTCCGGAGTGTGCTGCTGCTCTGCCATGGCTCGTCCCAACAGGTCGAGGGCGCGGTCGAGTTCGTCCTGGGTGTGGTCGGCGTTGATGAAGAAGCGCAGACGGCAGGCGTCGCGCGGGACGGCCGGATGGCCGATCGGCATGACGTTCACGCCCAGGCGGAGCAGCGCGTTGGAGAGCGCCATGGTCTCCTCCCAGCCGCCGATGACGACCGGCACCACCGCCGAGGCGCGCGACACGCCGATGTCGAGGCCGCGGGCGCGCGCCGAGTCCCGGAAGTGCTCGGCGAGCCCCCGCAGGCGGGCCACGCGCTCCGGCTCGGCCCGGATGACGCGGATCGCCTCCAGGGCGGCGGCCGTGCTGGCGGGCGAGATGCCGGTGCTGAAGATGTGCAGCGGGGCCGTGAACTTCAGGTACTCCACCAGCGGGTGCCGCGCCGCCACATAGCCGCCGAGGCTGCCGATCGCCTTGCTGAGCGTGCCCATCCACAGGTCGACGTCGGCGCGGTCCACGCCGAAGTACTCGCCGATGCCCCGCCCTGTGCGGCCGAGCACGCCGATCGAGTGGGCCTCGTCGACCATCAGGAGCGCGCCGTGCCGCCGCTTGACGCCGATGAACTTCGGCAGGTCCGGCAGGTCGCCGTCCTGGCTGTAGGCGCCCTCGATCAGGACCAGGGCGCGCCGGGCCCGGCCGCGCGCCGCGGTGAGCGCGCGGTCCAGGGCGCGCCAGTCGTTGTGCGGGAAGGGCCTGCGCCGCGCGCCGGACAGGACGCTGCCGCGCACCGCGCTGTCGTGGATCCACTCGTCGTGCAGGATCAGGTCCTCGGGGCCGAGGAGGTGCCCGATCGTCGCCACGTTCGTGGCGTGCCCGCCCGCGAAGACGACGGCCGCCTCGGTGCCGAGGAACGAGGCGATCTCGGCGTCGAGCGCGTGGTGCAGCGGCGTCTCGCCGAACAGCAGCGGCGTCGCCGAGCACGACGTGCCGTAGTGGTCGACGGCGGCCTTCGCCGCGGCGCGGACGCGTGGGTGGTGGGACAGGGCCAGGTAGTTGAAGGCGGAGAAGTTCAGGACGGACTCGCCGTTCACGCGCGCACGGGCGCCGTTGTACCCCTCGTGCGTCCGGCCGTACGGGTTCGCCCCGTCGGCCGTGGCCTGCCGCAGTCTGCCCTGGAGTTCGGCGTACTCGGGCCACTCCTCGAAGACGCGCTCCTGGCGGACGGGGGCGGGGGCTTCGTCGGGCACGGCTTCCTCGGGTACGCCTTCCTCTTCGGGTACGCCTTCTTCGGGTACGGCCGGGTCGGGAGCGGCCTGGGCGGCGGGGGCGAGCGGCTGTGCGGCGGGCCCCGGCGCGGCGGGCGTCGGCGCGGCCCCGTCGAGCAGGTCCACCAGCTGGCCGACGGTCGGGTCCTCGGGGAGCCGCTCGCGGTTGCCGTTGAGCCGGTCGGGGAACCGCCGCGCGAGCGCGCGCTCCAGCTCCTGGCGCATCAGCGAGTCGAAGCCGAGGTCCGTGCCGAGCCGCGCGTCGCCGGGGATCCGGCGGGCGTCGTAGCCGCAGACGCGGGCCACGTGGGCGACGACTTCGTGCCGGGCGGAGGAGGGGGCGTGCGGGAGGGACGGTGTGCGCCGGGGGACGGGGGCCGTCTCCGCACCGGTCACGGCTGCGGTCCGCGGCCGGGGCGTCGGCACCGGCTCGGGCGTCGCGGTCCCGGAGGCTTCGGAGGCTTCGGACGTTTCGGGGGCGTCGAGGGCTTCGGGTGCCTCAGGGGCTGCGGGGGCTTCGGGGTTTGCGGGTTCCGAGGGTGCCCCGGGCGCGGCCACCGGTGGCGTGAACCAGTACGCCTCCCGCTCCAGGACCGCGTGCGGCACCGGCACCCGGGGCCCGCGGTAGCCCTCGTCGAGCGCGGCCCAGTCCACCGTGCCGCCCGCGCAGTGCAGTCGGCCGAGGGACTGGAGCAGGGTCTCCCAGTCGCCGGAGGCTGGTCCTGAACCCGAGCCCGGTCCTGAACCCGAGCCCGAGCCCGTCGCCGTCGCGGAGGCCGGGCGGCGCAGCGACGGCAGCCACAGCGGGGGCCGCTCGGCGTCGGCGGGGGCCGCGGGCGCCGTGGCCCGGGCCGGCCCGAGCAGCGTCGGATGCGGGCCGACCTCCACGAAGGCGGTGCAGCCGAGGCCGCGCAGCGTCGCGCAGCCGTCGGCGAACCGCACGGTGCCCAGGAGGTGTGCCACCAGGGCGTCGGCGTCGATCCGCCCCACGGGCCCGCCGGTGGCGTCCGACACCCAGGGGATGGCGGGCTCGGCGAACCGCACCGCCCGCGCGGCCGCCCGCAGCGGCTCGGCGGCGCCCGCCATCAGCGGCGAGTGGAAGGCGTGCGACACGGCGAGCGGCTTGACCGTGACCGACTTCTCCCGCAGGGCCGCGCCCGCCCGCTCGATCTGCTCACGCTCGCCGGAAAGGACCAGGTGGGTGGGGGAGTTGACGGCGGCCACCGCCACGGAGTCCAGGCCGTCGGCCACCGTCCGGACCGTGTCCGCGTCGCCGACGCAGGCGATCATCGCGCCGTCCCCGGGCTGCTCGGCCATCAGGCGTCCGCGCACCGCGGCCAGCATGAGGGCGTCCTCGAAGGAGAGCGCGCCGGACACGCACGCGGCGGCGTACGCGCCGACGCTGTGCCCGAGGACGGCGGCGGGCCGCACGCCGACCGACATCCACAGCTCGGCGAGCGCCACCTCCAGGGCCACCAGGGCGGGCTGACAGTGCCGCGTGGACCGCAGCCGCTCGGCCGGGTCCGCGGCGGCGCCGGAGGTGGCGCCCGGGGCCGCGCCCGAGGCGGTCTCCGAGGCCGTGCCCGACGGGGCCGCCGGGGCGGTGCCCGGAGCCGTGTCGAACAGCAACTCCGTTAGCGGAACGCCCAGTTCGGGCCGCAGCACGCGGTCCGCGCGGTCGATGGCGCGGGCGAAGGCGGCGTGCGTGTCGTAGAGGCCCTTGCCCATGCCCGGGTACTGCGTGCCCTGGCCGGTGAACAGGAACGCGACCTTCGGCGCCGGGCCGTGCGGGGCCGTCCCGCGCACCACGCCCCGCGCCGCCTCGCCCCGCGCCAGGGCGTCGAGGCCGGAGTCGAGGGCCGCGGCGGAGCCGCCGAGGACGACCGCGCGGTGCGCGAGCCGTGCGCGGCCGGTGTACGCCGCCCGGCACAGGTCGCCCACCGGCGTGTCGGGGTGGGCGGCGAGATGGGTGCGCCACGCCCGGGCCAGCGTCGTCAGGGCGGTCGGCGTGTGGCCGGACAGACACAGGGCGTGCACCGGCCGCGCGGGCGGCGTCCGCACGGCCGGGGCGGGCTCGGGCGGTGACTCCAGGACCACGTGCGCGTTCGCGCCGCCGAACCCGAAGGAGCTGACCGCGGCCCGCACCGGACCCCGGGCCGCGAGGGGCGTCCGGCGCGTCGGCACGTGCAGCCCCGCGCCCGCCCGGTCAAGGTGCCGGTTCGGCGTGCGCAGGTGCAGCGTCGGCGGCACCTCGCGGTCGCGCACCACGAGCACCGCCTTGATCAGGCCCGCTATGCCCGCGGCCGCCTCCAGGTGCCCGATGTTGGTCTTCACCGAGCCGACCAGGCAGCGCGCGCCGTCCGGGCGGCCCATGCCGTACGCGCCCGCGAGGCCCTCCCACTCCACGGGATCGCCGAGCGGGGTGCCGGTGCCGTGCGCCTCGACGTAGTCGACCTCCTTGCCGCTCAGCCCGGCGCGGGCCAGGGCCTGTTCGATCACCGCGCGCTGCGCAGAGCCCTTGGGCGCGGTCAGGCCGTTGCTGCGGCCGCCGTGCCCGGTCGCCGAGCCCCTGATCACCGCGTACACCCGGTCGCCGTCCGCGAGGGCGGCGGACAGCGGCTTGAGCAGCACCAGGCCCGCGCCCTCGCCGCGCACGTAGCCGTCCGCCGCGTCGTCGAAGGTGCGGCAGCGGCCGTCGGCGGCGAGCATGCCGCCGTCCGCGAACGCCACCGAGAGGCCGGGCGTGAGCATCAG
Source organism: Streptomyces sp. YIM 121038 (assembly GCF_006088715.1). Lineage (NCBI taxonomy): Bacteria > Bacillati > Actinomycetota > Actinomycetes > Kitasatosporales > Streptomycetaceae > Streptomyces > Streptomyces sp. YIM 121038. The sequence continues at coordinate 7,879,505 of NZ_CP030771.1, forward strand.
GTTCACACCGCCCGCGAGCGCCAGGGAGCACTCGCCCCTGCGCAGGCTGTCGCACGCCAGGTGCACCGCCGTCAGGGACGACGAGCACGCGGTGTCCAGGGCGAGGCTCGGGCCGCGCAGATCGAGGACGTACGACAGGCGGTTGGCGGCGACGGCGTGCGCGTTGCCGGTGGCGCCGTGCACGTCGACGGTGTCCAGGCGGCCCATCTGGAGCTCGCTGTAGTCGTGGCTGCTGAGGCCCGCGAACACGCCGGTGGCGCTGCCCGCCAGGGACGTCGGGTCCAGGCCCGCGTCCTCCAGGGTCTGCCAGGCCACTTCGAGCAGGAGCCGCTGCTGGGGGTCCATGCGGACCGCCTCGCGCGCCGACACGCCGAAGAAGCGGGCGTCGAACTCCGCCACGCCGTCCAGGAACCCGCCGAACCCCGGCGCGGCGACCCGCTCGGCGTCCCAGCGGTCCCGCGGCACCTCGGTGACGGCGTCCCGGCCGTCGCGCAGGAGCCGCCCGAAGCTGTCCGGGTCGGGGGCGCCGGGGAAGCGGCAGCCGATGCCGACGACGGCCACGGGCTCGTGCGCGTCCCGGCCCTCGGGCGGGCCGCCGTCGACCGCGGCCGTCGCCCGGGTGGCCGCGAGGTGGGCCGCGATCGCGCGGATCGTCGGATGGTCGAAGACCACGGACGCGGGGATCTCCCGTCCGGTGCGCGCGCCCAGCTCGGCGAGGACGGCCACGGCCTGCCGGGAGTCGAGGCCGAGCGAGGCGAGGGGCCTCGTGGGGTCCACCGCGCCCGCCGCGAGACCGAGACGCTCGGCGACCCGCGCGGTCAGCCACGCCTCGACCGCGTCGGACGCCCAGGCCCCGTCCGGGCGCGCCGCGTCCGCGAGCAGCTCGACGAGCGTGCCGGCCCGGGGCCGGGCGAGCAGCTCCCCGACGGGCAGCACGGTGTCGTACCGCGCCTCCACGTCCCGTACGACGTCCAGGAGCCGGGGGTAGTCGAGGCCCGCCGCGGCGAACTCGTGCTCCGTGGCGCCGGACGTGTCGGCGCCGTGGTCGCGCAGGATCTCCAGGACGTGCTGGACCGTCTGCCGCCCGCGGGCCAGTGGCGGCCGCTCGTGCGGTTCCCCGTGCCCCTCCGGGCGTGTCTCGCGCGCCACGCTCGCCGCCACGACCTTCAGACCGAGGGAGAGGAAGTCCCGCCGGCACGCCTGCCGCTGGATCTTCCCGCTGGTGGTCTTGGGCACGGTCGACCGCTTGAGCAGCAGCACCGCGTGCGGCGCGACCTCGTGCTCCTCGGCGATCGCGGTGCGCAGCCGGGCCAGCAGCCCCGGCGCGTCCGCGGCGCGCCTGCCGTCGATCTCGTACGCGACCACGAGCTGCTCGGCGCCGTCGACCTCCACGGCGAACGCGGCGCCGCAGCCCGCGCGGATCGCCGGGTCGGCCCGCTCCACGGTGAGTTCGACGTCGTGCGGGTAGTGGTTGCGGCCCTGCACGATGACCACGTCCTTGGTGCGGCCGACCACGTGCAGCTGCCCGGCGCGCGTGAAGCCGAGGTCGCCGGTGCGCAGATACGGCGTGTCGCCCTCGTCCGCGAGGCGCGCCCGGAACGTCTCCTCGGTCGCCTCCGGGCGCCGCCAGTAGCCCCGGGCCACGCTGCCGCCCGCGATCCAGATCTCGCCGACGGTGCCTTCGGCCGTGATCCTGCGCCGCGTCGCGGCGTCCACGACCGCCACGTCCAGTCCGTCGACGGCGGGGCCGCACCCGACGACCCGGGTGACGCGGCCGCCGTCCGCGGGGGCGGCGGTGCCCGCGCCGAGCGCCGCCGCGTCGAACGAGCCGACGGCGGGCGGCTCGTGGGCGCGTACGCCGGTCACCATCAAGGTGGCCTCGGCGAGCCCGTAGCAGGGCAGCAGCGCGGCGCGCCGGAACCCGCAGGGCGCGAACCGCTCGGCGAAGCGGTCGAGGGTGTCGGCGCGCACCGGCTCCGCGCCGTTCAGGGCCAGGCGCCAGTGGCTCAGGTCGAGCCCGGCGCGCTCCTCGTCGGTGACGCGACGGACGCACGCCTCGAAGCCGAAGTTGGGCGCGACGCTGGTGGACGCCCGGGTGTCGGAGAGCGTCCGCAGCCACAGCAGCGGCTTGCGCACGAAGGACATCGGCGCCATCAGATGCGCGGGGAAGCCGCCGTACAGCGGCGACAGGATGCCGCCGATCAGACCCATGTCGTGGTACGGCGGCAGCCAGGACACCATCGCCGAGCGCTCGTCGTGCTCCAGCCTGCGGTGGATGGCGTCGAGGTTGTGCAGCAGATTGCCGTGGCTGACCATCACGCCCTTGGGCGCGGACGTCGAACCGGAGGTGTACTGGAGGAACGCCAGCGAGTCGCCGCCGAGTTCCGGCTCGCGCCAGTCGTCCGCGCCGGGCGCGCCGCCCGTGCCGTCCGCCGTGCCGGGCCCGCCCGTGGCCAGCCAGCGCAGCCCGCCGAGCCCGAGCGCGGCCAGCTCGGCCCTGCGCTCGTCCGCGAGGCGCGCGAGGTCGCCCGTGGTCAGCGCGTGCGTCGCCCGCGCGTCCCGCGCGATGGCCGCGAGCCGCGCCGTGGTCTGGCCGAAGCGTCGCGTGTCCGGGGGATAGGCGGGCACGGCGTAGGCCCCCGCGTACAGACAGCCGAGGAACCCCGCGAGATAGCCGAGGCCGGGCGGGTGGAGCAGCAGCACCGGCGCGCCGGTGAGGCCCTCGGCCTGGAGCAGGGCGGCGACGCGGCGGGCGCGCAGGTCGAGTTCGCGGTACGTCCACGCCGTCGCGGTGGCGTCGGCGCCCTCGGCGAAGCGGTAGGCGAGCGCCTCCGGCCGGCGGGCGGCGTGGTCGCGCACCAGCGCCACCAGGTGCCGGGGCGCCCGTGCCGCGCCGCCGTGCCGGGGGGTCTCGGTCGGGCCTTGGGTCATGTACGTCTCCGTCGGTCGCCGGTCAGGTGCCGGGCTCGGCCCGCCGGGCGCGGGCGGGCGCGGGCGTGGCGCCGCCCAGGCGGTGGTAGTCGGTCTTGCCGTTGGCGTTGCGCGGCAGCTCGTCGAGGCAGGTGGCGGTGCGCGGCAGCATGTAGCGGGGCAGGTGCTCGGCGCAGTGCCGCTTCAGCTCGATGAGGCCGGGGCGCGGGGTGCGGCCGGTGAGCGTGAAGTACAGGGCGACACCGGTCTCGCCGCCGCGGGTCTCGGCGACGACGGCGGCCTGGGCGACGCCGGGGTGGCGCAGCACCGCGGCCTCGATCTCGCCCAGCTCCACGCGGTAGCCGGCGAGCTTGACCATGCGGTCCTTGCGGCCGCGGTAGACGAGGCTCGCGCCGTCGTAGCCGACCAGGTCGCCGGTGGCGTGGCGGCCCACGCGGTGCTCGGCGGCGGCGGGCTCGGACTCGCGGCGCCAGTAGCCGGGCGTGACGCAGTCGCCCTCGACGATCAGTTCGCCGAACGCGTCCGGGCCGGTCACGGCCCGCCCGTCGGCGTCGACGACGGACACCACGGCGCCGGGCAGCGGGGTGCCGATGGGCACGGGTTCCTGCCGGGACAGATCGCTCGGGCGCACGCGGTGGCGGGTGCAGACGTTCGTCTCCGTCGGCCCGTACAGGTTGTAGAGCACCACGTCGTCGGGCAACAGCGCGGCCAGCGCCCGCAGTTGGGCGATGGGGAACACCTCGCCCGCGAACAGGACGTACCGCAGGCCCCGTACGGTCTCGGGGGTGAGCGCGCCCGACACCGTGAGCAGGTGCAGGACCGACGGCACCGAGTACCACACGGTGACGCCGTGCTCGCGGATGCCCGCCGCGAGCGCGCCCACGTCACGGGTCTGCCCGTCCGGCACGATCCACACGGCCGCGCCCACGGACAGGGCCGTGAACAGGTCGAACGTGGACAGGTCGAAGTTGAACGAGGCGTGGCCCGCGAAGACGTCCCCGGGGCCGACGGCCAGCTCCTCGCGGGCCCAGCGGATGAAGGCCGCCAGGTTCCGGTAGCTGATCCGCACCCCCTTGGGCGTGCCGGTCGAGCCGGAGGTGTAGAGGAGCGCGGCGAGGTCGTCGCGCTCCAGCGGCGGCAGCAGCACGACGCGCCCGGCGGCGGACGCGGTGAAGGCGGCCCAGGTGTGCGCACGGCCCGGGGCGGAGGCCCCCGCGGGGGTACCCTCCTGCGCGCCCTCCTCTTCCTCGTCGGCGAGCACGATCACCCGTACGGAGGGCGGCAGTTGACCGCCGCTCAGGGCGGCCAGGCGGCGGCGGTCCGTGAAGAGGGCCACCGGCTCGGCGTCCGCGAGGATCGTCGCCACGCGGGCCACCGGCTGCCCGCCGTCGAGCGGCACGTACGCGCAGCCCGCGTGCAGCGCGCCGAGGATGGCCTCCGCGTAGCGCGGCTGTTTGTCCAGCCAGATCGCCACCCGGTCGCCGACCGCCGCGCCGAGGCCGAGCAGGCCCGAGGCGACGGCCGCGACGTGCGCCGCGAACGCGCCGTAGGTACGCGGCCGGGCGCCCACGAAGGCGGGCCGCGCGGCCCGCTCGGCGTCCAGCGGCCACGGCTTGCGGATCAGGGCGACGTCACCGAGCGCGCCGTCGCCCGTCGGCGGGGGCTCGGCGGTGTGCGCGGCCCGGGTCCCGGTCGGCATCGCGCTCACCCCGCCGACGGCAGCACGCCGACCTCGCGGGCGGCCTCGACGAAGATGTCCGCCGCGGCCACGAGGTCCTCGCGCGTGTGCTCGCAGGTGACGCTGATCCGCAGCCGCGCGTCGCCGAGCGGCACCCCGGGGAAGACCACCGTCTGGCAGAACAGGCCGCGCGCCCGCACCGCGCGGCCCATCTCCATGGCCTTGCGCTCGTCGCCGATGACCAGCGGCAGGATCGCGCTCTCGGTGTTCTCCAGGTCGAAGCCCGCCTCGACGAGCCGCCGGTGCAGGAAGCGGATGTTGGACCACAGCAGATCCACGCGCCCCGGTTCGGCCTCGATGACGTCGAGCGCGGCGATGAGCCCGGCGGCGACGCCCGCGGGGATGTTGGCGGCGAACACGTACGAATGGGAGTAGTACCGCAGGTACTCGATGACCTCGTGCTCGCCGACGACGAAGCCGCCCATGCCCGCGAGGGCCTTGCTCATCGTGCCGAGCTCCAGGTCGACCTCGCCCTTGAGGCCGAAGTGCTCGGTGGTGCCGGTGCCGCGCGCGCCGAGCACGCCCGTCGCGTGCGCGTCGTCGACCATGACGCGGGCGCCGTACTCCTGGCCCAGCCGCACGATCTGCGGCAGGTCACAGACGTCGCCGTGCATGCTGAACACGCCGTCGGCGACGATGAGCGCGCCGCCCGAGCGGTCGTCGCGCCGCTTGAGGATGCGCTCCAGGTCCGCCATGTCGTTGTGCTGGTAGATCTTGCGGACGCCGCCGGAGAGCCGGGCGCCGTCGACGATGCTCATGTGGTTGAGCTTGTCGACGACCAGCGTGTCGTAGCTCTTCACCAGCGCCGAGATGGCGCCGAGGTTCGCGGCGTACCCGCCGGGATAGACGATGCACGCCGGGCGGCCCTTGAACGCGGCGAGGCGTCGCTCCAGCTCCTTGTGGAGCATGTTCGTGCCGCCGACGAAGCGCGATCCGGTGTGGGTCGCGCCGAAGGTGCGGGTGGCGTCGCACACCGCCTCGATGACCTGCGGGTGGTTGGCGAGCCCCAGGTAGTTGTTGGAGGCGAACATCAGGAACTCGCGCTTGTGCCCGGTGAGTTCGTCCAGGATGAGCGCCCGGTTGCCGCAGCGCGAGTGCAGCGGCATCCCGTACCAGTAGAGGTGCTCGGCCTCGCGGCCGTGCAGATAGGAGCGGAAGCTGCGGGCCTTGGCGAACAGGTCGGGGTCGCGCTCCTCCACGAAGTCCTTCATGGAGCGTTCGTCCCACTGGGTAGAACGTTCGTTACAGTCCCCGACTTGTTCGTCGTCCGCCGCCGTGCCGTCGACGAAGGGCCGCAGCTCGGCGATCAGGGCGCGCAGCGAGGGCGCCGTGACCGTGCCCGCCAGATGGTCGGGCAGGCCCAGGTCGCGGGCGCTGTCCGCGACGACGGACACGAGCACCACCGAGTCGATGCCCAGCTCGCCCTCGAAGTCGGCGTCCAGGGGCAGCTGTTCACGGCTGTACTGGGTGTGGCGCATGGCGGCGCCCACGACGGCCTCGGTGAGCGGGTCGCCGGTGGCGTCGGCCGGGGGTGGTGCGGCGGGCGGCGCCGCGCCCGCGAGCGCCTCCTCGACGGCCGCCACGAGCTCCCGGAGGGTCGCGAGCCCGGTGGGCAGCTCCACGGCGAGGGCGAAGCGCTCCCGTACCGCGGCGAGGATCGACTCGAAGATGACGGAGTCGATGCCGAGTTCGGCCTCGAAGTGGCTCTCGGGCAGCAGGTACGACGCGTCGTACAGCGTCCGCGAGGCCACGATGTCCACGATCTGCCGGTGCACGCTGCTCATCGCACGGCCTCCCCCTCGGGCCTGGCCGTCTCCCGCAGCCGGTCGACGAGCGCGGCGATCGCGTCGACGGTGCGGAAGTTCGCCGGGGAGATCTCCCGCAGCGGCACGGTGATGCGGAAGTCGGTCTGGAGGTAGTGCACGAGGTCGAAGATCCCGGCCGAGTCGATGATGTTCAGCTCGGCGATGGGGACCTGCGCGTCGAGCCCCTCGGCGTCGCCGTCGAGCCAGACGTCGGCGATGTAGTTGATGATCGACTGCTGGGTGCTCATGGCCGTCCTAGGCTCGCTCTGCGGTGGTCGCCGACGCCGCGGGGGCGCTCGCGCGCGCGATCAGAGCGGCGACCGCGGCGATCGTGTCGCCCGGCGACGCCGCGTCCTCCGCGATGTCGGCCTTGAACTCGGACTGGATCACCAGGAGCAGCTCGACCAGGAACAGCGAGTCCATGTCGAGGTCCTCGAACTTGGTGTCGGGACCGATCTCCGCGCGGTCCACCTCGAAACGGTCGACCAGGAGGTCGACCAGCCTGTCGTACGTCGCGCTCATGCGGTTCTCCCTCTGTGTTCACGTGCCCGGGCCGTGCGTGCGCGGGCCCCGGGCCGTCAGGCGCGGTCGAGCCGCGGCCAGGTCAGTACCGTCGAGCCCCAGGTGAGCCCGCCGCCGAAGGCGGTCAGCAGGACCCGCCCGCCCGCCGTCAGGACGCCGTCCGCGTGCGCCTGGTCCAGGGCCAGCGGGATGGAGGCGGCGGCCGTGTTGCCGACCTCGGCGATGTTGCTGAAGCAGCGCTGCCGGGGAATGCCGACCTCGTCGGCCACGTGGTTGGTGATGCGCAGGTTGGCCTGGTGGCCGACCAGATGGTCCACGTCGCCGGGGAGCAGTCCGGCCCGGTCGAGGACGGCGCGCGCCGACGCGGACATCCGCCGCACCGCGTGCCGGAACACCTCCTTGCCGTCCATCGCGAAGTACTGCTCGCGCGCCGCGGGCACCACCCCGGACAGGCGCTGGCGCGAGCCGCCCGCGGGCACCGTGATCAGGTCCTCGCGGCCGCCGTCGCTGCCCAGGTCGAACGGGCCGAGCGCGCCCGGCTCCGCGGCCTCGCCCGCGCGCAGGAGCACCGCGCCCGCGCCGTCGCCGAAGATGACGGCCGTGGAGCGGTCGTCCGGGTCGAGCAGCGTGGAGAACGTCTCCGCGCCGATCACCAGGACCCGGTCGGCCGCGCCCGCCGCGATCAGGCCCGCCGCGCTCGCCAGGGCGTAGACGAACCCCGTGCAGACCGCCGACACGTCGAAGGCGGCGGCCCCGGTCAGACCGAGCCGCGCCGCCACGACCGGCGCCGTCGCCGGACACGGCCGGTCCGGGGTGGTGGTGGCGAGCAGCACGGCGTCGGCGTCGGGATGGCCCGAGGACTTGAGGGCCTCGGCGCCCGCGCCGACCGCGAGGTCGGAGGTGGCGGTGCCGGCCGGGGCGAAGTAGCGCTGCCGGATGCCCGTGCGCGAGCGGATCCACGCGTCCGAGCTGTCGAGGCGCTCGGCCAGCTCGTCGTTCGTGACGGCGGTCGGCGGCAGACAGCCGCCCACTCCGGCGAGGACCGCGGCCCGGTGCGGCGGCGGGTGGCTCGGTGGCGGTGCGGTCACGCGTGCTCCTCGGTCTCGTCTGGTACGCCGACGGCGGGGACGGCTCGTCCGGTACGCCGGCGGCGGGACGCCTCGTCGGGTAGCCCGGCGGCGGGACGCCTCGTCCGGTACGCCGACGGCAGGCGCTGAAGCTGACGTCGAGTCTCGCGGGGCGGGCTGACGGGACGGGGCCGCCCGTGCTGACGGCCCGCTGACCGCTCGCTGATCGCCCCCGCCCGGGGCGCGCCACCGCGGCCGGGTGCCCGCGCGGTCAGCCGTCCGTCAGCGCCGTACGCGGTCCCCGGTCAGCCACGGCCCGCAGACTCGACCGCAAGCGACCGAGAGGTGGGGCGCATCCGATGGGCACCACGTACGCAGGACCGGCCATCCGGCCCGACGGACAGGACGGACACGACGGGGCCCCCGGACTCGACGGGGCCGCCGGGTACGAGGCCGCCGGGGTGCCGCGGTGACGGCGGCCGTGCCCGGTGACGGCGGCCCCGCACCGGCCGGGCCCGCGCGCCCGCTGCCCGGCGACCCCGTCGAGCACCCCATCCCGCGTCTCGCCACCGGCGCCGCGTCCCCCGAGGGCGACGCCGTGGTGGTGACCGGGGTGGGGCTCGTCACCGCCGCCGGGATCGGGGCCGCCGCCACCTGGGCGGGGGTCTGCGCGGGCGAGTCCGCGGCGGCCCGCGACCCGGCGCTCGCGGGCCTGCCCGTCGACATCTCCTGCACCGTGCCCGGCTTCTCGCCCCGGCGCCACGTGGGCAGGCGCAGCGCCCTGACGCAGGACCGGTTCAGCCAGCTGTCCGTCGCGGCGGCGCGCGAGGCCGTCGCGGACAGCGGGCTCTCCCCGGCGACCTGGGACGGTGCCCGCGTGGGGGTCGTCGTCGGCTGCGGCCTCGGCGGCGTCGCCACCTGGGAGGCACAGCACCGGCGCCTCCTCGACGACGGACCCAAGGCCGTGTCGGCGCTGCTCGTCCCCATGCTCGTACCGAACATGGTGGCCGGGCACCTGGCGATGGACCTGCGGGCCACCGGGCCCAACTTCGTCACCGCGACGGCCTGCGCGTCCGGCGCCACCGCCATCGGCACCGCGCTCCAGCTGCTGCGCGACGGCAGCTGCGACGTGGTGGTCGCCGGGGGCGGCGAGGCCGGGGTGTCCCCGCTGATGGTGACGGGCTTCGCGCAGATGGGCGCCCTGTCCCGGCGCGTCGACGAACCCGCGGCCGCATCCCGTCCGTTCGACCGGGACCGGGACGGCTTCGTCATCGGCGAGGGCAGCGGCATGCTCGTCCTGGAGCGCGCCGCCGACGCCCGCGCGCGCGGCGCGGCCGTGCGGGCCCGCCTCGCCGGGTACGGCGCGTCGGCCGACGCGTACCACCTGACGGCCCCCGACCCGCGGGGCACCGGTGTCCTGCTCGCCCTGCGCACGGCCCTCGCCCGCGCGGGCGTGATGCCCGACGAGGTCGACCACGTCAACGCGCACGGCACGTCCACGCCCCTGAACGACGCCGCGGAGGCCGCCGTGCTGCGCAAGTTCCTCGGCACGGGCCCCGCCGTCACCTCCACCAAGGGCGTCCTCGGTCACACCCTCGGCGCGGCCGGGGCGATCGAGGCCGCGCTCACCGTCCTCGCCGTGCAGCACGGCACGGTCCCGCCGACCGCCAACCTCCGCCACCAGGACCCCGACATCGACCTGGACGTCGTCACCGGCGCCCCGCGCGAGCGCCCCGTCCGGGTCGCCGTCAGCAACTCCTTCGGCTTCGGCGGCCAGAACGCGGTCCTGGTGGTGACGGCGGCGTGAGCCCGGCCGCCCGCGAAGGCCGGAAAGGGGCGGGCCGCCCGGCCGCGGCCGGAGGAGACTCACTCTCGTGTCCGGCCGGAACCTGCTGCTCCAGCGCGTCCTCGGCGTCCTCTACGTCCTCGCGGGACTCGCCAAGTTCGTCCCGGGGGTCGAGTCGGTCGAAGGCCGCCTCGACGCCGCCGCCGACGCCAACGAAGGACTCGCCGTCCTCGGGCCGCTCAGCGACCGCCTCGCCGCGCACCCGACCGCCGTCGCCGCCCTCGTCGGCGTGGCGATGGCCGCCAGCGGCGCCGTCCTCGTGGCCGACCGGGACCGGCGCCTCGTCGTCGCGGCCCTGGGGGCCCAACTGGCCCTCATCGCCTGCTTCGTGGCGGTCCTGGTCACCAGCGTCCCGGAGATCCTCCTCTTCGACGCGGCCTTCGTGGCCGCGGGCGGACGGCTCCTCCTGGTCCACGCGCGCGTCCACACCCGCAGGACACCCGAGTGAGGGCACCCCATGACCCTTCGGCACCCCCCGGCCTTCCCGCTGCCGCACGCCGGGCTCGACGACCTGGAGCGGCGGGTGCGGCACGCGCTGCGCACCGCCGACGACAGCGCGCTCGACGTGCTCGGCCACGGCGAGATCACCCTCGTCCTGCGACTGCGCACCGACGCGGGCTCCTTCGCCTGCAAACGCCTGCCCGCCTTCCCCGACCGGGCCCGCTTCGACCGCTACCGGGAGGGCCTCGACGCGTATCTGCGCCGCCTCGCCGACCGCGGGCTCACCGTCGCGCCCACCGAGGTGTGGCACACCCCCGGCCCCGGGGGGCGGGTCGTCGCGTACTGCGTCCAGCGCGAACTGCCGCCCGAGCGGCTGTGCTCCCGCCTGCTGCACACCGAGGACGAGGCCTGGGCGAAGGGCTTCTTCGCCCGCTTCCTCGACCGCGTCGACGCCGCCGTCGGCCCCACCACGGGCCTGGACGCGCAGGCCTCCAACTGGATCGACACCGACGGCGAACTGACCTACCTGGACGTCACCACGCCGCTCATGCGCGACGCGCGGGGGCGCGAGGAGCTCGACGTACGCCTGTTCTTCACCTCGCTGCCGTGGATCCTGCGCGACGCCGTCCGCCTGGCCATGGCCAAGTCGATCTTCGACAAGTTCTACGAGACCCGCGGGGTGCTCCTGGACTTCCTCGGCAACCTCCACAAGGAACGCCTGGGCGCGCTCGTCCCCGCCTTCCTGGAGCAGGCCAACGCCCGTCTGGCCACGCCACTCACCGCCGCCGAGGTCGCCGCCTACTACCGCGACGACGCCCGCATGTGGGAACTGATCCAGCGGCTCCGCGCCGCCGACCGGTTCTGGCACCGCAAGGTCCGGCGCCGGACGTACCCGTTCCTGCTGCCGCCGCCCGTGGACCGCTGACCCTCGCCGCCGAGGGGACCGGGGGAGACCCGAGGAGTGCCACACCCATGACCGCTGACCGGACCCGAGCGCCCCGTACGGCCGCCCACGCCGTGCCCGCACAGCCGGGCTTCGAGGCCGCCCTCGACGAGGCCGTGCGCGTCGCCGCGCTCAGCCCCTCCTCCCACAACTGCCAGCCCTGGGGCGTGGCCTGGGCCAGAGGGGACGGCGCCCGGGCCGCCGCCGCACGGGCCGCGGGCGGGACGGCGGAGGCCGCCGACCAGTACCTCGTCCTCGCCCTCGACCGCGAGCGCCGGCTGCGCGCGCTGCCCGCCCTGCACGTGGAGATGCTGGTCAGCTGCGGCGCGTACGCGCAGCTCCTGCTCCGGGCCCTCGGCGCGCGGGGGTGGACCGTGGACGCCCTGCGGTACGCGCCCGGCGCCCTTGCGGGGCCCCTGGCCGCCGACTGGCCGTGGGCGCGGCCGGGCCCCGCCGCCTGGCCGCGGACCTGGGCGCCGCTGTGCGTGGCACGGCTGCGCCACGAGGCCGGGGGAGCGGCCGAGGACCCGCGTGCCCTGCAAGCCGCCGCCGCGGCACGGCGCACCCACCGCGCGCCCTACCGCCGTGAGCCCGTCGCGCCCGAGGTCCTGGACCGCCTGGCGGCGCCGACGGGCACCGCCGTCGCGCGGGACGCGGACGTCGCCGTGCGCCATCTGACGTCGGACGCCGACCGCGCCGCGCTCGCCGCCTTCGTGGCCCGGCACGCCGGACGGGACTTCAGCCACGGCCCCGCCTGGCAGGAGACACACTCCTACCTGCGGTTCAGCGCCGCCGACGCGGCGGCGCACGGGGACGGCTTCACGCTCAAGGAGCTGTTCGGGCCGCTGCCTTGGCCGCACGAGCGGGCGCGGCGGCTCGCGCTCGCGCCCACGACGATGCGGCTGCTGCGGCACGTCGGCTACCCCGGTCTGCTCGCCCGGCAGCTCGCGCGCATCGTGCGCCCCACGCCCGCCCTCACCGTCCTGAGCCTCACCGGTACGCGGCCGCCGACGCTCGCGGACGGTGTCAAGGGCGGCGCACGAGTGGCCGATTACTGGCTGGCCGCCACCGGGGCGGGACTCGCCTTGCACCCCATCAGCGCCGTCCTTCAGCACGACGACCTGCGGCGCGCCCTGGAGGATCAGTTCCGCATTCCGGGACAGGCGATATTCCTCAGCAGGCTGGGCCGCCCCACCACGGGTGTATCGGCCTTCCCGCGCTCGCACCGTCGCCCCGCACACGCGCCCCTGCGGACGATCTGAGTTTTCCCCCGCGAGGTTTCGAGCCATTTTCATGCTTCTTCCAATAAAGCTCCCACGGACGCCAGTTGCGCGCACATACTGTTGCAGTGCGGACGGAATATTCCGCGTCCACGTGCCTGCACCGATTCCGGAGAGGAGACGCGGCGGCCCGGGGTGAAGCGCACCATCGAAGAGCAGCCGGGTCCGATAGCGCGCAGCAGCGACGAGGGGTACCCGAAGGCACATGGTCGTGTCATTCAAAAGGGGGCGGCGAGATGGGCTACTGCTGCAGGGGGCACCTGCCGGACGCGGGCACGAGGCCGGTGCGGCCGGCCCGCGCGGGCGTGATGCCGTGACATGTGACGCCGTGACACGTGACACCGTGACGAGGGGTGCGGCCCGGCCCGCCCGGCGCCGCGGCCTCCGCCCGGACCAGATGCGGTGAGGCGGCGAGGCATGAAGATCCGCGTCCTGGTGTGCTGCGATGAGTCGATCATGTCCGCCGCGATGCGCGCGCTGCTCGACCAGCAGCCCGACATCGAGGTCATGGGCTTCACCACCGGCCGTGAATCCGCCGCGGCCGTCGCCGAACTGGCGCCCCACGTCATGATCGTGGTGGCTCCCGCGCTCGGCTTCGAGGACAAGAGCGAGCTGGCGGAGCTGGCCGCCCTGACCAAGATCATATTGATCACCAAGGCCGAGTCCGCGCACCGCTCCGTCGAGGCCCTGTGCATCGGCGTCCGCGCGGTCCTCGCCCCGGACTCCTCGGCGGACGACCTGATCCACGTGCTGCGCACGGTCAGCGCGGGCGCCACGATGGTGATGCCCGCCGCCGCCCGGCGCACCCTGGAGCGCCTGCCGCAGCAGGGGATGTCCCGCCGCTCGGCGCGCATGGCGGCGGACCTCACCCCCCGCGAGTCCGAGGTGATGGTGCTCCTTGCCCAGGGCAAGTCGAACGCCGAGGTCGCCGAGAAGCTCTCGGTGTCCATGGCGACCGTCAGATCCCATGTCCACCACGTGCTCCGAAAGCTGGGTGTCGGCACACGCGCCCAGGCCGTTGCCATTGCTTATGAAACCGGATTGATGGCGGCAATTGGGCGGACCGCTGAATTCCGCGGCCAAGAAGGATGAACGGGCCGGGTGTTCGCATCCGGGAGTCCCGGATGCGGCCGCCGCGGATCCAGGAGTCGAGCGGTATTCACCGGAGGCTGCTTTTCCGGTTCCCGGATCCCCTGCCGTGGGTCCGCTAAATCATTCGGCCCGGTAACCTGCTCCCACCCGTTCCCCGGACCACTCGTCGACCACGGCGGCCATCTTCTCGAAATCGGCGACAAGCCGGCGGAATGGTTCCGATCGCACATCCCGTTCGAACTCCGCCGCGCTGGTCACCTCGATGATCTCGAAGTACTCGACGGCGCCGCCGCCCTCGCCCGAGGCGCGGCGCTGCACGCCGAACGCGCGGACAGCGGGCAGTTCCGGACAGGTCGCGTAGTCCACGTCCCGCACCCAGGACTCGAAGCGCTCCGGCGCCACGCCGTCGTGCAGCCGGATGCGGTGAACGATGACCGCCATGGTGGGGCGTCCTCTCTCGACGTCTCGGGACCACGGTGTCCCGTCTCGATGTCTCGCGATGTCCCGGGACCACGGTGTCCCGGCTCAGCGGCGGGTGCCCGCGCGGCGGCTGCCGCCCAGGCCGAGCGCCCGCGCGATGTTGTTCTTCTGGATCTCATTGGTGCCGGAGAAGATGCGCGAGGGCAGGGCGTCCCGCAGCAGCGTCTCCGCCTCTCCGCTCAACACCCCGAGTGCGCCGCGCAGTTGGACGGCGTCCAAGCCGACGCGCACGGCCGCCTCGCTCACCGCGAGCTTCGCGAGCGCGGGCGCCACCTCGTCCTCGCTGCCCCGCGCCAGCCCCCACGCCGCCTTGTACAGCAGGAGCCGCGCCGACTCCACCGCGAGCGTCATGTCGACGACGCGGTGGCTCACCGCCTGGAAGCCGCCGATCGGCACCCCGAACTGCTCGCGCTGACCCGCGTACGCGACGGTGGACTCCAGGACCCGCCGCATCGCGCCGAGGTAGGCCGCGAACAGGCAGGTGCGCTCCCACTTCATGGAGCCCGCGAACACGCTCGCGCCCGCCCCCTCGGCGCCGAGCACGGCGCTCGCGGGCACCACGCAGCCGTCCAGGCGCACATCGGCGGTCGGCGAACCGCGCAGGCCCACCTTGTCGTACGGCGGACCCACCGTGAGACCCGGAGTGTCCGCCTCCACGACGAAGGCGGTGAGGCCGAAGTACCCGCCGCCCGGCGCCGTCGCCGCCTGCACCACGAAGACGTCGGCGACCGGCGCGTTCGTCGTGAACGCCTTCGCCCCGTCGAGCACGTACGCGTCGCCGTCGCGCACCGCGCGGGTGCGCAGCGCGAGGGTGTCCGATCCGGCCTCCGGCTCGGTGATGCCGTGCGCGGCGATCCGCTCGCCCGAGCACAGCGCGGGCAGCAGGGCCCGCTTCTGCTCCTCGGTGCCGAACTCCACGACCGGCATCACCGCCGCGAACAGGTGCGCCGCCACGGAGAAGGCGAAGCCCGTGTCCGGGCAGCCGTAGCCGAGCGCCTCCATCACCGCGGCCGCCGTCACCGCGTCGAGGCCGCTGCCGCCGTAGCGCTCCGGCACGACGCTGCCGACCAGGCCCTGTTTGCCCGCGAGCTGCCAGCGCCGCCGGAACTCCGCCGGGTCCGGGGCCCCGGCCGCGGGCGGCGGTTCGCCCAGGTCGCGGCGCGCGAACCGCTCGACGGCCGCGCGCATGTCCTCGGTGTCGTCGTCGAAGGCGAAGTTCATCGCGGTCCGGACCCCTTCTCGTGCCTCGCGTGGCGTGTCTGGTCCTCCTCGACGAGGACGTGGTAGTTGATGCCGCCGGTGCCGAAGGAGCTGACGGCCGCGCGCCGCGGCCTGCCGGGCGGGCGCGGCCACGGCTCGGCCCGGGTGGCGATCTCGGCCGGGATGGCGGCGAGCCCGAGCGCCGGATTCAGCGTGCGCAACAGGGTGTTGGGCGGCAGCGTGCCCGCCCGCAGCGCGAGCAGCGTGCGCAGCAGGCCCGCGCTGCCCGCCGCCGCGAAGGTGTGCCCGAAGAACGACTTCGCCGAGCCGATGCGCAGCGCGCCCGCGCGCGGGCCGCCCGCGTAGAGCCGGGCCGCTGCGGCGATCTCGACCCGGTCGCCCACCTTGGTGCCGGTGCCGTGCGCCTCCAGGTAGTCCACGGTGCAGGGCTCGAAGTCGACCTGGGCGAAGGCGCGCTGCATGGCCCGCACCTGGCCCGCGACGTCCGGGGCGATCAGCGACTTGGCGTCGTTCGAGGCGCCGACGGCGCGGATCACCCCGTGCACGGTGTCCCCGTCGCGCCGCGCGTCCTCGTACCGCTTCAGCAGGAAGAGCCCGCAGCCGTCGCCCGGTGTGAACCCGTCGGCGGCCGCGTCGAACGGCGCGTTCCTGCTGTGCGAGAGCAGCCCGAGCGCGGAGCACAGGACCATGTCCCGGGTGGTGCAGGCCAGTTCGACGCCGCCCGCGACGGCGAAGTCGGCGGTGCCCGAGCGCAGCGCGCCCACGGCGACGTCGAGGGCGGCCAGGGAGGACGCGCAGGCCGCCTCCACCGCGAGCGGCACCGCGCCGAGGCCGTACTCGTTGGCGAGCAGCGCGGCCACGCCGCTGGCCAGACAGCCGTCGAGCAGGGCGGGCGACGGCTCGGCCGCGCTGTCCCCGGTCCGCTCGCGCAGCCGCTCCAGGAGCTTCTTCTTGCGCAGCGCCGAGAGTCCGTCGAGCGCGGGCAGCGCCGCGACGGTGTCCTCCAGCCCTGCCAGGAACAGGTCGGTGTGGGCGCGCCGCTCCTTCGTCAGGCCCAGCGTGGTGCCGACGGCGACCACGCCGCGCCCGGTGGGGGCGCGCCGCCCGGCGAACAGCTCCGCCGCGACGTCGAGGGCGAGCCGCTGCGCGCCGTCCATCGCCGCGTACCGCAGCGGCAGCACCGCCAGGTCGTCCGGCGGATCGGCGGGCACCGGCACGTGGCCGCCCTGGTCGGTGTACGAGTGGGTCAGGCTGAGTGAGCCGGGGCAGTGGTAGAGGTCCCGGTCGAGTACGTGGTCCGGCACCGGCCCGATGCGGGTCCGGCCCGAGCCGACGACCCGCCAGAACCCGGCGGCGTCGGGCGCCCCCGCGAACCGGCCGCCGAGCCCGACCACCGCGACCGGCACCGCCCGCGGCCCGCTCCGGGAACGGGCGCGGGGCCCGGCGGGGCCGGGGCCGCGGTGCTCTTCGAGGACGAGGTGGCAGAAGGTCCCCGTCAGGGAGGACCCGTGCACGACGGCCCGGCGCGGCGCCCCGGGGCGCGCGACCCACGCCTCGCCCGCCCGCGCCCGCCGAAAGGGCACCTCCACCGGCTCGGCGTCCCCCACCGGCGGCCCCGGGTAGCGCCCCTCGCGCAGCCCCCGGGCGACCCGGCTCACCGACGCGAGCCCCGCGTGGGCGAACGCCCGGCCGTCGCCCGTGCCGAGCACCACCGCCCCCGGCGCGCGTCCCGCGTGCAGCCGGGCGAGGGCCTCGCGTTCGGCGGCGGCCTCCCGGGGGACCGAGGAGCCCGCGCAGACGACGTACTGGACGGTGTCGGGCTCCGCGCCCGCGGCCCGCAGCGAGTCGGCGGCCGCCTCCTGCCGCAGCGCGACGGAGTGCGAGTGCCGGAAGGTGCCGGGGCGCGGGTCGTGCCGCAGCGTGCAGTCCAGGACGGTGGCGTAGACGCGGTCCCCGTCGCGCACGGCCGTGGAGAGCCGCTTCAGGAGCACGGCGCCGACGCCCTCGACCACGGGGTGGTCCGACGTCTCGCCGGGGCGCGGTGCCGCCCCCGAACCCGGCGCGCGTTCCGCTCCCCCTGCTCCCGCGGACGCGCGCCCGCCGCCGGGGCCGAACCTTCCCTTCGCCGCGAGCGCCTCGGCGACGAACGGGCTCTCGCGCCGCTGCCCGGCCAGGACGAGCACCGCGTCCGACGCCTCGGCGCGCAGCTGGTCCACCGCGTGCGCGAGCGCCACGAACGACGTCGCCTCGGCGGACTCCACCGCGAGCGTGCGGCCGCGCAGCTTGAAGGCGGCGGCGATCCGCGCCGGGATCGTGCTCGCCATCTCGCCCACGCGGTCGTGCGGCGAACCGCCGAGGCGCGGAGCGAGCCGCTCGCGCAGCTCGGCGGCGGCCCGCGCGGCCCGGTCCGGCGTCGCCCCCGCCGCGCGGGCGGCGCGCTCCACCTCGCGGGCGTAGCGGGGGAGTTCGATGCGTACGGCGTTGGCGTGCTGGCGGTCGAGGGCGAAGCAGAGGCCGGTGACGACGTCGGTGCGCTCGGCGGGCAGCGGCCGTTCGGGGTGGCCCGCGTCCGCCAGACAGAGCCGGGCGGCCTCCAGCATGAGCAGCTGCATCCGGTTCATGGACCTGGCCTGCATCGGGGGGATGCCGAACCGGGCGACGTCGACCACGACGTCGTCGAGCCCGTCGGGGTCGAGTTCCGCGAGCCCCACGATCGCGAGGGGCTCGCCGGGCCGCGCGGGAGTGGCCCGGCGGGCTTGCCAATCGGACGTCATGTCGCGGCTGCTCCTGCGGTTGTCGGGATCCCGCTCGAAGAGCGGGAAGGAATGCGCGGCCGCATTCGGGCGGGCACCGTGTGCCTCACCGGGGAAGGCCGCGACGGTGTGGCCGCCGTGGCGGGTGAGGCGGCGAAGGTGAAAGGGAATGGACGGGAATGCGTGGGAGAAAGGTGCGGCGTGTCTTTATGAGGCGGCGGGGACCGTGGTCAGGGAAAGGGCCGGGTCCTGCGACAGGATTTCCGTGTGACGGCGCTGGAGCACGATTCCGGGCTGTACGCCCAGTTCCTCGTCGAGCCGTCGGCGGGTGGCGTGGAACAGCTCCAGGGCCTCCGCCTGCCGCCCGGTGCGGTAGAGGGCGAGCATGAGGAGCTCGCAGAAGCGTTCGCGCAGCGGGTGCTCGGCGACCAGGCGGCGCAGCTCGGCCACCGCCCGCGAGGCGTCGCCGACGGCGAGACGGGCGCGGATCAGGTCCTCCCGGACCGTGAGCCGCCGCTCGTCGAAGAGCGCGGCGGCGCCCCGGCAGCGCAGCCCGTCGCCGGCGTCGAGCAGCGCGGGCCCCTGCCACAGGTCGAGCCCGGCCTTGAGCAGCTCGATGGCCCGCTCCGGGCGCGCGTCGAGCGCCGCGGCGCCGCGTGAGGCCAGGTCGAGGAAGGTGTTGCCGTCGACGCAGCCCGGCGGCACGTCGAGCAGATAGCCGCCGCGCACCGCGCGCAGCACGGTCGTGCCCCGGAGCCGCTCCTCGTGGCCGTCGAGCACCTTGCGCAGCCGGGTGGCGTGCGCCTGGAGCGCGTTGCGGGTGTTGCCGAGGGGCCGGCCCGCCCACAGCTCGTCCGCGAGGTCCGCGTGCGCGACGGCCCGGCCCGCGTCGAGGGCGAGGACGGCGAGCATCGCCCGCACCTTGTCGGCCTGGATTCCGTGGCGTTTTCCCCCGGTGGCCACGGAAACCGGTCCCAGGACAGTGATGTGCATGTCGTTCCTCCCCCGATGAACAGCGAAAGGTGCAGGAGACAGCAGAAGGTGCGGACGGGCGGCGAAAGGCGGCAGGGCGGAAGAAGGCTCAGGGGCACCACCGGCCCCGTTCCTTTTCGGTCGTGTACGAGTTTCCCAGGGTCGGGCAGGCGGTGCCATCGGCCGCCTGACGGGTTTCCCGGCGGAATGCCGCGTCGAATTTCGGAGTGCCGGATCGGTCATCCGTTGAGACGGGCCGGGGCCATCTCAACGGATGGCCTCCGGAGGCGGAGGCTCCGGCTCTCTGGACAAGCCATTGAACGAGCGTTTAGTCTGCTGTACATGCGTTCAATGCCCGATGACCGCACGACCCGGGCGGTCATCCGAGACGAGGCCCTGCGGCTCTTCGCCGCCCACGGCCCCGACGTCGTCACCGTCCGCCAGATCGCCACGGCGGCGGGGGTCTCCCCGGGGCTCGTCGTCCACCACTTCCGCTCCAAGGACGGCCTGCGCCAGGAGGTCGACCAGTACGTCCTCACCGTCTTCGAGCAGCTGCTCGGCGAGTTGACGGGGGACGAGGGGCCGGAGCTGTTCGAGGAGCCGGCGTCCGCCACGGCGAGCCCGCTCGGCGAGGTCTTCCTGCGCCATCTGCCCGTCGGCTCGCCGCTGCCCGGCTATCTGCGCAGGCTCCTGCTGTCGGACACGGAGGCGGGCCGCGGCCTGTTCCACCGGCTCTACGCGATGAGCAGGGAGACCCTGGACGGCCTCGCCGAGTCCGGTGCCGCGTCGCGCGGCAGGGACCCGCAGGTGCGTGCCGCGCTGCTGCTGGTCAACGACCTCTCGGTGTTCCTGCTGCGGGAGCAGCTCACGGCGGTCCTCGGCGTCGACCCGCTGTCGGCGATGGGCCTGGCCCGCTGGGGGCCCGAGCTCCTGAGCATCTACGCGGGCGGGCTGAACGCGGAGCCCACAGCACCGGAAGCAGAAGGAGGCCAGGCATGACCGGCAGGCCACAGGCCGCACTCACCGCCCGGGACGTCCACAAGGCGTTCGGCAAGCACCAGGTCCTGCGCGGCGCCGACCTCACGGTCGAACCCGGCCAACTGGTCGCCGTGGTCGGCGAGAACGGCGCGGGCAAGTCCACCTTCCTCAAGGCCGTCGCGGGCACCCTGCGCGTCGACCGGGGCGAGGTCCGGCTCCGCGGCGAGCTCGGCTACTGCCCGCAGGACCCCGTGCTCAACGCCAACCTCACCGTGGACCAGCACTTACGGTACTTCGCCGCCGCCCACCGGCTGAGCGGCCTGGGCCGCGCCGACGAACTGGTGGAGCTCCTCGGCTTCGAGAAGTACCGCGCCACCCCCGCGGGCGATCTGTCCGGCGGCACCCGGCAGAAGCTCAACCTCACCCTGGCCCTGCTCCACGACCCGGACGTCCTGCTCCTCGACGAGCCGTACCAGGGCTTCGACTGGGAGACGTATCTGCGCTTCTGGGACCTGGTCGACACGCTGCACGAGCGCGACAAGGCCGTCGTCGTGATCACCCATCTGGTCTTCGAGCAGGAGCGGTTCGACCTCCTCGCCGACCTCGTCGACGGCCGTCTCGCGCCGCGCACGTCCGAGGGGGACAGGGAGCGCCGCCATGCCGCAGCTTGACGTCTTCACGGACCGGCCGCGGTACGGGCAGTTCCCGACCGCCCTGCGGTTCTCCGTGCGCGAGCAGAGCCGCAACCGCCTCGCGGCCCTGCTCCTCGTGCTGTTCGTGCCCGTCTGGTACCTGCTGATGACCTCGATCGCCGGGGACAAGGCCCTGGACTTCAAGCTGTACGCGACGGGCGAGGTGCTGCACGTCGACGGCCGGCACATCACGCTGATCACCGCGGGCCTCAACTCGCTCACGATGATCTCCGGCTTCGTCGTCTTCGACGCGGTGCGCAAGGCCCTCGCCTTCGACCGGCGCCTGGCCTTCGCCGGATACCGCCAGTCCACCCTGATCGGCGCCAAGATGCTGGCCATCGGCATCGTCGCGGGCACCATCGCGCTCTACACCGCGCTCGCCCTGCTGCTCCACTGGCGTCCCGGGTTCACCGGCTGGGCCACGATCCTCGCCGGGTTCCTGGCCATGACCCTCACCTACGGCTCGCTCGGCCTCCTCCTCGGCGTCCTGGTCAGAAACGACCTGGAGGGCTTCTTCCTCATCATCATGGGCGGGCTCACCGACACGTTCCTGCAGAACCCGCTCGGCAACCCGGCCGCCAACAAGCCGGTCCTGCAGTACTTCCCGTCGTTCGGGCCGATGCAGTTCTCCGCGGGCGGCGCGCTCGGCGACACCGTCCTGTGGCGCTACCTCGGGCTCGGCCTGGCCTGGGCGGCGTTCTTCGCCCTCGTCGGTCTGGCCGTGTTCCACTTCAGGACCCGCGGCCGCCGCCCCGGGCGGTGACGGCGGCCCGGGCCCCGGGCGTCCCCGCGCCGCTCAGGCCCCGGCCCGCATCCGGCGCAGGGACGCCACCAACTGGTCCACCTCGTCGGAGGTGTTGTAGAGCGCGAACGAGGCACGGGCCGCGGACTCCAGGCCGTAGTGCGCGAGCGCGGGCTGCGCGCAGTGGTGGCCCGCGCGCACGGCGATCCCGTCCCGGTCGAGCCAGTCCGCGACCGAGGCCGGGTCGTGGCCCGCGAGCGTGAAGGTGAGCACCGCGATCCGCTCGGCCGCGGAGCCGATCACCTCAAGGCCGGGGACCGTCGCCATGGTCTGCGTCGCGTACGCCATGAGCGCGTTCTCGTACGCGGCGACGGCCTCCCGGTCGAAGGACCGCAGCCAGTCGATCGCCGCCAGGAGCCCGACCACGCCGGAGATGTGGCCGGTGCCCGCCTCCAGGAGGTGCGGCATCGGCGCGAACGTCGTCCGCTCGAAGCTCACCGACTCGATCATGTTGCCGCCGCCCTGCCACGGGCGCATCGCCTCCGTCATCCCGGGCGCCGTGTACAGGGCTCCGATGCCCGTCGGGGCGAACAGCTTGTGCCCGGAGAACACGTAGAAGTCCGCGCCCAACTGCTGGACGTCCACCGGCATGTGGGCCACCGCCTGCGCGCCGTCCACGAGGACCCGCGCGTCGTAGCGGTGGGCGAGCGCGGCCATCTCCGCGACCGGCGGCACGGTGCCGAGGACGTTCGAGGCCTGGCTGACCACCACGAGCTGGGTGCGCGCGGACAGCAGGTCGGCGTACGCCTTCTGGTCGATCTCTCCCTCGGGCGTGAGCGGCACCGGGACCACGCGCGCGTGGGTCTCCTTCGCCAGGAGCTGCCACGGGACGATGTTGGAGTGGTGCTCCAGGACCGGTACGAGGATCTCGTCGCCCGGTTGCAGCACGGAGCGGCCCCAGCTCTGTGCCACCAGGTTGATGCCCTCGGTGGTGCCCCGGACGAAGGCGATGTTCTCCGGCGACGCCGCGCCGAGGAGTTCCGCGACCGCCGTGCGGCCCGCCTCGTACAGCTCGGTTGCCTCGCGCGCCATGGTGTGCGCGCCCCGGTGGATGTTGGAGTTGGCCGCGCCGTAGTACGCGGAGAGGGCCTCGATGACCTGGCGGGGCTTCTGGGTGGTGGCCCCGTTGTCGAGCCAGACCAGGGGGTGTCCGTTCACCGTCCGGTGCAGGATCGGGACGTCCTTGCGGGCCTGCTCGGGGGTGAAGCCGCCGGGCGCGGTGGTGGGCAGGGCCGCGAGGGCGTCCTCGGGGGACGCCGTGGGCACCGGGGCCGGGGCGGCGGACATACCGGGTGCGGCGGGCGTTCCGGGCGCCGTGGGTGCCGTGACGGCGGGCACGTCGGCCGGCACCGGCGCCGACACCGCCGAGGGCACCTGGGTGGGCACCTGTGCGGGTGCCCGCAGCAGGGCCCTGAGGTCGGGAACGTCAGGAGTAGTCATGGTAGTTGTTCACCTCGACGTTCTGGAGCACGGCGATGGCGTCCTCGACCAGGACCGCCGTGTTGAAGTACGCCGTCATCAGGTACGAGGTGATGCCCTTCTGGTCGGTGCCCATGTTCCGCATGGACAGACCGGGCTCGACCTCGTCGGAGACCTCGCCGGGGCGCAGGCCCACGACGCCGCGGTCGGCCTCGCCCAGGCGCATCAGGAGGATCTCCGTGGTGCCGACGGCCGCGGCCGAGCCGCCGGCGCCGTTCGCCCGTACGCCGTTGCTGAAGGGCACCTTGTCGGAGGGGATCAGCGGCACTCCGCGCCAGGTCAGCAGCGGGCTGCCGAACCTGTTGTCGGTGACCGGGGGCACGCCCCGCCGCGTACACTCGCGCCCGAACGCGGCGATGGCCTTGGGGTGCGCGAGGAAGTAGCCGGGCTGCTTCCACACCCGGGCGAGCAGCTCGTCGAGGTCGTCGGGCGTGGGCGAGCCGGTGCGGGTCTGTACGCGCTGGCCCGGGGCCACGTTGTGGAAGAGGCCGAACTCGGGGTGGTTGAGCAGCGCCGCCTCCTGCCGCTCGCGCAGCGCCTCGATGGTGAGCAGCGCCTGCTGGCGGGTCTGGTCGAAGTCGCCGCTGTACACGTCGTGGACGCGGGTGTGCACGCGCAGGATCGTCTGCGCGAGCGTCATGTGGTACTCGCGCGGGGTGTCCTCGTAGTCGACGTACGTGGCGGGCAGGTCGGGCTCGCCGACGTGGCCCGAGGTGAGGTCGACGGGCACCTCGGAGCCGGGCCGCAGGCCGTTGCCGGAGGCGTAGGCGGCCAGGGAGCCGCAGACGTTCTCGTCGCGGTCGGCGAGGGCGGCGAGCGCGCGGCGCTCGGCGCACAGGGCGAGACCGGGGGTGAGGGCCTGCACGCGGTAGGGCGTGGCCTCCTCGCGGGTCCAGGCGCCGAGGTCGAAGAACTGGCCGTCACCGATCACGTCGATGAGCTGCTCCTCGCCGTAGCGCCCGGTCACGCGCTTCTCGGCGCGGCCCTGCACGATGATCCACAGGCGGTCGGCGGGGTCGCCCTCCTGCGCGAGGACCTGTCCGGGCTCGAAGCGCACCTCGGTGAACGCGTCGGCGAGTTCGGTCAGCAGGGACTCGTCGGCCTCGCGCAGATACGGCAGTTCGCGCAGGTCGCCGGGGACGACGCGGGGGGAGCCGCCGTCGCTGTGGGTGGCTATGCGGTCGTCGCCCAGCACGAAGGTGCGGCGCCGGTTGACGCGGTACACACCGGACTTGAGGTCCACCCACGGCAGCGCGCGCAGCAGATAGCGCGGGGTGGTGCCGAGCATCTGCGGTGCCGTCTTGGTCGCGGTCGCGAGCTGCCGTGCCGCATCCGGTGCGAGCGAAAGGCGGTCGTTCACGGGGACCTCCCAGGAGGGAAACGAAGAGCGGAATCGGACAGGGCCGATCGTCTTCTCGTGGCCCCATGACCACAAGGTGTGACTTTTCAATCACTTTTGGTGTTCGGCTGGAAAAAGCCGAACTTGGGAGCCAATGGCGAGCCGGTCCGGCCCGGTACGGCGGCAAAGCCCTGCCCCGTTCGACCGGCCGGACACCTTCACTCGGCATATGCGGCCGAATATGCCTCCTTGCTAACGTTTTGCGACCCCTAAAGAGACGCTTATGCAAGGGCTTTCGACACATCCGATCAGCTCCGCTGATGGGGGATCGTCACCGGCAGCTCGCCCTGGCGGACGGTCACGGTCCGCGTCGGCGCGGGGACCGGGATGCCCTCGGCCCGGTAGCGGCGGTGCAGCCGCTTGATGAACTCGTGCTTGATCCGGTACTGGTCGCTGAACTCGCCCACGCCCAGGATCACCGTGAAGCCGATCCGGGAGTCGCCGAAGGTGTGGAAGCGGATCGCGGCCTCGTGGTGCGGCAGGGCGCCGGTGATCTCGGTCATCACCTCGTCGACGACCTCGATGGTGACGCGCTCCACCTGGTCCAGGTCGCTCTCGTAGCCGACGCCCGCCTGCACCAGGATCGACAGCTCCTGCTCCGGCTGGCTGTAGTTGGTCATGTTGGTGCCGGCGAGCTTGCCGTTGGGGATGATCACGAGGTTGTTGGAGAGGTTGCGCACCACCGTGTTGCGCCAGTTGATGTCGACGACATAGCCCTCCTCACCGCTGGTCAGCCGGATGTAGTCACCGGGCTGCACGGTCTTCGCGGCGAGGATGTGCACGCCCGCGAAGAGGTTCGCGAGGGTGTCCTGGAGCGCGAGCGCCACCGCGAGGCCACCGACGCCCAGGGCGGTGAGCAGCGGCGCGATGGACACGCCGAGGGTCTGCAGGACGACGAGGAAACCGATCGCCAGCACCACGACGCGCGTGATGTTGACGAATATGGTCGCCGAGCCCGCCACGCCCGAGCGCGACTGGGCCAGGGACTTCACGAGCCCCGCCACGATCCGCGCCGCGGTGACCGTGGCGGCGAGGATCAGCAGCGCCGTCAGGACGAGCGTGACGTTGCGTCCGGTGCGCGGCGTCAGCGGCAGCGCGGCGGCCGCGGCGGCCAGGCCCGCGACGATCGCGGCGCACGGCACGATGGCGCGCGCCGCGTCGACCATCACGTCGTCGCCGCTCCACCGGGTGCGGGTGGCGCGCACGCCGAGCCAGCGCAGCGTCGTCCGCGAGAGCAGCGCGGCCGCGATGCCGCAGACCACGGCGATCCCGGCGAACATCAGGTCGTGCAGGGTGAGGGCTCGGTCCATCAATGGGCTCCCGTGGTCGGCCGGTTCGCTCCGTGTCCGGTGGCGCGCACGTCGCCGCGCGGTGACACGGCCGCCCATCCTGCCCTACCCGTACGACCCCTCCGCACCGGGCCCCACCTGCGATCTTCCCGGCGGCCTCGCCCTCAGAGGACCAGGCGCAGCGCCCCCTCGGCCACCCCCACCCGCACGCTCTGCCCCCAGCCGAGCTCCAGGGCGTCGTTCTCCATGCCGTCGCCGAAGACGACGAGGCGGTCCGACTCGGCGGTGAGCCACAGGCGCTGACCGGCCGCCAGTTCGCCGCGCACCAGGGTGGTGCCGGTCGTGGGGGACGGCCAGGCCTCGCGCACGCACCACAGCAGGCGGGGGTCCGTCGGGCCCGGCGGCCGCGGCTCGCCCTCCGGGCGCGGCCACAGCGACCGCAGCCAGCCGGTGGCCCCGGTGCCGGTGCCGATGACCACGCCGGACGAGGCCTGGGGCTCCGGGTCCGCCGGGCCCGCCGCGGAGCCGATGCGGTAGCGGGCGGTCTGGTGCCCGGCGGACCCGACGTAGATCTCGTTGAGGGCGCGCAGGCGCCGGCCGTCGTCGGTGACCGCCTCGGCCATGGTGAGCTCCGCGGCCCCGGGGGCGCCCGCCGCCGCGTGCGGGAGCAGCTTCGCCGTGTCGCGGGCCCGGTGCCGCACCAGGACGCCCGCGTTGCGCCCCGGCTCGGCGTCGACGCCGATGACGGGCTGGCCCGTCAGGTACTTGGCCGCGTTGGCGACGAGCCCGTCCTGCCCGACCACGACCACCACGTCCTCGGGCGCGAACAGGAACCGGTCGAGGTCCGCGCGCTCCACCCGGGTGTGCCGCCAGCGCAGCGGCACCGCGGCCGCCGCGTCGGCGAGGGCGCGCCGGGTGCGCCGGTGCCGCTCCGCCACCTCCTCGACGGCGCGCCCGCGCGAGGACAGGAAGAACGCGGCCTGCCCGTGCGTGCCGTGCCGGGCGATCAGCTCCTCGTACTCGGTGCGCCGGTGCACGAGGACGGCGCGCGGCGCGAGGCTCATGACGGGGCGCCCTGGCCCGTGCCGCTCCCGGAGTCCCGGCCCAGCTTCGCGAGCAGCCCCGTGAGGACGTCCGGCGACAGGGTGAGGCTCTCGATGCGCGGCACGTTCTCGGCGAGGCGGGTGGCGGCCAGGGCGTGCAGGGTGGCCGCGTCGGCGCTCGCGTGCGCCGCGAGCCAGGCGGTCTGCGCCGCCGCGCGGGCGTCGCCGACGGCGCGGGCCGCCTCCGCGTCGGCCCGCGCGATGCGCACAGTGCGGGCGGCCTCCGCCTCGGCGCGCACGGCGTCGGCGGCGGCGTTCTCCTCGGCCTCGCGGCGCGCGTTGGTGCCGCGCTGCTCGACCAGGCGCTCCTCCTGGCGGGCGAGTTCGATGCGGCTCGCCAGCTCGTTCTCGGCGATGGCGCGCTCGCGCTCGACGGCCACCGCCCTGCGCTCGTACGTGGCCCGGTCCGCGTCCTGCTGCACGCGCTCGCGCGCCGGGGTGCGCAGGGCCCGCTCCACCTCGGGCTCGGGCCGGATCGCGACGACGCGTACGGCGACGACGTCGAGGCCCGTCGCGGGCAGCCGGGGCTCGGCCGCGAGGCCCTCGGTGACGCGCTCGCGGACCGCCGTGACCCCGTCGGCGAGCGCGGCCGCGAGCGGCGTGCGGGCGAGCAGGTCCAGGGCGTGCTGCTGCGCCGACTCGGTGAGCAGCGTGGACAGTTGCTCCAGGGGAGCGGACCGCCAGGAGCCGGTGTCCGGGTCCACGGAGAAGTCGAGGCGGGCGGCGGCGAGCGCCGGGTCGCTGATCCGGTACGTCACGGTGGCCTGCACGGTGACGTCCTGGAAGTCGGCGGTGCGGGCGTGGAAGAGGACCGCCAACTCGCGGTCGTCCACCGGCACTTCGGACAGGGCGGCACTCAGCGGCCGGAACCAGAAGCTGAGCCCAGGCCCGTCGTGGCGCAGTCGGCCGCCCTGGTGGTGGCGGATGTGAGCGGTGGGCGCGGAACGCAGATGGCGCAGGCCGAGGCGCCGGGTGATGTCGGCCATGATGGGACCTCCCCGTTTTTCGTCACCTCGACGATATTGGGCCCCCTTCTTATCGTCAAGGTGACCCGAACCTCACTCCTTCCGCCCCACCCCCGCGTACAACGGCACCCGCGTCCCGTCCCGTGTCTCGTCGACGCCCAGTTCGGGCCGCCAGTCCGGGGGCTGCACCAGGCCCGGTGCGAGGAGCGTGCACCCGGTGAAGAAGCGCTCCGTCTCCGCGCGCGTGCGCGGCACGAGCGTGACCCCGCCCGTCGTGTACTGGTCCACGGCCTCGCCGACCCACGCGGTCTCCTGGTCGCCCGACAGCTGGGAGAGCACCAGATGACTGCCGGGCGCGAGCGCGTCGAGGAGGCGGGCGACGATCGCGTGGGCGCCGTCGTCGTCGGTGAGGAAGTGCGTCACGGCGACGAGGGAGAGCGCGACGGGCCGTCCGAGGTCCAGGACCTCCGCGGCGCGTTCGAGGACGAGGCCGGGGTCGCGCGCGTCCGCCTCGACGAACGCCGTGGCCCCGGCCCCGGTCCCGTTGAGGAGCCCCGCCGCGTGCACGCGGACCAGCGGGTCGTGGTCCACGTACACCACCCGCGCCTCGGGGGCGAGGTCCTGTGCGACGCGGTGGAGGTTCGGCTCCGTCGGGATGCCGCTGCCGATGTCGAGGAACTGGCGCACTCCGGCCGGGCCCGCGAGCTGGCGTGTCGCGCGCTGCATGAACCAGCGGTTGTGCCGCGCGCCGTACCGGGCGGTCGCGTCGAGCTCCACGATGCGCGAACCGAACTCCGCGTCCGCCGGGTAGTGGTGGGTGCCGCCCAAGAACCAGTCGTAGACGCGGGCGGGGTGCGGCCTCCCGGTGTCGGTATCGGTGGCGTTGGCGTCGGCGTTGGCGTCGGCGGCTTCGAAGGGCGCTGCTGCCATCCGGTAACTCCTCTGGGATGCTGGGGCGTTCGGGGCGCCGGCGGGGCGGGCCCCGTACGCAAGGGTCCGTACGCGAAGTCCGTACGCCACGAGTCCACACGCGAAGACCCCGTACGCGAAAGTCCGCGCACGGGGTCTTCCCGGCGCCCGCTCTTTCTGCAACTCTCCTACCAAATCCCGGCGGCGAGGGGCTTCCACCCGCCAGCGGGGCTCCGCCACCACGACTCCCGGGGTGCAGAAGTGATGCGGAAACGGACGCGCGGCCACGACCTGGCCGGGCTGCGCCGTCTGAACACCACCGTCATCCTCCGCGCCCTGCACCGCCGCAGCCCCCAGACCCTCGCCGAACTCGCCGCGGGCACCGGCCTGTCCCGGCCCACCGTCGAGGCCGTCCTGGAGGACCTCGTCGCACGGGCCTGGGTCACGGAGGCCGCGGCGGGGGAGCGCGCCCGGGGCCGTCCCGCACGGCGGTTCCGCTTCCGGAGCGAGGCCGGGTACGTCCTCGGCGCCGACATAGGGTTGCACAAGATGGTGCTGCTCCTCGCCGACCTCGGCGGCACCGTCCTCGCCGCCGAACGCGCCGACATCGACCCGCTGCTGGGCGGCGGCCCCCGGCTCGAACTGCTCCAGCGCGCCACGGACGCCTTCCTGGACGCGCACGCCGTGCGCCGCGACACCCTCCTCGCGCGCTGCGTCGGCGTGCCCGGCGTCGTCGACGCGGGCGGCTACCTCACCTCGTTCGTCGTGCCGGAATGGTCCGGCGTGGACCTGCGGCGGCTGCTCTCCGACGGCGAGCCGGGCCACTCGCTCGTGGAGAACGACGTGAACCTCGCCGTCCTCGCCGAGCGCTGGCAGGGCGCCGCGACGCTCGCGGGCGACGTCGTGTGCGTCCTCACCGGACACCGCGTCTCCTGCGCCCTGACCATCGGCGGGCAACTGCACCGCGGCGGCCGGGGCGGCGCGGGGGAGCTCGGCCTGCTGCCGCTGCTCGGCCTCGACACCGCGCAGGAGGCCCTGACCTGGCCGGGGCCGCGGCGCCCCGGCGAGTCCGAGGTGGCCGCGCTCGCCCGCGCCGCGGACCGCGCGGAGCCGCGCGCCCTCGCCGCCATCGGCGACTTCGCCGAGCGGCTCACGCCCGGCATCGCCGCCCTCGCGCTCGCCGTCGACCCCGAGCTGATCGTGCTCACCGGCGGTGCGACCCCGCTCGGCACGCACCTCGTGCCGCTCCTGGAGACGCGTCTGCGTCCGCTGACGCTGCACGTGCCGAGGATCGCGGTCAGCTCCCTCGGCGAGCGCGGCGTGGCCCTCGGCGCGGTGCGCAAGGCCCTCGACCTCGTGGAGGAGGAACTGCTCGCGGACACGGCCGACTAGGCGACGCCCGGCGGCCCCCACTCCCAACCCCACCCGAAGCGGAGGCACGTATGCGCAGGAGGACCCTCCTCTGCTCTGGCCTTGCGGCGGCGTCGGCGCCCGCGCTCGCCGCCTGCGCGGACCAGGGCGGCGGCGGCAGCGAAGGCGGCGGCCGCGGCACGCTCTCGTACGGCATGTGGGACCCGGCGCAGGTGCCGGGCATGAAGCGGATCATCGCGGCCTTCCAGCGGCGCAACCCCGGGATATCCGTGCGCATCGAGCTCACCCCGTGGGCCAGCTACTGGACCACCCTGAAGACCTCGATGCGCGGCGGCACCGCCCCCGACGTGTTCTGGATGAACGCCGTCAACTTCCAGCTGTACGCGGCGCACGGCGTCCTGGAGCCCCTCTCCGAGCGCATCGCACGCGACGCCACCCCGCTGGACCGCCACCCCGCGCAGCTCGTCAGGCTCTACGCCTACGACGGAACTCAGTACGGCATCCCGAAGGACTTCGACACCATCGGGCTCTGGTACAACAAGGCCCTCTTCGACAAGGCGCGCGTCCCCTACCCCGACTCCACCTGGACGTGGGACGACCTGCGCGACGCCGCCGCCGAGCTGACCGACCCGCACGAGCGCGTGCACGGCTTCGCCGCCGAGATGCAGCGCCAGATCGTCATCTACCCCTGCGTCTATGGAGCGGGCGGCTACGTCCTGCGCGACGGGCACTCCGGCTTCGGCGACGACCGGACCGTCGAGGGCCTCCGCTTCCTCACCGACATGATCGACCGGGGCTGGTCGCCGCCGCAGAGCGCGATGGTGGAGAACATCGGCCGGGTCCGCTTCTGGTCGGAGAAGACCGCCATGGTGTACGACCTGTCGGCGATGGCCGGGCAGATGTACGCCGTGCCCGCCCTCAAGGACCACGCGGGCGTCACGGTCCTGCCCAAGGGCCGCGAGCGGGCCACCGTCATCCACGGCCTGGCGAACGTGGTCTCCGCCAAGAGCGACAAGAAGGCCGCCGCCTGGAAGTTCGTGCACTTCATGGCGGGCCGCGAGGCCGCCGAGATCCAGGCGGGTTCGGGGGTGACGATCTCCAGTCACACCGGCACCCAGGACGCCTGGATCAGCTCGATGCCGGAGTTCGACCTGCGGAACTTCATCGCCATGAAGAAGTACGCCGTGCCCTACCCCAGCTCGAAGAACACCGCCGTCTGGGAGAACCTCCAATATCCGCTCCTCGGTGCCGCGTTCAGCGGCAAGGGCGGGATCGAGGGTGCCGCGCGCACCCTGGGCGAGCAGATGGACCGGGCCCTGAAGGAGGAGCGCGACCGATGAGTGTCTTCCCCGCGACCGCCGCCGCGAAGGCGGCCGACCGGCGCGCCGCCCGCACCGGGGGCACCGGCCCCGCGAGCCGGAACCAGCGCGCCGCGTATCTGTTCATCGCGCCCCTCGGCCTCGGCTTCGCCCTCTTCTACTTCTGGCCGATGATCCAGACCTTCTACTTCAGCTTCACCGAGTTCGGCCCCTTCGGCGGGCACACCTGGATCGGCGGCGACAACTACGCGCGCGTCGTCAAGGACGTCACCGTCTGGCAGGCGCTCGGCAACACCCTCGTCTACTGCGGCATCGGCCTGACCGCGCTGCCCCTCGCCCTCGTCGTCGCCTCGCTGCTCAACCGCCGCGGCCTGCGGGCCGTCCCGCTCTACCGCGCCCTGTACTTCGTGCCGTTCGTGACCCTGCCCGTTGCCGTAGGCCTGGTCTGGAACTGGCTCTACAACGGCGACTTCGGGCTCCTCAACGAGGTCCTCGGCTGGTTCGGCGTGGACCGCCACTACTGGGTCTCCGACCCCTCGACGGCCGTCTTCGCCATCGGCGCCGTCATGGTCTGGTCGACCACCGGCTACTACTTGATCATCTTCATGGCGGGCATCAAGGGCATCCCCCGGGACTACTACGAGGCCGCCGAGCTGGACGGCGCGGGCGCGGTGCGGCGCTTCTTCACCATCACGCTGCCGCTGCTCAGTCCCACGATCTTCTTCGCGTCCGTGATCTGCATGATCCAGTCGCTCCAGGTATTCGACCTGATCTACATCATGATGGGCGAGAAGAACCCGGCGGTGGGCGACACCCAGTCCGTCGTGGGCCTCTTCTACAAGTGGGCGTTCACCGAGAACGCCCAGGGCGCCGCGGCCGCCCTCGCCTTCCTCCTGATGCTGCTCATCGCGGCCCTCACGTACCTCCAGTTCCGGCTCCAGAGGAGGTGGGTGCACTATGGGTGACACGACTGCCACGCCTGCAACAGACCCTGCGGTCAAGAAAGGTGAGCTGGCGTCAGATGCCGGGCGGGCCCGTCGCCCCCGGTTCCTGCCGGGGTCGGTCGCGACCCACCTCGCACTCGGGCTCGGCGCCCTGGTGATGGTCTTCCCGTTCTGCTGGCAGCTCCTGACCGCCCTGAAGTCGCTCGCCGAGGTCTCCCGCGTCCCGCCGACGTTCCTGCCCGACGACTGGAGGTGGGCGAGCTTCGACGAGGTGTTCACGGCGCTGCCGTTCCGCGAGATGCTCACCAACAGCGCCCTGAACACCCTGGGCCGCACGGCGGGCCAGCTCGTGTTCTGCTCCCTGGCCGCCTACGCGTTCGCGCGGATGCGCTTCCGCGGCCGCGACGCGCTGTTCGGGCTCTTCCTGTCCGTCCTGATGGTGCCCAGCTCCCTGCTCGTCCTGCCGCAGTACGACATCATCCAGAGCCTCGGGCTCCTGAACTCGGCGCCCGCGCTCTTCCTGCCCGGCATGTTCAGCGCGTTCGGCACCTTCCTGCTGCGCCAGGCCTTCCTCGCGCTGCCCAGGGAGCTGGAGGAGGCCGCCCGCATCGACGGCGCGGGCTCCTTCCGCGTCTTCTGGTCCGTCATGCTGCCGCTGATCCGGCCCGCCCTCGCCGCGCTCGCCGTCATCACCGCCATGGCGGCCTGGAACGACCTGCTGTGGCCGCTGATCGTCAACACCGACCCCGAAGCCATGCCGATCAGCGCGGGACTGACCTCCCTGGAGGGCCAGTACGAGACCAACTACCCGGTGATGATGGCCGGTTCGCTCATCGCCAGCCTGCCCATGCTGCTCGTCTACGTCTTCCTCCAGCGGCACTTCGTCCAGAGCGTCGCCGCGTCCGGAGTGAAGGGATGACGGCGCCGCGGAGTTGACGTGACGCCCACCCCGTCGCCGTACGGGAACCACACCGCAGTCGCTCAGAGAGGGGCCACCGCCCTTATGCCACCGCTTTCCATCGGCCTGCTCGGCGCGGGCGGCATCGCCCGCGCCCATCTGCCCGGCTGGCTGGACCTCGGCGCCACCGTCGTCGTCCACACCCAGGACGGCTCGGGCGAGAAGCTCGCCGCCGAGTACGCCGGGCGCGGCCACCCCGTCACCGCCGTGCCCACCCTCGACGCGCTCCTGGAGCGCTCCCGCGCCGTCGACGTCTGCACCCCCACGCCCACCCACACAGAGCTCGTGCTCGCCGCGATCGCCGCGGGACGGCACGTCGTGTGCGAGAAGCCGCTCGCCCTCACGGCCGCCGACGCCGAGCGGATGGCGGCGGCCGCCGCCACCACGGGCGTCCGGCTGCACCCCGCGCACGTCGTGCGGTACTTCCCGGCGTACGCCGCCCTGCGTGACGCCGTCGTCCGCGGTGACCTCGGCCGGGTCGCCGTCCTTCGCTTCACCCGGGCCGCCGCGCGCCCGCAGTGGGCGCCCTGGTTCGGGGATCCCGCGCAGTCCGGCGGGGTCCTGATGGACCTGATGGTGCACGACATCGACATCGCCCGCTGGATCGCGGGCGACGTGGTCCGCGTGCACGCCCGCACGCGCGGCACCGAGCTGGCCACCGGCACCCCCGCCGAGGTCGTCACCGCCACCGCGGTCCTCACCCACGCCTCCGGCGCGATCAGCCAGGTGGACGGGTTGTGGGGGCTGCCGGACCAGCCGTTCCGCACGACGTTCCGGGTCGCCGGGTCCGACGGCCTTCTGCACCACGACTCGGCGGCCGTGCCCGGCTTCCGCATCACCGCGCAGGGCGTGCGCGCCCCGAACGAGGGCATCCCGTCGACGCCCATGAACGAGAGCCCCTACCTCACCCAGCTGCGCGAGTTCGCCGCGTCCTGGGACGACCCGGGGCTCGTGCCCCGGGTGCGCGCCGACGACGGCGTGGCGGCGGTGCGCGTCGCGCGGGCCGCCATCGAGTCGAGCCGCACCGGGCGGGCCGTGGAACTGGAGGAGTGCACCCGATGAAGGTCGCCGTCCTGTCGTTCGCCCACGTCCACGCGGCCGCGTATCTGCGGCTGCTGCGGGACATGCCGGGCGTGGAGGTGCTCGGCAGCGACCCGGACGCCGCGTCCGCCGCGCCCGGCGAGGCGCGCGGCCGCGCGTGCGCCGCGTCCCTCGACGTCCCGTACGCCGACACCTACGAGGAGGCCTTCGCCCGGCGGCCCGACGCCGTGGTGGTCTGCTCGGAGAACGCCCGCCACCGCCCGCTCGTGGAGCTGGCCGCCGCGCACGGCGTCGACGTGCTGTGCGAGAAGCCGCTCGCGGCCACCGTGGCCGACGGCGAGGCGATGGTCGCCGCGTGCCGTGCCGCCGGGGTGCGCCTCGCGGTCGCGCACCCGGTGCGCTTCAGCCCGGCGTACGCGGCCGTCAAACGCGCCGTGAGCGCGGGCGACACGGGCCGGGTGCTCGCCGTGTCCGGCGCGAACAACGGGCACCTGCCCACCCGTGCGCGCCGCTGGTTCGCCGACCCCGCACTCGCGGGCGGCGGCGCCCTGATGGACCACACCGTCCACATCGCCGACCTGCTCGACGACCTGCTCGGCGCCCGTGCCGTGGAGGTGTACGCGCAGACCAACAACCTCCTCTACGCGGACGAGGTCCCCGTCGAGACCAGCGGCCTGGTCACCGTCACCTACGACAACGGCGCCGTCGCCACCATCGACTGCAGCTGGTCCCACCCGCGCTCCCACCCCTCCTGGGGCGGCCTGGAACTCACGGTCGTCGGCGAGCGCGCGACCCTGGAGATGGACGCCTTCGACCAGAAGGTGCACGGCTTCAGCGAACGCCTCGGCCGCGGTGTCGAACTGCCCTACGGCGCGGACCTGGACGCGCGCATGCTCCGCGCGTTCCTCTTCGGCCCCGACCGGGACGGCGTCACCGTCCCCGACGGCGAGGCGGCCCTGCGCACCCTGCGGATCGTGGCGGCGGGGTACGCCTCGGCGCGCGAGGGGGTGCCCGTCCCGGTCTAGGCCCCGGCGGGGCTCCCGCAGGGGAGTGCGGCGCCGCACGGTCAGCCCCCGAACAGCTGCGTCCAGTACGTGCCCGCCGAGCCCCCGCCCGCGAAGCCGACGCCGAGGTGGGTGAACGAGGGCTTGAGGATGTTCGCCCGGTGTCCCGGGCTGTTCATCCAGCCCTCGACGACCTCGGCGGGCGAACGCTGGCCGCAGGCGATGTTCTCCCCGACCGCGCGGTGGCGGCTGCCCGCCGCCGCGGCGCGGTGCCAGGGCTCGCTGCCGTCCGGCGCGGTGTGGGCGTAGAAGGCGCGGGCGATCATGTCCGCGCTGTGGGCCTGCGCCGCCGAGGTGAGGCAGGGGTCCGGCGCGAGCGGCCGCAGCCCGGCGCCCGCGCGGTGGCCGTTGGTGAGCGCGAGCACCTCGGCCGTGCACCGGGCGAGGCCCTGCGGGGTGAACGGCTCGGCCCACAGCGCCGTCCAGAACACGTCACCGGAGCGCGGGTCCGGCACCTGCCCCAGGCCGACGTGGGTGTAGGCCCGGTCCAGGACCGTGTGCCGGGAGCGGCCGTCGCCCAGGCAGTAGTCGAGGAGGTCGGCCGGGGTGGGCGGCCCGGACACGAGGTGCTCGCCGATCGTGAGATACGCATAGCCCTCCGCCGCCGCGCGCTGGTACAGCGAGGTGCCGTCCGCGCTCTCGGAGCCGAGCGCCCCGTGCGCCGCCATGCCCGCCGCGTGCGCACGGGCGGCCTCGGCGAGGCGGGCGTCCCACCGCACCGGCGGGGCCCCGGCGGCCCCGCGCGCGGAGTTCACCCGGGCGACGAAGTCCTGGAGCGGGCCCGGCGGCGCCGATCCGCCCGGCCCGCCCGCTCCGCCCGGCCCGCGCGCGGGTGCGTGTGCGTGTGCCGGAGGCGGCGGGGCGGTGGGCGGCGCCGTGGCGCGGGGCCGGGGCATGACGACGGTGACGGCCTCGCTCGCGGCGCCGCGCCCGCCCGGCGCTGCACCCGCCGGGCCGGCCCCGTCCGCCGCGGCGGGCTCCTGCGTCACCTCCAGACCGAAGTCCCGTGCCACCCCCGCGAGCCCCTCCGCATACCCCTGGCCCATCGCGCGCAGCTTCCAGGCGGTGCCGCGGCGGTAGATCTCGGCGAGCAGCAGCACGGTCTCCTGCCGCGGGCGCGGCGGTGCGAAGCGCGCGACCGCCTCCCCGCGCGGGCCGCCGACCTGGAGCGCGATCGCGGGCAGCCGCCCCAGGGGCGTGTCGGGCTCGGCCGGGCTGACCACCAGGGTGACGCGGCTCGCGCCGGGGCGCAGCCGGTGCGCCTGGACCGTCAGCGTGTCCCCGGCGATGCGGGCGCCCGGGGCCGCGGGCTGGTTGTAGAACACGAAGTCGGCGTCGCCCGCCACCTTGCCGCTGTCGCCGGTGATCAGGGCGGACAGGTCGAAGGGGCCGGGCACGCGCAGCGTCAGGGTGCCGTCGGGCAGGGGCGTATTGCCTCCCGGGACCAGCTCGATCATGGGCGCCGCCTGGGGGTCGGGTCGTGGTGCCCGTCTCGGCCGGGCGCTGACGGGAGAACGCGCGGGCCCGCCGCCCGGGTTCCCGCGGCACGGGCCCGCTGCGGAGCGCGGTGGCGCACCGGGGGCCGACCCCTCTCCCGCGCGCGGGACGGACGCCTCCGGGCGCCCGGGACCGGAGCCGGATTCGGTGCGGCGCGCGCCGGTATTAGCGTGGACCCCGTGCACGGCGATCCCGTACACACCGCAAGAACCAGCGAAACTTGCCAAACCCGACAAACAAGTCAATCCCCGACAGGATCCGAGGTGCCCGCCCCATGCCCAGGCGTACGGAGTTGATCGAAGGACTCATGCAGCGGCATCCGCTGGTGCCGCGCGAGGCCGTGATCAAGGAGGACCTGCTGCGCGGTGGCGTCGCCTTCGACGAGTCGGCGCTCAGCGACAGCGCGAACGAGGCCTCCGGAGACGTCAAGCCGAAGTCGTACTTCATCTTCTCCTTCGACCACGGCACCCTGCCCGAGCTGGGCGCCGCCGCGCTGCGCCGCCCGCCGGAGGAGATCGTCCTCACCGGCGGCCCCTACGAGCTGCGCCGCACCGTGGTGTCGGTGCGGGTCAACCCGTCGTCCCCGTACCGCGTGGCCGCCGACAAGGACGGCGTGCTCGGCCTCTACCTGGACGGTCAGCGCATCTCCGACGTCGGGGTGCCGCCGATGCCGGAGTACTACCGGCACAAGCTCGCGAACGGCAAGTCGGTCATGGAGGTCGCGCCCACCATCCAGTGGGGCTACCTGATCTACCTCACGGTCTTCCGGGTCTGCCAGTACTTCGGCGCCAAGGAGGAGTGCCAGTACTGCGACATCAACCACAACTGGCGCCAGCACAAGGCGGCGGGCCGCCCCTACACGGGCGTCAAGCCCGTCGAGGAGGTCCTGGAGGCGCTGGAGATCATCGACAAGTACGACACCGCGAAGGCCTCCACGGCGTAC
The DNA here is from genome assembly GCF_006088715.1 of Streptomyces sp. YIM 121038. Taxonomy (NCBI): domain Bacteria; kingdom Bacillati; phylum Actinomycetota; class Actinomycetes; order Kitasatosporales; family Streptomycetaceae; genus Streptomyces; species Streptomyces sp. YIM 121038. The sequence goes on from NZ_CP030771.1 coordinate 7,917,349, forward strand.
ACGCTCACCGGCGGCGCCGTCACCTCGCAGATCGGCGGCAAGGACGAGGCCGACTTCTACGGCCAGTACGCCAAGGCCATCGAGGAGCGCTTCCCCGGCCGCTGGATCGGCAAGGTCGTCGCCCAGGCGCTGCCCAAGGAGGACGTCCAGCGCTTCCACGACTACGGCGTGCGCATCTACCACCCCAACTACGAGGTGTGGGACCGCCGCCTCTTCGAGCTGTACTGCCCCGGCAAGGAGCGCTACGTCGGCCGCGACGAGTGGCACCGCCGCATCCTCGACTCCGCCGAGGTCTTCGGGGCGCGCAACGTCATCCCGAACTTCGTCGCGGGTGTCGAGATGGCCGAGCCGTTCGGCTTCAAGACGGTGAACGAGGCCATCGACTCCACCGTCGAGGGCCTGCGCTACTTCATGGCACACGGCATCACGCCCCGATTCACCACCTGGTGCCCGGAGCCCACGACGCCGCTCGGCAAGGCCAACCCGCTGGGCGCGCCGCTGGAGTACCACGTGCGGCTGCTCCAGGAGTACCGCGCGACGATGGCGGAGTTCGGACTCTCCTCGCCGCCCGGATACGGCCCCGCGGGCCCCGGCAACGCGGTGTTCTCGGTGAGCTCCTTCATGGACAGCCTCCCGGCCGAACAGGCGGCGCCCGAGGCACCCGAGAAGGTGTAGCGCGCCCCCGCGCACCCTGCGGGATCGATTCAGCGGCCTCTTCCGGGTGACGGGGCGGATACCGGGACAACCCGGCGGGCAGCCCTGCGGAGATCATCCGTCCCGTCCCCAGAAAGGCCGTTCATGCGCCGTATCGCTGCCCTCGCCGTCGGAACGCTCGCTGTCCTCGGGGCCCTCGCCGCGCCCGCGAGTGCCGTCCCGGACCCGGTGGCCACCGTCGACTGCGCCGTCCAGGAGGTGACGGGCCTCGTGGACCTCGCGAGCCCGGGCGTCCCGGCCGAGGTGCCGGCCACGGGGTGCCTCGCCCCGTGAGCTGAGCGGGCGGGCGAGCGGGCCCCTTCTCCCGCTCGTCCGCTCCCGGCCCCGGGGTCGCACGGCTGTGCCTACACTGCGGCGACAAGATCCCGAACGGTCGGAGGCACCCGTGCACGTGACGGTCATCACCGGCGGCAGCCGCGGCATCGGCGCCGCCGTCGCCCTGCGGCTCGCCCAGGACGGACACGACATAGCCATCGGCTACCGCTCGGACGCCGAAGCCGCCCGGAAGGCCGCGGAGGCCGTCCGCGCCGTCGGCCGCCGCTGCGTCACCGTCGCCCTCGACACGGCGGACGAGCACGACGTGGACCGGCTCTTCGACACCGCCGCCGCCGAACTCGGCCCGGTCACGGGCCTGGTGAACAACGCGGGCGTCAGCGGCCCCAACGGCCCCCTCGCCGAGGCCGACGCGGACGGCATGCGCCGCGCCCTCGACGTGAACGTCCTCGGCTATCTGCTCTGCGCCCGCCGCGCCGTGCGCGACATGACCCGCACCGGCGGCGGCGCGATCGTGAACATCTCCTCGGCCGCCGCCACCCTCGGCAGCCCCGGCCAGTACGTCCACTACGCCGCCACGAAGGCCGCCACGGACGCCCTGACCGTCGGCCTCGCCAAGGAGGTCGCGGACCTCGGCATCCGCGTCAACTGCGTGGCCCCGGGCATCATCTGGACCGAGTTCCACGAGGACCCGCAGCGCCCGGCGAAGCTCGCCGACCGCATCCCCATGGGCCGCTCGGGCCGCCCCGAGGAGATCACGGGCGCCGTGGCGTGGCTCCTGTCGGACGACGCCTCGTACACGACGGGCGCGGTGCTGCGCGTCGCGGGCGGGATGTGACGGGAGCGATGACCGGCGAGGGGGAACACACCGTGGAACTGCGCACCGTCCGGCTCACCGACGACATCGTCCTGCGCCCGTCGACCACGGCGGACGCCGAGGCCCTGGCCCGCGCCCACGACCGCAGCCGCGCGCACCTGGGCCCGTGGGACCCTGAGCGCCCGCCCGAGTTCTTCACGACGGCCGGGCAGCTCGCCCTCCTGCGCGCGTACGAACAGGAGCGCGCGGAGGGGCTGCGGGCGCGCTGGCTGCTGTGGGACGAGTCGGGGGCGGACGCGGGCGAAGGCCCCGTCGTCGCCGGGGGCATCGCCCTGTCCCACATCGTCCGCGGCCCGCTCCACAGCGCCAACCTCGGCTACTGGACCGACGTGGGCTACGCTGGACGCGGCCTGGCCACCGCCGCCGTGACCGCGGTGTGCGCCGCCGCCGACACCGATCTGCGGCTGCACCGCCTGGAGGCGGGCACCCTGCTGCACAACGCGGCCTCCCAGCGGGTGCTCGCCAAGTGCGGCTTCACGGAGTACGGCCTGGCGCCCGCCTATCTGCACATCAACGGGGCCTGGCAGGACCACCGGCTGTTCCAGCGGGTCCTCAACGACCGCGAGCCGTAGGGCAGTCCGCGGGTGCCCCGGTTTGTCACCCGCGTACCTAGACCCCGCCGCTCGTGACGGCCCACTGTGGTCCCTTCTGTCCGCCCGGCTTGTGGGGAGGGACCAGTCGTGAGACGAAGACGATTCGTGTCAGGGACGCTCGGTGCGCTGTCGGGGATCGCGCTCGGCCCGGCCGCGGCGCGCGCCGCCGCGTCGGCGCCGCGCGCCGGGGGCTGGCAGGCGGTGCCCGCGCCCGGCAGCACCCCGGCCGCGCAGCTGCGCCGGATCGCCGCCGCCGGGCCCGGCCTCGCCTGGGCCGTGGGCGAGGAGGGCCAGGGCACCTCGTCGCCCGCGCGGGCCCTCGCCATGGTCTGGAACGGCAGCGCCTGGGCCAGGACCGACCTGTCCCACCTGGCCTACGCGGGGCGCCTCAGCGACGTCGCCGGGGTCTGCGCCGACGCGGCCTGGAGCGTGGGCGCGCCCACCGGCAGCGCGAGCCCGCTGCTCCGCTGGGACCGGACCACCTGGCGGGAGGCCGCGTTCCCCGGCAAGGGCGAGCCGGACGTGCGGCTGAGCGCGGTGGCCGTCGGCCCCGACCGGCGGGTGTGGATCAGCGGCACCCGGGGCGGCTCCGCCCGGCTGCTGCTCGGGGACGGGCAGCGGTGGCGCTGGCTCGACCCGCTGCCCGCGGCGGGCGTGAACCTGTACCGGGTGGTGGTGCGCGCGCCGGACGAGGTCTGGGTGTGCGGCGACCGGGCGGCGGGCGGCGGCTGGGCGGGCTTCGTGGCCCGCTGGACCGGCTCGTGGACGGTGCTGCCGCCGCTGGCCGGGCTCCGGCAGACCATCGCCGACGTGCACGCGGTCGCCGCGGACGACGTCTGGGCGGTGGGCAACGAGTTCGGCGTCGGCGGACCGCCGGGCCGCCCCGGCAACCCCATCCTGCGGCACTGGGACGGCTCCGCCTGGAACCCGGTGGAGGCGGGCTTCACGCTCGGCTCGCTGTCCTCGATCGCGGGCGACGCCCAGGGCCGCCCGGCGTGGATCTCGGCCTGGAACTACCAGGACCAGAGCCGCAGTACGTATCTGCGCCACGACGCGGGGACCTGGACCGTCGTGCGCGGCCCCGCGGGCCCCGCCCCTTCGCCGTACGTCAACGACGTCGCGCGCGTTCCGGGCACCTCGGGCTTCTGGTCGGCGGGGATGACCAGATCGTCGCCCTACCCGCCGACCGAGGCGTACACGGAGCGCTTCGACGACTGAATTCGCTGGTCACGCCCGCTGTCCGGCGCTTAGCCTCGGCCCCGTGAACCAACGCAAGCGGAAGAAGTACTCCCGTCGTCTCTTCGAGGCCATCAGGGAGGGCGACGCCTCTCGGGCCAGGGTGCTGCTGCGGTCCGGGGTCGACCCGGGGCGCCCCGACAGCGAGGGCACCACCCCGCTGTACGAGGCTGCCGTGAACGGCAGGACGGGCGTCGCCCGGGTGCTCCTGCGGGCGGGGGCCGCCCCGGACGCCGAGAGCGCCGGACTCGGCGCGGAGGGCACGCCCCTGTGCGCGGCGGCCTGTTGGGGGCACACCGCGACCGTGCGCGAACTGCTGGCGCACGGCGCGGACCCGAACCTCCGCGAGGACGGCGGCACGGGCTGGTCCCCGCTGGACTGGGCGCGCGAGTGCTCCCGCCCCGAGACGGCCGCCCTCCTCGTCGCGGCGGGCGCGGTCCCGCGCGGGAGACCCGTTGAGCCTCAGCCGCCGAGCAGCGCGTCGCCCTCCGCGCTCCTGCGGTAGAGCACCACGTTCCGGTCGCGCTCGCGCAGGACCAGGCCCGAGCGGTGCAGCACGCCCAGGTGGTAGGAGACCGTGGCGGGCGCGAGCCGGTGCCGGGCGGCGAGTTCGCCCGTGGTGCGGGGCGCGGCGAGATCGCCGAGCAGCGCGGCCCGGCTCCTGCCGAGGAGCCGGGACACGGCCGGGCGCCGGGGCCGGTCGGCGGCCGCGCCGATGCCCGTCGCCGGGTAACCGAGCACCGCGTTGCCCGGCACGCCCACCTGCACGCTGACCCGGGGCCAGGACGCCGCCATGGGGGACAGGACCACCTCGGCGCCCTGGAAGCGGACGGTCTCGTCGTAGTTCTTGCGGACCGTCAGACAGCCGTCGGCCCAGGTGACGTCGGAGTGCAGGGACCGGAGCACATGGCCGACGCCGTACGTGGCCAGCTCCGCGGCGCGGGCGGCCAGATCGGCGTCGAGCACCGACTTCAGGCCGCACCAGCCGTCGGCGACGGCGTCCTGCCAGAACTCGCGCAGGCCGTTGGCCGCCCGCTCGGCGAAGGTGCCCGACTCCACCGCGTCCAGCACGTCCCCGGGCACGGGCCCGTTCAGGAAGCGCATCTCGCACACCTGGAACGCGGCCTCCTCCGGCGGGGTACCGCCGATGGCCTGCACCTGCTCGGTGAACGTCCGACGGGCGGGCCCCACGGCGGGTTTGGGCGTCAGGAGGTCCGGCATGTACGTGGGCCCGCCCGGCACGGACAGGCACTGGGCGACCAGGCGCACGTCGGGGCGGCGCAGCGCCCAGCGGGCCGCGGCCCCCGGGTCGCCGAACACCGGGTGCCGCCCGCCGCTCACGGCGTACCGCAGCCACCAGACGGCCTCGTTCACCGGGGATATCGCGAGCCGGATCCGGCCGACGGACTCCGCGTCCAGATGCGCGTGGATCACGTCACCGGATGCTAGGCGCCGCCCGTGGCGCGCGCGACGCGGAACCCGGCCAATTCGAACGTGGTCGAATTCCTCACTCCGCGCCGGCGTACGCCAGTTGACTGGAGCGAGGGCAGGGGCGGAGCGGGACGGGGCCCGGACGGGGGTCGGGCCCCGCCCCGCGCGGCAGGGGCGCTAGACGATGCCCTCGGCGATCTCCGCCTGCTCCTTGTCCGTGCCGTACGCGGCCGGGGTGTTGTAGGTGCGGCGGGCGACGAACCACCAGATCGTGGCGAGGACCAGGACCACGGCGAGCGCGATGGACGCGTAGTTCATGGTGTCGACGTTCACCGGCGAGGACTGCGGCAGGCAGAACAGGACCGTCACGAAGGCGACCCAGCACACCGCGATCCAGCCCACGGGCTTGCTCCAGCGGCCCAGGTGCCACGGCCCCGGCTGGAACCGGTCGCCCGCCTTCAGGCGGAGCAGGATCGGGATGGCGTAGGCGGGCGTGATGCCGATGACGTTGATGGCGGTGACGGCGCCGTACGCGGTCTCCGAGTACAGCGACGGCAGCGCGATGACGCCCGCGAGGCCGACCGAGAGCCACACCGCGGGCACCGGCACCTGCGTCTTGGGGCTCACCTTGCGCCACACCGCGGAACCCGGCAGGGCGTTGTCGCGGCTGAAGGCGAAGACCATGCGGCTGGCCGCGGCCGTCTCGGCGTTGCCGCAGAACAGCTGGGCCACGATCACGATGAGCAGCAGCGCGGTGGCGCCCGAGGTGCCGAGCCCGTCGATGAAGATCTGCGCGGGCGGCACGCCGGTGGCGCTCTTCTGGGTGCCCACGTAGTCCTGGATGGCGAAGGTGAGCCCGGCGAGCAGCACGAACCCGGCGAGCCAGGAGACCCAGATGGCGCGCACGATGCCGCGCGCGGCGGTCACGGACGCGTTGGAGGTCTCCTCCGACAGGTGCGCGGAGGCGTCGTAGCCGGAGAACGTGTACTGGGCGAGCAGCAGGCCGATCATGCACACGTACAGCGGGCTCGACCAGCCGGTGTCGTTGACGAACTCGCCGAACACGAACGACGGCGACTGGTGCGAGTCGGGGACGATCGCGAGGACGCCGACGATCACCGCGACGCCCGCCAGGTGCCACCACACGGAGATGGAGTTCAGGAGGCTGACGAGCCGGACGTTGAACAGGTTCAGGAGCGCGTGCACGAACAGGATGCCCAGGAAGATCACGAAGGTGGATCCCGCCGTCGGCGTGAAGTCCGTGTGCATGCTCAGCAGGGCGCCGCTGAACAGGGCCGCCCCGTAGTCGATGCCCGCGATCGCGCCGAGGAGGCCCAGGAGGTTGAGCCAGCCCGTGTACCAGCCCCAGCGCCTGCCGCCGAGCCGGTCCGCCATGTAGTAGAGCGCGCCGGAGGTCGGATAGGCGCTGGTGACCTCGGCCAGGGCCAGGCCCACGAACAGGACCATCAGACCGACTCCGGCCCAGCCCCACATCATCACCGCGGGCCCGCCGGTGCCGAGGCCGAAGCCGTACAGCGTCATGCAGCCGGACAGGATGGAGATGACGGAGAAGCTGATGGCGAAGTTGCCGAAGCCGCCCATGCGGCGGGCCAGGACGGGCTGGTAGCCGAGTTCCCTGAGCCGCTGCTCCTCATCGGGGAGCGGTGGTATCGCGGCAGAACTCGACACGGTGGTGCGGGACACGGATCAACCTCCGGGGAGAGCGGGGGTGCGGGGGTGTGAGGGGTGTGTCACGGGGGTGACGAAGGGTGGTGCCGGAAGTGCGGGGGGACAGAGCTGGGTCCGAGGTGGGTCAGCCGCGCGGGCCGGGGCCTCGCGCGGCGTGGTAGCAGCGCGCCCGGGCCTGCACGAAGGACTCGGCGGCGGCCTCCGCGTCGCCCGGTGACGTGGTGCGGTACGTCCACGGCACGACGGCGTAGAAGGGGTCGAGGGCCTCGAACACCCGCACCGCGTCGTGGAAGTGGTGCGCGCCCCACAGCGCGTGCGCCAGGTAGTTGAGGTCGAGCAGCGAGGCCGCTTCGGGCTGCGTGTGGTCGAACCACAGCTGGAGCGCCCGCAGCGCGCCGCGCGTCGCGTCCTCCGCGATCCAGTGCAGGTCGAGCGCCCGTTCGCTGCCGCCCTCGCGGCGGTAGCGCTCCACCCGTACGTACAGCGGGAGCACGTGCAGGGGCGAGCCCGCGGGCGCCGCGGCGGACGCCCAGTGCACGAAGTTGACCGCCTCGGTCAGCGGCGCGCCCGGCCTGCGGTGGTACGCGAACTGGAGCATGCGGTGGTACGCCTCGCGGTTGCCGGGGTCGCGCTTGTCGGCCTCGGCGAGGATCTGCCACGGGCCGGGGAACAGCATCGGCTCCGGCGCCGCGACCCGGTGCTCGTCCCACCGCTGGCCCTCGTCGAGCTGGGCGAGCGCCAGCAGGCAGATCCACGGCACGGGGTCCTCGGGGGAGGTCTGCGAGGCGATGCGGCAGGCGGTGTTCGCCTCGCGCCACAGGTCGTTGGTGTGGCGGTGGCCCGCCCGGTGCGCGCGCAGGGCGCGCTCCACCGCGACCCGGGTGTGCAGGACCGTGGCGGCGACGCTGCGCGGCTCCTCGGCGAGCCAGGCGCGCACCACGTCGGAGCCGGCGACGGCGGCCGCGAGGACCTGGGTGCGCTGGGTCCACAGGCCCCAGTCGGGGGTCTCGGTGAGCAGGTTCCTCGTCGACACCCAGCGGCCTGCCTTGAGGTCCTGGAGCACGGCGCGCAGCGGCGCGTCGTGACCGGCCGGGTGATACACCGGGCGGGCTAAGGGCATCGGGGGGTCCTCTGGGCTCTGACGGCGCGGCGGATCGGCCCGCACTGCGGGTGCGGTCCGGTCCGGGGCGCCGCGGTCCGTGTGGGGCTGCGGTCTTTCCGTGGGCGGTGGGCTGGGGCAGGAGGCTGTGGGCTGCGGGTTCCGTGAGTGATGAACTGTTGTGCGAGAGGGTGTTGTTGTTCGGCGGTCAGTGTAGAGCGGAGACTTCCGATTACTGGGCAGTCCTCGGATCTTTCTTGACCAACTTGTGTCAACGCGGCACGCCGTTGCGCGCTTTGGTTTCTCACTTGTTCAACAGCGGCCCCTATTGCGTACTTTGGGCGATCCGCGTCCCTTGACGGCCCCCCGCCCCCTGTAGCAGGCTGCCGCAGTGATCACGACTTACAGCGCGGTCCGCGCCGCCGGGCGGGAACGAGGCCGCGGATGACGGGCGGCGGCCCGGTTCTGGCCGTTGACCAGGGCACCTCCGGAACCAAGGCCCTCGTCGTCTGCCCCGAGCGCGGAGTGATCGCCTCCGGCAGCGCGCCCGTCCGCCCCCGCCATCTGCCCGGCGGCCGCGTCGAGGTCGGCCCCGGCGAACTGCTCGCCTCCGTGCTCGACGCCGGACGCGAGGCCCTGGACCGCGCGGGCGAGCCGGTCGCCGCCGTGGGCCTCGCCAACCAGGGCGAGACCGTCCTCGCCTGGGACCCGGCGACCGGCGAGCCGCTCACCGACGCCCTGGTCTGGCAGGACCGCCGCGCCGAACCCCTGTGCGCGGAACTCGCCGCGCACGCCGACGAGCTGAAGGACCTCACCGGGCTGCCGCTCGACCCGTACTTCGCCGCCCCCAAGATGGCGTGGATACGCCGCCACCTCACCCGCGGCGGCGTGGCCACCACCAGCGACGCCTGGCTGGTCCACCGGCTCACCGGCGCCTTCGTGACGGACGCCGCCACCGCGGGCCGCACCCAGCTCCTCGACCTGGACTCCGTCACCTGGTCCGAGCGTGCCCTCGGCCTCTTCGGCCTCGACGGCGAGGAGCTGCCCCGGGTCGTGGACGCCGCCGAACAGGTCGGCACCACCCAGGCCTTCGGCGGCGAGCTGCCGCTGACCGGCCTCCTCGTCGACCAGCAGGCCGCGCTCCTCGCCCAGGACGTCACCGAACCCGGCACCGCCAAGTGCACCTACGGCACCGGCGCGTTCCTGCTCGCGCAGACCGGGGCCCGGCCGCGCCGGGGCGCGTCGGGCCTGGTCGCCTGCGTCGCCTGGCGCCTCGCGGGCCGCAGCAGCTACTGCCTGGACGGCCAGGTCTACACGGCCGCGTCCGCCGTGCGCTGGCTCACCGACCTCGGTGTCATCACGGGCGCCCGGGACCTCGACCCGGTCGGCTCGGCCGTGCCGGACAGCGGCGGCGTCACCTTCGTCCCCGCCCTCGCCGGGCTCGCCGCCCCCTGGTGGCGCGGCGACGTGCGCGGTTCCCTGACCGGGCTCGGCCTCGACACCACCCCCGGGCACCTGGTGCGCGCCCTGTGCGAGGGCCTCGCCGCCCAGGTCGCCGAGCTCGCCGACGCCGCGGCCGCCGACCTCGGCGAGCCCCTGCGGAGCCTGCGCGTCGACGGCGGCCTGACCCGCTCGGCGCTGCTCATGCAGACCCAGGCCGACCTGCTCCAGCGGCCCGTCGAGGTCTCCGCCCTGCCCGACGTCACGGCGCTCGGCGTGGGCGCGGTGGCCCGCCTCGGCCTCGACCCGGGGCTCGGCCTGGACGACGTCGTCCCCGTGTGGCGGCCCGTCGCCGTCTACGAGCCGCGGATCGGCCCGGACGAGGCCGCGACGCGCCGCGCCGCCTTCCGCGCCGAGGTCACGGCGCTCCTGGAGCGCACGCCCCCGTCCTGACCGCCGCGCGCCTCCTGACCGAGGGACCGCGCGCCTCGAACGGACCGCCCCTACGCCCTCCGACGCACGAGACCGGACCCCATGAGCACCGAGCGACACGACCGCACGACCGCCGCGCGGCAGGGCCGCGTCACCCGCTCCGGCGCGCTCCCGGACGGCCCGTACGACGTGACCGTCGTCGGCGCGGGAGTCGTCGGCACGGCCATCGCCCGCGAACTGGCCCGGTACCCGCTGCGGATCGCGGTGGTCGAGTCCTCCGACGACGTGGGCGAGGGCACGTCCAAGGCCAACACGGCGATCCTGCACACCGGATTCGACGCCGTGCCGGGCTCCCTGGAGGCCCGGCTCGTCCGCGCGGGGCAGCGGCTGCTCGCCGCCTACGCGGCCGAGACCGGCATCCCCGTGGAGCCGGTCGGCGCGCTCCTGGTCGCCTGGGACGCGGAGCAGCTCGCCGCGCTGCCGGGCCTCCTCGACAAGGCCGTGCGCAACGGCTACCACGAGGCCCGGCTGCTGGACGCCGCCGCCGTGCGGGCCCGCGAGCCCCACCTCGGCCCCGGGGCGCTCGGCGCCCTCGACGTGCCCGGCGAGAGCGTCATCTGCCCCTGGACGACGCCGCTCGCCTACGCGACGCAGGCCGTGCGCTCCGGCGCGGACCTGCACCTCCGCTGCCGCGTGACGGCGGTCGCCGCGGACGGGGACGCGAACGGGAACGGCGGGGGCGGCCACGTCCTCACCACCGGCCGCGGCCCCCTGCGCACCCGCTACCTCGTCAACACGGCGGGCCTGCACGCCGACACCGTGGACCGCATGCTGGGCCACGACACCTTCACCGTCACACCCCGGCGCGGCCAGCTCATCGTCTTCGACAAGCTCGCCCGCGACCTGGTGCGCCACATCCTGCTGCCCGTGCCGACGGCGCTCGGCAAGGGCGTCCTCGTCGCGCCGACGGTGTACGGCAACGTCCTGCTCGGCCCCACCGCGGAGGACCTGGACGACAAACGGGCCACCGGCTCCACCGCCGAGGGGCTCGCCGGGCTGCGCCGCCAGGGCGCCCGCGTCCTGCCGCCGCTCCTCGACGAGGAGGTCACCGCCGTCTACGCCGGGCTGCGCGCGGCCACCGATGACGACGACTACCGCATCAACACCTGGCCGCGGCAGCGCTACGTGACCGTCGGCGGCATCCGCTCCACCGGCCTGACGGCGTCCCTGGCCATCGCGGCGCACGTCACGGAACTGCTCGCCGGGGCGGGACTGCGCCTGGGCGGGGCCCGCGAGCTCGCGCCGGTGCGGATGCCGAACCTGGGCGAGGCCTTCCCGCGCCCCTACGAGAGCGCGGAGCTGATCGCCGCCGACCCCGCGTACGGCACCGTCGTCTGCCACTGCGAACGCGTCACCCTCGGGGAGATCCGCGACGCCCTGCGCAGCACGGTCCCGCCGGTCACCGTCGACGGGCTGCGCCGCCGCACGCGGGCGCGCGGCGGCCGGTGCCAGGGGTTCTCCTGCGGAGCGGCCGTACGCGCGCTCCTCGACGGACACGACAGGCAGGCGCGGCGATGAGCGGCGAGACGGGCGACCGGACGAGCGGCGAGACGGGCGGCGAGCGGCGGGAGGCTCCCACGAGGCGCGAACGCGCGGTCGACGTCCTCGTCGTGGGCGCGGGACCCGCGGGCCTCGCCACCGCGGCGGGGCTGGCCGCCGCGGGAGCGGGCCGTGTCGAGGTCCTGGAGCGGGAGCGGCAGGCGGGCGGCGTCCCGCGCCACTGCCACCACGGCGGCTTCGGCGACCGCACGGTCGCGGGCCTCGCCGTCCCCGGGACGAGCGGGCCCCGGTACGCGCGGCGGTGCGTCGAGGCGGCCGTGCGCGCGGGCGCCACCGTGCGCACCGGCGTCACGGCCACCGCCTGGGCGGGCCCCCGCACCCTCGACACGACCTCGCCCCAGGGCCTGGAGCGGCTCACCGCGCGGGCCGTCGTGCTCGCCACCGGGGCCCGGGAGCGGCCGCGCGCCGCGCGCCTGGTGCCGGGCAGCAGACCGGCGGGCGTCTACACCACCGGCGAACTCCAGCAGGCCGTCCACCTCTTCGGGCAGCACGTCGGCAGCCGGGCGGTCGTGGTCGGCGGCGCGGCCGTCGCGTACGCGGCCCTGGACACGCTGCGGCGTGCGGGCGTCGACGCCGTCGCCCACGTGACGTCCTCGGCCCGCACCGACGTCCCGGCCCCGCGTGCCGCCGTGGCCCGGCTGTGGCACGGGACCCCCCTGCTCACGGAGACGGACGTGGTCGAAATCGTGGGCCGGGGACGCCTCACCGGCGTGCGCCTGCGCCACCGCACCGGACGGAGCGCCCACCTCGCCTGCGACACCGTGGTGTTCACCGGCGACTTCGTGCCCGACCACGAGCTCGCGCGGCGCGGCGGTGTGCCGCTCGCGCCCGGCACGCGCTTCCCCGACGTCGACGCCGCTTTCCGTACGCGCCTTCCCGGGGTGTTCGCGGTCGGGAACCTGGCCCACGCCGTCACCCCCGCACGGGTGGTGACGGCGGAGGGGCGGCGCGCGGCGGAGTCCGTCCGGCGCTTTCTGGCGTCCGGGGAGTGGCCGCCGACGGCGTCCGCCCGATAGCGAAAAATTGACGCCAAAAATGAACCGTCAACCACAGGGGCCTCCGGGCGCACACCGGCGCAGTGCCGGGCGCACGGCAATGGGGTGGCGGATTCTCCCCTTTCCCAGGGAGGATCGGCCACTCCGCGCCTCGTTTAGGGCACGCCTTCTCCCGGGGTAGTCGCTTATTCGCCGAGGGGGATCCGGAGGGCGTGGGGCTGGCTTGAATTGCGTGATCGTTTCACCAGGGCCGGGGAAGAGGTGAACAATGCAATCTCGTCACCTCGGGGCACGAGCTCGCGGTCCCTCGCGTTTCTCCGGTTCTCTTCTCGCCCCAGGCCTGCCCTGACGGGAGGGAAGTCGAGATCTTCGACAGGATTACGCAACTTCCCAATATATCTCAGGCGAAACTGCTGAAGAACCCTCAGTTTTACGCCACGGCGGCGCATCAGCGGGGGACGTGCCCTCTCAGGAACCTGGCCTAGAGTAACGCGCGGTCATGTGGGGAACGCTTCCCCCTCTTTACTCATGCAGTGCGCAGCGAAAAGTACAGGAGCAGGTCGGCCAGGATCCTTGACCGCCGGTGCCGACACCGTATCGATCTTCGCGAGGGGGAAACCGGGTGGTTATGGGGAACGGGTGGCACCAGGGGGAAAACGTAATGACTGTGAATGCTGTGAAAGCTGTTACGCAATTTCCCACGGTGTTACCGGGTAATCTGTCCTTCAACATTCTTGGGCCGCTGGCGGTGTGGTCGGCCGAGGGACCCCTGCCGCTGGGCCCCGCGCGGCAGCGCGCGGTCCTCTCGGCCCTGTTGCTGGCGCCCGGCCAGGTGATCGGCACCGAACGGCTCACGGAGGCCATCTGGCCCGCGGGCCCGCCCGGCAACGTGGTCGCGAGCCTGCACAGCTATGTGTCCCATCTGCGCCGCCAGTTGGAGCCGGACGGCCCGCCCCGGGGCCGCAACCGCGTCCTGCGCAGGGAGCCGCAGGGCTATCTGCTCGCGGTCGAGTCGGAGCGGGTGGACGCCTGTCGCTTCGAGGGCCAGCTGCGCGCCGGACGACGGCTGCTGCGGGCGGGCCGCTACCCGGAGGCGTGCCGGGCCCTGGAGGCGTCCCTCGCCCTGTGGCGCGGCGCGCCGTACGCGGAGCTCGGCGACTACGAACCCGCCGTGCGCGAGGCCACGCGCCTGGAGGAGCTGCGGCTCATGACCTGGGAGGCCCTGTGGGAGGCCGAGCTGGCCTGGGGCAGGGACAACGGCAGCGTGGTGGCCGAGCTGGCCGCGCTCAGCGCCCGGTACCCCACGCGGGAGCGGCTCGGCTGGCTCCTGATGGTCGCGCTGTGCGAGGTGGGCCGGCAGGCGGAGGCGGTCCGCGTCTACCACCGGATACGCCGGGCCCTCGCGCAGGAGCTGGGTGTGGACCCCGGACGCGAACTGCGTGCGCTCTTCGGCCGGATCCTGCGCGACGAGTTCGTCGGGCGGGTGTGCGTGCTGCACTGACGGGGGCGTCCGCCGGGGGAGGGGGCCCCTCGCGCCGGGGGCGGCGCTCCGCCCCCGGCGCGAGGGGGTGCGCCTCAGTGGATGCGCCGGTCCTCGTGCGCCCAGTAGGGCTCGCGGAGCCGGCTCTTCTGCACCTTGCCGTTGCTCGTGCGCGGCAGGGCGTCCCGGAAGTCCACGGAGGTGGGCGCCTTGTACCGGGCCAGGCGCCGCTTGCAGTACGCGATGATCTCCGCCGCGCGTGCCTCGGCGCCCGCGGCGGGCACCACCACCGCCTTCACGGTCTCGCCCCAGCGCTCGTCCGGCACGCCGATGACGGCCACCTCCGCGACGGCCGGATGGCCCAGGAGGCAGTCCTCGACCTCCACCGACGACACGCTCTCGCCGCCGGTGACGATGACGTCCTTGAGCCGGTCGAAGAGCAGCAGGTGCCCCTCGTCGTCGAAGGAGCCCGCGTCACCGGTGTGGAACCACCCCTCGCGCAGCGCCTCCCCGTCGGCCCGCTCGTCCTGCCAGTAGCCGTCGAGGACCATGTTCGAGCGGGCGAGGACCTCGCCGCGCGCACCGGTCCGCATCCGTACGCCCAGGGCGGGCGCGCCCGCCCGCGTCAGACCGCCGCTGCCGGGCGCCCCGGGAAGGCGCCGGTTGAAGGTGAGCAGGGTCGTCTCGGTCAGGCCGTACACCTGGAGGAACTCCCAGCCCAGCGTCTCCTCGACCCGGGCGACGAGCCGCTCGTCGACGGGCGCGCCCGCGCACACCACCCGGGTCCTGCCGCGCCCTGGCACCTCGCCCGGCCAGTCGCGGGCCGCCCGGATCACCGCGTCCCACACGGCGGGCGCGCCGAACGCCAGGGTCACGCCGTGCTCCTGGACCCGGCGCAGGATCTCCGTGCCGTCGATGCGGCGCAGCAGCACCTGCCGCGCCCCGAGCCCGGCGAGCAGGAACGGCACGCCCCAGCCGTTGCAGTGGAACGTGGGCAGGGTGTGCAGATACACGTCCCCCTCCCAGATCCGCCCGTGCACGCCGAACGTCATCGCGTTCAGCCAGATGCTCCGGTGCGTCAGGGCGACGCCCTTGGGGCGTGCGGAGGTGCCCGAGGTGTAGTTGAGGGTCGCCACCGCGTTCTCGTCCGGCCGCTCCCAGGGGCGCGGCCCGACGTCGAAGCGCATGACCTCCGCCTCGGTCTGCTCCCCGAGGACGAACCGCTTCGGCACGTCGACCGAGCCGAGGACCGCCTCGACGTCGGGGTCGACGAACACCACCGAGGCGTCGCACTGGCGCAGGACGTACGCGATCTCCTCGGGTGTGAGCCGGTAGTTCACCGGCACGCAGATCCGTCCGCTCGCCGTGACGGCGTACAACAGCTCAAGGAGGCGCGAGCAGTTGGGGCTGACGACGGCCACCCGCTCGCCCGCGCCGATCCCCAGCGCGTCCAGACCCGCCTGCCAGGCCCGTATGCGGCGCAGCAGCTCGCCGTACGTCGTCGTCGGCACCGGGAGCGCCGGCTGCTCCGGCTCGTCGACGAGCGCCGTGCGCCCTGCGGCGGCCGCCTCGGCGCGGTCGAGGAAGTCGGCCATGGTGAGCGGAACGAGCATGATGCGTCCTCACAGTGGTGTGCCGGAGACAACGGAGAAGCGAGGGAGCGAACACAGCGGACGGGAGAGGGCCGCGGCGGCCTCGCACGAGGCCGGAACGGAGCGGGTGCGGACGAGGAGCGCGAAGAACCGGAAAGCGCGGTCGGCGCCCGGGAACCCGGGCGGGGCCGAAGGGGAACGACGGCGGTGGTGCTCACTCCTGGCGGTGCACGCGCCGGGGCCACACACCCGCGTCACCGCGCCTCGACCTCATCCTGACATCCCCGATCCGCATCCAGAAAGCCTCGGTCGGCCCGCGCCAAGTCGCCTCCAAGAAACCGCCAAGAGCGGCCGGTGACGATGCAGCGGCACCACGGGCCACGGGTGCGAAGGCGGGGAGGACCGATGCGATACGAGGAGTCGGGCGTGCCGGGTGGGCTGACCACCTGGGCCGCCCGCGGCTGGGCCGAGGAGCACGGCATCGGCAGCGCGACGCTGCGCCGCCTGGTGCGGGCCTGGCCGCGCCGGGCGGCGGTCACGACCAGGCCCGAGGTCATGGAGGAGAGCGCCGCCTACGACCCGGCGCTCCCGGACTACCCGCTGGAGATCGTGCCGTTCGCGGAGCACCCCCGCTTCCTCGCGGCCCGCCCGGACCAGCGGCGACAGGTCCTCACCGGCCTGTGGATCGGCTACAACGAGCGCGTCATCGCCACCGAGCACCTCATCGCCGAGCCCGCCTTCGACCTCGTCATGTGCGGCGTCTTCCCGGGCGGTGACGACCCGCTGATACGCCAGAGCGTGCAGCAGGCCGTCGTGGACGAGAGCTTCCACACCTATATGCACATGCTCGCCATCGCCCGCACCCGGGAGCTGCGCGACGTCCGCACCCGGCCGGAGCAGCCCCCGCTCGTCACCTACCGGCGGCTGTGCGCGCTCCTCGCCACGATGCCCGAGGAGTGGGAGCGCCACGTCGCCGTGCTCGTCTGGGGCGCGGTGGCCGAGACCTGCATCAACTCCCTGCTCGCCCTGCTCGCCAGGGACGAGTCGATCCAGCCCGCGCACTCCCTGATCACCACCCTGCACCTGCGGGACGAGACGGCACACGGCTCGGTCGTCACCGAGGTCGTCAGAGAGCTGTACGCGCGCATGAACGCCGCGCAGCGCCGCACCCTGGTGCGCTGTCTGCCGCTGGCCCTGGAGGCGTTCGCCGAGCAGGACCTGTCCACGCTGCGCCTCGAACTGGCCACCGCGGGCGTCCACGGCGCGGACGAGATCGTCGGCGACCTGCGCGCGACGTCCACCGGGCGGCGGCTCGTCCGCGACTTCTCCGGCGCGCAGCGGATGGTCGAACAGCTGGGCCTGGCGGGCGAGGTCGACTTCGACTTCCCCGAGCGGCCCGCCTGGTCGCCCGCCGCGGCGACGTCCCACTGAGGCCGCCTCCGGCGAGCGCCGGCACCGGGGCGGGGGCGGGCCCGCGCCCGGCCGCGCACCGAGCCGCCGAAGACTCCGCACCGAGGGCCGGGAAGGCCCCGCACCGAGGGCCGCCGAAGGCCCCGCACGGCCCGTCAACGGCCGCCCGCACGGCCGACCTCCGACAGCCGCAGAAAGGTGACCCGATGATCGTTGCCCGCCTCCGCCCCCATGTGCCGATCGACGAACAGACTCGGCTGACCTCCGCGTGGCGGCACGACGGACACCGGTCGTTCCACTGCCGGGCCGGCCGCCACACCCTCGTCACCTTCCCCGACCTCGCCCCGGCCTCGCCCGCGGGCGAGGAGTTCGTGGCCCTGCTGCGCGCCACGGCCGCCGTCGAGACCGTCGTCGACAGCGCGCAGGTGCCGCCCCTGGGCAGCTTCGCCGCCACGGGCGAGCCGAGCGCCGTCCGCGTGGCCGACGCCTGGAGCGTGGGCGGCGGCTCCTTCACCTGGATAGCCGGGCCCTGCGCCGTGGAGAGCGCCGAGCAGCTGATGGCCGTGGCGCGGGGCGTGCGGGCCCGGGGCGCACACCTGTTGCGGGGCGGCGCCTTCAAGCCCCGTACGTCCCCCTACGCGTTCCAGGGACTCGGCACCGACGGGCTCGCGCTGCTGCGCGACGCGGCCGCCGCGACCGGGCTCGGCGTCGTCACGGAGGTCGTCGACGTCGCCCACGTGGAGGCCGTGGCCGAGGTGGCCGAGGTGCTCCAGATCGGCACGCGCAACGCCCAGAACTACCCGCTGCTGCGCGAGGCGGCGCTCACCGGCCGCCCCGTCCTGCTCAAGCGGGGCTTCGGCTGCACCGTCCAGGAGTGGCTGCACAGCGCCGAGTACCTGCTCGCGGCGGGCAACGGCCGGGTGCTGCTGTGCGAGCGCGGCGTGCGCACCTTCGAGGACGCGAGCCGCTTCACCCTGGACATCACCGCCGTGCCGCTGGTGAAGCGGCTCAGCCATCTGCCGGTGATCGTCGACCCCAGCCACGCCTGCGGCCACGGCGACCTGGTGGCCCCGCTGGCCGCGGCCGCCGCCGTCGCCGGTGCCGACGGCGTCATGGTCGACGTCAACGAGGCGGGCCACACCGCCCTGTGCGACGGCAAACAGGCGATCACCCCGGACGAGTTCGGCGCCCTGGTGGCGCGCACCGGCCGGATCCTGCACAGCGCGGAGCCGATGGAGCCCGTCGCCGACCACGCGATGGTGAGCCGATGACCGAGGAGGCGACGGTGGAGCGGAACGAGGGACGCGACCGGGCGCTGCGCCGACGCCTCGCGGACGCCGGGGACGTCGAGCGGCACCGGCTGCTGCTCGACCTGATCCGCACGCACGCGGCGGCCGCCCTGGAGCGCACGGACCCGGCGCCGCTGGACGCCGCCCGGGCGTTCGGCGCGCAGGGCGTGCGCGGACGGGCCGCCGCGCGGCTGCGCGAACGCCTCGGCGAGGCCACGGGCGTCGCCCTGTCCGCGACCGCCCTCTTCGACTACCCGACGCCGGAGGCGCTCGCCGCCCACCTGTGCTCACGGGTGCTCGGCGAGCCCGCCACCGGCGACGCCGACGCCACCGCGTCCGGTGCGGCCGTCGACGAGCCGATCGCGATCGTCGGCATGGGCTGCCGCCTGCCCGGCGAGGTGCGCTCGCCGGACGACCTGTGGCACCTGGTGCGCTCCGGGACCGACGCGATCTCCGAGTTCCCCCGCGACCGGGGCTGGACCGTCGCCCACGACCCGGACCCGGACCACGTGGGCACCACCGTCACCCGGCACGCCGGATTCCTGTACGACGCGGCCGACTTCGACGCCGACTTCTTCGGGATCAGCCCCGGCGAGGCCGTGACGATCGACCCCCAGCACCGCCTCCTCATGGAGACCGCGTGGGAGGCCGTCGAACGGGCCAGGATCGACCCGACCTCGCTGCGCGGCAGCAGCACCGGCGTGTTCGTCGGCATCATGTACAGCGAGTACGGCGCCCGGATCCGGCACGTCCCGCCGAGCGCCGAGGGCTACCGCGTGGTGGGCAGCATGCCGAGCGTGGCCTCGGGCCGCCTCGCCTACGCCCTCGGACTCGAAGGGCCCGCCGTCACCGTCGACACCGCCTGCTCGTCCTCCCTGGTGTCCCTGCACCTGGCCGCCCAGTCGCTGCGCAAGGGCGAGTGCCGGCTCGCGCTCGCGGGCGGCGTCACCGTGATGGCGACGCCCTGGGGGTACGTCGAGTTCAGCAGGCAGCGCGGGCTCGCGCCGGACGGGCGGTGCCGCTCGTTCTCCGCCGACGCGGCGGGCAGCAGCTGGTCGGAAGGCGTGGGCGTGCTCCTCCTGGAACGCCTCTCCGACGCGGTCAGGAACGGGCACCGCGTCCTCGCCGTGGTCCGCGGCTCCGCCGTCAACCAGGACGGCGCGTCCAACGGCCTGACCGCGCCCAACGGGCCCGCCCAGCAGCGCGTGATCCGCCAGGCCCTCGCCCACGCGGGCCTCACCACGGCGGACGTGGACTGCGTGGACGCCCACGGCGCCGGAACCCAGCTCGGCGACCCCATCGAGGCGCAGGCGCTGCTCGCCACCTACGGCCGCGGCCGCCCCGCCGAACAGCCGCTGTGGCTCGGCTCGTTGAAGTCCAACATCGGCCACACCCAGGCCGCCGCCGGGGTCGCGGGCGTCATCAAGATGGTGATGGCGATCCGGCACGGGGTGCTGCCGCGCAGCCTGCACATCAGCGAGCCGACACCGCACGTCGACTGGTCGTCGGGCGCGGTCCGGCTGCTCGCCGGGGCCGAGCCCTGGCCCGCCACCGGGCGGCCGCGCCGGGCGGGCGTCTCCTCCTTCGGCGTGGGCGGGACCAACGCCCACGTCATCGTGGAGGAGGCGGACCCCGAACCCGACGGCACGGCCCCGCGCACCACGGACGGCGCGGACACCCCCGGGCGCCCGCTGCCCTGGCTCGTCTCGGGGAACGGCGCGCCCGGCCTCAGGGCCCAGGCGCGGCGCCTCGCGGAGTTCCTCGCCCCGGGGCCCGACGCGCCCGACGCCGACCTGGCGTACTCCCTCGCGACGACGCGGGCCGCGCTCGCGGACCGGGCCGTCGTCGTGGCCGCCGACCGCGCCGAGGCCCGGACGCGCCTCGCGGCCCTCGCCGACGCGACCGACGCCACCGGCGGGGCGTACGGCGGCCCCGGCGAGTCCACCGCCCTCGGCACCGCGACCGCGCGCGACCGCGTCACCTTCGTCTTCCCCGGCCAGGGATCCCAGTGGCCGGGCATGGCGGCCGAGCTGATGAGCACCTCGCCGGTGTTCCGCGCGTCCATCGAGGCCTGCGCCGCGAGCCTCGCCCCGCACGTCGACTGGTCCCTGACGAAGGTGCTGCGCGGCGAGTCCGGCGCGCCCACCCTGGAGCGCGTCGACGTCGTCCAGCCCGCGCTGTTCGCGGTGATGGTCTCCCTCGCGGCCCTGTGGCGGTCCTACGGCGTGGAGCCCGCCGCCGTCATCGGGCACTCGCAGGGCGAGATCGCCGCGGCCCACGTCGTGGGCGCGCTCTCGCTGGACGACGCCGCCCGCGTCGTCGCCGTGCGCAGCCGCGCCCTGCGGGTCCTGTCGGGGCGCGGCGGCATGGTCTCCGTCGTGGCCCCCGTCGACCAGGTGCGGCGCGGCCTCGCGCCGTGGTCCGGCGCCGTGTCCGTCGCGGCGGTCAACGGGCCCCGCTCCGTGGTGATCTCCGGCGATCCCACCGCCCTCGACGCGGCCATGGCGGCCTTCGAGCGCGACGGCGTGCGCGTGCGCCGCATCCCCGTGGACTACGCCTCGCACTCGGCGCAGGTCGAGGAGATCCGCGACACGCTCGTCGAGGCGCTGTCCGGCATCCGGCCGCGACCGGCCGCCGTGCCGTTCCACTCGACGGTGACCGGCGAGCCGCTCGACACCACGGCCCTGGACGCCACGTACTGGGTGAACAACCTGCGCGACACCGTCCAGTTCCACCGCACCGTGACGCGGTTGCTCGCCGCGGGGCACACCACCTACGTCGAGATGAGCCCGCACCCCGTGCTCACCATCGGCATCCAGGAGACCGCCGACGAAGCGGGCGCCCACGACGCGTTGACCGTCGAGTCGCTGCGGCGCAACGAGGGCGGCCCCGCCCGGTTCCTGACCGCGGTCGCCGAGGCCCACGCGCACGGGGTCGCCGTCGACTGGACGGAGGCCTTCCGGCACGCCGCGCCGCGCCCGACGGACGTACCGACGTACGCCTTCCAGCGGCGCCGCTACTGGCTGGAGGACGCGGCCCCGCCCGTGGCGGACGTGGCGGCGGCCGGGCTCGACGGCGTCGACCACCCGCTGCTCGGCGCCGCGCTGCCGCTGGCGGACGGCAGCGGCGGCACCCTCTTCACCGGCAGCGTGTCCGCGCGCACGCACCCGTGGCTCGCCGACCACGCCGTCGCGGACGTCCTCGTCGTCCCCGGCACGGCGCTCGTGGAGGCCGCCCTGCACGCCGGTGCGCAGACGGGCTGCGACACCCTGGAGGAGCTGGTCCTCGAAGCGCCGCTGATCCTGCCCGAACAGGGCGTCGTACGCGTCCAGGTGAGCGTCGCCGGGCCCGACGCGGCCGGGCGGCGCGCCGTCACCCTGTACTCCCGGGCGCAGGACGCGGGCGCCGACGAGCCGTGGACCCGGCACGCGGGCGGCACCCTGACGCGCGCCGCCCGCCCGGCCGCCGCGCCGCCCGCCGCCTGGCCGCCCGCCGGAGCCGAAGAGGCCGAACTCGACGACTGCTACCGCGAGCTGGCCAAGGCCGGGCTCCACTACGGCGCCGCCCTCCAGGGCCTGCGGCGCTGCTGGCGCCTCGGCGACGAGCTGTACGTGGAGGCCGAACTCCCCGAGGCCGCGGGCGGCACCGACCGCTACGGCCTGCACCCGGCCCTGTTCGACGCCGCCCTGCACGCGGCGGCCCTGCCCGGCGGGCCCGGCGCGGGCGGCGGCGACGCCACGACCCGGCTGCCGTTCTCCTGGACCGGCGTCACCCTGCACGCCACCGGCGCCGCCCGGCTGCGGGCCCGCGTCCGGCGCACCGGTCCTGACGCGCTGTCCCTCACCGCCACCGACCCCGCGGGGCGCCCGGTCGTCAGCGTCGAGTCCCTCGGGATGCGCCCGGTGACCGCCGAGGCGCTGCGCAGGGCCGCGGCCCTGTCCGACGCCTCGCTGCTGCGCCTGGAGTGGCGGCCCGAACCACTGCCCGCGCCGCGCGGACCCGGCGCCGCGCGCTGGGCCTGGATCGGGCCGTACGACGCCGCCGCGGACGACGCGCTCGCCGCGCGGGGCATCACCCGCACCGCCCACCCCGACGTCGCCGCCCTGAGCGCCGGTCTCGCCGCGGGCGACGCCCCGCCCGACGCCGTGGTCCTCGCGGAGCCCGCGACCGGACCCGGCACCGACCTGGCCGCGGCCGCGCACCGGGCCGTGCACCGCGCCCTGGCCGCCGTGCGGGACTGGGCGGCCGACGACCGGCTCGCGCACACCCGGCTCACCGTGCTCACCCGGGACGCGGTCGCGGCCGCCCCCGAGGCGTCGCCCGACCCCGCCCTCGCCGCCGTCTGGGGCCTGGTGCGGTCGGCGCAGGCCGAGTACCCGGACCGGATCTCCCTGCTCGACCTGGACGGCACGGCCGCGTCCCTGGCCGCGCTGCCCGCCGCCGTGGACAGCGCCGAGGCCCAGCTCGCCGTACGCGCCGGGACCCCGCTGACCCCGCACCTGGCCCGCGTGCCCGCCCCGGCCGGGCCCGGCGACGCACCGGCCTGGCGCACCGACGGCACCGTCCTGGTCACGGGCGGCCTCGGCACGCTCGGCCGCATCCTGGTCCGGCACCTGGTCGTGACGCACGGGGTGCGCCGGCTGACCGTCGTGGCGCGCTCGGGCACCGCGGGCGCGGCCGAGTTCGTGGCGGAGCTGCGCGCGGCGGGCGCCGAGCTGCACGTGGTGGCGGGCGACGCGGGCGACCGCGACGTCCTGGCGGGCGCCCTGGCGGCGCTCCCCGACGACGCCCCGCTGACGGCCGTCGTGCACCTGGCGGGCGTCCTGGACGACGGCGTCCTCGCCGCGCAGACGCCGGAGCGCGTCGACCGCGTGCTGCGCCCCAAGGCGGACGCGGCCTGGCACCTGCACGAGCTGACGGCGGGATCCGGCGTGCCGCTGGTGGCGTTCTCGTCCGTGTCGAGCGCCCTCGGCCCGGCCGGGCAGGCCGGATACGCGGCGGCGAACGCGTTCGTGGACGCCCTGGCCGCCCGGCGCCACGCCGGGGGCGCGCCGGGGCTCGCCCTCGGCTGGGGCCTGTGGGGCGAGCGCTCCGGCCTCACCGGCGACCTCGCGGACACCGACGTACGCCGCATCGCCCGCTCCGGCGTCAAGCCGCTCTCCAGCGACCAGGGGCTCGCCCTGTTCGACCTGGCCCGCGCCACCGGCGAACCGGTCGTCTTCCCCCTGCGCCTGGACCCGGCCGGGCTGCGCGGCGACACCGCCGACGAGGTGTCACCCCTGCTGCGCGGACTCGCCCGCACCCCGGTGCGGCGCGCCGCCGCCGACGCCGGGGCGGCCCTCGGCGAGGACTCCCTGGCCGACCGGCTCGGCCGCCTCGCCGCACCCGAGCAGCACGAGCTCCTGCTCGACCTGGTCCGCGGCCACGTCGCGGCCGTCCTCGGCTACGACGACCCGAGGACCGTCGGCGAGCGCCGCCCCTTCACCGACATCGGCTTCGACTCGCTGCGCGCGCTCCAGCTGCGCAACCGGCTCGGCGGCGCCACCGGCCTGCGCCTGACGGCCACGCTCGTCTTCGACTACCCCACGCCGCTCGCGCTCGGGCGGCACCTGCGCACGCTGCTCGTACCGGACGCGGACGACGGGCCGGAGACCGCCCCGCGGCCCGCCGCGGGCAGCGAGCGGCCGGGCGCCGACGAAGCGGTCCTGGCCCAGCTCGGCTCGGCCTCCCGGGAAGAGGTCTTCGACCTCATCGACGACATGCTCGCCGAATAGGCCCCCGTGCCCCCGCGCCCCGCCCGCCACGATCCGGTCCCGCTGGAACCGGGGAAGGAAGCCCGATGCGCGCGCTGTTGATCGACAACTACGACTCCTACACCTACAACCTGTTCCAGCTCCTCGCCCAGGTGTACGGCAAGGAACCGACGGTCCTCGTCAACGACGACCCGGCGTGGGCCAAGTACGACCCGGCGGCGTTCGACTGCGTGGTGATCTCCCCGGGGCCCGGCCGCCCCCAGCGCCCCACCGACCTCGGCTTCGTCCAGGAGGTCCTGGACCGCTGGCAGGACGTGCCGGTGCTCGGGGTGTGCCTGGGGCACCAGGCGATCGCCCACCACTACGGCGGCCGCGTCGAGCCCGGCACGCCCCGGCACGGCCATCTGACCCGGGTCCGGCACGGCGGCGAGGACCTGTTCGACGGCCTGCCCCAGCAGTTCACCGCGGTGCGCTACCACTCGCTGCGGGTCACCGAGCCCCTGCCCGAGGTGCTGCGGGCCACCGCCTGGGCGGAGGACGGCACCGTGATGGCCCTGCGCCACCGCACCCTGCCGCGCTGGGGCCTCCAGTTCCACCCGGAGTCCGTCGCGAGCGAGTGGGGCGCCCAGCTCCTGCGGAACTTCGCGGAGCTCATCGGCGGCCACTACGCCGCGGCCCCGCCGGAGCGCGCCCACTGGTCCCCGCCCCTCGGCGGCACCCCCAGCACCCACCTGGAGGCCGTGGTCGAGACGGTGGACCGGGCGGCCGACACCGAGGCCCTGTTCACCGCGCGCCACGCGGACAGCGCGTACGCCTTCTGGCTCGACAGCAGCGCGCCCGGCGTCGGCCCCGCCCGGTTCTCCTTCCTCGGCGACGACGGGGGCCCGCTCGCCGAGACGCTCACCTACCGCACCGGCGACACCTCGGTGACGGTCCGCGACGCCACCGGCGAACGCGCCGAGCCCGGCACCATATTCGAGGTGCTCCAAGGCCGGCTGCGCGCCCGCGGCCTCACCGCGCCGGACCTGCCCTTCGACCTCAACGGCGGCTACGTCGGCTACTTCGGCTACGAACTCAAGGGCGAGTGCGGCAGCCCGAACGTCCACAGCGCCGAGACCCCCGACGCCGCCTGGCTGTTCGCCGACCGCCTCGTCGCCGTGGACCACCTTCAGGACAAGACCTACGTCCTGGCCCTGAGCACCCCCGCGCCGGGCGACCTCGACGCCGCCCGCGCCTGGGTCCGGGACACGGCACGGGAGGTGCGGGAGCTGCCCGACGCCGCGCCCGCCCCCGCCCCGGCCCCGGTGGCCGCGGCGCCGTCGGAGGGGGCCGTCCTCAGCCGCGACCGCGCCGCGTACGTCGACGACATCGGGGACTGCCTCGACCAGCTGCGCAGCGGCGAGAGCTACGAGATCTGCCTGACCAACCGGGTCCGCCTGCCGCCCCTGAAGGACCCGCTCGCCTACCACCTGAAGCTCCGCGCCCTCAACCCCGCGCCCTACGCCGCCTATCTGCGCCTCGGCGAGGTCAGCGTCGTCTGCTCCTCCCCGGAGCGGTTCCTGCGCGTCGAACGCGACGGCACGGTGGAGAGCAAGCCCATCAAGGGCACGGCCCCCCGGGGCACGGACCCGGTCAGCGACGAGGCGCTGCGCCGCTCCCTGGCCGCGTCGGCGAAGACCAGGGCCGAGAACCTCATGATCGTCGACCTGCTCCGCAACGACCTCGGCCGGGTCTGCGAGGTGGGTTCCGTCGGCGTCCCCGCGTACATGGTCACCGAGTCGTACGCGACGGTCCACCAGCTCGTCACCACGGTCCGCGGGCGGCTGCGGCACGACGTGGACCCCGTCGCCTGCGTCCGGGCGTGCTTCCCCGGCGGCTCGATGACCGGCGCCCCCAAGCTGCGGACGATGGCCATCATCGACCGCCTCGAACAGGAGGCCCGGGGCATCTACTCCGGCACCATCGGCTACTTCGGGCTGTGCGGCGGCGCCGACCTCAACATCGTGATCCGCACGGCGGTGACCTCGGCCGCGGGCACGGTCATCGGCGCGGGCGGCGCGATCGTCCTCGACTCGGACCCGGACGACGAGTTCGACGAAGTGCTCCTCAAGGGCCACGCCCTGGTGCGGGCGCACGCCCAGCTCGACGCGGCGGGCGACCCCGAGCGGAGCACCCCGTGACGGCCCCGCACACCCCCGCCCCGGCCGCCGCGCCCCGGGCCCCCGTGGCCGTCACCCGCGTCGACGGCAGCCCCGCGACCCCCGGCGACCTGGCGGGCCTCGCCCTGTACAACTACGGCCACTTCACCACCCTGCGCGTCGAACGGGGCGGCGTCCGCGGCCTCGGTCTGCACCTGCGCCGCCTCGCCGACGACTGCCGCACGCTCTTCGGCACGGACCCGGACACCGCCACCGGGCTCACCGACGGCGTCCGCGCGGCGCTGCGGCGCCTCGCCCGCGCGCACGAGGCGCCCGTGACGGTCCGCGTGACCGTGTGCGCGCCGGACACCACCCTCGACGGCCCCGGCACGGCCACCCCGACCGCGCTGCTCAGCACCCGGCCCGCGCCCGCCGCGCAGGCACCGCCGCTGCGGCTGACGACCGCCACGTACGTACGGGAGCTGCCGGAGGTGAAGCACACCGGACTCCTCGGCACGCTGCGCCTTCGCGCGGACGTCCGGCGGCGCGGCTTCGACGACGCCCTGCTGCTCGACCACGAAGGCCACGTCCTGGAGGGCACCACCTGGAACATCTGCTTCTGGGACGGGGCCCGGCTGCTGTGGCCCCGGGGGCGCTGTCTGCCCGGCGTGACCGCGCGCCTGCTGCGGGACGCGGCCGCCGGGGCGGGCGTGACGGTCGGCGACGCGACCGTCACCCGGGCCGGACTCGGCGCGCTGCGCGGCGCGTTCGCGACCAACGCGGCCTTCGGCGTCCGGCCCGTCGCCGCCGTCGACGAGGTGGCCTTCGCCCCGGACCCGGACGTCGCCGCCCTGACCGCCACGCTCACCGCCCGCTACGCCGACGTGCCCGCCGACCTCCTGTGACGGGCGCCCCGATCAAGATCCAAGCCGGTTCCAAGAAGGCGCCAAGAGCCCCTGAACAGAATGCGGTGCGGCAGCGCACCCCCTTCCCGAGCGGCACCTCCTTCCGGAGCACCACCTCCTTCCGGAGCAGCACCCGCTTCCGGAGCAGCACCCGCCTCCCCGATCCGCGAGAAGAGGACCGAGCATGACGACCGTCGAAGAGACCGAGACAGCCTGGGAGAACCTGCCGTTCCTGGACATCACCGACCCGGCGTTCGTGTGGGACTCCGCCGAGGTCGCCGAGGCCAGGGAGCGGTCCTGGATCGCGGGCACCCCCCTCGGCCTGCTCGTGCTGCGCTACGCCGAGGCGCACAGCCTCTCCCGTGACCCGCGCCTGGTCTCCGGCTTCCGCGAGGTCGTGGACCTCGTCGGGCCCGCCGAGGGCCTGGTGCGCGAGTTCATGCGCGACTTCATGCAGAGCCTGGAGGGGCCCGACCACCGCCGCCTGCGCGGCCTGGTCACGCACGGGTTCACCTCCCGCCGCATCAACGCCCTGAAGCCGTTCATCCGCGCCACCGCCGAGCGCCTCGCCGACGAGCTGGTGGCGGCCGGGGGCGCGTGCGAGTTCGTGTCCGCCTACGCCGACCCGCTGCCCGCCGCCGTGGTGTGCGAGATGCTCGGCTTCCCGCCGGAGGACCACGCCGTCGTCGGCCGCTGGTGCAAGAACACCAACCTGGTCCTCGCCCTCGGCCCCGACCAGAGCCGCGTCTTCGAGGTGGAGGAGGGCCTCGCGGGCATGTACGGCTACTTCGAGAAGGTCGTACAGAAGCTCAAGGAGAACCCCGGCGACGACCTGTTCTCCGACATCCTGCGGGCCCAGCAGGAGGACGACGCGCTCGACGACCGCGAACTGCGCACCCTCATCGCGACCCTGCTCGTCGCCGGGTACCAGACGACGAGCCACCAGCTCGGCCACGCCATGGTGGCGTTCTCCCAGTACCCCGAGCAGTGGGCCCTGCTGCGCGAGCGGCCCGAACTCGCGCCCCAGGCCGTCGAGGAGGTGCTGCGCTGGTGCCCGACCACGACCGTGGTCGCCACCAAGGCGGCGGCCGAGACCTTCACCTTCAACGACCTGCTCATCCCCGCCGGGACCCCGGTGTGGCTGTGTGCCCACTCCGCGCAGCGCGACCCCCTGGTGTTCGAGGACGGCGACCGCTTCGACATCACCGTCAAGCGCGACACGGGCACCCTGGCCTTCGGCGGCGGCACGCACTTCTGCCTCGGCGCGGCCCTCGCCCGCCTCGAACTCGCCGAGGCCCTCCAGGTGTTGTCGGCCCGGCTCGACGCGCCCCAGGTCACCGGGCCGATCACCTGGCGGCCCTCCACCGGCGTGTCCGGCCCCGACGTCCTGCCGCTGCGCTTCGGCGGGGCGTGACCCGAGGGGTCCCGCGGTGACCGGCGCCGCCGCGGTCGCCGCGACGGGCCCCCGCCCACGAGGTCCGACATCTTCTCGGGAAGGGCAGCACCTTCGACATGACCGATGACGACAGGACGCTCGACTACCTCAAGCGCCTCACCGCCGAGCTGGGCCAGACCCGCGAGCGGCTGCGGGCCGTCCGGGCGGCGGGCCGGGAGCCGATCGCCGTGGTGTCGATGGCCTGCCGCTTCCCGGGCGGCGTGACGTCCCCCGAGGAGCTGTGGCGACTCGTCGGCTCGGGCACGGACGGGATCGCCGCGCTCCCCACCGACCGGGGCTGGGACACCGAGGGGCTCTACGACCCCGACCCGGACCGGCCGGGCACCACCTACGCGCGCGAGGGCGGGTTCCTCGCCGACGTCACGTCCTTCGACGCGGGCCTGTTCGGGATCAGCCCGCGCGAGGCCCTCCTGATGGACCCCCAGCAGCGGCTGCTGCTCGAAGTCTCCTGGGAGACCTTCGAGCGCGCCGGGCTCACCCCCGACGCGCTCCGCGGCAGCCGCACCGGGGTCTTCACCGGAATGATGGGCCAGGACTACACGGCACGGCTCCCCGGCACGCTCACGGAGTACGAGGGGCAGCTGGAGACCGGGCGCGCGGCGAGCGTCGCCTCCGGCCGCGTCGCCTACACCTTCGGCCTCGAAGGCCCGGCCGTCACCCTGGACACGGCCTGCTCCTCCTCGCTCGTGGCCCTGCACCTGGCCGTGCAGGCGCTGCGGAACAACGAGTGCGACCTCGCCCTCGCCGGTGGCGTCACGGTGATGTCGAGCCCGGCCACGCTCCTGGAGTTCAGCCGCCAGCGCGTGCTCGCCCCCGACGGCCGGTGCAAGGCGTTCGCCTCGGGCGCCGACGGCACGGGGCTCGCCGAGGGCGTCGGCGTCCTCCTCGTGGAGCGGCTGTCCGACGCGCGGCGCCACGGCCACCCCGTGCTCGCCGTCGTCACCGGCAGCGCCGTCAACCAGGACGGCGCCTCGAACGGGCTCACCGCGCCGAACGGCCCGTCCCAGCAGCGGGTCATCCGCGCCGCCCTGGCGAACGCCGGACTCACCGGCGCCGACGTCGACGCCGTGGAGGCGCACGGCACGGGCACCAGCCTCGGCGACCCCATCGAGGCACAGGCCCTGCTCGCCACGTACGGCCAACAGCGGGACGGGGACCGGCCGTTGTGGCTGGGGTCGCTGAAGTCGAACATCGGCCACTCCCAGGCCGCCGCGGGTGTCGCGGGCGTCATCAAGACGGTCATGGCGCTGCGCGCGGGCACGCTGCCCCGGACCCTGCACGCCGACGAGCCGAGCCCGCACGTGGACTGGTCCCGGGGCGCCGTACGGCTCCTGACCGAGGCCAGGCCCTGGCCCCGCGAGGACCGGCCGCGCCGGGCGGGCGTGTCCTCCTTCGGCATCAGCGGCACCAACGCCCACGTGATCGTCGAGGAGGCCGCGGAGGAGCCGGTACCCGGCGCCACGGGCATCACGGGCATCACGGATGTCACGGACCTCGCGGACGCCGGGAGCGGCGGGGGCGCCGGGAGCGGCGGGGGCGCCGGAAGCACCGCCCCGCCCCCCGTCCCCTGGGTGCTCTCCGCCCGCACCCCCGAGGCGCTGCGCGCCCAGGCGGCCCGGCTCCGCGACCACCTGCGGGACCGCCCCGGCCTGCGCCCCCTCGACGTGGCGTACGCGCTGGCGACCACGCGCGCGCCCCTGGCCCACCGGGCCGTCGTCGTGGGCCGCCGCGCCGACGAACTGCTGCGCGGCACCGCCGCGCTCGCCGCCGGGGAGCCGGGGCCCGACCTGGTCGAGTCCGTGGCGCGGGACCTCGGCAAGGCCGTCTTCGTCTTCCCCGGCCAGGGCTCGCAGTGGCCGGGGATGGCCGTGGAGCTCATGGACGCCTCCGCCGTCTTCCGCGAGCGGATGCTCGCCTGCGCGACCGCGCTCGGACCGTACGTCGACTGGTCGCTGAGCGAGGTGGTGTCCGGCACCGCCGACGCCGAGGTCACCGACCGCGTCGACGTGGTCCAGCCGGTGCTGTGGGCGGTCCTCGTGTCCCTCGCCGAGCTGTGGCGCTCCCACGGCGTGGAGCCCGCGGCCGTGGTCGGGCACTCGCAGGGCGAGATCGCGGCGGCCTGCGTGGCGGGCGCGCTCTCCCTGGACGACGGCGCCCGCGTGGTGGCCCTGCGGTCCCGCCTGATCGCCGGGAAGCTGGCCGGTGCGGGCGGCATGGTCTCGGTGGCGGCCCCGGCCGCCGACGCCCGCGCCCGCCTGGAGCGGTGGGGCGACCGGGTCGCCCTCGCCGCCGTCAACGGCCCCTCGTCCGTGGTCGTCTCCGGTGACCCGGCGGCGCTCGACGAGCTGCTGGCCGACTGCGAGCGCGACGGCGTCCGCACCCGGCGCGTCGCCGTGGACTACGCCTCGCACTCCCCGCAGGTCGAGCTGTTGCGCGACGACCTGCTCGCCCAGCTCGCGCCGCTGCGCCCGCGCCCCGGGAAGCTCCCCCTGTACTCGACGGTCACCGGCGACGTCCTGGCGGGCGAGGAGCTGACCGCCGACTACTGGTTCCGCAATCTGCGCCGGACGGTACGGCTCTCCGACGCCGTCGAGCGCCTCGCCGCCACCGGGCACGGGGCGTTCGTCGAGTGCAGCCCCCACCCCGTCCTCGCCCTCGGCCTCACCGAGACGCTCGGCGAGCTCGGCGGGGACGCCCTCGTCACGGGCACGCTCCAGCGGGACGACGGCGGCCCCGACCGCTTCCTGCGCTCCCTCGGCGCCCTCCACGCCGGTGGGCGGTCCCCCGACTGGGAGCGCCTCTTCGCAGGCACCGGCGCCCGCCGCGTGGACCTGCCGACGTACGCCTTCGACCGGCAGCGCTACTGGCTGGACGCCGCCCCCGTGGCCGGGGACGCCACGGCCGTCGGGCTGAGCCCGCTCGACCACCCGTGGTGGGGCGCGGCCACCGAACTGCCCGACTCCGGCGGCACCTTGCTCACCGGGCGCGTGTCCCGCGACTCCGCGCCCTGGCTCGGTGACCACGCGGTCGGCGAGGCCGTGCTGCTGCCGGGCACGGCGTTCCTGGAACTGGCCGTCCGGGCGGCCGAGCAGGCCGGCTGCGACCGAGTGGCGGAACTGACCCTCCAGGCGCCACTGGTGCTCCCGCCGCGCGGCGGGAGCCAGCTGCGCGCCCTGATCGGCCCCGCCGACGCGCACGGGGCCCGCGCGCTCACCCTGCACGCCCGGCCCGAGGACGCCCCGGACGCGCCGTGGACCACCCACGCGGCGGGCTCCCTCGCCCCCGCCGAACAGGGCGGCGGCGGGGCCCTGGCGGCCTGGCCGCCGCCGGGCGCCGCCCCCGTCGCGGTGGAGCGGGCGTACGCGGACCTGGCGGAGCTCTCCCTGCGGTACGGCCCCGCCTTCCAGGGGCTGCGGGCCGCCTGGCGCCTCGGCGACGAGCTCTACGCCGAGGTCGCGCTCGCCGACGACGCGGAGCCGGAGGGCTTCGCGGTCCATCCCGCCCTGTTCGACGCCGCGCTGCACGCGGTGGCCCTCGACGACGCCGGGGCGCCCGCGGACGCGGGCCCGCGCCTGCCGTTCTCCTGGTCCGGCGTGGAGGTCCACGCGGTCGCCGCCACCCGGCTGCGGGTGCGGATCACCCGGCTCGGGCCGGACGCCGTCGCTCTTCTGGCGGCCGACGCGACCGGCGCCCCCGTCGTGTCCGTGGAGTCCCTCGCCGTACGGCCCGTACCCCTGGACGACCTGCGCCCGGCCGCGGGGAAGCCCACGGACGCGCTGTTCGCCGTGGGCTGGGCCCCGGCGCCCGGCACCGCCGCCGCGCCGCCCCGGTCGTGGGCGGTCCTGGACGGCCTCGACGCGCTCGCCCCGGCCCTTGAGGCCACCGGCGCCGCCGTGCGCCGCGAGCCGGACCTCGCGGCCGTGGCCGCCGGGCCGGGCGACGTCCCCGACGTGGTGCTCGCCCCGCTGAAGCCCTGCTCCGGCGACCTGCCCACGGCCGCCCGGGAGACCGTCGGCGCGACCCTGACGCTCCTTCAGGAGTGGCTCGGCGACGACCGGTTCGCCGCCGCCCGGCTCGTCCTGGTGAGCCGGGGCGCCGTCGCCACGGACGACGACGGGACGGCGGACCCCGCCCTCGCGGCGGCCTGGGGCCTGGTGCGCTCGGCCCAGGCGGAGCACCCGGACCGGTTCGTCCTCTTCGACTGGGACGGCGGGGAGCCCTCGGCCGACGCGCTGCCCGCCGCCTGCTGCGGCGACGAGCCACACCTGGCCCTGCGGGCCGGTGAGGTGCACGTCCCCAGGCTCCGCAGGGTCCCCGTGGACACGGCTCCCGCCGCGGCCGAGGCGTCCGGCCGCTTCGACGGCGACGGCACGGTCCTGGTGACCGGCGCGTCGGGCGTGCTCGGCCGGGCCGTGGCACACCACCTCGTCACCGCGCACGGCGTGCGGCACCTGCTCCTCGTGAGCCGCCGCGGCGCCGCCGCGCCCGAAGCCGCCGAACTGACCGCCAGGCTCACGGAGTCGGGCGCCCGCGTACGCTGGGCCGCCTGCGACCTCGCCGACCGCGCGGCCCTCGCCGCCGTCCTCGCCGACGTACCGCGCGACCGGCCGCTGCGCGGGATCGTCCACGCCGGTGGCGTCCTCGACGACGGCGTCGTGTCGGCCCTGACCGGGCAGCGGCTCGACACCGTGTTCCGGCCCAAGGTCGACGCGGTGGTCCACCTGCACGAACTGACCGAGGGCGCGGACCTCACGGCGTTCGTCGTGTGCTCGTCGGCGGCCGGTACGTTCGCCACCGCGGGCCAGGGCGGCTACGCGGCCGCCAACGCCTTCCTCGACGCGTTCGCCCGCGCCCGGCGGGCCCGCGGCCTGCCCGCGCTCTCCCTGGCCTGGGGCCTGTGGGAGCGGGCCAGCGCCCTGACGGCCCGGATGTCGGACACCGACCGCGACCGGCTGCGCCGCTCCGGCGTCACCGGACTGACCGCCGAGGACGGCCTCGCCCTGCTCGACGCGGGCCTCACCGGCGGCCTGCCCGTCGTCGTCCCCACCCGCCTCGACCTGTCCGCCGTGCGCGCCCGGGCCGCCGCCGACGGCGTGCCCCCGCTGCTGCGCGGCCTGGTGCGGCCCCCGGCCCGGCGCGCCGCCGCGGACACCGCCGACGACTCCGCCCTGACGCGCGACCTCGCCGCACTCGCGCCGGGGGACCGGGCCGCGAAGGTCCTCGACGCCGTCCGCGCCCAGGTCGCCGCCGTCCTCGGCTACGCGGGGCCGACCGCCGTCGAACCGGGCCTGGCGTTCAAGGAGCTGGGCTTCGACTCGCTCACCGCGGTCGAGCTGCGCAACCGCCTCGCCCGGGTGACGGGGCTCCGCCTGCCCGCCACGCTCGTCTTCGACCGGCCGACCCCGCAGGCCCTCGCCGAGCACCTCCTCGACCGCCTCACCGGGCAGGGCACCCCGGCCCGGACGCCAGCGCCGCAACCGGCTGCCGTTCCGGCCGACGAGCCGATCGCCGTCGTCGGCATGGCCTGCCGGTTCCCGGGCGGCGTCGGCTCGCCCGAGGACCTGTGGGACCTGGTGGACCGGGGCGGCGACGCCATCTCCGCCTTCCCCACCGACCGGGGCTGGGACCCCGGCTCCGCCGCGCACGCCGCGCAGGGCGGATTCCTGCGCGACGCCGCGGGCTTCGACCCCGAGTTCTTCGGCATCAGCCCGCGCGAGGCGGTGGCGATGGACCCGCAGCAGCGCCTCCTCCTGGAGGTCTCCTGGGAGGCCCTGGAACGCGCGGGGCTCGACCCCACCACCCTCCGGGGCAGCCGCACCGGCGTGTTCGCGGGCCTGATGTACCACGACTACACGACGCGGCACGCGACCGTGCCCGACGACGCGGGCGGCTACCTCGGCACCGGCGGGTCCGGCAGCGTCGCCACCGGCAGGATCGCGTACACCTTCGGCTTCGAGGGCCCGGCCGTCACGGTGGACACGGCCTGCTCGTCGTCGCTCGTGGCGCTGCACCTGGCCGTCCAGGCGGTGCGCGGCGGCGACTGCGACCGCGCCCTCGCGGGCGGGGTCACCGTGATGTGTACACCGCACGCCTTCACCGAGTTCAGCAGGCAGGGCGCGCTCGCCGCCGACGCCCGCTGCAAGCCGTTCGCGGCCGCCGCCGACGGCACGGTCTGGGGCGAGGGCGCCGGTGTCCTCCTCGTCGAACGCCTGTCGGACGCGGTCCGCGCCGGGCGCCGCGTCCTCGCGGTGGTCCGCGGCTCCGCCGTCAACCAGGACGGTGCGAGCAACGGCCTCACCGCCCCCAACGGCCCCTCCCAGGAACGCGTGATCCGCCAGGCCCTGGCCGCCGCCCGGCTCACGGCGGCCGACGTCGACGCCGTCGAGGCGCACGGCACCGGCACCACCCTCGGCGACCCCATCGAGGCCCAGGCGCTCCTCGCGACCTACGGCCAACAACGCCCCGTCGAACGGCCCTTGTGGCTGGGCTCGGTCAAGTCGAACCTGGGGCACCCGCAGGCCGCCGCGGGGGTCGCCGGGGTCATCAAGACGGTCATGGCGCTGCGCCGGGGCGTGCTGCCCCGCACCCTGCACGTGGACGCGCCCTCGCCGCACGTCGACTGGTCGGCGGGCGCGGTGGAACTCCTCGCCGAGGCCCGCCCCTGGCCGGAGACGGGCCGCCCGCGCCGCGCCGCGGTCTCCTCGTTCGGCATCAGCGGCACCAACGCGCACGTCGTACTGGAGCAGGCGCCCGCCACGGCGGACGGCGAAGCCCCGGCGGCTCCCCGTGGCGACGGCGGGCCCGCCGAGGCCGCCGCGGGCCCCGTGCCGCTGACGGTGTCCGCCCGCAGCGAGCCCGCGCTGCGCGCCCAGGCGGCCCGGCTTCGCGCACGCGTCGCCGCCGACCCGCGGCTCGACCCCGTCGACGTCGCGCACTCCCTCCTGACCGCACGGGCCGCCCTCGCCCACCGGGCCGTGGTCCTGGGCGGCGACCGGGACGCGCTCCTCGCGGGCCTCGCCGCCGTGGCCCAGGGCCGCGAGACGCCCGGCGCCGTCGAGGGGCTCGCCGGTGACCCGGGCAGGACGGTGTTCGTCTTCCCCGGCCAGGGCGCGCAGTGGGCGGGCATGGCCGCCGGTCTGTGGGAGACCGCGCCGGTCTTCCGCGAGCGCCTGACCGAGTGCGCCGACGCCCTCGCCCCGTACGTCGACTGGTCCCTGGTGGACGTCGTACGGGGCGCGCCGACCGGTGTCGACCCGGACCGGGTCGACGTCGTCCAGCCCGCGCTGTGGGCGGTCATGGTGTCGCTCGCCGAGCTGTGGCGCTCCTACGGCGTGGAACCCGCCGCCGTGGTGGGCCACTCGCAGGGCGAGATCGCCGCGGCCTGCGTCGCGGGCGGCCTCTCCCTGGCCGACGGGGCCCGCGTGGTCGCGCTGCGCAGCCGCGCCCTGACCGCGATCGCGGGGCGCGGCGGCATGGTCTCCCTCGCGCTGTCCGCGGCCGACGCCGAGAAGCTGGTCGCCGCCCAGGACGGGCGCCTCTCGCTCGCGGCGGTCAACGGCCCCGCGTCGGTGGTGGTCTCGGGCGACACGGCGGCCCTCGACGCACTCCTCGACCGCTGTGCGGAGACCGGCGCGTGGGCGCGCCGGATCCCCGTGGACTACGCCTCGCACTCGCCGCACGTCGAGGCGGTGCGCGAGCGGATCGGCCACGACCTGGCGGAGCTGCGCCCGCGCACCGGCGACGTCGCGTTCTTCTCCACGGTGACGGGCGGCTTCCAGGACACCGCCGGGCTCGACGGCGCCTACTGGTACCGCAACCTGCGCGAGCCGGTGCGGTTCGAGCCCGCCGTGCGGGAGCTGTTCGACCGCGGCTACGGCGCCTTCGTCGAGGCGAGCCCGCACCCGATGCTCACCGTGGGCGTGGCCGAGACCCTCGCGGAGCAGCCCGAGCGGACGGGCGTGGCCGTCGGGTCCCTGCGGCGCGACCAGGGCGGCCTCGAGCGCTTCTCGGCCTCCGTCGCCGAGGCGTACACCCGCGGTGTCGCCGTCGACTGGACGGCCGCGTGGGCGGGCCGCGCGCCGCACGTCGTGGACCTGCCGACGTACGCCTTCCAGCGGCGCCGGTTCTGGCTGGACACGCCCGCGGGCTCCGGCGACGTCACCGCGGCGGGCCTGGGCAGCGCGGCGCACCCGCTGCTCGGCGCCCGCGTCGAGCTCGCGGGCTCGGCGGAGACCGTCCTCACCGCGCGCTGGTCCCTGGACACGCACCCGTGGCTCGCCGACCACGCCGTGGGCGACACCGTGGTCGTGCCGGGCACCGCCTTCCTCGAACTGGCCGCCCTGGCCGGGGCCGAGGCCGGGTGCCCGCGCATCGCGGAGCTCCTCCAGGAGGCGCCGCTGGTCCTCGGCGCCCGCGGCGCGGTGCGGATCCAGGTCCGCGTCGCGGCCCCCGACGACGACGGCGGCCGGGCGCTCGGCGTGCACGCGCGCCGCGAGGACGCGCCCCCGGAGGACCCCTGGACGTGCCACGCCCGCGGCCTGCTCACCGAGGAGGGCCCCGAGGCGCCCCCCGCCCTCGACGGCGTCTGGCCGCCACCGGGGGCCGAGCCCGTGGACCTCACGGAGTTCTACGACCGCATGGACGACATCGGCCTGTCGTACGGGCCCGCGTTCCGCGGCCTGCACACCGCCTGGCGCCTGGGCGACGAGGTCCTCGCCGAGGCGGCGCTGCCCGCCGAGGACCAGGCGGGGGCGGACCGCTACCGCGCCCATCCGGCGCTGCTCGACGCGGGCCTGCACTCCTGTCTGCTGCGCACCCCGGACACCGGCGGCGCGGCCATGCCGTTCGCCTGGAACGACGTGGACTTCCACGGGCCGTGCGGACCCGCCGTGCGCGTCCGCGTCTCGCCCGGCGCGGCCCAGGACGTGTCGGTCCTGGTGACGGACGCCGACGGCACGCCCGCGGTGAGCGTGGGCTCCCTGGCAGCGCGCCCCGTCCCGCCCGAGCAGCTGCGGGCCGCGGGCGGCGCCGGGAACTCCCTCTACCGGCTCGCCCTGGTGCCCGCCCCCGCCACGGCGCCCGCACCGCCCGGAGCGTGGGCCGTGCTCGGCGACGAGGCCACGGAACTGCCCGCCCCGGCAGGCGAGTTCGCCGACCTGGCCGCGTACCGCGCGGCCCTCGCCGCCGGCGCGCCCGCCCCCGAGGCGGTCCTCGTACCGCTGCCCGTGGCGGAGGACCTGGACGACGACGCCGCCCGGGCGCGGGCCCTGACCTACCGGACCCTGGACCTGCTGCAGAGCTGGCTCACCGAGGGCGGGGCGGGGGACGCGGGCCCGGCCGAAGACCCCGCAGACCCGTCCGCCGCGCCCGACCCGTCCGCCGCGCCCGACCCGCTCACCGCACCCGGCCCGGCGGACTCCGCGCCCCCGGCCCGGCTCGTCCTCGTCACGCGCGGCGCCCCGGCCCCGCCCGGCTCCGACGACGAGGGCCTCGTGGACCCCGCCGTCGCGGCCGTCCAGGGCCTGGTGCGCTCGGCGCAGGCGGAGCACCCCGGCCGGTTCGTGCTCGTCGAGTCCGACGGCCACCCGGAGTCCACCGCGGCCCTCGCCACCGCGCTGGCCACGGACGAGCCCCACCTCGTGCTCCGGGCGGGCCGGATCCTCGTGCCCCGGGTCGAACGCGCCCCCGCCCCGCACGGGGGAGAGCCGCCCTGGGACGCCGACGGCACCGTGCTCGTCACCGGCGCCTCCGGCACCCTGGGCCGCGCGGTCGCCCGGCACCTCGTCACCGCGCACGGCGTACGGCACCTGCTGTTGGTGAGCCGCCGCGGCGGCGAGGCCGAAGGGGCCGTGCCGCTCGCCGCCGAACTGGCCGACCACGGCGCGGAGGTGACCTGGGCGGCGTGCGACGCCGCCGACCGGGCCGCGCTCGCCGAGGTGCTCGGCGCGGTGCCCGCCGCACACCCCTTGACCGCCGTCGTGCACGCCGCGGGCGTCCTGGACGACGGGGTGATCCCGGCACTGACCCCGGACCGCCTCGACCGGGTGTTCCGGCCCAAGGTGGACGCCGCGCTCCACCTCGACGAGCTGACCCGCACGGCACGGCCCGTGGCGTTCGTCGCGTTCTCCTCCGCCGCCGCCACCCTGGGCGGCGCGGGCCAGGGGAACTACGCGGCGGCCAACGCCTTCCTGGACGCGCTCGTCCTGCGCCGCCGCCGGCAGGGCCTGCCCGCCTGGTCGCTGGGCTGGGGCCTGTGGGCCGACACCAGCGCCATGACGGCCGGGCTCGACCGGGCGGGCCGGGCCCGCCTGGCGCGCTCGGGCCTGCGGGAACTGGCCACCGACGAGGGCCTGGCCCTCCTCGACGCGGCCCTGGCGGGCACCGAGCCGCTGCCGCTGCCCATGCGCCTGGACACGGCCGCGCTGCGGGCGCGCGGCGACGCCCTGCCGCCGGTCCTGCGCGGCCTCGTCCGGGGCGGGGACCGGCGCGGCGGCGCGTCCCGGGCCGCGGGGGCCGCCGCGCTGCGCCGCCGCCTGGCCGCGCTGACCCCGGCGGAGCGCGACCTGCACCTGAGCGACCTGGTGCGGGCCGAGACCGCCACCGTGCTCGGCCACCCGTCACCGGAGGCGGTGGGGCGCGACCGGGCCTTCAAGGACCTCGGGTTCGACTCCCTGACCGCCGTGGAGCTGCGCAACCGGCTCACCGCGGCGACCGGCCTGCGGCTGCCCGCCACGCTGGTCTTCGACCACCCCACGCCCGCCGCGCTCGCCACGCGCCTGGCCGCCGAACTCGCCCCGCCGGACGGCGCGGACGAGGCCCGGCGCGACACCGAGGCCGCGGTGCGCGCGGCCCTGGCCGCGATCCCGCTGCCCCGGCTGCGGGACGCGGGCCTCCTCGACGCCCTCCTGGAGCTCGCGTCCCGCCCGGCCGGGCGGGACGAGCCGCCGCGGGAACCGGACGAGCCGGGCTCGATCGACCACCTGGACTCGGAGGCGCTCCTCGCCATGGCCCTGGACAACGGAGCGCACGCGAACACGGAGGACCACGATGCCCCCTGGTGACGAGCGGTTCGTCGAGGCGCTGCGGGCCTCCCTCAAGGAGGTCGAGACGCTGCGCGCCCGCAACCGCGAACTGGCCGCCGCGGCCCGGGAGCCGATCGCCGTCGTGGCGATGGGCTGCCGCTACCCGGGCGGCGTCCGCTCCCCGGAGGACCTGTGGCGCCTGGTGGAGTCCGGCACCGACGCCATGGCGCCCTTCCCCGCCGACCGGGGCTGGGACACCGACGCGCTGTACGACCCCGACCCCGACCGGCCGGGCCGGACGTACGCCCTCGAAGGCGGCTTCGTCGACGGCGCCGGTGACTTCGACGCGGACCTGTTCGGCATCAGCCCGCGCGAGGCCGCCGCCATGGACCCGCAGCAGCGCCTCCTCCTGGAGACCGCGTGGGAGACCTTCGAACGGGCGGGCATCAGCCCCGGCGCGCTGCGCGGCGAGCCCGTCGGCACGTTCGTCGGCTCGGTCCTCATGACCGTCGGCAACGGCGCCCCGGCCACCGAGGGCAGCGAGGGACACCAGGTCACCGGCGGCGCCGCCAGCGTCCTCTCGGGGCGCCTGGCCTACGCGTTCGGCCTCGAAGGCCCGGCCATGACCGTCGACACCGCCTGCTCCGCCTCGCTCGCGGCGGTCCACCTGGCGGCCCAGTCGCTGCGCCAGCGCGAGTGCGACCTGGCCCTGGCCGGGGGAGCCGCCGTGCTGACGACCCCGGGCATCTTCGTGGAGTTCAGCAGGCAGCGGGGGCTTGCGCCGGACGGCCGGTGCAAGGCGTTCGCGGCGGCGGCGGACGGTACCGGCTGGGGCGAGGGCGTGGGCCTGGTCCTCCTGGAGCGCCTGTCGGAGGCCCGGCGCAAGGGTCACCCCGTGCTCGCTGTCGTACGGGGCTCCGCCGTGAACCAGGACGGTGCCTCCAACGGTCTGACCGCGCCCAACGGCCCCTCCCAGCAGCGCGTCATCCGCCGCGCCCTGGCCACGGCCCGCCTCTCCGCCGACTTCGTGGACGCCGTCGAGGGACACGGCACCGGCACCACCCTGGGCGACCCCATCGAGGCGCAGTCGCTCATCGCCACGTACGGCCAGGAGCGCGCGGCGGGACGGCCCCTGTGGCTGGGTTCCGTCAAGTCGAACCTGGGCCACACCCA
The DNA here is from genome assembly GCF_006088715.1 of Streptomyces sp. YIM 121038. Classification (NCBI taxonomy): domain Bacteria; kingdom Bacillati; phylum Actinomycetota; class Actinomycetes; order Kitasatosporales; family Streptomycetaceae; genus Streptomyces; species Streptomyces sp. YIM 121038. The sequence continues at coordinate 7,957,965 of NZ_CP030771.1, forward strand.
GGGCGCCGCGGGCATCGCCGGGCTGATCAAGATGGTCATGGCGATGCGGCACGGCGTGCTCCCCAGGACCCTCCACGTGGACGCGCCCACCCCGCACGTCGACTGGTCGGCGGGCACGGTGCGGCTGCTCACCGAGAACCGCGCCTGGCCCGAGACCGGGCGCCCGCGCCGCGCGGGCGTCTCCTCCTTCGGCATCAGCGGCACCAACGCCCACGTCATCCTGGAACAGGCCCCCCAGGACGCCGCACCGGGACCCGCCCCGGCCGAGGCCCCGGCCCCCGCCACGGACGCCACGGCCCCGGCTCCCGCCACGGACGCCACGGCCACCGCCCCCGGCGGACCCGTACCGCTGGTGGTCTCCGCCCGGGGCGAACAGGCCCTGCGGGACCAGGCCGAGCGCCTCGCCGCACACGTACGCGCCAGGCCCGAGGTCCGGCCCGTGGACCTCGGCCTGTCCCTGGCGACCACCCGCGCCGCCCTCGACCAGCGGGCCGTGGTGTGGGCCGCCGACCGGGAAGAGCTGCTCACCGCGCTCTCGGCCCTGGCCGGCGACCGGCCCGCGCCGGGCCTGGTGCGGGGCACCGCGGCCGACGGCGAGACGGCGTTCCTCTTCTCGGGCCAGGGCAGCCAGCGCCCGGGCATGGGCCGCGAACTGGCCGCCGCCTTCCCGGAGTTCGCCCGGGAGCTCGACGCCGTGGCCGAGCGGCTGGACCCGCACCTCGAACGGCCGCTGCGGGACGTCCTGTTCGCCGCCGAGGGCACGCCGGAGGCCGCGCTCCTGGAGCGGACCGCGTACACCCAGCCCGCCCTGTTCGCCTACGAAGTGGCGCTGTACCGGCTGCTCACGCACGGGGGGCTCACCCCCGGCCTGCTGCTCGGCCACTCGGTCGGCGAGCTGGCCGCCGCGCACGTCTGCGGAGTCCTCTCCCTGGAGGACGCGTGCACGCTCGTCGCCGCGCGCGGCAGGCTGATGCAGGACCTGCCCGGCGCGGGTGCGATGGTCGCGGTGCGGGCCACCGAGGCGGAGATCGCGCCGTGGCTCGCCGACCACCCGCACGACGTGGCCCTCGCCGCCGTCAACGGACCGTCGTCGGTGGTCGTGTCCGGCACCGAGAGCGCCGTACTCGCCCTCGCCGGGCACTTCGAGGGCGAGGGCCGCCGAACGCGCAGGCTGCGCGTCAGCCACGCCTTCCACTCGCCCCAGATGGACGCGATGCTCGACGAGTTCGGGCAGGTCGCGCGGAAGCTCACCTTCCATCCGCCGGGCATCCCCGTCGTCTCGGACGTCACCGGCGACATCGCGGGCGCGGACCAGCTGTGCTCGCCCGAGTACTGGGTGCGCCACGCCCGGGAGACCGTGCGCTTCGACGACGGGATGCGCCGGCTCGTGGCGGCGGGCGCCCGCACCTTCGTGGAGGTGGGCCCCTCCGCGACGCTCACCGCCATGGCCCAGGACTGCCTCGCCGGACAGCCCGCGGCCACCGGCGCCGTGGTGATCCCCACGGCCCGCTCCCGCAGGCCCGAGCCCGACACCGTGCGCGCGGCCCTCGCCACGGCCTACGCGCACGGCGCACGGGCCGACTGGACCCGGTTCCTCGCCGGAGCCCGCGCGGTGGACCTGCCCACCTACCCCTTCCAGCGCCGGAGCTTCCCCTGGACCGGGTCGGGCGCCGCCGCCGACGTGACCGCGGCCGGGCTCACCGGGCTCGAACACCCGCTGCTGGGCGCCTCCTTGGAGCTCGCCGACGCCCAGGGCCTCGTCCTCACCGGCACGGTGTCCCGGCGCACGGAGCCCTGGCTCGCCGACCACGTCATGCTGGGCTCCGTGCTCGTCCCCGGCACCGCCGTCGTCGAGATGGCCCTGCGCGCCGGAGCCGAGGCGGGCTGCCGCCGCCTGGCCGAGCTGACGCAGGAGGCCCCGCTGGTGCTGCCCGAGCGGGGCGCCGTCCACCTCCAGGTGCGCGTCGGCGCGGAGGGCGAGCGGGGCCGTCGTACGTTCGGCGTGTACGGACGGCCCGAGGACGCCGCGCCGGACGAACCCTGGGTGTGCCACGCGCGCGGCGACCTCGCCCCCGACGCCGTCCCCGCGCCCCCGGGCCCCGGGCGGACCTGGCCGCCCGCCGGAGCCGAACCCGTCGCGCTCGACGGCTTCTACGACGGCCTGGCCGACGCGGGCTTCGCGTACGGCCCCGCCTTCCGCGGCCTCGCGCGGGCCTGGCGCACGGACGACGAGCTGTACGCGGAGATCGCGCTCCCCGCCGGTACGCGGCCCGCCACGGGCGGGTACGGCCTCCACCCGGCCCAGCTCGACGCCGCACTCCACGCGGCCCTCGTCCGCGACGGCGCGGCGGGGCCGAGCGGCCGTGTCCGGGTGCCGTTCTCCTGGCAGGAGGTGTCCTTCCACGGCCCGGGCGCACCGACCCTGCGGGCGCGTCTCGTCCCGGCGGGCACGGACACGGTGAGCCTGTCCCTGTGGGACGAGCGGGGCACCCCGGTGGCGTCGGTCGGCGCGCTGGTCACCCGGACCGTCTCCGCCGAGGAGCTGCGCGCGACCCGCACCCACGACACCCTCTTCCACGTCGGCTGGCTTCAGACGCCGGACGCCACGGCCGAACCCGCCCCGCACTGCGCCGTCCTGGGCGACGACCGGCTCGCCGCCGAGCTCGGCGTGCCCGCGCACGCCGACGCCGCGGCGCTCCTGGCCGCGCTCGACTCCGGCGCACAGGTCCCGGACCTGGTGCTCCTGCCGAGCCACGGCGGGCCCCCCGGTAGCGCGCGAGGCTCCGGGACCGGCGACCCCGCGGGCGCCGCCCGCGCCCTCGCCGCGGCCGTGCTCGCCGTGCTCCGCACCTGGGTGACCGACCCCCGGCTCGCGTCCGCCCGCCTCGCCGTCGTGACCCGCGGCGCCGTGGCGGCCACGGCCGACGAGCGCGGCACCGACCTGGCCGCCGCCGCGCTCTGGGGCCTGGTGCGCTCCGCGCGGGCGGAGCACCCCGGACGGTTCGCCCTGGCCGATACGGACGGCACGCCCGCGTCCACCGAGGCGCTGCGCGCCGCGCTCGCCGGGGACGAACCGGACGTCGCGCTCCGGGCGGGCCGGACACTCGTGCCGCGCCTCGCCCGCGGTGTACCGGCGGCCACCCTCGTGCCCCCGCCCGGCGCACCGGAGTGGCGCGTCGACCTCACCGACGGGGGCGCGGCCGACGACCTGGCCCTCGCCCCGAGCCCGGCGGCCGCCGCGCCCCTGGCGCCGGGGCAGGTCCGGGTCGCGGTGCGCGCGGCCGGGCTCAACTTCCGCGACGTCGTCATGGCCCTGGGCATGGTCGCCGACCAGCGGGCCCTGGGCGGCGAGATCGCGGGCGTCGTCAGCGAAGTGGGCCCCGGCGTCCGGGACTTCGCCCCCGGCGACCCGGTGTTCGGGCTCGCCGACGGCTGTCTCGGCCCGGTGGCCGTCGTCGACCACCGCCTGATCGTGCGGATGCCCCGCGGCTGGTCGTTCACCGAGGCCGCGGCCGTGCCCGTCGCGTTCCTCACCGCGTACGAGGGCCTGGTGGACCTCGCGGACGTACGGCCGGGGGAGAAGGTGCTCGTGCACGCCGCGGCGGGCGGCGTCGGCATGGCCGCCGTGCAACTCGCCCGGCACCTCGGCGCCGAGGTGTACGCGACGGCGAGCCCCGCCAAGTGGGACGCCGTGCGCGCCCTCGGCGTCGACGACGCGCACCTCGCCTCCTCCCGCACCGACGCGTTCGAGGCGCGCTTCGCCACGGCGAGCGGCGGCGGCGTGGACGTCGTCCTCAACTCCCTGGCGCGCGACCTCCTCGACGCGTCGCTGCGCCTGGTGCGGCCCGGCGGCCGGTTCGTCGAGATGGGCAAGACCGACGTCCGCGACCCCGCCGAGGTCGCGGAGCGCCACGAGGGCGTCGCCTACCGCGCGTTCGACCTGATGGACGCAGGGATCGAGCGGGTCGGGGCGATGCTCGCCGCGATCGTCGAGCTGTTCGGCGACGGCAGCCTGCGCCACCTGCCGGTGACCACCTGGGACGTGCGCGAAGCGCCCGCGGCCTTCCGCTTCCTCGCCCAGGCCCGGCACGTGGGCAAGATCGTCCTCACCCTGCCCGCCGCGTGGGACCCCGAGGGCACCGTCCTGGTCACCGGCGCGTCCGGCGCGCTCGGCGGCGCGGTCGCCCGCCACCTGGTCCGCGCCCACGGCGCCCGGCACCTGCTGCTGGCGGGCCGCCGGGGAGCCGACGCGGACGGCATGGCGGACCTCGTGGCCGAACTGACCGGCCCCGCCACGACCGTACGGGCCGTCGCCTGCGACGTGGCCGACCGGGACGCGGTGGCGCGGCTGCTCGCGACGGTGCCGGACGAGCATCCGCTGACCGCCGTGGTGCACGCCGCGGGCGTGGTCGACGACGGCGTCCTTGAGTCCCTGACGCCCGAACGCCTCGGCACGGTGTTCGCGCCCAAGGCCGACGGCGCCTGGCACCTGCACGAGCTCACGCGGGACGCCGACCTGGCCGCGTTCGTCCTCTTCTCGTCCGCGACGGCCGCCGTCGGCGCCCGCGGCCAGGCCAACTACGCCGCGGCCAACGCCTTCCTCGACGCCCTCGCCCGGCACCGCCACGACACCGGCCTGCCGGGCACGTCCCTGGCCTGGGGCCCGTGGGCGGGCGGCGGCATGGCGGCCGCCCTGACGCAGCGGGACCGGGACCGCATGGGCCGCTCCGGAGTCGGCGAGCTGTCCACCGAGGACGGCCTCGCGCTGCTCGACCTCGCGCTCACCACCGGCGCGGCGGGCCTCGTCCCGGTACGGCTCGACCCCGCGGCCCTGGGCACCGCCGCCGCGGCCGGGGACCTGCCCGCGGTGCTGCGCGGCCTGGCCCGCGCCCCCGCCGCGCTCCCGGGTGCGGGCGCGGGCGACGCGCTGCGGGACCGCCTCGGGCCGCTCGCGCCCGAGGAGCGGAGCGCGGCCGTCCTTGACCTGGTGCGCGCCCAGATCGCCCTGGTCCTCGGGCATCTGACGCCCGAGAGCGTGGATCCGCAACGCCCCTTCCAGGACCTCGGGTTCGACTCGCTCACCGCCGTGGAGCTGCGCAACCGCCTGGGCGCCGCGACCGGCCTGACCCTGCCGACCACGCTCGTCTTCGACCATCCGACCCCGGCCGCCCTGGCCGACCACATCGGGGCCGAACTGCTGCCCGGCCTCGGCTCGCGGGTCGACTCCCTCCTGTCCCGGCTCGACGACTGGGCGGCGTCCCTCGACGGCGACGGCGACGCCGACGGACTCGACGACGACGACCGGGAGCGGGTCGCGGCACGCCTGCGGGCCCTCGCCCAGCGCTGGGGCGAGGGGGCGCGCGGCAGGGCCGAGGAGTCCGGGCGCACGGCCGTCGCGGCCGGTCTCGACCGGGCGAGCGACGACGAGGTCATCGACTTCATCAGCAAGGAGCTCGGCATCTCCTGACGGCGGACACGGCCCTGGCGGACACCGCGGCGCGTCCCGGGCGCGAGCGGACATCGGTGACGTCTCGACGAGGTGGATTTCAGATGGTGACGGAAGACAAGATCCGGTACTTCCTCAAGCGGGTGACCGCCGATCTGCACGAGACGCGGGAGCGCCTGCGCGACGTCGAGGCGGCGGCGGGGGAGCCGATCGCCGTCGTGGCGATGGGCTGCCGCTACCCGGGCGGCGTCCGCTCCCCGGAGGACCTGTGGGACCTGGTCGCCGCCGGGCGGGACGCGGTCGCGCCCTTCCCCGACGACCGCGGCTGGGACGTCGAGGGGCTCTACGACCCGGACCCGGACCGGTTCGGCACGAGCGTCGCGCGCGAGGGCGGCTTCCTCGACGACGTGGCGTCCTTCGACGCGGGCCTGTTCGGCGTGACCCCGCGCGAGGCCCTCACCCTCGACCCCCAGCAGCGCCTCCTCCTGGAGGTGGCCTGGGAGACCTTCGAGCGCGCGGGCATCACCCCGGCCGCCCTGCGGGGCAGCAGGACCGGCGTCTTCGTCGGCACCAGCAGCCAGGAGTACGCGATGCTGCTCCAGGGCGCCGAGGAGAACTTCGAGGGCTACTCGACGGGGTTCCTCGCCAGCGTCCTCTCGGGGCGCCTGGCCTATACGTTCGGCCTCGAAGGCCCGGCGATCACCGTGGACACCGCCTGCTCCGCCTCGCTGGTGGCCCTGCACCTGGCCGTGCAGTCGCTGCGGCAGCGCGAGTGCGCCACCGCGCTGGTGGGCGGCGCGGCGGTGATGCCGACGCCGAGCATGTTCGTGGAGTTCAGCAGGCAGCGGGGGCTTGCGCCGGACGGCCGGTGCAAGGCGTTCGCGGCGGCGGCGGACGGTACCGGCTGGGGCGAGGGCGTGGGCCTGGTCCTCCTGGAGCGCCTGTCGGACGCGCGGCGCAACGGCCATCCCGTGCTCGCTGTCGTACGGGGCTCCGCCGTGAACCAGGACGGTGCCTCCAACGGCCTGACCGCGCCCAACGGCCCCTCCCAGCAGCGCGTCATCCGCGCGGCCCTCGCCAACGCCCGGCTCTCCCTGTCCGACGTGGACGCCGTCGAGGCGCACGGCACCGGCACCGCGCTCGGCGACCCCATCGAGGCCCAGGCCCTCCTCGCCACGTACGGGCAGGAGCGGGACCAGGAACGGCCCTTGTGGCTGGGGTCGTTGAAGTCGAACATCGGCCACACCCAGGCCGCCGCGGGTGTCGGCGGCGTCATCAAGACGGTGATGGCGCTGCGCCGGGGCGTCCTGCCGCCCACCCTGCACGTCGACGAGCCGACCCCGCACGTCGACTGGTCGCCGGGCACGGTACGCGTCCTCACCGAGGGCCGCGCCTGGCCCGAGACCGGGCGCCCGCGCCGCGCGGGCGTCTCCTCCTTCGGCATCAGCGGCACCAACGCCCACGTCATCCTGGAACAGGCGGACCACGACGGCTTCCCGGCCCCGGCGACGGACCCCGCGGCCCCGGCGGCGGCCGACGCGACCGCCGGAGCCGCGGGCCCCCTGCCCTGGCTGGTCAGCGCGCGCGGCGACCGGGGCCTGCGGGAGCAGGCGGCCCTGCTGCGCGACCACGTACGGGAGCGCCCCGAGCTGTCCCCGGCCGACGTCGGCCTCGCGCTCCTCGCCTCGCGCACCGCCTTCGACCACCGCGCGATCGTGCTGGCCGACGACCGGGACGGCTACCTCGCCGGGCTCGACGCCGTGGCCGAGGGCCGCAGCGCGCCCGACGTGGTGGCGGGCGTCGCCCGGGAGCCGGGGAAGCCGGTGTTCGTCTTCCCCGGCCAGGGCGCCCAGTGGGAGGGCATGGCCGCGGACCTGTACCGCGACTCCCCGGTCTTCCGCGACCGGCTGCACGCGTGCGCCGCCGCCGTCGCCCCCCACGTCGACTTCTCGCTCGTCGACGTCGTGTGCGGGGCGAAGGGCGCCGCCCCGCTCGACCGCGTGGACGTGGTGCAGCCCGCGCTGTGGGCCATGATGATCTCCCTGGCCGAGCTGTGGCGCTCCCACGGCGTCGAGCCGGGCGCCGTGGTGGGCCACTCCCAGGGCGAGATCGCCGCCGCGTGCGTGGCGGGCGCGCTGACCCTTCAGGACGGGGCGAGGATCGTCGCGCTGCGGTCCCGCCTCGTCGCCGAACGCCTGGCGGGCAGCGGGGGCATGGCGTTCCTCGCGCTGCCCCAGGACCGGGCGCGCGAGCGGCTCGCCGCGTGGGGCACGCGCCTCGCCGTCGCCGCGGCCAACAGCCCCTCGTCCGTGGTGGTGTCGGGCGACGCCGAGGCCCTCGGCGAACTCCTGGCGGCCGCCGAGCAGGAGGGCGTACGGGCGATCCGCGTCGCCGTGGACTACGCGTCGCACTCGGCGCAGGTCGAGACCCTGGAGGCCGAACTCCTCGCCGTGCTCGCCGGCATCACGTCCCGCCCGGCCGCGATCCCGTTCTTCTCGACGGTCACCGGCGGCCTCCTCGACACCGAGGGGCTCGACGCCGCCTACTGGTACCGGAACCTGCGGCGGACGGTCCGCTTCGAGCCGACCGTCCGCGGTCTCCTCGCGGCGGGTCACCGCACGTACGTGGAGGTGAGCCCGCACCCGGTGCTCGCCGTCTCCGTGCACGAGATCCTCGAAAGCGCCGCCGCCGAAGGCACCGTCCTCACCTCGCTGCGGCGCGGCGAGGGCGACGCCCGGCGCGTGAGCACCTCCCTGGCCGAGGCGCACGTCCAGGGCGTACGCGTGGACTGGTCGGGCCGCATCGGGCCGCGGGCGCGCCTGGTGGACCTGCCGACGCACGCCTTCCAGCGCCGCCGCTACTGGCCGGACGGGGCACAGGCCGCGGTGCGGGCCCGGGAGGGCGACGACAGCGCGGCCGCCGGTTTCCGCCGGCGCCTGGCCGAACTGCCCGACGGCGCCGGGGAACGCCTCGTCCTGGAGACGGTGTGCGAGCACGCCGCCGCCGTGCTCCACCAGGACCCGGCGGACCTCGACCCCACCCGGGCCTTCACCGACCTGGGCTTCGTCTCGATGACGGCGATGGAGCTGCGCAACCGGCTCGCCACCGCGACCGGCGTCCGCGTCTCCCCGGCGGCCGTCTTCGACCACCCCACGGCCGAGCGGCTCGCCGCCCACCTCCGTACGCTCCTGACGGGCGGTCAAGAAGGCGCCGCCGCCCCGTTGCCGACCGGGCCCGTCGCCGACGAGCCGGTCGCGATCGTCGCCATGGGCTGCCGGTTCCCCGGCGACGTGGCGTCGCCGGACCAGCTGTGGGAGCTGGTCGCCGCGGGGCGGGACGCGACCTCGTCGTTCCCCGCCCACCGCGGCTGGGACGTCGCGGACCTGTACGACCCCACTCCGGGCACGCCGGGGCGCACCTACGTCCGCCGCGGCGGCTTCCTGCACGACGCCGACCGGTTCGACCCGCTCCTGTTCGGGATCAGCCCCCGCGAGGCCCTGGCCATGGACCCGCAGCAGCGCCTCCTCCTGGAGGTGGCGTGGGAGACGTTCGAGCGGGCGAAGCTGGCGCCCGACGCGGTGCGCGGCAGCCGCACCGGCGTGTTCGTGGGCCTCAGCGGCCAGGACTACCTGCCGCTGCTCACCGCCGACCCCGACGAGAGCGCGGGACACCTGATGACCGGCACGTCGACGAGCGTCGCGTCGGGGCGGCTCGCCTACACCTTCGGTCTCGAAGGGCCCGCCGTCACCGTGGACACCGCGTGCTCGTCGTCCCTGGTCGCCCTCCACCTGGCGGTGCAGGCGCTGCGGCAGGGCGACTGCACGGCCGCCCTGGTGGCGGGCGTCACGGTCCTGTCCACGCCGGGCGCGTTCGTGGAGTTCAGCGCGCAGGGCGCGCTGGCCCCCGACGGCCGGTGCAAGGCGTTCGCCGCGGCGGCCGACGGCACCGGCTGGGGCGAGGGCGTCGGCGTGCTCCTGGTGGAGCCCCTGTCGAAGGCCCGGCGCGAGGGCCACGAGGTCCTCGCCGTGATCCGCGGCTCCGCGATCAACCAGGACGGGGCCAGCAACGGCCTGTCCGCGCCCAACGGCCTCGCCCAGCAGCGCGTGATCCGCCAGGCCCTGGCGCAGGCCGGACTCGAACCCCGGGACGTCGACGCCGTCGAGGCGCACGGGACCGGCACCACCCTCGGCGACCCCATCGAGGCGGAGGCCCTCCTGGCCACGTACGGCCAGGGGCGGCCCGCCCGGTCGCCCCTGTGGCTGGGGTCCCTGAAGTCCAACATCGGGCACACGGCGGGCGCGGCGGGCGTGGGCGGCGTCATCAAGACGGTGCTCGCGCTGCGCCGGGGCGTCCTGCCGCCCACCCTGCACGTGGACGACCCCACCCGGCACGTGGACTGGTCGTCGGGCGCCGTGGAACTGCTGACGGAGGCCAGGCCGTGGCCGGACACGGGCCGGGCGCGGCGCGCGGGCGTCTCGTCGTTCGGCATCAGCGGCACCAACGCGCACGTGATCCTGGAGCAGGCGCCCACGGAGCCCCGCACACCCACCGCGGACCTCGCGCCCACCCAGGGCCTGGCTCCTGCCGAGGGCCTGGCTCCCGCCGAGGTGCCGCGGCCGGTCGCCGCGCTGCCCGTCCTGCCCTGGACGCTCTCCGGCAAGACGGAGCAGGCCGTACGCCAACAGGCCGAGCGGCTGCGGCAGTTCACGGCCGGGCGCCCCGGTCTCGCCCCGGCCGACGTCGCGCGCTCCCTGGCGAGCACCCGGGCCGTCCTGGAACACCGGGCCGTCGTCCTCGGCGAGGACCGCGCGTCGCTCCTGGCGGGCCTCGCACGGATCGCGGAAGGCGGGCAGGACGCGGAGGGCGGGCCGGACGCCCGACGCGTCCTCCGGGGCGCGGCCCGCGCCCGCGGCAGGCTGGCCCTCCACTTCTCCGGCGGGGACACGCACGCGAGCGGGGTCGCCCCCTCAGCCGGGGCCGCCCCCTCCGGCGAGGCCGCCGCCCCGGCCGGTCCCGCCGCCGGTCCCGCCACCCCGGCCGCTCCCGCCGACCCGGCCTACGCGCACCTCCCGGTGCACGCGGCCGCCCTGGCGGAGGTCGCCGCCGCGTGCGCCGCGCACCCCGACGCGCCCGCGCCCGGCGCGTCCCGGGCCCTGGCCCGCTTCGCCGAGGACGTCGCGCTGTTCCGCCTCCTGGCGCACTGGGGCGTCACCCCCGACCACCTCCTCGGCCACGCGGTCGGCGAGGTGACGGCGGCGCACTGCGCGGGCGCCCTGTCCCTGGCCGACGCGGTGGCGCTCGCCCTCGCCCTGGACCAGGAGGCCGACGGCGTCCACCGCGTCGCCAAGGAGCTGACGTTCCGCCCGCCGGTGATCCCCCTCGTCTCCGGCCGGACCGGCCGCCCGGTCCCGTACGAGGAGCTCTCCACCCCGGAGCACTGGTCCCGCCTCTCCCGCGAGACGGGCACGCCCGACGAGGCGGTGCGGTGGCTCGACTCCCAGGGCGTGCGCGACCACGTGGAGGCGGACCGCGACGGCGCCACGGTGAGCGCGCTCCTGGCCGCCCTGGCCCGGCTGCACGTCGGCGGCGCGGCCGTGGACTGGGACACGATGCTCACCGACGTCGGCGCGACCCTCGTGGAGCTGCCCACGTACGCGTTCCAGCACGAGCGCTACTGGCCCGAGCCGACCGGCTCGCCGCTCGGCGCCTCCGGACCCGGGCGCGGCTCCGAACGCGCGGAGCGGGGGCGGGAGTTCCGCGCGCGCCTGACCGCCGCGGCCACCGGGGACGAGCGGCGGGAGCTGCTCGCCGACCTCGTCCGCACCCAGGTCGCGGCCGTGCTCAAGCTGGCCGACGCGGCCGGGGTCGCCGACGACAGGAACCTGCCGGAGCTGGGGTTCGACTCGCTGACCGCGGTGGACCTGCGCAACCGGCTCGGCGCGGCCACCGGGCTCCGCCTGCCGCCCGCCCTGGTCTTCCAGCACCCGACCGTCCCCGACGTGGCCCGGTTCCTGGCGGAGCGGGCGGAGACGGCGGGCCCCGAGGGCGCGGCCGACGCGGCGCCCGCCGCCGGGGCGCGGTTCACCCTGGGCCCGCTGCTCGCCCGCGCGGGCGAGCTCGGCCGCACCGACGAGTTCCACGAACTGGTGCGCGGCGTCGCCCGGTTCCGTCCCACCTTCGACGCGCCCGACGAGCGGCTGCGCCCGGCGCGCGTCCGCCTCGCCCGCGGCTCCGCGGCCGCGGGACCGGACCTGGTCTGCTTCCCGACGTTCGCCGTCGGCGCGGGCGCGCCCCAGTACGCGCGCCTCGCAGCCGCGGCCGAGGGCGAGCACGACGTATGGGCCCAGCCCGTCCCGGGCTTCGACTGGCGGGAGCCGCTGCCCGCGACCGTGGACGCCCTGGCGCACCTCCTGGCCGACGGGCTCGGGGCCCGCGCCGACGGCGGCCCGGCCGTGCTGCTCGGGTACTCGGCGGGCGGCTGGATCGCCCACGCCACCGCCGCCGTCCTGGAGGAGCGCGGGGCGGGCCCGGCCGCCGTGGTCCTCCTGGACAGCTACTGGCCCGGCAGCGCGATGATCCCGCGGCTGCACGCCCGGATCGACCGGGCCCGCGCCACCGGCGCGCCGGACGTGCTGTGGACGGAGGACACCGGGGACGACGCGTATCTCACCGCCCTGGCGCACTACGCACAGCTCTTCGAGACGTGGCGCCCGCGCGAGATCGCCGCCCCCACCCTGCTCGTCCGCGCCCTGGAACCGGCCACGGAACCGGACTTCGACGAACCGGACTTCGACGAACCGGCCGCGGACGGTCCGGCCCCCGTCGGGAGTCCCGCCGCGGCCGCCGACGACTGGCGGCCGCGCTGGCACCTGCCGCACACCGCCGTCGACACGCCGGGCACCCACTTCTCGATCATCCGCGAGCACAGCGAGCCCGCCCTGCGCGCGGTGCGGGACTGGCTCGGCGGCCTTCACTGAGGCACGGCACCCGACCACCCTAGGAGCATGATGACGTCCCACGGCACCGGCGGCAGCAAGCCCATCGACGACCTCGACCAGGCCGTCATCGACGGACAGTCGGGGTACTCGAAGCCGTTCCTCAACCTCTACGACCTCACGGTCTACCGGGGCACCGCCCCCCTCCTGTGGCGGTGCCCGCCCGCCGTCTCCCGGAAGCTGTACGACACCGAGGTCGGCGCGCGCCACATGGACATCGGCGTGGGCAGCGGCTACCTGCTGCACCACGCCCGGTTTCCCGTGCCCGACCCCCGGATCACCCTGGTCGACCTCAACCCCAACTCCCTCGCGCACACCGCCAACCGGCTGCGGCGCTACGAGGTCTCCACGGTCCGCGCCAACGTTCTGGAGCCCCTGCCCGTGCCGGAGCGGTCGCACGACTCGGTCGGCATGAGCTATCTGCTGCACTGCGTCCCGGGGAGCCTGCGCGAGAAGGGGATCGCCCTCGCGCACGCCGGGGCCGTCGTCCGCCCCGGAGGTGTCGTCTTCGGCACCACGGTCCTCACCGGCGGCGTCCCGGTGACCCGCTCCGCCCGCCGGGCCCTGCGGACGCTGAACAAGCGGGGCGCCTTCCACAACGAGGACGACCACCTCGACGACCTGCGCGCGCAGCTCGACGAGCACTTCGACCGCTTCGACCTGACCGTACGGGGGTGCGTCGGCATCTTCCGCGCCTGGACGCCCGCCTGAGGCCGGGGCGGTACGAACGGCTTCCCGGGGCCGCCCGCGCGGGGCCCCGGGGGAGCGGCCGTGCCGGGACGGCCGTCCGCGCTTCCCCCGGACCCGGGTGCCACGTACACTCCGAAACTAGCAGCGCTAATTAACCGCTTGTCGGCCGTACACGCTCCGGAGTCGCCGTGCGCACCGTTCACTTCGCCGCCGCCCGCCGCACCCCCATCGGGAGGCTCCGCGGGGCCCTGTCCTCCGTCCGCCCCGACGACCTCGCCGCCACCGTCGTGCGCGGCCTGCTCGACGGCGTGCCGGACCTCGACCCGGCCCGCGTCGACGACGTCTACTGGGGCGCCGCCAACCAGGCGGGCGAGGACAACCGCAACGTGGCCCGCATGGCCGCGCTGCTCGCGGGCCTGCCGGAGTCCGTGCCCGGAGCCACCGTGAACCGGCTGTGCGCCTCGGGCCTGGAAGCCGTCACCACGGCGGCCCGCGCCATCGCCGCCGGTGAGGCGGACATCGTCGTCGCGGGCGGCTCGGAGTCCATGAGCCGCGCCCCGTTCGTCCTGCCGCGCCCCGACGAGGCGCTGCCGCACCGCATGGAGACCGTCGACACCCGCCTCGGCTGGCGCCTGGTCAACCCGCGGATGCGGGAGCTGCACGGCCTGCTGTCCATGGGGGAGACCGCGGAGGAGGTGGCCGAGCGCCACGGCGTCTCCCGCGAGCGCCAGGACGCCTTCGCGCTGCGCAGCCACCAGCGCGCCGCGGCCGCCCGCAAGGACGGCCGCTTCGACGCCGAGCTGCTGCCCGTCACCACCCCGGACGGCACGCTCGTCGACACCGACGAGGGCATCCGCGAGGACACCTCGTACGAGAAGCTCAGCAAGCTGCGCCCGGTGTTCCGCGACGGCGGCAGCGTCACCGCGGGCAACGCCTCGCCGATGAACGACGGCGCCGCGGGGCTGCTGCTCGTCAGCGAGGAGGCGCTGCGCGACCTCGGCCTCACCTCGCTCGGCCGGTACGCGGCCGGGGCCAGCGCGGGCGTCCACCCGGACGTGATGGGCATCGGCCCCGTGCCCGCGACCCGCAAGGCCCTGGCGCGGCTCGGCTGGTCCGTCGCGGACGTGCAGGAGGCCGAGGTCAACGAGGCCTTCGCGGCCCAGGCGATCGCCTCCGTGGACACGCTCGGCATCGACCCCGACCTGGTCAACCCGGACGGCGGCGCCATCGCCCTGGGCCACCCCCTGGGCTGCTCCGGCGCCCGGATCCTCACCACGCTCCTGCACCGCATGGGCCGCACCGGCGCCACCCGCGGCCTCGCCACGATGTGCGTCGGCGTGGGGCAGGGCAGCGCGGTGCTCGTCGAGCGGGACTGACCCCGGGCCGCGTCCGCGCCGCTACATGAGCGTGACGGCCACGGTGAGGGCCAGCGCCAGACAGGCGAGGCCCACCGCCGTCACGCCCCACGGCCGCGCGGGGCGGGCCGGGGCGCAACAACAGCACCGCGGATGCCGGAGGTAGGGGGAGTCGAGCCAGTACGCCCCGACGAGCCGGGCGTGTACCTGGTGGATTGCGCCGTCGGTCTCCATGCCCACCCAACGCTCCGCCCCGCGCCGTGGCCACGGCGGGGTCAATCAGCCCACCCCGATACCACGGATAAGGCGGACGCCCCGCGCGGAAACGTTTGGCGTGGGCGCCGCGGGGGAAGGGGTCTTCGGTTGTCTGCGGCGCCGTCGTGGCTGGTCGCGCAGTTCCCCGCGCCCCTACGGGGCGCGTACCCCCGGCCCCTACGGGGTGTTGAGGTCCTCCGCGAGCAGTCGCTTCGCGATCGTGTCGACCGCCGTCGTCAGCGCGGCGTCGTCCTCGCTGCCCCGGCCGTCCTTCTCCAGCTCCTCGGCGAGCCAGCGCGCCCACTCCTTGCCGATGACCCCGGCCTCCCGCTCGCCCGCGGGAGTGTGCTGGAACAGGGTGCCGCTGCGGCTGAGGTAGCCCTCCTCGACCATGCGGTCGAAGACCGGCACCAGGACCTCCGGCGGCAGCCGCCGCCGGGCCGCGATGAGGTTCAGGTTCGCGTGTCCCACCAGGCGGGTGAAGAGCGCCACCTGCATCACCGCCCAGGCGCCCGCCGGGTCCAGGCGCGTGTCGGACCGGCTGACGACGGTCCGCGCGGTGCCGGCGCCCTTGTGGCGCAGGATGTTCCCCACGGCCAGCTCCAGGAGCCGGGCCGAGTCGCCCGCGGACGACGGCGAGGCGAACCCCTCGCCCATGTCGTTGGAGCTCATCCGCGCGCTGTCGCGCAGCTCCACCTGCTTGAGGAAGAGCGCCACGACGAACCCGACGGCGGCGACCGGGACCGTCCACAGGAACACGGTCTGGAGCGTGTCCGCGTACGCCTCGACGAGCGGCGCCGCCGCCGCGCCCGGCAGCTCGTGCAGCCCCTCCGGGCTCTGCGAGGCCTTCGCGATCGCCTCCTGCGGCGCGGCCCCGGTCCGCGCCGCCTCGGCGACCCCGTCCCGGAGGTTCGGGGCCAGCGTGTTGGCGTAGATGGTGCCGAACACGGCCGTGCCGAAGGAGCTGCCGAGCGTGCGGAAGAACGTGACGCCGGACGTCGCGGTGCCCAGGTCCGCGTAGGCGACGGTGTTCTGCACGGCGATCGTGAGGACCTGCATGCACAGGCCGATGCCGACGCCGAGCACGAACATGTACAGCGACTCCAGCCACGCGCTGGTCGCGCTGCCCATCAGGGACATCAGGAACAGACCGAGCGCCATCACCAGGGCGCCCACGATCGGGAAGATCCGGTACGTGCCCGTCCTGCTGACCACGTTGCCGCTGAAGATCGAGGCGATGAGCAGGCCGACGACCATGGGCAGGGTCCGCACGCCGGAGATCGTGGCCGAGTCCCCGTCGACGTACTGGAGGTACGTCGGCAGGAACGTCATCGCGCCGAGCATGGCGAAGCCCACGATGAAGCTGAGGACCGAGCAGACCGTGAACACCGGGTTCGCGAACAGGCGCATCGGCAGCATCGGCTCGGCCGCGCGCGTCTCCGCCCAGCAGAAGCCCGCGAGCGCGGCGAGCCCGCCCGCGAACAGGCCGATGATGACGCCCGAGCCCCACGCGTACTCGTTGCCGCCCCAGCTGGTCGCGAGGATCAGCGCGCTGGAGCCGATCGCGACGAGCGCGATGCCCAGGTAGTCGATGACGGGCCGCGCCGCCGACTTCACCGACGGGATGGTGCGGGCGGCGGCCACGACGACCAGGACCGCGATGGGCACGTTGACGTAGAAGGCCCAGCGCCAGCTCAGATGGTCGGTGAACAGACCGCCGAGCAGCGGGCCGATGACCGTGGACACGCCGAAGACGGCGCCGATCGCGCCCTGGTACTTGCCGCGCTCCCGCAGCGGGATCACATCGGCGATCAGCGCCATCGACGTGACCATCAGACCGCCCGCGCCGATGCCCTGCATCGCCCGCCAGGCGATGAGCAGCGACATGTTCGTGGCGAGGCCGCACAGGAACGAGCCGGTGATGAAGACGACCGCCGACACCTGGAAGACGACCTTGCGGCCGAACAGGTCACCGAACTTGCCGACGAGGACCGTCGCGACGGTCTCCGCGAGCAGGTACGACGTCACCACCCAGGACATGTGCGCGGCGCCGCCCAGGTCCGACACGATCGTCGGCAGGGCCGTGCCGACGATCGTCTGGTCGAGCGCGGCGAGCAGGACGCCCAGCATGATCGTGACGAAGACGACATTGCGGCGGCGCCGGTCAAGGACCGGCGGGCCCTGCTCCGGTGCCCGCGCGGCCTCGGCGTGCTCGGTGACGGTCACAGGCACACCCTCACACCGGTACCGGGCGTGTGCATGCCGGGCCGTCCGGTCCGGTGACGGCCGGTCCGGCGGCGGGCTCAGTCCCGCGGCCGCCGCCGCAGCAGATACGTGTCCATGATCCAGCCCTTGCGCGCACGGGCCTCGGCCCGCAGCCGCGCGATGCGCCCGGCCGCCTCGGGCAGCGCCCCGGAGACGAGGATCTCGTCCGGCGTGCCGAGGTAGGCGCCCCAGTAGATGTCGAGGTCGTCCCGGTCGGCGTAGCGCAGGAAGGCCTGCCGGGCGTCCAGCATCACCACCACGTCGTCCACGCCCTCGGGGAAGCCCTCGTCGCTCAGGCGGCGGCCCGTGGTGACCTGGAAGGGGCGCCCCACGCGGTTCAGGCCCACCCGGTGCCGGGCGGCGAGCGCGGACACGCTGCTGACCCCGGGCACCACGGCGTAGGAGAAGGCGACGGCGCCGCGCCCGATGACGTCCTCCAGGATCGCGATCGTGCTGTCGTACAGGGCGGGGTCGCCCCACACCAGGAAGGCGCCGGTGCCCTCCGCGCCCAGCTCCTCGGCGATCAGACGCTCATAGATGTCGGCGCGGCGGCCGCGCCAGTCGTCGACCGCGCCGGCGTAGGCGACGCGGTCCGCCTCCTGCGCGCGCCGCGGATCGCGGGCCTCGACGACGCGGTACGCCCCGTCCGGGCGGTGCGCGTCGAGCATGCCCCGGCGCAGCGCGACCAGGTCCTCCTTGTCCTCGCCCTTGTCGAGGACGAAGAACACCTCGGTGTCCTTCATCGCCTTGACGGCCTGCAGGGTGAGCTGGTCCGGGTCGCCCGCGCCGATCCCGATGACATGAATCCTTCGCACGTCAGGAGTCTGTCACCCGTCCCCGCGCGTCGTGCCGGGGGCCAGCGTCGGCGCGGCCGCCGCCGCGTCGAGGGGCACCTCGCCCCTCTCGACCCGTGCGGCCAACCCCCGCGCCCACTCCACCAGTTCCGCCACGCCGATCCCGTACGGCCGCTCGCGCCCCGGCCCGGCCGCGCTCCACTCCGCGACGGCGCCCGCGCCCCTGCGCAGCAGCCGCGCCCCGCCCGTTGCGTTGCCGCGCGCCGCGTGGGTCAGGCCGACGGCGAGCTGCGCGAGCCCCTGCCACAGGCCGCGCTCCCGCTCGGGCCCCGACTTCCAGGCGTCCTCGAAGACCTCGTGCGCGTGGAAGGGGCGCCCGGCGTCGAGCAGCGCCTGCGCCTCGGCGAGGGTCCGGGCGGGCGTGCGGGTCACGCCCTCCGGCTGGCGCTCCACGCCCTCGGCCCCGTACGGCAGCGGCCGCCCGAGCCCGTCGCGCGGCCGCGCGCTGCGCGCCCGGCCCTCCGTGTCCCGGTCCCGGCCACCTGGTCCAAGTGCGCTCGTCATACGGCGATTCTCCCGCCCCGGGCCCGCACCCCGCCGCCGGGCGGTGACCTGCGACGGGGACGGCCGGGACCACCCCCGTACGTGGGGTAGAGTTCTACCTGCGTGATCACGCGGAACACACACCGCGAGGAACGCACCGGGACGTGGCGCAGCTTGGTAGCGCACTTGACTGGGGGTCAAGGGGTCGCAGGTTCAAATCCTGTCGTCCCGACTTTGCGAAGTCGCGAGTCGAGGGGCCGTTTCAGAGAGATCTGGAACGGCCCCTCGGTCGTGCGCGCCCGCTGGTTATGCTGCCGCCGTGCGAAGCGCTCAGGGAAAGCGCTCAAACGAACGGCCGTGGCGAGGGGGCAGCAGCATGCGCGAACCGGTGGACCTCAGGCGGCAGCGGATCCTCGCCGCGGTGCGGTCGCGCGGTGCGACCCGGGTCAGCGATCTCGCGGCGGAGCTCGCGGTGTCGGTCGTGACCCTCAGGCGCGACGTGGAGGAACTCGCCCGCGAGGGCAAGCTGCGCCGCGGCCACGGGGTCGCCCGGCCGGTCACGGACGAGGCCGAGCGCCCGGCGCCCCCCGCGCCCGCGGGCGACGGCGGCCCGGTCGCGGTCGTCGTGCCCGAGCGCCACTCGTATCTGTACGAGACGCTGCACGGCGCCCGTGCCGCCTTCGAGGAGGCGGGCGTCCGCATCGCGCTGCACATCGCCCCGGCCGCGCCGGGCGCCGAACAGCCCCTGGTGGAGCGGGCGTTGGCGGACGGTGCGCGGGGCCTGCTGATCGCGCCGCGCTGGCGCGACCGGGCCACCGAGGAGGCCGACTGCGCCTGGCTCGCGCGCGTGCCCGTACCGCTGGTCGTGATGGAGCGCAGGCCCCGGCGCGGCAGCGCGCTGCACGCCGTCGACGCGGTGTGCACGGACCACTGGTACGGCGTCCACCTCGCCGTCGAGCACCTCACGGGGCTCGGGCACCGGCGCATCGTGCTCGCCGCGCGCGACGACAGCCCGACGGCCCGCGCCCTGCGCGCGGCGTTCACCGAGATCGCGGCGGACCACCCGGACGTGCACGAGTGGGCGCTCGCCCTCAGCTCTCCCGGAGCGGTCCCCGACCCGGCGGCGCCGACCGCCGAGCAGCCGGTCGACCTGCCGGGGCTGCTCGGCGCGACGGGCGCGACCGCCGCCGTCCTGCACGGCGACGTGGACGCGCTGATGCTGGTGCAGGCGCTGCGCGACAGCGGGGTGCGGGTGCCCGAGGACTGCTCCGTGATCGCGTACGACGACGTGGTCGCGGCGCTCGGCAGCACCCCCCTCACGGCCGTGTCCCCGCCCAAGGCGGACATCGGCCGGGCGGCGGCCGAACTGCTGCTGCGCCGCCTCGCGCGGGGCGCTGAGCCCGTGCGGCGCCTTGAGCTGCTGCCCGAGCTGAAGGTCCGTGGCTCGACCCGACCGCTGCGCGGGGCTTGAGCGGTTCGTTGGGACTGCCGTGGCGGGCTGTCCTTCGTCTGCGGGTGCGCTGTGGCTGGTCGCGCCCGCGCGGCGGAGCCGCAGATGGGCACAGCCCCGCGCCCCTCCGGGGGCGCTGCCGAACTCAGCAGCTCTTCAACTGCCGCACCATGATGAGCGTTTGATCGCTTCATCTTCTTCTGAGCGATCTATTGACCAGGTCCGCTCAGCCGATCAGTATTCCCGTGACTCGGACACGCAGGAGCCTCGGGAGGCGCCCATGCCTGGTCGACACAGCCGCCCCAGCCGCCGGGGAGTACTCGCCGCGGCCACCGCGCTGCCGCTCACCGGTGCCCTCGGTGCCTGCGGTGGGGGCGGGGCCGCGCCGCGGGCCAAAGGTGCCAAGGGCGCCAAGGGCGTCACCACCCTCACCTTCTGGTCCGCGCTGCGCGGCAGCCAGGAGGTCGTGGACGCGTTCAACCGGACCCACGACCACATCCGGGTCGACTTCGAGCAGGTGCCGTCCGGCAACCACGGCGGCTACGCGAAGCTCAGCAACGCGGCGCGCGCGGGCAACGCCCCCGACGTCGCCACGATCGAGTACCCCCAGGTGCCGGGCTTCGCGATAGACGGGGTCGCCCGGGACATCACGCCGCTGCTCGGCGCCGGACTGCGGGCCAGGCTGCTGCCCCAGGCGCTCGGCCTGACCACGTTCGAGCGGCGCACGTACAGCGTGCCGCTCGACGTCGAGCCGATGGTGCTGCACTACCGCCAGGACCTCTTCGACAAGTACGGCTTCGACGTCCCCGCCACCTGGGAGGAGTTCGCCGAACTCGCCCGGAAGGTGCCGGGCCGCGGCGAGGGCCGCAGGGCGGCGGTCTTCGCCACGGACGGCGCGATGCACTTCGCGGCCTGGGCCTGGCAGGCGGGCGCCCAGTGGTTCGACACCTCCAAGGGCGCCTGGAACGTGTCCCTCGCGGACGCCCCGACCCGGCGCGTCGCGGCGTACTGGCAGCGCCTGATCGACGAGGACCTCGTCCACGTCAACGCCGTCGAGAGCCGCCTCTTCGACGCCCAGGTCGCGGGCGGCCAGGTCCTGACCCGGTTCAGCGGCGCCTGGGAGGCGGGCGCGCAGATGAACGCGCGCCCGGCGCAGAAGGGCTTGTGGCGCATCGCGCCGCTGCCCCAGTGGGACCCCGACCGGCCCGCCATCGGCACGCACGGCGGCTCCACGTTCGCCGTGACGAAGGACGCGCGGCACCCCGAGGCCGCCATGGAGTTCATCGAGTGGCAGGTCTCCCACCCCGACGCCCTGAAGGCCCGGCTCTCCAGCGGCGCGAGCAGCCAGTACCCGGCCGCGACCGACCTGGTGGCGGTCGGCCGCGCGGCCTTCGACCGCGGCTACTACGGCGGACAGGACGTCTACGCGCTCTTCGACGAGGAGGCCCGCAAGATCCGCGACGGCTGGGTGTGGGGCCCCCGGATGACCGCCACCAGCAAGGTCATGCAGGACGCCTTCGCCCGCGCCGGAGGCGGCTCCGGCACCGTCCTGTCGTCCGTGCGCGCCGCGCAGGACGGCACGATGCCCGACCTCAAGGCGCTCGGCCTGGCCACCACCCAGCACTCCACATGAGCGCTCGCACCCCGCTCCATGCGAACGCCCCCGCTCCATGTGAACGCCCGCACCCCGAAAGGCAGGTGACACCCATGACCGCGACAGCCCACGTCCCCGCCGCGGCCGCCCCGCAGCGGGCCGCCGAGCGGCGCGGGCAGAAGGCGAAGCGCATGGCCGCGCGCCGCAGACGCACCGCGGCGGGCGTCCTGATGGCGCCCTTCCTCCTCCTGCTCGCCGTCGTCTTCCTCGTCCCCGTCGGGACCGCGGTGTGGCTGAGCTTCTTCAGCGACGACCAGCCGGGCCTGGGCTTCGGCCCCGAGCGCACGGTCTTCGTCGGCGCGCGCTCCTACGCCGCCGTGCTCGGCGACCCGACGTTCCTGTCCGGGCTCGGCACGGTCGCGCTGTACTGCCTGCTCTACATCCCGCTGATGGTGCTCGGCTCCCTCGCCCTCGCGCTGCTCCTCGACTCCGGCGTCGTACGGCTGCGCGCCTGGGCCCAGCTCGGCCTGTTCCTGCCGCACGCGGTGCCCGGCATCATCGCCGCCCTGATCTGGCTGTACCTGTACACGCCCGGCATCAGCCCGGTCATCGACGTCCTCAACAAGGCCGACATCACGGTGGACTTCCTCGGTCTGCACACCACGCTGCCGTCGATCGTGAACATCGCCCTGTGGAGCAACCTCGGCTACAACATGGTCGTCTTCTACGCCGCCCTGCAGGCGGTCCCGCGCGAGGTCGTCGAGGCGTCGGTCGTGGACGGGGCGGGGCCCGTGCGCACCGCGCTCCAGGTGAAGACGCCGCTCGTGCGCTCCTCGATCGTGGTGGTCGCGATGTTCACCCTGATCTGGGCGCTCCAGCTGTTCACCGAGCCGATGCTGCTCAGCCAGTCCTCACAGATGATCAACTCCCGCTTCTCGCCCAGCATGTACATCTACGACGCCGCTTTCACCCGCAACAACTACTCCCTCGCGGCCGCCGCCTCGGTGATCCTCCTCGCCCTCACCGTCGCCGTGTCCTACGGCGTCACCCGCTGGACGAGCCGGAGCGACCGGACCGAGGGGGCCGCCCGATGAGCGCGTCGCACTCCGCCTCGTCGCACTCCGCCTCGTCGCGCCCGTGTCTGCTCGGCCGCGCGACGGTCAACGCGGTCGTCGGGCTCTTCGTCCTCTACACGCTCCTGCCAGTCCTGTGGCTGGTGCTCGCCGCGACGAAGACCCGCGACGCCCTGTTCAGCAGCAGCCTGCTGTCCTTCGGCGACTTCTCCCTGACCCGGAACGTCAAGGACGTGTTCGCCATGGACGGCGGCCTGTACGGGCGCTGGTACGGCAACAGCCTGCTCTACGCCGTCCTGGGCGCGGCCCTCGGCTCGCTGATCAGCGTGGCCTGCGGCTACGCCTTCGACAAGTACCGCTTCCGGCACAAGGAGAAGCTGTTCGGCCTGGTCCTCGCGGCGGTCATGGTGCCGCAGACGGTCCTCGCCCTCCCGCTGTACCTGCTGGCCTCCGAGGCCGGCCTGGTGAACACCTTCTGGGCGGTCTTCATCCCCGTCCTCTTCAACCCGTTCGGCGTGTACCTGGGGCGGATCTTCAGCCAGGGCTATGTGCCCGACGAGGTCCTGGAGGCGGCGCGCGTCGACGGCGCGGGCGAGCTGACGACGTACGTCCGGGTCTCCCTGCGCATGCTCGGCCCCGGCCTCGTCACGGTGTTCCTCTTCCAGCTCACCGCGATCTGGAACAACTTCTTCCTGCCCATGGTGATGCTGTCGGACCAGGACCTGTACCCGGTGAGCCTCGGCCTCTACCAGTGGAACAGCCAGGCGACCGTCTCGCCCGAGTACTACCCCGTGGTGATCACCGGCTCGCTGCTCGCGGTCGTGCCGCTCCTCCTCGCCTTCGCCCTCCTCCAGCGGTTCTGGCGCTCCGGACTCACGGCGGGAGCGGTCAAGTGAACCGGCCCCGCACCGCGCTCGCCATGTCGTCGCGGGCCGCGGCGGCCGTCTTCGCCCCGCGCGCGCTCGCCGCGCTCGCCGAGGTGTGCGACCTGGCGCCGCCGCCCGCGCTCGACGACCTGACGAGCGCCCGCGCCCGGTCCGTGCTCGCCGACGTCGAGGTCCTGGTGACCGGGTGGGGCTGCCCGCCGCTCGACGCCGGTGTCCTCGCGGCGGCACCGCGCCTCAAGGCGGTGGTGCACGCCGCGGGTTCGGTGCGCGGGCACGTCACCGACGCCTGCTGGGAACGGGGCCTCGCGGTGTCGTCGGCCGCCGCCGCCAACGCGCTGCCGGTCGCCGAGTACACCCTCGCGATGATCCTGCTGCACGGCAAGCACGTCCTGGAGCAGGCCCGCGACTACCGCCGCGCCCGCGAGCGCGGCGACTGGCTGCGCACCCCCCACCACGTCGGCAACTACCGCCGCACCGTGGGCATCCTCTCCGCCTCCCTGATCGGCCGCCGCGTCATCGAGCTGCTGCGCCCCTTCGACTTCGAGGTGCTCCTGCACGACCCGTACGTCACCGCGGCGCAGGCCGCCGAGCTGGGCGCGGAGCGGGTGACCCTGCCCGCCCTCTTCGCGCGCGGCGACCTGGTGAGCGTGCACACGCCGCTGCTGCCCGCGACCCGCGGCCTGGTCGACCGGGAGCTGCTCGTCTCGATGCGGCCGGGAGCCACGCTGATCAACACCTCGCGCGGCGCCGTCGTCGACCAGGACGCGCTCACCGACGTGGTGCGGGCGGGCCGGATCCGGGCGGTGCTCGACGTGACGGACCCCGAAGTCCTGCCCGCCGCCCACCCGTTGTGGGACTGCCCGAACGCCCTGCTCACCCCGCACCTCGCGGGGTCCCAGGGCAGCGAGTGGCAGCGCCTCGCCGACACGGCCGTCGGCGAGGTGGCCCGCTGGGCCGCGGGCGAGGGCCTCGCCCATCCCGTACGACGCGAAAGGCTGGCGTATCTGGCATGAGCATCCCCTTCGACCTGCCCGCGGAGGACCGGGGCGTCAGCCCGCACACCGGGTACACCCGCGCGCACTGGGAAGCCGTCGCCGACGGACTGCTCACCGCCGCGTGGCGCTGGGCCACCCCGCAAGGCGCCCTGCTCGGCCTGCCGGGCCGCCCCTCCGCGTCCGGCGTCCGCTCGGACGGCCTGGAGGGCTACGCCCGTACGTTCCTCGCGGCGGGCTTCCGGATCGCGGGGGCGGGCGGCGCGGACCCGCACGGCTGGCTGGACCGGTACGCGAGGGGCCTCGCCGCGGGCACCCGCGCGCCCGGCCGGGACGACACCGAGTCGTGGCCGCTGATCCTCGACCACCACGTGGGGGGCCAGCCCATGGTCGAGTCGGCGTCCGTCGCGCTCGGCCTCGCGCTGACCCGGCCGTGGCTCTGGGACCGCCTCGACGACGCCGTGCGGGACCGCGCGGAGCGCTGGCTGCGCGACGCGCTCACCCATGTGCCCGCGCCCAACAACTGGTACCTGTTCCCCTTCATGGTGGCGTCCTTCCTGGAGTCCGTCGGCCGGGGCGACAGCGCGACCGCCCGCGCCATGGAGCGCGCGCTCGGGCTCCTGGAGACGTGGTACCGGGGCGACGGCTGGTACGGCGACGGCGACGGGCGGGCCTTCGACCACTACAACGGCTGGGCCCTGCACCTGTATCCGCTGCTGCACGCCCACCTGACGGGCGACACGGGCCTCGCCGACCGGCTCGGGCCACGGCTGCGCACGCATCTGGAGGGCTACGCGCTCCTCTTCGGCGGGGACGGCGCGCCGGTCCACTTCGGGCGCTCCCTCACCTACCGCTTCGCGGCCGCGGCGGCCGTCGGCATCGGCGCGGTCACCGGCCACACCCCGCTCACGCCGGGCACCTCGCGCCGCATCGCCAGCGGGGCCCTGCGCCACTTCCTCGACCGCGGCGCGCTCACCGCCGACGGGCTGCTGAGCCTCGGCTGGCACGGGCCGCACCCGGCCACGCTCCAGCCCTACTCGGGCCCGGCGTCCCCGTACTGGGCGGCGAAGGCCTTCGTGGCGCTGCTCGCCCCCGCCGACGCCCCGCTGTGGACGGCGCCCGAGGAGCCCGCGCCGAGCGAGGCCGCGGACCGGGTGCTCGCGCTGCCCGCGCCGGGCCTCCTGGTGCAGTCGACCCGGGCGGACGGGATCGTGCGGCTGCACAACCACGGCAGCGACCACGTCCGGCCGCACGAGGGCGAGGCCGCCGCCGAGGACGACCCGCACTACGGGCGGCTCGCCTACTCCACGCACACCGGCCCCACCGCACCCGCCGACGCCGCCGACAACCACCTGGCGGTGGTGGTCGACGGCGTCGCCAGCGTGCGCCGCCGCATCCGTCCGCTGGGCGCGGGGCACGGCGACGGGTGGGGCTGGGCCGCCTCCTGGCACCGGCCGGTGTTCGGGTCCGGGCCGCCGATGGTGCCCGGACTGCGCGTCGAGAGCGTGACCGTGGCGCGCGGGCGGTACGAGCTGCGGGTGCACCGGGTGGTGGGTGCGCCGCCCGGGGCGCGGGTGACGCTCACCGGCTGGGCCACGGGGGCGCTGCGCTCGGCGCTCGTCGGGCTGTACGGCTGGGGCGGGCCCGACCCCGCGGACGGTCCGGACGAGGTCCGGGCCCCCGCGGGTACCGCCTACGAGCCGTGGGCGCGGATGCCGCGGCTCACTGCTGCCGCCGAGGGCACCCGGGTGTTCGTGGCCCTGGCCTCGCTGGGCACGGAGCCGCTGCCGCTCGCTTCCGCCGTAGGCGAGGTCGTCCTTTCCGGGAGTGAGGTGCTCGTGGGGTGGGCGGAGGGGGAGTGGACCCAGGTCGGCTTCGATCCGCCGCGGGTCCGCCACGGCGGGTCGGCGGTCGATCGGCCTTCGGCCTCGTCCTCAGGCGCCGGACGGGCTTGACCATCGCGCTGCGCGCTCGTCCTCAAGCGCCGGACGGGCTGTATGGCTGTGGTGCGGCTCGTCCTGCGGGCGTCGCGCGGGTTCGTGATCATCGCGCTGCGCGCTCGTCCTCAGGCGCCGGACGGGCTGGGTGTGAGGACCTCGCGGAGCTTCGTGGCGAAGGGCTCGGGCTCGCCGTGCTGGCCGTACTCGCCGCCCAGGAAGCCCCCGTGGTGGCTGGGGAAGACCTCGGGGGCGGTGCCGAGGCGCTCGGCGATCGCCACGCCCGCGCGGGACGCCAGCTCACCCTCCGACTCCTTGCCGACCGCGATGACGATCCGCGTCGGCGCGGCGGCGAGGGCGTCGAAGTCGGGCCGGTAGCCGCAGCAGCCGAGGAGGTTCTGCCCGAGGAGGGCGTCGTCGCGGGAGCCGTCGTCCTCGGTCGGGAGGCCGAAGTCGGCCGGGTCGGGGCCCGGCGCGTCGGCGTAGCCGTCCGGCAGCGGCCCCTTCTGCATCGTCAGCGCGATGAACTTGGCCATCGCGGGCCCCATGCCCTGGCTCTGGTACGTCCGGTGGATGCCCTGCACGGCGGCCCACGCCTGCTCGTGGTCCGGCACGGTCCGCACCGCGGGCGGCTCGTGCGCCACGAGCGTGCGCACCAGGCCGGGGTGGCGGGCCACCAGCGCGAGGCCGTTCACCGCGCCGCCGCTGCTGGCGAACACGTCCACCGCCCCGACGCCGAGCGCCTCGATCAGCTGCCGCAGGTCCTCGGCGTGCCGGTCCGGCGTCAGCTCCCCCTCGGCCCCCTCGTCGTCGGTCCGGACGCTGCGTCCGGTCCCGCGCGGGTCGTAGGTGACGACGACCCGGTCGGTGAGGTACGAGGCGAGCGTCGTGAACCCGACGGCGTCCATCGGCGAACCGATCAGGAGCAGGGCGGGGCGGCCTTCGTCCGCGTCCCGCAGCTCGCCCCGCACGTCGTACGCGAGGGTCGCGCCGGGCGCGTCCAGGGTGTGGCTCTCGGGCTTCGTGGTCATGGTGACTCCTCGGGTCTCCGCGGCCGGCTCGGCCGCTCTCACCCATAAGACGGCCGGGCCCGGCGAATCTCATCGCGGACGGAGCGTGAACTTGACGGGGCGGGCGGGGGACCGGGCGGTGACCGGGCCCTCCCGGCCGCTCCGGCGTGACGCGATGCGTGCGCCCGAACCCCGGCGCGTGGATGAAAGCACGGCATGTGTCACCCCCAACAGCGGCGTTTGTCGCGGGATTTCGGGACAGCCGGGCGGGCCGAAATGGCCAGGGTGTGGAAAACCCGCCGGTGCGTCACCAGCGCGCTGGCCGCGTCGGGCCGGGGCTGCTTAGGATCGCCGACGCGGGCCAGTAGGCGCGGTACGCACACCGCGTGCCGCGCCGGTCGGCACCCGGGGAAACACGCCGGAGAATGCCGACGCCATCGACATATCCGTGGCCGGTACGCGCCCCGGCCGCAGGAGAACCGCACGAGATGGGCACGAGAAACGCACGCGATATGCAGGGGAGCTGCACGGGATCTGCGCGGGGGAATTCAGGAAACTCAGGAGAGTGGAATGATGACGGGGGAACAGACATGCGTCGACACGCTCGCGGCGGCGTCGATCGGCGACATCCGCTATCTGCACACGCTCGGCCCGACCGGCACCAATCTGGAGTCGGCGGCCCATCTCTGGTTCCAGCGCCACGGACTTGAGGACGAGGGGCAGGTCGTCCTGCACCCCTCCCTGGAGGACGCGATGGCGAGCGTCCCGAGGACCGGCGCCCACGCCCTGGTGGCCTGCGCCGTCTACCCCGAGCTGCACACGCTCGTCTTCGGCAACCTCCACACCTGCCGCATGGTCGACTGCTTCCTGTGGCCCACGTACGAGATGGTGCTCGCCGCCGCGCCCGGCACGCACGGCGAGCCGCGCACCGTGGCCACCCACCCCGCACCGGCCGGGCTCGTGGCGCCCGTCAGCGCCCGTCAGCTGGTGACCAGCAACGCCCAGGCGGCCATCGACTGCGCCGACGGCAAGGCCGAGGGGTGCGTCACCACCGTCGTCGCGGCGCGGGCCCACGGCCTGCGGATCGTCCGCAGCTTCGGCGAGGTCCCGATGGTCTACACCGTCCACCAGGTGCGGGAGGCCGCCCGGTGAGCGGCGCGCCGAACGGGGTGCTCGGCCCGGCGAGCGGCACCCACCACCTCCACGACGACCTCCTCGGGGAGGCCGCGCGGCTCGGCAGCGGCCTCCTGCCGCGCGTCAACGCCTTCCGGCGCCGTCAGCGCGACGACGGCACCGTGCCCGCCCCGGACGCCGCGGACCGCCGCGCCCTGCTCGCCGTCACGGACGAGGCCACCCGCTTCTTCGCCGGGCACGGCAGGGCCGCGCAGGCCGACGCCCTGGCCGCCGACGTCGAGGGCTGGCTGGCCGCCGGGCTCGACACGCCGCCGCACTTCGCCCGCAGCCGCGACGCGCTCACCGCCCCGGCCGACGGGGACTGGGCGGCGTTCCTCGCCCCCGTCCAGACGACCAACAGCGCCCCGCCCGTCGGCAAGCGCCTGGAGTTCTTCCTCGTGCGCCGCAAAGAGCCCGACGCGCTGCCCGGCCTCGCCGAGCACTATCCGCACCCGAAGAACAACTGCCAGGCCACCGTGCTCGTCGCGGGCAGCGAAGGAGTGGCCGACGGCAACTGCATCGTCTTCTTCCCGGAGAACGTCGCGGCCCACGACAAGGTCGTCGAACAGGCCTACGCGATCTTCTTCTTCAGCAAATTCCGCAGGATTCACGAGACGTACGCCGTGCCGTCCGCACGCGCCGTCCTCACTCCCCGATCCGTGCCCCGCGCCTCCACCGGAATGGACCCCGAAGCCTGTTACCAGGCCCGGGCCGTCTGGGGTTATCTGCACGACTACTTCCACCACCAGGGGCGGTGGCCGCTCGACCAGCACATCAAACTCAAGATGAACTGGTTCGTCGGCCTCCTGGAGGAGCTGAAGGTCGACGCCAGGACCGCGCTCGCCTGCCACGCCGATCCCGCGGTGCCGTACGCCGACGAGCAGATCGCCATGATCCTCCTGGAGCGGATGTTCCGGTACCCGCTGGACGCCCACGCCGTGCGCAACTTCGACGCGGGCACCGGCGTGTTCCTCTACTCCTGGCTGCGCGAGCGCCGCGCCCTCGCCACCGGCCGCGCGGGGCTCCTCCACCTGGACCACGACCGGGTGATCGAGGGCCTGCGGGAGTTGGTCGACGCCATCGAGGGTATGGAAGCGGCCGTCAGCACCCCCGCGGAGTACCGTGCGGCCGCCAAGGCGCTCGTACGGACCCGGCTGCGCGAGGGCGCCGAGGGCGACCGGTACGCCTTCACCGACGACCAGCGGGCGCTCCTGCGGGAGCGGGAGCGGCTCGCCGCGCTGCCGCCCCTGCGCTTCGCACCGGCCGCGCTGTGAACGGGACGAGCCGAGCCACGAAAGGGCGTACCGCCATGGGGAAACTGGACCGGGCCGCGATGGAGGCCGCGGTGCGGCAGTACTTCGAGGCGTGCAACAAGGTCGACCGCGACCTGTTCGCCGCGTGCCTGTCCGAAGACGTCGTGCACTATCTGGCCCACGGCATGTCCGGGCCCGTGCACGGCATCGACCCGATCGTGGAGCGCTGGGGCGCCGACGTACGGGCCAACGACTCGCACTGGGCCGTGGACGCCGTCTACGCCGACGAGCACACCCGCACGGCCGTCTGCGAGTGGACCGCCTTCAAACCGAGGCTCGGCAAGGTCCTGCGCGGCGCGGAGGTCTACCGCTTCGACGACACCGGCCTGATCGACGAGGTCCGCATCTACTACGCCTCCGCGCGCGACGACACCCGGGCCGCGAACGAGCTGGAAGGGTTCCCCTACGCCGACCGCGGGTTCGCCACGTGACCGGCGCCGCCCCGCCGCTCGACGACCGGGACGGCGTCCTGTGGGTCGACGGCGCCCTCGTGCCCTGGCGCGCGGCCCGCCTCCACGTCCTCAGCCACGGCCTGCACTACGGCGGCAGCGTCTTCGAGGGCGAACGGGTCTACGACGGCCGGGTCTTCGCGCTCCACGACCACAGCGCCCGGCTCGTCGCCTCCGCCCGGCACCTGGGCTACGAACTGCCCTGGACGGCCGACGAGCTCGACGCCGTCACGCGCGAGGTCGTCGCCGCCGCCGGCCTCACCGACGGCTATGTGCGCCCCGTCGCCTGGCGCGGCGCCGACACCCTGCGCCTGGTGGCCCCGGACAACCGCGTCCACCTCGCCGTCGCCGCCTGGCCCTGGCCGCGGATCTTCACCGACGGGCCGCGCGGCATCCGCCTCGGCACCTCGCGCTGGCGGCGCCCCGCACCCGACACCGCGCCGATCCGCGCCAAGGCGGCCGCCCTGTACGCCGTCGGCGCCCTCGCCGGGCAGGAGGCGGAGGCGGCGGGCTTCGACGACGCGCTGCTCCTCGACCACCGGGGCCGCCTCGCCGAGGCCACCGGCGCCAACCTCTTCCTGGTGCGCGACGGGGAGCTGCACACCCCGCCGCCCGAGTGCGTCCTGGACGGCATCACCCGGCGCACCGTCATCGGCCTCGCCCGCGACCTCGGCCTCCCGGTCGTCGAGCGCCACCTCGACCCGGCCGAACTCGACCGCGCCGACGAGGTGTTCCTGACCGGCACGGCGTACGAGGTCCAGCCGGTGACCGGCATCGACGACAGGACCTTCCCGCTCGGCGAGGTCGGCGGGGCCCTCACCGAGGCGTACGCGCGCGCCGTACGGGCCGGGGACGGCGACCGCGCGGCGCCCCCGGCCCCGGCGGCCGCGTCGAGCGACACCGGATGACCGGTTCCGGATCCACCGGATCCCCCCGGTCCTCCCGCGGCCCCGGCACGGACGGCGGGCGGCGGGCCGCCTGGGCCGAGGGGGCGCGGGCCGCCGTGCCCTTCACCGTGGCGATCTTCGCCTTCGGCGTGTCCTTCGGCGTCCTCGCCAAGGGCGCGGGCTTCTCCGCGCTCGCCGCGACCTCGATGTCGGGCCTCGTCTTCGTGGGCTCCTCGCAGTTCGCGGCGGTCTCCGTGATCGTCAACGGCGGCGGCTGGGCGGCCGCGGCCGTCGCGGGGACGCTCCTGAACCTGCGGTACCTGGTGATGGGCTTCGCGATCCTGCCCGCCCTGCGCGGCGGCCGGGCGCGCAGGGCCGTCGAGTCCCAGCTGGTGATCGAGGAGTCCTGGGCCATCGCCAGCGACGCCGACGGACGGTTCGACCGGGTGCGGCTGCTCTCCTCCGGCGTGGTGCTCTGGCTCGGCTGGGTCCTGGGCACCCTGGCGGGCGCCATCGGGCCCTTCCGGGCGGTGGACGTCCTCAACTACGGCCTGGACGCGGTGTCCCCGGTGCTGTTCTTCCTGCTGCTCGCCCCCCATCTGGGCACCGCCCGCAAGCGGTCGGCGGCCGCGACGGCGGCGGTGGCCGCCGCCGTCCTCACCGCCGTCGCGGTGCCCGACTCCGCCATCGCCGTGGCCTGCCTCGTCGCCGTCGGGTGGACCTGGCGGGCCGGGAGGAAGCCGTGAGCAACGACCCGTGGATCGTCGTCGGCGCCCTGGTGGTGACCACGTTCCTCATCAAGGGCGCCGGTTCGCTGGTCCTCGGCGACCGCGAACTGCCCGCCTGGTTCCCGCGGTTCGTGGAGTACCTGACGCCCGCGCTGCTCGCCGTCCTGGTCGTCACCCAGCTCGTGGGCTCGGCGGGCGCGCACGGCATGACCTTCGACGCCCGCGTCGCCGGGTTCGCCGGAGCCCTGGTGGCCTGGCGGCTCAAGGCGCCCGTACCGCTCGTCGTCCTGGTGGCCGCCGCGGTCACGGCGGGCGTACGCGCGCTCGGGTGAGGCCCGGCGAGGCGGTGGCGGTGCCGCGCTCGCGCTCAGCCCGCGCCGGCCTCCGGGGGCCCGGCGGCCGCGGCCCCGGCGCGCTCCACGGCCGCGGCGACCTCCAGGGCCTCGTCGAGGCCGGGCCTGTGGCCGGTGGCCCGGTGCAGGCGCGCGGAGCGTTCGGCGGCCCGGGCGGCCTTGGCGTGCTGGCCGAGGGCCAGGTGGACCCGGGCGAGCTCGGTGAGGGCCGCACCCTCGGCGAGCCCGAGCCCCGCCTGCCGGGCCGTGCTCAACGCCCGCCTGGTGCACGCCAGGGCCTCACGGCTCTCGCCCAGCTGCCGGTGCACGGCGGCGAGGCCGAGGCACGCCTCGGCCTCGGCCCTGCGGCAGCACGCCGCGCGGGCCGCGTCCAGGGCGCGCCGGTGGTGGTCGAGGGCGCCGGGCACGTCGTCCAGGCGCAGCAGCACCGTGCCGATCGTGTTGAGGGCGTCCGGCTCGACCAGGCGGCGGCGGGTGCGGTGGGTGACGCCGAGCGCGTCGACGGCGTACTTGAGCGCGAGCCGCGGGTCGCCGAGGTCGCGGCAGACCACCGCGAGCGCGTTGAGGGCGCCCTCCGCCGCGTACGTGGCGAGGAGCCTGCCGTCCACCGCGAGCGCCCGGGTGAGCAGGCGCTGCGCCTCCTCCAGGGCGCCGAGCGCGTGCTGCACGCTCGCGCGGCCCCACAGCGACAGCATGACGGTGTGCTGGTCCGCCGAGGCCTCGGCGCACGCCCCGGCCGCCGCGAAGTGCCCGCGCGCGGCGTCCAGGCGGCCCTGGTCGAGCCGGGCGCGGCCGAGCAGGAACAGGGCCCAGGCCTCCCCGGCGGGCTGGGCGCCCTCGCGGTAGAGGGCCAGGGCCCGTTCGGCGTCGCGGACCGCCTGGTCCAGGGCGCCGCGCTCGCGGTGGGACGCGGCGAGCCCGAGGACCGCGCCCGCCCGCTCCACGGGCTGCCCGGCCCGCGCGAACAGCTCGTCGGCGGCGGCGCTGTGCTCCAGCGCCTCCTCGTGCCGGGCCAGCTCCCACAGGACGTAGCACAGGCTCCAGTGCATCACCGCCCGCGCGTGGTCGTCGTGTTCGGCCTCGGCCGCCTTGAGGCCCGCGTGCGCGGCCCGCAGCCAGTCGGTGCGTCTGCCGTGCTCCATCAGGTGCCCGTGCACGGCCAGGGCGGACTTCCAGGCGAACGGGCGGGGCCCGTGGCGCACCGCGTGCTGCGCGCAGGCGAGCAGCGCGGGCCGCTCGTCGTCGAGCCAGGCCCGGGCCGCGGCGTCGCTCCTGAAGGCCAGGGGCGCGGTGGGGGAGCCGTCGGGCTCCGGCGGCCGGGCGGCGTACCAGGAGTAGAAGGTGCCGTACAGACGGCAGGCGGCCTGTTCGGCGGTGCCCAGGTACCAGGTGAGCAGGCGGCCCACGGCGTCGTCGCGCACGGCCGGCGCGTCCTCGGCCGCGGCCCGCTCCCCGGCGAACAGGCGCACCAGGGCGTGCAGGTGGAACCGGCCGGGCCGGTGCGTCTCCAGCAGGCTGCGGGCGGCCAGCTGGTCGAGGAGGCGGGTGGTCGCGGGCACCGCCGCGCCGGTCAGGGCGGCCGCCGCGGGGACGGACACCTCGGGGCCCGGGGCGAGCGCGAGCAGCCGCAGGGCCTCGCGCTCCGGGGCGGGCAGGGAGCGGTAGGACAGCGCGAGGACGCTGCGCACACCGGTGTGCCGCTCCTGGTCGAGGGCGAGTTCGCCCAGGCGGTCGGCGCGCAGCTGGCCGACGATCCGCGCGATCGGCAGATGCCGGTCGCCGATGAGGTGGGCCGCGACGATCCGTACGGCCAGCGGCAGCAGCCCGCAGAGCCGGACGGCCTCGGCGGCGGCCTCCGGCTCGCCCCGCACCCGGTCCGCGCCGATGACGCGGCCGAGCAGCGCGAGCGCCTCGTCCTCGGCGAAGACCGCGAGGCTCACCCGGTGGGCGTCGTGGAAGGCGGTCAGGCCCCGCAGGTCGTTGCGGCTGGTGACGACGACGAAGCAGGTCGGCGAGCCGGGCAGCAGCGGCCGCACCTGTTCGAGCCCGGCCGCGTCGTCGAGCAGGATCAGGACGCGTTTGCCCGCCAGGAGCGAGCGGTAGAGGGCGGCCTTCTCGTCGGTGCTCTCCGGCAGGTGCCCGGTGCCGACGCCGAGCGCGCGCAGGAGCTGGCCGAGGGCCTCGTCGGCCGTGGTCGGGGGTTCGGCGGCGTGGCCGCGCAGGTTCGCGTAGAGCTGGCCGTCGGGGAAGCGGTCGGCCACCCGGTGCATCCAGTGCACGGCCAGGGCGGTCTTGCCGACGCCCGCCATGCCGGAGACGGAGGAGATCACCAGGGTCTGCCCCGGGCCCGTGTCGTAGCGCGAGAGCAGGGTGTCGAGCTCCCGCAGCTGGTCGGCGCGGCCGGTGAAGCTGGCCACGTCGGGCGGCAGCTGGCGGGGGACCGGACGCGCGGCGGGCGGTGCCGCGGGGGCCGGGGAGCGCTCGGGGGCGAGGGCGGGGTCGCCGACCAGGACGCGCTGGTGCAGCTCCTTGAGCTGGCGCCCCGGTTCGATCCCCACCTCGTCGTCGAGGAGCTGGTAGAAGTCCCGGTACGCGGCGAGGGCGTCGGCCTGGCGGCCCGAGCGGTACAGCGCCAGCATCAGCTGGCGGCGCAGCCGCTCGCGCAGCGGGAACGCCCGCACGAGGGTGGTGAGTTCCGCCAGCGACGCCTCGTAGCGGCCGAGTTCGATGAGGGCGTCGACGCGGTCCTCGCGGGCCACCAGGCGCAGCTCTTCGAGGCGGTCGGTCTCGGCGAGGGCGAAGCTGCGGTCGCTGACCCCTTCGAGCGCGGGCCCCGTCCACAGCGCGAGGGCCTCGTCGAGGAGGGTGACCACGGCGGGGGCGTCGCCGTCGGCCGCGGCCTTGCGGGCCCGGTCGGTGAGGTGGACGAAGCGCAGCGCGTCGACCTGTCCGTCGGCCACCTGGAGCGTGTAGCTGGTGTTGCTGCGGGCGCCCGCGCTGACCAGGACCTCGAAGCCGGAGGTGGCCCGCCGGCCCGGCTCCAGGATGCGGCGCAGGTGCAGGACGTGGGTGCGCAGCGAACTGACCGCGCCGTCGGGGATCTCGCCCTCCCACAGCAGCTCGGCCAGGCGCGAGGTGCTGACCGGGCCGCGGGCGAGCGCCAGGGCCGCGAGGAGTGCGCGCTGCTGTGGTCCGAGGCCCACGTGGCGGCCCTGGACCTCCACGCTCACCGGGCCGAGGAGCCGGATGCGCACCGACTCCTTCGGCGCCTGCGCCTCCTGGGGCTCCGAGATGCGGCTCACTCGACTCCCTCTGCTTCCCGGTTGGCGGTCCCTGCTCTTGTGGTCGCTTTTCCGCCCCCGTCCGGTTGCCGCTGCGGCGCTGATCGTGTTCCGGCTCAACCGGACCCGGACTCGTCGGGGCCGGTGACGAAGCGCCGGATCACGCCGTCCGACACCGTGAACTCCCAGGCGGTGTCGATGTCGTTCCAGATGTCGTTGTGGAAGCGGGCGCTCACGGACAGGCCGTCGGGCGACTCGCGGACGACCTCCATCCGCGCGTGCGAGGAGAACAGCTCCCGCTCCACCCACGCGTGGAGGTCGCGCTCGGTGCCGACGTCGATCACGGTGGCGTCCTCGGCGAGGACGGTCCAGAGGGCTTGCTGGTCCTGGGCGTTGACCGCGTCGACGAAGGCGCGTACCGCCGGGTGGGAAGGCCTGCCGCTGGAGGAGGTCATCTCCGGTGCTCTCCTGGTGGTTCCTGGTGGTGCCCGACCGGGGCCTGCCGTGGTGCCGCGGGGCGGCCGGTCAGCCGTCGGTGACGGCCCGGTGCAGGGCGTGGGTGTCCTCGAACAGGTGGTAGCGCGCGACCCGGCCGTCGACGACCGTGAGGTGCGCGGCGAACGGCGTGGTCAGCGGCTTGCCGGTGGCTTTGACGGTGTCCCGCAGATGGCCGATGATCACGCCGTGCTCGCCGTCGACGACGATGTGCGTGACGGTGAACTCCTCCGGCTGCAGATACTCGTGGAGGGTGGCGAAGAAGTGCGCCACGCCCTTGTGTCCGGTGTGGTGGCCCGACCACGGCACCGCGGGGGAGCCGGGGGCGAGGAACTCCGCCGACTCGGCGAACAGCCGTACCGCACCGTCCAGGTCCCGGTCCGCGAGCCGGGCCAGATAGGCGTCGATCACTTCTCTGGTGGCCCGTGCGGACGCCTCGGGGGAGTGCGTGGACATCTCACCAACTCCTCGTCTGTCGCTGACGGCAGGACCGGCCGCACGGCCGGCCCCGCTGCTGGTCGTGGAGTCCCAGTGTGGTGCGCCTGTGGCGGGGAGCGTAAGGCAGTCGCCGGTTTCGCGCCACGAGTTGGCGGTGCACCGTGGGTGGCCCCGCGTGTCAGCAGGTGACGGAGGGGGCCGGGGGCAGGGGGTACCCCCGTCCGGGGGTACCGCGCCGGACGGGTGGCGGGGCCGCTCTCCGGCGCGCGGCCGACGGGGCGCCGTACCGCCGTACCGCCGTACCGCCGTACCGCCGCACCGGCGGACGGGCTGACGGGGATCGCGGGGGCGACGCCCTAGCCTGTGGTCCCGACCTCGCACCGGCCCTCGGACCGATCCTCGCCCCGGCCCCCGTACCGGCCCTCGTACCGACCTTGGAGCGCACACCGCCATGCAGCCCGTACCGGACCTCCCGTTCCCCGACGCCCACCGACCGGACGACGCCCCCGCGCCGCACCCGCTGCTCGCGCCCGTGACGGAGCTGCTCGGCACCTGGCACGGCCTGGGCGACGGCGGATACCCCACGCTCGACGGGGACTTCGCGTACGCGCAGGAAGTCACCTTCCGCCACGACGGCCGGCCCTTCCTGCGGTACGAGGCCCGGGCCTGGATCCTCGACGCCGACGGCGCGCCGCTGCGCCCGGCGGCCCGGGAGAGCGGCTGGTGGCGGCTCCAGGCCGACGGCCACGTGGAGGCGGTCATCTCCCAGCCCACCGGCATCGTGGAGGTCGCGACCGGCGTCGCGGCCGACCGCACCGTCGACGTCTCCACCCATCAGGTGGCCCTCACGCCCACCGCCAAACGCGTCGACGCCACCCGCCGCCGCTACGCCCTGGCCGACGACGGCACGCTCACGTTCACCCACGACCTAGCGGCGGTCGGTCAGCCGCTCCAGCACCACCTCTCGGCCACGCTGCGCCGCGCCCGCTAGCCGCCGAGGACGCCGCGGCCACCGTGCACCGGACAGCCGAACGCGGCCCGGGAAGCGGTGGCCGCCGCTGTCCTGGCCGACAAGACGCCGTGCTCGGGGCGGTGGCGGGGGCGTGCGCGCGGTCGTGCCGCGCGCGGGCGGGTTCGAGGTTTCAAGCCAACTCCCGTGTCGTATAGCTCACATGCCGACGCAGCCATCCGGCCATCAGGTCGCAAGGCCCGCGCGGTGCGGACGACCCCTGGCCGTCAGGTCAGGGGTCGTCAATGAGCAGGCGGCACCGCGCACTCGGGGCGCGGTGCCGTGGCACGCCCCCCCCACAAGAGGCCCGTCACGGGCCCGCACAGAGGAGGACCCCTCATGCGTCGTCGACTTGCCACCCTGGCCGTGAGCGCCGCCGCCCTCACGCTCGGGACGGGCCTCGCGGCCGCCCCGGCCTCCGCCGTCCCGGCGGACAAGGCGCAGGTGCTCAGCAGCTGGACGCAGACCGACGCGGGCAGCTACAACGCCTGGGCCGCGGCCCGCGCCAACCAGGGCGCGTGGAGCGCGTACCAGTTCAACTGGTCCACGGACTACTGCTCCTCGTCCCCGGACAACCCCTTCGGCTTCCCCTTCCAGACGTCCTGCGCCCGGCACGACTTCGGCTACCGCAACTACAAGGAGATGGGCACCTTCAGCGCCAACAAGGCGCGGATCGACAGCGCCTTCTACGCCGATCTGAAGAGAGTCTGCGCGAACTACAGCGGTGCGAAGAAGACCGCCTGCGACGCGACGGCCTGGACGTACTACCAGGCCGTCGACAAGCTCGGCAGCGTCGCGCCGACGCACACCGAGTCGGCCGCCTGACCCGGCGGGTGCGGTGCGGGCCCGCCCTCGCGGCCCCGCACACCGCCCCGGGCGAGCTCGCTCCCCTAGGGCCGGTGGAACCGCGCCTCGGGGAAGCGGGCCGAGGGCCCGGCGAGCAGGGGCGCGTCCCGTCCCCGCCGTCCACGGTCAACCAGCGCTTCCAGCCGGTGAATTCGCTCCAGGTCTCGTCCCAGGTCCGGTCCGGGCCGCCGGGGACGTGGCTCGGCCTGCCCAGCATCAGCAGCGGCCGGTCGAGGGGCGTGTCGTTGGGGAAGTGGAAGGTGCCGTCCATGGTGGCCGCGGCCCGCACCCGGGCGTCGCGCAGCATGGCGGGGGCCGTGCTGAAGCCGCCCGCCGAGTGTCCGGCCATGGCGACGCGGCCGGGGTCCAGGCGCGGGCCGCCGCGCCACGCCGGGCGCCCGCCGGTGAGTTCGTCGAGGACGGAGGAGACGTCGGCGGCCCGCACCGCGCCCACCTCGGGGTGGTCCCGGTGCGCGCACGCCACGCAGGTCGTCGGGGGCCCGTCGGGGAAGGCGATGCCGCCGGCCTCGTAGTTGTGCCCGATCGCGGCGACGGCGTAGCCGCGGCTCGCCAGCTCCTCGGCGAGGCCCGTCAGGGTGGCCCGGGGCATGCCGAAGCCCGGCGAGAGCACGACCAGGGGCAGCCCGCCGCGCGCCCGCACCGGCACGGCCCGGACGGTGGCGTGGGTCACCACCGTGCTCAGGACGTCCCTCGGCACCTGGGGCGGGAGGTCCTCCGCGTGGGCTTCGAGGTACGTCCTCGACTCGTCGGCCGTCATGTACGGGGCACGCGTGCCCGAGGGCTTCGCGGCCGGGTACCAGACGGAGACCATCAGCTCCCGTCGCTGTCCGGGCACCCAAGGGTCCGCCCGGTCCGCGTCCTTGAGGTGCACCGAGGCCATCCCGACCGGCCGCTTCCCCGTGGGCGCGGGCAGCTCCGGCGCGGCCGCGCGCGGCGGTGGCGCCGGGGCTTCGGCGCGGGCCGCCGCCGTGGGGACGGACACGGTGAGCGCGGCGGCGAGGACCGCGCAGGCGGCGAGGAACGTGCGTCTCACGGAGGACCTTTCGACCGGCGTCCCTTCACGACAGGAGCGTCGTGAAGCGCTGCCCTCACGCTGGGCACGGGCGGGCGAGCGGCCATCGGCCCCTGGCTGACACTCCCGGCGCCCGGGTACACCCGTGGGGCTACAGCCGGGGATGACGCTCGGTGCGGCGGGCCTCGAACCCCTCCCCGACCCCTAGGTGGCGAGATCGGCACGGTGACAGGTGCGTTGCCCCCTAGAGCCGATGACAAGCCTGGTGGCCGCGTGTTTGGGTGGGCCGCCCGTGCATCACAGGCCCCGCGATCCGGGGCGGAGAAGGGGGATCCATGAAGTTCGCCAAGGTGTCCGCGCGCGTCCTCGCGCCGCTGGCCGGAGCCGCGCTCGCGGCCGTGACCCTGGTGTCGCCCGCGGCGGCCGCGCCCGAGCACTGGGTGCCGGGGGAGGTCCAGTACGCCAACTCCCGGCAGGTGATCACCCCGAACTACGGCACCGAGGGCGCGCGGATCGTGGCCCGCGTGGACTGGGAGGAGGGCAAGGGCGCCGTCTACGGCAACCTGTGGGACATCAAGCGGGGGGACGGCAACGACTCCCGCATCGAGGCCGGTTACTCCGTCCTGAGCGGCGGCGCCTGGAAGCCGGTCGTCCGTACCCTCAACAGCGTCAAGGACACGAGCGACAGCGGGGTGCACACGAATCTGCACACCGACCCGCGCGTGAAGATCAAGGACCTCAAGATCAGGGCGTGTTCCGTCAACAGCGCGGGCGCCTACGTGTGGTGCGGCGACTGGAAGTAGCCCGGCCGGGGCCCGCGGTGATCCGCGGGCCCCGCCCCCCGTCAGTGGATGCCCGCGCCGTACGCCGTGAGGGCCTCGGTGACGGGCTGGAAGTACATGGGCCCCTTGCGGCCGCCGCCGCACCCTATGGTGCCGCCCGAGGTCAGGCCGAGCGCGGTGTCGCCCGCGAACATCGAGCCGCCGCTGTCGCCCCGGTCCGCGCAGACCGCGGCCTTGACGAGGCCCTTGACCGTGCCCTGCTGGTAGTTCACGGTGGCGTCGAGCGCCGTCACCTCACCGCCGCGCAGCCGCGTGGTCCTGCCGCTGCGCCGGACCTTCTGGCCGACGATCGCCTCGCCCGCCTTGGTGATGGGCTGGGCGGTGCCGTCGTAGAGGTTGACCTCGCTGGGGTGGGCGGTGTCCGCGGTGTAGCGCACCAGGGCGAAGTCGTCGCCGGGGAAGCGCGAGTCCTCCATGGTGCCCACCGCCGGACCGCTCGCCGGGGACCAGGTGGAGCCCGCCTTGCCGCAGTGGCCCGCGGTGAGGAAGTACGGCTTGCCGTCCTTGACGACGTTGAAGCCGAGCGAGCAGCCGCCGCCGCTGCGCCGGATGCCGTCCCCGCCCGAGAGGCTCGGCGCGAGCTCGCCCGGAACGCGGCGCAGCGAGGCCCGGTCGCCGAGCCCGTCGACCACCGCGCGCAGGCGGGCGAGCGCGGCGCCGGTGACCGTGCGGTCGGCGACGACCTCGACCCGGTTGCTCCGGGGGTCGGCCGACCACGCGGTGCCCGCGATCGTGGCCCGCCGCTCCAGGACGCGCTGGGCGGTGCCCAGTTCCCGCAGCGAGTGGCGCACGACGCGGGCCCGGGCGCCGCGCTCCTCGGCCTGCCGGGCGGCCGCCCGGTCGAGGACGTTGACGACGAGGGCGCGGTGCGCGGCGTCGTAGTAGCTGCCCGCCGAGCGCGGACCGAGCTCGTCCCGCAGGGCCCCGGCGAGTGCCGCGGCCGCCGGGGCGGCGAGCCGCTGAGGCGCGTCCGCGCCCGCCCGCGGCGAGGCCGTCGCGTGCGGCACCGCCGCCGCGGTGCCGAGCAGGGCGGCGGCGCCGAACCCGGCGATCACCGCACGCCGGGACGGCTGAGTAGACCTAGACATGACAATCCTCCGTGGGGGTGGGAGTGGAAGAGCAAGGACGATCGGGGAAGAAGGGGGAGGGGAGAAGGGGCAGACGGGAAGAGCGGTCAGCCGGTGGCCGGGGTCGGGGACGAGCCCGCGGCGAGCCGGTGCGGGCGGCCGGAGCCGTCGGCGGGAACGGTGAAGAGCGTGGGCATGCTGTCGACCGGACGGGCGTAGACGAGGGTGTCGTCGTCCAGCCACGCGGGCTGGTCGTCCACGTGCGCGGTCTCCGCGAGCGCGACGTCCCCGCGCACGGCCGGGCCGCCCCCGGCCGCACCGCCGCCGAGGCGCAGCACGTGCAGCCGCCAACGCCCCTGCCCCGTACGCTTCTTGTACGCGATGCGCCGGCCGTCCGGCGAAAGGGACGGGCACTCGACGTTGCGGCGGACCGCGGTCAGGGTGCGCCGGACGAGGTCGCCCCGCATCAGCCAGGTGCGGCCCTTGGAGGCCATCGTCGCGTAGAAGGTGCGGTCGTCGGCGGCGAAGGTGACGCCCCAGAAGTTGACGTCCTGCTCCCGGTAGCGCTCGCCGTCGACGAACGGCTCGAAGTCCTCCAGGGAACCGTAGTGGTGGCCGTCGCGCAGGTCGTAGATGCCCGCCGTGGTGGAGAACCGGCCGGGCACGGCGTACGAGTCGCCGGTGCGGAACACGGTCCAGGTCACCAGGTGCCCGGACGGCGCGACGCGGGCCCGGCTCGGGGCGCCCCACACGGGCAGCGTGACCTTGGGCTCGCGCGCCCCGTCGGTGTACACGCGGACCTGCGCGGCCTGCGCGGACAGTGGTCCGGGCCGGGCGCGCACGCAGATCAGGGTGGACCGGGCGGTGGCCGCGCGCCCGCAGGTGGGGCCGTCGCCGACCGCCGCGCCGCGCGGCGTCAGCTGCCGGACCCGGTCGCGGTCGACGTACACCACGGTCCCGTGGCGGTCCAGGCGCAGGTGCAGCCCGTCCTGGACGGCCGCCGCCTCGCCGCGCCGCCACAGGACGTACGCGGTGGCCGTCACGAGCAGCACACCGGTGAGCAGCACGCCGAGCAAGGTCCGTGCGCGCGTCATCACTTCCTCCTTCTCGGCAGGGGCAGGGGCAGGGGCAGGGCCGTGGCCACCGCCACGACGACCAGCAGGGCCAGCGCGAAGGCGGCGAAGGCCGGGGCCGGGCCCGCGGTCGCCGCGACCGCCCCGAAGGCCACCGCGCCGCCCGCCCGCGCGAGGGCCTGGGAGGTCTGGACGACCGCGAGCCCGGTCGTCCGCGCCCGCGCCGGGAGCCGGGGCCCGACGTGCGCGATCAGCACGCCGTCGGTGGCGGCGTAGAACAGCCCGTAGAGGACGAGGACCACGGCGGCCGTCGCCACGGCGGCCGGTGCGGCGCCCACGCATCCGTAGGCGACGAGCAGTGCCCCGTGCCCGGCGAGGAAGAGCCGCCGGCGGCCGACGCGGTCGGCGAGCCGCCCCAGCGGCGCCGCCGCCACCGTGAACACCAGCGCCGTCGCCACCGGAAGGAGCGGCAGCGCCCGCGCGGGCAGGGCCATCCGCTGCTGGAGGGCGACGTACAGGAACATGTCACCGGCGGTGACCAGGCCGAGGAGCCCCGAGGTGAGGACCGCCCCGCGGACGTCCCGGGCACCGAGCGCCGTCAGGCACGCGCGCGTGACCCGTGCCCTGCCCGGCACGGGCGGCACGCGGTCGGGCCGTACGCAGACGCCCAGGAGCACCACCCCGGCCAGGGCGAGGAAGAAGCCCACCACGAAGACCGCGTCGTAGTCGCCGGGGACGGCGAGCAGTACGGCGAAGGCGAGGAGCGGGCCGAGGAGGGCACCGGTCGCGTCCATCGCCCGGTGCACGCCGAACGCGCGGCCCAGGTGCTCCTCGGGCGTGGCGCCGGTGATGAGCGCGTCACGGGGCGCGGTCCGCAGGCCCTTGCCGGTGCGGTCGGCGGCGAGCAGCAGCCCGACGCCGCCTGCCGACGTGCCGACCCAGGGCAGGCCGAGCTTGGTGAGGGCGGACAGGCCGTAGCCGACGGCGGCGACGGCCTTGGGGCGGCCGAGCCGGTCCGCCGCGTAGCCGCCGACGAGCCGGAGCAGGGCGGTGGCGCCGGTGTAGAGCCCGTCCAGGGCGCCGAGTTGGAGATAGCCGACGCCGATGCCGTACATCAGGTACAGCGGCAGGACCGCGGTGACCATCTCGGCCGACGCGTCGGTGACGAGGCTGACCGTGCCGAGCGCGAGCACGGTGGGGGGCACCCGGGCCCGTGCGCCGTGTGCCCGCGGCAGGTCGGCCCGGGGGCGGGCGCCGTCGGCCGCCCGCGTCTGTGCGAGATACATGGAGACACTCCTGACGCTCCAAGAGCTGGGGGAGAGCGGAGGGGCGCGGTGGCGTGGGGGTGACCGCGCCCCTCGGCGGGCGGACCGGAGCCGCCGGATCCGCCCGGTCGGGGACGGCGACGTCAGCGCGCCGCTCCCGACGGCCCCTTGGGGTGGCACGTGCCGGACACGGAGTCGGTGAAGGTGCGCCCGTCGACGGGGCGGAAGGTGAAGGTGTAGCCGGTCGCCGACAGATCGAACTGCCCCACGCCGAAGGTGCGGTTGTGGAAGACCTCGGAGGGGCCCTTCGACGTGCTGGTCTTGGAGTAGAGGGCGCGGCCGCCGGTGCCGATGACGAACTGGCGCAGGCCGTTCGCCGTGTCCTTCCTGCCGTCGGCCATCGCGGGCGCGAACCGCTCGTAGTGGTGGTCGTGCCCGTTCACCACCACGTCCGCCCGGTGGTCCGTGAGGATCTTGTAGTGGCTCGACATCCGGCTCTGGTCGCCGTGGTCGCCGGACGAGAACCGGGGGTGGTGCCAGTAGGCCAGCGTGCACGGCTTGGTGGCGGCGGACAGGTCCTTGTCCAGCCACTGGCGCTGGGCGGTGTCGGCGGACGAGCCGAGGTTGGAGTTGAGCGCGACCAGGTGCCAGTCGCCGACGTCGAAGCTGTAGTAGCCCTTGCCGCGCTCGCCGACCGTGACGCCGTTGCCGCTGAAGTAGTCGAAGTAGCCCTTGGCGCCGCTGGTCTTGTACTCGTGGTTGCCGGGCGACGGGTGCACGATTCCGTTGAACCCGCCCCAGTACGGGGCGTACCGCTGGCGGTAGTCCGAGGCCGATCCGGCGTCGTACGCGTTGTCGCCCGCGGTCAGCAGCGCCTGCGGGTTCATCTTCGTGATGAGCGGCGCGGTCTGGTCGCAGGCGGAGCCGCAGATGTCACCCGCGACCGCGACGGTGACGGCGGCGGACGTCTCGCGCCCCGCGTCCTCGCCGTCGGGGTGGAGCGGGGCCGAGACGGCGAGGCCGCCGCCGAGCCCGGCCACCGCGACGACGCCGAGCACGGTGCTCCACACGACTCTGGGGACGGGTT
The DNA here is from genome assembly GCF_006088715.1 of Streptomyces sp. YIM 121038. NCBI lineage: Bacteria > Bacillati > Actinomycetota > Actinomycetes > Kitasatosporales > Streptomycetaceae > Streptomyces > Streptomyces sp. YIM 121038. Next base: position 8,002,590 of record NZ_CP030771.1, read on the forward strand.
TCACGTGGTTCATCAGAGGTCCTCCGTGGGGGATGCGCGGGCTCGCTGCGCCGATGACGCCCGCGAGGAAGCCCGGGAGCACGCTCGGGACAGCCCGTGAGGAAGCCCGGGACAGTCCGCGAGCAAGCCCGGGACAGGTGGGGGAAGAGGCTCCGGAAGAAGCCGCTGCCCGGTAAGGAACCACGGCCGCCGGAAAGCGCCCAGGAATATCCCGCACCGGACTGGATAACTCCGGACGGGCCGGGGATAGCATGCGGCGCCATGGAATTCAGCCGGACTCTCGGGAATGCCCTCGCCGCGCGCGGGCTTAGTCTGGACCAGCTCGCCAGGGAATTGCGGACGCGGGGAACACCGGTCAGCACCAGCACGCTCAGCGCGTGGCAGACCGGGCAGAGCCGCCCCGAAAGGGCCGCCTCGCTCGCCGCCGTCACCGTCCTGGAAGAGGTCCTCGCCCTGCCGCCCGGGCGGCTGCGCGCCGCGCTGCCCCCGCGCAGGCCGCGCGGGCGGCCCCCGGTGGCGGCCGAGACGGCGGCCGCCCTGCGCGGCCAGTGGGGCGACCAGGCCGACGCCGTGCAGCGCACCCTGACCAAGCTCGACGCCGACTGGATCGACCTGGCCGTGCCCCGGCCGCTGTCGTACCGCGTCCGCACGCACATCGGGGCAGCGGGCCAGGAGCTGGTGATGCACGTCAGCCGCGTCCTGGCCGGGGGCTCCGCGGGCGCGACCCGGATGATCTACGTGACGCGCTACGCCCGGCTGCCGCAGGCCCCGCGCGTGCGGCTGACCCGGGGGTGCCGCCTGGGCCGCTTCCGCGGGGACCCGGAGTCGGGCGTGAGCGCCTTCGAGTTCCTGCTCGACCCGCCGCTGCGCGCGGGGGGCCTGGCCCTGACGGAGTTCGGCATCGCCTTTCCACCGCGGCAGACGGACCGATTCACCAAGATTCGCGCCCATCGGGGAACGCGGGACGTGGTCCTGGAGGCCGTCTTCGACGACGGTTACCGACCGGCGCGCTGCCGGGCCTTCTTCCAGGAATCCGAGAGCTCCGCGCAGAAGATCCTGCGCGAGCTGTCCGGCGGCGAGGCCCAGGGGCACTTCCAGTACATCGAATTCAATCCGACGCCGGGAATCTACGGAATTCTCTGGGAATAGCGGAACGTGCCGTAGGGGGGTTCTCCCTACCTCGCGTCGGCCGGGTGGCCCGACCTCGCGGGGGCCGGAGGACCCGACTCCACATGGGCCCGCTGGCCGGATGGATCAGTTCCACTTGATCGCGGAAGCTGAGCACGTCGCACTGTTCGACCGAACGCCGCGGCATCTCGACCGCAGTTCGTGATGTTCGACCACTAGGAGACCCTGTGTTCAGCCTCAAGTCCTCGCGCCGCACCGTGGCGCGCACCGCAGCGGTGGCCCTGGCCGGAGCGGCGTGCGCCGCCATGATGTCCGGCAGCGCCGAAGCCATCGTCAACGGCAAGGACTCCACGCAGCGTTACCCGTCCATGGTGTCGATCCCGGTGACGGGCGTGGACGACCCCACCTTCAAGGGCGTCTGCGGGGGATCCCTGATCGACTCGAAGTGGGTGCTCACGGCCGCCCACTGCGTGGACCCGACGCTGGTGACCCTGGACGGCACCGTCCGGGTCGGCAGCGAGTGGAAGAAGTCCGGAGGCACGGTCCGCAACGTCGCGAAGACGGTGTCCCACCCGGGCTACAAGAACGGCGAGGGCGCGGGTCCCAACCGCAACGACGTCGCCCTGATCCGCCTGGACCGCTCGGTCGCGGAGAAGCCGATCCGCATCGCCGACAAGCCGGGCAAGCCCGGTACGCCGACGCGGCTCCTGGGCTTCGGCACCGTCGTCGAAGGCCCCGACCCCACCAAGTGGGTCTTCCCGAACCGGCTCCAGGAGCTCGACACGCGCAGGGGGGCGGTCTCCGAGTGCGCGCCGGGCTACGCGGACAAGACCCGCCTGTGCACGATCAGCCAGGTGCCCAAGGCCATGGCCTGCAACGGCGACTCCGGCGGCCCGCAGATCCAGCGCGACCGGCACGGACGCTGGGAGCTCATCGGCGTCACCTCCGGCCCCGGCGCCCCGGGCGTGCCCTGCACCGAGGGCCCGGGGCTCTACACCAGCGCCCCCGCCTACGCGGGCTGGATCAACAAGGCGATGGGCCGCAACGGCTGATCCGCGACGGTTGATCCGCAACCATTGATCCGCGAGAGCTGATCGGCCACCGCTGATCCGCCACGGCTGCCCCGGAACGGCTGATCCGGGGCAGCCGACGCTGCGCGTGACGGGATCCGACGCGGCGCGCGACAGGATCCGACGCGGCGCGTGACGGGATCCGGCGTGCGGCGTCCCGTCACACGGCGAAGACCTGCGAGTCGTCCGCGAACGCCTTGAACTCCAGGGCGTTCCCTGCCGGGTCGAGCAGGAACATCGTCCACTGCTCGCCCTTCTGCCCCTCGAAGCGGACGTAGGGCTCGATCACGAAGTCGGTGCCCGCCGCGCGCAGCCGCTCGGCCAGCGCGTGGAACGCCGGGACGGTCAGGAGCAGGCCGAAGTGCGGCACCGGCACGTCGTGACCGTCGACCGGGTTGTGTATGCGGGGCGCGCGCTCCGGCGCGAGGTGCGTGACGAACTGGTGCCCGTGCAGGTTCCAGTCGACCCAGGCGTCCGAGCTGCGGCCCTCCTCCAGACCGAGCACGCCGCCGTAGAAGCGCCGGGCGGCCTCCAGGTCGTCGACCGGCATGGCCAGGTGGAACCGCGGGGCGGGGGAGTCGAGGTCGGTCATGGGGGCCGCCTTTCAGGAGTGTTCCGGTGGTACGGAGCTGACACTGCGACTCTTCCTTCCCAGGAGCGCGCCCGCGAACCCCCCGCCGAGCGCGCCCGCGCCCCCCCGCCGAGCGCGCCTGCGATCCCCGCCCCGTACCGACCTCTACTCCACCCTCCCGCGCCAACCCCCACCCCCCGCGCACGAGTTGTGGTCCCGGGCCCCATGGTCCGGGCCCCCTCCCGCTCCTACAGTCCGCGCGTATGACCGAGACCCGAGCCGCACCGCACGACCGCCGCCGGGCCGGCGCAGCCGCCCTGGCCGCCGTCCTCCTCCTCGTCCTGGCCCTGCTGCCGGGCGTCTCACCCGCCGTCGCCGCGCCGCAGCGCGGCGGTGCCGCGGCCCTCAAGGAAGTCACCGGATTCGGCACCAACCCGGGCCTGCTGCGGATGTTCCGCTACGTCCCCGACGGGCTGCCCGCGGGACGGCCCGTGGTCGTCGTGCTGCACGGGTGCACCCAGAACGCCGCCGGATACGGCACCGGCAGCGGCTGGACCGAACTCGCCGACCGGTGGGGGTTCTCCCTCGTGCTGCCGCAGCAGCAGCCCGTCAACAACATCTCCTCGTGCTTCAACTGGTTCCAGACCACCGACACCGCGCGCGGCCAGGGCGAGGCCGCGTCCGTCGCGCAGATGGTCGACCGGCACCTCGCCGACGTCGCGGGCGACTCCCGGCGCGTGTACGTCACCGGGCTCTCCGCGGGCGGCGCGATGACCTCGGTGATGATGGCCGCGTATCCGGAGCGGTTCGCGGCGGGCGGCGTCGTCGCGGGACTCCCCTACGGCTGCGCCCAGGCCGCCGCCTCGCCCTGGGTGTGCATGAGCTCCGGCGGCGGGCTCGGCCCGCAGCAGTGGGGCGACCGGGTACGGGCCGCGCGGCCCGGCTACGCCGGCCCCTGGCCCCCGCTCACCGTGTTGCACGGCACCGCCGACCAGAAGGTGAACGCCGTCAACATGACCGACCTCATGGAGCAGTGGACCGACGTGCACGGGGCCGACCGGATCGCCGACGTCACCGACACCGTCGCGGGCTATCCGCACCAGGTCTTCCGGAGGCCGGACGGCGCCCCCGCCGTGGAGACGTACAGCATCACCGGGATGGGGCACGGCCAGCCCGTCGACCCCGGCACGGGCGGCGAGCAGTGCGGCACGGCCGGGGCCAACCTCCTGGACGTCGGCCTCTGCGCGGCCCACCGCCTCGGCCGCGCCTGGGGCCTCGACACCTGACCCGGGCCCCGCGGCCGCGGACGTACGCATGGAGTCGGCCACCACAGGCCCGGTGGTGACTGTGGTGGCCGACCCCGTGGGCGAGCCTCCGCGCCGACCCTAGGTTTCCGGCTATGACCAGCGGACCTCACCCCGACTCCACCGACCGCCGGGCCGCGGCGGCGGCCGTGGACCTGCGCGGCCGCACCGCCCTCGTCACCGGCGGCGGCAGCGGCATCGGCCGCGCCTGCGCGACGGCCCTCGCGGCGGCGGGCGCCGACACGCACGTCGTGGACATCGACGCGGCCGCCGCGAAGGCCGTCGCCGACGCCGTCGGCGGCCACGCGCACACCGCGGACCTCGCCGACGCGGAGGCGATCGCGGCGCTGCCCACCGCCGTCGACGTCCTCGTGAACAGCGCCGGGCTCCAGCACGTCGCCCCGCTCACCGACTTCCCGCCCGCGCGGTTCACGCTCATCCAACAGGTCATGGTCACCGCCCCGTTCCTGCTCCTGCGGCAGACCCTGCCGCACATGTACGCGCGGCGCTGGGGCCGGGCCGTCCACATCTCCAGCGTCCACGGCGGGCGCGCGAGCGCCTTCAAGAGCGCCTACGTCGCCGCCAAGCACGGCCTCGAGGGACTCAGCAAGGTCGCCGCCGTCGAGGGCGCCCCGTACGGCGTCACCAGCAACTGCGTCAGCCCCGGCTACGTCCGCACCCCCCTCGTCGAGGGCCAGATCCAGGACCAGGCCGCCGCGCACCGCGTCAGCGACGACGCCGTGGTCAGCGACGTGCTCCTGGCCCGCTCCCCGATGAAGCGGCTCATCGAACCCGAGGAGGTCGCCGCGGCCGTCCTGTGGCTGTGCGGCCCGCACTCCGGCTTCGTCACCGGGACCTCCCTGCCGCTGGACGGCGGCTGGACCGCGACCTGACCGAACGCACCCCCCGCCCCCCCCGCCCCCCCCCGCACCCCAGCGCCCCGCACCACCCGCCCGGACCCGTCCCCGTCGAACACCTGGAAGTGGCGCCATGGCCTCCCTGCCCAGCACCCCGCCCCCGCGCACGAGCCTGCCCCGCGTCGTCGCCGCAAGCCTGGTCGGCACCACCATCGAGTGGTACGACTTCTTCCTCTACGGCTCCGCCGCCGCGCTCGTGTTCAACGACCTGTTCTTCCCCACCGCCGACCCGCTCACCGGCACGCTCCTCGCCTTCATCACGTACGCCATCGGCTTCCTCGCCCGGCCGCTCGGCGGCGTCGTGTTCGGGCACTTCGGCGACAAGGTGGGGCGCAAGAAGCTGCTCGTCCTGAGCCTGCTCCTGATGGGCGGCGCCACCTTCGCCATGGGCCTGCTGCCCACGTACTCGGCCATCGGGGTCGGCGCCCCCGTCCTGCTCACCGTGTTGCGGCTCGTGCAGGGCTTCGCGCTCGGCGGCGAGTGGGGCGGCGCCATCCTGCTCGTCTCCGAGCACGGGGGCGCCGCGCACCGCGGGTTCTGGGCGGCCTGGCCGCAGTCGGGCGCCCCGGGCGGCAATCTGCTCGCCACCGGTGTGCTCGCGCTGCTCGCCGCCGTGCAGTCCGAGGCCGCCTTCGAATCCTGGGGCTGGCGCGTCCCGTTCCTGCTGTCCGGCGTCCTGGTGATGGTCGGCCTGTGGATCCGCATCTCCGTCAGCGAGTCCCCGCTGTTCCTCGAAGCGCGCGCCAAGGCCGAGGCCGCCGCCGCGCGCGGGGCCAAGGAGGAGACGCCCGTCGTCGAGGTGTTCCGCACCAACTGGCGGCAGGTCCTCACCGCCATCGGCACCCGCTTCGGCGAGAACATCTCGTACTACGTCCTCACCTCCTTCGTGCTCGTCTACGTCACCAAGCACCTGGACCTGCCCAAGTCCACCGCCCTGAACGCCGTCCTCATCGGCTCCACCGTGCACTTCGCCGCCATCCCCGCCTGGGGCGCGCTGTCCGACCGGATCGGACGGCGGCCGGTGACGCTCATCGGGTCGGTGGGCATGGCGCTGTGGGCCTTCGCCTTCTTCGCGCTCGTCGACTCCGAGTCGTTCGCCGTGATCGCGGCGGCCGTGACCGTGGGACTGCTCCTGCACGGCGCCATGTACGGGCCGCAGGCCGCGTTCATCTCCGAGATGTTCGACACCAGGGTGCGCTACTCCGGCGCCTCGATGGGCTCGCAGCTCGCCTCCATCGTCGCGGGCGCGCTCGCCCCGATCATCGCGGTGGAACTCCTGAAGGAGTACGACTCGTCGGCGCCCGTCGCGCTGTACCTGTGCCTGGCCGCCGTGGTCACCACCGTGACGGTGGTCCTCGCCCGCGAGACCCGGGGACGGGACCTCGGCCGCGCGCAGACGGACGTACCGGCAGACCCGGACGTACCGGCAGACCCGGACGTGCCGACGGATTCCCACGCGCCGGGGGAGACGGACGCACCGGGAGAACCGGACGGGTCCGGGCGGCCGGGCCCGCGGGCAGAGCCGGACGCGCGCGGGCGGCCCGCGGACGCGCCCACGCCGGTACGCTCCGGCGACCCCTCCTGAAGCGACCCGCCGCCGAGGTCGTGGAGACCCACCGCACGTCGGAAGGCAGCCGCCCCATGGCATCAGCCCACGCCCGCCCCGGCACCCGCACCGCCCCCGCCCCGGACGGCACCGCCGCCGCGGCCCTGCGGGAACTCATCGGCCTGCTCGGCCGGCACGCCCCGGCCGAGCAGTTCGCCCGCCCGGCGGCCGCGGCCCGGGCGGCCGGGGCGGACCGGGCGCAGCTCGCCCTGATCGAGGAGGCCGCCGACGCGGCCCTCGCCGTCCGCCGCACCCTCGACCAGCACCGCCGCCGCGAGGCCGAGCTGTCCGCGCTCTTCGACACCGCGGGCGACCTGGCCGCCCTCACCGACCTGGACGCGGTGCTCCGCGCCATCGTGCGCAGGGCACGGCTGCTGCTGCGCACCGACGTCGCGTATCTGACCCTCAACGACACGGCCGCGGGCGACACGTTCATGCGCGTCACCGACGGCTGCGCCTCCGCGACCTTCCAGCAGCTGCGGCTCGGCATGGGCGAGGGCCTCGGCGGGCTCGTCGCCCAGACCGCCCGGCCCTACGCCAGCGCCGACTACCGCGTCGACACCCGCTTCCAGCACACCCGCGCCATCGACACGGGCGTCGGCGAGGAGGGCCTGCGCGGCATCCTCGGCGTGCCGCTGCGGGTGGGCAGCCGCGTCATCGGCGTCCTGTACGCCGCCGATCGCAGCCCCCGCGACTTCACCCCCGACCAGATCGCGCTGCTCGCCTCGCTCGCCGACCACGCCGCCGTGGCCATCGACGGCGCCCGCCTCCTGGAGGAGACCCGCGCCGCGCTCGTGGAGCTGAACGCCGCGACGGCCACCGCGCACGCGCAGAGCCAGGCGCTGCGCCGCGCCGCCGAGACCCACGACCGGCTCACCGACATCGTGCTGCGCGGCGGCGACGTGGCCGACGTCGCCGAAGAGATCGCCGCGCTCCTCGACGGCGGTCTGGTCGTCCAGGACGCCGACGGCACCGAACTGGCCCGCGTGGGCGCCGCCGCGCCGGCCGCGCCCGCCCGCGGCGTCGCCGCGTCCCGCTCCGGCGGCCGCGCCGTGCACGTCGACGGGGTCTGGGTCTCCGCCGTGCTCGCCGGGCCCGAACTCCTCGGCAGCATCGCGCTCGGCGGTCGCCCCGACCTGACCGACAGCGACCGGCGCCTGTTCGAGCGCGCCAGCCTCGACACGGCACTGCTGCTCCTGCTGCGCCGCACGGTGGCCGAGGCCGAGGACCGGGTGCGCGGCGAACTCCTCGACGACCTGCTCACCGCCGCGCACACCAGTGACCCGCGCCGCGCCGAACGGCTCGCCCTGCGCGCCCGCCGCCTCGGCGTGGACCTCACCGAGCCCACCGCCGTGCTCGTCCTGCACGGCGAACCGGACCTGCGCGCCCGTCTGGCCGCCCGCGCGATACGCCACGCCCGCACCCTGCGCGGCCTCGCGGGCCCGCAGGGAGGCCACGTCGTACTGCTCGCCCCCACCGCCGCACCGGGCCCGCTCGCCGAGCGCCTCGCCGCCGAACTCGGCGAGGCACTCGGCGCCCCGGTGACCGTCGGCGCCGCGGGCCCCGCCACCGGACCCGCGCGGCTGCCCGCAGCCCACGCCGAGGCCCAGCGCTGTCTGCGGGCCCTGACCGCCCTCGGCCGCGCGGGCGAGGGCGCGAGCCTGCCGGACCTCGGCTTCGTCGGGGTCCTGCTCGGCGACCGTACGGACGTCGCCGGATACGTGGAGCGCGTCCTCGGGCCCGTCCTCGCCTACGACGCCCGGCGCGGCACCGACCTGGTCCGCACCCTGGAGGCCTACTTCGACCAGGGCGCGAGCCCGGCCCGCGCCAAGGACGTGCTGCACGTCCACGTGAACACCGTCGTGCAGCGCCTGGAGCGCACGGCCCGGCTCCTCGGCGCCGACTGGAACACCCCCGCCCGCGCCCTGGAGCTCCAACTCGCCCTGCGGCTCAACCGCCTGAGCCGCTAGCCGGGGCCCCGCCCGGCCTGGCCGCGCGGTCCCTGCGCGGCTGCGCGGGCACGCCGTCCAGGGTGCCCGTGGGCAGCGGTTCCTGCGGGCACCCCGGGCCGTCGACCGGGTCCGTGCGGTACTGGTGCGACTGGAGCTCGAACAGCCGCCGGAAGACGCCCGGCCCCTCGGTGGCCATGAGCGTGGCGAAGTCGCCGTGCTCGACGAGTCTGCCCTCCGCGAGGACGAAGATGACGTCGGCCTCCTTGACGCTGTGCAGCCGGTGCGTGACCAGGACGATCGTCTGGTCCGCCGAGGCCAGGGCGCGGATCTTGTCGAACGCGTCGATCTCCGCGGCCGGGTCCATGCTGCTGGTGGGCTCGTCGCAGATGAGGATGGCCGCGTCCCGGAAGTAGGCGCGGGCCAGGGCGATGCGCTGCCACTGCCCGCCGGAGAGGTCGACGCCGCCCTCGTAGCCCTTCTCGCACAAGGTGTCCCAGCCGTGCGGGAGTTCGTCGAGGACGCGGTGCGCGTCGGCGTACGCGGCCGCCGCGTCCAGGCGGGTGGCGTCGTGGAACTCGGCGGGGCGGCTGATCGCCACGTTCGCGCGGGCCGTGAACGGCCACCGCTGGAAGTCCTGCGGCACCAGCGCCACATGCCCGAACACGTCGTCGCGCGCCAGCGCGCGCAGATCGGCGCCGTCCCACGAGACCGTGCCCGCGGACGGCAGGTACAGGCCCGCGAGGAGCTTGCTGAGGGTCGTCTTGCCGGAGCCGTTCGCCCCGACCAGGGCGATCACCTGGCCCTTGCGGACGGTGAGGGACACGCCGTCGAGCGCGTTCCGCTCCCGGCCGGGGTAGCGGAACGTCACCCGGTCGAAGGTGATCTCGGCGGGCGGTTCGGGCACCGCCGCGCCCGTGGCCGGGATGGCCCGCCGCCTGGCCTCCTCGCGGGCCCGGATGAGGTCCGTCATGAACAGGCTCTGCTCGTAGAGGTGATGGATGTTCGTCACCAGGCGCCGCAGCCCCGCCGTGCCGCTGGTCAGCGCGAGCACGGCCGTCGCCCCCGAGGCGAGCGGCATGTGGCCGTGCGTCAGGAGCCAGGCGAGCAGGGCGTACGTCGCCGCCGCCGTCAGTCCGGACAGGGCCGACGTGCCGAGGTCGGTCCTGGCCTCCAGCTGCGCGAGGCGCGTCTGCTCGTCCGAGGCCTGGGCCGCCATCTTGTCGAACTGGTCGAGGAGGAAGGGCCCCGCGCCGTGCACCCGCAGCTCGGGCGCCGCGTCCTGCGAGATCAGCAGCCTGCGCAGGGCGCCCAGTTGCCGCACGTGCTCCAGCCACACCTGCACCGACTCGTACGTCCGGCGCGCCGCCCGGACGGTGCCCCACGCCTTCGGCACGACCACGGCGACGAGCAGCGGAAGCAGCGCCGGGTGCAGCACGGCGAGGACTCCGCTGACGGCGAGGAGCGCCATCGCGGCCTCGACGATGCCGAGGGTGTGCTCGATGAGGCGGCGCGCCGCGGTCTGGCCGTGCTGCCCGGAGTCGAGGGCCGCGTGGAAGTCGGCGCGCTCCATGTGCTCCATCTCGACCCTGATGACGTGCTTGAGCATGGAGAGGGCCGCGATGCGCTCCACCTTGGGGCCGAGTCGGCCCGAGGCCGCGAAGGACACGGCCCGCAGCGTCGCCGCGAGGGCGCTCGCGGCGGCGACCCCCAGCAGGGACGGCAGCGCGTCCTGCACCCGGTCGGCCGTCGGGCCCGCCGCGAACAGGGACACCAGGACGCGGTTGGTGGCGAGCAGGCCGAACGCGGTGGCGGCGGCCTGGCCCAGCTGTGCCACCGCGACCACCACCAGGGCGACCGGGTCGGCCCGCCAGCCGAGGACGGCGGTGTGCCCGATGAGCGTGGGAATCTGCCGCAGGATGGTGAAGAACGACGTCCTCAGCTGCGCACCCTCGTGCACGGTCCATCCCCACGCGCTGCGCAACCGCCCCCCGAAGAGGAGCTGTTCGGGCGGTGCGTGCCCGGGGGGCGGGGTGGGGCCCTCGCCCTCCCGGCCGCGCCGCCGCTTGCGCGCGCGAGCTCGTGCTGGATGGTGCTGCCGCACATTGCCTCCCCGGTGTCCGTGGTCCCGTTGGGTGCTGGGACCACCTTCCCCGGGGAGCGGCCCCGGCGGGGTACTGCGGGCACAATCTGCGCGGGATGGGGTGAAATCGGCCTGGAATGGCGGTGGACGGGCCCGAAGTGCGCTCGTGCGGCGGTCACGTGCCGGAGGCATCGCCGCCCCGCGGCACGGCCGCGTCCGGGACCAGGACGACCTTGCCCGTGACGGTGCCGGACTCGGCCAGGCGCAGGGCCTCGGCCGCCCGGGACAGCGGGACGCGCGCGGCGACCTGGGCGGTCAGGCTGCCGTCGGCGAGGAGCGCGAAGACCTGCTCCAGGTCCGTGCGCAGCCGCCCGCGGAAGGCGTCGGCGCGGCGCCGCCCGGCCCAGATGTTGTAGAAGTGCGCGTGCCGGGAGTTCGGCAGTGCCTGCCACAGCGCGAGGCGCGCGAACAGCTTCAGGACCGGGGCCTTCGACGACCCGGCCACGTCCCGGGTGGACGCCGTGCCGTACGACACGAGGGTGCCGCCGGGCGCGAGCAGCCGGAACGACTCCACGATCCCCTCGCCGCCCACGTGGTCGAAGACCGCCCGCACTCCGTCCGGCGCGAGCCCGCGAAGGCGCGCGTACAGCTCGGGGTCGCGGTAGTCGACAGGTGTGACGCCGAGCCTGCGCAGCGCGTCGTGGTGGCGGGGCGACGCGGTGCCGAGGACGCGGGCGCCCGCGATCCGGGCGAGCTGCGCGAGCGTGGAGCCGACGCCGCCGTTCGCGCCGAGCACCACGACGGTGTCGCCCGCCCGGACCTGGGCGGTGCGGTGCAGCATCTGCCAGGCGGTGACGCCGTTCACCACGAGCGTCTCGGCGTCCGCGGAGGCGACGGACTCCGGTACGGGCACGAGGTCGGCGGCGGCCACCGCGACGTGGCTCGCCCAGCCGCCGGTCTTGGTCAGCGCGGCGTACCGGCCCCCGACGAGCGCCGGGTCGACGCCGGGCCCGGTGGCCACCACCCGCCCCACCAGGTCGTAGCCCGGCACGAAGGGGAACGGCGGCTGGTCGAAGTACTTGCCGCGGCGCATCTGCTGCTCGGCGAAGGAGACGCCGGTGGCCTCCATCGCGAGCAGCACCCGGCCCGGACCCGGTGCGGGGGCGGGCCGGCGGCGCACGGTGAGCCCGTCGGGCTCGACGACGCCGGGCAGGACGACCTCGGTGGCCGTGGCCACGGCGGTGGCGGTGGGTGCGGTGGTCTTGACCATGAGGAAGCCTCTTCCGAAGGGGTGATGGTCGCGCTGTAGTTATAGGCTCTAACGTAAGCATGCACCTCTATCGATGGGGTCGTCAAGGAGGGCGATGCCCATCGGGCCGATCGGCGGCGGCCCGCGCGGGGCAGGATGGGAGGGCTGCGCGTACGCGTACCGCGTGCGACCCGTCCAAGGAAGGTGCGGCGATGGAGAACCCGGCCCCCGGCCAGCTCACCCCCGAACAGCACGCCCCCGGCCGGCTCGCGCTCGCCACCGCCACGCCCGACGACTGGCGCGTCGTCACCGGCTGGGCGGCGGACGAGGGCTGGAACCCCGGGCTGCGGGACGCCGAGTCCTTCTTCGCCCAGGACCCGGAGGGCTTCTTCGTCGGCCGCGTCGACGGCGAGCCGGTGTCGGCCGTCTCCGTGGTCAACTACGGCCCGGCGTACGCGTTCCTCGGCTTCTACCTCGTCCGCCCCGACGCCCGCGGCCAGGGGCACGGCATCGCCACCTGGCGCGCCGCGCTCGCGCACGCCGGGGACCGCACGGTCGGCCTGGACGGCGTACCGGCGCAGCAGGACAACTACCGCCGCTCCGGCTTCGCACACCGCCACGACACCATGCGCTACGTCGGCCCGGCGGCCGTCGGCGGGCCGGTGTCCGCGCACGTGCGCCCCGCCGCGGAGGTCGGGCACGAGGCCCTGCTGGCGTACGACAGCTCCTGCTACCCCGCGGACCGGCCTAGGTTCCTAGCCTCCTGGCTGGGCACGCCCGGACACCGCGCGCTCGCCCGCGTCGACGGCGGCCGCGTCACCGGGTACGGGGTGGTGCGCCCGGCGCGTGACGGCGTACGGATCGGGCCGCTGTTCGCCGACACGCGCGCGGACGCCGAAGCGCTCCTGGACGCGCTGACCGCCGGTCTCGACGGGGCGCTCGTCTCGATCGACGTACCCGAGTCCCACGCGCCCGCGGTGGCCCTCGCCGAGGCCCGCGGCATGAAGCCGACGTTCGCGACGGCCCGCATGTACACCGGTCCGGTACGGGAGTTCGCGCGGGAGAAGGTGTTCGGGATCACCACCCTGGAGCTGGGCTGACGCGCCCGGAGGTCAGGTCACCGTGAGCCGCCGCTTGCCCTCGGCCGTGGAGCTGTTGCCCACGTAGACGTCGAACGCGCCCCGCTCGACGAGGAACTCGCCGCGCGGGGCGTTCGTCCAGAACCCCAGGTCGCGGGCGCCGAGCCGGAAGCGCACGGTCCGTGCCGCGCCCGCGGCGAGCGTCACCCGGCGAAAGCCCCGCAGCCTGCGCACCGGCTGCGCGATGCTCGCCGCGAGGTCGTGGACGTACAGCTGCACCACCTCGTCGCCCTCGCGCGCACCGGTGTTGGTGACCGTCACGGACACCTCGACGGTGTCGCCCGCGGCCAGCGCGCGGGCGGGCACGTCGGCGCGGCTGAGCCGCGGCTCGCCGATCGCGAAGGCCGTGTAGCTCAGCCCGTGGCCGAACGCGAACTGCGGGCCCGGCGGCAGGTCCAGATACTTGGAGGTGTACTTGTTGTCGGCGGCGTACGGACGACCCGTCGACTCGTGGTTGTAGTGGACCGGGATCTGTCCGACCGCGCGGGGGAAGGAGACGGGCAGCTTGCCGCCCGGGTTGACCTTCCCGAACAGGACGTCGGCGATGGCGTTCCCGGCCTCCAGGCCCGGGTGCCAGGCCTCCAGGACGGCGGGCGCGCTCGCCAGCCAGCCGCCGACGGTCAGCGGGCGGCCGTTCACGAGCACCACCACGAACGGCTTGCCCGTCGCCGCGACGGCCTCGATCAGCTTCTCCTGGGCGCCGGGCAGACCGATGTCGGCGCGCGCGGCGGCCTCCCCGCTCAGGGCGGGCGGCTCACCCACGACGACGACCGTCACGTCGGCGCCCCGCGCGGCCGCGACCGCCGCCGGGATGCCGCCGGTGTCCTCGCCCCGGGCGTCGACCCCGAGGGCGTACGTCACCTTCGCTCCGGGCGCCGCCCGCCGGAGCGCGTCGAGGACCTTCACCGACGGGTACTTCTCCGCCGCGGCCGGGACCACCCAGGTGCCGAGCAGGTCCTCGGAGTCGGCGAACGGCCCGACCACGGCGAGGGACGCCACCGAGCTCTTCAGCGGCAGCGTCGCCCCCTCGTTCTTCAGGAGCACCAGGCAGCGGGCGGCCGTCGCCCGCGCCGCCGCGCGCGTCGCGGGGGTCGGCCCGGCGGCGGCCGCGCCCTCGGCCTCGTTGACGTAAGGGTCGTCGAAGAGGCCGAGGGCGAACTTCAGGCGCAGGACGCGCGCCACCGCGTCGTCCAGGCGGTGTTCACTGATCCCGCCCTCGCGCAGCAGCTGCCTGCCGTGCTCGCGCAGGGTGGTGCTGACCATCTCCATGTCGACGCCCGCGGTGAGCGCGAGCCGGGCCGCCGCCGCGCCGTCCTCGGCGAAGCCGTGCGCGATCAGCTCCTGCACACCGGTCCAGTCGCTGACGACGAACCCGTCGAAGCCCCACTCCTTCCTGAGCACGTCCGTGAGCGTGTGCGCGTTGCCGTGCGCGGGGACGCCGCCGACGGTGTTGAAGGAGGCCATGACGGTGGCCACGCCCGCGTCCAGGGCGGCCCTGAACGGCGGCAGATACAGATTGCGCAGCCGCGACTCGGACACGTCCACCGTGTTGTAGTCGCGGCCGCCCTCGGCGCCGCCGTACGCGACGAAGTGCTTGGCGCAGGCGGCGATCCGGTCCTTCGCCGCGTAGTCGCGGCCCTGGTAGCCCCGGACCTTGGCGGCGGCGAACTCGGCCGTGAGGTAGGGGTCCTCGCCGCAGCTCTCGGCGATGCGGCCCCAGCGCGGCTCGTGCGTGACGTCCATCATCGGCGAGAACGTCCAGTGCACGCCGTTCGAACGGGCCTCCCGGGCGGAGACCTCCGCGTCGGTGCGCGCCACCGCGGGGTCGAAGCTCGCCGCCTGCGCCAGCGGGATCGGGAACGTCGTCCAGAAGCCGTGGATGACGTCGAGCCCGAAGAGCAGCGGAACGCCGAGCCGGGACTCCTCGACGGCGATGCGCTGCAACGCGTTGGTGGTCTTCGCGCCGAAGACGGAGAGGACGGAGCCGAGGCGGCCCGCACGCGCCGCGTCCTCGACGTCCTTGGTCGCGCCGCCGCCGGGCCCGGTGTCCCACGCCCACGCGAGCTGCTGGAGCTGCCCCAGCTTCTCTTCGACCGTCATACGGCCGAGCAGCTCATCGACCTCGCGGCCTCGGCGGCCGGGCCGGGGCGCGGCCCTGGCGACCGTGCCGCTCAGGGCGCCACCCGCGACGGCCGCACCACTCACCACGGACAGTCCGGACAGCAGCGTGCGCCTTCGTAGCTCTCGCATGTGTTCGCCTTCTCACGTCACAGTGGGGGCAAGCGGGGGAGTGGCCACAAGAATTGAAGCGAAAGTACGTGGCGGGTACAGGAGGGTCAAGGGAGGCGGCAGGGGCAGTCGAGTGCTTCCGCACGCCCTTGACCTCAATATTGGTTGAGGTCCTACGGTTTCTCCCATGAGCATGGAAACCACGGCGTGGACGCAGATGTACAGCGTCATGAACGCCCAGCAGGAACGCCGCCCCTTCGCCCGCGCGACACTGCGCCGCATCGCCGTCTTCGCCCGCCCGCACCGCCGCCGCATCACGCAGTTCGTGCTCCTGAGCGTCGTCACCGCGGTGCTCGCCGTGGCGACTCCGATCCTCGCCGGGCACGTCGTGGACGCCATCGTCTCCGGCGCCGACTCCTCGCTCGTCGTCCGCTACGCCCTGTTCATCGCCGTGATCGCGATCGCCGAGGCGGCCCTCGGCATCCTCAGTCGGTGGCTGTCGGCGACGCTCGGCGAAGGCCTGATCCTCGATCTGCGCACGGCCGTCTTCGACCACGTGCAGCGCATGCCGGTCGCGTTCTTCACGCGGACCCGCACCGGGGCGCTCGTCAGCCGCCTCAACAACGACGTGATCGGGGCGCAACGCGCCTTCAGCAACACCCTTTCGGGTGTCGTCGCCAACGTCGTCACGCTGCTGCTGACCCTCGGCGTGATGCTCGCCCTCTCCTGGCAGATCACGCTGCTCGCCCTCGTCCTGCTGCCGGTGTTCGTCCTGCCCGCGCGGCGCATGGGCACCCGCATGGCCCGGCTCCAGCGGGAGGCCGCCCACCACAACGCCGCCATGGGCACCCGGATGACCGAGCGCTTCTCGGCGCCCGGCGCGACCCTCATCAAGCTCTTCGGGCGCCCCGCCGACGAGTCCGCGGAGTTCGCCGAGCGGGCCGCGCGGGTGCGGGACATCGGGGTGCGCACGGCCATGGCCCAGTCGGCGTTCATCACCGCCCTCACCCTGGTGTCGGCCCTCGCGCTCGCCCTCGTCTACGGCCTCGGCGGGTACTTCGCGCTCGAAGGCTCCCTGGAGGCGGGCGCAGTCGTCTCGCTCGCCCTGCTCCTGACCCGTCTGTACGCGCCGCTGACGGCTCTGGCGGGCGCCCGCGTCGAGGTGATGAGCGCCCTCGTCAGCTTCGAGCGCGTCTTCGAAGTGCTCGACCTGAAGCCGCTCATCGCCGAGAAGCCGGACCCGGAGCGGGTGCCCGAGGGCCCCGTCGCCGTCGAGTTCGACGACGTCCGCTTCGGCTACCCCGCCGCCGACAAGGTCTCCCTCGCCTCCCTGGAGGAGGTCGCGTCCCTCGACGGACGCGGTGGCGCCGAGGTCCTGCACGGCCTGTCCTTCCGCGCCGAGCCCGGCCGGACGGTCGCGCTCGTCGGCTCCTCCGGCGCGGGCAAGTCCACGATCGCGCAGCTCCTGCCGCGCCTGTACGACGCCGACGCGGGGACCGTGCGCGTCGGGGGCGTGGACGTGCGCGACCTGTCCGCCGACTCGCTGCGCGACACCATCGGCATGGTCACCCAGGACGGCCACCTCTTCCACGAGTCGGTCCGCGCGAACCTGCTGCTCGCCCGGCCCGGCGCCGCCGAGGACGACCTCTGGGACGTGCTGCGCCGCGCCCGCCTCGACGACCTCGTGCGGTCGCTGCCCGACGGGCTCGACACCGTCGTGGGCGAGCGCGGCTACCGGCTCTCGGGCGGCGAGCGGCAGCGCATGACCATCGCGCGCCTGCTGCTCGCCCGGCAGCGGGTCGTCATCCTCGACGAGGCGACCGCGCACCTGGACAACACCTCCGAGGCGGCCGTCCAGGAGGCCCTCGCCGAGGCCCTGTCCGGGCGCACCGCCGTGGTCATCGCCCACCGCCTGTCGACCGTCCGCTCGGCCGATCAGATCCTCGTGGTCGAGGAGGGGCGGATCGTGGAGCGGGGCACGCACGAGGAACTGCTCGCGCTGGACGGCCGCTACGCGGAGCTGTACCGGACGCAGTTCCTGGCCGGGGACGACATGGGTGTGGCGGCATAGCCCCCGCCACCCGCACGAACCCCGTGGACCCGCTCTTCTTGGGGGCGGGTCCACGGGGTTGTGAGGTGCCGGGGGCTACGCGGTCTTCTTCTCGTACGTCAGGAACACGGTGCCGCTGTCCAGGGCGTCCACCTCGGTGCGCTCCCAGAGCGCGGGGGCGAAGGGGGCCTTCTCGCCGAACAGGGGGATGCCCGTGCCCACCGTGAGGGGGGCGAGCTTGATGACGAGGCGGTCGATCTCGGCGTACAGGGCGCCCGCGAGCTCGCCGCCGCCCACGAGCCACAGGCCCTTGCCGGGCTCGCGCTTGAGGGCGCGGACCCGCTCGGCCGGGTCGGTGGCGACGAGCTCGACGTTGGGGTCGGGGCTCTCGGTGAGGGTCCGGCTGAAGACGAGGTGCCGCAGGTGCGGATAGCAGTCGGTGAATCCGGCGTCCAGGCCGTTCTGATACGTGTGGCGGCCCTCCAGCATCGTGTCGAAGTGGGTGCCCTCGGCGGTGATGCCGAGCGCGGCCCTGGCGTGGACGGGGAGCGTCTCGGGGTACTTCCCGGCGAGCAGCCGGACGTAGTCCTCGCTCACGGGCCAGAATCCGTCGGGCCCGGTGGGGTCGGAGCCGTCGGGTCCGGCGATGTGGCCGTCGAGGGACATCGCGATGAAGTAGGTGAGCTTGCGCATACGGGCTCCGGAGGTGAGAAGGGGTCGTTGGCCACGACCTCGGACGGACTGCGGACGGCCCCGGGCGGAGCGCGCGCGGTGCACCCGGAGCACATCGGGTGATGTACTCTGCATGCAGTGGTTAGAACGTAGTACTTCACTTGAAGTGGTGTCAAGGGAATCGAGAAGACGTCATGAGGCAGAACCCCGCCCGCCGTACCGCCCTCCTGGACGCCGCGATCGAGGTGCTCGCGCGCGAAGGCTCCCGCGGTCTCACGCTGCGCGCGCTCGACGCGGAGGCGGAGGTCCCCAAGGGCACCGCGAGCAACTACTTCGCCGACCGCGCGCAGCTCCTTGCCCAGGTCATGCGGCGCATTCAGGAGCGCCTGCTGCCCGCGGAGGACGCGCTCGCCGACACGATGCGCGAGAAGCCCTCCACGGAGCTGGTGAGCACGCTCCTCAAGCAGCTGGTCGAGCGGATGCGGGCCGACCGCAGCAGCCATCTGGCCCTGCTCGAAATGCGTCTGGAAGCCACCCGCCGCCCCGAACTCCACGCCGAGCTGAGCCGGTTCATGGCCGACCAGCTGGAGGGCAACATCGGCTTCCACCTGGACGCGGGCCTGCCCGGCGACCGCACCGGCGCCGTCCTGCTCTACCTCGCCATGCTCGGCCTGATCGTCGACGACCTGACGGTGCCCGAGCTGCTCACGCCGTTCTCGGTCGACACGCTCATCGAGGAGCTGGCCCGACGGCTGCTGCGCTGACCGCGCGCGAAGGGCCCTGGTAAGGGGCGGCTAGGGGTACTCGGACGCCGGTGCGCCGCCCTACTGTGGAAAGCGGAAGAGCCGCTTGCCGTGCCGCGGGGCTCTTCGGCCAGAGCCGGTCGCCGGAGCGGCGACTCCTTCCCTTTCCCCCAGGGAAGGACCCGCCGCTCCGGGCCGGTGTGCCGCCCGTCCGCCGCTCAGCCCCCGGGGCGCAGCGCGATCGCGGTGAGGACCAGGCCGTCGCACGCCAGCCAGCGGCCCGTGAGCTCCTGGGGAAAGCCGAGGTCCCGTACGGGCGGCAGGATCCGCGCGGTGAACTCGCCCGCCCCCGGATCCGCGGACCGGCCGAAGGTGACGTCGGCCTCCTCGAACCCCAACGGCCTGCGCGTGAGCGGATACCAGGTCTTGTAGACGCTCTCCTTGGCGCTGAACAGGACCCGGTCCCAGCGCACCGCGGGCCACCGCTCCAGATGTGCCCGTACGCGCACCTGTTCCGCGGGCAGCGCCACGGCCTCCAGGACCCCCTCGGGCAGCGGCTCGCCGGGCGTCGCGTCGATGCCGACCGAGCGGACGCGCGCGGCCGGGGCGACGGCGGCGCCGCGGTAGCCCGCGCAGTGCGTGATGCTGCCGACGACACCGGCGGGCCAGCGCGGCGAGCCCTTGACGTCGGGCAGGATGGCCGCGGCGGGCCGCCCCAGGTCCTGGAGCGCGCGGTGCGCGCAGTGGCGGCCCGTGGTGAACTCGCGCCGCCGTGCCTCCACCGACCGTGCGATCAGGGCCTCTTCGTCGGGGTGCAGGACGACGCCCTCCGGGTCGTGGGTGCACTCGCGGCAGTGAACGTCCTCGGGGACGATCCGCGCGAGGAGCGACGGCGGCGCCCCGCGCGCCCCGCTGTCCTGCGCGTGGCCGTGGCCCGTGCCGTCCCGCGGTGCGCCGACGTTCACGGCGTGCCTTCCTTCTCGCGGTCCTGGTCTTCCCGGCCCTCTTTCTCCTCCCGGGCGCGCGAGCCGTCCGGGTCCTTGCTCCGGCCGCGCGCGGGCAGGTAGACGAGCAGTTCGGTGGCGACGAAGCGCACGACGAACGTCGTCAGGAGGGCGATCGCGGTGGCGGGCAGGACCGCCATGTCCGCGCCGTCGACGAGCAGCGCGATGAGGGGGATGCGCAGCAGCAGATCGGCGTTGGCGAGCAGCGCGAAGCGGCCGAGGCGGTCGGCCCAGTGGCGGTGCTCGCGCCGGCCGCGGAAGAGCAGCAGGTCGATGAGGACGAAGTTCCACAGCACGCCGAACTGGTTGGCCACGATCTCGGCCGGGAGGTAGTGCAGCCCCATCGCCGTGAGCCCGGCGAGGCCGAGGAGGTTGGGCACGAAGCCGGTCAGGCCGATGACGCCGAAGGCGACGATGCGGGCCACGGGGGTCGCGGTGCGCAGGGACACCAGGTGGTTCAGGAAGCGCAGGCCCTCGCGCACGGTCGACTTCGACTCGCCCGCGTACCGCTCCTGGAAGGAGAAGGGCACCTCGGCGACCGTGCGCGGGCGGCAGCGGATGGCCAGTTCGAGCAGGATCTTGTAGCCCAGCGGCTTGAGGATGCCGGCCTGGGCGTGCACGGTGGCGCGGCGGATCGCGAAGAACCCGCTCATCGGGTCGCTGATGCCGCGCAGCGCGGAGGGGAAGAGGGACTTGGTCACCAGGGTCGAGGTGCGCGAGACCGCGACGCGGTAGCGGCCGGAGAGCCCGGCGTGGCTGCCGCCGCCCGCGTACCGGCTGGCGACGACGAGTTCGGCCCCCGTGCGGCGCCCCGTCTCGATCAGCTCGGGCAGCAGCGACGGCGGGTGCTGGAGGTCGGCGTCCATGACGACGAGCCACTCCGAAGCGGCGGCCTTCATGCCCTCCACCACGGCTCCGCTCAGGCCGCCCGTCGGGGTTTCCCTGTGGATGACGTTCACGGGGAACGGGCAGGTGAGGGCGGCGCGCTCGATCGCGGCCGGAGTGTCGTCGGTGCTGTCGTCGACGAACAGGGCCTCGCAGTCCAGGTGCCCGGGCAGGGCGGCCGCGAGCCGCGTGAGCAACTCCTCGACGTTGTCCGCCTCGTTGAACGTCGGGATGATCACGGTGACGGTGGTCCGCACCCCGTCCGGAGCGAGGTGGCCGAGGCCTTCGGACACCGTCGCGTCGGCGGCTCGTTCGGCGTCGGAGCCGGGGCAGGCGCCGGGCGCGGTCATCGGGGCACGCTTCCGGGTCGGAGCGCGCTCGGTGTCTGCTTCTTCGCCATCGTCGTCCTCTACGGGTCTGCGCGCGTGCGTCCCACGCGAGCGCGTCACATCGGCGTGCCCTGGCCGGCAGGCGTTTCCGGGAGGATCACGGGTGACCGCCCGTGGGGTCGTGGCACTGCGGGGCGCGTCGGGCCCGGGGAGGGCGGGGTCGCCGACGACCGCTGGCGTCACTGTCGTACCGGTGATTCCTCCCGCCGGAGGCTAGCCGTGGCCCGTGGCGCCCTCCACCCCTATCCGTCCCCTAGGGCCTGCCCGACGGGACGGCGCGGCGTCCCGTCGGACACGCCCTGGCGGTGGGTCCGGTGCCCGCGGCGGTGAAGCCGGAGTGTGGCCCAGCGCACAAAAAAGGGGCTTTGTGGCGACGGCCGGGCGTTCGGCCGAGTTCGCATGTGCCGGAGGCGAGTTGCTCCTCCCGTTCGCGCCGCCAAAGCGCGCGGCGGCCCGGAAACACGGGCGTAACAATGGGGCGCGACCGGCACGCCGGTGCGCCGACGCTCCCGGCCGTGCGGCGGGGCTTCCGCCGGTAACTCGGCCGGGACGTCGGGCGGGCCGGTCGCGTCCCGGGAACTTTCACAGGGAATTTTGCCGTCGGATTGCCGCTGGATTGTTTTTGGTTTCCATTCGGGAGAGGCCCCGTTGGCGTGCCCGTGGATGCGTTTGCCTAACGCGTTCTTAACGCCCGCTGCGGCGGGCGCGCGGATGGCCGACCGCCGATGGGCCGTCAAATCGGTGTGCGCCGCCGCGCTTTGGGTAGCCGGGGCGACGGGGGATCATGCGGTGGCGGCCTTCGGAGGGGAGCCCCCGGGGGGTAGTGCCGGGTCTGCCGGGCTTGTCGGGATCGGACGCCCATGTGGGCTGTGGCCAGGCATGTTTCCGGACAGTGTGGCGCGATGGGCGCTGGGTCATGACGCCGTGGCCAGTTGAGTCTTCTCCTTTCTCACAATTGGAGTTTAAGGCTCCGCATGTGACGGGCCGATCGCCCGGGCCTATATCACAGACATGGCCGGAGTGGGGAGGGCTGAACGTTGCGAGTCATCGTGGATTTGGGGGGTGGGCTCACTTCTTTCGGGGCTACCTCGCCGTCAAGTTTCAGTCATAGTTGTGTTGTTGACTGAGTGCCCCAAGAGCCCCGGCGGAGATATTTGGAATATGCCCTGGTATCCTGCTTCAGGCTCCTGAGGCAACTTGATGAGTGCGATATGCGAATAAGGCGCCCAGTGCAGTTTGCGATAATTTCTTACGGGGAGGAAACCGCACTATGAGCCTGGTCGAGCGAGTCGATGAGTGGGCTCTCTTGGAGGACGTTCTGGCGAACAGCGCGGAGCGGCCTTCCCGTGTTGTGTTGATAAGAGGTCCGGTGGCCACCGGCAAGAGCGAGTTGCTGAACAGCGTCGCCGACGAGGCGGAGGCCCGAGGCCTGACCGTGCTCAAGGCGACGGGTTTACGGGCCGAGCGCACCACGCCCATGGCGGTCTTCGGTCAACTGCTCCTCCACGCCGACCAGGTGGCGGAGCAGGACGCCGGAGCGACCGCGCGCGTGGCGCGTCTGCTCGACGACGCCAAGTTCACCGCCATGCTCCGCGATCCCGACAGCGAGCGCGAGGAGCACGTACGCGCCCATGTGATGCGGTCCCTGACCATGGCCCTGCGGGCCCTGGCCCGCGGCGGACCGCTGGCCGTCCTCGTGGACGACGTCCAGTACGCCGACATCCCGTCCCTCCAGTGCCTGCAGTACGCCATGCGGGAGCTGCGGGCCAAGCCCGTCGTGATCGTCCTCGGCCTGCGGACCGGGCCGCACGCCGAACGGCCCATGTTCAGCGCGGAACTGCTGCGCCACCCCCGCCTGACCCAGCTGCGGCTCACCACCTTCGGCGAGTCCGGCACGGCGGAGCTGCTGCGCGCGCACCTCGACGAGGCCGCGGCACACGGCCTCGCGCCCGACGTCCACCGGCTCAGCGGCGGCAACCCCCTCCTGGTGCGGGCCCTGATCCACGACCTGCTCGCCCACGGGCCGCTCGACCACGACCAGCGGGCCACCGGGTCCGGCACCGGCAACGCCCTGCCCACCGGGCGCACCGTGCCCGCGGGCGACGCCTACCGGCAGTCCGTGCTCAGCTGCCTGCACCGCGGCGAGGACGCCGTCCTCGCCGTCGCCCGCGGCATCGCGGTCCTGGACGACGCCGCGTCCGAGGCGACGCTCGCCGACCTGCTCGACCTCGACCGCGAGACCGTCGCGCGCGGCCTGCGCGCGCTCGCGGCGGCCGGTCTCACCGACGAGGGCGCCTTCCGCCACCCCCTGGCGCGGACCGCCGTGCTCGACGACCTGGCGCGCGAGGACCGCATCGGGCTGCACCGGCGCGCGGCCCTGCTGCTGCGCCGCCACGGCGCCGAACCGCCCGTCGTGGCCCGGCACATCGTCGCCACCGGCGAGGTCGAGGGCGCCGAGTCCCTCGACGTGCTGTGGGAGACGGCCACCCGCGCCCGGCGCGACGAGGACGTCTCGCTCGCCATCGCCTGCCTCCACCTGGCCGACGAGAGCTGCCCGCGCGGGGAGCGGCGCAGCGAGATCCTCGCCGAACTGGCCCGCCTCGCCTGGCGGGTGCGGCCCTCGACCCTCGGACCGCACCTGGGCGCGCTGCGCGCCGCCTTCGACGAGGGCTGGCTCGCCGAGCAGGCCGTGCCCGTGCTGATCTCGGGCCTGCTGTGGCAGGGCAGGTTCGACGAGGCCGCCGAGGTCGCCCGCAAGGGCCAAGTCGCCTACGAGGGCGCCTCCGCCGTCAGCGGCTACCTGGCGTCCGGCGCGGTGCGCACCACCTACCCGACGCTGCGCGAGCGCATCGGCGCCGACAACTGGCCCGCGCCGCACAGCACCTGGGACGTCCTGACGACACCGGGCTGCGACGCCCGCGGCCGCGTCGGCGCCGCCCTCAACGCCGTCCTGTCCCGCGGCGTGGACCCGCACGCCGCCGACCTCGCCGAGACCGTCCTGCAGGGCACCCGGCTGAGCGACGCCACCCTGGAGACGCTCACCGCCGCCCTGTCGGTCCTCATCTACTGCGACCGTCTCGGCCGGGCCGCGCACTGGTGCGACGCGCTCCTTCGCGAGGCCACCCGGCTCGGCGGGCCGGGCTGGCAGGCGCCGCTGTCCGCGATCAGGGCGACCATCGCCCTGCGCCAGGGCAGCGCGCCGGACGCCGTGCGGTACGCGCTCACCGCCCTGTCGTGGATCTCGCCCCAGGGCTGGGGCGTCGGCATCGGCTCGATCCTGGCCACCCTGGTCTCGGCGCACACCGCGATGGGCCAGTACGAGCAGGCCATGGCCTATCTGGACCACCACATCCCGGAAGGCCTCCCGGAGACCCGCTACGGCCTGGAACTCAGCTATGCGCGCGGTCAGCTCTACGCCGCCATGGGGCGGGTGCGCCCGGCCCTCGACGACTTCCTCACCTGCGGCGAGCTGATGACCCGCTGGGGCATCGACCAGCCGGCGCTGGTGCCGTGGCGGTCGGCGGCCGCGGAGATGCACCTGCGCACGGGCGGCGAGGCCGAGGCCGACCGGCTCGTCAGGGAGCAACTGGCCAAGTGCGGCCCGGGGCAGTCCCGCACCCGCGCCCAGACGCTGCGCGTGCTCGCCGAGGTGTCGGGCCTGCGGCGGCACCACCACGCGCTGCACGAGGCGATCGAGGAACTGGAGAAGTGCGAGGACCGGCTGGAACTGGTGCGGGCCCTGGGGGCGCTGAGCCGTTCCCATCACGCCCTGGGCGACCTGGGCCAGGCGCGGATGATGGCGCGGCGGGCGTGGCGCATCGCGCGCGACGCGCGGGCGGAGACGCTGTGCGAACAGCTGCTGCCGTACGGCGACGGCGAGGCGGGTGCGGCGGAGCGCCCGGCGCGGGGCGACGAGGCCTGCCCGGCGGAGGAACTGACCGACGCGGAGCGGCGCGTGGCGTCCCTGGCGTCGTTCGGGCACAGCAACCGCGAGATAGCGCGCAAGCTGTTCATCACCGTCAGTACGGTCGAACAGCATCTGACGCGGGTCTACCGGAAGTTGAACGTCTCCCGCCGCAAGGATCTCCCGCACGATCTGCTGGCGGACACGGCGTGCTGAGCCGCCCGTGGCGTTCTGACAACGTTGTGCTGACCGCTGATGACCACCAGTGGGGGGTGGCGGCCGCGGTCGTCGCCCCTGCGGGCGCGAGGGTGCGGAGCTCCGTCAGCGGGCGGTCGGCAGACAGCCGCAGCGCACCTGCCCGTCACAGACCATGAACAGACGGTCCGTCATGCGCCGGGCGACCTCCCTGGAACCGGAGGAGAACACCACGGTCCCGGTCGACGCCGCGTAGCGGCGAAGCACCCGGTGGAGGATCGTCTCCGACACCTCGTCCACGTCGTCCAGGGGGCGGCACAGCAACAGCAGCTTCGGCACGTGCAGCAGCGCGCAGCCGACAGCGGTGCGCGAGCGCTGGCCCGGCGTGAGCCGGGCCACGGACGTGCGCTCCACGGCCCGCAGGCCCAGGGCTTCCGCTAAGTCCGTGGCGCGCCCGGCGGCGGTCTCCGGGGGCAGACCTCGGCGCAGACCGGCGGCCATCAGGGCATCGTGGACGGGCACTTCGGGCAACGGCATGCCCGCGGGGACCACCCCGACGAGGCGCCGCAGGGCATCGGGATCGGTCCGGGCGTCCACGCCGTGCACGGTGACGCGGCGGTCCGGACCGCCGTCGTCGAGCAGCCGGTCCAGGAAACGGTCCGCCGAGCCGTCGTCCGAGACGACCGCGAGGCACGCGTGGCGCTCGACCCGCAGCAGGCGCTCGTGGCCGGGCGCCCCTTCGTGCGGGGGCGTCCCGGCGCCGTCCGCGCGCCGCACCTCCAGGGCCATCGGCTCCAGCCGGGCTCCATCGGGCGCGGCGCCCGGACGGTGGTCGTGCACCGCGAACCTTCGGCTGTCCGGCCCTGGATGCATGAGGCCTCCTCTGGATAGTGATTGTTGAACAATTCGGCACGCGGGAACTGATCCGGGCGTGTGGTGCGGCCACCATAGATCATTTCAAGGCGGCCCCTGAGTTTCGTACAGTCTTCAGGATCGAAGCCGCGCTACTAAAGTACTCATTGCGTCCCGTGCAACATTTCGTGCCCCTTGAGAACCCTCGTTCGGGAGCGCGTTACTGTGCTCCGAGAGTGAACGCAACAGTGACCGCGCGCGGTTCCGGGTGTGCCGGCCATGTGCCTCTAGGAGCCGTAAGGGGATGTTGAGGGGTTTCTCCGTCCCCCGAAGGCACCGAGATAATCAAGGGCACCGTCAGACGTGCCGTGTATCGGAGGCGATTCGCGGGCCCGACCGGCCCCCGTGGGGCAGGGTCACGGGCCGTGCTGATCGCGGACCCACCTCCTGCTGCCGCAGCCCGGCTCCCCCCCCGCGGCCGTCTGGAACGTCCGCCGGGCCGGCCTCCACCACGGTCAGAGGAGTATCCGTTGGTTGCCCTCAACGGTAGTTCGCGTCTCGGAACAGCAGATTCCATCACCATGCTGGGCCCGGACTTTCCCTTCGCGTACGACGAATGGCTGGCGAGCCCGCACGGCCTCGGCGAAATTCCGGCAGCGGAGTTCGGCACGCCCGTCGCCGTGATCGGGGCGGGGATTTCGGGCCTCGTCACCGCGTACGAGCTGATGCGCCTCGGGCTGCGGCCCGTCGTCCACGAGGCGGGCCCGGTCGGCGGACGCATGCGCTCCGCCGCCTTCGAGAGCCGCCCGGACGCCGTGGCCGAACTCGGCGCCATGCGCTTCCCCGCGTCGGCGACGGCCCTGCGCCACTACATGGACCTCGTCGGCCTGCGCACCCGGCCCTTCCCCAACCCGCTCACCGAGGCCAGCGGCTCCACCGTCGTCGCCCTCGGCGACGACCGGCACTACGCCCGGCACGCGGGCGAGCTCCCCGACGTCTACCAGGAAGTCGGCATGGCCTGGGACAAGGCCCTGCAGGAGCACGCCGAGCTGTTCGCCATGGACGACGCGATCCGCCGCCGCGACACCGCCGCCATCAAAGCCATCTGGAACCCGCTGGTACGCGCCCTGGACGACCAGTCCTTCTACGGCTTCATCGCCCGCTCGCCCGCTTTCCAGTCCTTCAAGTACCGCGAGATATTCGGTCAGGTCGGCTTCGGCGCGGGCGGCTGGGACACCGACTTCCCCAACTCCATCCTGGAGATCCTGCGCGTCGTCTACACCGGCGCGGAGGACGACCACCAGCTCGTCGTCGGCGGCTCCCAGCAGCTGCCGCTGCGCCTGTGGTCGCACGCCCCCGACGACCTCGCGCACTGGCCGGCCGGCACCTCCCTGGAGTCGCTGCACCGCGGCGGCCCCCGCGGCGGCGTCGCCCGCCTTCAGCGCGGCCCGCGCGGCATCACCGTCCACGGGCACGACGGCACCGCCCACACCTACCCGGCGGCCGTCTTCACCCCGCAGAAGCGGACCCTGGTCACCAACGTCCGCTGCGACCCCGCGCTGCTGCCCACCCCCGTGTGGACGGCCGTGGAGCGCAGCCACTACATGGGCTCGTCCAAGCTCTTCGTCCTCGTCGACCGCCCCTTCTGGCGCGAGCGCGACCCGCGCACCGGCCGCGAGGTGATGAGCACGACCCTCACCGACCGCATGCCCCGGGGCGTCTACCTCTTCGACGAGGGACCCGAGCGCCCCGGCGTCATGTGCCTGTCGTACACCTGGAACGACGACTCCCTGAAGATGGCCCCGCTGACCGCCGAGGAGCGCCTGGAGGGCGTCCTGGACGCCCTCGCCGCCATCTACCCGGACGTCGACATCCGCTCCCGCGTCATCGCGCCGCCCCGCACGGTGACCTGGGAGACCGACCCCCACTTCCAGGGCGCCTTCAAGGCGAACCTGCCGGGCCACTACCGCTACCAGCGGCGCCTGTTCACGCACTTCATGCAGGACGGGCTGGCCCGGGACCAGCGCGGCTTCTTCCTCGCGGGCGACGACGTCTCCTGGACCGCGGGCTTCGCCGAGGGCGCCGTCACGACCGGCCTCAACGCCTACTGGGGCGTCCTTCGCCACCTCGGCGGCGCCACCCAGCCGCTGAACCCCGGCCCCGGCGACCTGTTCGCCTCGCTCGCGCCGATCGACCTGCCCGAGGACTGACCGGCCGCGGCCACCACGGCACGCGAAAGGGCCCCGGAGCACTTGCTCCGGGGCCCTTCTTCCGTGCGCTCCTCGTCCGTGTGCGCTCAGGGCGTTCCGCCCGCGCCTGTCACGACTGCGCGCGCCGCAGGAAGCCGCGGATGCCGATCGCCGCGAACAGCGCGATCGAACCGACGAGCACGATCAGCGTGATCGGCAGCGGCACGTGCTCCACGTTCGGCGACGTCACCGCCCGCATGCCCTCACTGGCGTACGACAGCGGGTTGGCGCCGCAGATCACCTGGAACCAGCGGACCTCGTCGAGCGCCACGAGCGGGAACTGCGTCGAGCCCGTGAACAGCAGCGGCATCAGGACGAGCGTGAACATCACGTCCACCTTGTCGCTGCTCACGGACGTCCCCAGGCACAGGCCGATCGACGCCCCGGCGAGCGCGCCGAGCGCGGCGATCCCGAGGGCGGGCACCGTCCGGCTGATCGGCCACGACAGGTCCAGGAGCACCATGCCGACCGGCGTCATCATCAGCGACGCCACGAATCCGTACAGCGCACCGAAAAGGATCTTCTCCACGGCCACCAGACGCAACGAGATGGGCGAAAGGAGCCGGTCCTCGATCTCACGCGTGTACGAGAAGTCCACGACGAGCGGCAGCGCCGTGTTCTGCATGCCGCCGAGGAATCCGTTCAGGGCGAGCACACCGGGCAGCAGCACGGAGCTGTAGTCGCCGTCCACATAGCCCGCGTCGCTCAGCAGCACGCCGAACACGAACAGCGTGAAGAACGGCTGGATGATGGCCTGGCCGATGAACGTGGGGAACTGGCGCAGGGCGACGAACACATCGCGCCACATGATGGCGCGGAAGGTGTGTATCTGGCGCGAGGGCCGCGAAGCCTGAGTCGCCGAAGCTGTCGCAGTCGTCGCTGTCATCGCAGATTCTTTCCGGTGAGGTGGAGGAAAACGTCTTCCAGGGAGACCTTTCCGATGCCGACATCCGTGACCCGGTAGTCCCGTTCGGTGAGCGCGGCGAGCGCCGGCTGCAGCGCCTCGACCGGCTCGGTGTCCGTGTAGATGCGGAACCGGCAGGCGTCCGC
This sequence comes from Streptomyces sp. YIM 121038, assembly GCF_006088715.1. Classification (NCBI taxonomy): domain Bacteria; kingdom Bacillati; phylum Actinomycetota; class Actinomycetes; order Kitasatosporales; family Streptomycetaceae; genus Streptomyces; species Streptomyces sp. YIM 121038. Next base: position 8,031,828 of record NZ_CP030771.1, read on the forward strand.
GGGCGGCGCCTCCGGGTCGACCTCGTCGACCTGGCGCACCCCCGGCAGATCGGCGAGCAGCTTGGCCACTGGCGCCGGGCCCTGCGCGGAGCGCACCGTCAGGGCGAGCGTCGAGTGCGCGGGCAGCAGCGTGCCCAGGCCCTCGGGGGTGTCCAGGGCGAGCAGGGTGCCCCGGTCCACGATGCCGACGCGGTCGCAGAGCTTGGCGGCCTCGTCCATGTCGTGGGTGGTGACGACCACCGTCACGCCGCGCTCGGCGAGTTCGGCGACCCGCTCGTGCACGAACAGGCGCGCCTGCGGGTCGAGTCCGGTCGCGGGCTCGTCCAGGAACAGCACGCTCGGCCGGTGGATCAGCGCCCGCGCGATCATCACGCGCTGCACCTGCCCGCCGGACATGTCGTCGACCTTCGACTTGCGGTAGTCGGCCAGGCCCATCTGCTCCAGGAGCTCATCGGCCCTGCGCCGCCGCTCGGCACGCGGGATGCCGTGATAGGTGGCGTGGAAGAGCAGGTTCTGCCGCACCGAGAGCGAGCGGTCGAGGTTGTTGCGCTGCGGCACCACCGCGAGCACCCGCTTCGCCTCTCTCGGCCGTGCGACGACGTCCACGCCGTCGATCAGGACCTCGCCCGACGTGGGCCGCACCCGGGTGGTCATCATGCCCACCGTCGTGCTCTTGCCCGCGCCGTTGGGACCGAGCAGGCCGAAGACCTCACCCCGGTGCACCTCGAAGCTCAGACCGTCGACCACGCGGCGTGCGTTGGCCGCGTACTGTTTCACCAGATTCTCAACCCGGACAGCGTATTCCACGCTGCTGACCCTAGAGGCGGGCGGGAATCCCGAACACCCCTGTATCTGCCCGGCCCCACGGCCCGGTAGGGGGTTATTAGGGGTGGGGCTCGCGGATGCGCGCTGTTACCGTGCAACGGTATTGTGGGCAAATTTATCTGAAGTGCGTCCAGGAATACGGAGATTGATTTCCGAAGCGCACTCCCTGAATTTTCCCCGCGTACACGGACGGGGTCATACCCCGGCCTACAGTCAGGCAATTCTGAAAGCCATCACGGCCGGTGCTACGGAGTGGAACAATGAGCGACTTCGAGGAAATCGCAGCCCATTCTCACCCGGAGGCCCGGCCGCACCCGGAAGACGCTTCCCGCGCGGCGGCCCCCGCGGCGGACGACGCCTCCCGTCCGGTGGTCCCCGCCGCGGACGACGCCCCCGACCCGGCGGCCCCCGCCCCGGCGACGGACCTGCGCGCCGCCCTCGAAGGCCGCCCGCGCGCGGAGCAGGAGCGGCGGCTGCGCGCCGTCGTCACCGGGGAGGTCGTGGCGGTCCTCGGCGGCGCCGACGGCGAGCGCCTCTCCGGCGATCTGTCCCGGCCCTTCCTCGACCTGGGCCTCGACTCGCTGACCGCGGTGGAGCTGCACCGCCGCCTCCAGCGGGCCACCGGCCTCAAGCTGCCCGTCACCGCCGTCTTCGACTACCCCACCGCCGACGCGCTCGCCCGCCATCTGCGCGCCGAGCTGTTCGACAGCGCCGACGACGGCTACGTCCCGGCGGCCCGCCGCGCCGACGACGAGCCCATCGCCATCGTCGCCATGAGCTGCCGCCTGCCCGGTGGCGTCGAGACCCCCGAAGAGCTCTGGCAGCTCGTCGCCGACGGGGTGGACGCCATCTCCGGCTTCCCCGCCGACCGCGGCTGGGACCTCTCCGCCCTGTACGACACCGACCCCGACCGGCCCGGCACGTCGTACGTCCGCGAGGGCGGCTTCCTGCACGACGCGGGCGAGTTCGACGCCGACTTCTTCGGCCTGTCGCCCCGCGAGGCCCTCGCCACGGACCCGCAGCAGCGCCTGCTGCTCGAAGCGTCCTGGGAGGCCCTGGAGCGCGCGGGCATCGACCCCGCGTCGCTGCGCGACTCCGGCACCGGTGTGTTCGTCGGCGCCGAGACCCAGGAGTACGGGCCCCGCCTCAGCGACGCCGGTGACGGCCTGGAGGGCTATCTCGTCACCGGCACCGCCGCCAGCGTCGCCTCCGGGCGCATCGCCTACACCCTCGGCCTCCAGGGCCCGACCATGACGGTCGACACCGCCTGCTCCTCCTCCCTGGTCGCGCTGCACCTGGCCGTCCAGGCGCTGCGCCAGGGCGAGTGCGCGCTCGCCCTCGCGGGCGGCGTCGTGGTCATGGCGTCGCCCGGCTCCTTCCTGGCCTTCAGCCGCCAGCGCGGCCTGGCGCCCGACGGCCGCTGCAAGCCGTTCGCGCAGGGCGCGGACGGCACGGCGTGGGGCGAGGGCGTCGGCATGCTCGTCCTGGAGCGGCTCTCGGACGCGCGCCGCAACGGCCACGAGGTCCTCGCCGTCGTCCGTGGTTCCGCCGTGAACCAGGACGGCGCCTCCAACGGCCTGACCGCCCCCAACGGGCCCGCGCAGCAGCGCGTCATCCGCGCCGCCCTCGCCGACGCGGGCCTCGCGGCCGCCGACGTCGACGCGGTCGAGGCCCATGGCACCGGCACCACCCTGGGCGACCCCATCGAGGCCCAGGCCCTCATCGCCACGTACGGCAAGGACCGGCCCGAGGACCGGCCGCTGTGGCTCGGCTCGCTGAAGTCCAACGTGGGCCACACGCAGGCCGCCGCCGGTGTCGCCGGAGTCATCAAGATGGTGCAGGCCATGCACCAGGGCGTCCTGCCGAAGACCCTGCACGTCGACGAGCCGAGCAGCCACGTGGACTGGTCGGCGGGCGCCGTCGAACTCCTCACGGAGGCCCGGGAGTGGCCCGAGCGCGCGGACGGGCCGCGGCGCGCGGGCGTCTCGTCGTTCGGCATGAGCGGCACGAACGCGCACCTGATCCTGGAGCAGGTGCCGTCGTCCACCGAGGCGGGCGGTCAGGCGGACGGGGCCGACGGGCCGGGTGCGGCTGTCCCGTCGGGCGCGGCCGTCCCGTCGGACGTGACCGCCCAGGAGGAGGTGTCCGGTCGCCCGGACGAGGCGGGGCGGTCGGATGCGTCCGGTGAGCCGGGGGTGTTCGGCCCGGCGGACGGGGTCGGTCAGCCGGATGCGGCCGGGCAGTTGGACGGGGCTGGTGCGTCGGGCGGGGCCGGTCTGCTGGACGGGGTGGGTCCGTCGGACGGGTTCGGTCCGCGGGACGGGTTCGGTCCGCGGGACGGGTTCGGTCTGCCGGGCGGGTTCGGTCAGCCCGATGCGTTCGGACAGCCGGGCGGGGCCGGTGCGTCGGGCGGGTTCGGTCCGGCCGGTGGCTCCGGTCTGTCCTCGGTGATCTCCGGCCGCGTGCCGCTGGCCCTGTCGGCGAAGTCCGAGGACGCGCTGCGGGCCCAGGCGGCCCGGCTGCGCGAGCGCCTGCTCGCGCGGCCCGGTCTCGAACCGCTCGACGTGGCCTGGTCCCTCGCCGTCACCCGCTCGCGGTTCGAGCGCCGCGGCGTCGTGCTCGGGCGTGACCGCGACGAGCTCCTCGCGGGGCTCGAACGCCTCGCGGACGGGGACCTCGGGGCCGGGGGCGCGGTCACCGGCCGCGCCGTCCCCGGGGCGGCCCGACCCGTGTTCGTCTTCCCCGGCCAGGGCTCGCAGTGGGCCGGGATGGCCCGTGAACTCCTCGACGAATCCCCGGTGTTCGCCGCCCGCATGCGGGAGTGCGCCGACGCCCTGGGCCCGTTCGTGGACTGGGACCTGTTCGACGAGCTGGACGGCGGGAACTTCGACCGCGTCGACGTCGTCCAGCCCGTCCTGTTCGCCGTGATGGTGTCCCTCGCCGCCGCGTGGCGCGCGGCGGGGGTCGAGCCCGCCGCCGTGGTCGGCCACAGCCAGGGCGAGATCGCCGCCGCGTGCGTCGCGGGCGCGCTGTCCCTGGAGGACGCGGCCTGGGTGGTGGCCCTGCGCAGCCAGGCCATCATCGAACTCTCCGGCCTCGGCGGCATGGTCTCCGTACCGCTGCCCGAGCGGCAGGTGCGCGAGATCCTCACCCAGTGGGGCGACGACCTGTCCGTGGCGGCGGTCAACGGCCCCGCGCACGTCGTGGTCTCCGGTGCCGCGGCGGCCCTGGAGGAGCTGGTCGCGCAGTGCGTGGCCCGCGACATCCGCGCCCGCACCATCCCCGTCGACTACGCCTCGCACTCCGCGCACGTCGAAGCCATCGAGGAGCACCTGGAGCGGGTCCTCGCCCCGGTCGCGCCCCGCACCCCCGACGTACCGCTGTACTCCACGCTCACCGGCGACTGGCTGACCGGCGACACCCTGATGGACGCGGGCTACTGGTACCGCAACCTGCGTCAGACGGTCCTGTTCGAGCACGCCACGCGCGGTCTCCTGGCCGAGGGCCACGGTCTGTTCCTGGAGATGAGCCCGCACCCGGTCCTGACCGTCCCGGTGCAGGCCACCATCGACGCCACTGACAGCCAGGCCGCCACCCTCGGCTCCCTCCGGCGTGACGACGGGGGCGCCGACCGCCTCGCGGCCTCGCTCGCCGAAGCCCACGTCCACGGCGCCGAACTCGACTGGCAGGCCCTCCTGCCCGGCGAGCGCACCGTCGTGGACCTGCCCACGTACCCCTTCCAGCGCCGCCACTACTGGCTGACCGAGGAGCGGACCGACGGCGCCACGCCGCTCGCCGCCGCCACGGACGAGGCCGAGGCCCTCTTCTGGGAGGCCGTCGAGCGCGAGGACGTCGACGAACTGTCCTCCACCCTCGGCGACGTGGCGCAGGGCGCCCTCAGCGAGGTCCTGCCCGGCCTCTCCGCATGGCGGCGCAGGCGCCGCGAACGCTCCACCATCGACGCCTGGCGCTACCGCGCCACCTGGCAGCCCCTGCCGGGCGCCGCCCTGCCGCCCGCCCGTCTGGCCGGGCCCTGGCTCGTCGTCCTGCCCGACACCGCCCGCGCGCACCCCTGGGCGACCGGCGTCACCGAGGCGCTGACGGCCGCCGGCGCCGAACCCGTCGTCCTGAGCCTGGACACCGGCGAGGCGACGCGCGCACACCTGGCGGAGCTGCTGCGCCGGGCGGCGGACAACGGCGCGCCAGAACCCGTCGGCGTCGTCTCGCTGCTCGGCCTCGACGAGTCCCCCCTCGACGGACACGAGGCCGTACCCGCCGGTGTCGCGGGCACCCTCGCCCTGGTGCAGGCCCTCGGCGACACCGGCGCAACGGCCCGGCTGTGGGCGCTGACCAGGGGCGCTGTCTCGACGGGGCGCAGCGACCGCCTCGACCACCCCCTCCAGGCCCACCTGTGGGGCCTCGGCCGCGTCGTCGCCCTCGAACACCCCGACCGCTGGGGCGGGCTCATCGACCTGCCCCGCGACCACGACGCGCGGGCGGGCACCCGGCTCGCCGCGATCCTCGCCGCCGCCCACGACGGCGGCGAGGAGGACCAGCTCGCCGTGCGCGGCTCCGGGGTCTTCGCGCGCCGCCTCGTCAGGGGCGAGGCGACCGGCGCCGACCTCACCCGCGACACCCGCTGGACCCCGCGCGGCACCGTCCTCGTCACCGGCGGCACGGGCGCCCTGGGCGGCCACGTGGCGCGCTGGCTCGCCCGCGAGGGCGCCGACCACCTCCTCCTCACCAGCCGTCGTGGCCCCGACGCGCCCGGCGCCGCCGAACTGAGCGCCGAAATCGAGGAGTTGGGTGCCCGCGTCACCGTCGCGGCCTGCGACGTCGCCGACCGCGACGCCCTCGCCGGGCTCCTGGACGACATCTCCGCCGACACCCCCCTGACGGCCGTGATCCACACGGCGGGCGTCCTCGACGACGGTGTCGTCGACGCACTCACCCCCGAGCGTCTCGACGGCGTACTGCGCCCCAAGTCCCCGGCGGCCACCGCCCTGCACGACCTCACCCGCGACCTCGACCTGGACGCGTTCGTCCTCTACTCCTCGGCGTCCGGCGCCCTCGGCAACGCGGGCCAGGCCAACTACGCGGCCGCCAACGCCTACCTCGACGCGCTCGCCGAGCAGCGCCGCGCCGACGGCCTGCCCGCCACCTCCGTCGCCTGGGGCACCTGGGACGGCGCCGGGCTCGCCGACACGGCGGTGCGCGCCGACCGCTCACGCCGCGACGGCATGCCGCCGATGCCGCCCGCACCGGCCGTCGCCGCCCTGCGGGACGCGGTCGAACGCGGCGACGCCACCGTCCTCGTCGCCGCCGTCGACTGGGACACCTTCCTGCCCGGCTTCCTCGCGGCCCGCCCCAACCGGCTCTTCGACACCCTCCCCGAGGTGCGCGGGCGGTCCGCCGACCCCGCTCCCGCGGAGGCGGGCGCGGGCCACGCCGTCACGGGCCCCGACTGGATACGGCGGCTCGCCCCGCTCCCCGGCACCGAGCGCGGCACCGCCCTCCTCGCCTTCGTGCGCACCCAGGCCGCCGCCGTGCTCGGCCACTCCTCACCCGAGGCCGTCGACCCGGGCCGCGCCTTCCGCGAGCTCGGCTTCGACTCGCTCACCGCCGTCGAGCTGCGCAACCGCGTCCAGGCCGCCACCGGCCTGCGCCTGCCCGCCTCGCTGGTCTTCGACTACCCCAACTCCACCTCCCTCGCCGCCTACTTGGGCGAGGAGGCCTTCGGTGCCGCGCCGGAGACCGGTGGCGCGCCCGCACCGGTGGCCACCGCCGTCGGCACGGACGGCGACCCCATCGCGATCGTCTCGATGAGCTGCCGCTTCCCCGGCGAGGTCCGCTCGCCCGAGGACTTGTGGCGGCTCGTCGCCGACGGCCGCGACGCCATGGGCGAGTTCCCCGCAGACCGGGGCTGGGACCTCGCGGAACTGTACGACCCCGACCCCGACCGGGCGGGCAAGAGCTACGTCCGCGAGGGCGGATTCCTGCCGGACGCGGGCGAGTTCGACGCGGACTTCTTCGGCATCTCGCCGCGCGAGGCCCTCGCCATGGACCCGCAGCAGCGCCAGCTCCTGGAAACCTCCTGGGAACTCTTCGAGCGCGCGGGCATCGACCCGACGACGCTGCGCGGCACCCGCGCGGGCGTCTTCGTCGGCTCCAACGGCGACGACTACATCTCCCGCATGGCCGCCGTCCCCCAGGACATCGAGAGCCACGTCCTCACCGGCAACGCCGTGAGCGTCATGTCGGGCCGTCTGTCGTACGCGTTCGGGCTCGAAGGCCCGGCGGTCACGGTCGACACGGCCTGCTCGGCCTCCCTGGTCGCCCTGCATCTGGCCGCGCAGGCCCTGCGGCAGGGCGAGTGCGACATGGCCCTCGCGGGCGGCGTCACGGTGATGGCGTCACCGGACACCTTCGTCCAGTTCAGCCGTCAGCGCGGCCTGGCCGCCGACGGCCGCTGCAAGGCGTTCGCGGAGGCGGCGGACGGCACGGGCTGGGGCGAGGGCGTGGGCCTGCTGCTCCTGGAGCGCCTGTCGGACGCGCGCCGCAACGGCCACGAGGTCCTCGCGGTGGTCAAGGGTTCCGCCGTGAACCAGGACGGTGCGAGCAACGGTCTGACCGCCCCGAACGGACCCTCGCAGCAGCGGGTGATCCGTGCGGCCCTGGCCAACGCCGGGCTCGCGGCCGCCGATGTGGACGCGGTCGAGGCGCACGGCACCGGCACCACCCTGGGCGACCCGATCGAGGCCCAGGCCCTCCTCGCCACCTACGGGCGGGAGCGCCCCGAGGACCGGCCGCTGTGGCTGGGTTCGGTGAAGTCCAACATCGGCCACACCCAGGCGGCCGCCGGTGTCGCGGGCGTCATCAAGATGGTCATGGCCATGCGCGAGGGGGTCCTGCCGCCGACCCTGCACGTGGATCGGCCGAGCACGCACGTGGACTGGTCGGCGGGTGCCGTCGAGCTTCTGACGGAGGCTCGTGAGTGGGCCGGGAGTGCGGACGCGCCGCGTCGCGCGGGTGTGTCGTCCTTCGGTGTGAGCGGCACCAACGCGCACGTGATCGTGGAGCAGGCGCCGGTCGAGGAGCCCGCTGAGGTCGTGGAGCCGGTCGCGCCGGTGACGGCTGTGCCGTGGCTGGTGTCCGGTCGCAGCGAGGAGGCCCTGCGGGCGCAGGCCGAGCGCCTCCGGGACCACGTCGCGGGCGACGAAGGCCTCGACCCGGTCGACGTCGGCTGGTCACTCCTGTCGGCCCGAGCCGTCCACGAGCACCGGGCAGTCGTCCTGGGGCTCGGCCGGGAGGAACTCCTCACCGGCCTTGAGGCGGTGGCGTCCGGCGGGCGCGGGGCCGTCACGGGCTCGGTGGTCGAGGGCCGTCTCGGTGTGCTCTTCACCGGTCAGGGCAGCCAGCGCATCGGGATGGGCCGTGAGTTGTACGAGGCGTTCCCAGTGTTCGCGGACGCGTTGGACGAGGTGTGTGCTCATGTTGATCCGTGGATAGAACGTTCGCTCCAGAGCGTGATGTTCGGTGCGGACGCCGAGCTGCTTGAGCAGACCGGCTATGCGCAGCCCGCCCTCTTCGCCGTTGAGGTCGCCCTCTTCCGCCTCGCGGAGTCCTTCGGCGTACGCCCGGAGATCGTGGGCGGTCACTCCATCGGTGAGCTGGCGGCCGCGTACGTGGCCGGGCTGTGGTCCCTCGAAGACGCCGCCCAACTGGTCGCTGCGCGTGGCCGGTTGATGCAGGCACTGCCCGAGGGCGGTGCCATGCTGGCCGTGCAGGCCACGGAAGCGGACGTGCTGCCGCTTCTGTCGGACCGTGTGGGTGTGGCGGCCGTCAATGGCCCCGCGCAGCTGGTGCTCTCCGGCGAGCGCGCGGCCCTCGAAGCCCTGGAAGGGACCCTGCGCGACCAGGGCCGGAAGGTGAAGTGGCTGAAGGTCAGCCATGCCTTCCACTCGCCCCTCATGGACCCGGCGCTCGACGACTTCCGCAAGGTCGCGGCCAAGCTGACGTACCAGGACCCGACGCTCCCCGTCGTCTCCAACCTCACCGGTGAACTGGCGGATCCCGCCGAGCTGAAGGACCCCGAGTACTGGGTACGCCACATCCGCGAAGCCGTCCGCTTCCACGACGGTGTCAAGGCGCTGGCCGGTCAGGGTGTCACGACCCTCTTGGAGCTGGGCCCCGACGCGGTCCTGACCGCGATGGCTCATGACACGCTCACCGAACCCGCCGCGCAGGCGGGCCTGGTCGCGGCCGTCCGCAAGGACCGCCCCGAGACCGACACCTTCCTGGCCGCCCTCGCGCAGCTGCACGTACGCGGCATCGGCGTGGAGTGGACCCCGCTGTACGCCCCGGTCGAGTCCCGGCGCCGGGTCGAGCTGCCCACCTACGCCTTCCAGCGCGACCACTACTGGCTGGACCTCACGGAGTTCGCGGCCACCGGCGCCGGAGCGGGCGGGGTGGCCGCCGACGAGGTGGAGGCCCGGTTCTGGGAGGCCGTGGAGGCCGAGGACCTGGAGTCGCTGAGCGCCGAGCTGGGCGGGGGTGCCGACGGCGGGGCGCTGGGGGAGGTGCTTCCGGCCCTGTCGTCGTGGCGGCGGCAGCGGCGCGAGACCTCCACGGTCGCACGGTGGCGGTACCAGGAGGCCTGGAAGCCGCTGACGGGCCTCGCCCCGGCGGCCTTCGACGGCACGTGGTGGGTGGTCGTGCCCGCCGACGAGGACGCGTACCCCTGGGTGGCGGCGGCGGTCGCCGGTCTGGAGGAGCGCGGCGCACGCGTGACCCGCATCGCGGTCGCCCCGGACGAGGCCGACCGCGAGGCGCTGGGCCGCAGGCTGCGTGAACTCCTCGACGTACAGGGCGAGTCGGCGCCGCCGCGGGGCGTCCTGTCGCTGCTCGCTCTCGACGAGAGCGAGGGGTCCGCCCACCCGACCGTGTCCGCCGGGCTCGAAGGGGTGCTCGCCCTGCTCCAGGCCCTGGGCGACGCCGATGTGGCGGCACCGCTGTGGGCCGCCACGCGCGGCGCGGTGGCCACCGGCCGCTCGGACCGGCTGACGGCGCCGCGCCAGGCGCCCGTGTGGGGCATGGGCCGGGTCGCCGCCCTCGAGCAGCCGCAGCGCTGGGGCGGTCTGGTCGACCTGCCGCCGCACCCCGACGAGCGGGCGCGGCTGCGGCTCGCCGACGCCGTCGGCGCGGCGACGGGCGAGGACCAGCTCGCGGTGCGCGGCTCGGGAGTGTTCGTACGCCGCCTCGTGCGCACGGTGGCCGGTGACGCCCCGGCGGGGGAGTGGACGCCGAGCGGCACGGCCCTCGTCACGGGCGGCACGGGCGCCCTCGGCGGCCACGTGGCGCGCTGGCTGGCCCGTGAGGGCGCCGAGCACCTGGTGCTCACCAGCCGCCGGGGTGCGGACGCGCCCGGTGCGGCCGAGCTGCGTGCGGAGCTTGAGGGGTTGGGTGTCGAGGTCACGATCGCGGCCTGTGATGTGGCTGATCGGGAGGCGTTGGCGCGGCTTCTCGCGGAGATTCCGGAGAGTGTGCCGCTGACCGGTGTGTTCCATACGGCGGGGGTGCTTGATGACGGTGTTCTGGATGGGCTGACGGCGGAGCGGTTCGCGACGGTCTTCCGGCCGAAGGTCCAGGCGGCCCTGAACCTGCACGAGCTGACGCGTGACAGCGAACACCTCACGGCCTTCGCCCTGTTCGCGTCCGTCGCGGGCTCGATGGGCATCGGCGGACAGGGCAACTACGCGGCGGCCAACGCGTTCCTGGACGCCTTCGCCGCGCACCGCCGCGAGCTCGGCCTGCCCGCCCTGTCCCTGGCCTGGGGCCCGTGGGCCGGCGGCGGCATGGCGGCCGACGGCGGAGTGGTGGAGCAGCGCGTGCGCGACAGCGGCATGCCCGCGATGGAGCCCGGCCTCGCCGTCGCCGCCATGGCCGCCGCGCTCGCGGACGCGACGGCGCCGGGCGGCGCCGCGGCGGTCACCCTCGCCGACGTCGTCTGGGAGCAGTACGCGCCCGGCTACGCGACGGCGCGCCCCTGCCACCTCTTCGACCAGCTCCTGCCCGCCGAACCGGCCGGACCGGGCGACCCGTCCGGGAAGCGGGCGGCAGGGCCGGAGCGGGCCGGTGACCTGTCCACGGCCCCGCTCGCGGAGCGGCTCGCGGCCCTCCCCGCGGCGGAGCGGGAGCGGGCGGTCCTCGACCTCGTGCGCGACCGCGTGGCCACCGTCCTCGGCTACCCGGCGGGCAAGACCGTGGACGCCGCCCGCCCCTTCAAGGACCTGGGCTTCGACTCGCTCACGGCGGTCGAACTGCGCAACCTCGTCGGCGCCGCCGGCGGACTCCACCTCCCGGCCACCCTCATCTTCGACCACCCGACCCCGGCCGCCCTCGCCCAGTACCTGCGCGGCGAACTCCTCGGCGGCCTCGAACCCGCGGGCGCCGAGAGCCCGGCCGCAGCCCCGGCGGGAGCGGGCGTGCCGGACGACGGCGACCCGATCGTGATCGTGTCGATGAGCTGCCGCTTCCCCGGCGGCGTCCGCTCGCCCGAGGACCTGTGGCGCCTGCTGCGCGACGGCGCGGACGCCATGGGGGACATGCCCGACGACCGCGGCTGGAACGTGGCGGAGCTCTACCACCCCGACCCCGACCACCCCGGAACCAGCTACGTCCGCGAGGGCGGCTTCCTCCACGACATGGCCGAGTTCGACGCGGACTTCTTCGGCATCTCGCCGCGCGAGGCGCTCACCATGGACCCGCAGCAGCGGCTCCTCCTGGAGACCGCGTGGGAGGCCTTCGAGCGGGCGGGCATCGACCCGGCGACCCTGCGCGGCAGCCGCACCGGCGTCTTCTCCGGCACCAACGGACAGGACTACGAGCACGTCCTGCGCGCCGCCCCCGACGGCGGCGAGGGCTACCTCGGCACCGGCAACGCCGCGAGCGTCGTCTCGGGCCGTCTGTCGTACGCGTTCGGGCTCGAAGGCCCGGCGGTCACGGTCGACACGGCCTGCTCGTCCTCCCTGGTCGCCATGCACCTGGCGGCGCAGGCGCTGCGCCAGGGCGAGTGCGACCTGGCCCTTGCGGGCGGTGTCACGGTGATGTCGACGCCGGACACGTTCATCGAGTTCAGCCGTCAGCGCGGGCTGGCGACCGACGGCCGCTGCAAGGCGTTCGCGGAGGCGGCGGACGGCACCGGCTGGGGCGAGGGCGTGGGCCTGCTGCTCCTGGAGCGGCTCTCGGACGCGCGCCGCAAGGGGCACGAGGTCCTCGCGGTCTTCCGTGGCTCCGCAGTGAACCAGGACGGCGCGAGCAACGGTCTGACCGCCCCGAACGGACCCTCGCAGCAGCGGGTGATCCGTGCGGCCCTGGCCAACGCCGGGCTGTCCGCCGGTGACGTGGACGCGGTCGAGGCGCACGGCACGGGCACCACCCTGGGTGACCCGATCGAGGCGCAGGCCCTGCTCGCCACGTACGGCCAGGAGCGCCCGGCCGAGCGGCCGCTGTGGCTCGGCTCCATCAAGTCCAACATCGGCCACACCCAGGCCGCCGCGGGTGTCGCCGGTGTCATCAAGATGGTCCTCGCCCTGCGCGAGGGCGTCCTGCCGCAGACGCTCCACGTCGACCGCCCCAGCTCGCATGTGGACTGGTCGGCGGGTGCCGTCGAGCTTCTGACGGAGGCTCGTGAGTGGGCCGAGCGCGGGGACGCGCCGCGTCGCGCGGGTGTGTCGTCCTTCGGTGTGAGCGGCACGAACGCGCACGTCATCGTGGAGCAGGCGCCCGTCGCGGAGTCGGCGGAGGTCGTGGAGCCGGTCGCTCCGGTCACGGCCGTGCCGTGGCTGGTGTCCGGTCGCAGCGAGGAGGCCCTGCGGGCGCAGGCCGAGCGCCTCCGGGACCACGTCGCGGACGACGAAGCCCTCGACCCGGTCGACATCGGCTGGTCGCTCCTGTCGGGGCGTGCTGTCCACGAGCACCGGGCGGTGGTCTTCGGCCGGGAGCGGGACGAGTTCCTGACCGGCCTCGAAGCGCTCGTGCCCGGCACGGTGGCCGAGGGCCGCCTCGGCGTGGTCTTCACCGGCCAGGGCAGTCAGCGCATCGGGATGGGCCGTGAGTTGTACGAGACGTTCCCGGTGTTCGCGGATGCGCTGGACGAGGTGTGCGCTCATGTTGATCCGTGGATAGAACGTTCGCTCCAGAGCGTGATGTTCGGTACGGACGCGGACCTCCTTGAGCAGACGGGCTACGCGCAGCCCGCGCTGTTCGCGATGGAAGTCGCCCTGTTCCGGCTGGCCGAGTCCTTCGGCGTACGCCCGGAGATCGTGGGCGGGCATTCGATCGGCGAGCTGGCTGCGGCGTATGTGGCCGGGCTGTGGTCTCTCGAAGATGCCGCCCAACTGGTCGCGGCCCGGGGGCGGTTGATGCAGGCCCTGCCCGAGGGCGGCGCGATGCTGGCTGTGCGGGTCGCGGAAGCCGACGTGCTGCCGCTGCTCGACGGTCTTGCGGACCGCGTCGGCGTGGCCGCCGTGAACGGCCCGTCCCAGGTCGTGCTGTCCGGCGAGCGCGGTGCCCTCGAAGGCCTGGAGGAGATCCTGCGCGGTGAGGGCCGGAAGGTGAAGTGGCTGAAGGTCTCGCACGCCTTCCACTCGCCCCTCATGGACCCGGCGCTCGACGACTTCCGCAAGGTCGCGGCGAAGCTGACGTACCAGGACCCGACGCTCCCCGTCGTCTCCAACCTCACCGGTGAACTGGCGGAGCCCGCCGAGCTGAAGGATCCGGAGTACTGGGTGCGGCACGTCCGCGAGGCGGTCCGCTTCCACGACGGGCTGAAGGCTCTCCGGGCCCAGGGTGTGACGACCTTCCTGGAGCTGGGCCCCGACGCCGTCCTCACGGCCATGGCGCACGACACCGTCACCGAGCCGGAGGATCAGGCCGGGCTCGTCGCGGCCGTCCGCAAGGACCGCGCGGAGCCGGACACCTTCCTGGCCGCCCTGGCACAGCTGCACGTGCGCGGCGCCGAGGTCGACTGGACCCCGCTGTACGCCCCGGTCGGGGCGCGGCGCCGGGTCGCTCTGCCGACGTACGCCTTCCAGCGCCGCACGTACTGGCCGCGCGCGGCCGTCGGCGCGCCGGGGGACATGGCGGCGACCGGTCTGGTCGCGGCGGGGCACCCGCTCCTGGGGGCGGCGGTGCCGCTGGCCGGTGGTGACGGGTACCTGCTGGCCGGGCGGCTTTCGCTGGCGACGCATCCGTGGCTGGCGGATCACGCGGTGGCGGGCCGGGCGCTGCTGCCCGGTACGGCGTTCGTGGAGCTGGCCGTGCGGGCCGGTGACGAGGTCGGCTGCGGGGTGCTCGAGGAGCTGACGCTCGCGGCCCCGCTGGTGCTGCCGGAGCGTGGCGCCGTACAGCTGCAGGTCAGTGTGGGCGCCGAGGACGCCGACGGGCGATTCCCGGTGAGCGTGCACTCCCGCGACGCGCAGGACCCCGAGGGGCCCTGGACCCGGCACGCGTCCGGCTTCCTGGCCGCCGCGGACGGCGCGGCGGAGCCCGAGGGCCTCACCGTCTGGCCGCCGCGCGACGCGGAGCCGATCGACGACGCGGCCTCTCTCTACGACCGGCTCGCCGGGACGGGGTACGGCTACGGGCCGGTGTTCCAGGGGCTGCGGGCCGCCTGGCGGCGCGGCGACGAGGTGTTCGCCGAGGTCGCGCTCCCGCAGGAGCAGGCGGCGGACGCCACGGCGTTCGGCCTGCACCCCGCCGTCCTCGACGCCGCCCTGCACTCCACCCTGCTGCTCGGCGAGGAGCGCGAGGGCCTCGGCCTGCCGTTCGCCTGGAGCGGGGTGCGGCTGCACCGGGCGGGCGCCGCGACGGTCCGCGTCCGGCTGGCCGCGGCGGGCACGGACGCCGTGTCCCTGACCCTCGCGGACCAGAGCGGCCAGGTGGTCGCCACCGTCGATTCGCTGGTGTCGCGCCCGGTCTCGGCCGAACAGCTCGGCGGCGGGGCGGTGAGCGACTCGCTGTTCCACGTGGAGTGGAAGCCGCAGCTCCTGACGCCGTCCGCTGACCCCGTCCCGTACGTCTCCTACGAGGCAGTGGCCACCGGTGGTGACGTGCCGGAGGCAGTGGTGTGGCACAGCGGCGTCTCCGCCGGTGAGCCGCGGCCCGACGCGGTGTCGGCGCGGTTGGCCGAGGCGCTGGGCGTGGTGCAGGACTGGCTGGCCGACGAGCGGTACGAGTCCGCGCGGCTCGTCGTCGTGACGCGGGGCGCGGTCCCCGCCGACGGCACCGAGGAGGTCCCCGACCCGTCGGGCGCGGCCGTGTGGGGTCTCGTACGGTCCGCTCAGGTCGAACACCCGGGGCGCTTCGTCCTGGTGGACACCGACACCGACATCGACATCGATGGGGGAGTCGACGCGACCGCGCTCGGTGCCGTACTGGCGTCGGGCGAGCCGGAAGCAGCGGTCAGGGGCGGCTCGCTACGCGTGCCCCGGCTGACGAGGACCGCCGCCGCCCCGGCCACCACCGACGCCACGCCGTGGGGCGAGGGCTCCGTCCTGGTGACGGGCGCCTTCGGCGGCCTCGGCCGCCTCGTGACACGGCACCTGGCCGCACACCACGGCGTGCGCGACCTGCTCCTCGTCTCCCGCAGGGGAGAGGCGGCGGTCGGCGCCGGTGAACTGCGCGACGAACTCCAGGCCCTCGGCACGAAGGTCACGGTCGCCGCGTGCGACGTGGCCGACCGGGACGCCGTGGCCGCGCTGCTCGACGAGCGCGGCGCGGACCTGTCGGCCGTCGTGCACGTGGCGGGCATCCTCGACGACGGCGTGGTCACCGCCCTGACGCCCGAGCGCGTCGACGCCGTGCTGCGGCCGAAGGCGGACGCGGCGCTGCACCTGCACGAGCTGACCGCGGACCTGGACCTGTCCGCCTTCGTCCTGTTCTCCTCCGCCGCCGGGGTCCTCGGCAGCCCCGGCCAGGCCAACTACGCGGCCGCCAACTGCTTCCTCGACGCCCTGGCCGGCGCACGCCGCGCCCAGGGCCTCCCGGCGACCTCGCTCGCCTGGGGCGTATGGGCGCAGGAGAGCGAGATGACGGAAGGCCTCGGCGACGCGGACCTGCGGCGCATGGCGCGTGGCGGCGTCGCCCCCCTGTCCACGCGCGAGGGCCTGGCGCTCCTGGACAGCGCCGTCACCCTGACCGGGCCCGACGCGCCCGCCGTGCTCGTGCCGCTGCACCTGGACACCGCGTCCCTGCGCGCCTCCGCGGGACCCGACGGCGTACAGCCCGTGTTCTCCGACCTCGTCCGCACCCCCGCCCGCCGGGTCGGCAGGGCGCTCGCCCGCTCCGGCGGCGCGGCGGAGGCGAACGGCACCGGCCCCGCGCTCGTCCGGGAATTGGCGGGGCTTTCCGGAGCGGACCGGGAGCGGGCCCTGCTCGACGCGGTACGCGGTAATGTGGCGACGGTGCTCGGGCATTCCGGCCCCGAGGCAATAGGCGCCACCCGTGGATTCCTTGAACTGGGGGTCGACTCGCTCACCGCGGTGGAACTCCGGAATAGGCTGAACTCCCTTTCCGGACTGCGGCTCCCGGCGACGCTCATCTTCGACTACCCGTCGCCCGCGGCGCTCGCCGCCCACCTGGACGAGACCCTGCCCCGCGGCGGCGGCACGGCGGACGGGGCCGAGGGGCCGCGCGCCGGCGGGCTCGCCGCCGAGCTCGCGGGCCTGGAAGCGGCCCTGGCAGCGGGCCCGCTGGCGGACGACCAGCGGACGGAGGTGCGCGGCAGGCTCCGGGCCCTGCTCGGCAAGCTGGACGCCGGGGAGCCGGGCGAGGCCGACGCGGCCGGTATCGCGGAGAAGCTGGAGGACGCCGACGACGATGACATGTTCGACTTCATCGACAATGAACTCGGCGTTTCCTGACCGCGCTTCGCGGTAATGCGCGGCAATTCGTAAAGGGGTCCGTAGGGGGAGGGTAGGGGTTGTTGACCTACCCTCCCCCGGATGTGATGGGTTCGGCCCTCTGCGTTGAAGGAGTCGCACCGAAATGGCGAACGAGCAGAAACTCCGCGAGTACCTCAAGCGAGTTACCGCGGATCTGCACCAGACCCGGCAGCGTCTACAGGACGCCGAGTCCGTGAGCCGGGAGCCCATCGCCATCGTGGCGATGAGCTGCCGCTACCCCGGCGGCGTAGCCGGCCCGGAAGACCTGTGGCAGCTCGTCGCCGAGGGCGGGGACGCGGTCTCCCCCTTCCCCGACGACCGGGGCTGGGACGCGGACCTGCACGACCCCGACCCCAGCCGCCCCGGCAAGAGCTATGCGCGCGAAGGCGGGTTCCTGCACGAGGCCGCCGAGTTCGACCCGGCGTTCTTCGGCATCTCGCCGCGCGAGGCGCTCGCCATCGATCCGCAGCAGCGGCTCCTCCTCGAAGCGACGTGGGAGGCGTTCGAGCGGGCGGGCGTCGACCCCCTGACGGTGCGCGGCTCCCGCACCGGCGTCTTCGTCGGCGTCATGTACGGCGACTACGGCAACCGCATCCTCAGCAACCCGCGGGGCCTCGAAGAGTTCGAGGGCTACCTCGGCAACGGCAGCGCGGGCAGCATCGCGTCCGGCCGCGTCTCCTACACCTTCGGCCTCGAAGGCCCCGCCGTCACCATCGACACGGCCTGCTCCTCCTCGCTGGTCGCCCTGCACCTCGCGGCGCAGGCGCTGCGCCAGGGCGAGTGCTCCCTCGCGCTCGCGGGCGGCGTGACCGTCATGTCGACGCCGGACACCTTCGTGGAGTTCAGCCGTCAGCGCGGCCTGGCCGCCGACGGCCGCTGCAAGGCGTTCGCGGAGGCGGCGGACGGCACCGGCTGGGGCGAGGGCGTGGGCCTGCTCCTCCTGGAGCGCCTCTCCGACGCCCAGCGCAACGGCCACAAGATCCTTGCCGTCGTACGCGGCTCCGCCGTCAACCAGGACGGCGCCAGCAGCGGCCTGACCGCCCCCAACGGGCCCGCGCAGCAGCGCGTCATCCGCGCGGCCCTCGCCAACGCCGGTCTCACGGCCGCCGACGTGGACGCGGTCGAGGCCCACGGCACCGGTACGACCCTGGGCGACCCGATCGAGGCGCAGGCCCTGCTCGCCACCTACGGCCAGGACCGGCCGGAGGGCCAGCCCCTGTGGCTGGGTTCGGTGAAGTCCAACATCGGCCACACCCAGGCCGCCGCCGGTGTCGCGGGCGTCATCAAGATGGTGATGGCGATGCGTGAGGGGACCCTTCCGCGCACGCTGCACGTCGACCGGCCGAACTCCCTCGTGGACTGGGAAGCCGGAGCCGTCGAACTGCTCACCGACGAGCGGACCTGGCCCGAGGCCGACCGGCTGCGCCGGGCTGGTGTCTCGTCCTTCGGCGTCAGCGGCACCAACGCCCATGTGATCGTGGAGCAGGCACCGGTCGAGGAGCCCGCCGAGGCCGTGGAGCCGGTCGCTCCGGTGACGGCCGTGCCGTGGCTGGTGTCCGGTCGCAGCGAGGAGGCCCTGCGGGCGCAGGCCGAGCGGCTGCACGCACACGTGACCGCGCACGGCGGACTCGACCACGTCGACATCGGCTGGTCCCTCCTGTCGAGCCGCACCGCGCACGAACACCGGGCCGTACTGTTCGGCCGGGACCGGTCGCAGTTCCTGACCGGCCTGGAGTCGCTGGCCTCCGGCGGCCCGGCCGCCGTCACGGGCTCGGTGGTCGAGGGCCGCCTCGGTGTGCTCTTCACCGGTCAGGGCAGCCAGCGGATCGGGATGGGCCGTGAGTTGTACGAGGCGTTCCCGGTGTTCGCGGACGCGCTGGACGAGGTGTGTGCTCATGTTGATCCGTGGATAGAACGTTCGCTCCAGAGCGTGATGTTCGGTGCGGACGCCGAGCTGCTGGAGCAGACCGGCTATGCGCAGCCCGCCCTCTTCGCCGTTGAGGTCGCGCTCTTCCGTCTGGCGGAGTCCTTCGGCGTACGTCCGGAGATCGTGGGCGGCCACTCCATTGGTGAGCTGGCGGCCGCGTATGTGGCCGGGTTGTGGTCTCTGGAGGACGCCGCCCAACTGGTCGCTGCGCGGGGTCGTTTGATGCAGGCCCTGCCCGAGGGCGGTGCGATGCTGGCGGTGCAGGCTGCGGAAGCGGATGTGCTGCCGCTTCTGTCGGACCGTGTGGGTGTGGCCGCCGTGAACGGTCCCGCGCAGCTGGTGCTCTCCGGTGACCGGGCGGCCCTCGAAGGCCTGGAGCAGACCCTGCGTGAGCAGGGCCGGAAGGTGAAGTGGCTGAAGGTCAGCCATGCCTTCCACTCGCCGCTGATGGAGCCCGCCCTCGCGGACTTCCGTGAGGTCGCGGCCAAGCTGACGTACCAGGACCCGACGCTCCCGGTCGTCTCCAACCTCACCGGAGCACTGGCGGAGCCCGCCGAGCTGAAGGACCCGGAGTACTGGGTCCGCCACATCCGCGAAGCGGTGCGCTTCCACGACGGCCTCGACGCCCTCACCGGCTTCGGTGCCGCCACACTGCTTGAACTCGGCCCGGACTCCGTCCTGACCGCGATGGCCCACGACACGGTCACGGACCCGGCCGCGCAGGCGGGCCTGGTCGCCGCCCTGCGTAAGGACCGCGCGGAGTCGGACACGTTCCTGGCCGCGCTCGCGCAGCTGCACGTACGCGGCATCGCCGTCGACTGGACCCCGTCGTACGCCCCGGTCGAGTCCCGGCGCCGCGTCGAGCTGCCGACGTACGCCTTCCAGCACCAGACGCTCTGGCTCAACCCTCTGACGGACGGCCCCGTCGAAGCCGCCGACCCCGTGGACGCGGGCTTCTGGGAGGCCGTGGAGGCCGAGGACCTGCGGGCGCTGACGGGAGCGCTGGAGGTCGACGAGGAGACGCCGTTCCGGTCCGTGCTGCCCGCGCTCACGGCGTGGCGGCGGCAGCGGCAGGAGCGGTCCGAGCTGGACCGCTGGCGCTACCGGACCGCGTGGAAGCCGCTCGGCAGGACGGCACCGGGCCGCCTGACGGGCACCTGGCTCGTGGTCGCCGGTGCCGGAGCGCCCGAGGAGACGTGGGTCGACGGGGCCGTACAGGCCCTGGAACAGGGCGGGGCCCGCGCCCGCGTGCTGCGCGTGGGCGCACGGGACGCCGACCGCGCCACGCTGCGGGAACTGCTCAGCCACGCCCTCACCGACCCCGGCGAGGGCGAAGGGCGGGGCGAGCCGGTCGCCGGGGTGCTGTCCCTGCTGGCCTGCGCGCCCGTGGCGGCCGAGGCGCCGAAGGACGGGGACGTCCCGGCCGGAGTCCTTCTGACGCTCGCCCTCGTCCAGGCCCTGGGCGACGAGCGCGTGGACGCGCCGCTGTGGGTGGCGACGCGGGGCGCGGTCTCCACGGGCGCCTCCGACCGCACGGCCGACGCCGACGCCGCGGCGGTGTGGGGCCTCGGCCGGGTCGCGGCCCTCGAACTCCCCGAGCGCTGGGGCGGTCTCGTCGACCTTCCCGAGACCGCGGACACGCGTGCCGTGGCCCGCCTCACCCAGGTCCTCGCGGCCCCGGCGGCCGAGGACCAAGTGGCCGTGCGCGGCTCCGGGGTGTTCGCCCGCCGACTGGAGCGGGCACCGCTCGACGCCGTCGCGGCGGGGGAGTGGACGCCCGAGGGCAGCGTTCTCGTGACCGGTGGCACGGGTGCCATCGGCGGTCACGTCGCGCGCTGGCTCGCCTCCCAGGGCGCCCGGCACCTCGTCCTGACCAGCCGCCGGGGTGCGGACGCGCCCGGTGCGGCCGAGCTGCGTGCGGAGCTTGAGGGGTTGGGTGTCGAGGTCACGATCGCGGCCTGTGATGTGGCTGATCGGGAGGCGTTGGCGCGGCTTCTCGCGGAGATTCCGGAGAGTGTGCCGCTGACCGGTGTGTTCCATACGGCGGGGGTGCTTGATGACGGTGTTCTGGATGGGCTGACGGCGGAGCGGTTCGCGACGGTCTTCCGGCCGAAGGTCCAGGCGGCCCTGAACCTGCACGAGCTGACGCGTGACAGCGAACACCTCACGGCCTTCGTCCTGTTCGCGTCCCTCACCGGCACGGTGGGCGCGCCCGGCCAGGGCAACTACGCCGCCGCGAACGCCTTCCTCGACGCGCTCGCCGAGCGGCGCCGCGCGGCGGGGCTGCCCGCGGTGTCCCTCGCCTGGGGGCCGTGGGCCGGCAGCGGCATGGCCGCCGACGACGGCTCCGAGGAGCGCATGCGCCAGGCGGGCCTGCCCGTCATGGACCCGGCGCGGGCCACCGAGGCCCTGCGCCTGGCGACCGCCCAGGGCGGACAGGCCGCGCTCGTCGTGGCCGACGTGGTGTGGGACCGGTTCCTCGACGGGTTCACGGCCGCCCGGCACAGCACGCTCTTCGACGACCTGCCGGAGGTGGCCGCCCTGCGCGCGGCCCGCCCCGCCGGGCCCGCCGAGACGGCACAGCCGGACCTGAAGCGCCAGCTGGCCGCCCTGTCGCGCCCCGACGCCGAGCGGGCGCTGCTCGACCTCGTACGGACCCACGCCGCCACGGTGCTCGGGCACGGCGGGGTGGACGCGGTGCCCTCGGACGGCGCGTTCAAGGGGCTCGGGTTCGACTCGCTCACCTCGGTGGAGTTCCGCAACCGCCTGGGCGCCGCGACCGGTCTGACGCTCCCGGCGACCCTCGTCTTCGACCACCCCTCGCCGCACGCCGTCGCCGACTACCTGTCCGGCCTCCTCGTCGGCGGCGACCTCTCCGCCGCCGCCACGGAGCCCGCGCCGACCGTCCGTACGGACGACGAGCCCATCGCCATCGTGTCGATGAGCTGCCGCTTCCCCGGCGGCGTACGCGGCCCCGAAGACCTGTGGCGGCTCGTCGCCGACGGCGTCGACGCACTGGGCGAGTTCCCGGCGGGCCGCGGCTGGGACACGGCGTCCCTGTACGACCCGGACCCGGCCACGCCCGGCTCCACCTACGCCCGGCACGGCGGATTCCTGCCGGACGCGGGCGAGTTCGACGCGGACTTCTTCGGCATCTCGCCGCGCGAGGCCCTCGCCATGGACCCGCAGCAGCGGCTCCTCCTGGAGACCTCCTGGGAGCTGTTCGAGCGGGCGGGCATCGACTCGGCGGCCCTGCGCGGCAGCCGTACCGGTGTCTTCGCGGGCACCAACGGCCAGGACTACCTCGACCTCCTCAAGGACGCGCCCGACGGCACCGAGGGCTACATCGGCACCGGCAACGCCGCGAGCGTCGTCTCCGGCCGCCTGTCGTACGCCTTCGGCTTCGAAGGCCCCGCCATGACCGTCGACACGGCCTGCTCCTCGGCCCTCGTCGCCCTGCACCTGGCGGCGCAGGCCCTGCGCCAGGGCGAGTGCGACCTGGCCCTGGCGGGCGGCGTCACGGTGATGTCCACGCCGAGCGCCTTCATCGAGTTCAGCCGTCAGCGCGGCCTGGCCGCCGACGGCCGCTGCAAGGCGTTCGCGGACGCGGCGGACGGCACCGGCTGGGGCGAAGGCGTGGGCCTGCTCCTCCTGGAGCGGCTCTCGGACGCGCGCCGCAACGGCCACGAGGTCCTCGCCGTCGTCAGCGGTTCCGCAGTGAACCAGGACGGCGCGAGCAACGGCCTCACCGCCCCCAACGGCCCCGCCCAGCAGCGCGTCATCCGCGCCGCCCTGGCGAACGCGGGCCTCAAGCCGGGCGACGTGGACGCCGTCGAGGCCCACGGCACCGGCACGGCCCTCGGCGACCCGATCGAGGCGCAGGCCCTGCTCGCCACGTACGGCCAGGAGCGCCCGGCCGAGCGGCCGCTGTGGCTGGGCTCCATCAAGTCCAACATCGGCCACACCCAGGCCGCCGCGGGTGTCGCGGGTGTCATCAAGATGGTGATGGCCCTGCGGGAGGGCGTCCTGCCGCCGACCCTGCACGTGGACCGGCCGAGCACGCACGTCGACTGGGCTTCGGGCGCCGTCGAACTGCTCACGGCGGCCCGCGCGTGGCCCGAGCGGGACGCGGAGCCGCGCCGGGGAGGCGTGTCCTCGTTCGGCATCAGCGGCACCAACGCCCACGTGATCGTCGAGCAGCCCCCGCTGCCGGACCCCGAGGAGTCCGCGGGGGCGGCGGAGCCGGTCGCGCCGATCACGGCCGTGCCGTGGCTCGTGTCGGCCCGGAGCCCGGAGGCCCTGCGGGCGCAGGCCGAGCGCCTGCGCGCGCACGTCGCCGACCGCGAGGAGCTCGACCCGGTCGACGTGGGCTGGTCGCTCCTGTCGGGGCGTGCCGTGCACGAGCACCGGGCGGTGCTCTTCGGCCGGGAGCGGGACGAGTTCCTGACCGGCCTCGACTCGCTCACGTCCGGCGGCCCGGGCGCGGTGTCCGGTGCCGCGACGGGCGGCCGCCTCGGCGTCGTCTTCACCGGCCAGGGCAGCCAGCGCCCCGGCATGGGCCGCGAACTGTACGAGGACTTCGTCGTCTTCGCGGACGCCCTGGACGAGGTGTGCGCCCATATAGACCCGTGGATAGAACGTTCGCTCCAGAGCGTGATGTTCGGTACCGACGCGGACCTCCTTGAGCGGACGGGCTACGCGCAGCCCGCGCTGTTCGCGATGGAAGTCGCCCTGTACCGGCTGGCCGAGTCCTTCGGCGTACGCCCGGAGATCGTGGGCGGTCACTCGATCGGCGAGCTGGCCGCCGCGTACGTGGCAGGACTGTGGTCGCTCGAGGACGCGGCTCAACTGGTCGCCGCACGGGGACGGTTGATGCAGGCCCTGCCCGAGGGCGGCGCCATGTTGGCGGTGCAGGCTGCGGAAGCGGATGTGCTGCCGCTTCTGTCGGACCGTGTGGGTGTGGCCGCCGTGAACGGCCCCGCTCAGCTGGTGCTCTCCGGCGAGCGCGTGGCCCTCGAAGGCCTGGAGCAGACCCTGCGTGAGCAGGGCCGGAAGGTGAAGTGGCTGAAGGTCTCGCACGCCTTCCACTCGCCCCTGATGGAGCCCGCCCTCGCGGACTTCCGCAAGGTCGCGGAGAGCCTGGAGTACAGGGAGCCGAGCTTGCCGGTCGTCTCCAACCTCACCGGTGAACTGGCTGAGCCCGCCGAGCTGAAGGACCCGGAGTACTGGGTCCGTCACATCCGCGAGGCGGTCCGCTTCCACGACGGTTTGAAGGCTCTCCAGGGGCAGGGTGTCTCGACCCTTCTGGAGCTGGGCCCGGACGCCGTTCTGACGGCCATGGCCCATGACACGCTCACCGAACCCGCCGCGCAGGCGGGCCTGGTCGCGGCCGTCCGCAAGGACCGCCCCGAACCCGACACCTTCCTGGCCGCCCTCGCGCAGCTGCACGTACGCGGCATCGAGGTCGACTGGACGCTGCTGTACGCACCCGTCGAGTCCCGGCGCCGCGTCGGCCTGCCGACGTACGCCTTCCAGCGCCGGACGTACTGGCCGCGGCCGACGGAATCCGGCGTGCCGGAGGCGGAGGCCGGGGCCGTGGACGCCGAGTTCTGGGACGTCGTGCGGCGCGAGGACCTGGACGGGCTCGCCGGGGCGCTTGACCTCGACCAGGAGGCCCCGCTGAAGTCGGTGCTCCCGGCGTTGGCCACCTGGCACCGGCGGCAGCAGGAGCGGCACGAGGTGGACGCCCTGCGGTACGGCGTCACGTGGACGCCGCTCGCCGGTGCGGCCGGGCCGGACGCCGGAACGGGCCTCCACGGCACGTGGGCGCTCCTCGTCCCGGCCGACGCGGCCGGACACCCCTGGCGCGCGGCCGCCGAGGAGGCGCTCGCGGAGGCCGGCGCGCGGGTCAGGGCCGTCGTCGTCGGCGACGAGGCGGCCGACCGTACGGCGCTGACGCGGATCCTGCGCGAGACCGGCGGGCCGGCCGCCGTCGAGGGCGTGCTGTCGCTCCTCGCCCTGGACGAGCGACCGTACCGCCACCCGGAGACCGACACCCCTG
The DNA here is from genome assembly GCF_006088715.1 of Streptomyces sp. YIM 121038. Taxonomy (NCBI): domain Bacteria; kingdom Bacillati; phylum Actinomycetota; class Actinomycetes; order Kitasatosporales; family Streptomycetaceae; genus Streptomyces; species Streptomyces sp. YIM 121038. The sequence goes on from NZ_CP030771.1 coordinate 8,056,585, forward strand.
ACCCCGCTCTGACCCGGGGCATGGCCGCGACCCTCGCGCTCGCGCAGGCGGTCGTGGACGCCGGGACCGGCGGGCGGCTGTGGGTCGCGACGTCCGGCGCGGTGTCCGTCGGAGCCGCCGACCCGCTGCACGCCGCGGCCCAGTCGCAGGTGTGGGGCTTCGGCCGGGTCGTGGCCCTGGAGCACCCGGAGGTGTGGGGCGGCCTCATCGACCTGCCCGAGGCCACCGAGGCCAACCAGGCCGTCGACGGACCGGGTTCCGTGCGGGCCCGCCTCGCCGCGCTCCTCTCCCGGGCGGGCGCCGGGGACTTCACCGAGGACCAGCTCGCTCTCCGCCCGTCCGGCGTCCTCGTACGCCGCCTCACGCGGGCCCCCGGCGGCCCCGCGGGCGGCGCGGGCTGGCAGCCGCGCGGCACCGTGCTCGTCACCGGCGGCACCGGCGCCCTCGGCGCGCACGTGGCCCGGTGGCTCGCGGGCCACGGCGCCGCCCGCCTCGTCCTGACGAGCCGACGCGGCCCCGACGCGCCCGGCGCCGCCGAACTCCGCGCCGAACTGGAGGAGTTGGGGGCCGAGGTCACCGTCGCCGCCTGTGACGTGGCCGACCGGGACGCGGTCGCCCGGCTCCTCGACGCGATCCCCGCGGACGCGCCGCTGAGCGCCGTCGTACACGCGGCGGGCGTGGGACAGGACCTGATGATCGCCGAGACCGGGCCCCGGGACTTCGCCGCCATCGTGACGGCCAAGACCGCGGGCGCGGCACACCTGGACGACCTGCTCGGCGACACGCCGCTGGACGCCTTCGTGCTCTTCTCGTCCATCGCCGGAGTGTGGGGCAGCGGCGGCCAGGCCGCCTACGCCGCCGCCAACGCCTTCCTCGACGGACTCGCCGAGCGGCGCGCGGCCCGCGGGCGGCCCGTGACGTCGATCGCCTGGGGCCCGTGGGCGGGCTCCGGCATGGCCGGGGACGACGAGGCGGCCGCGCACCTGCGCAAGCGGGGCCTGCCCGTCATGCGGCCCGACGTGGCCGTCGCCGCCCTGCGGCGCGCGCTCGACGGGCCGGGGCCGCAGGTGACCGTCGCCGACGTCGACTGGGAGCGGTTCGCCCCGGCCTTCACCGTGCGCCGCCCGAGCCCGCTGCTCGACGACCTGCCGGAGGTGCGCCGCGCGCTCACCGCCGCGCCGGACGCCACCGGTGGCGGGGCCGCCGAGGGCGACGCCGCGACCGCGCTGCGCGACCGGCTCGCCGCCGCGCCGCCCGCCGACCGCGAGCGGATCGTCCTGGAGCTGGTGCGCACCGAGGTCGCCGCCGTCCTCGGACACACCGGCACGGCAGCGGTGCGCGAGGACCGCGCGTTCAAGGAGTTCGGCTTCGACTCGCTGACCGCCGTCGAACTGCGCACCCGGCTGAACACCGCGACCGGACTGAGCCTGCCCAGCACGCTCGTCTTCGACCACCCGACCCCCGGGGAGCTCGCCCGCGAACTCCTCGCCGAACTCCTGCCGGACGCCGCACCCGGCGACGCGGACGACGCCTACGCCGTCCACGCCGCCGACGGCGCGGCGGACCACCCCGCGGACGCCGAAGTCCGCAGGGCCCTGGCGGCCGTCCCGGTCGCCCGCATCCGCGAGGCGGGCCTGCTCGACGCGTTGCTGCGGCTCGCCGCACCGGACCCGGCGGCGGCCCCGGCCACCGCCGCGCCCGATGACGACGACGCGGACGCCTCGATCGACGCCATGGACGTGGCCAACCTGATCCAGATGGCCTTGGACAACAGTGATTCCTGACGCAGCGATTCCTGACGCAGCACGAAATGTGGAGCCGGACATGACGAGGCCTTCGGACACGGTCGTCGATGCGCTGCGCGCGTCTCTGAAGGAGACCGAGCGGCTGCGACGGCAGAACCAGCAGCTGACGGCGGCTTCCCGGGAGCCGATCGCGATCGTCGGCATGAGCTGCCGCTTCCCCGGCGGCGTGGCGAGCCCCGAGGACCTGTGGCGGCTCGTCGCCGACGGCGCCGACGCCATCGGCGACCTGCCCGACGACCGGGGCTGGGACGTCGACGCGCTCTACGACCCCGACCCCGACAAGCGCGGCACCTTCTACGCCCGCCAGGGCGGCTTCCTGCGCGACGCGGGGGAGTTCGACGCCGCGTTCTTCGGCATCTCGCCGCGCGAGGCCCTGGCCATGGACCCGCAGCAGCGGCTGCTCCTGGAGACGGCGTGGGAGGCCTTCGAGCGCGCCGGGATCGACCCGGCGACCCTGCGCGGCACCCGCGCCGGGGTCTTCGTCGGCTCCGGCTACCAGGGCTACGGCGAAGGCGTCCGGCAGGCCCCCGAAGGCGTCGAGGGCCACCTGCTGACCGGCAACACCACCAGCGTCATGTCCGGTCGCCTCTCCTACGTCCTCGGCCTCCAGGGCCCGGCGGTCACGGTCGACACGGCCTGCTCGTCCTCGCTCGTGGCCCTGCACCTGGCCGCGCAGGCCCTGCGCCAGGGCGAGTGCACCATGGCCCTGGCGGGCGGCGTGACCGTCATGTCGTCCCCCGAGACGTTCGTGGAGTTCAGCCGTCAGCGCGGCCTCGCGGTGGACGGCCGCTGCAAGGCGTTCGCCGAGGGCGCGGACGGCACGGGCTGGGGCGAGGGCGTCGGCATGCTCCTCGTCGAGCGCCTGTCCGACGCGCGCCGCAACGGCCACAAGGTCCTCGCGGTCGTCCGCGGCTCCGCCGTCAACCAGGACGGCGCGAGCAACGGTCTGACCGCCCCCAACGGCCCGTCCCAGCGCCGCGTCATCCGCGCGGCCCTCGCCAACGCGGGCGTGACCGCCGCCGACGTGGACGTAGTGGAGGCCCACGGCACGGGCACCACGCTGGGCGACCCCATCGAGGCGCAGGCGCTGCTCGCCACGTACGGCAAGGAGCACTCGGCCGAACGCCCGCTGTGGCTGGGCTCCCTGAAGTCCAACATCGGCCACACGCAGGCCGCCGCCGGTGTCGCGGGCGTCATCAAGACGGTCATGGCGCTGCGCCACGGCGTCCTGCCCAAGACGCTGCACGTGGACGCCCCGACCTCCGAAGTCGACTGGTCGGCCGGGAGCGTCGAGCTCCTGACCGATGCCCGCGCGTGGGCCGAGCGGGACGGCGGCGGGCCGCGCCGCGCGGGCGTCTCCTCCTTCGGCATGAGCGGCACCAACGCCCACGTCATCGTGGAGCAGGCGCCGCCGGTCGAGGAGCCGGCGGCCGAGGAGGCCTCCGCGACGCCCGTCGTCCCGGGCGTGGTGCCCCTCGCCCTCTCCGCGAAGACGTCCGACGCCCTGCGCGCCCAGGCCGCCCGCCTGCACGCGCACCTGCTGGCGAACACCGAGGTGGACGCGGACGACCTGGCCTGGACGCTCGCCACGGCCCGTTCGCGGTTCGAGCAGCGGGGCGTCGTCCTCGGGCGTGACCGGGACGACCTCCTGGCCGGGCTTGAGCGCCTTGCCGACGGCGACGCCCTCACGGGCCGCGCCCTCGGCGGCATGGTCCGTCCGGTGTTCGTGTTCCCGGGTCAGGGTTCGCAGTGGGCCGGGATGGCCCGCGAACTGCTTGATGAGTCGCCGGTGTTCGCGGAGCGGATGCGGGAGTGCGCGGACGCGCTCGCGGAGTTCGTGGACTGGGATCTCCTGGAGGAGTTGAGCGGCGACCGGTTCGACCGGGTGGATGTCGTTCAGCCCGTGTTGTTCGCGGTGATGGTGTCGCTGGCTGCTGTCTGGCAGGCGGCCGGGGTGAAGCCCGCCGCCGTGGTGGGCCACAGCCAGGGCGAGATCGCGGCCGCGTGCGTCGCGGGCGCGCTGTCCCTGCGGGACGCCGCTCGTGTGGTTGCCCTGCGGAGCCTGGCGATTCGTGAGCTGTCGGGCAAGGGCGGCATGGTGTCGGTGCCGCTGCCCGAGCAGGACGTTCGTGAGCTGATCGCGGGTTGGGAGGGCCGGATCGAGGTCGCGGCCGTCAACGGCCCGGCTCAGGTCGTCGTCTCCGGTGAGCCGGAGGCCCTGGAAGAGCTGGTCGCTCACTGCACGGGTCAGGACATCCGCGCTCGTACGATCCCGGTGGACTACGCCTCGCACTCCTCGTACGTGGAGGAGATCGAGGCCCAGATCCTGGAGGCCCTTGAGGGTGTGAGCCCGCAGGCCGCCGACGTCCCGGTGTACTCGACGCTGACCGGTTCGTGGCTGGACGCGACGCCGATGGACGCGGGCTACTGGTACCGCAACCTGCGTCAGACGGTCCTGTTCGAGCACGCCACCCGAGGCCTTCTGGCCGAGGGCCACGGTCTGTTCCTGGAGATGAGCCCCCACCCGGTCCTGACCGTCCCGGTGCAGGCCACCATCGACGCCACCGACAGCCAGGCCGCGACCCTGGGCTCCCTCCGACGTGACGACGGGGGCGCCGACCGCCTCGCCGCCTCCCTCGCCGAAGCCCACGTCCACGGCGCCGAGCTGGACTGGAAGGCCCTCTTCCCCGGCACGCGTACGACCGTCGACCTGCCCACCTACCCCTTCCAGCGGCAGCACTACTGGCTGCGCGCCGACTCCGATGCCGGTGACGTCACCGCGGCCGGGCTCGATGACGCGGGGCACCCGCTGCTGGGCGCGGCGGTGCCGCTGGCCGACGGCGACGGGCATCTCCTCACCGGGCGGCTCTCGCTGCGCACGCACCCCTGGCTGGCCGACCACGCCGTGGCGGGAGCCGTGCTGCTGCCCGCGACGGCGTTCGTGGAGCTGGCGACGCGCGCGGGTGACCAGGTCGGCTGCGACCTGGTCGAAGAACTCACCATGGAGACACCGCTCGTCGTCCCCGGAACGGGCGGCGTACAGCTCCAGCTGACCGTGGGCTCCGCCGACGCCTCCGGGCGGCGGTCGCTGGCCTTCCACTCACGCCCCGAGGCCGGGCCCGACGCGGGCGGCGCGGAGGCCGAGCCGTGGGCCCGGCACGCCACCGGCGTACTGGCCGTGAGCACGGCGGACACCGCACCCGGCGCATCCGAACTGGCCCAGTGGCCGCCGCACGGCGCGGAGGCCGTCGGCGTCGACGGCCTCTACGAGGAGTTCGCGGCGGCGGACGTCCAGTACGGCCCGGCCTTCCAGGGGCTGCGCGGCGCCTGGCGGCGCGGCGACGAGGTGTTCGCCGAGGTGAGCGTCCCCGAGGACCGGCGTGACGAGGCGGGCCGCTTCGGCCTGCACCCCGTCCTCCTCGACGCGGCGCTCCAGGCGGCGCACCTCGCACAGGACGGCTCGCGCGACTCGGACGGGCTGGACGGCTCGGACGGCTCGCGCGGCGACGAAAGCGGCGCGCCCCGGCTGCCGTTCTCCTGGAGCGACGTCTCCCTGTACGCGACCGGGGCGAAGTCCCTGCGGGTACGCCTGACCCGCTCCGGAAGCGACGGCGACACCGTCTCCGTGCTGCTGGCCGACGAGTCCGGCGCGCCCGTCGCGCGAATCGGGGCGCTGGTGTCCCGCGCCGTCGACGCGGGCCGGAGCCTCGCCGCGCAGCGCACCCGCGTACCGCACCTGTACCGCGTCAACTGGGTGGCCGCGCAGACCGGCGGTGCGGTCACGGCCGAGTCGTGGGCCGTCTTCGGCGCGGGCGCCGAGCGGGTGGCCTGCGCCCTCAGCGAGGACGGCGTCGACGTCACCGCGTACCCGGCCCTCGCCGACCTGGCCGCGGCGGTCGCCGACGGCACCGCGCCCGCGCCCGGCGTCGTGGTCGCGGCCCCGGACCTGACGGCGGCCACCGACGACACCGTGGCCCCGGGCACCCCCACGGCTACCGATCACACCGCGGCCCCGGGTTCCCCCGCGGCCGCCGACGGCATCGCGGCCGCCGTGCACGCCACCACCGGTGCGGCGCTCGCCCTCGTCCAGGCGTGGCTCGCCGACGCCCACCTCGCCGACGCGCGCCTGGTCGTCCTGACGCGCGGCGCCGCCGCCGTCACCCCCGACGAGCCGGTGCCCGGCCTCGCCCACACCGCCGTGCTCGGGCTGCTGCGCTCCGCGCAGTCCGAGGAGCCCGGCAGGTTCGTCCTCGCCGACGTGGACGACGCGCCCGAGTCGCTGCGGGCGCTGCCCGCCGCGTACGCGCACGGCGAGCCGGAGTGCGCCGTGCGCGCCGGTGCCGTGCTCGTCCCCCGGCTCACCCGCGACCTCGGCGAACCCGCCGAGGACCCCGCCGCCCTGAACGCGTCCGGCACCGCCCTGGTGACCGGCGCCCCCGGCGGTCTCGGCGGCCTCGTCGCCCGGCACCTCGCCACCGTGCACGGCGTACGGCACCTGCTGTTCCTCGGGCGCCGCGGCCCCGAAGCCCCCGGAGCCGCCGAACTCGCCGCGTACATGGCCGAGTCGGGTGTCGGCATCGACATCGTCGCCTGCGACGCCGCGGACCGGGACGCCCTCGCGGCGGCCCTGGCCCGCGTACCCGACGAGCACCCGCTCACCGCGGTCGTCCACACCGCGGGCGTCTTCGACGACGGCATCACCTCCTCGCTCACCGCCGAGCAGCTGGACCGCGTCCTGCGGCCCAAGGTCGACGCCGCCGTCAACCTGCGGACGCTCACCGCGGCCGCCGACCTCGACGCGTTCGTCCTGTTCTCCTCCGTCGCCGGTGTCCTCGGCGGCGCGGGGCAGGGCAACTACGCGGCGGGCAACACCTTCCTCGACGCCTACGCGCACGCCCTGCGCGGCCAGGGCGTGCCCGCGACCTCCCTCGCCTGGGGCCTGTGGGCCGAACGCGGCGGCATGGCAGGGCAGATCACCGCCGACGACCTGGACCGGATGACCCGCTCCGGCATCGCCCCGCTCGCCACCGAGCAGGGCCTCGGCCTGCTGGACGCCGCGCTCGGGCTCCGCGCCGCCGCCCTCGTGCCGGTGCGCCTCGACACCGCCGCGCTGCGCACCGCGCACGGCCCGCACCTGCCGCCGCTGCTCGGCGGCCTCGTCCACGGCCCCGCCCGGCGCGCCGTCGCCGACCGGGGCGGCGCGGACGGCGACACGCCCGCCCTGGTCCGCGGCCTGCGCGGCCTCGCGGCGGACGAGCGCGAGCGCGCGCTCCTCGACCACGTGCGCGGCCAGGCCGCCGCCGTCCTCGGCTACGCCTCCGGCGACGACGTGGACGCCGAGCGCGCCTTCCGCGACCTGGGCTTCGACTCCCTGACGGCCGTCGAGCTGCGCAACCGCCTGAAGGAGACGAGCGGCCTGCGGCTGCCCGCGACCCTCGTCTTCGACTACGCCAACCCCCTGGCCCTCGCCCGCCACCTCGCCTCCGAACTGACCGACGGCGAGGCCTCGGCCACCACCACGACGGGCGCGGCGCTGCCCGCGCCCGCCCAGGGGCACACCGACGAGCCCATCGCCATCGTCGCCATGAGCTGCCGCTTCCCCGGCGGCGTGGCGAACCCCGAGGACCTGTGGCGGCTCGTCGGCGCGGGCGCCGACGCCACCTCCGGCCTGCCCGAGGGCCGCGGCTGGGACACCGCCAACCTGTACGACCCCGACCCCGACCACCAGGGCACCACGTACTCGCGCGGCGGCGGATTCCTGCACGAGGCAGGCGAGTTCGACGCCTCGTTCTTCGGGATATCCCCGCGCGAGGCCCTGGCCATGGACCCGCAGCAGCGGCTCCTCCTGGAGACCGCGTGGGAGGCCTTCGAGCGCGCCGGGATCGACCCGGCCACCCTGCGCGGCAGCGCGGGCGGCGTCTTCGTCGGCGCCTCGTCGCAGGGCTACGGCGAAAGCCTGCGGGAGGTCCCCGACGGCCTCGAAGGCCACCTGATGACCGGCAACTCCACGAGCGTCATCTCCGGTCGCCTCGCCTACTCCTTCGGCCTGGAGGGCCCGGCGGTCACCGTCGACACGGCCTGCTCGTCGTCGCTCGTGGCCCTGCACCTGGCGGCGCAGGCGCTGCGCCAGGGCGAGTGCTCCCTGGCCCTCGCGGGCGGCGCCACGGTCATGTCGACGCCCGACACCCTCGTCGCGTTCAGCCGCCAGCGCGGCCTGGCCGCGGACGGCCGCTGCAAGCCGTTCGCCGAGGGCGCCGACGGCTTCGGCGTCGGCGAGGGCATCGGCATGCTCGTCCTGGAGCGCCTGTCCGACGCCCGCCGCAACGGCCACAAGGTCCTCGCGGTCGTCCGGGGCTCCGCCATCAACCAGGACGGCGCCAGCAACGGCCTCACCGCCCCCAACGGTCCCTCCCAGCAGCGCGTGATCCGCGCCGCCCTCACCAACGCCCGGCTCGGCGCGGCCGACGTGGACGCGGTCGAGGCGCACGGCACGGGCACGTCGCTGGGCGACCCCATCGAGGCCCAGGCCCTCATGGCCACGTACGGAAAGGACCGGCCCGGCGACCGGGAGCCCCTGTGGCTCGGCTCCGTCAAGTCCAACATCGGGCACGCCCAGGCGGCCGCGGGCGTCGCGGGCGTCATCAAGATGGTCATGGCGATGCGGCACGGCGTCCTGCCGAAGACGCTGCACGCCGAGACGCCGACGACCGAGGTCGACTGGTCCGAAGGGGCCGTCGAGCTGTTGACCGAGGAGCGCGAGTGGACCGCGCCGGAGACGGGACGGCCGCGGCGCGCGGGCGTCTCCTCCTTCGGCATGAGCGGCACCAACGCGCACGTGATCGTGGAGCAGGCACCGGTGGAGGAAGCACTTCCCGCCGACGCCGGCGACGGGCCCGCACCGGCCACCGCACCGTCGGTGGTCCCCGGCCTCGTCCCGCTGGCCCTGTCGGCGAAGAGCGAGAACGCGCTGCGCGCACAAGCGGACCGGCTCCGGGAGCGCTTGCTCGCCGAAGCGGACCATGACGACACCGAGAAGATCGGCCTGACGGACCTCGGCTGGTCCCTGACGATGACCCGCTCCCGGTTCGAGCACCGGGGCGTCGTCCTCGGCCGCGACCGCGAGGAACTCCTCACCGCCCTTGAGCGGCTCGCCGAGGGCGATGCCACGGCGGGTGGTGTGGTCACGGGCCGCGCGGTGAGTGGCGCGGGTCGTGCGGTGTTCGTGTTCCCGGGTCAGGGTTCGCAGTGGGCCGGGATGGCGCGCGAACTGCTTGATGAGTCGCCGGTGTTCGCGGAGCGGATGCGGGAGTGCGCGGACGCGCTCGGTGAGTTCGTGGAGTGGGATCTGCTGGAGGAGCTGGGCGGCGACCGGTTCGACCGGGTGGATGTGGTTCAGCCGGTGTTGTTCGCGGTGATGGTGTCGTTGGCTGCTGTGTGGCAGGCGGCCGGAGTGAAGCCTGCCGCTGTCGTCGGTCACAGTCAGGGTGAGATCGCGGCCGCGTGCGTCGCGGGTGCGCTGTCCCTGCGGGATGCGGCTCGTGTGGTGGCGCTGCGGAGCTTGGCGATTCGTGAGCTGTCGGGTAAGGGCGGCATGGTGTCCGTGCCGCTGCCCGAGGCCGAGGTCCGTGAGGTGATCGCGGGTTGGGAGGGCCGGATCGAGGTCGCGGCTGTCAACGGCCCGGCTCAGGTGGTCGTCTCGGGTGAGCCGGAGGCGTTGGAGGAGCTGGTCGCGCAGTGCGTGGCCCGCGATGTGCGTGCCCGTACGATTCCGGTGGACTACGCGTCGCACTCCTCGTACGTCGAGGAGATCGAGGTGCAGATCCTGGAGGCGCTTGAGGGTGTGAGTCCGCAGGCCGCTGAGGTTCCGGTGTTCTCGACGCTGACCGGTTCGTGGCTGGACGCGACGCCGATGGACGCGGGCTATTGGTACCGGAACCTGCGTCAGACGGTCCTGTTCGAGCACGCCACGCGCGGTCTCCTGGCCGAGGGCCACGGCCTGTTCCTGGAGATGAGCCCCCACCCGGTGCTCACGGTCCCCGTGCAGGCCACCATCGAGGCCGCCGGGCGCGAAGGGGCGGCCGTCGCTCTCGGGTCGCTGCGGCGCGACGAAGGCGGGGCGGTACGGCTGCTCGCCTCGGTCGCCGAGGCGCACGCGCGCGGTGCCGAGCTGGACTGGAAGGCGTTCTACCCGGGCGCCGGGACCGTCGTCGACCTGCCCACGTACGCCTTCCAGCGCCAGCACTACTGGCTGACCGAGGACGAGGCGCCCGGCGCGGCGCCCGTACTCGCCGTGGACGAGGTCGAGGCGCGCTTCTGGGAGGCCGTGGAGCGCGAGGACCTGGCGGAGCTGACGGCCGAGCTGGAGATCGCGGAGGACTCGGCCGCGGGGCTCGGCTCCGTTCTGCCCGCCCTGTCGTCGTGGCGGCGGCAGCGCCGCGAGCGGTCGGCCCTGGACGCCTTGCGCTACCGCGTGACCTGGAAGCCGCTGGCGAACAGCGCCCTGCCTGCGTCCGGGCTCACCGGCCGGTGGCTGGTGGTGCTGCCCGAGAACGCCGCGAACCACCCGTGGGCCGCGGGCTCCGTCGCGGCCCTGACGCGGGCCGGTGCGGAGGTGGCCGAACTGTGGCTCACCTCCGACCAGGTGACGCGTGAGGCGCTGGCCGAGCGGCTGCGTGACCTCCCCGGTGGGGACCTCCCTGGCGGGGACCTCCCCGGTGGGGACCTCCCCGGTGGGGACCTCGCCGGTGGGGACCTCGCCGGTGTGGTCTCGCTCCTCGGTCTCGACGAGACCGTCGTCGACGGGCACGAGGCCGTGTTCGCCGGGCTCGCGGGGACCGTCGCGCTGGTGCAGGCCCTCGGTGACGCCGGGATCGGCGCGCGCCTCTGGACGGTGTCGCACGGCGCCGTCGCCACCGGCCGCGGCGACCGGGCCGTCAGCCCCGACCAGGCGCAGCTGTGGGGTCTCGGCCGGGTCGTGGCCCTGGAACACCCGGACCGCTGGGGCGGTCTGGTCGACCTGCCGCCGTCGTACGACACCCGTACGGGCGCGCGCTTCGCCGCCGCCCTCACGGGGCCCGGCGGCGAGGACCAGCTCGCGGTGCGGAACACGGGCGTCTTCGTGCGCCGCTTCGCGCACGCCCCGCTGCCCGAGGACCGGGGCGCGGAGCCCCAGTGGTCGCCGCGCGGCACCGCCCTGATCACCGGCGGCACCGGCGCGATCGGCGGGCACGTGGCGCGCTGGCTGGCCCGCGAGGGCGTCGAGCACCTCGTCCTGACGAGCCGCCGCGGCCTCCAGGCGCCGGGCGCGCCCGAACTGAAGGCCGAGCTGGAGGAGCTGGGCGCCGACGTCACCGTCGCGGCCTGCGACGTGGCCGACTGGGACGCGGTCGCGGGGCTCCTCGACGAGCTGGCGGCGGACGGGCGCACCCTGCGCTCCGTCTTCCACGCGGCGGGCGCCGGTCAGGAGCAGCCGCTGCACACGATGACCACGGCGGACGTCGCCGCCGTCCTGGAGGCGAAGGTCGCGGGCGCCGCGCACCTCGACGAGCTCCTCGACACCGGTTCGCTCGACGCGTTCGTGCTGTTCTCCTCCAACGCCGGGGTGTGGGGCAGCGGCAGCCAGGGCGCCTACGCGGCCGCCAACGCCCACCTCGACGCCCTCGCCGAGTGGCGCCGCGCCCGCGGTCTGACCGCCACCTCCGTGGCGTGGGGCCTGTGGGGCGGCGGCAGCGGCATGGCCGGTGCCGAGGCCGAGGAAGCGCTGCGGCGCGTCGGCGTCACGGCCATGGAGCCGGGGCTCGCGGTCGCCGCGCTCGCCCAGGCGGTGGCGTACGACGAGACGTTCGTGGCCGTCGCGGACGTGGACTGGGAGCGGTTCGCGCCCGCCTTCACGTCCGTGCGGCCCAGCCCGTTCCTCGCCGAACTGCCCGAGGTGCGGCGCGCCCTCGAAGGGCCGGAGACGGCCGCCGCGCCCGCCGGGACGCACGCGGTCGCGGGCTCCGAGTGGGCCGAGCGGCTCGCCGCCCTGCCGGTGCCGGAGCGGGAGCGGGTGGCCCTCGACCTGGTACGGGCGCACGCCGCGGCCGTGCTCGGCTACGCGGGCGCGGAGGCCGTCGAGCCCGACCGCGCCTTCCGCGAGCTGGGCTTCGACTCCCTGACGGCCGTCGAGGTCCGCAACCGGCTCACCGCCGCGACCGGCCTCAAGCTGCCCACGACCCTCGTCTTCGACTACCCCAACGCCCGGCTGCTCGCCGCCCAGCTGCGCCGCGAGGCGCTCGGCGACGCGCCGGGCACCACCGGGACGCGGGCCGTCGCGCCCGCCCCCGCCGACGACCCGATCGCCATCGTGTCGATGAGCTGCCGCTACCCGGGCGGCGCCACCAGCCCGGACGCCCTGTGGCGGCTCGTGTCCGAGGGCACGGACGCGATCTCGGTGTTCCCCGCCGACCGCGGCTGGGAGACCACCGGCGCGGCGGCGTACCGCGCGGAGGGCGGATTCCTCTACGACGCCGCCGAGTTCGACGCCGCGTTCTTCGGCATCTCGCCGCGCGAGGCCCTCTCCATCGATCCCCAGCAGCGCCTCCTCCTGGAGGCCTCGTGGGAGCTGTTCGAGCGCGCGGGCATCGCCCCCGCCTCCGTGCGCGGCCACCAGACCGGCGTCTTCATCGGCTCCGGCTACCAGGGCTACGGCGAGGGCGTCCAGGACCTGCCCGAGGGCGTCGAGGGCTACCTGCTCACCGGCAGCGCCGGAGCGGTGGTCTCGGGCCGCCTGTCGTACGCGTTCGGGCTCGAAGGCCCGGCGGTGACGGTCGACACGGCGTGCTCGTCCTCGCTCGTGGCCCTGCATCTGGCCGCGCAGGCCCTGCGGCAGGGCGAGTGCGACATGGCCCTGGCGGGCGGCGTCACCGTGATGTCGACGCCCACCGCCTTCGACGAGTTCAGCAAGCAGCAGGGCCTGGCCGCCGACGGCCGCTGCAAGCCGTTCGCGGAGGCGGCGGACGGCACCGGCTGGGGCGAGGGCGTGGGCCTGCTGCTCCTGGAGCGCCTGTCGGACGCGCGGCGCAACGGCCACGAGGTCCTCGCGGTGGTCAAGGGTTCCGCAGTGAACCAGGACGGTGCGAGCAACGGTCTGACCGCCCCGAACGGACCCTCGCAGCAGCGGGTGATCCGTGCGGCCCTGGCCAACGCCGGGCTGACCGCCGGTGACGTGGACGCGGTCGAGGCGCACGGCACGGGCACCACCCTCGGTGACCCGATCGAGGCGCAGGCGCTGCTTGCCACCTACGGCCAGGAGCGCCCGGCCGAGCGGCCGCTGTGGCTGGGCTCCATCAAGTCCAACATCGGCCACACCCAGGCCGCTTCGGGCGTCGCCGGTGTCATCAAGATGGTCCTCGCCATGCGGGAGGGCGTCCTGCCGCAGACGCTGCACGTGGACCGCCCGAGCACGCACGTGGACTGGTCGGCGGGTGCCGTCGAACTCCTCACGGAGGCCCGGGAGTGGGCCGGGCGTGCGGACGTGCCGCGTCGCGCGGGTGTGTCGTCCTTCGGTGTGAGCGGCACCAACGCCCACGTGATCGTGGAGCAGGCGCCCGTCGAGGAGTCGGCGGAGGTCGTGGAGCCGGTCGCGCCGGTGACGGCTGTGCCGTGGCTGGTGTCCGGTCGCAGCGAGGAGGCCCTGCGGGCGCAGGCCGAGCGCCTCCGGGACCACATCACGGACGACAGCGCCCTGGACACGGTGGACCTGGGCTGGTCGCTCCTGTCGGGCCGGTCGCCGCTGGAGCACCGGGCCGTGGTCCTGGGCCAGAGCAGGGAGGAACTCCTGGCGGGCCTCGAAACCCTGGCGTCCGGCGGGCGCGGGGCCGTCACGGGCTCGGTGGTCGAGGGCCGCCTCGGTGTGCTCTTCACCGGCCAGGGCAGCCAGCGGATCGGGATGGGCCGTGAGTTGTACGAGGCGTTCCCGGTGTTCGCGGACGCGCTGGACGAGGTGTGCGCTCATGTTGATCCGTGGATAGAACGTTCGCTCCAGAGTGTGATGTTCGGTGCGGACGCGGACCTGTTGGAGCAGACGGGTTACGCCCAGCCCGCGCTGTTCGCCGTTGAGGTCGCGCTGTATCGCCTCGCGGAGTCCTTCGGCGTACGTCCGGAGATCGTGGGCGGTCACTCCATTGGTGAGCTGGCGGCCGCGTACGTGGCCGGGCTGTGGTCCCTCGAAGACGCCGCCCAACTGGTCACTGCGCGTGGCCGGTTGATGCAGGCCCTGCCCGAGGGCGGTGCCATGCTGGCCGTGCAGGCCACAGAAGCGGACGTGCTGCCGCTTCTGTCGGACCGTGTGGGTGTGGCGGCCGTGAACGGCCCCGCGCAGCTGGTGCTTTCCGGTGATCGCGCGGTGCTCGAAGCCCTGGAAGAGGCCCTGCGCGACCAGGGCCGGAAGGTGAAGTGGCTGAAGGTCTCGCACGCCTTCCACTCGCCCCTCATGGACCCGGCGCTCGACGACTTCCGCAAGGTCGCGGCCAAGCTGACGTACCAGGAGCCGACTCTCCCCGTCGTCTCCAACCTCACCGGTGAACTGGCGGAGCCCGCTGAGCTGAAGGACCCCGAGTACTGGGTCCGCCACATCCGCGAAGCCGTCCGCTTCCACGACGGGCTGAAGGCTCTCCAGGGGCAGGGCGTCTCGACCCTCCTTGAACTGGGCCCCGACGCGGTCCTCACCGCGATGGCGCACGACACGCTCACGGACCCGGCCGCGCAGACGGGCCTGGTCGGCGCGTTGCGGAAGGACCGCCCCGAGACCGACGCGTTCCTCGCCGCCCTGGCGCAGCTGCACGTACGCGGAGTCGAGGTCGACTGGGCGCCGCTGTACGCCCCGGTCGAGACGCGGCGCCGCGTCGAGCTGCCGACCTACGCCTTCCAGCACGACCGCTACTGGCTGACGTCGGGCCCCGCCGCCACCCGTACCGGCGGGGTCGCCGCCGACGAGGTGGAGGCCCGGTTCTGGGAGGCCGTGGAGGCCGAGGACCTGGAGTCGCTGAGCGCCGAGCTGGGCGGCGGTGCCGACGGCGGTGCACTGGGGGAGGTGCTTCCGGTCCTGTCGTCGTGGCGGCGGCAGCGGCGTACGGCGTCGACACTGGACGCCCTGCGCTACCGCGTGGCCTGGAAGCCGCTGGGCCACGCGCCCGCCGCGCGGCTCGACGGCACGTGGCTGCTCGTCGTGCCGGACGGCGGCGCGGACGTCGCCGACTGGGCGGCCTCGGTCGGGAACGCGCTCGGCGGACTCGGCGCCGAGGTGCGCACGGTGGTCGTACCGGACGCCGAAGGGGCCGGCCGCGACGAACTCGCGGAGCGGCTGCGCAAGGAGGCGGCGGCCGGCGACGGCGCGCTGTCCGGCGTGCTCTCGCTGCTGGCCGCGGACGAGGAGCCGCACGCCGTGCGCGGCGGAGTCAGCCGCGGGCTCGCGGCGACCGTGACCCTGGTGCGGGCCCTGCACGCCGCGGACCTGGGCGCCCCGCTCTGGCTCGCCAGCCGGTCCGCGCTGACCGTCGGCGGCGCGGACCCCGCGCCCCGGCACGCGCAGGCGGCCCTGTGGGGCCTGGGCCGCGTGGTGGCCGTGGAGTACCCGCGGCTGTGGGGCGGCCTGGTCGACCTGCCGGAGACGGCCGACGCGCGGGCCACCGCCGGGCTCGCCGGTGTCGTCGGCGGCGCCTGGACCGGTGAGGACCAGGTGGCCGTGCGCGGCTCCGGGGTGTTCGCGCGCCGCCTGGAGCGGGCGCCGCTCGACACCGCCACGGCGGGGCAGTGGACGCCGGACGGCACCGTCCTGGTGACCGGTGGCACGGGTGCCATCGGCGGCCACGTCGCGCGCTGGCTCGCCGAACAGGGCGCCCGGCACCTCGTCCTGACCAGCCGCCGGGGCGCGGACGCCCCGGGAGCCGCCGAACTCCGGGCGGAACTTGAGGAGTTGGGTGCCGAGGTCACGATCGCCGCCTGCGACGTGGCTGACCGCGACGCGCTGGCGGGCCTGCTCGACGCGATTCCCGACGCCGCCCCGCTGACCGCCGTCTTCCACACGGCGGGCGTCCTGGACGACGGCGTGCTCGACGGAGTGACGGCGGAGCGGATCGCCACCGTCTTCCGGGCGAAGGTGGAGTCGGCCCGCCACCTGGACGAGCTGACGTCCGGCCTCGACCTGTCGGCGTTCGTGCTCTTCTCGTCCTTCGCCGGGCTCTCCGGCGGCACCGGACAGGGGAGTTACGCCGCCGCCAACGCCGCGCTCGACGCGCTCGCCGAGCACCGCAGGGCGCGCGGCCTCCCCGCGACCTCCGTCGCCTGGGGCGCGTGGGGCGGCGGCGGCATGGCCGCCGACCGGGCACGGGGCGGCGCCGTGCCGCCCATGGAGCCGGAGCTCGCGGTCGCCGCGCTCGGCGGGGCCCTCGGCCAGGACCCGGCCGTCACGGTCATCGCCGACGTCGACTGGGAGCAGTACCTGGCAGGCGGCCCGGCGCTCGCGCCCAACCCGCTCTTCGCCGACCTGCCCGAGGCCCGCGCCCTCCAGGAGCGCACGGCCCGCACGGACGGCGGGGCGGCCGACGGCACGGAACCCGACCTGGCGCGGCAGCTCGCGGCGCTCTCCGGGCCCGAGCGGGACCGCCTCCTGGAGGACCTGGTCCGCACGCACGCGGCGGACGTCCTCGGCTACCCGGGGCCGGAGCGGGTCGAACCCGGCCGGGCCTTCCGGGAGCTCGGCTTCGACTCCCTCACCGCCGTCGAACTGCGCAACGCGCTCGGCACGGCCACCGGCCTGCCGCTGCCCACCACCCTCGTCTTCGACCACCCCACGCCCGTGGCGCTCGCCGCCTACCTCAAGGCCGAACTGGCCCCGGGCGACGGCGAGTCGGCGGCGCTCCTGTCCCAGCTCGACACGCTGGAGCTGGGGCTCGCCGAGAGCGCGCCGTCCGACGACGAGCTGGCCACGATCGCCGAGCGGCTGCGGGTGCTGCTCGACCGGTGCACCCGTGGCGCGGACGACGACGAGGACGCGCAGGTCGCGGAGGAGCTGGAGTCCGCGTCCGACGACGAGATGTTCGACTTCATCAGCAAGGAGTTCGGGATCTCCTGATGTGCCGCCCCGCCTTCCCCTGACGCGGCGCCCCGCAATCCCCTGATGTGCCGCCCCCGCCCCGGCGCGGGGGCGGCGCACCGCACTCTCCCCCCTTGTCTCTAGGAGCTAGGCCAGATGGTGAACGACGACAAAATCCGCCGCCTTCTCAAGCAGGTGACGGCGGATCTGCACACGACTCGTCGGAGAGTGCGCGAACTCGAGTCGAAGGACGCGGAGCCGGTCGCGATCATCGCGATGAGCTGCCGCTTCCCCGGCGGCGCGAGCACTCCCGAAGCGCTGTGGGAGCTGGTGCGGGACGGTGTGGACACCGTGTCCGCGTTCCCCGGCAACCGCGGCTGGGACGTGGCCGGGCTCTACCACCCCGACCCCGACCACCAGGGCACCACGTACACCCGCGAGGGCGCCTTCGTGTACGACGCCGACGCGTTCGACGCGGGCTTCTTCGGGATCTCGCCGCGCGAGGCGCGCGCCATGGACCCGCAGCAGCGGCTGCTCCTGGAGACCGCGTGGGAGGCCGTCGAGCGCGCGGGCATCGACCCGCAGAGCCTGCGCGGCAGCCGCACCGGCGTGTTCACCGGCACCAACGGCCAGGACTACACGGCCGTCGTCGCCGAGGCCGCCGACAGCGTCGAGGGCTACTCGGGCACCGGCAACACCGCGGCCGTCGTCTCCGGCCGCCTCTCCTACACCCTGGGCCTGGAGGGCCCCGCGGTCACCGTCGACACGGCCTGCTCGTCGTCGCTCGTCGCGCTGCACCTGGCCGCGCAGGCGCTGCGCCAGGGCGAGTGCGGTCTCGCCCTCGCGGGCGGCGTGTCCCTGATGTCGACGCCCACCGCGTTCGTGGAGTTCAGCCGCCAGCGCGGCATGGCCGAGGACGGCCGCTGCAAGGCCTTCGCGGAGGCGGCGGACGGCACCGGCTGGGGCGAGGGCGTCGGCCTGCTGCTCCTGGAGCGCCTGTCGGACGCGCGGCGCAACGGCCACGAGGTCCTCGCGGTGCTCCGGGGCTCCGCCGTCAACCAGGACGGCGCCAGCAACGGCCTCACCGCCCCCAACGGGCCCGCCCAGCAGCGCGTGATCCGCGCCGCCCTCGCCAACGCCCGCCTCACGGCGGCCGACGTGGACGCGGTCGAGGCCCACGGCACCGGCACCACCCTCGGCGACCCCATCGAGGCGCAGGCCCTGCTCGCCACGTACGGGCAGGGGCGGCCGCGCACCCGGCCGCTGTGGCTCGGCTCCGTCAAGTCGAACATCGGGCACACCCAGGCCGCCGCGGGCGCGGCAGGCGTCATCAAGATGGTCATGGCCCTGCGCGACGGGGTGCTGCCGCAGACGCTGCACGTGGACCGGCCGAGCAGCCACGTGGACTGGTCCGCGGGCGCCGTCGAACTGCTCACCGAGCGCCGTGCGTGGCCGGAGCAGGAGGACGCGCCGCGCCGCGCGGGCGTCTCCTCCTTCGGCGTCAGCGGCACCAACGCCCACGTGATCATCGAGGAGGCCCCCGCCGCCGAGCCGCAGGGTCGGCCCGACGAAGGCCCCGCCCCGGCCGCCGGAGCGGACACCGACGCGGCCACCGCCCCGACGGACGGCGCCCCGGACGTGCGCCCCGCCGTCGGCCCCACGGTCTGGCCGCTGTCCGGCCGCACCGCGAAGGCCCTGCGCGCCCAGGCCGCCCGGCTGCGCGAGCGGCTCCTCGACGACCCCGCCCTCGCCGCCGACGCCGACGCGCGCGCCGACCTCGGCTGGTCCCTCGCCACCGGCCGCTCCGCCTTCGAGCACCGGGCCGTGCTCATCGGCGAGGACCGCGACCGGCTCCTCACCGCCCTGGAGTCCCTCGCCGCCGAAGGGCCCGCCGCCCCCGGCACGGTGACCGGCTCGGTCGCCGAGGGCCGCCTCGGCGTCGTCTTCACCGGCCAGGGCAGCCAGCGGACCGGCATGGGCCGCGAGCTGTACGAGGCCTTCCCCGTCTTCGCGGCCGCGCTCGACGAGGCGTGCTCCCATCTGGACCCGTGGCTGGAACGTCCGCTCCAGAGCGTCATGTTCGGTACGGACGCCGACCTCCTGGAGCAGACCGGTTACACACAGCCCGCCCTCTTCGCCGTCGAGGTGGCGCTCTTCCGGCTCGCCGAGTCCTTCGGCGTGCGCCCCGAGGTCGTCGGCGGCCACTCGATCGGCGAGCTGGCCGCCGCCCACGTGGCCGGTCTGTGGTCCTTGGAGGACGCGGCCCGGCTGGTCGCCGCGCGCGGCCGGCTGATGCAGGCCCTGCCCCGCGGCGGCGCCATGCTCGCCGTCCAGGCCGCGGAGGCCGACGTCGCCCCGCTCCTGGAGGAGGTCGCCGAGTGGGCGGGCCTCGCCGCCGTCAACGGCCCCGCCCAGGTGGTGCTCTCCGGCGACCGCGGCATCCTGGAGGACCTCGCGGCACAGCTGCGCGCCGACGGCCGCAAGACCCGCTGGCTCAAGGTCAGCCACGCCTTCCACTCGCCCCTGATGACCCCCATGCTCGACGAGTTCCGGCAGGTCGCGCGGGGACTGACGTACCAGGACCCGACGCTGCCCGTCGTCTCCAACGTCACCGGAGCCCTCGCCGCCGCGGACGAGCTGAAGGACCCCGAGTACTGGGTGCGGCACGTGCGCGAGGCGGTCCGCTTCCACGACGGCCTCGGCGCCCTCACCGGCTTCGGCGCGACCACCCTCCTCGAACTGGGCCCCGACGCGATCCTCACCGCGATGGCCCACGACACCCTCACCGGCCCCGAGGCCCAGGCCGGACTCGTCCCGGCGCTGCGCCGCGACCGGCCCGAGCCCGACACCTTCCTGACCGCGCTCGCCCGCCTGCACGTGCGCGGCACCACCGTCGACTGGACCCCGCGGTACGCGCCCCTCGGCGCGCGCCGCCGCGTCGCGCTGCCCACGTACGCCTTCCAGCACCAGAGTTACTGGCTGGACACGGCCGCCCCCGCCGCCCCGGGGCAGACCGCGGGCACGGCCCCCGCCGACAGCGCCGAGGCGCGCTTCTGGGAGGCCGTGGAGCACGAGGACCTCGGCGAGCTCACCGGCGCCCTCGACGTGCCGGACGACGCGCCGCTCAGCGACGTGCTGCCCGCCCTGACGGCCTGGCGGCGCAAGCAGCGCACCAGCTCCGCGCTCGACTCCTGGCGCTACCGCGTCACCTGGAACCCGCTGCCGCCGCAGGCCTCCACGTACGGCCCCGCGCTGACCGGCACCTGGGCGCTGCTCGTCCCCGACGCCCTCGCCGACCAGCCCTGGAGCGCCGCCGCCGAGCGCGCCCTCGCCGCGGGCGGCACCCGCGTCGTCGTGGTGCGCGTACCGGAGGGCGCGAGCACGGACCGCGCCGCCGCCACCGCACTGCTGCGGCAGCAGGAGGCGGACCAGTGGAACGGCGTCCTGTCGCTCCTCGCCCTGACCGGGCCCGAGCGGCCCGGCACCACCGGGGAGACGCCGCTCGCCGCGCTGCGCACGGCCGTGCTCCTCCAGGCCCTCGGCGACGCGGGCAGCACCGCCACCGTCTGGGCCGCGACCCGCGGCGCGGTGTCGACCACGCCCGCCGAGGCCCCCGCCGACCCGGCGCAGGCCGCCGTGTGGGGGCTCGGCCGCGTGGCCGCGCTGGAGTACCCGCAGACCTGGGGCGGACTCGTCGACCTGCCCGAGGCCGCCGACGCCGGTGCCGTCACCGGACTCACCCAGGCCCTCGGCGCCCTGGAGGGCGAGGACCAGGTCGCCGTGCGCGGCTCCGGCGTGCTCGTCCGCCGCCTCGTGCGGGCCTCCCTGGGCGAGGCGGCGGGGACCGCGTGGACGCCGCGCGGCACCGCCCTGATCACCGGCGGCACCGGTGCGCTCGGCGCGCACGTGGCCCGCTGGCTGGCCCGTGAGGGCGCCGAACACCTCGTCCTGACGAGCCGACGCGGCCCCGACGCGCCCGGCGCCGCCGAACTGAAGGCGGAACTGGAGGGCCTGGGCACGGCCGTCACCGTCGCCGCCTGCGACGCCGCCGACCGGGACGCGCTGGCGCGGCTCCTCGCGCAGATCCCGGAGGGCACGCCGCTGACCGGCGTGTTCCACACCGCGGGCGTCCTCGACGACGGCGTCCTCGACGGCCTCACCGAGGACCGCGTCGCGGGCGTCTTCCGGGCGAAGGTGGAGTCGGCCCGCCACCTGGACGAGCTGACGTCCCACCTCGACCTGTCGGCGTTCGTGCTCTTCGCGTCGTTCGCCGGTGTCGTCGGCGGCTCGGGCCAGGGCACGTACGCCGCCGCCAACGCCGCCCTGGACGCCCTCGCCGAGACCCGACGCGCCGCCGGGCGGGCCGCGACGTCCGTCGCCTGGGGCCCCTGGGGCGGCACCGGCATGGCCGCCGAGGGCGCTGCCGCCGAACGCCTCAAGCACGGCGTGATGCCGCCCATGGACCCCGACCTCGCGATCGCCGCCCTGCACCAGGCGCTGAGCCACGACCAGACGCTCACCTCCGTCGTGGACATCGACTGGGCGCAGTACGCGCCCGGCTTCACCGCGACGCGGCCCAGCCGCCTCTTCGCGGACGTCCCGGAGGCGCGCGCGGCCCTCACACCGCCCGCCGAGCCCACCGGCGCCCCGGGCACGGCGACGGGCGCCGCCCCCGCGAACGCGCTCGCCGACCAACTCGCCGCCCTCGCCCCCGAGGACCGCGAAGCCGCCGTCCTCGACCTGGTGCGCCGGCGGGCCGCCGACGTCCTGGGCTATCCGAGCGTGGACGACATCCAGGTCAACCGCGCCTTCCGCGAGCTGGGCTTCGACTCCCTCACGGCGGTCGAACTGCGCAACCTCATCGGCGCGGCCACCGGCCTCAAGCTGCCCACCACGCTGGTCTTCGACTACCCCACACCCGCCGCGCTCGCCGCCCACCTGCGCACCGAGCTGCTCGGCGACGAGACCGCGACCGCCCTGCCCGCCCCCGTCACCGGCGGCACGGCCACCGACGAACCCCTCGCCATCGTCGGCATGAGCTGCCGCTTCCCCGGCGGCGTCCGCAGCCCCGAGGACCTGTGGCGGCTGGTCGCCGACGGCGTCGACGCGATCGCGGAGTTCCCCGCCGACCGGGGCTGGGACACCGGCGCGCTGTACGACGCGGACGCCGACCAGGCCGGCACCTCGTACGTCCGCCAGGGCGGATTCCTCTACGACGCCGGACAGTTCGACGCCAAGTTCTTCGGCGTCAACCCGCGCGAGGCGCTCGCCATGGACCCGCAGCAGCGGCTCCTCCTGGAGACGGCGTGGGAGGCCTTCGAGCGCGCCGGGATCGACCCGGCCGGGCTCGGCGGCAGCCAGATCGGCGTGTTCGCGGGCACCAACGGCCAGGACTACACCGCGGGCGTCGACCACGTGCCCGACGAGGTCGAGGGCTACCTCGGCATCGGCAACGCCGCGAGCGTCGCCTCCGGCCGCATCTCGTACACCTTCGGCCTGGAGGGCCCCGCGGTCACGGTCGACACGGCCTGCTCGTCCTCCCTGGTCGCCCTGCACCTGGCCGCGCAGGCGCTGCGCCAGGGCGAGTGCACGATGGCCCTCGCGGGCGGCGTCTCGGTGATGTCGACCCCCGGCACGTTCATCGAGTTCAGCCGCCAGCGCGGCCTGGCCACCGACGGCCGCTGCAAGGCGTTCGCCGAGGCGGCGGACGGCACCGGCTGGGGCGAGGGCGTCGGCCTCCTCCTGGTCGAGCGCCTGTCCGACGCGCGCCGCAACGGCCACAAGGTCCTCGCGGTCGTCCGGGGCTCCGCCGTCAACCAGGACGGCGCCTCCAACGGCCTGACCGCCCCCAACGGCCCCTCGCAGCGCCGCGTCATCCGCGCGGCCCTCGCCAACGCGGGCCTGAAGCCGGGCGACGTCGACGCCGTCGAGGCCCACGGCACCGGCACCACGCTGGGCGACCCCATCGAGGCGCAGGCGCTGCTCGCCACGTACGGCCAGGAGCGCGCGACGGCCGAGCCGCTGTGGCTCGGCTCCATCAAGTCGAACATCGGGCACACGCAGGCCGCCGCCGGTGTCGCCGGTGTCATGAAGATGGTCATGGCCATGCGCCACGGCGTCCTGCCCAAGACGCTGCACGTGGACGCCCCCACCACCGAGGTGGACTGGTCGGCGGGCGCGGTCGAGCTCCTCACCGGCGCCCGCGACTGGCCCGAGCACGGCGACGGCACGCCCCGCCGCGCGGGCGTCTCCGCGTTCGGCGTGAGCGGCACCAACGCCCACGTCATCGTCGAGCAGGCGCCGGCCGGTGAGCCGGAGCCCACGGCGGACGGCGGTGTCGCGCCCACGTCCGTGCTGCCCCTCGCCCTGTCGGCCAAGTCCCCGCAGGCCCTGCGCGAGCAGGCGGAGCGGCTCCTGACCCGGCTGCGGGCGGACTTCGGCGCCGCGCCCGCGGACGTCGGCCTGTCCCTCGCCACGACCCGCTCCCGCTTCGAGCACCGCGGCGTGGTGCTCGGCCGGGACCGCGAGGAACTGCTCG